>QUBU01000002.1 GCA_014337915.1 Gammaproteobacteria bacterium
TGCAGGCGCGGGCCGACGCGCTGGCCGCAAGGCTGGCCGCCGCCGGGGCACGCGGCCGGGTGGCGCTGCTGCTCGGCCATGACCGGGCGATGGTCGCGGGCCTTCTGGGCACGCTGCGCGCCGGCTGCGCCTATGTGCCGCTGGACCCCTACGCGCCGCGGGCACGGCAGGAGCAGCTGCTGGCCGACGCCGGTGCCACGGCCATCGTCACCGACACGCTGCGCCTGGCGGCGGCGCCGTGGCTGGACGCGAGCGGCCTGCCGCTGGTGCTGGCCGACGCGCAGGACGGGCCGGCGCTGCCGCCGCCGCCGATGCCCGCCGATCCTGCCGCGCCGGCCTACCTGTTGTTCACCTCGGGCACGACCGGCCGACCGCAGCCGGTCGAGCAGGCGCAGGGCAACGTTCTCGGACTGGTCGGCACCTGGGCGTCGCAGCTGGGCATCACGCCGGATGACCGGCTGGCGCTGTTCTCCGGCTACGGCTACGACGCGGCGGTGCAGGACCTCTTCGGCGCGCTGCTCAACGGCGCCGCGGTGCACTGCCTGGACCTGCGCGGGAGCCTGAGCGCGCCGGAGCTGGTGGACCGGGTGGCGGAGCAGGGTGTGACGATCCTGCACTGCACGCCGACCGTGTACCGCTGGCTGTTCGGCGGGCGGGTGACCTGTGACCAGGACCTGTCGCGGGTCCGCCTGGTGGTGCTGGGCGGCGAGGAGGCCCGGCGCAGCGACCTGGATCTCTTCAAGCTGCGCTTCCGGCGCGGTGCGCGGTTCGTGAACGGCCTCGGGCTGACGGAGTGCACGACGGTACTGCAGTACTTCGCCGACCACGACACGCGGGTACTGGGCGAGAAGCTGCCGGTGGGACTGCCGGTGCCGGGCGTGGAGGTGCGCGTCATCGACGACGGCTGGCAGGGCGAGGTGGAGATCGCGAGCCCGTGGCTGGCGCACGGCTGCGGGCCGCGCTACCGCAGCGGCGACCGGTTGCGGCGCCTGCCCGACGGGCAGTGGCAGTTCGCCGGCCGGACCGACCGGCAGCTGAAGCTGCGGGGCATCCGCGTGGAGCCCGGGGAGGTGGAAGCAGCGCTCGCGCAGGACACTTCGATCCGCGAGGCCGCGGTGATCGCCACGGATCTCGACGGGGAGGAGCTGCTGGCGGCGTACGTGGTGCCGGCCGCGGCCTTCGACGAAGCCGCCACGCGCCGATGGCTGCGCAAGCGGCTGCCTGAATATATGGTGCCAGGCTTATTTATCCCGCTGGCGGAGTTGCCGCGCAGGGCGAACGGCAAGCTGGACGCGGCGGCGCTGCCGGCGCCGGGGCGCCCGGCGGTGGCGGCGGCGGTGCCCGCGCGCAATGAGATCGAGCGGCGGCTGCTGGAGCTGTGGGCCGGGGTGCTGGGGCGTGCCGACTTCGGCGTGCACGATGACTTCTTTGCGCTGGGCGGGCACTCGCTGCTAGCCACGCGGCTGATCGCGCGGGTGCGCGATGCGTTCGCGCTGGAGCTGCCGCTGCTCGCGCTGTTCGAGGCACCCACCATCGCCGGCATGGCGCAGGCGCTGGAGCGCACCGCCGCCCGGCCGCCCGACCCGGCGTTGCCGGCGCTCAGGAGGCGGTCAGGCCGCAGCGGTGCTTGAGGCAGGCGCCACCGTCCGGGCTATGATGCCGGGTTTCCGGGCCAGTCCTGCTGGCCAGTCTTGACCCGCAGCGGGGAGCAGAGGAAACCACGATGTCCAGCGACGAACACCAGGCCATCCAGGCCATGGAAGGCCATTTCCGCGAAATCATCACGCTCCTCGGCGAGGACGTGAACCGCGAGGGGCTGGTACGCACGCCCGAGCGCGCCGCCCAGGCTTTCCACTTCCTGACGCGCGGCTACCGGCAGAACCTCGACGAGCTGATCAACGAGGCGGTGTTCACCAGCGACACCGAGGAACTGGTCATCGTCCGCAACATCGAGATGTACTCGCTCTGCGAGCACCACATGCTGCCCTTCATCGGCAAGTGCCACGTGGCCTACCTGCCGGATGGCAAGGTTCTGGGACTGTCGAAGATCGCGCGCATCGTCGACTTCTTCGCGCGGCGCCTGCAGATCCAGGAAGTGCTCACCCGCCAGGTCGCCGAGACCGTGCAGCGGGCGATCCAGGGCAAGGGTGTCGGCGTCGTCATCGAAGCGCAGCACATGTGCATGATGATGCGCGGCGTGGAGAAGCAGAACTCCATCATGACCACGTCCTGCATGCTCGGCAGCTTCCGCGACCAGCCGCAGACCCGCAACGAATTCCTCGGCCTGATCCGCTAGCGGGCGCGTTCCGGCATCAGGGCGCGCGGGTGCTGATGCCACCGATGACCAGGTTCGGCAGCCGGGCCTCGTCCCAGTCGGTGGCGAGGGCGCCGGTGCGCACGATGACCAGGCCGAGCGAGGGCACGGCGTAGACCCGCTGGCCGCCGAAGCCGTCGAAATACACCAGGTCGGGCGCCGCGAACGGCGCGGACTGCCGGACGCTGGTGCGGGTCTTGTGGTTGTAGTAGCGCTGCGCCTCGTACTGCTTGCCGAGCCAGGTGAGGTAGCCGTAGTTCGGGTAGGCAGCCGAGGGAGTCTGGATGTCGCGGATCCAGTCGGCCGGGACCACCTGCTCGCCGTTCCACTGGCCGGCATGGATGTGCAGCAGGCCGACCTGCAGCCAGGAGCGCGCGGTCGCATTGAGGCAGCAGAAAAAGCGCGGGACACCTTTTTCCGCCGAATCGAGCACCACCGCGGCATCGCTGGCACCGATGCGCTTCCACAGTGCGTCGGACAGATAGCTGGCGTAGCGCCGGCCGGTGGCGCGCTCGAGGACCAGGCCAAGGACCTCGGGATTGATGCTGTTGTAGTCGAAGCGCGTGCCCGGCGCTTCCACTGCCGGCTGGCCAATCGCGATGGGGGCGATGTCCCCGCCCAGCATCAGTTCGAAGAAACCGCCCACCGGGTTGAAGCCGACGGTGGGGAAGTCCAGGCCGCTCGCCTGGTGCAGCAGGTCGCGCAGCGTGATCTTCGCCCGCGCGTCGCCGGCCCACTCGGGCAGGTAGCGCGCGGCGGGATCATCGACGGAGTGGATGAAGCCGTCGCGGATGGCGATGCCCACCACCAGTGCCAGCACCGATTTGTGCATGGACTGGGTCGGGGTTCGGGTACTGGCGTCGTAGCCCGGGTAGTAGTGCTCGAGCTGGATGGCGCCGTCGTGGTAGACGATCAGCGCCTGGCTGCCGGTCTGCGCGCCGTACTCGACCGCCGCGTCCAGGGCTGCCGCCGCAATGCTGCGCGCGCCTGGTGCCGCGACCGGCAGCACGGCGGCCGGGCCGCCGCTGACGGTTTCCTCCGGCCCGCTGCCGCCACCGAAGGGCAGCCGGACGAGGCGGGTGGTGAGGATGGGGTCGGCGACGTACATGGCGGCGAGGCCGGCGCCGATGAGGATGACGAGGCCGATCAGCAGCCGTTTGATGAATCGCACCGTGACTCCCCCCCCCGCAGCATGGCAGCTGCGCGCCATCTTATGCGGGATTGACGGCGCGTGCAGCGCCCGGAGGCAGGGGCTAACCGATCCGGTTCCAGGCATCCAGTGCCGCGGTCTTGTAGGCCTCGGCCAGCGTCGGGTAGTTGAATACCGAGTTGATGAAGTAGTCGAGGCCGCCCGAGTGGGCCATCACCGCCTGGCCGATGTGGATCAGCTCGGTGGCGCCCTCGCCGACGATGTGCACGCCGAGCAGGCGGTGGTCCTCGAGCCCGAAGATCAGCTTCAGCAGGCCCTCGTTGCCGCCCTGGATCTGGCCGCGGGCGGTCTCGCGGAAGCGTGCCACGCCGGTTTCGTAGGCGATGCCCCGGTCGCGCAGCTCGCGTTCGGTACGGCCGACGATGCTGATCTCCGGCACCGCGTAGATGCCGAAGGGAAACAGCTCCGCTGCGCCGCTGGCCTCGACGCCGCAGGCGTGGCAGGCCGCCTTGCGGCCCTGTTCCGCCGAGGTCGAGGCCAGCGCCGGGAAGCCGATGACGTCGCCGACCGCATAGATGTGCGGCTGCGTACTGCGCAGATGTTCGTCGACGGTGAGGCGGCCGCGCGCATCGGCCACGAGGCCGGCCCTGGCGAGATCCAGCCCGGCGGTGGCGCCGACGCGACCCGCGGCCACCATCACCAGGTCGGTCACCACGTGGCGGCCGCTCTTCATGCGGGTGACGACGCGGCCATCGGCACGCTTCTCCACGGCCGCCACCTCCTCGCCGAGGCGCAGGGCGATGCCGCGGTCCTGCAGGTCGTGGCGGAAGCTGTCGACGATGTCGCCATCGACGAAGTCGAGGATCGTGTTGCGGTTGTCGATCAGCGTGATCCTGGTGTCCAGCGCGCTGAAGATGGTGGCGTACTCCACGCCGATCACCCCGGCGCCGATCACTGTCATGGTGCGCGGGATGGCGCGGATGCCGAGGATGCCGTCGCTGTCGATGATGGTCACATCGTCGAAGGGGATCTCCGCCGGCCGGTGCGGCACGGTGCCGGTGGCGATGACCAGGTGGCCGGCGCGCAGCAGCTGCTCGTGCCCGGCCTGGTCCACGACCCGCAGCGTGTGCGGATCGACGAAGGCCGCCGCACCGGTCACCACGCTGACGCCGTTGCGCGTGAGCTGGTGGCGGATGATCTCGATCTGCTGGTGGATGGTGCTGCGCAGGCGCTGCATCAGGTCGTCGGCGGTGATCTCGGCCTTCACCCGGTAGCTGCGGCCGTAGAAGCCCTTCTCGCGCCAGCCGCAGAGGTAGAGCACCGTCTCGCGCAGCGTCTTGCTGGGGATGGTGCCGGTGTGGGCCGTGACGCCGCCGAGGATTTCCTGGCGCTCGATGATGGCCACGCGCCGGCCGAGCTTGGCCGCCTGGATCGCGGCGCGCTGCCCACCCGGCCCGCTGCCGATGACCAGCATGTCGAAATCCTGCATCTGCCTGCTGCCCTTCGCCTGCCCCGGCCGGTAGTGGCCCTCGCAGGAAATGCCATCGGCAGCCGGCGCCGGATCTGAAGCAGCGGTGGCTCCGGCGCGCCCGGGGCTGACTGGTGTTGTGAACCAGGCACGGCTGCTGCCGGAGTGCATGACCCGGCTGCGGCCGATGAGAAGCGGTTATCGGACGGCCCCGGCCGGCCATGGCAGCATCTCCGGCCGGGCGCGCCCGCGGGTGGGCGGTGATCGTGATGGGGATGGTGCAATGAGCGACGGGGTGGGCAAGGCTTTCGAATTCGTGCGGCAGATGGTCGCCAACCTGCCGGGCAAGGACGTGGACCTGCCCGCCTTTCCCGACGTGGTGCGGCGCCTGCAGCTGGTGCTGGCCGATCCGCAGGCCAGCGCGAAGGACCTGGTGGCCATCATCGAGTCGGAGCCGGTGCTCAGCGCGCGGCTCCTGCAGCTCGCCAACTCGGCGGCCATGAATGCCGCCGGCAATTCGGTGACCACCATCAAGCTGGCTATCAGCCGCCTCGGCTTCAACCTGGTGCGGCTCACGGCCATGAGCCATGCCATGCGCCAGATGGAACGGCAGCAGGCGCTGCAGCCGATCCGCGCCGACCTCGGCGCCATCTGGAAGGCCAGCAACGAAGTGGCGGCGATCTGCTACGTCGTGGCGCGGCGCGCCTTCGGGCGCCAGCCCGACGAGGCGATGCTCGCCGGCCTGCTCCACGGCATCGGGGGCCTGTACATTCTCACGCAGACGCAGCGCCTGGACCCGGCGATGCGCGCCGACCCGGATTTCCAGGCGGTGCTGCAGGACTGGCAGCCGCGGCTCGGCAAGGCGATCCTCGACACCTGGGGACTGCCGGAGCGCATCGGCCTGGCGGTGGCGAGCCAGGACGAGCTGCTGAATGTCGGGCCGGAGGCCATGGAGCCGATGGCGCGGCTGCTGTCGGCGGCCAAGCTGCGCCACCGGCTGGGCGCCTGCCCGGGCCTGCGCAGCGAAATCCCGCAGGCCGACGACCTCATGCGTTCCGTGACGCTGGGATCAGGCTCATTCCTCGATATCGTGGCGTCGAGCCACCAGGATATCGAGGAGATGCAGAGCCTGCTGGCCGTCTAGGCTGCGCTCAGAAGCCCCAGATGACGCTCGCGGAATAGAAGTCCGCGCCTTCGTTCTCCAGCTTGAAGTTCTCCCACAGCAGCCGTGCGCTGATCTGCGGGGTGATGTGCCAGTCGAGGCCGGCGCCGAAGCTGACGTCGATGCCTTCGTCGCTCGACTCGCAGCTGTTGGCCGCGCACCAGTTCCCGCCGTCGCTGAGCGCGGCGTTGCCGGACTGGTCGGCCATCCAGCGAAACACGCCGATCTTGGCGAGCAGGGCGAAGTGGTTTTCCATGAAGGGCAGCGAGCCCACCGCGGACACGCCGAAGCCGGTGACGTCGACCTTGCCGGAACCGGAGAACGAACTCGTGCCCTCGCCGCCGTCGTAGGTGCCCGAGGCGCTGGTCTCGGCCGAGCCGAAGTCGATGTAATGGCCTTCCAGGGCGAAATAGTCGTTGAACTGGAAACCGCCGAAGACCTTCCAGCCGGTGTCGCTGTCATCGACATTGATGCTGGCGGAGTCCGGGTTCTGTGCGTGGATGGCATCGGCCAGCGAACTCTCGGTGCCGATTTCGTCATCGAAGCTGCTGTTGGCAACGCCGGCACCGACATACCAGCCGGCCTGAGCGGCGAGCGGCAGCAGTGTCCCCATCCCCAGCGCCAGGCCGATCGCGGTCGGCAGCGCCTTCTTCTGCAGTGCTTTCATGGACGACTCCCCCCTGTGGAGCGGGCAAAAAGCAACACTTGCCCAAGTATCACAGAATCGCCGTGGCGTTCACAACCACGGGCCGGGGGGCAGCCGTGGACCTGTCCGGCCCGGGTCAATCCCGTTCCGCGTCCGCAGCGGCCAGTGCATCGCCAAGGTGGTCGATGTCGGCGGCGGTGTGCGCGGCCGACAGGAAGCCGATCTCCATCGGGCTCGGCGGCAGGTAGATGCCGGCATCCAGCAGGCGCCGGAACAGCTGCGGGTAACCTGCGCTGAGGCCGGCATCGCAGTGCGCGGCCGAGCGCAGCATACCGGGCCGGGCCGGGCCACCGGGCAGCCAGAACAGCGAGCCGACGCGCGCGCAGTGCAGGCCGAGTGCGCGGATGCGCGCTTCGAGCCTTGCGCCCAGCGTTTCCAGCTGCCGGTAGATGACGCCAGACTCGAGCAGCTGCAGTGTTGCCAGTCCCGCACGCATGGCCAGCGGGTTGGCGCTGAGCGTGCCGGCCTGGTACACGCGGCCCAGCGGTGCCAGCTGGGCCATCAGTTCGCGGGGGCCGGCAAAGGCGCCGACCGGAAAGCCGCCACCGATGATCTTGCCCCAGGTCACCAGATCCGGCCTGATGCCGGTGGCTGCCGCCATGCCGCCGAAGCCGACGCGGAAGCCGCTGATGACCTCGTCGAAGATCAGCAGGCTGCCATGGCGCGAGCAGAGTTCGCGCAGCCGCTGCAGGAACTCCGGTCGCTGCGGCAGCAGGCCATGGTTCGCCGGCAGCGGCTCGATGATGGCCGCCGCCAGCTGCGGGCCATGGCGGGCGAAGCAGTCCTCGAGCGCCGCGACGTCATCGAGCGGGGCGACCACGGTATCGGCCGCCACGGCGGCGGGCACGCCGGCGCTATCGGCGATGCCGGTGGTTGCCAGGCCGGAGCCGGCGCGGATCAGCATGGCATCCGCATGGCCGTGGTAGCAGCCGGAAAATTTCAGCAGCCGCTCCCGGCCGGTGATGCCGCGTGCCAGGCGCAGCGCCGACATCACCGCCTCGGTCCCGGAATTCACGAAGCGGATGCTTTCGGCCCAGGGCAGGCGCGCGCTGATGAACTCCGCGAGTTCCAGCGAGTAAGGCTCCGCGGTGCCATAGCTCCAGCCGTCGGCGAGCGCGCAGCTGGCGGCCGCCGCCACCTGCGGATGCGCGTGGCCGAGGATCAGCGGCCCGAAGGCCATGCAGAAATCCAGCAGGCGCCGCCCCTCGCTGTCCTCGAGGCAGGCGCCCGCGGCCCGGCGCGTGAAAAACGGCCGGCCACCCACGGCGGCCAGCGCCCGCACCGGGGAATGCACGCCGCCCGGCGTGACTGCCAGCGCGCGGGCGAACAGCTCTTCGGCGCTGGTCCCGGGATCCATGGCGGCCATCCGCAGGCCTTCAGGCGAGCAGGGTGCGCGCCCGGCGCGCCGCGTAGCTGATGATCATGTCGGCGCCCGCGCGCCGCAGCGCGATCCAGGTCTCCCGTTGCAGGCGCGCCGCATCTCCCAGGCCGTTGGCGGCCAGCAGGTCGAGCGCCGCCTGCTCGCCGCTGGTCTGGTAGGCCGCCCAGGGCAGCGGGATGCTGGCGGAAAGATCCCGCAGCACGTCCAGGCAGGGCAGGCCCGGCTTCACCATGAGGATGTCCGCACCTTCGTCGGCATCGCGCTGCGCCGAGCGCCGCGCATCCGTCGGCCGCGCCGGGTCGATCTGGTAACTCGCGCGGTCCTGCAGTGCACCGCCGGCGGCCGGTGCGGAATCTGCGGCCAGGCGGAACGGGCCATAGAACGCCGAATGGAACTTCGCCGCGTAGCTCATCAGCAGCGTGCGCCCGAGGCCGGCGGCTTGCAATGCGGTGCGGATGGCGCCGATGCGCCCATCCATCATGTCGCTCGGCGCCACGCAATCGACCCCGGCCGTGGCGCAGGCCAGCGCGTAGTCGACCAGCGCCGCCACCGAGGCGCCGTTGTCGACGTGGTCGCGCGCCTCGTTGAGCAGCCCGCAATGCCCGTGGCTGGTGGCCGCGCACAGGCAGATATCGGCGGCCAGCCAGATGCCGCTGCCGAAGCGCCGGCGCAGCACTTCGATCTGTGCCACCGTGAAGCCGTGGTCGAAACTCTGCTCACGACGGGTTTCCGGCACGCCGAACAGCAGGAACTTGTCCACGCCGGCAGCGAGATCGGCCTCCACCTGCCGCGCGAGGGACTCCGGCGTGTCGCGCCACACGTCGCTGAGGCCGGGCACCGGCTCGCGTGCGGCCAGGCCCTCGACCACGAACAGCGGCTGGATGAGCTTGCGCGGGTCGAGGTCGACCTCGCGCACCAGTTCGCGGGTCGCGGCGGCCAGTCGTGTGCGCCGCAGGCTCAGGCCAGCCATGAGCGCCACTCCTGTCGGGAAGGGAAGGGGTGCAGGTTGCCGACACCCTGCGCGCGCAGCGCCTGGAACGTCTTGCCCGGCCCGCAGGCATGGTGGGCATCGGCCGGCAGCCAGGCGCGCAGCGCCTGGAACTGCGCGGCGCTGCCCCAGTAGAAATGCGTGCTCTGCGCGAGCCGCGCGCGTATCGTCGCCAGCGCCACCGGATCGCTGGGGCTGTCGATCGCATAGGTGGCCTGCACCCGGCCGACGCCGCTGTCGTGCCAGCTGGCCACCGCGTCCTCGCGTGTCATCACCGTCCAGTCCGCGAGTGGCGGCAGTCGCAGCACGGCTGCGGCCAGCAGCGGCGTGATCGCGCGGAACCCCAGGTTGTCCGCGCAGCCCTCGACCCAGACCCCGCGTCGCGCCAGTTGCCGCCAGCTTTCCACGCCGCTGACCCAGACGCGGGTATCCGGCGGCATCGGAGCCGCGCCGGGCCAGGCGCGCCAGTGCGCCAGGAACAGTGCTCCCGGCTTGCCGGAGGAACGCCTCGCGATTCGCCGCAGATGGCTCGCCCCGGCCCAGTCGCTGCCGTCCCAGGCGCGCGCTCCTGCCGGTGGCGGCGGCCTGCGCCAGGCGAGGCGGTGGTACGGGCGCGATGCGCCGCTGCCCGCCATGAACAGCAGCGTGCCGCAGTTCGCATCGGGCAGGCTGCTCGCCGCGAAGCCGTCGCGCTCGCCCGCCGGCAATGCCGCCGCCAGGGAGAGTTCACGCGCCACGCGGCGGGCCGTGGCGGCATCGTGCAGCTGCGCCAGCAGCCCGGCGACGCGTGCGTCGCCGTCGCGGCAGTCGATGGCGAGCGCGCCCTGGCCGGCCGCCGTCGGGCAGGCCGACAGCGGCAGCAGCATCAGGCGCGTGTCCTGCAGCAGCGGCGCCAGTGCCGCATGGCCATCGCGGTCGCCCCAGAGGCGCGCCAGGCCGGCCAGCGCCAGCACCGCACCGTCCAGTGCCTGTGGATGTGCGCGCGGCAGGCGCAGCCGCGCCAGGCGCTGCTCCACCGGGCCACGCAGCGGCGCGAACGTCAGTTGCGGTGGCTGTGCACCCAGCCGCGGCAGTGCTTCGCGCAGGAAGCCGCCGGCCAGCGTGGCGCGCCGGGCGGACGAAGTGCCGATGCGCAGCGGCTGGTCGCTGGCGAGCAGTGCCGTTGCATCGGCGCGGAACAGCACGACGTCGTGCGGATGCTCGCGTGCCGGCACGGCGGCCTGGCGGATGCCGGGCCGCGGCTCCAGCGGCAGGTCCTTCATCGAGTGCACGCAGAAGTCCACCTGCTCCGTGAGCAGGGCCCTGTCGAGCTCGGCCGAAAAAAATCCGGGGTCGCCCACCGCGGAGAGCGGCGTGTCACGATCGCGGTCGCCGCGGGTCTCGACGCTGACGAGTTCCAGCGGCTGGCCAGGATCGACGGCATGCAGGGCCCGCAGCACCAGGCGGCTCTGCGCCACGGCCAGCAGCGAACCGCGCGTACCCAAGCGTAATGTAGAGCGCTGCGCCATCGGCTTCAGCCTGCCGCCCGATGGGGCCAGGAGGTAGTCGCCGCAGCGGCCGTTGCAGCCCATTCCCGGGCGCGCTGCCGGCAGTCCTGCCGGGCGCGTGCGACCTGCAGCGAGCGGATGTTCTGCTGCGAGCGGCGCAGGTCGAAGACGTCATCGAGGTCGTGGCTGTGGATTCCTGCAGGCCATGGCTGTCCGCTGCCACGCCGCCGGCCGAGGTGGACCAGCGACCTTGCGGTGCCGGCAGCCTCGAGCCAGTCGAACCAGCGGCCGTCGTTCGCCGGGTCCACCGGCGTGGTGATGACGACGTGGCGGGCCCACCGGGCAGCCTCAGCGCCGGCCTCGGCCGCGAACACGCGCCCCGCCGCGACGAAGGCGGCACCCGGCGGCCGGCGGCTCCAGGTGCCGATCGACTGGGCACGGAAGAACGGCAGCAGTGACTGCGCCAGCTCGCCCGCGCCGACGACGAGCAGCGGCTCCGCGGGCGCAGCGCGCAGCAGGCGTCGCACGAGACTACCGTAGGAGGCGCCGCCGATGTCGTCGAGGTGTGTGTTGCGGATGGCGCGCGTGTCCCTGACCAGCCCGGTGACGACTGGAGCGAGCGCGTCCGCCGCGGCGGCCGGGGCGTTGTCCCGGAACGTCTCCCAGGCACGGCGGAACTGGCCAAAGACATTGGTCTCGCCAGGGATGGCGCTTTTCAGGCCGCAGCTGAATTCCAGCAGGAAGGCGTAGGCGGCAGCGCCATGGCGGGTCTCCGGCGGGGTGAGTGCCGCTATGGTGCTGGCGGCGGCCTGGCCGGCGCCGACCAGCAGGCTGCGCAGGCAGGTGTCGATGCGCCAGATGGTTGCGAGGCCGACCCCGGCAGGGACCGGTGCCACGCCCTGCGGCCAGTGGCCGACCACCAGCGGCGCGGGCGTACTCATCCGCGCTGCCCCGCCGCGGCTTCGATGCCGGCGAGCCAGGCGTCGTCGGAGCCGTCGCTGATGTCGTCGAGCAGGAAGGTCGAGAGATAACGCTCGCCGGTGTCGGGCAGCATCGCGAGCAGCACCGAGCCCGGCGTGGCCTGCCGTGCCACACGCAGCGCCGCAGCGAGCGTGGCACCGGCGGAAAGGCCGACGAAGATGCCTTCCTCGGCGGCGAGGCGGCGCGCCGTGGCCTTGGCTTCCTCGTCGTTGACTCGCACCAGCTCGTCATGCAGCTCGCGGTTCAGCACCTCGGGCAGGAAATCCGGCGTCCAGCCCTGGATGCGGTGCGGTTTCCACTCGGCACCGCCGAGCAGCGAGGCGCCCTCGGGTTCGGCGGCGATGATCTTCACCTCGGGGCGCGCCAGGCGCAGCACTTCGCCGGCGCCGGTGAGCGTGCCACCGGTACCCCAGCCGGTCACCCAGAAATCCAGCCGTCGGCCGGCGAAGTCCCGCAGGATCTCCGGGCCCGTGGTCTGGCGGTGGTACGCCGGATTGGCCGGGTTCTGGAACTGGCGCGCGAGGAACCAGCCATGCTGCCGGGCCAGTTCTTCCGCCTTGCGCACCATGCCGGTGCCGCGCGCTGCCGCCGGCGTGAGGATCACCTTCGCGCCATAGGCCCGCATGATCTTGCGGCGCTCGATGGAGAAGGTCTCCGTCATCACGGCGACGAAGGGATAGCCGCGCGCGGCGCAGACCATGGCGAGTGCGATGCCGGTGTTGCCCGAGGTGGCCTCGACCACCGTCTGCCCGGGCTTCAGCAGGCCGCGGCGCTCGGCATCGTCGATGATGGCGAATGCCAGGCGATCCTTGACCGAGCCGGCCGGATTGAATGCCTCGACCTTCACGTAGAGCTCCACATGCTCCGGCGCGATGCGGTTGAGGCGCACCACCGGTGTTTCGCCGATGGTGTCGAGGATGCTGTCGTGAATCATGAGGCTCTCCTGTCAATCTGTTGAGTTGGTCCGGCCAGCCTGGCTGCCAGCGATACCGTTGCGCCGACGAGCAGCAGTGCCGGTGCGCCAGGCCGGCTGTCGGTGGCTGCCCTGGCAGCGATGTTACCCAGCGTACCGGTCAGTACCGTCTGGCCGGGCAGCGTGCCGTCGCGGATGACGGCGGCAGGCGTACCGGGCCGGCGCCCGTGGCGCTGCAGTTCGGCGGCGACTTCGGCGATGCGCGCGCCACCCATATAGATGGCCAGCGTCGAGTCCAGTGCCGCGAGGCCGCGCCAGTCCGTGCCGTTGCCGTCGCTGGCACCGGAGGCGGTCACCAGGGTCACCGCCGTGGCCAGGCCGCGGTGCGTCAGCGGAATGCCGGCCGCGGCGCCACAGGCGCTGGCCGCCGTGATGCCGGGGATGATCCCGAAGGGCAGGCCGGCCGCCGCCAGCGCCAGCGCTTCCTCGCCGCCGCGGCCGAAGACCAGCGGGTCACCACCCTTCAGGCGGCAGACGCGGGCCCCGGCGCGTACCCGGCTCACCAGCAGTTCGTTGATCACCTGCTGGCTGGTGGACAGGCGCCCGCCACGCTTGCCGACGTTGACCAGTTCGGCCTCGCGGCGCGCGGCGCGCAGCAGCTCCGGCGCGACCAGGCGGTCGTGGATCACCACATCGGCTTCCTGCAGTGCCCGCAGGCCGCGCACCGAGATCAGCCCGGGATCGCCGGGGCCGGCTCCCACCAGCCAGGCGCGACCGCTGGCAGCGGTGGGAGGCTCACCAGCGAGGGCGCCTGCCGCCAGGGCATCGGCGGTCGCAGGGTCGCCCTGCAGGACGGCATCGGCCGCGGGACCCGAGAGCAGGTCCTCCCAGAAGGCGCGGCGCGCGGTGATTGCAGGCAATGCGTCGCGGACCCGGCCGCGCCATTGGCCGGCCCAGCGGGCCAGGGCGCCGATCCCTGCCGGCAGCCATTGCTCCAGCCGCTGGCGCAGCAGGCGCGCGAGCACCGGAGCATGCCCACCGCTGGAGATGGCGACCATGACTGGCGATCGCTCCACGACCGCGGGGAATATGAAGGAAGAGGCGTCGCCGTCGTCGACGACATTGCAGAGCCGGTACTGTGCTGATGCGGCGGCGGCCACCGCGGCATTGATGTCGCGATCATCCGTTGCCGCGATCACCAGCAAGGATTCCGCGACCAGGGAGGCCGTGAATGGCCGCTGTTCGACCCGCAGTGCGCCCGCGCGGGCCAGCTCCCGGATGCCGGCATGCAGTTCGGGTGCGTTGACCGTCACCCGCGCACCCGCCCGCAGGAGCTCGCGGGCCTTGCGCAGCGCCACCACGCCACCGCCGACCACCAGGCAGGGCTGGTGCGCGATCCTGGCGAACAGCGGGAAGTGGTCCATGCGGGGTAATCCTGGCCCGGAGGGCCATTCGTGGGCCGCCACGATAGGCTGCGCCGCCCGCCAGGAAAAAGATTGATGATTTCTGGTCTTATTCGTTATAGGAATAAGAGAGAAACGGAAAAATCTACGCGCGGCCTGACGCTGCTGTAAACAGCAGGTTATATACTGCGCGGCCCCCGTCACCCGGGATGCCGGCGCCCGCCGAGGCTGACATGACGCTCCAGCAACTCAAGTACCTGCTCGCCATCGCCGACAGCGGCCTCAACATCACGGCTGCGGCCGAGAAGCTCTTCACCAGCCAGCCCGGCATCAGCAAGCAGCTGAAGCTCCTCGAACAGGAACTCGGCGTGCAGCTGTTCACCCGCAAGGGCAAGTCGCTGGCGGCCATCACGCCCGCGGGCCGCGATGTCATCGCCCGCGCCCGCAAGATCGCCCGCGAGGTGCAGAACATCCGCAGCCTGGCGCGCGAGATGTCCGGCGAACAGGAAGGCACGCTCGCCATCGCCACCACGCACACCCAGGCGCGCTACGTGCTGCCCGATGTGCTGCGTGTGTTCCGTGAGCGCTACCCTGGCGTCAATCTCGAACTCCACCAGGGCACGTCCGAGCAGATCGCCGAGCTGGTTGCCGCCAACCGCGTGGACTTCGCCATCGCCACCGGGTCGCTGCAGCTGTTCTCCGGCCTGACCATGCTGCCCTGCTACCAGTGGGACCGCATCATCCTCGTGCCGCGCGGTCATCCGCTGACGAAGGTGCCCCAGCCCATCGACCTCGCCACGCTCGCGGAACACCCGCTGATCACCTACGTGTTCAGCGCCACCGGCGAGTCGTCCTTCAAGGAGGCCTTCGCCGCGCAGGGCCTGGAACCGCAGGTGGTCTTCACTGCGCGCGATGCCGACATCATCAAGACTTACGTGCGCATGGGCATGGGCGTGGGCGTGGTGGCCTCGATGGCCTTCGAGCGCGCCGACGAGAAGGACCTGGTGGCGCTGGAAGCCGTGGGCCTGTTCCCCCGCGTCACCACCTGGCTGGGGTTTCGCAGGGACAGCGTGCTGCGCGGCTACATGGTGGACTTCGTGTCGCTGTTCTCGCCGCAGCTGACCGGCGACCGGGTGCGCCGCGCCGCTGCGCTGGCGACCCAGGCCGAGGTCGACGCGCTGCTGGCGGACCTGAAGCTGCCGCTGCGCGCCAGCGGCCAGGCGCCCGCACGCCCCGGGTGAAGGCCGTCGCCAGGCTACAGCCCCGACAGGTTGATCTCGTGCAGGCCGCACTCGCGCTTCAGCCCGCCGAAGCGCGTTTCATCGATATGACCGACTTCCTGCAGCGGCCGCGTGCTGTGGGCGTCGCCGATGGAAACGTAGCCCTGCTGCCATAGCGGATGGTAGGGCAGGCCGTTGGCTTCGAGGTAGCGGTGCACGTCGCGATCGCTCCAGTCGGCGATCGGATGCACCTTCCAGCGTTCGCCGCCTGACCAGTCGAGGATCTGCACCCCGGTGCGCGTGCTCGCCTGGCTGCGGCGCAGGCCGGCGAACCAGGTGCCCACCGCCAGCTGCCGCAGGGCCCGCTCCATGGGCTCGACCTTGTTGTCGCGGTTGTAGGCCTCGATGCCGGTGAGCCCCTGTTCCCAGCGCCGGCCGAAGCGCGATTCCTGCCAGGCAGGACTGAGTTCGCTGCGGTAGATCCTGAGGTTGAGGTCGAGCCTGGACACGAGGTGGTCGACGAACTGGTAGGTCTCGGGAAACAGGTAGCCGGTGTCGATGAAGATCACCGGAATCCCGGGTCGCAGGCGGTTGACCAGGTGTAGCGACACCGCCGCCTGGGCGCCGAAGCTCGAGCTCAGCACATGCTCGCCCGGCAGGTTCGCCAGCGCCCATTCGATGCGTTCCTCGGCCGGGCGCCCGGCGAGCAGCCGGTTGCAGTGCGCGACGGCGTGCCGCTGCGGGTCCCCCGTGCCACTGGCATGCAGTTCGATGGCTTCCGCCAGCGAGGGCAAGGGCGGAAGGGGATCGGTGATGCGCTGGGCGCTCGAGGCTGACATGGTGGCTGCTCTCCGGCAGGGGCTGCGCCCGGCCATTGCCGGGACCTTCGTTGATGGCCTTGCGCGGATAACGTACAAAGAAGCCCGCGCGCCGGGAACGTCGATGTCGTTATCCTGCTATAACCCGGTCGCATGAACCCGCGGATCGCCACCGGAGGAGCTGCTGCCATGACCGTTGTCGTCACCCGTCGCGCCCTGATCCACGCCGCGCCGCTGCTGGCCGGTGCCGTATCGCTCGCCGGCCTGCCGCGTCCGGCGCCGGCGCAGGCCCCCGCAGCCGCACGGCAGGCCATGACAGGCATCCGCCTTTCGGGAAACGAGAATCCCTACGGGCCGGGGCCGGCGGCGCGCAATGCCATCGCGGCGGCGGTCGGCGACAGCTGGAAGTACCCGATCGCCGAGGAGATGGCGCTCAAGGCGCAGATCGCCGAGCACGAGGGGCTCACGCCGCGCCATGTTCTGATCGGCGATGGCTCCTCGGAAATCCTGCATCTCGCCGGGCTGCTGGCCGCCGCGGACCAGGGCGAGGTACTCACCGCCGTGCCGACGTTCAACGTCACGGCCGCGCATGCCAGGGCCATGGGCGCCGCGGTGCGCGAGGTGCCGCTCGATGCACGGATGACCTACGACCTCCCGGCGCTCAAGGCTGCGGTCTCGCCGGCGACGCGGCTCATCTATATCTGCAACCCGAATAATCCGACCGGCACCATGCTGCCCGGTGCGCAGCTGCGGGACTTCATTGCCGGGCTGCCGCCCGCGGTGACGGTGCTGGTGGACGAGGCCTACCTGGAGCTCGCCGCCGATGTCCGGGCGGAATCCGTCGCAGCGCGTGTCGCCGCCGATGGCAACGTGATCGTGGCGCGCACCTTCTCCAAGCTCCACGGGCTCGCCGGCCTGCGCATCGGCTACGCGCTGGCGCGGCCGGACATCATCGAGCGCATGGCGCGGCTGAAGCTCACCGTGGCGAGCAGCCTGGGCCTGGTGGCCGCGGCGGCCAGCTACGCCGACCTGAAGTTCCAGGCCGAGAGCCGCGAGCGAATCGCCGAGGGGCTGGCCATCACCACGGCCGCGCTCGACGAGCTGCAGCGGCCGCATACCGAGACCCGCGGCAACTTCGTATTCTTCGATACCGGCAAGCCGGCAGGGGAGTTCCTCGGCGCCATGCGCCAGAAGGGCTTTGCGCTCGGCCGCCCGTTCCCGCCCTACACGAACTGGTGCCGGGTCAGCATGGGCACCGTGGAGCAGATGCGCGCCTTTGCCGCAGCGCTTCGCGCGCACTACGCCTGAAGCTGAGCCCGGGCCCGGCGACCGCCACGCGGACCTCCGGGCGGCGCATGGACCCGGTCTACATTTCACCGCGGCGGTCGGGTACCATGCCTGCGCCCGGCTGGCCCCTGGCCATGGCGGGCCTGATTACCACAACTCCACGGACCCCGTCCCGGCCTGCCGGATGAAGTGGTCCACCAGCGGCTGGCACATGACCGAAACCTTCAAGCTCATCTACGGCGCGACGAAAATGCGCCTCGGCTTCCTGATCGCCGCCTGTACCGTAGCCGGCGTGGTGATGAGCCCGGAAAATACCCTGAGCCCGCTGCAGCTGACCGTGCTCGGCCTGGCAGTGCTGGCCTCGTCCTCGGCCGCCGGGGCCTTCAACCAGTTCTACGAGCGCGACATCGACGGCATCATGACCCGCACCCAGTCGCGGGCCTTCGTCACTGGCCGCCTGCATGCCGACCGCGGCTGGCTGGTGGGCATCGTGCTGACACTGCTGGTCGCGCTGGTCGCCGCCGCGCTCGCCACCAACGTCACGGCCATGTTCTACGTGTTCCTCGGCGCCTTCACCTATGGCGTCGTCTACACCATGTGGCTGAAGCGGCGCACCTGGCTGAACATCGTCATCGGCGGCCTGGCGGGCACCTTCGCCGTGATGGCCGGTTCCGCCGCGGTCGGCGCCACCTTCGAGCCCGCACCGCTGATCCTGGCCGTGGTGCTGTTCCTGTGGACGCCGCCGCATTTCTGGGCGATGGCGCTGGCCTGCAAGCGCGACTACCAGCGTGCCGGGGTGCCGATGCTGCCCACGGTGGTCAGCGATACGGTGTCCACCTGGGTCATCTTCGCCCATACGGTGGCCCTGGTCCTGCTGTCGCTGCTGCCGGTCGCCTATGGCATGGGCTGGATCTACCTGCTGTGCGCGGCCTCCGGCGGCGCCTACTTCGTCTATGCCTGCTGGATGCTGGTGCGCCGCCCCACCATTGCCCAGGGCTGGCGGACCTTTGCCGCCTCCATCGTCCAGCTCGGACTCCTGCTCACAGGAGCAGTGGTCGACGCACTGGTCCGCGTCTGAATGCGTAATTCCGCGGCTTGACGCCGCGGTGACCATGCGTGCACGATTTATCGCGTTGCATGCACTGGGGGATACGCATGAAGCGCAATCATTCGCTTGCCGGCCGCAGTGTCGGGCTGGCCCTGTCGGCCGTGGCGGCATTGGCGCTGTCCACCGAAGCCTGGTCGCAGATCGACGAAATCGTCGTCACCACGCGCAAGCGCGAGGAAGACCTGCAGCAGGTCCCGGTCGCCGTGCAGGCGATCACCGCCCAGGACATCGAGCGCAAGGGCCTGAACACCCTGCAGGACGTGGTCAAGCAGTCCTCCAGCGTCATCCTCGACCAAGGCTTCATCCCGCAGGACACACGCATCGTGGTGCGTGGCCTGTCACCGACCCGCGGCCGCCAGAACATGGCGGTGCTGATCGATGACATCGACATCTCCAGCGAATCCATCGGCACCTCGGGCGGCTCGCTGCTCATCAACCCGGAGCTGTTCGACCTGGAGCGGGTCGAGATCATGAAGGGGCCGCAGAATGCGCTGTACGGGCGTTCCGCATTCGCCGGCGCCATCAACTACATCACGAAGAAGCCGGGTGACATCTTCGAAGCCAGCGCCGGCACCGACATCGGCTCCGATGGCCAGCTGATGCTCAGGGGCAGCGTCAGCGGGCCGCTGGCCGATGGCCTCGACGCCGGTGTCACCGCCATGCACTGGGACCACGACGGGTTCTACACCAACAGCTACACGGGCCAGCGTACCGGCGGCAAGGACGGTACCGGGGTCGCCGGCACCCTGGTCTGGCACGCGACCGATACCCTGAAGCTGACCGGCCGCATCGAGAACCTCAACGACCATTTCGACGTCACGCCCTACGTCATGATCCGCTTCCCGACCGGCTCGGTGCCGAACCCGGCGAAGCCGCAGTTCAACGCCAATTTCCCGGTGCAGCGCACGGCCGCCAACGGCAGCGCGGTGTGGTGTAATCCGGCCTGCCCAGGGGCTCCGGGGACGCTGGCGCCCGTCATCACCACCGCAGGCTTTACCGGCTTCGTGCCCGGCGCGAAGGGCAAGATTCCGGATGCGGATTCGCAGATCGTCACGCTCAGCGAGGATTCGACCACCTGCCCGGACACCTATCCCGCGACGCTCGCGGGTTGCAGCAACTTCCCCGGCACCGACCGCGACGTCACGCGCTTCACCCTGACGCTCGACTGGGAGGCGGGTCCGGTGGACTTCAAGTCGCTCAGCCACTATGCGACGGCTGACTCGAACCAGATCGAGGGTTCGGAAGAGGTCAGCGCCGCCACGGCCAGCACGGTGGCCGTCGCCCGCTTCAAGAACGAAACCGACCTGCTGAGCCAGGAATTCCGGGTGCTGTCGAATGATGACGGGCCGATCAGCTGGGCGGCCGGCGCCCTGTACTGGCGCGAGACCAGCCGGTCCGAGGATGGCGCCGGCACCTGTTACAACTACCAGGGTTCCCCGGGGCCGCTGACCGGCATCTGCGGACCCTACCTCAAGAACATCGTCGATACCGGGCTGCTGCCGCTCGGTTCGGTGACGCCGCTCGCCGACCCCAGCCGGGTGCCGCTCAACCCGATGCTCTGGGACCGCGACACCGACCATTTCTCCGTCTATGGCCTGGTGGAGTGGCAGTTCCTGGAGCAGTGGAAGGTCGCCTTCGAGGCCAGGCAGACCTGGGAGCAGCTGCAGCTGCAGGGCCCGAACCGTGGCAATGCGCTCTGGGACCCGGGTGGTGTCTACCCCTGCGGGCTGGCGCCACCCTTTACCGCACGCTGCCCGTCCATCGGGCCAGGCACGGTCGACGTCGATGGCGCCGGACCCGGCGGCTTCAGCACCTACGCGGCCGGGCTGACCTCCAGGAGCGCCGGCACCGTGGATGACCAGTTCTTCGCGCCGAAGGCCACCCTGACCTGGACGCCCAGCGACGAGATGCTCTACTACTTCTCCTGGGGCGAGTCTTACAAGCCGGCCGGAATCTCGCCGTTTACCGGTGGCGCCGGTGCCTTCGATCCGGTGGGCAACAGCTTCAAGCAGGAGAAGCTGCAAACCTGGGAACTCGGCGCCAAGACCAGCTGGCTGGACCGCCGCCTGATCGCCAACCTGACTGGCTTCTTCGAGGACTTCAAGAACAAGCAGGTCGGCACGCAGGTACTGGTTGGCGGCATCCTCGTACCGCGCACCGTCAACGCCGGCCAGGCCGAGGTCTGGGGCACGGAGCTCGAGCTGACCTGGTTCGCCACCGACAACCTGCACTTCAATCTCGCCTATACCTGGCTGGATGCGGAGTACACCAGCTACCTGAACAAGACCAGTGCCGCAGCGACCATCGGCTACGTGGGCAACTGCATTGCCACCGAGGCGAGCCGGCCGACGCCCATTGCCGCGGGTCCCTATGCCGGCCAGCTGCCCTCAGTCTGCGTGCTCGACTATTCGGGCAACGATCTGGAAGGGGCGCCGGAGAATTCGCTGGTGGGTGGTGCGCACTACCAGCATCCGCTGGTGGGCGGGACCGACTGGTTCGTGGAAGGCGACTTCCAGTTCCAGGACGAGCGTTTTACCTCGTCCGACAACCAGATCATCCTGCCGTCCTACTGGCTGTTCAACTTCCGCGCCGGCATCAGCAACCAGCAGTGGGACGTCGTGGCCTACGTCGACAATGCCTTCGACGACGACACCTTCCGCACCGGCTTCTCCGATGTCGACGCACCGACTTCGCAGACCGCCGGCGGGCAGTTCTTCAACCATGCCACGGTGATCATGCCGGATCCGCGCACCTACGGCCTGCGGGTGAACTACCGCTTCGGCGCCGACTAGGCGAGGCCGGATCGCCAGCCGACCAGCAACGGGGCCGTCATTCGGCCCCGTTGTTTTTTTGGGGAATCGTGGCGCCGGTTCAGGCCGGTGGCTGCTCCGCGAGGATGCGCTGTACCGTCGCCAGCAGGATCGGGTTGAAGGCGGCCGGGTCCTCGAGGTTCGGGAAGTGTCCGCGGCCGGCGAACAGCAGCAGGTCGAAGGCCGGCAGCACTTCGCGGATGCGCCGGTAGTCGGTGGGGAACAGGTCTGAATTCAGCGCCACCACCCGCCGCGGCCAGCCGGCGATTGCGGCGCGGCCATCGAAGCGCGCAAAGGCTTCGCTGGCGGCGATGGCTGCGGCAGCGTTGGTGGCGGTCATCTGCCGGGCCACCCATTCGACCAGGACCGGGTCCGCTCCGGGCCGGAAGCAGGCCTTTACAAAGCGCTGGGTATCGCCGATGAAATCGGCGTGCTGGCTCGCCAGGCGGGCAGCGATGACGGCATCGGTGGGCAGCGGCAGCCCCAGGTTCTGGAAGCTGTCGACGCCGATGATGCCGGCCAGCCGTGCACCGAGGCGCCCGGCGAGCGCGCAGGCAACGCGCCCACCGGTGGAGTGGGCCACCAGCACCAGCGGTCCTGTGGGAACCTCGCTGCGAATCACGGCCTCCACGTCATCGGCGAAGGCCGTGACGCTCACCGCGGTGTGGCGCCGCTCCGACTCGCCGTGGCCGGCGAGATCCAGTGCCACGAACCGGTACGCGCCGGCCACAGCCGCCAGCTGCGGCCAGAAGAAGCGGTGGTTGCAGCTCCAGCCATGGATGAAGACCAGCGCCAGGGGGCCGCTGCCGCCGCTGACATAGTGCAGGCGAGTGCCGTCGGCCGACTGGGCGCTGCGCAGCGCCGGATGTAGCGGCGCGGAGGGCACCGGCGGCCGGCGCGAACCAGGGTCGCCAGCGCCTGCGGTGAAACCAGGGCTCGCTGCCGCTGCCAGCAGGCCGCCGAGCAGCAGGCGGCGCTGTTGGTCGACGCCATGGCTCATCCAAGCAGCCTTTGCGCCACCTCGCCGGCGGCGTGCTCACCGGATTCCATGGCAGCCTCCATGCCGATCTCGAGGCGGCGCAGGTGTTCGCCCGCGAAGTGCAGTCGCTCATGGGGCCGGGCCATGGCCTGCTGCCAGGCCCGCACGCGACCAGGAACCAGCTGGAAACTGCAACCGCGCGAGAAAGGCGCCAGTTCCCAGGAGTGGGCGCCAATGAACTCCAGCGTTCCCCGGGCTGCCGGGCGCATGCGCTCTATCGCCGCTATGGCCTGGCGGCCGCGTTCGGCTTCGGGCAGGGCATCGAGGCGCCGCGCCTTGTCGCTGAAGGACAGCACGCTCACCAGTTCCCGCGTGCCATCCGCCTCGATCTGCTGGCGGATCAGGGTGAAGGGTCCGTCCGTCCACATCGAGGCCTCGATGCCGTCCTTTTCCCAGTAGGGCTCCTTGGCCCTCAACCACACCTGACTCTGGTTGCCGTAGGGCATGCGCGCCACCGCCTCGGCCTGGTCGCCCTGCAGGGCCGGGGAGATGCGGATGCGGCGCAGGACGCTGAAGGGCACCGCTGCAATCGTGTAGCGCGCGCGCAGCCGCGTGCCGTCGGCGCAGCGCAGTTCGCAGCCGGATGCATCCATGTCGACGGCATCGACCCGCATGCCAAGGCGGACACGATCACCTAGCGCGCGCGCCATGGCTTCGGTGAGGCGCGAGGTACCGCCGACGACGTGCAGCGACTGCGGGCCGATGCGCTGGTAGGCGTCCTTGCCAGGGGCTGCGGGCTGCGCTGTCATGGCCACCCTGGCCCGCGCCGCTTCCTGCATCATGCGCAGCACCGAGAGCTTCTCCAGGGCCACCCCCTGGGACTCCTGGATCAGCCGGCGGGCTTCGGGAGAGGCTCCCTGGCGGCCGAGCCACTCGGCCAGTGACAGGTCGTATGCAGCCGCCGCAGGCTGCAGCCAGGCATCCGCGCCCTGGAGCGGGTTGCGTTCCTCGACATAGTGGCCCAGCAGCGTGTGGGGGGGAATCGACCGTTCGGCGTCAGACAGGCGGTTCAGCGGCGAGGTTGGCCACTGCCCGGCCGGCACCAGCCGGTCACCGATGACGAACGAGTAGGGCGCATTGACGTGGGCCCCGGGCCCGAGGCCGACGCCGAGGCGCGCGGCGATGTCGAGCACGCGCGCATAGTCACGCCCGATCTGCGCCCCGCCCAGGTCCGGGTGACGATACCAGTCATCGCGTGTCAGGCAGCGGCCACCCGGCCGGCTACTGGCTTCGAGGACCACCGTGCGGGCACCGAGTTCCTCGAGCAGCAGGGCCGCGTTCAGTCCGGCGAGACCCGCGCCGATGATGGCGACGTCGGCCGCCCCGGCTGCTGTCGCAGCGCCGGCCCTGCGCCCGAGCCCGAGCGAGACCGCTGCGGCCGAGGAGGCGGCAACGAAACGGCGGCGCGAGATATTCCTGTCCATGCGGGCTCCTCCATGCAGCCAACAGGCGGTGGCGGCGGGGGCTCCCGCATGGTGCCTGCTGGAACTCTAGTATGATCGACCGGCCCGGTTCGAACACCATCTGAAGCCTTGGGGAGACCTGATGATGCTGACCAGTCGCAGGGAACTGCTGTCTTTCGCTTCCGTCGGCGCCGCGAGTGCGGCCACGCTGGCGCTGGGTGCCTGTGCCACGACCTCCGGCGGCGCTGCGCCCGCCGCGGGCGGCAGCAAGGGCGGCAAGGGCCCCGCCATCGAGGGTCCATACCTGGACCTGCGCACCGGCAAGGGCAACCAGATGGCCTATGCCCGCATCCAGGGTGACACCGACTGGGGCAAGCAGAAGTATTTCTGGTTCAAGGGCTACGTCAACGCGGTGCAGCCCGGCAAGCGCATCGTGGACCTGGTCGGCGCCCAGGGCTTCGGCGCCATCCGCCTGCTGCAGCGTCCGGATGGGGCCATTGAACGGCTCTGCCGCGAGATCATCCTGTACACCAACATCCGCAGCGGGGAGGTGCTGACCGAATGGCGCAACTCCATTACCGGTGAGACCGTGAAGCCGGTGCATGTCGACAACGACCCGTTCAATTACCTCATCGAGGACGCCTTTCCGCTGCCGCCATCCTTCGGCGGGCTGAACAAGGAAGGTCCGCCGCCGAAGCGGCCTCCCTTCATCCTGCCCTGGTACCAGCATGGTGACTGGCTGGAGATGGAGATCCACATCCACCTCAGCTATCCGAATGCCCTGCAGCCGGACAAGTGGCCGCGCGAGTCCTCCGGTCCCACGGCGCAGGTGTCGGAGTACTTCGCGCACCATGTCCGCGCCGAGGACATGCAGAACCCGAAGCTGACCACGGTGGATTACCGCGGCACCTGGAACCGGGTCACGCCCTGGCTGCCCTGGATGCTGATGGGGCAGGCCCCGGGCTTCTGCCTCTACAACTGCTTCATGGGCACGACCCGCAACCTCGACGAGATCTTCGGCCGGCCGGTGCTGGACTACGCCGAGAAGCACTACGCGAAGTACTTCAACGCGCCGGAGGCCTGGAGCGACGCGCCGAGCCTGTCGAGCCTCGAGCACTACGCCCGCACCCAGCAGCCGGCGCCGCCGAAGGCGCCACAGTGAACGCGCGGGTTGCGGCCATGCAACGGCGTGAGTTCCTCGCCGCGGGTGTCGGTGCCTTCGGCGCGGCCGCGCTGGCCAGCGCGACGCTGGCGCGTGCGGATACCGCGGCAGTGGCCGGAACCGGCCGCGGTGCCGCGCTGGCCGGTCCCTACCTGGACCTGCGCACCGGCAAGGGTAACCAGCTGGCTTTCGCCCGCATCCAGGGCGATCTCGACTTCGGCAGGCAGAAGTACGGCTGGTACAAGGGCTACGTGACGGCAGTCCGGCCAGACCGCAAGATCGACGACCTGTTCGGCTTCGAGGGTTTCGGCGCGGTAAAGCTCGAGCAGCTGCCCGATGGGCGCATCCGCCGCATCCTGCGCGAGGTGGGCCTGTACACCGACCTGAAGAGCGGCGAGGTCCTCGAGGAGTGGCGCAACCCGTATCTCGGCGAGATGGTGCGCGTGGTTCCGGTGGCCAACGATCCGTTCAATTTCCTCATCGAGGAGTACTTCCCGGAGCCGCCGCGTTTCGGCGGCCAGAATCAGGAGAAGCCGCCCCGGGTGCCGTTCATCCTGCCCTGGCAGCAGCGCGGCGATCGCCTCGACATGGAGGTGCACATCCACCTGCTATATCCGAATGCCCTGCAGCCGGATCGCTGGCCGCGCGAGTCATCGGGTGCCATGGTCCAGGCCTCCGAGTTCTTCGCCCATCATGTGCGTGTCGCCGACATGCAGAACCCGAAGCTGACGCAGCTGCCATTCCACGGGGTCTGGAACCGCGTGACCCCGTGGCTGCCCTGGATGCTGATGGGCCAGGCTCCCGGCCATTGCCAGTACGCCTGTTTCATGGGCTCTGGCGAGGCCCTCGACGAGGTCTTCTCGCGCCCGCTGCTCGATTACATCGAGAAACACTATCCGAAGTACCTGCGGGCACCGGACCACTGGTCCGAGCCGAGTCTCTCCAGTCTGGAGAACTACGCACGCGAGCAGAAGCCAACCCCGGCGCGGTGAGGCATTTCGCCACGGCTACCGCCGCGGGCGCAGCGTGTATGCTGCGCGCACCGCGGGGCTGCGTGTAACCCCGGGGAACATTGCCCGGCGCCCGGTGCGCCCCAGCGATTGACGGTCGCGAGAGGCGGCCCGGAACCATGAGCCAACAGGCAAAGCGCTTCGGCCCTTTCTGGCTGCAGCCGGACGTACGCGCCGGCCACATGCTGACGCTGTTTGCCGGCGCATTCTCCACCATTGGCCTGCTGACCTTCGTGGCGCTTGGTACGCCCTATGTACTGACCGTGTATCTCGGCGTCCCGCAGGGTGAGCAGGGCGCGGTCAGCGGCTACCTGCACACCTTCCAGGAGGCGATATCACTGCTGGTCTTCGCGCCCCTTGGGGTGATGGCCGATCGCATCGGCCGCCGCCAGGTCTATGCCGGTGGCCTGGTGCTGATGGGCATCGCCTACGCGCTCTACAGCTTCGCCAGTTCCATCCCCGAGCTGTATGCCTACCGGCTGGTCTACGCGGTGGGCATCGCCGCCGCCACCGGCATGCTCGGCACCATCGGTGCGGACTACAC
Source organism: Gammaproteobacteria bacterium (assembly GCA_014337915.1). Taxonomy (GTDB): domain Bacteria; phylum Pseudomonadota; class Gammaproteobacteria; order Steroidobacterales; genus QUBU01. The sequence continues at coordinate 26,355 of QUBU01000002.1, forward strand.
CCTGGAGCGGTCGCGCGGCCTGGCCGTGGCGGGCATCGGCGTGCTCAACGCCCTCGGCGTCATCAGCGTGACTATCGGCCTCGGCCGCCTGCCGCAGTTCTTCGTCGAGCGCGGCGCGAGCGAGGCCGCTGCCGGCCACGATGCCCATTTCGTGGTGGCGGGCCTGTGTTTCCTGGTGGCCCTGCTGCTGGCCTTTGGCCTCAAGGGTGGCACGCCGGTGGCGCGCGGCCAGCGCCTGCCGGTGCGCGAACTGTTCCGCAGCGGCCTCGCCGAGGCGCGCAACCCGCGCATCGCCCTGTCCTATGCCTGCGGCTTCATTGCCCGCAGCGACCTGGTCCTGCTCGGTACCTACAGCGTGCTGTGGGGCACCACGGCGGCGGCGTCCAGGGGCATGGATGCGGCACAGGCCATGGCGGAGGGCCGCAAGGTGTTCGCCACCGCCAGTGCCGCGGCGCTGCTCTGGCTGTTCGTCATCGGCGTGGTCATCGACCGCGTCAACCGCGTCACCGGCATCATCATCTGCATGACCATCGCCTCCATGGGCTATCTCGGCACCATGTTCATCGACGATCCGCTGGTGAAGTCGGCCGTGCCGCTGCTGGTGCTGCTCGGCATGGGGCAGATCAGTGCCTTTGCCGGCGCGCAGACGCTGATCACCAAGGAGGCGCCGCCGGAGTCACGGGCCTCGGTCATCGGCATGTTCAACATCTGCGGTGCCGCGGGCATCCTCACGACCACCGCCATCGGCGGCGTGCTGTTCGACCGCATCGGCCCGCATGCACCATTCGTGCTGGTCGGTTGCCTGACCGTACTGCTGATCGGTGCCGCAGTGCTCTGCCGCATCAGGGCGCCGGGCCCGCTTTCCGACCGCGAGTCACGTTCGGCAGCTCCGGTGCACTGAACTTTCCGCAGGCGCCCTGGCGGCGCCCGGCGGCGGCCTCAGGCGCCGACCTGGAAACCTGCGGCAGTGATGGCCTTCTCCAGTGCGGCGCGCTGGATGACCGCCGGGTCGAACTCCACCGCCACCGTGCCCGCGCTGCGATCTGCCTTGGCCGAGGCCACGCCTTTGTGGCTGGTCAGGGCGTTCTGCACGCTGCGCTCGCAGCCGCCGCAGGTCATACCCGATACCTTGAGTTGCAGTTTCTCCATCGCCAGCTCTCCTGCTGTTACGTCGTTTTCAGGTTGCCCGGCGCTGCGTCAGGCGGGGACGCCAGCGGCGCAGCAACAGGGAATTGGTGACCACGCTGACGCTGCTCATGGCCATGGCGGCCCCGGCCATCGCCGGGCTGAGCATGCCGAAAGCGGCCAGCGGGATGCCGATGACATTGTAGATGAACGCCCAGAACAGGTTCTGGCGGATCTTGCGGAAGGTGGCACGGCTGGCGCCGATGGCCGCTGCCACCAGGCGTGGATCCGGCCGCATCAGCGTGATGCCCGCGGTCTCCATGGCGACATCGGTGCCCGAGCCCATGGCAATGCCGACGTCGGCCGCCGCCAGTGCGGGCGCATCGTTGATGCCGTCGCCGACCATGGCCACCACATGACCTTCACGGCCGAGTTCGCCGACGATGTCCGCCTTGCCGTCCGGGCGGATGCCGCCACGCGCCTCGGCAACGCCTACCTGGGCGCCGATGACTTCTGCGACCCGCGGCGCGTCGCCCGACAGCAGCAGGCTGCGGATGCCCATGGCGCCCAGTGCCTGCACCGCCGCCTGCGCCTCGTCGCGCAGCGGATCGGCGATGGCCATGATGCCGATGGGGCCCGCGCTGTCGGCGATCCACACCACGGTACGAGCCTGGTCCTGCCACTCGCGGGCACGCACGGCTTCCTTCCCGGTGTCGATGCGCCGTTTCTCCAGCGAGCGGGCGTTGCCGATCATGATCTCGCGTCCGCCGACGACGCCCACGACGCCGTAGCCGGTGTGGCTGCGGAATTCGCTGACGGGTTCGGGCCGGATGCCGAGCTCGGCGGCGCGTTCCATGATGGCGCGCGCCAGCGGGTGCTCGCTGCCCTGCTGGACCGAAGCCGCCAGGCGCAGCAGCTCCTCCTCGCTGCCGCGCAGGGCATGCAGGGCGACGATGCGCGGCCGGCCGGCGGTCAGCGTGCCGGTCTTGTCGAAGACCACGGTGTCGATGCGGTGCGCGCGTTCCAGCGACGCCACGTCCTTGATGAGGATGCCGGCGCGGGCCGCCGCACCGGTCCCGGTCATGATGGCGGTGGGCGTGGCCAGGCCCAGGGCGCAGGGGCAGGCGATGACCAGCACCGACACTGCGGCGATCAGCGCATGCTCGAAGCTGCCGTCCCAGGCCATCCAGCCGGCGAAGCTGAGCAGCGCGATCAGCACCACCACGGGCACGAACACGGCGCTGACCTGGTCCACCAGGCGCTGCACCGGCGCCTTGCCGGCCTGGGCGTTCTCGACCATGCGGATGATCTTCGACAGCGTCGAGTCCTCGCCGACGGCGGTGGCCTGCACCTCGAGCAGCCCGGTGCCGTTGATGGCGCCGCCGGTGACCAGCGCGCCGGCGGCCTTCGCCACCGGCAGGCTCTCGCCGGTGATGAGTGATTCATCGAGTTCGCTGCTGCCGCCGGTGACCCGGCCATCCACGGGCACGCGCTCGCCGGGGCGCACGATGACCAGGTCGCCGCTGCGCACCTCGGCCACGGGCACCTCGGCCTCGCTGCCATCGGCGCGCCGCAGCCGCGCGGTCTGTGGCCGCAGCTGCATGAGCTGGCGGATCGCGGCAGTGGTGCCGCGCTTGGCGCGGGTCTCGAGGAACTTGCCGAGCATCACCAGGGTGATGACCACGGCCGAGCCCTCGAAGTACAGGTGGCCCTGCGCGGCATCGCCCAGCGTCGCCAGCAGCCAGCTGCTGTAGGCCCAGGCGGCGCTGGTGCCCAGCGCCACCAGCACGTCCATGTTGCCGGAGCGGGCGCGCAGCGCCTTCCAGGCACCGCGATAGAAGCGCGCTCCGCAGACGAACTGCACCGGGGTCGCCAGCAGGAACTCCAGCCAGGGGGGCAGGTGGACGTGCAGGCCGGCCATCATCGCCGTCATCTGCGCCACCATCGGCAGGGTGAGGACGGCGGCGGCGACCAGCATCAGCAGCTCGCGGCGGACGGCCGCCGCATCGGCGGCCCGGCGTTCCTCGTCGGCTGCGGCGCGGTCAGCCGCGGCGCTGCCGATGCGGGCCTCGTAGCCGGCAGCGGTGACCGCGGCTGCCAGCGCCTCGACGCTGACGATGCCGGCCAGGCCGCTGACGTCGGCGCGCTCCAGGGCGAGGTTGACGTTGGCCTCGACCACGCCGGGTACCGCCCGCAGGGCCTTTTCCACCCGGTTCGAGCAGGCGCTGCAGGTCATGCCGACGATGGGGAAGGACCAGGACTGGCGTGGCACGGTGAAGCCGGCCCGCGTGACCGCTTCGGCCACGCCCGCGGCGCTGGTCTGCGCCGGATCGAAGCTGACCGCGGCGCGCTCGAGGGCGAAGTTGACGCTGGCCTGGCGCACGCCTGGTGCCTTGCCGAGTGCGCCTTCCAGGCGCACGGCGCAGGCGCCGCAGGTCATGCCGGCGACCGGCAGGTCGACCCGGGCCGTGTCCGGCGGGCTGGCGGGACTGGGCATGCTGCTGGCCATGGCGTTGATGGTAGTCCCCGGCCCGGGGGCCGGCAAATGATAGTGGCTCGAAACTATCCTGCCGTGATGGGGCCTGGCGGTGCCGCTTTCAAGGGCGCCGGTCCTGGCCCGGCAGCGCCGGATGGCGCGAGGACAGTGCGATGCGCCGCGGCCGGCTGTGGAAGATGCGCAGGTACTCGCCGAATACACTGCGCCCCAGCTCCAGGGACTCATTGATATGCGTACCGGTCTCCGCCTGGATACGCGCCGGCGCGAAGCCCGGACCCAGGCAGTCGATCTCGCGGGCCATCACCGGGGTGTGCAGCCAGCGCGAGATCAGCGCCTCGTCGACCTCGAGGTGGAACTGCAGTGCATAGACGTTGTCGCCGTAGCGGAAGGCCTGGTTGCTGCAGGCGCTGGAACTGGCCAGGTGCACGGCGCCAGCCGGAATCTCGAAGGTGTCGCCATGCCACTGGAAGATCTTGCGCGTGCCGCCGAAGTGGCGAAACAGCGGATCCTGCAGGCCGGCGGCGGTGGGCGTGACGTCGTACCAGCCGATTTCCTTGACCGGATTGGCGGTGACGCGGGCACCGAGGGCACGCGCAATCAGCTGCGCGCCGAGGCAGATGCCGAGCACCGGCATGCCGCTGTCGATGGCTTTGCGGATGGCCGCCACTTCCACGCCCAGGTGCGGGTGGCGGGCGGTCTGGTCGCAGTTCATCGGGCCGCCGAGGACGACGAGTCCGTGGTAGCTGCTGATGTCCGGCACCGCATCCGGCTGGCGCCCGAAGTTCAGGTAGCGGAGGCGGTAGCCCGCCTCCCGCAACATCGGGTCGAAGCTGCCGAGGATCTCGTGCGGGACGTGCTGGAAGATGAGGATGCGGCGCATGGTGCCCATGATATATGTACGGACCGGTCGCGCCAAAGGTTTGACACTGCCGCAGCTGTCGCTGATGATAGCGGCCGGGTCAGGTTCTTCCGTGCGCAATGAGCAGTGCTGTCCAGGACACCCGTGGCTGCGTCCCGGGAGCAGGGCGGCCATCCGTGGCAGGTGTCCATGAACGAGGCCAGTGAATCCCTGGAGCAGGAACTCCGGCAGCCGCCCGGACTGGCGGCCGCTGCTGCCGACCCGCTGCTCGATGCCGCCGCCATCGCCCGCGCCCGCAGCCTGTATTTCCCCACCGGCCAGAGCCCGCGCATGACCGTGGTGCGGCGCCTGGTCGAGCAGGTGGCACCGTTCAACACCAACGTGCTGATCACCGGCGAATCGGGCACCGGCAAGGAATGGGCTGCCCGCTACATCCATGCCCTGTCGCCGCGGCACCAGCAGCCCTTCGTGCCGGTCAACTGCGGGGCCATCCCGGCCGAACTGCTGGAAAGCGAGCTGTTCGGGCACGAGAAGGGTGCCTTCACCGGCGCCATTGCCACGCGCGTGGGCCGCTTCGAGGCCGCCGAGGGCGGCACGCTGTTCCTCGACGAGATCGGCGACATGAGCCTGCCGATGCAGGTGAAGCTGCTGCGGGTGCTGCAGGAGCGGGTCTACGAGCGGGTGGGCAGCAACCGCAGCCGCAACTGCGACGTGCGCATCATCGCGGCCACCCACCGCAACCTCGAGGAGGCCATCCGCGAGGGCAAGTTCCGCGAGGACCTGTTCTACCGCCTCAACGTGTTCCCGATCGAGCTGCCGCCGCTGCGGGAGCGCAAGGAAGACCTCGCCGAGCTTGCCGCCAACATCCTCGAGCGCTGCCAGCGCTCCGGCCAGCAGCCGGTGACGCTCAGCGGCGGGGCGCTGCGCATCCTGCGCTGCTACGACTGGCCGGGCAACATCCGCGAGCTGGCCAATCTCATGGAGCGGCTGTGCGTGCTCTATCCCGGGCAGCCAGTGGACATCGCCAACCTGCCGAGCCGCTACACGGCCAATGCGCCGCTGCGCGAGGCGGATCGCGAGATCGTCGCCCGGCGCAGTGCCGCCGGCCCGCAGCCGCAGGATTTCGACCTGCCCACCGAGGGCATTCCCCTCAAGACCTATATCGAGAACATCGAGATCGCGCTGATCCGCCGCGCCCTGGTCGATACCGACGGGGTGGTGGCGCACGCCGCCGAGCGGCTGCAGATCCGCCGCACTACGCTGGCGGAGAAGATGAAGCGCTATGGCATCCAGGCGGGCGAGGAAGCGCGCGCCAGCCCCGCCGCCTGAGCAGTGCCGGGGCGGCGTCAGGCCGCTTTGATCTTGTCGTAGCTGGTGTGCCGGTTGCGGCCGTTGCGCTTCGAGTGGTAGAGCGCGGCATCGGCGGCCGCGAGCAGTTCCTGCGAGGTGGCGAAGGACGACTTGCCATCGCGGCTGGCAATGCCCAGTGACAGCGTGATGGAGAAAGTATTGCCATTGCCATTGTCCACCCGGGTCTCGCGCGCCCTCTGCACCAGGCGCTCGGCGACCGCCTCGACCTGTGGCGTATCGGCCCCAGGCAGCAGCAGCACGAATTCGTCGCCGCCATAGCGGGCGACGATGTCGGTGTCGCGCAGCGTGCTGACCAGCAGCGTGGCCACGGTCTTCAGCATGGCGTCGCCGCTCTGGTGCCCGTGGGTGTCGTTGATGCCCTTGAAGTGGTCGAGGTCGACGAACACCACCGACAGCGGCCAGCGGTTCTTGGCGGCCGCGGCGAACTCGCGCTCCATGGCTTCCTCGAAAGCGCGCCGGTTGAATACGCCGGTGAGGCCGTCACGCTCGCTCTCCACTTTGAGGACGGAGTTCTCGGCCTTGAGCTTCGACTTCTGGTTCTCCAGATCGCTGTTCCTGTCGATCTGGTAGAGGTTGCGGACCATGAGGATCTCTTTCGCCGATTCGACGATGTCCTGCAGCTGGTCGGCCGGGAACAGCTGCAGGTCGAACAGGCCCTCGGCCACCGGGATCTGCTCGCGGATGATGCCGAACATTTCGGCCAGCCGGTTGGGCAGGATGCCGAGGTGGCGCTGGGCCTGCTGGCCGGCACGGCGGATGCCGGTCTCACTCTGGTCGGTGAGCCAGACATCGGCCAGGTCGCCGGAGAGCGCGACACAGCGGACGAACTCCCGGTGCTCCGGCTCGACGCCGCCCGCCGTCGGGTCATGGCTGTGCTGCACGCCGCGCAGCAGTGACGCAGGCATGTTCCAGCTCTTCAGCAGCCAGGTGCCGACCGAGCGGTGGTCGGTTTCCAGGCAGCTCTGCTCGTGCTGGCTGACGCGGCCGTGCTCGAGCTGGAACGGGGAAATGCCGGCGTAGGTGTCCGGCGCCAGCTTGTCCAGCGCCAGCATGCCAATGTCCTGCAGCAGCGCCGCGAGGAACACTTCCTCGGCGTCGCGTCGCCCGAACTCGCTGGCCAGCAGCTTGCCCCAGGTGGCGGCGAGGATGGCGCGCTTCCAGTAGGCGTTGAAGTCGAAGCCCTTCGAGCTGTCCCGGCGCAGGGTGCTCACCAGGGTGAAGGACAGCGCCAGCGTCAGTGTCGCGTTCAGGCCGAGCACGATGAGCGCCTGGCGCAGGTTGTTGCTCTGACGCCGGCGCGCGTACATGGCCGAGTTGGCGATACGCATCACCTTGGCGGCGATGGCCGGGTCGCCACTGACCGTGTCCGCGACCCTGGCGAGGTCGATCTCCGGGTCCTGGGCCAGGGCGATGACCTGCATCGCCACCGCCGGCGGTGACGGGAAGCTGGTGCAGGTCTTCAGGCGCTGCAACATTTTTTCCGGGATCTGGATCTGGCTCATGGCGTTGGCTCCGGTGGTCGCGTCTGCGGGGGGTGCACTGTCGATCCGGCGTACCCGCGACTCAGTGGACTTCCGTGGCGGCAACGGCAACACCCGTCTTCGGGCTGCCGTAGAGCATCTGGATCAGCCGCGCCTCGCTCTGGCCGATGCGGCAGGTTGTCACCAGTTCATCGGTGCTGGCGCCATGGCGCGACAGTGCCACCGCCTGGCGCAGCCCGGGCCGCGTGCCGACGGCACCGGCACGCTCGCGTTCGGCCTGCAGTTCCTGCAGCCGGCCGGCGAGGGCGGCGAGCGCTGCTTCCGCTTCCGCGGCGCGCAGCCCGGCGATCCCGGCCGCGGCCACGGCACTGGCGGCGCGGCGCCTGGCGCGCCAGCCGATGCCGATGGCAGTGAGTGACAGCAGCAGGCTGCCGGCCAGCACGGCCGCAGCCGTGATCATGATGAGGTTGAAGCTGATGATCATTGGTCATACCCCCTAGGCGAGTTCGTCGATGCTGTGTTCATGGTCACCGTGCGCGTTGCCGCCATGGCCCTGCCCCGGCGACGGTCCTGGCCGGACGCGGCCCGGGCTCCGGTCCTGGCCCTCTCCCGCGCCGCTGCCCTTACTCTGGCCACCGCGCTTGTTGCGGCCTTCGGGGCGACGGGCCCAGTTGCCGGGCATGGGCGGCCTGACCTGTTCGATGGGCGTCATGGTGCCGCCTCCTGCGTGGCTGCCGTCGTTGCGGGTGCGGTTGCGGGTGCGGGCGTGGCCGGCTGCCGGCTGTTGCCGCCGGCTGCGTCGAGGATCACCAGCGTGACGCGCCGGTTGCGATTGCGGCCTTCGGCGGTGGCGTTGTCCGCTACGGGCTGGTACTCGCCCTGGCCGGCGACGCTCATGCGCTCGGGCGCGATGCCGCGTTCCTCGAACAGCCTGACGATGCATGAGGCGCGGGCACCGGACAGTTCCCAGTTGGAGGGGAACTGCAGCGTGCGGATCGGGCGGTTGTCAGTGTGTCCCTCGACGCGGATGGGGCTGGCCAGCGGCTTGAGGATGGCGGCGATGCTGTCGAGGATCGGCACCGCTTCCGGCTGGATGCTGGCGCTACCGCTCGGGAACAGGATGTCGGTCTTGATCTCGACCTCTACCCACAGCGGCTTGCGGGTCACGGTGACCAGGTCCTCGCCGATGAGCGCGGCCATTGCCTTCTCGACTTCATCGGCGACATGGCGCAGGCCCGGACCATCGGCACCGTCGGCCTCGCTGTCGATATCGCGCCCCATCTTGTTGAACTGCTCGACCAGGCTCTTGTCGTCGCCGCTGACATGGCCGGGCAGCTTCATGGCCTGGGAGGGGGACAGGCCCGCCACGGTGTCGTCGCGGCGCACCTTGACCACTTTGTCGCCGATCTCGATGGGCGCAGTGGTCTTCGGCGAGCCGCGGAAGGCGGCGGTCATGGAGTCCGACAGCACGCGGTACTTGCCCTCGTTGACCGAGGACACGGCGTACATCACCACGAAGAAGGCCAGCAGCAGCGTGATCAGGTCGCCGTAGGGAATGGCCCAGGCCTCGTGGTTCACGTGATCCTCGTGTTCGTGCCTGCGGGCCATGGGACATCGTGAAGGGCTGCGTCAGGCGACGTAGCTCTTCAGCTTGACCTCCAGGTTGCGCGGGTTCTCGCCCTCGGCGATGGCGATGATGCCTTCCAGCACCATTTCCTTGGCACGGCTCTGCGCCTTGATGATCTCCTTGAGCTTGTTGGCCGTCGGCAGGAAGAACAGGTTGGCGAGGCCGATGCCGTAGATGGTGGCGGTGAAGGCTGCGGCGATGCCGTGGCCGAGCTTGCTGGGATCGGCGAGGTTCTTCATCACGGCGATGAGGCCGAGCACGGCGCCGATGATGCCCAACGTCGGTGCATAGATGCCCAGGCCCTCGAAGACCTTCGCGCTCTGCGTGTTGGCCTTTTCCTTGGCCTCCAGCTCCAGCTCCATGGTTTCGCGGATCTTGTCGGGCTCGGTGCCGTCGACCAGCATCTGCAGCGCCTTCTTCGAGAACTCGTCCGGCTCCTTCTCCAGCGCCGGTTCCAGCCCGAGCAGCCCCTGCTTGCGGGCGGTCTCGCTCCATTCGACCATCTTGGCGATCAGCGCGTCGGTGTCTTCCACCGGCGGCTTGAAGATCCAGGGGAAAATCTTCCAGGCACGGAGGAAGGTTTCCTTCGGCGTCTGCACCAGGCTCGAGGCCAGCGTGCCGATGAAGACGATGACGAAGGCGGCCGGGTTCGCCAGCGACGCGATGCCGGCACCCTTGAGGATGCTGCCGCCGACCAGGGCCACCAGGGCCAGCACCACGCCGGTTGTAGTCAGCGGATCCATGTCAGGCCCCGGCTCCCGTGGCCACCCAGTCCTGCAGGCGGGCGCGCAGCCGCACCAGTGCCTGGCCATGGATCTGGCAGATGCGTGACTCGCTCACGCCGAGCACTTCGCCGATTTCCTTCAGGTTCAGTTCCTCGTCGTAGTACAGCGACATGACCAGTGCCTCGCGCTCCGGCAGTTCGCCGATGGCTGCGGTCATGGCAGCATGGAATTCCTCGGACTCCAGCTCCGCTGCAGGGTCCAGAGATGGCTGGTCGCCGTCCGGGTCCGCGTCGCTGCCCTGGTCCGGGTTGGCATCCTCGAGGCTGAACATGCGCTGGGTAGTGGTCGCCGTCACCATGCGGAAGTATTCCTCGAGCGGCACGCCGAGTTCGGCGGCGACATCACGCGGGCTGGCATGGGCGCCGGTGCGGTTCTCCACCGCACGCACTGCCGCCGTCAGCTGCCGCTGCTTGCGGTACACGGAGCGCGGTGCCCAGTCGGTGTTCCTGAATTCGTCCAGCATCGCTCCACGCACTCGTATGCTCGCGTAGGTCTCGAAGGACGCGCCCCTGGCAGCCGAGTACTGCCGGGCCGCATCCAGCAGGGCGATGAGCCCTGTCTGCACCATGTCCTCCAGCTCCACGCCATCGGGCAGCCGGCCAAGGAGGTGACTCGCGATCCTCTTGACCAGCGGCGCATACCGCTCCACCAGTTCCTCGGGCTGGAGCTGGCTGGCAGTGGCGTAGGCGGAGGCTGTGCTCATGCCACCGCGCCCTGGGCGCTGCCCGGCTGCCGCAGCAGCCGCTCCACGAAGAACTCGATGTTTCCCCGCGCCGCGCGGGGTGCATCCCACTTATCGGCACGATGGGCCAGCTGCTTGAGGGCGGAGGCGGCCAGGCTGGTGGGGAACGCCGTCACAAACGGCGTCTGCAGCTGGACCGCGCGCCACACCCGGTCGTCGTAGGGCACGCTGCCGGCATGGTCCAGCGAGACCTGCAGGAAGCGCTCGGTGACCCGCAGCAGCTTCTCGAACAGCTGGCGGCCATGGCCCCCCTCGCGGGTCATGTTGGTGACCACGCGGAAGCGGTGCACGTTGCGTTCGCGGGACAGCACCTTGATCACTGCATAGGCGTCGGTGATGGAGGTGGGCTCGTCGCAGACCACCACCACGACTTCGTGGGCCGCCTCGGCGAAGCGCAGCACCGGATCGGAGATACCGGCCGGCGTATCCACCATGAGGACGTCGAGGTCGCAGCTCAGTTCGCTGAAGGCATTGACGATGCCGGCGTTCTGCAGCGTGCTGAGGTTGGCCATCTCCGACAGGCCGGAGGCGCCGGGCACCACCATGACACCGGCCGGGCCGCTGACCACGACCTCCGGCAGGCTGCGCTCGCCGCGCACCACGTCGGCCATGGTGTACTGCGGCTGCAGGCCGAACAGCACGTCGACGTTGGCCAGGCCGAGGTCGCCGTCGAAGAGCATCACGCGCCGGCCGAGCATCGACAGCGCCACCGCGAGGTTGGCGCAGATGTTGGTCTTGCCGACGCCACCCTTGCCGCCGGTGACGGTGATGACCTTCACCGGCCGGGCCTGGCGCAGGCGTCGCAGGCCATCGGCCTGGTCGGGATTCATGGCAGGTTCAGGCGCAGGCATCGATGTCCACCTCGGCAAATTGTTCTGCCATGAAGTCGTCGTTGATCCCGGTGTCGCCGCTCATCAGCTCCAGGGCGGACTTCACCAGCCAGGTGCGGCGTGGCCCGGCACAGTGCAGGTCTTCGGGAACCCGCTGGCCGTTGGCGACATAAGCCAGCGGCAGCCGGCTGCGCACCAGCGCCGACAGTGCACCGCCGAGGGAGGTCGCCTCATCCGTCTTGGTAAGGATGCACGCTGACGGGCGGGCTGCCATGAACGCTTCCACAATTTCCCGCTGGCCGGCGCTCTGCGTGTTGGCGGGAAGCGCCAGCAGTACCTTGACGCGGGCATCCGCGGCCGCCAGCCAGGACAGCTGGCGTGCCAGGCGCAGGTCGCGCTGTCCCATGCCGGCGGTGTCGATCAGCACCAGCCTGCGGCTGGAGAGCAGGTCCAGCACCTCGGCCAGGCGGTTACCGTCGCCGGCCTGGTAGACCGGGGCACCGAGAATCTCGCCGAAGGTCTCGAGCTGCTCGCGTGCGCCGATGCGGAAGGTGTCGGTGGTCACCAGCGCGACGTCCTCCGGCCGGCCCTGCAGCGCGTAGCGTGCGGCCAGCTTGGCGATGGTGGTGGTCTTGCCGACGCCGGTGGGGCCGACGATGGCGAACACGCCGCCAGCGGCGATCAGGTCGTCATCGCAGACCGGGATGCTGGCCTCGAGCCGCCGCAGCGGCGCGCTCCAGGCGGTGCGGGCCGTCAGGTCCGCGCCCAGCGCGGCGACGATGTCGCGGACCACGTCCGGGGTGAGGCCGATGCGTGTCAGGTTGCGCATGGTGGTGGCGGCGGCGGCATTGCGGCGCACGCCGTCGTTCCAGGCCAGGCGCGAGAGCTGGGTCTCGAGCAGGTCGCGCAGCGTGCGCACTTCCTCGCGCAGGTTGCGGAATTCGCGGTCGTCGGCCAGGCGCGGGACGCTGCCAGCCGCCACCGGTGCCGCCACGGGCGCTGGCTGGCCGGTGCCGCCGTCCGCAGCCACGGCGGCGTAGTTGGCGGCGGGGCCTGCTGCTGCCGGTGTCGCCGGCGGCTCGTAGTCCACCGCTGCCGACAGCTCGATGCCACCCTCGACCCGCTGGGTCTCGAGGATCACGGCGTCCGGGCCGAGGGCCTCGCGGACCTGGCGCATGGCTTCGCGGATGTCGCTGGCGACGAAACGTCTGATTTTCATCCTGCCTCCCTGGGGCTGGCCCGCGGCGCCTGTTCAGGCGCCGGGGCCGTGCCAAAATCCTGTCAACTTCCCACTGCCGCCACGAGCTTGACGCGGCGGCTGTCCGGCACCTCGTTGTAGGCCAGCACCTTCAGGCTGGGCACCGCGAAGCGCAGGAACCGCGCGAGCCAGGGCCGCAGTGCCGGTGACACCAGCAGAACCGCCGGCTGTCCGGCGATTTCCTGGCGCTGGGTGGTCTCCGACAGCTGTGCCTGCACCCGCTCGGCCAGCGAAGGCTCGATGCCGCCTTCGCCGCCGCCCTTGAGGGCATCCTGCAAGATCTGTTCCAGCCGCGGCTCCAGGGTGATGACCGGCAGCTCCTCCGACTGGGTGCCGAGCTTCTGCACGATGGAGCGCCCCAGCGCCGCCCGCACATGCCCGGTCAGGACCTCCGGGTCCTGGGTGGTGCGGCCATGCTCGGCCAGGGTCTGGCAGATGCTGCGCATGTTGGTGATGGCGACCTGGTCGCGCAGCAGCTCCTGCAGCACGCGCACGATCACCGACAGCGACAGGGTCTTCGGCGTCAGCTCCTCGACCAGCCGGGGCGCGCTCCTGGCGAGGCGGTCGAGCAGCTGCTGTGCTTCCTGGTGCCCGAGCAGCTCATGGGCGTTCTCCTGGAGCACCTTCGAAAGATGCGTGGCGATGACGGTCGGCACGTCCACGACGGTGTAGCCGCGCGCCTGGGCGTCCTCGCGCTGCACCGGTTCGATCCACACCGCCTCCAGGTTGAAGGCCGGATCGCGCGCGGGAATGCCCTGGATCGGCTGGTCGATGTGGCCCGGATTGATGGCGAGCTCGCGGTCGGCATAGACCTCGCCCTGGGCGATGGTCGAGCCCAGCAGGCTGATGCGATAGCCCTGCGGCGGCAGGTCGAGGTCGTCGCGGATGCGCACCGGCGTGATGAGGAAGCCCAGTTCCTCGGACAGCCGCTTGCGCACGCCCTTGATCCGGCGCATCAGCTCGCCATCCTGGTTGCGGTCCACCAGCGGGATCAGCCGGTAGCCCACGTCCAGGGCGATGGGGTCGGCCTGGCCGACGTCATCCCAGGACAGGTCGCGGTTGGGTTCGGGTGGCGGCAGCTCCGGTTCCGCCGGGCGACTGTCCAGTGCCTGGCGGATGGCCGCCGACTTGCGCTCCAGCAGCCAGGCGCTGCCGGCGCAGGCACCGGCGGCGAGCAGGAAGGCGACGTTGGGCATGCCCGGCACCAGGCCCAGCAGACCCAGCAGCACCGCCACCACCCGCAGGATGCGCGGATCGCCCACCAGCTGGTTGAACAGCTGCTGGCTCATGTTCTCGGCGCGCGACATGCGGGTGACGATGATGGCCACCGCGGTGGAGAGCAGCAGCGAGGGAATCTGCGCCACCAGGCCGTCGCCGATGGTGAGCAGCGTGTAGGTCTGTGCCGCGGCAGCGAAGCCGAGGTCGTGCTGCAGCGTACCGATGAGGATGCCGCCGATGACGTTGATGAAGACGATCAGCAGCCCGGCGATCGCGTCGCCGCGGACGAACTTGCTGGAGCCGTCCATGGCGCCGTAGAAGTCCGCCTCGGTACGCACCTCGGCACGGCGCTGGGCGGCTTCCTCCTGGCTGATGATGCCGGCGTTGAGGTCGGCGTCGATGGCCATCTGCTTGCCGGGCAGGGCGTCGAGGGTAAAGCGTGCGCTGACTTCGGAGACGCGGCCGGCGCCCTTGGTGACCACCACGAAGTTGATGATGATGAGGATGGCGAAGACCACCACGCCCACCGCGTAGTTGCCGCCTACCACGAACTCGCCGAAGGCCTCGATCACCTTGCCGGCCGAATCGGTGCCGGTATGGCCGTGCAGCAGCACCACGCGCGTGGAAGCGACGTTGAGCGCCAGGCGTAGCAGCGTGGCCAGCAGCAGCACGGTGGGGAACACCGCGAAATCCAGCGGCCGCATCACGTAGACCACCGCCAGCACCACCATCAGCGAGAGCACGATGTTGAAGGTGAACAGCGCATCGAGCACCAGCGGCGGCAGCGGCAGCACCACCATCGAGAGCATGGCGAGGATCAGGATTGGCAGGCCGGCGCCACCGAGGTTGCGGAGGAAGCGGGCGGGGCCGTTGCTGGCTGCGGTCATGTCGGGTTCTCCATCGGTCTGTCAGCGGCCTCAGGCCTGCAGGTCGCGCCGGCCGCGCCGGGGCCTGGCGAGGCTGGCGTCCACCTGCACGGCCGGACGCTCCGGCCAGGCGGCGCCGGTCTGCACGGCAGCCCTGAGGCGATACACGTAGGTCAGCACCTGGGCGACCGCCACGTAGAGCGGGCCCGGGATCTCCTGGTTGAGATTGGTGGTCCAGTACAGCGCGCGGGCCAGCAGCGGCGCTTCGAACAGCGCCACGCGGTGCTGGCTGGCCAGCTCGCGGATGCGGGCGGCCACGTGGTCTACGCCCTTGGCGACCACCACCGGGGCGCGCATGCGCTTCTCGTCGTAGCGCAGGGCGACGGCGAAATGTGTCGGGTTGGTGATGATGACATCGGCCGTCGGCACCGCCTTCATCATGCGGCGGCTGGCCAGCTGCTGCTGCAGCGCGCGGATGCGGCTGCGCACCTCGGGGCGACCCTCGGTCTCCTTCAGTTCCTCGCGGATCTCCTGGCGCGTCATGCGCAGTTCGCGATGGTGCGACCAGAGCTGGAAGGGCGCATCCGCCAGCGCCACCACCAGCATGCCGAAGCTGCAGGCGACCAGGGTCACGGCAACCAGGTAGCCTGCGTCGTTCATGGCCGCGCCGAGCGGCTCGACGCCCAGCGCCAGCACCGGGCCGCGGGCCCAGGCCATGCAGCCCAGCGCGAAACCGCCGATGACCAGCCCCTTGGCCAGCGCCTTGGCGACTTCCACCAGGCCACGCAGGCTGAAGATGCGCTTGATGCCCTGCACCGGATCCAGGCGGCTCCAGCGCGGCGCGACCTGCTCGGTGCTGAAGACCCAGCCGCCGACCGCCAGCGCACCGCCTACGGCCGCCAGCGCCAGCACCACCAGCAGCGGCGTGAAGGCGAGCAGCGTGTCGATGCTGGCGCTGGCCAGCGCCGCGGTCATCGTGCCGGGCTGGTCCAGCAGGCGCGGGTCCGGTGTCAGGCCGCGGCGCATCAGGTCTTCCAGCGCGCTGCCCAGCTGCGCGCGCGAAACGCTGATGACGCCCGCGCCGGCCAGCAGCACCGCGGCGATGTTCAGTTCCCGCGAGCGCGCCACCTGGCCACGCCGGCGCGCCTCTTCCTGGCGTTTCGGCGTGGCTTGTTCGGTGCGTTCCTGGAAGTCCATCTCCGCCATGCTCAACCCCCGGCCAGCAGGCGGTTGATGGCGTTGAAGGTCTCGGTCAGCTGCGCCTGCCAGATCGGCCCATGCGAGCCGATGTCCATGAGGATCACCAGGAAGCCCATGAGCATCGTGATCGGGAAGCCGACGGCGAACAGGTTGAGTGTCGGCGCGGCGCGGCTGATGACGCCGAAGGCGACGTTGACCATCAGCATGGCCACCACCGAGGGCAGCGCCAGTTTCACCGCACCGAGGAACATCAGACCGGCGAAGTCGGCAACCAGGCGCAGGTCAGTGGCGTGGATGCCGCCGCTGCCGATGGGCACCAGCGCGAAGCTGGCCGCCAGCACCTGGATCAGCTGCAGGTGCGCGTTCAGCGCCAGCATCAGCAGCGTGGCGATGATCAGGTAGAAGCGGCCCAGCAGCGGGATGCCGCCGGACTGCGGATCCACCACCATGGCGAAGGACAGGCCGGTGCCGCTGGAGACGATCTGGCCGCCGATCACCGCGGCCTCGATGGCGATCTTCAGCAGGAAGCCGATGGCGACGCCGACGACCAGCTCCTGGCCGACGGCCAGCAGGCCCTGCAGGCTTAGCGGCGAGTAGGCTGGCAGCGGTCCCACCGCCGGCAGCATGGCGAAGGACAGCACCAGCGTGATCAGCAGCCGCAGCCGCGTCGGGACGAACATGGCGCCGAACACCGGCGCCACCATCACCATGCCACCGACCCGCAGGGCGGCCCACAGGATGTGGAACAGCGTGTCGACGATGGCGGCGAGGGTCAGCATGGCGGCGCGGCGGCGCTCAGCCGAGCATGGACGGGATGTTGTGGAACAGGGTCCGCGTGTAGCCGGTGAGCATCTCCAGCATCCAGGGGCCGGTGGCCAGCAGGGTCACCACCAGCGCCAGCAGCTTGGGGATGAACGACAGCGTCATTTCGTTGATCTGGGTGGCAGCCTGCAGCACGCCCACCAGCACGCCGGTGACCAGCGCGGCCAGCAGCAGCGGTGCGGCGACCAGGATGGTCACGGTGAGCGATTCGCGGGCAACGGTCAGCACCATCTCGGGCGTCATGGGGCAGTCCTCAGCTGGTGGCGAAGCTCGCCGCCAGCGTGCCCATGATCAGGCTCCAGCCGTCCACCAGGACGAACAGCATGATCTTGAACGGCAGCGAGATGAGCATCGGGGAGAGCATCATCATGCCCATGGACATGAGGACGCTGGAGACCACGAGGTCGATGATCAGGAACGGGATGAAGGTGAGGAAACCGATCTGGAAGGCGGTCTTGAGCTCCGAGGTCATGAAGCTCGGCAGCAGCACCGACATCGGCACGGCCTCCGGCGTCGCATACTCCTCGTGGCCCGCCAGGTTGGCGAACAGCTCCAGGTCGGGTTCGCGCGTCTGGCCCAGCATGAAGCTGCGCAGCGGCTTTTCGGCCGCCGCGGCTGCCGCATCCAGTTCGATGGTGCCGGCCATGTAGGGCTTGACGCCGTTGTCGTAGACCTCGTTAAGCACCGGGCCCATGACGAAGAAGGACAGGAACAGGGCCAGGCCCACCAGCACCTGGTTGGGTGGCGTCTGCGGCATGCCGATCGCCTGGCGCAGGATCGCCAGCACGATGACGATGCGCGTGAATGAGGTGGCGGCCAGCGCCAGCGATGGCAGCAGCGTCAGCGCCGTCATCAGCAGCAGGATCTGCAGGCTCACCGACCAGGTCTTGCCATCGGCACTGGCGGTGACCAGTTCCAGCGCGCGTCCGCCGGGCTCGGCGGCCCAGGTCAGCGCCGGGAGCAACAGCAGCAGCAGGACCAGAATGCGCTTCACGGCTGCGCCTCCAGGTGGCTGGCAAAGGGCGCGGTCGCCGCCGGTCCCTGCATCACGTGCAGGGTGCGCATGCCGGCGGGGCTGACACCCACCAGCACCCGTTCCTGCCCGACCTGCAGCAGCACGACTTTCTCGCGGGCGCCGAGGGAGACGCCGCTGACGATCTCGATGAGCCCGGTCTTCAGGTGCCCGCCAGAGCGCAGCCGCTGCGCCAGCCAGGCGAGGCCGCCTACCAGCGCCAGCACCAGGCCGAGGCTCAGCACCATGCGCAGGGCGGGACCGGCCACGCTGCCGGAGGGCAGTGCACCTGGCACCGGTTGCGCCGGGGTCTGCGTCACGGCCGCCAGCGCGGCGCCGGCAGCAAGCAGGCTGGCAGCGGTGCATGCCGCGACCAGCATCTGGCGGGACTTGCGGTTCATGGAACGGGCGCCTCAGGGCTGCGGCTGGCGCGCCGGCGGGCCCACCACGTCGGTGAGCCGGATGCCGAACTTGTCGTTGACCACCACGATCTCGCCATGGGCGACCAGCGCGCCGTTGACCAGCACGTCGAGTGGCTCGCCGGCGCTGCGGTCGAGCTCCACCACCGAGCCCTGCGACAGGCGCAGCAGGTGGCCGACGCTCATCTGCGCGCGGCCCACCTCCAGCGACAGGGTCACCGGCACGTCGAGGATGACGTCGATGCTCGGGTGCGCGTCGCAGCTGCCGCCGCCACTCTCGTTGACCTGCTGGAAGGAGGCGGCGCGGAAACCCGCGTCGGGCTTGCCGCTGCGGGCGGCGGCGCTGTCAGTTGTCTTTTGCTCGTCCATCGTTCACTCCCAGGATGCGGCGGTTCGCGGGCTTGCTGATGCGCACGGCATTGCGGCCCTGGAACACGCCAAAGGTGCCTTCCATCAGCGGCTGGTCGCCGGCGAGCAGCACGACGCTGGCCGGCAATTCGGTATGGATCACGTCGCCGGGGCGGGCCAGCGCGATATCGCGCAGGTTGACCTGCGTGCCGGTCAGCACCGCGCGCATGGTCACCCGTGCTTCCTGCACGTCCTCGCGCAGTCGGCTGCGCCAGCGCTGTGCGGTGCCGGAGCCGCCCTCGATCTGGCCGCTGTCACGCATGCTGCGCAGCGGTTCCACCAGGGCCGCCGGCAGCACCACCTCGAAGGCATGCTCGGTCTCGTCGATGACGATGCCGAAGCGTGCCACGGAAACCAGCTCGGAGCTGGTGGCAATGGCCGCGAAAATCGGGTTGGTCTCCGCCTTGGCGTAGCTGAAGTCCAGTTCCAGGAACGGCTTCCAGGCCTGCTTCAGGTCGGCCAGCAGCGCCTCGACGAATTTGCGGGTGAGGCGCTGCTCGATGGGCGTGAACTCGACCATCTCCGCGGCGCGCTGTCCCTTGCCGTCGCCGCCAAAGAAGATGTCGGTGAGCATGAAGACGAAACCGGCATCGATGCTGACCAGGCCTTTCTGCGCGGCCGGCCTGATGTCCAGCACGTTCAGGCTGCAGGGCACCGGCAGCTGGCGCGCGTAGGCGCCCCAGCGCACCGAGCGCAGCGGATGCGCGACCACGTCGACGGGATTGCGGAAGAAGCGCCGGCCGGTGGCTTTGAGCAGGCTCACCATGCGCTCGGCGATGGATTCCAGGGCCGGGGCGCGATCCGCGAGGATGCGTTCCCAGTGGTCGGCGTGCAGGCCCTGCACTTCGCCGGCGGGCGTGAGGCTGGCCGCCTGGCCCGCCGAGGCGGGCGGCGCCGGCTGGCGCAGCGCCTGCGACTCCTCCTCGGAAATGATGTCCTTGTGGTCCATGACTCCCAGCGCCGCTACTGGACCACGAAGCTGGTGAAGTACAGGTCCTCGACGCCCGGCTTGCCGGTGTTTTCCTTGAGGATGCGCTGGACTTCGGTGAGGCATTCCTTGCGCATCGCTTCCTTGCCGTCGCGGCTGATCAGGTCGGCGAAGCCATGGCCGGAGAAGATGTTGAGCAGGTTATTGCGGATGACCGGCATGTGGGTCTGCACCGCCTTGATGGTTTCTTCATCGCGGCCCATGACCTCGACGGTGACCTGCAGGAACCGCATGCTGCCCTGGTCCTGGAAACTGACGACCAGTGGCGGGTCGAAGGCCTGGTAGATCGGCGGTGCCTTGGGCTCGGCCTTGGCCTTGGCCTTGCCCTTCGCGGTGCTTTCCTTGCCGTCCTTGTCCGCGAGCTCCTCGTGCGCCGTGCATCCGGGCATCAGGCCCGGAAGCAGCTTGCAGCCGGCGATGCCGGTGACGAACTGCGCGGCGACCACCAGGAAAAACATGCCTGCGCCCAGACCGATGGTCCGGCCGATACCACCACCCCGGGTGGCTTCCTGGGTGGCCTGGGCGACTTCAGCTTCCTCGGTTGCCATGTTTCTCTACCCCAAGGGGAATATCCCCGTCGGGATAAAGCAAGAGCCGTGCCAGCTGCTGGCAGCAGATGGAAGTCGTGTAGAAACAGTAGGTTATCAACGTTTCGGAGTGGGCTGCCAAAGCCTTGGCACCTGCTCCGGCTGAGCTCGCGCCAAGCGCTTGGCGGCGGCGGGTACTCAGGCCATGACGTCGAGGCGCCGCTCCGAGGCGCGCAGCACGCGCCAGGTCGCGGGTTCCTCCGCGGGCACGCTGGCCTCGTCCCTGGTGGCCTGCGGGCTGGCGGCGTTGCCGTCGGCGGCGAAGCCGCGCTGGGTGAAGGCATGGCCACGGCCGGCATCGACGTTCGCCTGGGTGAGGCTCAGGCCCTGCTCGGCAAAGAGGTCGCGCAGGCGGGGGATCGCCGCCTCGAGCGCGTCGCGGGTCTGGCCGTGGTGGGCGCTGAACAGCACCTGCGCCGAGCCGTCGTCCTGCACGCTGATGCGGATCTCCATGGGTCCGAGATGCTCGGGCTGCAGGCGCAGGGTCGCGGACTGCAGGCCGCGGTCGGCCATCATCAGCAGGCGTTCGCCCAGGCCCTGTGCCCAGGCTTCACGATCGCCGGTGGGCCGCAGGTTCGGCAGGCTGGCGCTGAACGCATCCGCGGGACTGCTGGTCGCAGCCGCCCCATGGCTGCTTCCCGTTCCCGAAATGACTGGCGCCGCCATCAGGCTGCCGGTGCCGGCATCCTGCAACTGCGATCCGGATCGCACCAGATCGGCCAGCGCAACCTCTTTAATGGTGCCTGACATATTTTCGATATTTTCGGTGGCAGGCATCGCGGAAATTGTGCCTGACATATTTTCGGTGCTGGCGTCCACCGTTGAGGTGGGCGACGCCATTGCCGATGCATCGGCCGATGCGACTGCTGTCGCTGCTGCTGTTACTGCAGCGCTGGCTGGGGCAACAGGCGTTGCGCTAGAAGCCGTGGCCTCGATCGCAGGAGCAAGCACGCTGTCGGCAGCCATTGCCGTCGACGCTGGGACCTGGGTGGCCTGGGTTGCTGGCGCAGCTGGGGCGGCCAGGCCCGCGGCCGGGTTGACGACATTGGCATCGGCAGGCAGCCGGGCGGCAAGCAGGCCAGCGTCCTGCGGGAGCGGCAAATCCGTGCCGCTGGCCGGCGAGTCATCGCCGGCGGCCTTGCCGCTGCGCAGGTCTTTGCCGGCCTGCCGTGACAGGGTGGTGAGCGTGGACGGATCGCTGGGCACAAGGTTGTTGTCGACCAGCGCCGCAGCAGCCGGATCGGCAACGGCAGCTGATCCGGCAGCAATAGCCGCGGTAGTTGCCGGTGCAGCGCCAACGGTCGCGGGAGTGCCGGAAGCCGCTGAATTCAGGCCCTGCAGGAGCGCGCCAAAGCTGGCTGGCAGCACGCCGCCAGCATCGCCGCCGGGGCTGGAGGTCGTCGGCGTGGCGGGCAAGGCGGCGGCCGCAGGGTCGCTGCTGGCGGTGGCGAGCATCAGGCTCGCGAGGACGGGATTGGCTCCGACGGCATCAGTCACGGGGATGAGATCTCCTGGTTGACAGGAATGAATAGCAATATCCATGCCAGTGCAACGGCGGGTTGTTGCAGCCCTGGTGGCCGTGTTGGCAGGGAGCGGCGCCGGCCGTAGAGTGGACCGCAGAACGGGAGGGGATTTCATGCGGCTCCTGCAACGCCTGCTCCTGGCCCTGCTGTCCCTGGCCGCGGGCGCAGCGCTGGCGACGCCCCCCATCGAAGCCTACGGCCGGCTGCCGTCCGTGGAGCATCTGACGCTATCGCCCTCCGGCGAGCGGCTGGCGACCATTGCGGTCGTGGGCGAACGGCGCCGCCTGATCGTCGCGGCCATCGGCGGCAAACTGCTGCAGGCGGTGGAGGTCGGCGACACCAAGGTCAGGGACGTCTGGTGGGCCGATGACGATCATGTCCTGGTGGCCACGAGCAGCACCTACAAGGCGCCCCTGGAGCTGATTTCGGGGCAGGCCGAGTTGTCGAACGTGTACAGCCTGTCCGTTCCGAAGGGCCGCCTCGTCGCGGTCTTCAAAAGGAAGCGGCAGGTCTGGCCGGCGGTTTTCGGTGTGTACGGCAGCGCCGTCGTCGATGGCCACAGCTATGGCTATTTCAGCGGCTGGAGCCTCGTCACTACGCGCGGGGGCGAGGATGTTGTCGAGACCAGCGGTGGTTATCTCACTGCCGATCTCTACCAGGTTGACCTCGACTCCGGCGATGTCGCACGCATCGCACGTGGCAGCCGGGGCCAGGGCAATTGGGTGATGGATGCAAGCGGCAAAGTCCTCGCGCATGAGGAGTACGACCGCGGCGCCGGGATCTGGCGCCTCTACGCCGGCGAAGGCCGCGAGCGGCCGCTGCGGGAAATCCCCGCTGCCGTCGACCTGCCGCAACTCACCGGCCGCGGCCGGGCGCCCGGTACGGTGCTGGTGTACGCGGACGATGCGATCTCCGAAATCGACCTGCGCAGCGGCACCTGGCAGCCGCTGCTGTCCGAGGCGGGAGACAGCCGCAGCTTGCGCGATCCACTCAGCGGCCTGTTGCTGGGATTCGATACCGATGATCCCGACTACCCGCAGGTATTCACCCCAGCCCTGCGGGCGCGGCTGAAGGGCATCGAAAAAGCGTTCCCGCGCCTGCAGGTCCACGTCGCTTCCTTCAGCCGCTCCTTCGAGCGCCTGGTTGCCTTCACGGATGGCGGTGACGATTCCGGGACCTGGTGGCTGGTCGACATTCCTTCGGGCAAGGCGGATCCCATCGGCTATGCCTACCCGAAGATCCGCAGCCGCGACGTGGGCGCCACCCGCATGTTCAGATTCAGCGCGGCCGATGGACTAGCGATCGATGGCGTGCTGACCTTGCCGCCAGGAAGCCAGGGGGAGAAGCTGCCGGTCGTGGTACTCCCGCATGGTGGACCGATCGGCGTCAGCGACGGGATCGGATTCGACTGGTGGGCACAGGCCTATGCTTCGTTGGGCTATGCGGTGTTCCAGCCGAACTTCCGTGGCTCCGCCGGGCGTGGTCGCCAGTTCCTCGAGGCCGGCTACGGCGAATGGGGTGGCCGGATGCTGGGCGACATTGCCGACGGCCTGGGGGCGCTGGCCGCCGCCGGCATCGTCGACCCGCGGCGTGCCTGCATCGTCGGTGCCAGCTACGGAGGCTACGCGGCCCTGGCCGGCGTGACGCTGCAGCAGGGGCTGTATCGCTGCGCCGTTGCCGTTGCCGGTGCGGCCGACCTGCCGTTGTTCGTCGGCTGGAGGCAGCGTTCCCAGGGCAGCAAGAGTGCAAGTATTCGTTACCTGCGCGAGGCGATCGGGGAGGAGGACGCGGCCGCCATGGCCCGGCTGTCGCCCGCCAGGCTCGCGTCGCGCGCCGACGCGCCGGTGCTCCTCATCCACGGCATCGACGACACCGTGGTGCCGATCGCGCAGAGCGAGGCCATGGCCGAGGCGCTGGCGGAGGCCGGCAAGCCCCACGAACTCATCCGCATGAAGGGTGAAGACCACTGGCTGTCGCGGGATGAAACGCGCAGCACCATGCTCAGGGCATCGGTGGAATTCCTGAAGCGCCATAACCCGCCGGATTGATGCCCGCCGGCGCGGCCGCTGCCTAGCGCCGCCGCTGCGCGACCTCGTCCAGCAGGCGCTGCTCCAGCCGCTCGCGGTGTTCGCCGAGGCGCTCGCGGATGCGTTCGTTGTAGCGCTGCAGGGCGAGTGCCTGGGCGCGCGCGCTGCGCCAGCGGTCGACTTGCTGCTGGTAGCGGGCCTGCTCCTCGGCGACCAGCTGGCGCTGGCGCAGGGCGGCCTCGCGCAGTCGCGAAGCGAACTGGCGCCGGCCGGTGATCATGGCGACGGTGAGCCCGGGCGTGGCGTCCGTGGACAGGCGCTCGTACTGCTGCAGGTAGGCCTCGATCTGGCGCAGCCGTTCTTCCTCGGCATGCAGGCTGCGCAGCCGCTGGCCGACGTCGCGCGAGGCGGCATCTGCGCCAAACTCGGCGAGGCGTTGCAGGGAGGTCAGGGGCTTGCGCTGGCGCATCGCTCAGGGCCTGGCCCGGCTAGCCGACGGCATCGGCGTTGACCAGCGCCTCCAGTTCGGCGATGGCGGTTTCCAGCGGTACCACCTCATTCATGTCCTGGCGCAGGAAGGCTTCGATGCGCGGCCACAGGCGCACCGCCCGGTCGAGCTGCGGGTCGGTGCCACTGCGATAGGCGCCGACCGTGATCAGGTCGCGGTGGCGCTGGTAGTAGGCGTAGATCTCGCGGAAGCGCTGCGCCGCCTGGATGTGCTGT
The DNA here is from genome assembly GCA_014337915.1 of Gammaproteobacteria bacterium. GTDB lineage: Bacteria > Pseudomonadota > Gammaproteobacteria > Steroidobacterales > QUBU01. Next base: position 50,723 of record QUBU01000002.1, read on the forward strand.
GGCGGACAGATGCGGTTCATCGAGCGGCTGATGGAGGCCTCCGGGTCCACCGGCGGGTAAATGCCGGCCTCGGCGATCTCGCGTGACAGCATGATGTGGCCGTCGAGTACCGCGCGCGCGGCATCGACGATGGGATCGTTCTCGTCGTCGCCTTCTGCCAGCACGGTATAGAAGCCGGTGATGGAACCGCCGCCGCGGGTGCCGGTGCCGGCGCGCTCGATCAGCTGCGGCAGCCGCGAGAACACCGAGGGCGGGTAGCCCTTGGTGGCCGGCGGCTCGCCGATGGCCAGCCCGATCTCGCGCTGTGCCTGGGCGAAGCGGGTCAGCGAGTCCATCAACAGCAGGACATGCAGGCCCTGGTCGCGGAAGTGTTCGGCGATGGCGGTGGCCATCCAGGCGCCATGCAGCCGCAGCAGCGGTGAGCAGTCGGCGGGGGTCGCCACCACCACGGAGCGGGCCAGGCCTTCGGCGCCGAGGTTGTCCTCGACGAATTCCTTCACCTCGCGGCCACGCTCGCCGATCAGGCCGACGACGATGACATCGGCTTTGGTGTAGCGCGTCATCATGGCGAGCAGGCTGCTCTTGCCGATGCCGCTGCCGGCGAACAGGCCGAGGCGCTGGCCGCGGCCGGCGGTGAACAGGGCATTGAGCACGCGCACGCCGACGTCGAGCGGCTCGGCGATCGGCTGGCGCTGCAGCGGGTTGATCGGCCGTGCCTCCAGCGGTACGCGCGCTTCGGCCAGTACCGGACCGCGCCCGTCGAGCGGGTTACCGGCACCGTCGATGACCCGCCCGAGCAGCGCCGGCCCCACCGGGACCTGGGCCACGCTGCGGGTGGGGATGACGCGGGCGTTGGGCATCACGCCGGCCAGGCCGCTGGTCGGCATCAGGTACAGGCGGTCGCCGGCGAAGCCGACCACCTCGGCCTGCACGCGACTGCCATCCTGTCCCTCGATCAGGCAGCGGGCGCCGAGTGCGGCCTCGCAGCCCGTGGCCTCGAGCGTCAGGCCGGCGGCGCGCGCCAGGCGGCCCTCGACCACGAAGCCGGGGCTGCGCAAGCGCCCGCGCAGTGTGGCGAGACTCGTGCTCCAGCGCGGTCCGCGCTCAGCGGCCAGCGTCATGATCGGCAATCTGGCCATGGTCGTGTCCGGCGCCCCCGGCCTCGTGGCGCTGGTCCTCGAACAGCGTGGCGATGCTGCGGGCGAGCCGCGTCTCCAGCCGGCCGTCCACCTGCGACTGCGCGCTGGTCACCAGGCAGCCGCCGCGCTCCAGGACCGGGTCGGCCTCGATGCGCCAGCCGCGGGCCCCGTCCCCGGGAGCCAGGCAGTCGCGCAGAATCGCGGCATCCAGCGGGTGTACGCGCACCACGACGTCGGTGGCGGCCATGGGCAGGGCCGCCAGCGCCTCGCGCACCACGCCGGCGAGATGGGTCGGGTCGAGGCGCATTTCGCGTCGCACCAGCTGGCGCGACACTGCCTTGACCAGTTCGATGATTTCCTCGTGGAAGCGGTGGTCCAGGCCCTCGAACGGGCGCGCGAGCGCATCGAGTGCCGCCTGCAGCGCGCTGCTGCGCGCCGCAATATCCTGCGCCGCCGCCGCGAGGCCGGCACGCCGGCCTTCCTCGAAGCCTTCGCGCCGCGCCTGTTCCCGGGCGCTGGCACTGTCCTCCGCCTGGCCGTTGCGCCCAGGCCGGGCGTGGCCGCTGACTTCCGGGGCCTGCCAGGGCTGGCAGGCCTCGGCAAGTTCGTGACTGCGGATGAGCTTCGATGTCATGCGCATACGTCCGGTCTACACGAACTCGTTGCCGCCGCCGCCGAGCATGATCGTGCCCTCGTCGGCGAGGCGCCGTGCCACGGTGACGATGTCCTTCTGGGCCAGCTCCACGTCAGAGAGCTTCACCGGGCCCTTGGCTTCGAGGTCGGAGCGCAGCAGCTCCGCCGCGCGCTTCGACATGTTGCGGAAGATCTTGTCCTGCAGGGCCGGGTCGGCACCCTTCAGCGCCACCACCAGCGTGTCGGTGGTGATCTCGCGGACCAGCGCCTGGATGCCGCGGTCGTCCACGTCCATCAGGTTCTCGAAGATGAACATGTTCTCCTGGATCTGCTGCGACAGCGCGGCATTGAGCTGGTCGAGCTCCTCGACGATCTTCTTCTCCGTGTCCTTCTGAACCTGGTTGAGGATCGTGGCGGCACTGCGGATGCCGCCCATGCTGGTCATCTTCTGGGTACCGGACTGCCTGAAGCGGTGCTGGAGCACGTCGTCGAGCTCGGCGATGGCGCTCTCCGGCACCTCGCCCATGCGCGCGATGCGTGTGACCACATCGGTGGCCTGGCGCACCGGCAGCTGGCCGATGATCTCGGCTGCCTTGCCTGGCTCCAGGCCGGCGAGCACGATGGCGATGACCTGCGGGTGTTCGCCCTGGACAATCTCGGTCACTTCCTTGGCTTCCATGAGCTGCAGCGAGTCCAGGCCCTTTTCCTCGCCCTCGACCAGGCGGTCGTAGAGGGTCCGGGCCCGCTCCTCGCCCAGGGAACTGGTGAGCAGGCGCTTCAGGAACTTCGGCGAGCGGCCCGTCAGTGGCGCTTCCGACTCGACATTGTCAGTGAAGTGGCCGAGCACGGCATCGGCCTGGTGGCGCGTGACTTTACGCAGCTTCGCCATGGCGGCACCGAGCTTCTGCACCTCGGATACCGGCATGTGCTTCATGACCTCAGCCGCCTCGCGCTCGCTCAGGGACATGAGGAAGACGGCGGCGCGCTCGCTGCCGGACAGGTTCTGGGACTGGTTACTCATCGGTCTGCATCCAGCCGCGGACGATCTGGGCTACGCGCTCGGGATTCTTGTCGGCGAGCTGGCGCGCGACGCTGACCTTGTCGTCGAAGGACAGTGCGGCGCGCGGCGGTGCCACATGGCCGCCGCTGGCACCGCCGGCCGGCAGGGCGCCGCCAACCGGCAGGGCGGCGCCGGCGCCGCCGGCGCCGAGGCCACGCATGATCGGGCGGATCACCGCGAAGGCCAGGGCCAGGACCAGCAGGCCGGCCAGAACGCTGCGCAGGGTGTCGAACAGGCCCGGGGAATCGAGCAGCCCCGGCCCCTCGGGCTCGGCTTCGGCCGGCTTCTCGTAGAACGACACGCTGCTGACGCTGACGGTGTCGCCACGCTTCTCGTCGAAGCCGACGGCTTCCTTGACCAGCCGCGTGATGTCGTCGATCTCCTGCTGGCTCGGCGCCTGGGTCGTCACCGTGCCGTCGTCGGCGGTGCTGCGCTTGTAGTCGACGAGCACGGCCACCGACAGGCGGCGGATGGAACCGACCGGCGAGCGCGTGCGGCTCAGGGTGCGGTCCACCTCGAAGTTGCGGGTGCGGTGCAGGGACTCGCTGGCGGGTGTGGTTGCCGCCTGGGTCGATTGCACCGTGCCGCCGCTACCCGCTGCGGTACCCGCTGCGGAACCGGCCGCGGCCGGCTGCCCCGCAGGCGGCGGATTCGCTGCATTGCTGGCCACCACTGGCGGCGGTGGTGTGTTGGACAGGGCGCCGGGGATGCCGCCGCTGGTGAGGCCGCCATCGCGGCTGCGCTCCTCGGCGACCTGCTCGCTGCGCAGCGCGGTGTTCTCCGGGTCGTAGTTCTCGCGGGTCTCCTCGCGCTCCGTGAAGTCCATGTCCGCGGTCACGGTGGCACGGATACGGTCGGGGCCAAGCATGGGGCTGAGCAGGTTGACGATGCGTTCGGTATAGCTGCTCTCGATGCGCTCGGTGTACTCGAACTGCTGTGTCGAGAGCCCCAGCGCGGAAGCATCGCCCGGGGCATTGAGCAGCTTGCCCTGCTGGTCGACGACGGTCACTTTGTCGGCGTCCATGCCGGGGATGCTGGAGGCGACCAGGTGCACGATGGCCGCCACCTGCGTCTTGTCGAGCTGCCGGCCGGGATAGAGGTTCACCAGCACCGAGGCGCTGGGATCACGGCGCTTGCGCAGGAACACCGAGCTCTCCGGCAGCGCCAGGTGGACGCGCGCGGACTGCACCGGGCGCAGGGTGCTGATGGTGCGCGCCAGCTCGGTCTCCAGGGCGTGGTTGTAGCGTGCGTTCTCCATGAACTGGCTGGTGCCGAAGGCACCCTGTTCCTGCATCATTTCCAGGCCGACGCTGGCGCCGCGCGGCAGGCCCTGGCCGGCCAGCTTCAGGCGCGCTTCGGGCACGCGGTCGCCGGCCACGAGAATGGCGCCGCTCTTCGGGTCGATCTTGTGCGGGATGTCGGTGGCGTTCAGCGCGTTCATGATTTCGCCGGCTTCCTGCTGGCTCACGTTGCTGAACAGCATGGTGTAGCTCGGCTCGCGGACATAGAACGCGGCGGTGACGCCGGCGGCTATGGCGGTGGCGAGTCCGGCCAGCAGCAGCAGCTGGCGCAGGCCGGGAATGCGGTTGAGTGCGGCGAGGGGACTGGTTTCTGCGACGTCCATGACTGCTTACCTTGTGGCGCTGCGATCGACCGGGGGCGGTCAGATCGGCATGTTCATGACTTGCTGGTAGGCCTCGACCAGGCGGTTGCGCACCTCGGTCATGGCCTGGAACGACAGGCTCGCCTTCTGCATCGAGACCATCACCTCGGCGACGCTGACATCGGCCGCGCCGCTCTCGAAGCGCGTGGCCAGCGACTGTGCGGCCGCCTGCTGCTCGTTGACCGAGTCGATCGACTGGCGCAGCAGCTCGCCGAAATTGACGCCGCCCGCTGCGGTGGCGGCGCTGGCCGGGTCCGGGGCCTGGATCTGCGCAGATAGCGCGCGCATCTGGCCGAGGACCTTGTTGATTTCCATTTCGATCATGTCCGTTCCTCCAGGTGGATCGCCTCGCGGCCTCAGCCGGCCAGGGCGTGCAGGTCGCGTCCCGGCAGCGCCACGCCCGCATCGCGCAGGCGTGCGAGCTTGTAGCGCAGGGTGCGCGGGCTGATGCCCAGCAGCTCGGCGGCGCGCTTGCGGCTGCCGCCGCGCTGGAGCGCATCGACGATCAGCTGGCCCTCGACGTTCTGCAGGCTGGCATGCAGCCGCGTTGCGGTATCGCTGGCAGCAGCGGCCGGCGTCACTGGATCGATGCCAGCGCCAGCGGTGGGGCCGGCATCGGCCGCGGCCTCGAAGCTCAGGTCCGCGGGCGTGATGTCGCGGCCCGCGGCGAGGATCACCGCCCGCTGCATGACGTTGGCGAGTTCGCGCACGTTGCCGGGCCAGTGGTAGCCCGCCAGGGCGCGTACCGCTTCTGGGGCCAGGCCCGGCGCGGGGCGGCTGCGATCGGCGGCCTCGGCGATGAAGAAGCGTGCCAGCGGCAGGATGTCGGCGGGCCGCCGGCGCAGTGCCGGCAGCAGGATCGGGAACACGCTCAGGCGGTAGTAGAGGTCTTCGCGGAAGCGACCGGCGCGCACCAGTGCGCGCAGGTCCTGGTTGGTGGTGGCGAGGACGCGCACGTCGAGGGCGACCGGGCTGCGGCCGCCGATGCGCTCGACCTCGCGTTCCTGCAGCACGCGCAGCAGCTTGGCCTGGAGCGAGACGCACATTTCGCTGATCTCGTCGAGCAGCAGCGTGCCGCCCTGGGCCTGCTCGAACTTGCCGGCACGCGCTTCATGGGCGCCGGTGAAGGCGCCCTTCTCGTGGCCGAAGAGCAGGGCTTCGAGCATGTTCTCGGGAATGGCCGCGCAGTTGATGGCGACGAACGGCCCCTGGGCACGCGCCGAGTGCTGGTGGATGAAGCGGGCGAAGACTTCCTTGCCGGTACCCGACTCGCCGCTGAGGAGCACCGTGGTGTCGGAGCCCGCCACCCTGGCCGCCAGGGCCAGGGCCTCGAGCGTGGCCGGGTCCTCGGCCACCATCCCGGTGGCGGGCAGTTCCCGCGGCACCAGCCGCTCGAGCTTGGTGACCAGGGTCTGCGCGGCGAACGGCTTGACCAGGTAGTCGGTGGCGCCGGCCATCATCGATGCGACCGCATGCTCGATGCTGCCGTAGGCCGTGGTCATGAGTACCGGCAGCTGTGGCCAGCGCTCGCGGACGCGCGCCAGCAGCGCCGAGCCATCCATGGGCTGCATCTGGTAGTCGGTGACCACGGCGGCCACCGCGGTGCCCGCCAGGACCTGCAGCGCTTCGGAACCGTCACTGGCCAGCACCACCTTGAAGCCCGACAGGCGCAGCGTTTCCGCGAGCGCCTCACGCAGTCGCTGGTCATCCTCGACCAGCAGGATGGGCTTGAGTTTCATGCGACGTTCCTCTGTTCCTTGCCGGCGGATGATTCGCGCCCGGCGACCGGCAGGCGCAGCACGAAGGTCGTGGCACCCGCCGCGCCGCTCAGCAGTGCGACCTCGCCCTGGTGCGCGCGGGCGATGGAGCGGGCAACCGACAGGCCGAGCCCGGTGCCGTCGGGGCGCGAGGTGAAAAACGGGTCGAAGATGCGCCGGGCGAGGTCCGCATCGATGCCCGGGCCGTTGTCGACGATGCTGATCTCCGCCTGCAGGCTCGAGGCGTGGGCGATGATGCGCACGTTGGCGGCCGGTCCGGCGGCCTGCAGCGCGTTGGTGGCCAGGTTGAGCAGCGCACCTGCCAGCGTTTCGCGGTTGCCGGCCAGGAACACGCGGCTCGCTGGCCGCGTGATGTGCACCGCCTGTCCCGGCTGCAGGATGCCGCCAAGGGCGGTTTCCACGCTGTCGAGCAGCTCGTCGAGCGCAAACTGCTGCCCGGAGGCGGCGGCGCCGCGTGCGAACTGCAGCATGTCGCCGATCAGCCGCTCCAGGTCATGCAGGCAGCTGATGGACCTGGCGAGCAGTTCATCGCGCTGTGGCTGCGGCAGTTCGCGGCGGCTGGCGTTGGTCGCATAGAGCAGGCCCGCGGTAAGGGGCGTGCGGATCTGGTGGGCCAGTGCGGCTGCCATCTCGCCGAGTGCCGCAAGACGGCGGTGGCGTGCCAGCAGGTCCTCGATCTTGCGCTTCTCGGTAACGTCGGTGAGCAGCAGCACGCGTCCCGCACCGGGTTCCAGCGGCTTCTGCGACAGCTGCACGCGGCGGCCATCGCGGAGCCACAGGTCGGCATCGTCGCTGTTGCCGGCGGCGAGTGCGCGTTCGCGCAGCGCGCTCCAGCTCACACCGGTCACCGGTTCACCGAGCAGCAACGCGGCGGCGCTGTTGGCCTGCTGGACGATGCCGTCGGCGCCGACCAGCAGCACGCCGGCCGGCAGGGCTTCGAGCAGTGTGGACAGGCGTCGGGCGAGGCCGGCGTGGTGGCGCGACTGCGCCGCGTGGTCGCGCCGGGCTTCCCGCAGCTCGCGGCGCAGGCGTACCGATTCGCGATCCAGCGCCTGCCAGGAATCCTCCAGCTGGCGTGCGGTCTCGCTGAACAGGGCGAAGGCCTGCGCGAGGGCGGCAGCGCTGGCGCCGGGCACGGTGCCGGCAGGGCGATCGGTGGCGGGCATCGAAGTCATGCCCGATCACAGCAAGAACCGTGCCGACGCTGGAGTGTCAGCGTAAGCCGTTGATCAAGCGTGACTTATGATGACCAGCAGACAGCTATGCCAGTTTATTGGTAGATCCGGCAAACCTGGCCGTCAGAATTTTGACGCCCGGAAGACGCCGGTCTCCGTGAAGACACCCGTGCCCTTGCTGAAGGCCACCTGGCGGCGGTGGCGCCTGAATACCATCTTCTCCAGCCCCGCCGCCACGGCCGGCGTCAGGTGCTCGAACCGGGTCTGCAGCCAGCGGCTGCCGGCACGCTCGACGCTGCCGACGACGCGCCCGGGTAGTCGCAGCGGCAGCGGCAGCACCGGGTTGGCGTAGATCAGGGCGTAGCCGGTATCGCCGGGCCTGGCCTGCAACTGGTCGGGGCCCGACCACTCCACGCTTTGGCCACGCAGGACCACCGAATGGCGCGGCGGCAGCCCGGACTGGTCGGCGAGCAGCCGGCCGACGAGCGACAACAGTACATCTACCTTCACCTGCAGGTGCAGCAGCTCCGGGTTCGCATGGTGACTGGCATCGCTGGCCGCTTCGCGGGGTGCTTCCTCGTACACCGCCAGCGCCTGCAGGGCGCGCGCGGTTTCGTGGTTGGCATGGTCGAGCTGGTTCATGTCGCCGAGGTCGGCAGCCGACCAGGTGAACGGCAGGCGCTCGAACAGCGAGATGCCTTCGAAATCCGCGGCAGCGCGGGTGCTCATGGCTGGTCTACCTCCACCACTCGCAGCCGTGCGACGGGAGTGCCGGCCGCATTGCGCTCATAGGCGCGCATGGCCCGGTCGCTGCGCGCCGCGTCGGCCTGCAGCCGCTGGCGTTCGGCCTGCAGGCGCTGGATCGTCTGGTGGTTGCGGGCCAGCAGCTCGCCCAGCAGCTCACGGCAGGCCGCGAGGTCGGCGGCTGGCGGCGGATCGCTGAACAACCCGGCCAGCAGGCGGCAGCGCTCGGCGTCGAGGGCGCCAGCCTCGGCCCACTCGCCGCGCTCGACATGCCCCTCGACGGTCTCGGTGAGCAGCAGGATCTGGTCCAGTCCATGCATGGCAGGTGGCCCGCTTCAGGCGCTCAGCGGCGCGCCGGCATCCGCCGGTGCCGCAGCGCTGCTGGCAATGCCGGCCCAGCCGGAGCGGATCTCGTCGAGCAGGCCAGCCACCTCGTCGAGGCCGGCCATGTCGTTGCGGAAGTTGGCTTCCAGCAGGCGCCGCATCATGTAGTCGTAGAGCCGTTCCAGGTTGGCGGCGATCTCGCCACCGCGCCTCTGGTCCAGCGAGGTGCGCAGGCCGTCGATGACGCTGATGGCACGGCCGATGGCCGCGCCCTTGGCGGCAATCTCGCCGCGCTGCATGTGTCCCCTGGCGGTGACGATGCGGTCGATGGCGCCATCCATCATGCGCAGGATGAGCTGCCTGCTGTCGCCGCTGGCGGCGCCGTAGGCGTCGTTGGCACGGTACTGGCCGAGGGCACTGCTGGGGGTGGCGTTCATGTCATGTCCTGTAACGGGCGGGCCAGCTTAGAGCCGGGCGAGTTGCTGCGTGAGGTAGTTGCTGGTCTGGGTGAGCTGGCTCATCAGCGTGTCCAGCGCCAGGAACTGCTTCTGGTAGCGCGCCTGGACCTGTGCCATGCGGCTGTCCAGCGCCGTGCGCTGTTCGCTGATGTCGGTCAGTCGTTCCTTGAGGGTCTGTTCCTTGCTCTGGATGCGGCCACTGCTGCCGAGCGCGTCGTCGACGATGGCCTTCAGGCGTACGGCGATACCGTCGCCCTCGCCGGCAAGCACGCGGCCGACGCCATCGAAATCCGCCGCCACGGCCTTGTCGAAGCGGGTGCTGTCAAGGCTGAGCTTGCCCTTGATGTCCGAGCTGACGCCGATCTCCGCCAGCGTGCGGTAGGGATCGGTCGCGGTGCCCACCGAGCGGCCGAGCGCGTCGCGCAGCGCGCCGCGGATGGCGCGGGTGGCGGCGTCGCCGAGCAGCGGGCCGGCCGTTTTTGCCTCGGCGTTATAGGCGGTCAGTTCATTGATGGTGCTGACGACGGCGTTGTAGGCATCGACGAACTTGCCGAGCGCTTCACGCGCCGCGTCCTTGTCATAGGCGATTTCGAGGTTGACGGGAACGCCGGGTTCCGCCACCAGCAGGTCGATGGTGACACCGGGAATCGCGGTGTCGATGCTGTTGCTGGCGCTGGTGACGGCCAGGCCATCGATGGTCGCGCTGGCGTCACTGGCTGCGGCCGCCTGGGCCATGGCGTTGCTGGTGCCGGCACCGAACTCCAGGACCTCGAGCGGGCTGCCGGGCGCGATGGCATCCACGGTGATGGCGTGGCTGGCGCCGGTGCTGCTGGCGGTCAGGATCAGGTGGGCGCCGTCCGCACCGGTGACGATACTGGCGCGAACGCCGGGATTGCTGGTCGATGCGTTGATGGCATCCCGGATGCCGGCCAGCGTGTTGTTGGCCGGGGTGATCTCGATCTGCATGCTGGCGCTGCCGCTGTCGATGCGCAGCTGGCCTTCGCCGACCACGGCCCCGGCGGAGGCGAAGGCACCGGACACCAGCCGGTGTGCGCTGGCGAGCGCCTGCACCTCGACCTCGTAGCTGGCCGGCACCGCCTCACTGGTCACCGTGGCGGTGATGCGCTCGTCGTCCGATACGCTGGCCTTGCGCTTCTGGAAGGCATCGATGTCGGCCAGTCCGGCGGCGGCGGACTGGAAGGCCGCCAGCGCGCCCTTCAGCCGGCCGATGCCGGTGAGCAGGGAATTGGCCTTCGCCTCCTGGGCGGCCAGCCGCGTGGCCGCTGGCTGGCGCTCGGCCGAGACCAGCTGTTCGATGAGGCTCTTGACATCGAGGCCCGAGCCCACGCCTGGAGCAGTTATTGCCATTGCATCTGCCTGCCGAGTGATTGCTGTATCAGCGGGTCACCGCTTCCCGGTGTCCCGCAACAAGGCAGCAAGATCCGTGCCAGTCAGGCGAGGTCGCTGACGCTATGAAAGCCGCGGCTGTCGAGCGCGGCGGCAATGGCCAGCACCACCTCCGAGGGCACCTGCCGGATCAGCTGGCCGGAAGCATCAACCATGCGCATGACCGTGCGGCCACTGGCCTGGTCCATCTGGAATTCGATCTGGCGCTTCGAATCGCGCAGGAAGCTGTTGATCTGCTCGACCGCCTTTTCGATGCTCGCCACGTCCACCGCCGGGGCGTGAGCCGGCGCCGTCTTGCCGGGGGGCGGCAGGTTGTTGCCGTCCACCGGCCGCGCTGCCTGGGGCCGGCCACCGGCTGGCGCTGGCGGTGCCGTGCCTGTTGCCATGACGTTCATCATTCGCCTCCGCAACCTGGTCCCCGGTCCGCGCAGCCCGCCCTGGGAGTGCTACTGCTGCCGGGGATGTTCCACTTGCCGCGAAGCGGTGGCCGGCAGGTTGCCGGCCACCGCCTGCGGTCGTCAGTCTCGCGCTTAGCCGCGGAGCAGGCCCAGCACCACCTGCGGGGCGGCGTTGGCCTGGGCCAACACGGCCACACCGGCCTGCTGCAGGATCTGCGCCTTGGTTAGCGCTGCCGTCTCGGCCGCGAAGTCCGCGTCCTGGATGCGGCTGCGGGATGCGGTCAGGTTCTCGGCCACCGCCTGGAGGTTCGAGATCGTCGACTCGAAGCGGTTCTGGATCGCGCCGAACTGGCTGCGCAGCGAGGACACCGAGGTGAGGGCGGCATCAACGCGCTGGATGGCGGTGTTCGCGGCGCTCACGGAGGTCACCGCCACCGTGGACAGCGTGGTGGTGTCCTTGGCGATCGAGGTGACACCCGCGAAGCCGATGTCCGTCGGTGCACCGCCGAGGGTGATGTTCTCGGAGGCCGACAGCGTCAGCGTGCCGCGCAGCGTGCCTTCCTGGGCGGCGGCGATGCCGGTGCCCGAGGCCGTGCCCGTGGCGTTGGCAATGCTTTCGGCAACCACGACGTTGCGGCCGTCGGCGGCCGTCAGTGTGAAGGTCGTGCCCGAGACCGAAGCCGAGACGCCGGTCTGCGCGGAGAACAGGTTCACCTGGGCGGCGACGTCGGCGGCGGTCAGGGACCCGCCGTCGGCAATGTTGCCGGTGCCCGAGTAGATCGCCACACCGTTGATCGTCAGGTTGTAGGTGGAGGTACCACCCGCGCTGCTGACGGTCGAGAACGTGCCGGAAGTGACGTTGGTGGCCGTGGCGGTCAGGCCGGAGACGCCGGCGCCGTTGATCGCCTGGAGCTTGGCGTAGGCGCTGTCGGAGGTCTGGCCCGCCTGGCTGCCTGCCGTGCTGGCGCGGATCTGCACCGCGGCATTGTTGCCGACCGCGATGGTGACGCTGCCGTCCGTCAGGGCGTTGGCCGACACTGCGGTGCCGGTGCTGGTGGCGATCTGGCCGAGCTGGTCGGCACGTACGCCCGTGGTCAGGTTGACCTGGATGGTCTCGCCGACATTGGCACCGACCTGGAACTGGGCGGAGCCGAAGCTGCCGTCGAGGACCTTCTGGCCGTTGAACGAGGTCTGGGAAGCGATCCGGTTCACCTCGGCGAGGCGCTGCTGGACTTCCTGGTCCAGGGCAGCGCGGTCGGAGGCGGAGTTCGTCGAGTTCGCAGCCTGCACGGCCAGCTCGCGGATGCGCTGCAGGTTGTTGGTCAGCTCGTCGAGAGCGGACTCGGCCGTCTGCGCCAGCGAAATGCCGTCGTTGGCATTGCGCACGGCCTGGTTCAGGCCGCGGATCTGCGTGGTGAAGCGGTTGGCGATAGCGAGGCCGGCGGCATCGTCCTTGGCGCTGTTGATGCGCAGGCCGGACGAGAGCCGCTGCAACGCGGTCTGCAGCGTGCTGTCGGAACGCGACAGGTTGCGCTGGGCGTTCAGCGACAGGACGTTGGTATTGATGACTACTGGCATGACGGCCCTCCTTAAGGGTCTTCAGTTCCTGAACAGGCGTGCTCTGCCGGTCTCGCCGCGTCAGTCCCGCGCCCTGCGGCGGGGACTCGTGGGAGGCCCTGGAGCCTTTGCGACGGTTTTATCGGCAGGCGCGCCGGGCTCTTGAAGCGCGGATTCGTGACCGATGTCGCAGAATCACGCCGCCATGCCCTGCAGGGCAGGAGGAGAGGAGGGCTACAGCAGGTCGAAGAGCGACAGGCTGCGGGTCTGGGCGAAGACCTTCTGGGCTGCTTCCAGGCCGGTCAGCTGCGTCTGCAGGTCGGAGATGGCCTTCGGGTAGTCGACGTCGCGGACGCTGGATAGGGTGGTCTGCAGCTGCAGGGCCAGCTCGTCGTTGTTGGACTTCTGCTCGTCGACGGCCGCCAGGCGCGAGCCCACGCTGCTGCGGATGTCGTCGAGGTGGCGCTCAGCCTGGTCGAGGTCGAGCAGCACGGAGTTGAGGCTGGTCTGGAACGCGGCGCGGCCCTGCGGCGTGGCGCTGTCGCTTTCCAGGGTGGCGGCCAGCCGGTCCACCATCGCGAAGATGCTGCCATGGTCGCTGGCGGTGACCGCGAAGCGGTCGCCGGTCGCCGGGGCACCATTGAAGCTGATCGAGACACCGCGGAACTGGATGGCATCCCCGGCCTGCCAGCTGCCGCTGGCGATCGTGGCGCCGCCGGAATCCGTAACCGTCCAGCTGCCTGGTCCGGTGAACTGGATGCTGTAGTCATCGGCGACCCAGGACGCGGCGTCGGTGATCGTTGCCGCGGTGAAGAACGCCGTGCCCTGGTTGGCGGTGTTGCTGGCAACCGAGTAGGTGCCGTTGCCACCGCGGATGCGGAAGAACACGTCCGAGCCGGCATCGCCCTCGCGCAGGCTGCGGTTCTCGCCCACGCGCTGCAGGCGCACGCCGTCGTCGCCGTTATACACCGCCGTGCCGCCAGCGAGGGTCACCGGCTGGCCGGTGACCGCATTGCCGCCGAACAGGTAGCGTCCCTCGCCGTCCTGGCTGTTGGCGCTGTCGACCATGCCGGAGAGCAGTTCGCGGATCTCGGCGGCGATGGCCCGGCGTGTGTCGTTGGTCTGCACGCCACCACCGGCCTCGACGGCGAGTTCGCGCACCCGCACCAGCGCATCCTGCACGTTGGTCAGCGCACCTTCCTCGAGGGAAAGGCGCCGGCGCAGCGCTTCGCCGCTCGCCTGGAAGTTCTCCAGCCGGCCCAGGCCCTGCTTGAGCGACACCACCTGACTGGCACCACCGGGATCGTCGCCGGCGGTGTTGATGCGCAGGCCGGAGCTGACCTGCTTCTGGATGCGGGCCATGGCCGCCTGGCGCCGGTAGACGTCGGCCAGCCACTGTACCTGGATGGATTTCGATGAGACACGCATGGCTAGTTCAGGATCCCGAGCAGGGTGCGGAACAGGTCATCGGAGACGGCAATCATCTTGCTGGCTGCCATGTACGCCTGCTGGTAGCGCAGCATGTTGGCAGCCTCCTCGTCGAGGTTGACGCCGGAGGCGGATTCGAGGTCGATACCCGCCTGCTCCTGCAGGGCGGCCTGCACGTCGCTGTCCTGGCGGCTGCGCAGCGCGGCGGCGCCTACGGTGGACAGCAGGCGCGAGGACAACTGGTCCACCGAGATCTGGCCGGTGCCGAGAAAGCCCCTGGTGCTGGTGCCGGCCAGCGCGAGGGCATTGGCATTGTCGCCGCTGCCGGGCGCCGTGGGGCGGACGCTGAAGCGGTCACCGGTCGCCACGGTGCCGGCAATGCGCACCGTCCAGCCGTTGAAGCTGATGTCGTTGCCCGTCCAGGGCAGCGGCCCGCTGATGTCGTTGTTGCCGGCATCGAAGATGCGGTACGAGGTTGGTGAGTCGAAGCGCAGCTCCACGGGGTCGCGCAGGTCGGGGTTGCCGGCATCGGCCGGGCCAATCATGGTGATGGTGGCATTGCCACTATTGGCGAGCGCACGCGACGCCGCCACGGGGGCTGCGGCGGCGATAGCTGCCGGATCGCTGGTCGCCAGGCTGAAGCGGCCGGCCGCATCGGCGACCGGCCGGATGAGGAAGCGGTCGCCGCTGGCGGCACCGGGGCCAATCACCACGGAGACACCATCGAAGCTGAAGGGATTGCCAGCAGTGCCTGCACCGGTCATGGTGAGCAGCTGGCCGCTGCTGCCGTCGCGCAGTGACCAGGTGCCGCCGTCGAGGCGCAGTTCGTAGTCGCGGGCCTGCAGGCTGGCGGGATTGGTGACCAGCGCGGTCGGCGTTGCGGTGCCGGTATTGCGGGACCCATGCAGCACCGTCGGGGCGCCGGTGGCGAAGAAATCCCCGCCAAGGTTGCCGTTGGCGTCCACGCCCATGGCGTGCTGGCCGTTGAAGACGCTGGCGAGGGTGCTCGCCAGCAGGCCGAGCTCGCGCCGTGCCGGGTCGAGGGCAGCGTTGCGGAAGGCCAGCAGGCCGCCCAGTGTGCCACCCGTCACCTGGCCGCCGATTGGTCGTACCTCGGTGCCGAAGTCGATGCTCAGGCTGCTGCGTGTCGGGTCGAAGCTGTCAGGGACCAGCGACAGGCGCGCGCTGTTCGATCCCAGCACCAGTGGCTGGCCGTTGCCGACCATGACCGTGGTGGTGCCGTCGGCCTGGGGCACGACCATGATGTCGAGCTGGCTGCTCAGCTGGGCAAGCAGCGCATCGCGCTGGTCCGCGAGGTCGTTGCTGCCCGAGACACCGCGGCCGATGGCGGCGTTGATGTCGGCCAGCTGTGCGGCGATGTTGCTGACCCGGGTCGCGGAATCCTGCAGCCGCTGGTTGACCTCGTTGTCGAGGCCGCGAAGCTGCGAGTCGAGTTGCTGGAAGCGCTGCATCAGGGAATCACCCTGCTGCAACAGTTGCTGGCGGTTGGCGGCCGAGGTCGGATCTCGCGCGAGGAGTTCGACCTGGTCGAAGAAAGACTGGATGGCGTTGTGTATGCCCTGGTCCGGGTTGCCGAGCAGCGTGTCCAGACGCGCCGTCATGTCGGCCAGCGCCGTGGCGCGCTCGCTGTTGCTGGTGGCGCCGCGCAGCGCTTCGGCGAGGAAGGCGTTGTACATGCGCTCGACGCCGGTGACGCGCGCACCGGAACCCAGGTCGGCCGTGAGCCCGGCGCCGGCGGTGACACCCTCGACCTGCACGATGCGCCGGCGCACGTAGCCGTCGGTGCCGGCATTGGCCACGTTGTTGCTGGTGGCTTCCAGGCCCCGTTGGGCGGCGACCAGTCCGGTCAGTGCGGTATTGATCATCGACATGGCGTGGGTTCCATCGCGATCGTCGGCGGGTCTTCAGTGGGCACCTCTGCCCTAGGGGTTCGGCACGCCGACGAGTTTCTTGAGGCCATCGAGCACGCCGTTCAGGCGCGCGCCACCGAGGATTGAACGTAACTTGTCCGCATAGGCGGGATCGGTGGCATAGCCCGCCGCCTGCAGGGAATCTGCGAACTTGCCAGCCTGGGCGCCATTGCGCAGCGCCTCCGTGTAGCGCGGGTTGGTCTTGAGGAATTGCACATAATCCGCAAACGCGGCTCCGAGGTCCGGATAGGCGCGGAAGGCGGCCACCTTCGGCTTAGGTAAACCGTCCTCGAACTCAAGGGTACGCACCGTCAGGCGCGCGCCGTCCCAGCTGCGGTCGGCCTTGATGTTGAACAGGTTGTTGCCGCTGGTGCCCTGGCCATCGCGGGCGAGGTTGCGTCCCCAGCCGGTTTCCAGCGCCGCCTGCGCGATGATGGCCTTCGGGTCCACGCCCAGCTCACGGCCGGCGGCCTGCGCGTGCGGCAGGACATCGCGGACGAATTCCTCGGGTGATGCCGGGCGCCAGTCACGCCAGGAGGGCGTTGCGCCGGGGCTGGCACTCGCGCCGGAGCCCGCGCCAGTCTCCGGGAGCGCCAGCGACGGGAGCATCGCCGCCGCGGCGAGTTCCTCGTGCCCGGGCCTGGTGACCCGGAACCGCGCCTGCGGTGGCAAGGGATCGGCCCTGCCCAGGGCGATGACCTGGTCACCGGCATCCGGTGAGCGCAGCGCTGCCTGCGGTGCGGGTTCGGGAGCGAGCTGGCGGGTGAGGACGGCAGCCAGGCCCAGGCCCTGGCCGCGGGTCATCTCCATGGCGATCTGCTGGTCGAACATGTCGCGGTAGGTGGTGTCGCTGCCATCGCCGAAGACATCGCCGGCCTGGCGCATGCTCTGCAGCATCATCTGCACGAACAGCGCCTCGAACTGGCGCGCCACTTCCGGGGTCACAGCGCCGGCGTCGCGCGCCGCCTGCGCGCGCATCTGCGCCAGGCCGGCGAAGTCGGTGGCGCTGCGCGGCGCCTGGGTGGCGCTGGCGTTGAAGTTGCCGGTGATGCCTGCCATGGCCGCCTGCGCTAGATCACCAGCAGCTCGGCGCGCAGGGCGCCGGCGGCGCGCAGCGCCTGCAGGATGGCCACCAGGTCGCCCGGCGCGGCGCCGACCTCGTTGACCGCCCTGACGATGTCGTTGAGGTCCACGCCGGCCTTGAACAGGAACATGTGGTTGTTCCCCTGGCTGACGTCGATGTTGGACTGTGGCGTCACCACCGTCTGGCCCTGTTCGGCGAAGGGCTGCGGCTGGCTGACATTGAAGTCCTCCGTGATGCTGACTACCAGCGAGCCGTGTGAGACGGCGGCCGGCGTCACGCGCACCTGCGAGTTGATCACCACGGTGCCGGTGCGCGAGTTGACGATGACCTTGGCGGGGGCATCGCCCGGGGTCACGTCCAGGTTCTCGATGGCGGACAGGAAGGAGATGCGCGCAGCGGCGTCCTGCGGGGCCGCGACACGAATGGACGTCGGGTCCAGCGGCAGCGCCGTGCCGGCGCCGAGCAGGCGGTTGATGCTGTCGGCGAGGTGCGTCGCGGTGGTGAAGTCCGGCTGGTTGAGGTTGAGCAGCAGGTGGTCGGTGCCGGCGAACTGCGTCGGCACGGCGCGTTCCACCGTGGCGCCATTGGGAATGGTGCCGACGCTCGGCACGTTGATGGAGATCTTCGAGCCGTCCTGGCCCGAGATGCCCAGGCCGCTCACCGCCAGGTTGCCCTGGGCGATGGCGTAGATCTGCCCGTCCATGCCCTTGAGCGGTGTCACCAGCAGCGTGCCGCCCCGCAGGCTCTTGGCATTGGCGATGGAGGACACCGTGATGTCGATGGTCTGGCCGGGTTTGGCGAACGGCGGCAGGTCGGCGCTCACCGCGACGGCGGCGATATTCTTCAGCTGCAGGTTGGAGCCCGGCGGCAGGGTGACGCCGAGGCGCTCCAGCATGCTGATCAGGCTCTGGGTGGTGAAGGGTGCCTGCGTGGTCTGGTCGCCGGTGCCGTCGAGGCCCACCACCAGGCCGTAGCCGATCAGCTGGTTGTTGCGCACACCGGCCACGGTGGCCACGTCCTTGATGCGCTCGGCGCGCGCCTCGGCGCCCAGCTGCATCAGCAGCAGCATCATGCCGGCGAGCAGCCAGGTGGTCTGCACGAGGCGGGCATTGTGGCGGGGATTCATGGGCGGAAACTCCTGTGTCCGGTCAGCCGGGCGCGCCTCACAGCGGCCAGAACTTCATGAAGAATCGGGTGATCAGCCCCGGCCGGTTGGCGTCGGGGACCAGGCCGTTGCCGCTGTAGGTGATGCGGGCATCGGCCACCTTGTAGGAGGGGATGGAGTTGTCCACCGCGATATCCGCCGGGCGCACGATGCCGGAGATCTGCACGTACTCCTCGCCCTGGTTGAGCGTCAGCCACTTCTCGCCGCGCACCAGCAGGTTGCCGTTGGGCAGCACCTCGGCCACGGTCACGGTGATGTTGCCGTCGAGGCGGTTGCTCTGGCTGCTGGAGCCCTGGCCGGTGAACTCCTGGTCGGTCTCCCAGCTGTTGCTGAGGATCTCCTTGCCGTTGGACGTGACCGGGCCACCCAGCAGCGTCGGCGAGCCGGTATCGGTCTTGCTCTCCTTGCTGGCGTCCGTGCTGGCGCTCTTCGAGGCCTGGGTGCGCTCGGCGAGCCGCACCGTGATGGTGTCGCCCACGCGTCGCGCCTTGTTGTCCTCGAACAGGGCGATGGACGTGGTCGGCCGGTACACGGCGCCGCTTTCCGGGGGCGGCAGCGCCGGCTCCTGCGGGATGGTCGCCGGGTAGGCGCCCGGCTGCTGGCCGACGACGCTGCTGCAGGCGGCCAGCGCCAGCAGGGCGGCGGCGACGGCGGAACGGGCGATGCAACTGGCCATGGGGAATCCTGCCTAGAGGTTGTTGTTCAGGTACTGGAGCATCTGGTCGCTGACGGCGATGGCCTTGGAGTTCATCTCGTAGGCGCGCTGCGTCTCGATCATGCCCACCAGTTCCTCGACGACGTTGACGTTGGAGCCTTCCAGCGCACCCTGTACCAGGTCGCCGCGGCCCTCGAGGTTGGGATTGCCGATCTGCGGTGTGCCGCTGGCAGAGGTCTCGACCAGCAGATTCTGGCCGCGCGGCTGCAGGCCGGCCGGATTGATGAAATCGGCGATCTGCAGAGTACCGAGCGTCACCGGGTCCACCTGGCCGGTGACCTTGGCCTGGATCAGCCCGTCGGGCGAGATGGTGACGGCTGAAACGCCGTTCGGCACCGTGATGGACGGTTGCAGCTCGTAGCCCGAGGCGGTCACCAGCCGGCCCTCGGAATCGATCTTGAACGAGCCGTCGCGCGTGTAGGCCTGCGTGCCGTCGGGCAGCAACACCTGGAAGAAGCCGCGGCCGCTGATCATGACGTCGAAGGGATTGCCGGTGTTGACCGTGGAGCCCTGGTTGAAGGTCTTCTCGGTGGCCACCACGCGCACCCCGGTGCCGAGCGTCAGCCCAGTGGGCTTCTCGGTGTTCTGCGAGGTGGCGCCGCCCGCCTGGGAGACGTTCTGGTAGAGCAGGTCCTCGAAGATCGCCCGGCCTTTCTTGAAGCCGTTGGTATTGACGTTGGCCAGGTTATTCGAGACCACGGTCATGCGCGTCTGCTGCGCATCGAGGCCGGTCTTTGCTACCCAAAGTGATTCCATGTCAGTTGCTCCTGTTCAGGCCGCGGTGCGGCCGGCCTCAGCCGCCGGCCCGCATCAGGCGGGCAGTGGCGGCCTCGTTCTCGTCCGCCGCATGCATGGCGCGGACCTGCATTTCGTAGGCACGAGACAGCTCGATCATCTCCACCAGTGCTGCCGTGGCGTTGACGTTGGACGCTTCCAGCTCGCCGCTGGTGATGGTCACGCTGGCATCCGCCGCGGCCTCGCTGTCGTCGGCCATGCGGAACAGTCCGTTGTCGGAGCGGACCATGTCCTGCGCCGGCGGGTTCACCAGCCGGATTCGGTCCACCACGGCGATGGCGTCGGGCGTCTGGCCCTGTGGCACGATGGAGATCTGCCCGTCGTTGCCGATGTACAGCTGCTGGTAGGCGGGGATGGAGATCGGCCCGCCGCTGCCCTTCACCAGCTCGCCGGAGGCCGTCTCCAGCAGGCCGGCGGCATTGATGCGCAGGTTGCCCGCCCGGGTATAGGCCTCGTTGCCCGCCGCGTCCTGCACCGCGATCCAGCCCTGGCCCTGGATGGCTATGTCCAGCTCGCGGCCGGTGTGCATCATGGTGCCGACGTTGGGATTCCAGGCGTCGGGCAGCGAGACCGGGTTGACCCGTGTCGCCAGGCCGGGGCCGCCCACCGCGGCGCTGTCCACGGCACGGCGCACCTCGCGGAAGCCCGTGGTGCTGGCGTTGGCGATGTTGTGCGCCACAACCGACTGGGCCCGCATGGCCTCGCGGGCGCCGGTCATGGCGACGTAGATCATGCGGTCCATGGTGGTTGCGCCTCGTTACCCGGATCAGCGGATGTTGATGATGGTCTGGGTGACGGTGTCGAGCGTCGAGATCACCTGGGCGTTGGCCTGGAACAGGCGCTGGCTGGTGATCATGCGCACCAGCTGCTCGGTCAGGTCGACGTTGGAGGACTCGAGTGCGCCGGACTGGATCACGCCGAAGTCGGACTGGGTGGCCTGGCCGCGCTGCGGGACGCCGGAGCGGTAGGTTTCCTGGAACGATGTGTCACTCACCTTGAGCAATCCTTCTGGGTTGGAGAAGTTGGCGAGGGCGATCTGCCCGAGGGCAGAAGACTCGCCGTTGGAGAAGCGGGCAAAGACGATGCCGGAGGGATCCACCTCGAAGCTGCGCAGCCGCCCGGCGGCCTGGCCATCCGGGGCGATCTGGTTGACGACGAAGCTCGAGCCGTACTGCGTGGAGCGGCTCATGTCCAGCGTGACGTTCATCGCCGCCGCGCCGTTGCCGGGGTTGTAGCCGTTGAAGGCCAGCTGCCCATTGGCCGGTGTGGTCAGGACGCCGGAGGAATTGAAGGCGAAGGGCTGGAGGGTACCGACCTGGTTGCCGTCGATGCTCATGGCGGCATTCCAGCCGCCGGCAGCAGCAATGAAGTAGAACGTGGTGTTGTGTGCCACGCCGAGGGTGTCGTAGGTGATGCTCGACGTGCTGTGGTTGTACGACTGCGGATCCGCCATGTTGAAGGGCGAAACAGCGGGAATGGTGGCGCCTGCCGGCAGGTTGATGTTCATGTCCACCGTGCCGGTGGGCTGCGGCGGCGAGGTGTCGGTGGTGAACTGCAGGTCGATCAGGGCGCCGGTGTTGAAGGTGCCGTCGCCGCGCGGTGGGTATACCTGCAGCCGCTCACGCTCGGAGTTCTCCACGTAGCCGTTAGAGTCGAGGCCAAAGGCCCCGACCCGCGAATACACCAGGCTGCCGTTGTCGCTCACCACGAAGAAGCCCTTGCCGCTGATGGCGAGGTCCATCTGGCGCTCGGTGATGTCGACGTTGCCCTGGGTGAATTCCTGGCGCACTTCCGCGAGGCGCACGCCATTGCCGATGCCGATCGCCTCGCCGGAGAACACGTCGGCGAACTCGGCGCGCGAGGACTTGAAGCCGGTGGTGTTGGCATTGGCGATGTTGTTGGAGGTGACCTGCAGGTCGGTGGAGGCGGCGTTCAGGCCGCTGAGTGCGATCTGGAATGACATGTTCGGGCTCCTGTCGGGATATTCCGGGTCAGTAGGTGGATTCGGTTGTCAGTAGATGGCCTTGACGTCGGCGAGGCCGAGTTGCTGGCCATCGGCCGTGGTGAGCGTGGTGCGCTGGCCGTCACCGCCGAGGGAAACGCTGGCCACGCGCTTGTGCAGGTAGGTGTCGACGGCGGTGCGCTGCTCGCCGTTGGCGTAGCTGGCCTGCACCGTGTAGCTGCCGGCAGCGGCGGGGTTGCCTCTGCTGTCCAGGCCATCCCAGCTGAAGCTGGCCTGGCCTGCGGCCTGGTTGCCCAGCGGGATCTGCCGCACCAGCGTGCCGGCGCTGTCGAGGATGCTGACGCTCGCGGTGGCGGTCGCCACCGGCAGCGCAACCTGGCCCCTGAGTCCCTGGCCGCTGGCAATACTGGCTGTGTTCGCGGGTGCGAGTACGTCGTGGCCGACGACGGTGGCGGCCTGCAGCGCTTGCGCGGCGTAGGTCGCATCCGCCAGGGTCTTCATCGACTGGTTCATCTCGGAGATGCCGGCGACACTGGACACCTGCGCGAGCTGCGTCAGGAACTCGGACGGATCCTGCGGCTTCAGCGGGTCCTGGTTCCGGAACTGCTGGATCATCAGCGTCAGGAACTGCTCCTGGCCGAGTTCGTTGCTGCCTTTCGTGGATTTCGTGGGCAACTGGTAGGACGAGTCGAGCCCGCCGAAGATCGGGCTGCTGGCGTTGTTGCTGGTGATCGTGGCCATGGTTCAGTACTCCAGTGGGCTAGGAGCCCAGCGAGAGGGTGCGGAGGAAGAGTTCCTTCGAGGTGTTGAGCACCTCGATGCTGTTCTGGTACGAACGCGAGGCCGAGATCATGTTGACCATCTCGTCCACCACGTTGACGTTGGACATGTAGACGTAGCCATCGGCATCCGCCTGCGGATGGCCCGGCTGGTAGACCCGCGGCGGCGGGGCCTGGCTCTCCACGACACCGGCGACGCGCACCGAGGCGGCGGCGGGATCGGCACCCTGGCCCTGCAGCACGGTCTGGAACACCGGCTGGCGGGCGCGATAGGCGTCCTCGGCCTTGCCCGCGGCGCTGTTGGCATTGGCCAGGTTGCTGGCGGTCGCGTTCAGGCGCACCGACTGCGCGCTCATCGCGGCGCCGGCGATATCGAAGATGTTGAGTAGTCCCATGGTCAGCGACCTCCAGTGATGGCCATGCGCAGGCCGCGGATGCGCATGTCGAGGAACGAGAGTGAGGCCTGGTAGCGCGTGGCGGTTTCGGCGATAGCCGCGCTTTCCTTCTGCGCGTCGACGGTGTTGCCATCGAGGGTCGGCTGCTCGGGTACGCGGTAGAGCGCGGCCGGCTGGCCGGCGGCGTCCGCTCCTTGTATATGTCCCGGTCGCGTGGCTGCCAGGGTCACGGCCTGGCCCGCGTCGGCGCTGGCCAGCGCAGCCTTGAAATCCACGTCACGCGCCTTGTAGTTCGGCGTGTCGGCATTGGCCATGTTGGCGGCCAGCAGTTCGATGCGCCGGCTCGCCAGCGTCATCACCCGTTCGTGGGGTGCGAATACCTGGTTGATGTCGATGGGCATGGGATGCTCCCGATGCGTCGCTGTCCTGCGGGAGTCATTGCAAGAGCCGTGCCAGCCCGGTCGGAAGGGGCGGGGAATGGCGCAGCGGGTCTGCATCGGCAAGTCCTCTCCGCCCCGGCGGCAGCGCCTTGCAGCGGCGGCAGTGGCTTGCCGTCCGGCTCCTCGTCGGCGGATGCCACCAGTGCCAGTGCCGATGGGCACGCTTCTTGCAAACTTCCCCGGCATGACTGGCAACCGACATGGAACAAGCAAGAGCCGGGCCGCAGCGCTGCTGCTGGCCCTGCTGCCCGTGCCCGGATCACTGCCGGCAGCGGACATGGCGCGCTTCCAGGCGGCGGCGGACATCAGGGCCGCGGCCGAAGCCGTGGTGCTCGAGCGCCTTGCCGATGCGCCGGGTCAGGTCACGGCCCGGGCCGAGGAACTGGATCCGCGGCTGCAGATGCCAGCCTGTGATGCGCCACTGTCGGCCTCGTTGCCGGCGCGCACGCAGCTCAGCTCGAGGCTGACGGCTGAAGTCCGCTGCAACGGGGCGCGCCAGTGGCGGCTGTTCGTGCCGGTGAAAATCACGGTACGGCAGTCCGTGGTCGTGGCAGCCCTGCCTCTCGAGCGCGGCAAAGTTTTGGCACCCGGTGACGTATTACTGGCGGAACGGGAACTGGGAGCGATCAGTGGTGGCTACCTGACCAGCGTCGAAGCGGTGGCGGGGCAGGTCCTGCGGCGTGCGGTGCCCGCGGGCGCGGCGCTGGCTCCGGCATTGCTGGAAGCGCCCGTCCTGGTCAGGCGCGGCCAGGCAGTCACGCTCCAGGCGAAATCCGGGGTATTGACCGTCCAGGCACCGGCGGTGGCGCGGGGCGACGGGGCCCTGGGACAGGTGATCGAGGTGCAAAACATATCCTCGAAGAAGATCATGCAAGCTATTGTAAGAAATGAGAAAACAGTAGAAGTTTACTTGCCCTGAACGGGCGGCTAAAGGAATCTGCCCGGGTTGCCGATAAGCCTGTAGGAAGCTGGGACTGGGCCGAGGAGCGAGACATGGCTGACAAGATCAACGGTTACGGGAGGGTGGGCCACGACATCGGCCCGTCGCGGTCCCGTGCCGTCCAACGTCCGGACGCTGCTGCCGATGCCACGGCGAGCCGGCGTACCGCTGCTGCCGCCGATGCCGTGGAGCTTACGGGCACGGCAGCACGCCTGAAGGCCATCGAGGCACGGCTTGCCGCGATTCCCGAGGTAGACCAGGCGCGCGTGAAAGCGGCCCGCGAGCGTCTGGAGTCCGGCGACTACCGTCCCGATCCCGCGCGCATTGCCGCAAAGCTGCTGCGCATGGACCGCGACCTCGGCTGACCCGCCCCACGCGCATAAGCACGAACCGACATGCCCAGAGACCTGCTTCCCGACCGCGACCTCGCCCGGCTGCTCGACCAGCAGATCGACGCCATGCAGGCGGTGCTGTCCTCGCTGGAGGATGAGCGCCGCGCGCTGACAGCCCGCGACGGGGATGCGCTGCTGAAGGCGGTTGGTGCCAAGGCCGAATCCATTGCCGCTGCCGGCGAAATCGACGGGCGCCGCCAGGCCCTGCTCGAGCGCCTTGGCATCGGCAACCGTCCGGGTCGCGGCAGCCGCGGCTTCGGCAACGATGCCGGCATCGGCCAGCGCTGGCAGCAGGTGCTGGCACTGACGCGCCAGTGCCGCGCCCTGAACGATGCCAACGGCCAGCTCATCCGCGGCCAGCGCCGGCGCGTCGACAGCACCCTGCGCCTGCTGCGTGGCGAGCCTGCCGCGACGGCGGAGTACGGCCCTGGCGGCGAAGCCCGGGCGCGAGTTTCGCAGCGCTCCCTCGCCAGCTACTGACGCCGGCCGGTCGCGCCGCGGCGTACGCAGCCGCTCCCGGCGTTCGGGCCAAGCCTTCCACGCCCTACTGGCGACTCACTATACTGGGTATCAGGCCAGGCAACGTCCTGGCGCGGTGTATCGGCCCGCAGATTCCAGGCAGGAACCAGGAGCAACAGCATGGCTGGCAAGAATGTGATCGTATTCCCGACGGATTTTTCCGAGGCGTCGCTCGCCGCGCTGCCCTGGGCACGCCGCATGGCCGGGGAAATGCAGGCGGAAATCCACTGCATCTACGTGGTCGAGGAACCGCATATCTACGCAACCCTGGACATGGGGCCGGTGCCGATTCCGTCGGTCGAGGAGCTGTCGCGCAGTGCCGAGAAGCGTATGGCGAGCTTCGCCAGCGCCCACCTTCGTGAAGGCGGCATCATCACCCGCGTGCTGGTGGGCCGGCCCGCCGAGGAAGTGGTGCGCTATGCCAGGGAAAAGAACGCGGGGCTCATCATCATGACGACGCATGGTTACAGCGGCGTCAAGCATGTGCTCCTCGGCAGCACGACCGAGGCAGTCCTGCGCCACGCCAGCTGCCCGGTGCTGTCGATCCGCAACGCCTGAGCCTGCCGCCCGCCAGCATGGCTGCCGATTCCGGCACGGCGTGGTCATGCGCATCCTGACCGTCTGCGCCGAGTACGCACCGCTGGCCAAGGTCGGCGGCCTCGGTGATGTCACCACCGGCCTCTGCGGCTGGCTCGCGCGCCGCGGGCACGAGGTGCTGGTGGTGTTGCCCTTCTATGGCGAGATGCGCGAGCGCGGCGTCGCCATCGAGGCGCATGCCGCGCTGGGCCCGCGTCCGGCTCCCGGAAGCGCGCCGGCAAGCTATGCGGTGCACCGCCTCGCCGGGCAGGCGGGCGCCGGCCGGGGCCCGGAGATCTTCCTGGTGGACGCGCCCGCATTCTTCGGCGGCGGCGTGTATGCCAGCGGTACTGCCGAGGCGCTGCGTTTCATGCTGCTCTCGCGTGCGGCGCTGGAGTTCGCCGCCAGCGCCGGTTTCCGGCCGGACATCGTCCATTGCCATGACTGGCACGCCGCCCCGGCGGCAGTGATGCTCAAAGGTCCGTTGCGGGCCGAACGCGCCTTCCGCCAGTCCTATGCGGCGCTGACTATCCACAACATCGGCTACCAGGGCGTGTTCCCGGCTGGCCTGCTCGAGCAGGCGGACGCAGCATCGCTGCAGCCATTGTTCGCCCCGGAGGACCTGGCGCAGGGCGACATCAATTTCCTCAGGGCCGGCATCGCCAACGCCGACGTCCTCACCACCGTGAGCCCGACCCATGCCCAGGAAATCCAGACCGCGGAGTACGGCATGGGCCTGGACGGCCTGCTGCGCCAGCGCCGGCACCGGCTGGCGGGCATCCTCAACGGCGTGGACTACGCGCACTGGGACCCGGCCACCGATCCGCTGCTGCCGGCGCATTACTCCGCCCGCGACCTGGTGGGCAAGCAGACCTGCCGCAGGGCGCTCGCGGCCGAACTTGGCCTGGACCTGCAGCCGGGCGTGCCGGTGGTAGGCCTGGTGTCGCGGCTCGCGCAGCAGAAGGGCATCGATATCGTCATTCACGCGCTGCCGGCGCTGCTGGCCGCGCGCCGCTTCTGCTGCGCCATCCTCGGCAGCGGCGAGCAGGGATACGTCGCGGCGCTGCGCGACCTGGCCGCAAGCCATCCCGGTCGCGTGGCATTCGTCGAAGCCCAGGATGAGGGCCTCGCCCACCGTGTCTACGCTGGCAGCGACCTGTTCCTCGTGCCCTCGTTGTACGAACCCTGCGGGCTCACGCAGATGTACGCGATGCGCTACGGTGCGGTGCCGGTGGTGCGCCGCACCGGCGGCCTCGCCGATACGGTGACGCACTTCGATCCCGCCACCGGCCAGGGAACCGGCAGCGTATTTCTCGATGCGGATGTCGGTGGCCTTGGCTGGGGACTGAACGCGGCGCTGGACTGGCATGCATCGCCGTCCGACTGGGCCCGCGTGGTCGCCAATGGCATGGCCCGCGACTGGTCATGGGAGCACCAGGGACCGCGCTATGAAGAGCTGTTCGCGCGCCTCGTGAATGGCGGCGCGATGCCGTCGAGTTCCTAGGCCCGGCCCGACAGTACCGCCAGGCGCCGGCAGCGGTCGGCCAGCCCGGTGTCGAGCTGCTCCCAGCCGAAGCGCCAGCCCCAGTTGCCGCTGGGCGTGCCCGGGCGGTTCATGCGCGCCTCGCTGCCGAGCCCGAGGAGGTCCTGCATCGGCAGCACTGCCAGGCTGGCCGCTGAGGCGTAGGCGGCGCGGATCAGCGCGCCCGGCATGTCGCCCGGCGTGCTGGCCAGGCAGGCATCGACCCGCGCGCGCGTGCCGGCGTCGAGGCTGGTGTACCAGCCCATGGTGGTGTCGTTGTCGTGGGTGCCGGTGTAGACCACGGCATTGGCGACATGGTTGGCCGGCAGGTATGGATTCTGCGGCGAGCCGTCGAAGGCGAACTGCAGCACCAGCATGCGGGGCAGGGAGAACTGGTCGCGCAGCGCGCGTACCTCGGGCGTGATGCTGCCCAGGTCCTCGGCTACCAGCGCCCCGATGCCCGGCTCTGCCGCCAGCGTGGCCAGCAATTCGGCTCCCGGTGCCGCGCGCCAGCGGCCATCGCGCGCGGTTGCTGCACCGGCCGGCACCTCCCAGTAGGACTCCAGCGCGCGGAAGTGATCGATGCGCAGCAGGTCGAAGCAGTGCAGCTGCCCGCGGATACGGTCCACCCACCAGCGGAAGCCCTCGGCGCGCATGGCGTCCCAGTCGTACAGGGGGTTGCCCCAGAGCTGGCCCTCGGC
This sequence comes from Gammaproteobacteria bacterium, assembly GCA_014337915.1. Classification (GTDB taxonomy): domain Bacteria; phylum Pseudomonadota; class Gammaproteobacteria; order Steroidobacterales; genus QUBU01. The sequence goes on from QUBU01000002.1 coordinate 78,404, forward strand.
GTTGAAGTAGTCCGGGGGCACGCCTGCCACGGCCTCCGGCCTGCCGGCTGGATCCACCCGGAACAGCTTGCGATGCCACCACAGCTCGACGCTGTCGAGGTCGAGGTAGAACGGCAGGTCGCCGAACAGCAGGACGCCACGCGAGCGGGCGTACTCACGCAGTGCCTGCCACTGCAGATCGAAGAGGTACTGCTCGAAGGCGATGCTGCGCAGGCTGTCGCGGCCCTGGGCCAGGGTGCTGGTCATGGTGGCCGGATCACGCTGGCGGATCGCCTCCGGCCATTCCCACCATGGCTGTCCGCCGGAAATGCGGCGATGGTGCTCGAACAGCGAGTAGGGCAGCAGCCAGCTGCGCTGCTGCTGCACGAAAAGGTCGAAGGCGGCGTGGTCGGTGGCACTGGCCTGGCTGCGGAAATGCTGGTAGCAGGCCCGCAGCCGGGTCGGCGCATCGGCATCCATCATGGCTTCCGGCAGCCAGCCGCGGCTGACGAGGTCGGCCGGGTCGATGAGGTCGGTGCTGCCCGCATGGGCGGACTTCATCTGGTAGGGTGACAGGCTCTGGTCCACCGGGCCGAGCGGCAGGGTCTGCCAGACGCTGAACCCGGCTGCTGCGAGCAGGTCGACGAAGCGCCGTGCATCGGCGCCGAGGACGCCACGCGGCCCGGGGCCCGGCAGCGATGTCGGATGGAGCAGGACACCGGCACGGCGCCGGTCGAGCAGCAGGCTCATGATGTAGCAGGACTCAGCCGACGCCCGCGGCATCTGCGGCGGCGCGTGCCTCGGCGCTGCGGCGCTCCGCCTCGGCAGCGGCCAGCATGTCCGGGGTCACCAGCACCACGCCGCCTTCGGTGACGTGGAACCGGGCGGCGTCGGCTGCTGCATCCTCGCCGATGTGCATGCCGTCGGGCACCACGCAGCCCTCGTCGAGGATCGCCCGGCTGATGCGGCAGCCACGGCCGATGCGCACGTTGGGCAGCAGCACCGAGCGGAACACGACGGAACGCTCGTGGACATGCGTGTTGACGAACAGCATCGACTCGCGCACGGTCGCCCCCGAGATGATGCAGCCGCCGGACACCATGGAGTTGATGGCCTCGCCGCGCCGGCCCTCGTCGTCGAGCACGAACTTCGCGCCCGGCACATGTTCCTGATAGGTCCAGATAGGCCAGTCTTCGTCATACAGGTTGAGTTCGGGCGTGACGTACACCAGTTCCATGTTTGCTTCGTAGAAGGCATCCACGGTGCCGACGTCGCGCCAGTAGGCCTGGGCGGCGGTCTTCACGTCCTCGAAAGGGTAGGCATAGACGCGGGCCTTGCCGATGCTGCCCGGGATGATGTTCTTGCCGAAGTCATGCGCCGAGCTGGTGTCAGCGGCATCCGCGCGCAGGCTCTTCTGCAGGAACTCGCGGTTGAAGACGTAGATGCCCATGGAGGCCAGCGCTACGTCCTGGCGGCCGGGCATCGGCTCGGGCTGGGCCGGCTTCTCGCTGAAGCGGATGATGCGCTGGACCTCGTTGACGGTCATCACGCCGAACTCGCGGGCCTGGGACAGCGGCACCTGCACCACGCCGACGGTGATGTCGGCATCCTTCTCGACATGGAAGGCGATCATCGGGCCGTAGTCCATCTTGTAGACATGGTCGCCGGCCAGCACCAGCACCAGGTCGGGATGGTAGGCCTCGATGATGTCGAGGTTCTGGTAGAGGGAGTCAGCCGTACCCCGGTACCAGCTTTCGCCGATCTGCTGCTGGGCCGGCACCAGCTGCACGAACTCGCCGAGTTCGCCGCGCAGGTAACCCCAGCCGCGCTGGATGTGCTGGATCAGCGCGTGGGCCTTGTACTGGGTCAGCACCAGGATCTGGCGGATGCCGGAGTTCACGCAGTTCGATAGCGTGAAATCGATGATGCGGTACTTGCCGGCGAACGGCATGGCCGGCTTGGCTCGGTTGCGGGTCAGGTGCCGCAGCCGCTCGCCGCGGCCCCCGGCCATGACGATCGCCATGGTGCTCTTGGTCAACTGGCTGACGAAGCGTCCGGACTTTCTGGGCTTCAAGCACTGACCTCCGGTCGTTTTGGTGTCCAGCCGTGCCGGGGCAGTATAACCCGCCACATGGCCCAGGCCAGCCAGCCGGAAAATATGTCAGGCACCATTTGTTAACCTGTGAGTGGCATGAGTCCATGAATACAGGGGTCGGTCGATGAGCCACGATATTGCACACCAGGATGGACCCGAGACTGGGTTGGACATCGCCAGCAGCGATGGATTGCGCCGCCTGCTGGCACGTGTGGCTCCGATTGCTCCCATCACCGTCGCGGTCGTGCATCCCTGCGATGTCGGCAGTCTCACGGCCGCGATGGCCGCGCGCGCCGCCGGGCTGATTGAACCGGTTCTGGTTGTACCGCGGGCCAGGCTGGCGTCCGTGGCCGCGCAGGCCGGCGTGGATCTCTGCGGTGTGCCTGTCGAGGATGTCGCACATAGCCACGCCGCAGCAGCCCGCGCGGCCGCGCTGGCGCATGCCGGCCGGGTCGAGGCACTGATGAAGGGCAGCCTGCACACCGACGAACTGATCGCAGCCGTCGTGCCGTCGGCTGCCGGCCTGCGCACCAAGCGCCGCGTCAGTCACTGTTTCCTGATGCAGGTGCCAAGCTACCCGCGGCCCTTCATCGTTACCGACGCGGCCATCAATCTCGCGCCGGATCTGCAGCAGAAGGCCGATATCGTGCGCAATGCCATAGAACTGGCCCGGATCATCGGTGTGGCCACGCCCAGGGTGGCGATCCTGGCGGCCGTGGAAACCGTCAACGCCGCGATGCCCGCCACGCTGGATGCGGCTGCGCTTTGCAAGATGGCCGATCGCGGGCAGATCAGCGGTGGCCTGCTTGATGGCCCGCTGGCGTTCGACACCGCGGTGTCCATCGATGCAGCCCGTACCAAGGGGATCGTATCCGCGGTGGCCGGCCAGGCGGATATCCTGGTCGTTCCGGACCTCGAGAGCGGCAACATGCTCGCCAAGCAGCTCATGTATCTGGGCAATGCTGCCAGCGCCGGTATCGTGCTTGGCGCAAAGGTGCCGGTCATCCTGACCAGCCGTGCTGATTCAGAAGCGTCGCGCATCACCTCCTGCGCCATCGCCAAGCTGGTGGCTCATCACTACCGTACTGCACCGCCATGACTCCAGCAGCTGCTGACTGCATCGTTGTGCTGAACTGCGGCTCGTCGAGCATCAAGTTCGCGGTATTCGATGCCAGTGCCGATCCATTGCCGCGCACGCCGCTGTGGAGCGGCAAGGTGCAGGGCATCGGCGGGCCGCACCCGGACTTCGGCGAGACCGGTCTTTCCCCGCTTGGCATTGCGCTGGGCGCGGATCATCCCTACCGCGATGCGCTCCGGCTGATCCGTGAGCGGATTGGCGCCCGCCTTCAGGGCCGGCGCGTGGCGGCGATTGCGCACCGCGTCGTGCACGGCGGCAGCAGGTACTTTGCACCAACGCTCATCGATGCCCAGGTGCTCGCCGATCTCCGGGCCTATGTCCCGCTTGCGCCGCTGCATCAGCCATTTGCACTCGAGGCCATCGAGATCCTGCTGCGCGAGCGCCCTTTCATCCAGCAGGTGGCCTGCTTCGACACGGGCTTTCATCAGACCCTGCCGCTGGTTGAACAGGTCCTGCCGCTGCCGTACGAGGCGTACCAGCGGGGGTTGCGCCGCTATGGCTTCCACGGGCTGTCCTACGAGTACCTGGCCACGGTGCTGGCCGAACGCCACGGCGACAGGGCACGCGGGCGCTGCATCGTCGCCCACCTCGGCAGCGGAGCCAGCCTGTGCGCAATGCGGGACCTGCGCAGCGTCGCCACCACCATGGGTTTCTCCGCGCTCGATGGTCTGATGATGGGCACCCGCACCGGTGCACTCGATCCTGGCGCGCTGCTTTATCTGCTGGAGACCGAGAAGCTGAGTACGGACGAAGTCGCCCGGCTGCTCTACCAGCGCAGCGGCCTGCTCGGGGTTTCGGGTATCTCCCCAGAGCCGCGGGTCATCGTTCGGCACGAGGGTGACGCTGGCGAGGCCGGGGCGCGTGCCCGCCTGGCCCTCGACCTGTACGTGCGCCGCATCGTGGGTGAGATTGGTGCGCTGGCCGCCGTGCTTGGCGGGCTGGACCTGCTGGCTTTCACGGCAGGTGTCGGCGAGCATAACGCCTTCGTGCGCGAGCGTATCTGTGCCGGGCTCGCGTTCCTCGGTGTGCGCCTCGACGCCAGTGCCAATGCCGTGCATGCGTCCGTGATATCCATGCCGGCCAGCCATGTACTCGTCGCGGTGGAACCCACCAACGAGGAGTGGATCATGGCGCGGCATGCTGGCCGCCTGCGATCGGCGTCGTGATCTCCTGGCACAGGACGCGTCGGTCCAGCGGATGCCGTGATGCTGGTCCTCTGGTGCATGGCCTGGAGAGGGTCTTGCCCCGGCCCGGTGCGGCAGCCAGCCATTCTGAAGCAACAAATATGTCAGGCACCATTTACGATGTGCGCGTGGCGCAGGCATCACAAGGACAGGATCGGAGATGACCGGGCAGGGGGAGGTCATGGAGCCGGAGCTCCTGCGCCTGCTCGGCGCGCGCCACCACGATCCCTTTGCGGTTCTCGGCCGCCATCCGCTGGCGGACGGGCAGGAGGTGGTGCGCGTGCTGGCCCCGGCAGCGGTCGAGGTCAGCCTGCCGCAGAACGGCGCGATCCTGGAGCGTGTCGGTACCAGTGACCTGTTCGAGTTCCGGGGGCCTGCCGGGACGCTGCCGCGGCGTTACAGCGTCCGGCGGCGCAACGCCCAGGGCCAGGTCTTCGAGGCGGTGGATCCCTACTGTTTTCCGCCACTGCTGGCCGAGCGCGACATCGCCGCCTTCGGCGCTGGCAACCACTGGCATGCCTGGTGGCTGCTCGGTGCCCACCTGGTCGTTGCCGATGGCATCGACGGCGTGCGCTTCGCGGTCTGGGCGCCCGATGCCGAGCGCGTCAGCGTGGTCGGCGACTTCAATGGCTGGGATGGCCGTTGCCACCCGATGCGCAGCCGCGGCAGTTCGGGTGTGTGGGAGCTGTTCATCCCGGGGCTGGGTGCTGGTGTCAACTACAAGTTCGAGCTGCGCAACCGCTGGAGCGGGGAACTGCTGCTCAAGGGCGACCCCTACGCCCGGCTGACGGAAATGCGCCCGGCGACGGCCTCCGTGACCGCCGCGGCTTCCGGCTACCAATGGGGCGACGCTGCCTGGATGGCCGCCCGCGAGGCGGGTGACTGGCTGCACGCGCCGCTGTCGGTTTACGAGGTGCACCTCGGTTCCTGGCGCCGGCGTGCTGACGGCGGCTTCCTCGGCTATCGCGAGATCGCTGCAGAGCTGGTGCCCTACGTCGCGGAGCTCGGCTTCACCCATGTCGAGTTCCTGCCGGTCACCGAGCATCCGCTGGACGAATCCTGGGGCTACCAGCCTTCCGGTTACTTCGCGCCGACGCGACGCTTCGGCGACCCGGACGATTTCCGTTTCCTGGTGGACCAGCTGCACCAGGCCGGCATCGGCGTGATCCTCGACTGGGTGCCGGGGCATTTCCCCAGGGATGCGCATGGCCTGGCACGCTTCGATGGCAGCGCGCTCTACGAGTACCCGGATCCGCGCAAGGGCGAGCATGCGGAATGGGGCACGCTGGTGTTCAACTACGACCGCAACGAGGTGCGCAGCTTCCTCCTGTCCAGTGCCATCTACTGGCTGAAGGAGTTCCACTGCGACGGCCTGCGCGTGGATGCCGTGGCCTCGATGCTCTACCTGGACTACTCGCGCGGCCCCGGCGAGTGGGTGCCCAACGTCGCGGGCGGCAACGGGAACCTGGAGGCGGCTGCCTTCATCCGCCACCTCAACCAGCTGACGCATGCCGAGGTGCCCGGCAGCATCGTCATCGCCGAGGAGTCCACCGCCTGGCCCGGTGTGTCGCGCCCTACCGACCATGGCGGCCTCGGCTTCTCCATGAAGTGGAACATGGGCTGGATGCACGACACACTCGAGTACCTGGCCCATGACCCGGTGCACCGGCGCTTCCACCACGAGCTGCTGAGTTTCGGGCCGATCTACGCCTTCACCGAGAACTTCGTCCTGCCGCTGTCCCACGACGAGGTCGTGCACGGCAAGCGCTCGCTGCTCGGGCGCATGCCGGGCGACGACTGGCAGCGCTTCGCCAACCTGCGCCTGCTCTTCACCTACCAGTGGACCTACCCGGGGAAGAAGCTGCTGTTCATGGGCGGCGAACTGGCCCAGCACTGGGAATGGGACCATCGCGGCGAGCTGCCCTGGCAGCTGCTGCAGGAGCCGGCGCATGGTGGCGTGCGGCGGCTGGTCGCCGATCTCAACCGGCTGTACCGCGCGCAGCGCCCGCTGCACTGCTTCGACTTCGAGGGCCGTGGTTTCCAGTGGCTGCGCTGGGACGACGCCGACAACTCGGTGCTGGCCTTCCTGCGGCGCGATGCGGACGGCGAGGTCATCGTGCTGCTGAACTTCACCCCGGTACCGCGCACCGGCTACCGCATCGGTGTGCCGCAGCCGGGGACGTACTGCGAGCTGTTCAACTCCGACTCGCGCTTCTACGGCGGAGGCGATGTCGGCAATCCCGGGCTGCTGCACAGCGAGCCGCTGCCGTGGATGGACCAGCTGCAGTCGCTGGTGGTGACGCTGCCACCGCTGGCGGGCATCGTCCTGCGGCGGCAGCCGGGCTGACTCAGTCCCGCCAGGCTTCGAGCACGACGACCGTACGCGCCGGGACCAGGTAGTCCGGTCCGGCCAGCGGCTCCTGCTGCTCGGGCGGGGCGATGTCGCGCGGTGGCGGCAACGAGGTGTCGAGCGTGCGACGCCAGCTGCAGCCGGCGATCTGCGGCAGCAGCGCCCGCCGCGGTGCGGGCCCCATGTTCAGCAGCGCATGCAGCACCGGTTCGCCCGCCTCCCGGCCGGAAAGCGTGAACGACAGCCAGCGGGACTGCGGGTCCGACCAGTCGGGCGGCCTGCCGTCGGCGTCCTGCCAGTGGATGTCGGGCAGGCCATCGCGGCCGCTGCCGGGCTGTCCGGTGAGGAACCGGGGCCGGCGCAGCGAACGGTGGCGGCGGCGCAGGCGGATGAGCTCGCGCACGAAGCGCAGGAAGCCGGCGTTGCGCTCCACCAGCGTCCAGTCGAACCAGGAGATGTCGTTGTCCTGGCAGTAGGCATTGTTGTTGCCCCGCTGCGTACGCAGCACCTCGTCGCCGGCCAGCAGCATTGGTGGGCCCTGGGAGAGCATGAGGATCGCCAGGTGGTTGCGCGCCAGGCGCTGGCGCAGCTCGAGCACCACCGGGTCGTCGGTTGGTCCTTCCACGCCGCAGTTCCAGCTGTGGTTTTCCGTCATGCCGTCGCGGTTGCCTTCACCATTGGCCTGGTTGTGGCGCTGCCCGTAGCTCACCAGGTCGTTGAGCGTGAAGCCGTCGTGGCAGGTGACGAAGTTGATGCTGTTGATGGGCAGCCGGCCACCGGGGCCGTAGAGGTCGCTGCTGCCGGCGATGCGCGAGGCGACCTCGCCCACCAGGCCGGCATCGCCACGCACGAAGCGCCGCACCGAATCGCGGTAGCGGCCGTTCCATTCCGCCCAGCGGTACCCGGGAAAGGCGCCGACCTGGTAGAGGCCCGCGGCATCCCAGGCTTCGGCGATCAGCCGGGTATGCACCAGCGCCTCGGAGAACTCGATGCTCCAGAGCACGGGCGCGTGGTACATCGGTTTGCCATCCTCGCCGCGGGCCATGACGCTGGCCAGGTCGAAGCGGAAGCCATCGACGTGCATCTCGCGCACCCAGTACTCCAGGCACTGCACGATGTAGTTGGCCACCAGCGGATGGTTGCAGTTGAGCGTATTGCCGGTGCCCGTGTAGTCCAGGTATTGGCGCCGGTCGGCAGGGTCGAGGTGATAGAAGCTCTCGTTGGCCAGGCCCTTGAAGCTGATCACCGGCCCGTCCGCGCCGCCCTCGGCCGTATGGTTGAAGACCACGTCGAGGATCACGCCGATACCGGCCCGGTGCAGTGCCTTGACCAGGTCGCGGAACTCGCGCCGGCCGTCCGCTCCGGCGCAGTAGGGCGGGTGGGGCGCGAAGAAGCCGTAGGGGCTGTAGCCCCAATAGTTGCCGAGTCCCAGCGCCGCAGTGCCTGCGGGCACATCCTGGACGTCGAAGGCCATGACCGGCATGAGTTCCACGTCGGTGATGCCGAGGCTCTGCAGGTAGGGGATCTTCTCGATCAGTCCCGCGAAGCTGCCCGGTGCCGCGACCCGCGACGAGCCATGGCGCGTGAAGCCGCCGACGTGCAGTTCGTAGATGATGCTGTCCTCGGGCCGGTGGCTGGGCGGCCGGTCGCCTTCCCAGTCGTAGGGTTCGTCGTCGACCACGCAGGCACGCAGGCCGGTACCGGGCTCCGGCTGTGATGCCGCGAGCCTGCGGTTCCAGAGACCGGTGCCGACGGCGCGTGCCCAGGGATCGAGCAGGTCGCGGCGCGGGTCGAAGCGCAGGCCGCTGCGTGCGCTGTCGCCCGGTCCGTCAGCGCGCCAGCTGTACCAGAGTCCCGCGCCGGCGCCCTCAACCAGCACATGCCAGAAGAAAAAGGTGCGGTTGTTCACCGGGTCGAGCTCGATCACCTGCAGAGGACTGCGGTCGGTGGCGCCCGCATAGAGCACCAGCGTGACGGCGCTGGCGTGGCGGCTGAAGACCGCGAAATTGACGCCGGCAGGCACCACCCTGGCACCGGCGGGGAAGGGTTCTCCCTGCGACAGCCGGTAGGGTCCCGCCGCCATGTCAGCTGGCCTGGCTCACAGCCAGCGCATCAGGCCGGTTTCTGAGGGGTTCAGCAGGCTGTCGTGGCGCGGCATGGCGCGGATCTCGATGCGCTGGCTGCCGCACCAGGGCGGCTTGAGCTCCAGCCGGTAGACGACTTCGCCGCTGCCATCGCCGGTGGCGGCGAAGGGCGCCACGAACACCGTCTCCTCGCCGATGTGGCGCACGCCATCGGTCGCACGCCCGTGGGCGGAGTAGCGCTTCTCCGGCACTGCCAGGTCCGAGCACAGCTCGCGGTGCAGGACGCATTCCACGCGCACGTCGCGCGGCGCCAGGCCGTTGAGCTGCACGGCCACCTCCAGCGTCGTGCTGTCCTCGAAGCTGATGCGTTCGGGCAGGGGCCTGGCAAGCCGCAGCGACACGCCACCCCAGGCCGCGGCGACGCGGCTCTTCCATTGCGCCAGCTCGCGCGCTGCCGCCGAGTCGTTGGCGGCGATGGCCCGGCCATGGGCAGCGGCCGGTGCGTAGAACGTGCAGGCGTAGTCGTGCAGCAGCCGGCTGCTATTGAAACGCGGCAGGATCGAGGCCATGGAGCGCTTGCAGACCTGCACCCAGCCGGGCGCATAGCCGAGGCGTTCGTCACGCTGGTAGTACAGCGGTATGACGTCGTCCTGCAGGATCTCGTAGAGGGTACGGGCATCCTGGTGGTCGCGCTCGCCGTCGTTGCCGTTGTTGTGTGCCGGCGGGATGGCCCAGCCGTTGCGGCCGTCGTAGCCTTCGGCCCACCAGCCATCGAGCACGCTCAGATTGACGGTGCCGTTGATGGCGGCCTTCATGCCCGAGGTGCCGCTGGCTTCCATGGGGTAGATGGGGTTGTTGAGCCAGATGTCCACGCCCGCGGTCAGCACGCCCGCGAGGTCGATGTCGTAGCCTTCCACCAGCAGCACCTTGCCGAAGAACTCCGGCATGTTGGCCACGCGGTGCACTTCCTGCATCAGGCGCTGGCCCGGCTCGTCGGCCGGATGGGCCTTGCCGGCGAAGATGAACACCACCGGACGCTCGTCATTGTCGACGATCTGCTTCAGCCAGCCGAGGTCGTTGAACAGCAGCGTCGCGCGCTTGTAGGTGGCGAAGCGGCGGCCGAAGCCGATGGTCAGCACGTTGGCATCGTCGGGATCGATGTACTTCATCAACCGGTGGATGTGCGCGCTGCTGCAGTAGTTGCGGGCGTGCTGGCGCTCGATACGCCGGCGCAGCGCATTGAGCATCTCGCTCTTCACCTGCTGCTTGACGTACCAGAAGCGCCCGTCGGGAATCTCCAGGATGCGCTCCATGAGCCGGTTGTCCATCAGCTCGAAGCGCCAGGAGGCGCCCACGTGCTGGTCGAGGAGTTCGGCCCATTCCTCACGCATGAAGGTGGCGACATGCACGCCATTGGTGACGTAACCGACCGGGTTCTCGCGCGGCGGGACGTCGGGCCAGGCGCTGGCGAGGATTTCCGAGGACACGCCGCCGTGGATCTTGCTGACGCCGTTGATGGAGCGCGCGCCGTTGACCGCCAGCCGGGTCATGTTGAACAGCGGATGGTCGCCGTTGCCGTGCTGGCCGAGGCGCAGGAACGCTTCCTCGCTGATGCCGAGTTCACGGATGTGGTCGTGGAAATGCGCCAGCACCATGTCCTGCGGGAAGACGTCATGGCCGGCGGCCACCGGCGTGTGGGTGGTGAACACGGTGCAGGCCGCCACCGCCTCCAGCGCCGCGGGGAAGGGCAGGCCGCGCAGCGTCAGCTCGCGGGCACGCTCCACCACGAGGAACGCCGGATGGCCCTCGTTGAGGTGCCAGACCGTGGGTGCGAGGCCGGCCGCGCGCAGGGCGCGCACGCCGCCCACGCCCAGCACCAGTTCCTGCTGGATGCGCATCGACTGGCCGCCACCGTAGAGCACCTGGGTGATGCGCTGGTCTTCTTCGGAGTTGCCCGGGACATCGGTGTCGAGCAGCAGCACCGGGACGCGCCCGACCTCGGCACGCCACACCTTGATGGCGACCATGCGGCCGGGGAACTGCACCTGGACGACGATCTCCTGGCCATCGGCGCCACGCGCCGGGACCACCGGCATGTCCTCGGCCGGCGTGTGCCGGTACTCGGCGAGCTGGCGCCCGGCCTCGTCGATGCGCTGGGTGAAGTAGCCCTGGCGGTAGAGCAGGCCGACGCCAACGAAGCGCAGCCGCATGTCGCTGGCGGTCTTGCAGTAATCGCCGGCGAGGATGCCGAGGCCGCCGGAATACAGCGGCACGCTGTCGTGGAAGCCGAACTCGGCACAGAAGTAGGCGACGAGGTCATCGTCGCGCAACCCGGCCGGCGTGTAGCTGGTCAGGCCCTGGTCGCGGTAGGCGTCGAACTCCGCGAGCACGCGCCGGTAGGAAGCGAGGAAGGTCTCATTGTCGGCCGCCATGGCCAGCACGGCATGGTCGACGCAACGCAGAAACACCTTGGGATTGCGGCCGACAAGCCACCACAGGTCGCGGTCCAGCATGGCGAACAGCTGGCGGGTCGGTCGGTGCCAGCTGAACCAGAAGTTGGCAGCCAGGTCGCCGAGGCGCCCGAGTCTGTCGGGCAGCCGTGCGCTGACCTGCAGGGGGAATTCTTTCCCGGTCATGATGCTGGAGGATCTGGCGTGAAGGTTGGCGACAACGCGAAACAGCGGGAATTATCTTACGGATCGGCCATCGCCGGCAATGCGAGCCCAGGGCTGCGGCCAGGCCATCGCCGGGTCATCGTTTATACTCGCGGCTCGCCACCCATAACAAGCAAGCGAGCGGAGACAGGCATGGTCACCTACATCGTCACGGTCTGGGCCAAGCCCGGGCACGAGCAGGACGTCACGCGTTTCTACCAGGATCTCGAGCCCTCGATGCGCGCCGCCAGCGGTTATCGCGGCCGCCAGATCCTGCGGGCACGCACCGGCACCATGGCCGCCGCCGTGCGCCAGCGGATCACGCCCGAGGAGGCGGCTCGCATGCCAGAGCGTCCGCCGCCGGGAACGCAGTTCATCCTCATCGAGCAGTGGGACAGTGTCGATGACCGCATGAACTTCTCGCGTGGCGTGGCTGCGAGCCGCAGCAAGGAACTGTTCCCTCACATCCTTCCCGAGCACAGCCACGAGTTCTACGAAGACGTCACGCCGGCCTGAGTGACGTTTGTGCTGCTGGCCTTCCTGAGGCGCCACCGCTGGCCGCTGGCTGCAGCGCTTGTATTGCTGCTGCTCTACGCGCTGGCGGGGTTCCTGCTGGCGCCCTGGCTGCTTGGCCGGCAGGCGGTCGAACTGGCTCGCGAGCAGCTTGGCCGCGAGCTGCAGGTCGGTGACATCAGGATCAATCCGTTCGCGCTGTCACTCCGGGTGCGGGATATCCGGCTCGAGGACCGGGACGGCAGCCTGCTCGCCAGCCTCGGTGAGCTGCGGCTGAATTTCGAGGCGCAGAGCCTGCTGCGGCGCGCCTGGACCTTCAGCGAGTTTTCCCTGTCCGCGCCGTACCTGAACCTGGTGCGCGACCGCGGGGGTGAACTGAACCTGCTGCGGCTGCTGCCGCCGGCAGCCCCGGAAACACCGGCGGCTGCGCCAGCGGAACTGCCACGCCTCATCGTGCAGCAACTGCGTATCAGCGACGGTGTCATCGATGTCACCGACCAGGTGCCCGCCACCGTGTTCCACACCAGGGTGGGACCATTCAGCGTGGCGCTGGACGCGTTGAGCACGCTGCCCGAGGCCACCGGCCGCGAAGACATCGAGGTGGCGCTGGAGTCCGGCACGCGGCTGGGCCTGTCTGGTGACTTCAGCCTCAATCCGCTGCGCGCCGCCGGCAAGATCACCCTGCATGGTCCCTTCCTCGGCTCAGCCTCGCGCTACCTCAGGGATCAGCTGCATTTCACGGTGGCTGCCGGGGTCACCGACTTTGCCACGCGCTTTGCCGTCACTGCCCGGCCGCAGGGTGGCGTCGAGGCGGCGCTCGACGACCTGGCGCTGACGCTCAGCGGGGTAAGGCTGACGGCGCCCGGCGCACCGGACTTCCTTGGCTGGTCGCGTCTGCAGCTGGCTGGCGGCAGCCTGCGCTGGCCCACTGTCGAGGCGCGTGCGCAATCCCTGGTCATCGACGGCCTGCGGCTGCGCGCACGGCGCGAAAAGAACGGTGACATCGATCTGCTGCAGGTGCTGGCACCGCGTGGCGACAGCGCGGCGACAGGGGCGCCCGTGGCGGCAGCAGACCCCGCGCCGGTAGCAGTGCCAGCCGCGGCGCCGGCAGCGCCAGCCCCGAAGCTGCACATTGATACATTCGCTATCCGTGACCTGGCGCTGGAACTGGTCGATGCCACGCCTTCCACAGCGGCCACGCTGTCGGTGACGGATTTCGATCTCAGCCTGCGCGATGTCAGCAACGCGCCCGGCGCCCGGTTTCCGCTGGAGGCCAAGGTGGTTCTCGGTGGCGGCGGCAACCTCGGCCTGAAGGGCAGCGTGGGCGTACTACCCGCGGTGGTGCTGGATGCCGAACTGCAGGCTGCCGGAATCAAGCTCGCGCAGGCGCAGCCTTACCTGTCGGATCTCGCCCATGTCGAGGTCCGCGACGGCGCGCTCGCCATCGACGGGCACCTGGTATCCGGTCCGACGGAGACGCTGGCTTTTGACGGCGATCTGCGGATCACCGATCTCGACAGCCGCGACACGCTCGAGAACCAGCGGCTACTCGCCTGGCAGGAACTGGGCCTGGACGACCTCGAGTGGCGCCTCGACGCCAACAGCGCGCGCATCGCACGCATCCGCCTGCTGCGGCCTTTTGCCCGCGTCTTCATCAATCGTGACCAGAGCACCAACATCGGTGCCCTGATGGTCGAGGCGCCGCCGGCAGGGCATGACGCGGCGGCGCAGGCAGCGACCCGCAAAACAGTACCCGACAAGCCAGCACCAGCCTTCCGGGCGCGAATCGGCAAGGTCAGCGTCAGCAAGGGCGACATCGATTTCACCGACCTGAGCCTGCCGCTGCCGTTCGCGGCCCGCGTGCAGGACCTGCAGGGCGAGTTCACCACCATCGACAACCGCAGCAGCGCGGCATCGAGGATCGCACTCGAGGGGCGCGTAGATCCCCATGGCCTGGCGCGGGTCAATGGCCAGCTGCGGGTGAGCGCGCCGACCGACATGGCTGATATCGGCGTGCTCTTCCGCAACATCGAAATGGCGCCGCTGTCGCCGTACACGGTGAAGTTCGCCGGCCGCAAGATTGCCGGCGGCAAGATCGACCTCGACCTGCGCTACCGGCTCGACAACCGGCGGATGGTCGGCAGCAACCGCATCGTCATCGACGAGCTGGAACTCGGCGAAAAAGTGCCCAACCCCGATGCGGTGGACCTGCCGCTCGGCCTGGCGGTGGCTCTGCTCAAGGATGCCAACGGGCGCATCGACCTCGACATGCCGGTGGAGGGCAGCCTCGACGATCCGCAGTTCCGTATCGGTGGCGTGCTCTGGAAAGCCTTCGTCAACCTGGTGACCCGCGTCGTCAGCGCGCCCTTCCGCCTGCTCGGCAATCTGCTGGGCATCGATTCCACGGACCTGGGGCGCATCGACTTCACGCCCGGGCGCGCGGACCTGCTGCCACCGGAGAAGGAGAAGCTGGCGCGGATTGCCGAGGCGCTGGCGAAGCGTCCGGAACTGGGCGTGGAGGTGCCTGCAGCGGTCGACGCCGCGGCGGACGGCGCGGCATTGCGTATGGCCCGGGTGGACCAGCAGATATCACAGGCACTGGCGGATTCCGCTGCGCCGGCTTCCGGTCGCAGGCTGGAACAGCGCACCCGCAGGGTGGTAGAGGAGATGTACAGCAGCCGGTTCCCCGACCGGCGCCTGGCCGATGTGCAGGCGCTGTACACCACAGCGCTGCCGGGGGATCCGCAGGGCAAGCCGCGCCTGGATGAACTCGCCTATGTCGACGCGCTGCGCGCGGATCTGGCCGGGGTGGAATCCGTGGGCGACGCGGATCTCGTGGCCCTCGGCAATGCGCGGGCAGCGGCGATCAGTGCCGAACTGGTCGATGTGCTGCAGGTACCCGCATCCCGCCTGCGACTGGCGGGACGCAAGGATGTGCGGCTTCGCGACGACCTGCGGGTGCCGGCGGAAATGGGCGTCACGGGGATCGGCGACTGAGGCCGGGGCGGGCGCAGCTACGTCCCGCCGGATGCGGAATAAAAATCGGCCAGGCTGCCCGCAAATGCGGGCTGCCCGGCCGATGGCTGTCTGGCTGCTCCCGGCTGCGCCGGAAGCGTGGTCTTACCAGGAGCGCCCGCGGCCGCCGCGGTCGCCGCCGCCGCCGCCACGTGGGCCGCCGTAGCCGCCACCACCGCCGCCGCGCGGTCCGCCGAAGCCGCCGCCACCGCCGCCACGGGGACGGTCCTCGCGCGGGCGGGCGACATTCACCTTCAACGAACGGTCCTGGAAGGACTGGCCGTTGAACTGGCTGATGGCCTTCTGTGCGTCGTCATCGCTGCCCATCTCGACAAAGGCAAAGCCCTTGGAGCGGCCCGTATCGCGGTCCTTGATGACCGATACCGACTTCACGTTACCAGCCTGCGAAAACAGCTGGCGCAGGTCGTCCTCCGTCGTCGAATACGACAGATTCCCAACATACAACTTGGATTCCATCTCTGCTCCTGGTCACTCAGATCTGACAATTGGCTCGTATACGACGGAGTTGCCGCAGGCTTCGATCAGTTCGGTTAGGAGCCGATTTGCGCTGTGTCGCTCTGTCTATTGGCCGGTCTGAAGGGATGCCGTAACCCGTGCCCTGGTGTTCTCTGGCCTCGTTGGCGGCTGGCCGTTGCATTGCGCGGTCCGTATCCCTACAGGCGGATTTACATCCCCCCATGAGGCAGTCTACATGCGGCCGGGTCAATGCACCATCCCTGGGACTGGCGGCGAAACCGGGCTTCCCCGGGGACGGGAGGGTGTCCGGGCCAGTGGCCTAGAACCGGACCTCCGGGGGCGCGTTTGCCGCCGCCCAGGCTTCGTAGGGGACGAACTTCCGGGAGAGCAGGTCCCAGAACAGCTGGTCCTCCAGCCAGCGCCGGCGCATGAACTGCTGGGCTTCCAGCTCGGCCGGCCCCCAGGGTTCCTGCCAGCGCCTGCGCACCAGGTCGAAGTACTGCTCCATGCCGTTGCGGAACACTTCGGCGACGAAATCGAAGTTCTTCTCGTTCACTTCCAGCTGGGTGCCGAAGATGCTGGCCCCGGTGCAGGTCGAGGGGCGGTGCCATTTCCAGGCGCCCTCGTTCGGCTTGCCGCAGCCGCCCACCACGTACTTCGCCGGATCGATCCCGTGGCGGACGAACACTGCGTCGCGCCCGGCCCGGAACCAGGCGAGGTCGGCCGGATCCTGGGCGGAGCGCATCATGTCGATGGTGCCGCCGATGCTGCTGCTGCCATCGCTCGCGACCTGCACCACGAAGGTGGCATGCAGCATGCCGACCCTGGGCGTCTTCGGGTGCACCGCCAGTTCGAAGAAGCGGTTCCAGCGCAGGCCCCTGACGAAGGGTGGCTCTTCCACGCGCGTGATCGCGGTCATCACCGCCGCTTTTTCCAGCACCGGCCCGCGGGCGACGCGGATCTCGTAGCGCGCATTGCCGGGGTCCACCACCTGCTGCTGGATGCCAGCGTCCTGGTTCAGCGCCGTGACCTGCGAGAAAAATTCCTTCTCGACCTCGGCCATGAAGCGCTCCATCTTCCGCGCCGCGACCTGCTGCGCGGGGGTGAGCTGGTCGAGATTGTCGCCGGGAACCGCTGCTGGCGATGCGCAGGCCATCAGGCTCGCAGCAACGAGGGCGAGGGCGCGCAGGGCACAGGACCGCTGTGCCGACATCCGGCATTTCGCGGTTCGATTGCAGGCTGGCCGCATCCAATTTCGGACACCAGCCACAGGTCTTGACCGATTCGCAGAGAATTTCTTCATTCGGGTCGCCTTTATGTCAAGAATGTCTTGTCGCTGCGGATTGGCCATGGTAACAACCGGGGCGTACGCATGCGCGAGGTATGCAGCACCAGGGCCAACATTGGTTGCTGCCAGCGGATGCGTAGACGTGCCAGAACCAGAAAACTCGCTAACCAACAAACACTCCATATCGGAGGGGGGAATATGAAGTCACTACGATCGTTGCGCCGACAGCTGTTCGCCATGGCTGCCCTGGCGATGATTGGCGGTACGGCCCAGGCCGCCACGACCTACCAGCTGGTATCCATGACGTTCAAGACCTCGAGTGTGCCGGGTAGCACCTTTACCTTTGGTGTCGGCCCGCTTGCTGGCTCCGCATGCCTTACCTGCGGCAGCTCCACGCTGATCGACGACGGCATGGGCAACCTGACGGTGAATGCGGTTTCCTACAAGCTCGCCAACTTCGGCGCCGACATCATCCACACTTTCTCCGGCACCACCACCATCGGGCCGGCGACCACCTTCATCAAGGATGCGGGTGAGACCTGCGTGGAAGGCACGGTGGGCCCGCCGAGCTCGCCGCATCTCTGCAATACGGCGGATGTGCGTGCCTGGGTGGGCAACTGGTACAACGGCCTGATGGCCGATGGCTCGACGGCTTCGCCCAATGCGCAGTTCTCGGCCGTGGCGAGCGGCTCGGACCTGGCGCTGACGGTCCGCAAGTCGCGTGACAACCCGGAAAGCCTGGCCTGGCTGCAGATCACCTACAACTACCACGTCGTGCCGGTGCCGGCCGCCGTGTGGCTGATGGGTGGCGCGCTGGGTGGCCTCGGCATGCTGCGCCGTCGCCAGAAGGCTGCTGCCTGAGTCGCTCCTGAACAGCACTGGCCGTCCTGCCTGGACGGCCAGTCTTCCGGAAGCTGACACGGAAAGGCCCCGCCTCGCGGGGCCTTTCCTTTTTCCGGCTCGTGCAATACTCCCGCGGTGACTGCTCCCTCGTCCCCTGGTGAGTTTCGCCGTGGCTGGCCGGTGCTGCTGGCCTCTTTGCTCGGTATCGCCTGCGGGGCCTCGCCGCTGCCGTTCAACACGCTCGGCTTTTTCATCGGTCCCCTGCAGCAGGAGTTCGGCTGGTCGCTGCGCGACATCAGCCTGGGGCTGACCATCTACGGCGTCCTCGGGGCCCTGATGGCGCCGCTGTTCGGCATGCTGGCGGATCGCCATGGCGTGCGGCCCGTGGCTCTGGGTTCGCTGGCCGCTTTCGGCCTGGTGTTCGCCGGCTTCGCGCTGCTGCCGGCGTCGCTGGCCGCGTTCTACGGGCTGTGGGTCCTGGTGGGCCTGGTCGGCATCGGCTCGACACCGGTGACCTGGTCGCGTGCCGTGAACCTGTGGTTCTTCCGGCAGCGCGGGCTGGCGCTGGGGACCACACTGGTGGGCACCAGCCTGGCGGCCATGCTGTTGCCGCCGCTGACGGTGTGGCTGATCGCGCGGTTCGGCTGGCGCCCGGCCTTTCCGCTGCTGGCACTGCTGCCGCTCGCTCTGGCGCTGCCCGTCGGCATCATTCTGTTTCGCGAGCCGCGCCCGGAGGAGCGGCCACCGGAACTGGCTGCGGCAACGGCGAATGGGCGGCCGGCACTCGCTGGCCTGACGCTGGCCGAGTGCCTGCGCGGCCGGCAGCTGTGGATCCTGCTGGCATCCATCCTCATGGTTGCCTTCGCTTATGGCGGCGCGGTGATCCACCTGCCGCGCATGCTCGAGGCCAATGGCTTTTCGCCGCCACAGGCTGCGCCGCTGATGAGCCTGCTCGGGCTGTCGGTGCTGGTCGGCCGCATCGGCAGCGGCCTGCTGCTCGATCGCTTCTGGGCGCCACTGGTGACGCTGCCGCTGCTGGCATTGCCGGCACTGGCCTGTGTGCTGCTGATGGGCAGCGAGCTGACGCTGCCGGCCGCGGCGCTGGCCGTCACGCTGCTCGGGCTGTCCTCGGGTGCGGAAACCGACCTGATCGCCTATCTCGCCGGCCGCTACTTCGGCATGGCGCACTACGGCAGGATCTACGGCTTTCTTTACATGGGATTCGCGCTGGCGACCTCGGCCTCACCGGCCGCCTACGGCTGGGTGCGCGATGCCACTGGCAGCTACGACCGGATGCTCGGCGTCGCTGGCCTGCTGTTCGTCAGCGGTGCGCTGCTGCTGCTGGCACTGGGCCGCTACCCGGAGACCAGCGGGGTGGACGAGGCGAGCGCCCGCTAGCCTGCGGAGTCCTTCCGCGGCTTGACCTCGATCCCCGCGGCACGCGCCAGTTCGCGGTGGATGCGCCCGACGCGCTCGATCTGCCCCTTGGCGGGGAAGCGTTCGTAGAAGCCCTCGCTGCGGAACTCGCGCAGCTTGCCGGCCCAGGGGGCCAGGCGGCGTTGCCAGCGGGCCTGGCGGCCCTCGGCGGGCTCGGCATCCTCGCGGCAGAGATCGAAACACACGCGCAGCATGGCTTTGAGCGTCACCGGCCGCGTGACCATGTAGCCAGCGTGCCCCCAGGCTTCGCCCCAGACTTTCTCGGCGGCCTTGAGGAAATCGCGCAGGCGCTCGTAGTAGCGCTCGGCATCGCGCGCCAGGTTGTCGCGGCGGGCGAGGCTGCGCCAGTCGGCCAGCGCCCACTTGTGCAGTTCGCTGAACAGCTCGGCCTGCAGGATCCACTTCTCCTGGCGGCTGCGGTTGCCGAGGCGGTTGATCTTGTAGCGCAGCGGGCTGTCGCCGCTGTTGTATAGCCGGTCGACGATCCGGGCAGCGAACTTCTTGTCGGGCGCCGCCCAGGAAACGCGCTCGTAGAGGTCCACCAGGTGGCTCTTGTTGATGCGCGTCGGCGTGGAATTGATGATGACGAACATCTCGGTGGCGAAGTCCTCGCTCTTGCCGTCGAAGATCACGCAGGGCACGTGCATGGTCTTCGCGTCCTGCGGATGTTCCTTTGCGTAGAAGTGCAGGGCGGCGAGGCGGTGCTGGCCGTCGATGATCAGGTAGCGGCCGCGTGGCACCTCGAGGTTGCCGACGCTGTCGTAGCGGTCGAGCGGATCGAAGCGCAATGTCTCGCTGGTGAACAGCAGCACCGTGCCCGGAATGGGCGGCTGGCTCACCGCCGTGTCGTAGAAATTCTTGATCGCCGCGACCTTGCTCTTCGAGAGCTGCCGCTGGAAGGCCTTGTCCGTGGACTCGATGCGGGAGATGAACTGGCCGACCTCGTCGCCGGCGGCGACTTCTTCCGCCGCGATGCGGTCGCCCTCGGCATAGAAACGGCTGATGAAGCGCACCTTCCCGAGCAGGTCCTCGGCCGGGTAGGCGACGAAGTAGAAGACGCTGTCCTTTTGCCTGACGCGCGTAGCCAGCATGGCCGGATCATACCGCAGTTCACCGCCACCAGCCGCCCGTCCCCTAAAAGGTGCCTGACATATTTTCCCGGCGCGGGTCCGCGGCGCGCTAGGATGCCGTCCATGCCTGCCAGAGGAGACCCGCCATGCGCCTGACCCTGAAAACCGCCGGACTGCTGGTGCTGCTGTGCGCGCTCGCCGCCTGTGCCACCAGTTCAGCGCCGGGGCATGAGTCCCAGAAGGATCCCGGGACAGACATCGCCGCCTACCGCAGCTTCGCCTGGCAGCCCGCGCTCGGCGAGGGCGCCGGGGACCAGCCCACGCGCCTGCTCGATGCCCGGATCCGCGATGCCATCCAGGCAGAGCTCACCGGCCGCGGCTATGTCGAGGATGCAGCCAGCCCGGGGTTCCTCGTGACCTACGAGACGACGCTGAAGGACAAGGTGAAATCCAGCCCGTTCCGCATCGGCCTCGGCATGGGTGGCTTCAGCGGCAATGTCGGCGGCTCGGTGAACGTCGGCACCCCGAGCGTGAAGAATTACCAGGAGGGCACGCTGGTGATCCACGCCATCGATGCCGCGACCCGCCGGGAGGTCTGGTACGGCACGGTGTCCGGCGAGGTGGACCGCAGTTCGCTGGACGCGGCGGCGGTGGCCCGCGCGGTCGGCATCGCCCTGCAGGATTTCCCGCGCCGGGCCCCGTGATGCCGCCGCGCTAGCGCGCCGCCACCTGGTAGCGCCGCAGCCCGACGAAGGGCAGCAGCGTCACCCCGGCGCAGACCAGTAGCAGGCCCGCCAGCGAAGTCGCCAGCCGGCCGAGCACCGTGGTCAGCGACTCCGGCACATAGCTGAAACTGGGGAACTGGTCGTAATCCGCCGGCCGCAGCGGCTCGCGCTTGAGGAAGCGGCTGGCGAAGAAGTCATTCCACTGGCTACGGAAGCGGAAGGCCTGGTCGAGGAAGTCCTGGTAGCGGGCGGTGCTGGTACCGGAGATCTCGTTCAGCGCCAGCTGCATCATGATCGCCGGCGAGAGGTACTGGAAGCGCTGCACCAGGCCTTCCTGGTGCAGGGACTGCTCGCGGAACTGCTCGTAGAGCGGCAGCAGGGCCTTTTCGATGTTCGCGGCATTGGCCTGGGCGAGCGTCAGGAAGTCCATGGCGCGCTGGTCGCCGGTGGGCACCTGGTCCATGTGCTCGGAATAAAACCGGTCGAGCGCGCTACCCATGTTCTTCTCGCCCGCGGTCTGTGCTTCGCGTGCGGCAACGATCAGGTCCATGCGCGAGGGCGCCGGGTACAGGGTGGTCGCCAGCAGGCTGACGAGCGTGGGCACGACCACCACCAGGATCAGCCAGATGCCGGCGAGGATGGTGCCATTGGTGGCCGAGCTTCTGCCATAGACATTGACCAGCACCGCCAGCGAAAACCAGAACAGGCTGTAGAGCAGGGTGGCAATGATCCACAGCGCAAACCTGACCCAGGTCTCGGCCTGGTCGAGCTGCGTGCCGACGCTGAGCAGCGCCAGCAGCCCGAAGCCCACCACGACGGCGAGGATCACCGCGGCACGGGCCACGATCTTCGAGGCCATGAGCTCGCGCAGCGAAACCGGATGGGCAAGGATCATTGCCAGCGTGCCGCGTTCCTTCTCGCTGGAGAGCAGGTCGTAGGTCATGGCGAGGATGAAGATCGGCAGCAGGAAGATGACCACGAAGGCGATGTCGAACGGCCCGGTCTGCAGGTTCACCGGGTTCTCGGTTTCGAGGTTCTTGATCATGTCGAGCGTGGTGCCCATGGAGGCCGGCAGGTAATTCAGCTGCACGTCGCTCTGGCCGATAGACAGCGCGGCCAGCCCGGTGGGCGGCAGCACCACGTAGGCTGCGGTCTCGGCGCCGACGACCCCGGCGTTGGTGCCCTGCGGCGGCCCGCGGCCGGGAACGTGGTTGACGGTGGCGAACTCGTAGGTGCCACCACTGGCAGCTACTTCCGCGGCGTAGGCCTCGGTGTCCTGGCGCATCTTCGCGCGCTCGCCATTCTCGAAGGCGACGGCATCGGCTGCGCCCTTCGCCTGGCGCGTGATCGCGCGGCCGCCGGCGAAGGCGGCGAAACCGATAGCGAACACCAGCAGGGCAAGGATCGCCCACAGCGCGCCGGTGCGGGCCAGGGAGCGGGTTTCGTGGGAGATGATGAGGCGGTACATCAGTTTCTCTCCAGGCTCATGCGCTTGACGGCAACCAGTGCCAGCACGATGGTGGCTAGCAGCCAGCCGGCCAGCAGGGTGAAGTTGCCGGCCTGCGAGGCGATGACGTCGCGCAGGGCCGGGGGTTCGTAGCGGAACGGCGGCACGATGGCGAAGACGTCCTCGTTGGCGATCATGTAGTTGGTGGCGCTGTTGACGCCGTTGAGGTTCGCCGCCGCCTGCGACAGGTAGGTGTTCATCTTCAGCACCATGTTGCGGCGAAAGACCTCGGTTTCCGCCATGAACCTGTTGTGCTGGATCAGGTCGGTGCCCGCCAGCGTCATGGAGATCGAGCGCAATGGCAGCAACGGTGCCAGCAGGCCCAGCCGGTCCTGCAGCCGCAGCTGGCGCGCGTATTCGTCACGCACCGCGTTGTAGTGCTGCTCGAACACCGGATGGTCCAGCTCCTCGAGCTTCTGCATGCTGACCGCCGTCCAGTACACCGGCAGGTCCTGGACGCGGGAGACACCGTACTTCCTGAACAGCTCGCCCCGGTACTGGGCGAGCTTGATGCGCGGCGAGATGCCGTCGATGCCGCGCTTCTGGTGTTCCTTCATCTCGGCCATGAAGGTGCCGAAGGCGGGGGAGGGCTCGACCAGGCGGGAAACCTCCGCGGCGGTTTTCGGCATGATGAAGGCGGTGAAGGCCCAGAAGCCGACCAGCGCCATCAGCGCCGTGCGGGCGGTCTTCGCCCAGGCGGAGACCGCCAGCGTCAGGAACAGGAACACCGCGGCGTAGCCCAGGTAGGCACCGCCGATCAGTGCCACGCGAGTCCAGATACCGCCACCCGCGGTCTGCAGGCCGGTGGCCGCCAGTGCCAGCGCACCCACCGCCAGGCAGGGCAGCACCACCAGCAGCACGGCGGCGGCGATGCCCGCCGCCTTGCCCCAGAGCAGGCTGCCACGGCTGACACCCATGCTCATCAGCTGGCGCAGCGTGCCGGTCTCGCGCTCACCCGAGAAGGCCGTGAAGCCGAGGAAGATGATCAGCAGCGGCAGCAGCACCTGCAGGATCATGGCGCCGTTGAGCTCGCCGAAGCGCGCCACAGCGCTGGTGTCGGTGGCTGGGCGGGCGATGGCGAAGTTCTGCTTGTGGGCCTCCATGAACACGGCCGTGCCCGCGTAGTTGACGATGCCGCTGTCGAAGAACGCCAGCGGACCGAGCGGCTTGAACGCGTAGTTGCCGTAGTGGGCGGCGGTGTGGGGATTCTTGTCGCCCTGCTTCAGCCACTGCGTGTTGGTGGATCCCTGAGCGGTGGCCTGGATCTGCGAGTAGCTGTTGAAGCGCTGCCAGCCCGCCAGCAGCGCGGTGACCAGCAGCAGGACCATCAGCGCGGCCGTCCACTTGAAGCGGCCGTCACGGACGATCTCCAGGAATTCCTTGCGGGCGATGGTGGCGATCATGGCGGTGGCTCCCCCTGTGCCGGCGGCCGGCTCAGTGCATGTGCTCCAGGTAGATGCGCTCGAGGTCGGCGTGGGAGACCTCGTCGGTGGACAGTTCCTGCACCAGCTGGCCGCCGCGCATGATGCCGATGCGGGTGCCGGTCTCCTTGGCGCGGAACAGGTCGTGGGTCGCCATGAGGATCGCGGCGCCCTCGGATTTCAGCTGCACCAGCAGCTCGGAGAACTCGTTGCTGGCCTTGGGATCGAGGCCGGAGGTCGGCTCGTCGAGCAGCAGCGCACGCGCCTGCTTGGCGAGCGCGATGGCGACACCGACCTTCTGGCGCATGCCCTTGGAGTAGGTCTTCACGCGCCGGCCAGCGGCGTCTTCCTGCAGGCCGACCCGCCTGAGGAAGCCGCGGTAGTCGTCCGCGGAGTATTCGTCGTGACCACCGAGCCGCGCGAAATACTCGAGGTTCTCCATGCCGGTCAGGTTGCCGTAGAGCATGACCTGCTCGGGGATGTAGGCGAGGTAGCGCTTGGTCTGCAGCGGATCGGCGTTGACGTCGATGCCGTTCACGCGTGCCACGCCGGAAGTAGGCGTGACGAAATTCAGGAACAGGTTGATGGTGGTGGTCTTGCCGGCACCGTTGGCGCCGAGCAGGCAGTAGATGTCGCCGCCGTTGACGCGCAGGTTCAACCCCTTGAGGGCCTGGTAGTCGCCGTAGGTTTTCTTCAGGTCGATGGCTTCCAGCACGATGACGCCGCTCCCTCAGTGGCTGAATCGAAGACGCGGCATGCCCCCGCGGCATCCGCTGTCGAATCGTCCCGGCCAAAGAAATTGACCAGTCGGTCACAAATTCTTAATCTGCGGCCATGGCCATGTCAACCACGAAGCGGAAGCAGATGCGAGGCAGCAAGGCGACCGCGGCCACCGGCGCGCGGAAAACCGGCAAGGGCAGAGGGCCGGGCAGGGGCCGGGCCAGCAACCCGGCCAGGAGCCTGGTCAAGGACCCAGTCAAAGGCCCGATCAAGGGCCCGGTCAAGGGCCCGGTCAAGGGCCCGGTCAAGGGTAAGGGCCAGCTCAGGCGCGAAGCCACCGAGGCGCTGCTGGTGGAGGCCTTCGGCCGCATCGTCCAACGCCACGGCCTGCGCTTTGTCGGCGTCAACGAGGTGGTGAAGGAGGCCGGGGTCGGCAAGGCGCTGCTGTACCGGTACTTCGGCGGCCTGCCCGGCCTGGTGGAGGCCTGGGGCCGGGAAAACCGTATCTGGCCCAAGCTGGTGGACATGGTGCCGCTGTCCGGCGCGCCGGGCGCCACGGCGGCGCAGGTCCTGAAGAAGATCGTGGTGCGCAATGCCCAGGTGCACCGCGACGATCCGGTGCGCGTGGAGATGCTGGCCGACGAACTCATGACGCCCACGGCGATTTCCGGCGCACTGGGCGAGATCCGCAAGCAGGTGGGCCGCGATCATGCGGCACTGTTTGCCCGCAACCGCGACTTCCGCGACCACCACCTGACCATGGTGGTCATGATGGCGGCGGCGAGCTACCTCGCCATGCGCGCCGTGAAGGCGCCGCGGTTCATGGGCGAGGATCTGGCCGATGCCGCTACCTGGACCCGGCTCATGGCGGAAATCGAGGCGATCATCGAACGGGTGGTGGGCTGAGGCGGTTTCGGGCATACAATCGGCGCTGGACAACGGGAGGAGCCTTCCATGGGACAGCTGATCCGCCTCGCCTTCTGCGCCATCGCCCTTGCCCTGACCGGCACGGCCATGGCCGCCGATTCCACGATCATCAGCCCGGCCGGCCGCAAGGCCATGGCACCGGAGCTCGCCATCTCCGGTGATGGCGGCATCAACGTGATCTGGATGGAGCGCACGCCGGAGGGCGAGAAGATCGCCGCTGCCGGTGCCGCCAGCAAGGAAGGCCACACCCACCTCGCCGAGACCGATCTCTGGTTCCTGCGCTCGACTGATGGCGGCAAGACCTACGGCACGCCGGTGCGTGTCAACGCCACACCCGGCGCGGTATGGGGCTTCCCGGTGAGCAAGCCGCGGCTGAGCGCCACGCCGGATGGCACGCTGCACATCTTCTATCCGGGCAACAGCATCGACAAAAAGAACGGCAAGCCCATCGTATTGCCGATGTACACGCGCTCTACCGACGGCGGCCGCAGCTTCTCTGCGCCGGTGGTGCTCGGCACCGTGGCCGATTCCGACAACAGCGACATCGTCCACGGCGGGCTGGCGAATGCCGAGTGCTTCGGCACCATGACCACCGATGACAAGGGTGGCGTGTACACCTACTGGGTCGACACCCGCGACATGGGCAAGGACAGCCCGAACGGCAAGCTGTTCTCGGCGGTGTCCTACGACAACGGCAAGACCTTCGGCCGTGACTTCGAAGTCTTCCCGGCCGATGTCTGCCCCTGCTGCCAGGCCACCGCGGCAGTCTACGACGGTCGCATCTACCTCGGCTCGCGCCAGGTGAGCGCCGAGGGCAACCGCGACAGCACTGTGGCCATCTCCTCCGACCGCGGCAAGTCCTTCCAGCCGCGCGCGCGCTGGGGCGGGGCCCACTGGAAGATCGAGGCCTGTCCGCTGAAGCCCACGTCCATCGTCGTCGATGGCAACCATGTCTACGCGGCCGCCTACGATGGCGGTGCCGACCCGCAGGGCGCCGCACTGTCGCGTTCGCTGGATGGCGGCAAGACCTTCGAGCCGGCTGTGGCGCTGCAGCCGGGTGCCGCGGTTTCCGATGCGCCGGTGCTCGCCATGATCGACGGCAAGCTGGTGGCAGTCTGGCATACGAAGCTCGCCGGTGAGCGGCGCGTCTTCCTCGGCCTGTCACGCGACCAGGGCAAGAGCTTTTCTGCGCCCGTGGAGCTTGGCGCCGGCATGTATCCGGTGGTCGCCAACCGTGCCGGTGGCCTGCAGCTGGCCTGGCAGCAGGGTGACACGATCGTCACCCGCTTCATCGCCGGCAACGATGCGCTGCTGCGCTGAAGGCGCGTCAGCCGGTCACCGGCAGGTATAGCGCGAACAGCCAGCCGGTGACCAGGGCCGTCGGGGCCGGCCGCAGCCTGGAGGCGACGGCACGAGTCGCTGTCATGCGCGACCTAGCGACGCTGCCCGGTGCCGGAAGCCGCTGCCAGCAGCGCATCCGGGCCTTCGCTCCAGGCCAGGCGGTGGCGATAGCTGAGCGAGCGCCAGATCCACTCGAAGGGCCCGATGCGGAAGCGCGCCAGCCACCAGTTGCTCCAGGCGATCTCGATTACCCAGACCAGCAGCACCACCCCGTAGAGCTGCAGGCCGGTGAGCTTGCCGTACAGGCCGAGGCCGAAGCCATAGAACAGCAGCGCGCAGAGGATCGACTGCGCGAGATAGTTGGTCAGCGCCATGCGGCCCGTGGCCGCCAGCCCCCGCTTGATGGCCTGGCCACCCGCGGCCTGGCAGAACCAGAGGATCAGCCCGAGCCAGCCGATCGCCATGGCGAAGCGGCGCAGGTCGTAACTCACCTTGACGATTTCGGCCTGCACCGGATGGAAGTCGCTGGCGAGCAGGGCCTGGGTCTGCCAGAGCGCGAGCGGCAGCCCGATGGCGAAGCCGCCGGCGGCCATCCACGCCGGCCTTGCGGCCTTGCCCGGACGCGTGAACAGGCCCTCGCGGCACAGCGCCATGCCGACGATCATCATCGCCAGTGCGTCGAGGAACCACCAGTTGGTGGTGACGAAGGCCTGGAGCACAAAACTCACGCGCGCCTGGCGTGCCGCGACCTGCGCCAGGCTGCCGGTCTGCATGGCGTGGATTTCGCCGGCCAGCCTGGGGCTGGATGCATCCGGCCGGGCCTTGGCGAGCTTTTTTTCCCAGGCGGCGAGGTCGCTGGCTGCGGCTGCATCCAGTTCCTCGCCCTGGCCGCGCTTGGCCAGCGCCGCGACCGATACCGCTTCCAGCCGCCGCAGTTCGCTCACTTCGGCCAGGTGCCGGCCCGCCGGGATGGCGAGTGCCAGCAGCGCGAGCAGCAGCAGCCAGCGTGTCGGCAGGCGGCGCAGCGGATACAGGCACAGGCTCGCCAGTCCATAGGCGAACAGGATGTCGGCCGGCCAGAGGAAGATGTAGGCGTTGACGAGGCCGAAGGCGATGAGGAGGAAGCTGCGCCGATAATAGGTGCGCCGCGCCACGGCCACCGGCGCATTGCGCTCGAAGCGCTGCAGGGCCAGCAGTGCGCCGGCGCCGAACAGCAACGACAGCAGTGTGCGCTGGCTGCCCTCGAATAGCGTATGGACCACCGCCCAGGTCTGGACCGGCCAGCCGGCACGCTCCGCGATGGCCAGCGGGTAGTCGAAGAAGGCCTGCGGTCCGGCGAAGGACCAGATGTTCAGGATCAGGATGCCGAGCACGGCAACGCCACGCGCCACGTCGAGCGCCTGGATGCGTTCGCTGCCGCCGACCGGTCCGAGTGCGGTGATGGGTTCAGGCATCCGCCGATGATAGCAGCGGACGCCGCTCACTCGAGGCGGATGCCTTGCTAAGGCATACTGGCCGGGCGGCAGGACTGCCTCGTCGTCCGGCGAATCGCCGTATCATGCACACAGCTGTACCACGGAACACCCGGATGATGATCACGGAATTCGCATGTCACTGGCGGCACCTCGCCTGGCTGCTGCTCGCCGCTGTCACGCTGGCGGGCTGCAGCCGGCCAACGCGGGTGGAGGGAGCCTGGGCCGAGGGCGCGGCCCGCGGCCAGGCCTTTGGCGCCGTGCTGGTCGTCGGCGTCTCGCCCGCGTACAACACGCGCTGCCGCTTCGAGCGGATGATGATGGACTCCCTGGTCAGAGAAGGTGTCCGGGCCATGACCAGCTGCTCGCAGATGCGCTCGGATGAACCGCTGACGCGCGAGGCCGTGGTGCATGCCGTGCAGGTGCTGGGCGCCGACGCGGTGCTCTCGACCCGCCTGGTGGACGGCAGGGTGGGCGTCAAGGAGGGCGGCAGCAGCGAAACGCGCAGCGAGGCGTACTACAAGCCCATCGGCTACGGCTACGATTCTTACTATGGCGCCTTTGGCCTGCCCGTCACCTACGTCGATTTCACCAACGAGCAATCAACCTTCACCGTGCAGCGCACCGCGGTGGTGTCCAGTAACCTTTACGCGGTCCACGATGCTTCGCTGGTCTATGTCGTCGACGCCACCGCCTACGACAAAGACTCCCAGGGCGCGGTCATCGACGACATCACCGCCGGCATCGCCAGCGAGCTGCGGCGCGCCGGCGTGCTGGCCGCCAGGCGCTGACCCGGCCATCGCGACGGCGGGCTCCGGTATACTCGCGCGCTTTTCGCGCAGGGTGTCGCCGTGCTGTTCCGTAATCTCACGCTCTATCGCCTCCAGCAGCCCTGGTCCGGCAGCGCCGCCGATCTTGAGCAACTACTGGCTGCCCGGCCGCTGCGGCCCTGCGGCAGCTTCGACCTGCAGACCCGGGGCTGGGTGTCCTGTGACGAGGCCGACGGCCCCCTGGTCCACGCCCTGGGCGGACACTGCCTGCTGGCGCTGGGTCAGGAACAGAAACTGCTGCCCGCGGCGGTGGTCAACCAGGAAGCGCGCAGCCGCGCGGCGCAGCTTGCCGCGACCCAGGGGCATCCGGTGGGCCGGCGGCAGATGCGTGAACTCAAGGCGCGCGTGGCCGACGAGCTGCGCGCGCGGGCACTGACCCGCCGGCGCGTGACTCACGCCTGGCTTGCGCCGCGCCAGGGCTGGCTCGCCGTGAACACCGCGTCCCCGGGCCGTGCGGACGAACTGGTGGAAGTGCTGCGCGACAGCCTCGGCGGCCTGCCAGTGCAGCCGCTGGAATCGCGACAGGCGCCGCGGGGAAGCATGGCCGCCTGGCTGGGGCAGGGCGGACCGCCCGGGCGCTTCGCGGTGGACCAGGACCTCGAACTGCGCGCCGCGGATGCCGGAGGCGCCACCATCCGCTATGCGCGCCATGCGCTGGATGGCGCGGAAATCCGCCAGCACCTCGCTGCCGGCAAGCAGCCGGTGCGCCTCGGCCTGGTCTGGCAGGAGCGCATCGCCTTCATCCTCAACCAGAACCTGCAGCTCTGCCGGGTGCGTTTCCTCGAGGTCTACAAGGACGACCACGCGCAGGGCGAAGACCCGCGTGAACAGTTCGACATCGACTTCGCGCTCATGACTGGTGAACTGACGCAGCTGCTCGAAGAGCTGCTCGCCGCGCTCGGCGGCATAGACACGGCGGTGCGCCAGGCGGCCTAGCGGCGCCGCTGCGGCAGGCTGCCCTGGCCCGAGGGCACGCGAAAGGCTGCGGGTTGCCAGGGGTAGTCCGGGTTCTCCGGGGCGATGTCCTGCGCGTAAGCCTTCCAGGTATCGACACGGGAGTTGTCCGGCTCCCAGGTCGCCGGCAGCGTCAGGTACTCCGGCGCATGCTTCTCGATGTAGGCCAGCACCTTGGGCGGTACGTCACCGGTGCCCGGCAGGCCCTTGTGGCTGAACATGCGGCCGAAAAGCGTGATGCCGGCGTAGGGCGTGCCACCCATCTGCATGAAGGGCCAGCACTCCGAGAGCCGCGAGAACCCGGCGGTGAAACGCAGCGTGGGCAGGTCGCGGTCTTCCAGCTGGCGGCGGCTGAAATTGAAGGTGAAGTGTTCCGAAGGCGTAATGCGCGCACCGGTCGAAGCGCGCGGCCAGCCCTCTGGCGTCACCGGGTTGCTGTATTCGTGGGTGTAATCCCAGGACAGCATCATGTCGTCGCCGCAGGACTGGAAGGGCAGCAGGAACGGGTAGCGGCCGGCGCTGTCGGGAAACACCGTGCCTTCGTTCATCAGGGTCGGGCTGTCACCGGCACCGCCGAGGAAGAATTTCGGGATTTCCTTGCCGATCCTGCCCGCCAGCAGGTTGTTGTAGAAGTGGTAGACCGGCACCGTCCTGCCGGTAAACGGGTTGTCCCAGGTCTCGAGGATGTCGCCGCTGGCGAGGTCGGTGAAGTAGCCGGTTTCGCGAGACTTGATCCGCAGGTCTCCATCGGCCTCCTGGCAGGCGAGTAGCGTGCCGGTACCGGTGTAGCCGAACAGCGGGATCATGCGCCGGCCCGGGATGCGCGCGTACATGAGGCCATGGAAGCCGCCGATGACCGGCTGCTCGTATCCCGCCCAGATCTTGCCGAAGGCGTAGAGGTTGTCGACCGGATCGGCGTAGTCGAGGCCGCGGCTGCGCCCGGCGGCCCTGGCATCTCCGGGGACCGTGGCGGTGGTGCCCAGTGCCAGGCTGCTGCCCAGGAGGTCACGGCGGCTGAGCAGACTGGTGAGGAAGTTCGACAGCATCGTCTGGTCTCCGTGCCGCTGGCCGCGGCCTGGCCTCAATCGTAATGCACCGCCAGCACCACGTAACGCTCGGTACCACCCGGGACCTGTACCTCGACCTCGTCATCGACCGCCTTCTTCAGCAGCGCGCGCGCCAGCGGCGAGTCGATGCTGATGCCGCCGGTGGCGGCGTCGGTTTCGTCTGCGCCGACGATGCGGTACTCGACCTCGGTGTCATCGCTGCGCCAGAGCTGCACGCGGGCGCCGAAGAACACGCGTCCCGCGGCCGGGGCCTGCCGCACCACCTGCAGTTCCGGCAGCCGCTTCTGCAGGTAGCGGATACGCCGGTCGATGCCGGCCAGCTCGCGCTTGCGGTAGAGATACTCGGCGTTCTCCGAGCGGTCGCCCTCGGCGGCGGCGGCAGCCAGCGCCTGCACCACCCCGGCGCGCCGCGACCACAGCGCCTGCAGTTCCGCCTGCAATGCCGCATGGCCCGCAGGCGTGATATACGGCGAGGCCTTCGGCGGCGGTGGTTTCCAGCGACCCATGCGGCAATAATAGGGAAAAGCCGCGCCGCCGGCCCCGCCACCGGAGCAAGTCATGCGCCTGTACACCTTCACCATCACGCCCAACAACCGCAAGGTCGAGGCCTTCGTGCGCCACTTCGACCTGCCGGTGGAGGTGCACCACGTCAGCTTCAAGGATGAGGAGACGCACCAGCCCGCATTCCTGGCGATCAATCCCATGGGCAGGGTCCCGGCACTGGTGGACGGTGACTTCCGGCTCTGGGAATCGAACGCCATCCTTACCTACCTCGCGACGATTTTCCCGCAGACCAACGCGCTGCCCGGCGACGCGCGCGGCCGCGCCGATGTCGACCGCTGGCTGCACTGGCAGAGCTGCCACCTGATGCCTGCCATGGGTGCGCTGAAGGCTGCCGAAGAAAAAGACACCAGCACGTTGCAGCCGCTGCTGAAGATCCTCGACAACCAGCTGCAGGGCCGTGAGTACCTGCTTGGCAGCCTCGGCGTGGCGGATTTCGCCATCGCCGCCTACCTTATGACAAAAATGGGCCGTAAGCTCGATTACTCGGCAACGCCTGCACTGGCCGCCTGGCTGGCGCGGATGGCAGCCCTCAAGGGCTTCGTCGCGACGCAGGTAAAGGCGCCACAGATCGGTTAAAATTGGGTCGATCCGCAGTACTGCCACAATGCCAGAACAACAAGTGGTATCCGGGGAGAATGGCCATGAATATTTCCAGGAATATTTCTAGAGCGTTGCACGCCGCGGCACTGGTCGCGGTTGCCTGGTTGTGCACTGCAACCGGCGCGCAGGCCCTGCCACTCGGCTACTCCACCACCTTCAACGGCAGCGTCAATGTGATTACCGGCGGCGGTGCCGACAGCATCGTGGTGGTGCCCGGCTCGGATTTCTTCGGCAACGCCTTCCTCGCGCCGACCAATCCGGATTTCCCTGCGGCAGCCTCCTACGGCTTTTACGACGACTACATCTTCACCATCGCCGAGGACGCCATCGCCAACGCGGTCGCCTCGAGCGTCAGCCTTGGTTCACTCGCC
The DNA here is from genome assembly GCA_014337915.1 of Gammaproteobacteria bacterium. GTDB lineage: Bacteria > Pseudomonadota > Gammaproteobacteria > Steroidobacterales > QUBU01. Next base: position 111,030 of record QUBU01000002.1, read on the forward strand.
GTCGCCAACCTGCAGCTGCGCCTCTACGCCCTGCCGGTGGATTTCGCCGGCAATAAGAACCCGGGCGGCGATTGCCAGGGCGGCTGCCTGGCCGACTGGAGCACGACCCTGGTCTCCGGCAACGTGACCTACTCGGTCATGGACCCGATCGCACTGGCCGCCGGTACCTATGTACTGGAGGTGCGTGGTGATGCCAGCGGTGCCAGCGGCGGCAGCTACTCCGGCGTACTCAACCTGGCGGCGGTGCCGCTGCCCGGCGTGGCCTGGCTGTTTGGCGCAGCCCTGGGGGTCGTGGGTTTCTGGCGCCGCCGACGGCCAGCCATCCGCTGAACCTCTGCGACGCTGCGATCGCCTGCAGAAACCCCGGGGTCCACCCCCGGGGTTTTGCATTTCCCGGGGACTGAAATCCCGCCAGCGGCTTCCCCGCGGCGGGTTTGCCCGTACACTCGCCGGCATCATGCAGCTGCTGCCACACCCGGACGCCGGTACCACGCCCGTCACCCGGCTCGACGCCAGCGCCAGCCGTGCTGCCGATGCGGGCCTGGTGATCCAGTGGGAGCTGGCGGCCGACCTCCATGCGTTGCGGTTGCCGGCACCGCGAACCGGCCGGCGGGCAGACGGGCTGTGGCAGCACAGCTGTTTCGAGGCCTTCATCGGCGGGCCTGGCCTGGAGGCTTACCTCGAACTGAATGTCGCGCCATCGGGTGACTGGGCGGCGTATCGCTTCGACGCCTACCGGCAGGGCATGAGGCCACAGGCGCTGGTGGCGCCACCCGGCATCCACTGCGCACGCGGCCCACGGGCGCTGGCGATCTCGGCCAGGCTACCGCCTCTGGCGGCAACCAGTGGCCCACTGCACATCGCGCTCTGCGCCGTCATCGAGACGCAATCAGGCACAATCAGCCACTGGGCGCTGCGGCATCCGCCGGGTGCGCCGGACTTCCATCATGCGGCGGCACGGGTGCTGGAGCTGGCCCCGGCGTCGCCAGCGGCCTGACGCAAGGGGGACGGCGGCTTTCATGAAGTTTGGTATCGACCGGCTGCGCAGCGACAAGGCACTGCGCCAGGAACTCGCGGGCCGCCGGGTGGCGCTGCTGGCTCACCCGGCCTCAGTGCTGCCCGATCTCGGACACAGCCTCGACCTGCTGGCGCGCATGCGTGGCCTGCGGCTCACCAGCGCCTTCGGGCCACAGCATGGCCTGCGCGGCGACAAGCAGGACAATATGATCGAGTCGCCAGACTACGTCGATCCGGTGCATCGCATCCCGGTGTTCAGCCTCTATGGCGAGGTGCGCCGCCCGACGCCGGCCATGCTCGATACCTTCGACGTCCTGCTGGTGGACCTGCAGGACCTCGGCTGCCGCATCTATACCTTCATTACCACGCTGCGCTACGTGCTCGAGGAGGCGGCCCGCTTCGGCAAAGCGGTGTGGGTGCTGGACCGGCCGAACCCGGTGGGCCGACCGGTCGAAGGACTGATGCTGCGACCTGGCTGGGAGAGCTTTGTCGGCGCGGGCCCGCTGCCGATGCGGCACGGCCTCACCCTGGGCGAACTCGGCCACTGGTTCCTGAAGCAGTTGCGGCTCGACGTCGATTTCCGCGTGGTGCCGCTTGCCGGCTGGAATCCGGATGCCGCGCCGGGCCATGGCTGGCCGCTGCGCCAGCGCAGCTGGGTGAATCCGAGTCCCAATGCGTCGAGTCTCGCCATGGCGCGCTGCTATGCCGGCACCGTGCTGCTGGAGGGCACCACGCTGTCGGAGGGCCGCGGCACGACGCGCCCCCTGGAGCTGTTCGGCGCGCCGGATCTCGATGCGCCGGCGCTGCTGCGCCGGATGCGGCAGCTCGCGCCCGACTGGCTCGCAGGCTGCCGGCTGCGTGCCTGCTGGTTCGAGCCGACCTTCCACAAGCACGTCGGCCAGCTCTGCGCCGGCCTTCAGGTCCACGTCGATGCGCGCGGCTACGACCACCAGGCCTTCCGCCCATGGCGCCTGCAGGCGCTGGCCTTCAAGGCGCTGCGCAGCCTGCGGCCCGACTATCCGCTGTGGCGTGATTTCCCCTACGAGTACGAGCAGGGCAGGCTGGCAATCGACGTCATCAATGGCAGCGAGCTGCTGCGCCGGTGGGTCGATGATCCCGCGGCGATGCCCGGCGACCTCGATGCGCTCGCCGGCCGTGACGAAGCCGCCTGGGCCGAGGAGCGCCGCGCCTTCCTGCTCTACTGAAGCACGGCCTGCCGCGGCTGCGACTTCGCTACAATCGCGGCCATGCAAAAATCCGCACCCGGCCTCCTGCTGCTCTGGACGATGCTGGCGGCGGTGCCCGCGCTGCCTGCCGCGCCGGTGCCGGACGCCGCGCCAGCGGCGTTGCCCACAGCGGCTGCTCCCGCCCCGCTGTCAATGGTCGAGCTGTCGCGGGAGCTGGATCGCATTGCCGGCACCGTCGCCACGGTCGAGGCCTCTCTCGCGGCACCCGAGGACCTGGCAGCCGTGCAGCGTGCGCTGGATACCCTCGAACCGCAGCTCGCCGCCCGGCTGGCGGAAGCTGCACCCGCCGAGCTGGCGCTGCTGTCGCCCATCAACCAGGACAGCCTGGCCGAGGCGCTGACGCGCCTGGCCGCCAGCGTGGCTGCAGCGCGTGCGCCGCTCGATGTTCGCGCTGCCGGCCTGGAGCGCGGGCGCGAGGTCGTGCGCACCGGCAGCGAGTTCATCCGGCAGGTGCGCAGCGGACCTCAGGCCGCTGACGTGCCCGAAGCGCTGCGTTCCCGGATGCTCGCCCTGGACAGCAGCCTGGAGCGGTTGCGGGTGTCCACGGTGCACGCCCTCGATGCGGTGGTGATCCAGTCGGATCGAGCCAGCGACATGCAACAGAGCATCAGCGCGGCCCTCGCGGACATTGAAGCAGCCTATCGCGCCGATACGGCGGCAACCCTGGCCCCGGACCAGCCGCCACTGTGGCGGTCGCTGTCGGGCCGGAAACCGGCCAGGATCGATTTCCGGGAAAGCGTCGTCGAGACCTGGAACAGCGCTGCCGACATGGTGCGGACCTATCCGCAGCGCAGCTTCATGGCACTGCTGCTGCTCGGGCTGCTGGTCGTGGGCCTGCTGATGCTACGTCGGGTGGCACTGCATGCCGGCGCCGAGGCCGCGGCCGGCCAGTTGTTCGTGCGCCGCCCACTTGCTGCCGCCGTGCTCATCTGGGCCGTGCTCGCGGCGGACCTGGCGGACCTGCGCCTGCCTGCGGGCGTGGGCCTGTTGCGCATCGTGCTGGTGGTCGGTGCCGCCTGGCCGCTGCTGCCGCTGATGGTGCCTGCCAGCGTGCGGTTGCCATTGCGCAGCCTGCTGCTGCTTAGCGTGGTGGGCACCTGGCTGACGCTGCTGCTGGGCGGGCATGCCGCAGGCTCGCTCGGTTTCCTGCTGATCGGTGCCGCCAGCTGGCTGCTGCTGCGGCGCCTGGCCACGGCCTACGCGGCGTTTGCGGCCACTGCGCGGCCGCCGCGCCTGCTGGGCGTCTCGCGCCTGGCACTGGCCGCCGCGCAGTTGCTGGTGGCGGCCGGGCTGGTGGCGATCATCATCGGCTACGTGCGCCTCGGCCGGCAGCTGGTGGAAGGCGTGCTGCTGTTTGCCCTGCTGCCGGTGGTGCTGGCAGTGCTCTCGCAGGTGCTCGGCGAGATCTGGGAGCAGTTGCTGGAGCGCCCGGCCCTGCGGCGTCTGCGCGCCGTGCGCGACTTCCCCGGGGAAGTCAGTCGCCGCGGGCACCAGCTGGTGAACCTCGCGCTGCTGTTCCTGGCGCTGCCGGTGGTGGTCCGTGTCTTTCCGTTTTCGGCGCCACTGTGGGATGCGCTGCGGGAATTTGCCGGGGCGAAACTGGAAGTGGGCGGCATCAGCCTGTCGCTGCTGGACCTGCTGGCCTTCGGAATCGGCATCACGCTGGCGGTCGTCATCGCGCGCTTCACGCGCTTCGTCCTTGACGAGGACGTGCTGACGCGCCTGCCGCTCGCCAGCGGTGCGCGCGCGGCGGCTTCACGCCTCATCTACTACCTGCTGCTGACGGTCGGCATGCTGATGGCGCTGGCGGCCGCTGGCTTCCAGCTCAGCCAGCTCACCCTGGTGGTCAGCGCGCTCGGCGTCGGCATCGGCTTTGGCCTGCAGAACATCGTCAACAACTTCGTCTCCGGCATCGTGCTCGCCTTCGAGCGGCCGTTCCAGGCCGGTGACCTGATCGCCGTGGGGCAGAGTACCGGGCGCGTCAGCGACATCGGCCTGCGCGCCACGACCGTACGGACCGCGGACGGTGCCGATGTGATCGTGCCGAACAGCACCTTCATTTCCGGCGAGGTGACCAACTGGACCCTGTCCGATCGCATGCGCCGCATCGAGGTCGCAGTCGGCGTTGCCTATGGCAGCGACCCACGCCAGGTGCAGGCGCTTCTGCTCGAGGTCTGCGCCCGCACGCCGGATGTCGCCACCGAACCGGTGCCGGTGGTGGCGCTCACGGGCTTCGGCGACAGCGCGCTCAATTTCCAGGTGCTGGCCTGGACCCCGGATGCGGACCGGCTGCTGGTCACCACCAGCGCGCTGGCCATGGGCATCTACGACAGCCTCAACGCCGCCGGCATTTCCATTCCGTTCCCGCAGCGCGAGGTGCGTCTGCTGCCGACGGCAGCGCCGCCGCCTGCTGCCGGTTCCTGAGCGGCAGGTCATGTCGGGACGGCTGCCGCAAGCGCTGGTCCTCGAGCCGATCGGCATCGTGCGGGCGCCGGTGCTGAGCCGGGTCGAGGCCGCGCGGCAGCCGGCCGCGGCAGCCGACCTCGGCGCCGAGATCCACCTCTATCCCGGGCGGAATTTCGAGCACGCGCTGGAGGACCTCGACGGCTGGGAATACATCTGGGTGCTGTTCTGGTTTCACCTCAACCAGGGCTGGCGGCCGAAGGTGCTGCCGCCACGAAGCACTTCCGGTCGCAAGGGCGTGTTCGCGACCCGGGCACCGCACCGGCCGAATCCGCTTGGCCTCTCGGCGCTGCGGCTGGAACGCATCGAGGGCCTGACGCTGTTCGTCAGCGGCGCCGACATGCTCGATGGCACTCCGGTGCTCGACCTCAAGCCCTACGTGCCGTACACGGATGCGCATCCGGCGGCGCGCAGCGGCTGGCTCGAGGCGGCGGCCGATCCGTTGCCGGCCTGGGAGGTCGGGTTCGAGCCGCTCGCGGAACAGCAGGTGGCCTGGATTGAGGCCCACAGCGACCTGCCGCTGCGCGAACGCCTGGTGGCAACACTTGCGCTTGGGCCGCAGCCGCATCCCTACCGGCGCATACGCCGCCTCGATACTGGCCTGCAGCTGGCGGTGAAGCAGTGGCGGGCGCAATTCACGGTGGAGGATCGACGGGTCACCGTCAGCTCCATCGCCTCCGGCTTCCGGCCATCGCAGCTGGCGGGCGACGGCGCGGACCTCGGCGTGCATCGGGATTTCCAGGCGCTGTGGCCTGCTGACAGCCGCTGAGCTGCGCGGCTGGGCCTGTCACCTCGCCTGCCGCCCCGCTGCCATGCCTTGGCCCGCCAAGGCTTTTCCGGGAGCTGGGCAATCCGGTTTGACCTGGGCCGTAACTTGCGTGTAATTAGTCGCTTCTGGCCAAAACAAGATTGAGGACATGAACATGGCCCTGTGGAAAGAACAATCACCCCCGCCCGCAAACCCGGTCCCGACCGCCAGCACGGCAACGGCCGCGGCGCGTGAGCCGGAGAAAGTTGCGCCCATGCCGATGCCGGCCGAGGCTGCACGCCGGGCCGAGCGGCCCGTGGCCAAGGAAACCGTCATCGCTGCCGACCTCGCCATCGAGGGCAAGATCGAAGGCGCCGGCCACGTGCGTCTCGCCGGCCGCTTCAAGGGTGACGTCCACGTCGACGGCAACCTCACCATCGAACCCGGTGCCCATCTCACCGGGCAGGTCTATGCCAGGACGGTGGTGATCGCCGGCGAACTGCACGGCAACATCAATGGTGCTGCCCGCGTCGAGCTCCTGGAATCCGGCGTACTGGCCGGTGACGTCAAGGCGGGCACGCTCACTGTCGCCGCGGGCTCGAAGATGCGCGGCAACGCGGAGTTCGGCTGGGACGAGAAGGGCATGAAGGCAGTGGCGGCCAGCGCCTGAGCGGTTCGCGACCATGGCGAACCCAACGCGGCCGCTGTTCCTCGGCCGGTCCACGGCTGCCAGGAGCAGCGCCGGGCGCACGCGCCTGTGCCCGCATTGCAAGACCACCATCCTCGAGAGTGCGAGCATCTGCCCCGCCTGCCAGGGCTACCTGCGCTTCGAGCGCGCCGCCGATCCGCCCGCGGCGGTTGCCGAGCTGTCGCCGCTGCGCGTATCGGGCACCATCCGTCACCCGGCGGAGGGAGAGTCCTGGGAATATTCCATGGTGCTGACCATCCGCAACGAGCGCGGCGAGGAAATCGCCCGGCAGGTGGTCGGTGTCGGCGCGCTGCATCCCCTGGAGGAGCGCAGCTTCACGCTGACCGTCGATATCTTTCGGCCGGGCGGCGGAGGACGACGCTAGCCGACTCGGCGCCTGGCTGTCCTGGCCGGTAATGCGAGCGCCTTGAGTATCTGGTGCGTGGCCTGGCGGGCCTGGGCAATCCGCAGTGCCAGTGCACGCCGACGCTGGCTACCCTGGAGTCTGGCGGCAGGGCTGGGGTTCATCGCTTTAATGGTGTCTGGCACCATTTATTCTGTTTGTTCCAGTCACTATAACCTGTCAAATAAGTAACTTACACGGCTTTTTTACCGTAATACCGAACGGACATGAAGGCTAAAGCTTGCGGGCATCCGTTCCACGGTGGCCAACCGCAGCCGGCCCCGGGCGGGGCGGCTGGATGCGGCAAGGGTGGCGCGCCCGGAGAGATTCGAACTCCCGACCCCCAAGTTCGTAGCCTGGTGCTCTATCCAGCTGAGCTACGGGCGCACTGGGACCTGCCTGCGGGGCAGCGGCGCGGGAACCGGCCCGCTGCCGCAGGGCGCGGCAGTGTAACCGTTCCGGCTGCGGCTGCCTAGAACTCGTTGCGCCGCCGCCGGGTCTCGGCGAACACCTCGATCAGCGAGGCGCCGCGGAGACCGAGCGTGGCCTGTAGCTCGGGGCTGTCGGGCCGCAGGAAGGGATTGGTCAGCCGCTCGCGGCCGATGGTGGAGGGCACCGTCGGCATGTCGAGTTCGCGCAGCTGGTCCACCTCGGCGACGCGCTCGCGCAGGTCCGCGTTGTCCGGTTCCAGGCCGATGGCGAAATGCGCGTTCTTCTGCGTGTACTCGTGGGCGCAGAACACCCGCATCGGGTCCGGCAGCCGCCGCAGCTTCTGCAGCGAGATCCACATCTGTTCCGGCGTGCCTTCGAACAGCCGGCCGCAGCCCATGGAGAACAGCGTGTCGCCGACGAAGACGGCCTGGTCCTCGTCGAAGACATAGACGATGTGGCCGCGGGTGTGTCCGGGTGTGTCCAGGACGCGCGCGCGGTGCCTTCCGAGCGTGACGACATCGCCTTCGCCGACCTGCTGGTCGATGCCGGGGATGCGTGCGGCGTCGGCGCGCGGGCCGACGATACGGCAGCCGGTCCGTGCCTTGAGCTCGAGGTTGCCACCGGTGTGGTCCTCGTGGTGGTGGGTGTTGAAGATGAAGTCGAGCTTCCAGCCGGTCTCGGCCAGCGCCGCCTCGACGGCGGCGGCGGAGGGTGTGTCCACGCTGGCGCAGATCCCGGCCTCGCGGTCGCGGATGAGGTAGCCGTAGTTGTCGTCCAGGCAGGGGAACTGGAAGACCTCGAGGATGGGGAGGTGATGCGGGGCCGACGCCTGGGTCATGTCATTTCTCCAGCAGCCGCGGGATGAGTTCGACGAAGTTGCAGGGCCGCGTGCGGTAGTCGAGCTGTGGGGCGAGGATGCGGTCCCAGCCGGTGGCGCAGGCACCGGTGGAGCCGGGCAGGCAGAACAGGAAGGTGCCGTTGGCGACGCCGCCCAGGCAACGCGACTGCAGCGTCGAGGCGCCGATCTCGTCGAACGAGAGGCTACGGAACAGCTCGCCGAAGCCGGCGATCTCCTTGTCGAGCAGCGGCGCCACCGCTTCCGGCGTGCCGTCGCGGCCGGTCAGCCCGGTGCCGCCGGTGGTGATGATGGCATCGACGGCAGGGTCGGCAATCCAGGCGGAAACCACGGCGCGGATCCGGTAGATGTCGTCCTTCTCGATGCCGCGCGCGGCCAGGCGGTGGCCGCCGGCCTCGATGCGCGAGGCGAGCAGGTCACCGGAGCGATCGTCGGCACGCGTGCGCGTGTCGGAGACCGTCAGCACCGCGATCGACAGCGGCATGAACTCGCGCGTTTTCTTCTCGTCGTGGGCCAAGGCCGGCTCCCTGCTGGATGTGCTGCTGTGGGGATCGCATTCTACCTCCCGGCGCGAACCATTCTTGTCCGGCTGGGCCGAAAGGGCTAGCGTGGCCACCGGCCTGGTCCCGGATTGCAGCAGGAGGACGAGCGCATGCACATTGGCGTGCCCAGGGAGATCAAGAACCACGAATACCGGGTCGGCCTGACGCCGGCCAGCGTGCGCGAGCTGGTGGCGCAGGGGCACGAGGTCATGGTCGAGAGTGGCGCCGGTGCCGGCATCGGCATGGACGACGCCGATTACCGTCGCTGCGGTGCAAGCATCGGCAGCGTGGCCGCAGAGGTCTATGCGGCGGCGGAGATGATCGTCAAGGTGAAGGAGCCGCAGGCAGCGGAGTTTCCGCTGCTGAAGCCGGGGCAGCTGCTGTTCACCTACCTGCACCTGGCACCCGACCCGGCGCAGACGCAACAGCTGCTCGCCGCCGACGTGGTCGCGATCGCCTACGAGACAGTCACCGGCCCCGACCAGACACTGCCGCTGCTCGCGCCCATGAGCGAGGTGGCCGGACGCATGGCGGTGCCGGTGGGCGCCCATTGCCTGGAGCGCGAGGCGGGTGGTGCCGGCATCCTGCTCGGCGGCGTGCCGGGCGTGCGCTCCGCGAACGTGCTGGTCATCGGCGGCGGCGTGGTGGGCGCCAACGCGGTGCGCGTGGCCATGGGCATGGAGGCACAGGTCACGGTCATCGATCGTTCGCTGCCGCGGCTGCAGGTACTCGATTTCCAGTTCGGCGGCCGCCTCAACACCATTTTCTCGACGATGCATGCCATCGAAGAGTACGTGGCGGATGCCGACCTGGTGATCGGTGCGGTGCTGCTGCCGGGTGGCGCGGCGCCCAAGCTGGTCACCCGCACCATGGTGCGCGGTATGCGTCCCGGCTCGGTGCTGGTGGATGTGGCCATCGACCAGGGCGGCTGCTTCGAGACCAGCCGGCCCACCACGCACGCCGAACCCACCTTCGTCGACGAGCGCGTGGTGCACTACTGCGTGACCAACATGCCCGGCGCCGTGCCGCGCACTTCCACCTTCGCGCTGAACAACGCGACCCTGCCGTACGTGCTGGCACTGGCCGGGAAGGGTTACCGGCGCGCGCTGCTGGAGGACGGCGGCCTGCAGGCGGGACTCAACGTGCACCGTGGCGTGGTGACCTGCGAGGCGGTGGCCCAGGCGCAGCGGCTGCGCTGGCTGCCAGCGGAGCAGGCGCTGGCCTGACCGCTGCCGCCCCCGGCCTAGCGGTAGCCCTCGGCCTGTAGCCGGAACAGTTTCGCGTACAGGCCATCCCGTGCCAGCAGCTCGTCGTGGGTGCCGTACTCGCTGATGCGGCCCTGCTCGATGACGGCGATGCGATCGGCCTGGCGCACGGTGGAAAAGCGGTGTGAGATCAGGATCGAGATGCGCCCGCGCGTGTGCTCCCTGAAGTAGGCGAACAGTTCGGCTTCTGCGCCGGCATCCATGGATGCGGTGGGTTCGTCGAGCACGAGGATATCGGCAGTCATGCGCATGAAGGCGCGTGACAGCGCCATTTTCTGCCACTGCCCGGTGGAGAGTTCCTTGCCGCCGCGGAACCAGCTGCCGAGCTGGGTGGCGAAGCGGCGCTCGAGCCGTTCGATGAAGGGCATGGCCATGCCTTTGCGCGCGGAGTCCTCCCAGCGCTGCTCGTCGCTGAAGGCCTGCACGTCGCCGGCGCCGATGTTCTCGCCGACGGTGAACTGGTAGCGGTTGAAGTCCTGGAAGATGACGCCGATCTGGCGGCGCAGCGCCTGCGGATCCCACTCGCGCACATCGAGCCCGTGCACCAGCACCCGGCCGCGGGTCGGCTGGTAGAGGCCGCAGAGCAGTTTGATGAGCGTGGACTTGCCGGCGCCGTTCTCGCCCACCAGCGCCAGGCTCTCGCCCGGGCGGATCTGCAGGCTGACGCCGTCGAGCGCCGGCGCCGCCGCGCCCGGGTAGGTGAAGGAGACGTCCTCGAAGCGCACGCCATCCTGCGGCTGCGGGCCGCGCGCGCCGCTGCCCCAGCGGTAGGCCGGCGCCTGTTCCAGGTACTCGTAGAGGTTGGTGAGGTAGAGGTTGTCCTCGTACATGCCGCCGATGGAGCCGAGGCTCGCGGAGATCGCGCCCTGGCCCTGGCGGAACAGCACCAGGTACATGGTCATCGCGCCCAGCGTGATGCTGGTGCCTGCCGCTGCTACTGCGACCCAGGCATAGGCGCCGTACAGGGCCGCGGTGCCGAGCAGCGCCAGGGCCATGCCCCAGCTCTCGCGGCGCAGGGTGAGGGCGCGGTCCTCGGCGTAGATCTTGCGGAAGATGGCGCGGTAGCGCTCGAGCAGCATCGGCCCCAGCTGGAACAGCTGCACCTCCTTGGCATGGTCCTCGCGCGACATGACGATCTCGAGGTAGTTCTGCAGCCGCGCCTCCGGGGCGCGCATGCGAAACAGCCGGAAGTTGTCGCCGGAGAACTTGGTCTCGGCGACGAAGGCCGGCAGGCCGGCCAGCACCAGCAGGGCCAGCGCCCACAGCGAGAACTGCGCGATCAGCACGCCGAAGCTGGCGAGCGACACCAGCTGCTGGAACAGCGCGAAGCTGCGCATCACCAGCGACAGCGGGCGCGTGGACGCCTCGCGGCGCGCCCGCTGCAGCTTGTCGTAGAACTCGGCGTCCTCGAACTGCGTGAGGTCCAGCGTCAGCGCCTTGGCGAGGATCATTTCGTTGACGCGCTGCCCGAGCTGGGCCCGCAGCAGCGACTGGCAGGCGTTGATGCCGCGCTGGGCGGCGCCGAGGGCAGCCATGGCCAGCCCTTCCAGCAGCACCAGTTCCAGCACCCGGCTGAAGTCCGGTGCAGCACCCGCATGCACCGCGTTGACCTGGCCGACCACGGCATCCACCAGCAGCTTGCCGATCCAGGCGGCGACCGCCGGCAGCAGGCCGGCGAGCAGCGTGACGCCTGCGAGCGTGATGGTGAGTTGCCGGTTGGTGGACCAGACCAGCTCGACCGCACGGCGCGTGTAGCGCAGCACGGCCGCGTTGCGCAGCAACTGCTGGAACCAGCTGCCGGCGGGCGGTGGCGACTGCATGGCGCCCTGCGCGTGGGTCGGCAACTGCGGGAAGGCCTGGGCCATCGGTATCACCAGCCGTAATAGCGGGCCGGATACCCGGCAGGAAAATGGTCCTGGCCACGCGGCAGTTCCACGAAGCCGTCGGTGCCGCCTAGCGCGACGAAGTCGCCCGAGGTGTTGGTCGGGCGCGGCACCACCGCCACCTCGCCAGCGTCGCTGCAGGCGAGCGTGACCGGCAGGAAGCAGGTCAGGTCCGGCGTGAAGTCCACCGGTGTGGCCAGCCGGTACCGCTGCGCCGGACGCTCGCTGGCGCCCATGGCCCGTGCGAGGCCGGGCAGCACGTAGCGAACCAGGCAGACCAGGCTGGAGACGGGATTGCCAGGCAGTGCGAATACCAGCCGGCCGTCGCCGCTGCGGCCGAACCACAGCGGCAGGCCGGGTCGTTGCAGCACCTTGTGGAAGATGGCCTCGACGCCGAGTGCGGCCAGCGTTGCGGGCACGTGATCGAACTGCCCCATGGAGACGCCGCCGGAGAGTACCAGCACCTCGTTGGCGGCATGCAGGCGGCCGATTTCGCGGACCAGTTCCTGCGGATCGTCGCGCAGCAGGCTGCGCGAGACCCGGGGAAAGCCGCGTCGACGCAACGCCGCGGCGATCGCCCGGTCGTTGGAGGAGCGGATCTGCGAAGCGCCGATGGCGACACCGGGTTCCACCAGTTCGTCGCCGGTGGAAATGACCGCGATGCGCGGCCAGGCGGCGACCGCCACGTCGGCGCGGCCGCCCAGGGTGAGGATCGCCATCTCCGCAGGCCCGATGACGCTGCCGGCGGCGAGCAGGCGCGCGCCCTGGCGATGGTCCGAGCCGCACCGGTGCACGAACTGGCCGGCACGAATGCTGTAGCCGGCTTCGACGCTGGCGTGGTTGCCGCTGCGCCGGATGCGCTCCACCGGGATCACGCTGTCGGTACCGGCGGGCAGCACGCTGCCGGTCATGACTTCCACGCATTGCCGGCTGTCGCTGATGTGCATTGCGGCCGCGCCCGCCGCCTGTGTGCCCGCCACCTCGAATTCGCGCCGGCCGTCGGCGAAGGCGCTGGCAGCCACAGCTATGCCATCCATGGTGACGCGGTCGAAGGGCGGCTGGTCACGCTCGGCCAGCAGGTCCTCGCGCAGCACCGCGGAGAGTGCCTGCTCCAGCGGCACGCGCTGCGCCGGCCAGTGCGGCATCGCCGCGGCGATGAGCGCCGTGGCCTCCTCGACGCTGATGCGCTGGTGGGCTGCGCTGGCCATTCAGCGGCTCCCGGCCACGAGGTCCAGCCGCCCGGCCAGCAGCGCATGGATCTCGGCGAGGATCGCCAGCGCGATGGTTTCCGGCGAGTCTGCGCCGATGCCGAGTCCCGCCGGCCCGCGCAGGCGGCCGGCGAGATCGCCAGCGGCCGCACCGAGGTCGGCGAGCAGGCGCTCGCGCCGCGCGCCGGGGCCGAGCAGGCCGATGTAGGGCATGGTCGTGCGCGCCAGCGCATGCAGGCAGGCGCGGTCGCTGTCGAGGTGGTGGTTCATCACCACCGCCGCTGCATAGCGGGCCGGATCGAGGTTGCGAGCGAGATCCTGCGGTGCCATGAGCAGCAACTGCTCCGCGGCGCCGAGATCGCCACGGGCGAGCGCCGCGGGCCGGCGGTCGGCGACGGTGACGCGCCAGCCGAGGCGGCTCGCCAGTTCGACCAGCGGCACGGCGTCCAGGCCGGCGCCGAGTACCAGCAGCCGCGGCAGCGGGCGCAGCGGCGCGTAGAGGACCCGGGCAGCACGACCGTCGACGCCCTCGATGGCGACCTCGCCCTTCCGGGCGCTGCGTCGCTGCACGCAACCGCGGGCCAGGCTGGCCTGCCAGGGTTGCGGCAGCTGCCAGCCCACGTCGCCGTCGGCACCGCTCACCAGCGTGGCGCCCACGGGCAGGACCGGGTCATTGCTGGTCACGACGACGGCGCTGGTGGCTGGGTGCGCGCCGAGCAGCTGCTCGGCGATCGCCGCGAACGGCGCGTAACCCGTCGCCGGCAGCAGCGGTTGCAGGAGCACGCGGAACAGGCCGTTGCAGCCGAGGCCGAGGCCGAAGACCTCGTTGCCATCGTCGCGCAGGTCATAGGTGAGCAGCTGCGCGGTTTCGTCCGCCAGGACCTCGCGGGCGTGCTCGGCGAGGTCGCCCTCCAGGCAGCCGCCGCTCACCAGGCCCTGGTACTCCCCGGTGCCGGTGAGCAGGATGCGATGGCCGGCCTTGGTATAGGTCGAGCCTTCGGTTTCGACCACTGTGACCAGCACCAGCGGCAGCGAGGCGCTGCGCCAGCGCGCGAAGGACTCGAGGATCTGGCGCGCGCTCACAGGCCGGCGTCCACGACCAGGACGAGCTTACCCATGGCGGCATTGGCCTCGAGGATCTCGTGGGCACGCGCCGCCTCGGCCAGCGGGAAACTCGCCTGCAGCACCGGGGCCAGCGCCCGCCGCTCGAGCAGTGGCCACACATGCTCCGCCAGCGCCGCGGCGATGCGGCCCTTCTCGGCAACCTCACGGGCCCGCAGTGTCGAACCGGTGATGGTCAGCCGCCGGCTGAGCAGCTGGCCAAGGTTCAGTGTGCCGCGGCTGCCGCCAAGGACGCCAATCACCACCAGGCGCCCGTCGGCTGCCAGCACATTGAGGTTGGCTTCCAGGTAACTGCCGCCGACGATGTCGAGGATCACGTCGACGCCGCGGCCGCCGGTTTCGGCACGCACGACCTCGACGAACTGCTCCTCGTGGTAATCGATCGCCCGCTGTGCGCCGAGGCGCCGGCAGAGCTCGGCTTTCGCGGCGTTGCCGGCAGTGGCGAACACGCGCGAGCCCAGTACCTGCGCGAGCTGGATGGCCGTGGTGCCGATGCCGCTGGCGCCGCCGTGCACCAGCAGCGTCTCGCCGGGTGCCAGCCGCCCGCGCTCGAAGACGTTGCTCCAGACGGTGAAGAAGGTCTCCGGAAGCGCCGCGGCCTCGGTCAGCGAGAGCACCGACGGCACCGGCAGGCACTGCGGGACCGGAGCCACGCAGTATTCGGCGTAGCCGCCGCCCGTCACCAGCGCGCAGGCGCGGTCGCCGGGCTGGAAGCCCGTGCTGCCCGGGCCGAGGGCGGCGACGATGCCGGCCACCTCCAGGCCCGGGATATCGGAGGCACCCGGCGGTGGCGGATACAGGCCGCGGCGCTGCAGGCAATCCGGGCGGTTGACGCCTGCCGCGGCCACGCGGATCAGCAGCTCGCCCGGGCCTGGCTCCGGGCGCGGGCGCTCGCCGGCAACCAGCACGGCGGGCGAGCCGGGCTCCCGGATTTCGACCACGCGCATGCGATCAGGCAGTGCCACCGGCTCGACTCTGAGGGAGGGAAGGACCGCGGAAGTATATAAGTAACGCCGTGGCCCCGGGCTGCGGACACTGACATTTGGCAGGGCGCTGCGCTGCGCGCTGGAGCGACCCTGTGGCCTGTGCTAGCGTCACGCGCAAAGGTGTTTCCGGGCAGGATGCAGAGATGGCGGACAGCGGCGAGAAGATCGTGACCTGGCGTGGCACGCGCGCAGCCGCGGTACAGGACCGGCTGCAGCGGCCGCTGCAGGACCTGCGCATCTCGGTGATGGACCGCTGCAACTTCCGTTGCCCCTACTGCATGCCGGAAGACAAGTACCACAAGGACTTCGAGTTCCTGAAGAGCAGTGAACGCCTGTCCTTCGAGGAGATCCAGCGCCTGGTTCAGGTCTTCGCCGGCCTCGGGGTGCGCAAGCTGCGGATCACCGGCGGCGAGCCGCTGCTGCGGCCCAACCTGCCGGACCTGATCGGCGACCTCTCGCGCGTGGCGGGCATCGAGGACATCGCGCTCACCACCAACGGCATACTGCTGGCGCAACATGCGGCAGCGCTGAAGGCCGCCGGCCTCGCGCGCGTCACCGTCAGCCTCGATTCGCTGGATGACGCGGTTTTCGTCGCCATGAGCGGCGGGCGCGGCAACCGCGAACGCGTGCTGGAGGGCATCCGCGAAGCCATCAGCGCCGGGCTCACGCCGCTGAAGATCAACACGGTGGTCATCCGCGGCGTCAACGACCACACCGTGCCCGACCTGGTCGCGCATTTCCGCGGTACCGGGGTCATCGTCCGCTTCATCGAGTACATGGATGTCGGCACCATCAACCACTGGCGGCTGGCCGATACCGTGCCCTCGCGGGAACTCCTGCAGCGGATCAGCGCCCGCTGGCCATTGCAGCCGGTGGGCAGCAACTACCGCGGCGAGGTCGCCAGCCGCTACGCCTTCGCCGATGGCCAGGGCGAGGTGGGCTTCATTTCATCGGTGACCGAGCCGTTCTGCGGTTCCTGTACACGGGCACGTCTGTCTTCCGACGGGCAGCTGTTCACCTGCCTGTTCGCCGCCCATGGCCTCGACCTCAAGGGGCCGCTGCGCGCCGGCGCCAGCGATGCGCAGCTGGCCGAGCTGGTCCGCGGCACCTGGCAGCGCCGCGAGGACCGCTACAGCGAACTGCGCGCCGCCAATGGACCCGATACCGACAAGGTGGAGATGTACTACATCGGCGGGTGACGGCCGGGCGCATGGCGATCCAGGAATTCCACCCGGCAACCCGCGACTGGTTCGACGCCCGCTTCGGGGCCGCCACGCCCGTGCAGAGTGGTGCCTGGCCGGCCATCCTGGCGGGCCACCACGCGCTGCTCGCCGCCCCCACCGGTTCCGGCAAGACACTGGCCGCGTTCCTCGCTGCTATCGACACGCTGGTGCGTGAGGCGGCGGCCGGCACGCTCGGCGATGAAGTGCGCGTGCTGTACGTGTCGCCGCTCAAGGCGCTGTCCAACGACATCCGCAGGAACCTCGAGGAGCCCCTGGCCGGGATCCAGTCGCGGGTGCTGCAGCCACTCGGCATCCGCGCCGCGGTGCGCACCGGAGACACGCCGGCCGCAGATCGCGCCCGCATGCGCCGCCAGCCGCCGCATATCCTGGTGACCACGCCCGAGTCGCTCTACATTCTGCTCACTGCGGAATCTGGCCGGCAGATGCTGGGCGCGGTGCGCACCGTGATCGTCGATGAACTGCATGCGCTGGCGGACAACAAGCGCGGCGCCCACCTGATGCTGTCGCTGGAACGCCTGCAGGCGCTGGTAACCTCGCCGATCCAGCGCATCGGCATCTCCGCGACGCAGAAGCCCATCGGGCGCATGGCGGAGTTCCTGCTCGGCGCCGGCAGCGGACACTGCGCAGTGGTGGACGCGGGATTCGTGCGCCAGCGTGACCTCGGCCTGGAACTGCCAGGCCCGGCGCTGGCGCCGGTGATGGCGAACGAAGCCTGGGCGGAGATCTACGACCGGCTGGCAACGCTGGTGCGCGGGCACCGCACGACGCTGATCTTCGTCAACACGCGGCGGCTGGCCGAGCGCCTGGCACGCCATCTCGCCGAGCGGCTCGAACCCGATGCGGTCACCGCACACCACGGCAGCCTGGCCCGGGAACACCGGCTGGATGCCGAGCAGCGCCTGAAGGATGGCCGGCTGCAGGCGCTGGTGGCCACCGCCTCGCTGGAACTCGGCATCGACATCGGCGAGGTCGACCTCTGCTGCCAGATCGGCAGTCCGCGCGCCATCGCCACTTTCCTGCAGCGCGTGGGCCGCTCGGGCCATGGCGTGGCGGCATTGCCCAAGGGGCGGCTGTTTCCGCTGTCACGCGATGACCTGGTGGAATGCGCGGCGCTGCTCGATGCGGTGCGCCGCGAAGAGCTCGACCTCATCCGGCTGCAGGGGCCGGCGCTCGACGTGCTGGCGCAGCAGGTCGTCGCCGAGGTGGCCTGCCGCGAGTGGCCGGTGGCGGAACTCTACGAGGTGTTGCGCCGTGCCTGGCCCTACCGGGAGTTGTCACGCGCGACCTTCGACCAGGTGGTGCAGATGCTGGCCGATGGCTACACCACCCGGCGCGGCCGCCATTCCCTGCACATCCACCATGACGCGGTCAACGGCCGGCTGCGCGGCCGCGCCGGTGCGCGCCTCACCGCCATCACCAACGGTGGTGCCATTCCCGACCAGTTCGACTACGACGTGGTGCTGCTGCCGGAGGAGGTCCCGATCGGCACGCTCAACGAGGACTTCGCCTTCGAGAGCATGCCCGGCGACATCTTCCAGCTCGGCAATGCCTCCTACCGCATCGTGAAGGTGGAGACCGGCCGCGTGCTGGTGGCCGATGCGCGGGGCCAGCCGCCCAACATCCCGTTCTGGTTCGGTGAGGCCCCGGGGCGCAGCGACGAGATGTCGCGGGCCGTGTCACGCCTGCGCGACCAGGTGGCCGAGGCGCTGGACCTTGGCGAGGAACGGGCCCGCGCCTGGCTGGAACGTGAACTCGGCCTGGCGCCGGTGGCGGCCATGCAGCTGGTCGAGTACCTGGCAGCCGCGCGAGTCGCGCTCGGTGAGCTGCCGACGCACGACACCATCGTCGTCGAGCGCTTCTTCGACGAGCTGGGCGACAGCCACCTGGTGATCCACTCGCCCTACGGTTCGCGGATCAACCGCGCCTGGGGCCTGGCGCTGCGCAAGCGCTTCTGCCGCAAGTTCAACTACGAGCTGCAGGCCGCCGCGCTCGAGGACAGCATCGTCATCTCGCTCGGCCCGGTGCACAGCTTCCCGCTGGCCGAGGTCGTCGGCTACCTGAAGGCCGGAACGGTGCGCCAGGTGCTGGTGCAGGCATTGCTGGCGGCGCCGATGTTCCCGATGCGCTGGCGCTGGGTCGCCACCACGGCGCTGGCGCTGCGCCGCTTCCGCAATGGCCGCAAGGTGCCACCGCAGTTCCAGCGCAGCGATGCCGAGGACCTGCTGGCGGTGGTGTTTCCCGACCAGATCGCCTGTGCCGAGAACATCGTCGGTGATCGCGAGGTTCCCGATCATCCGCTGGTCGGCCAGACCGTGCATGACTGCCTGCACGAGCTGATGGACATCGAGGGCCTCGAGGCGCTGCTGGCGCGCATTGCCGCCGGCGAGGTGCGCGTCGAGCTGCGCGAACTCACCGCGCCGTCGCCGCTGGCCCAGGAAATCCTCGCGGCGCGCCCCTTTGCCTTCCTCGACGACGCTCCGGCGGAGGAACGCCGCACCCAGGCGGTACGCAGCCGCCACCTGCTCGACCCGGCCGATATCGGCAGTCTGGCGCAGCTGGATTCGGCGGCGATTGCGCGTGTCTGCCAGGAAGCCTGGCCGGACCCGCGCAACGCCGACGAATTGCACGACGCCCTGGTCCTGGGCGGATTCATCACCGAGCGCGAGGCAAGGCTGGAGCCGGGTGACGGGCCGAGCTGGCGGCCGCTACTGGAGGCCCTGATTCGGGAACGCCGCGCCACGGTGTCGGTGACCGCCGGCGGGCAGCGGCTCTGGGTGGCAGCCGAGCGGCTCGCGCAGCTGCAGGCCGTGCTGGGCGATCTGGTCCTGTTGCCGGTGATCGCGCCAGTGCAGGGTGGCAGCCGGAGCCTGGCCAGCTCACGCGAGGACGCGCTGCGTGAACTGCTGCGTGGCCGGCTGGAGACCCTGGGCCCGGTGACCGGCGAGGAACTCGCGGCACCGCTGGGTCTGCCCGGCAGCGAGGTGCAGATGGCACTGCTGGCGCTGGAGGCCGAGGGCGTGGTCATGCGCGGCCGGTACCGCATGCCAGCGCCTGCCGCCGAGGAGTGGTGCGACCGGCGGCTGCTGGCGCGCATCCATCGCCAGACGCTGCAGCGCCTGCGCGAGCAGGTGGAGCCGGTGAGTCCTGCGGTGCTGATGCAGTTCCTGTTCGCCTGGCATGGACTCGGTGCCGGGCGCGGCGAGGGTGTGCAGGTGGTGCAGCGCACGCTGTCCCGACTGCAGGGCTTTGCGGCACCGGCGGCCGCCTGGGAAGCCGCACTGTTGCCGGCACGAGTGGCGCATTACTCGCCGGCCGATCTCGATGCCGTGCTCGGCAGCGGCCAGTATGCATGGCTGCGCGCCGGGGCCGAGGTCCCCGCGCCCGGCCAGCTCCGGGCCGGGCCGGTGAAGGCGACGCCGATCGTACTGGTGGACCGTGGCGCGACGGCAGCCTGGCTGCCGCTGCTGACTCCGGTGCCGGATGACAGCCTGCCGCTATCCTCGGCCGCACGGGCGATCCGAACAGCCCTGGCGAGCCGCGGCGCGATGTTCTTCATCGACCTGGTGCGCATGACCGGGCTGCTGCGTACCCAGGCCGAGCAGGCGCTCGCCGAACTGGTGGCCTGGGGCCTGGTGACTTCGGACAGCTTCAGTGGCCTGCGCGCCCTGATTACGCCCGCCAGCCGGCGCGCCAGTTTTTCGCGACCGCTGCGTGCCGGCGCGTCGGGCGTGGACGGGGCAGGGCGCTGGTCCCTGGTCGTGCATGAGCCGGCGCCAGCCGCGGGCGGCGAGGTGGCGCCCGAAGTGGCTTGGGCGCTGCTCGAGCGCTATGGTGTGGTATTCCGTGCGCTGTTGCGGCGCGAGGCCGGGTTCCTGCCGCCCTGGCGTGATCTGGCGCGTGCCTGGCGCCGGCTGGAAGCGCGTGGCGAGATCCGTGGCGGGCGCTTCGTCAGTGGCTTCAGTGGCGAGCAGTTTGCGCTGCCGGAAGCGGTGGAGGCGCTGCGCGCCGTCCGGCGCCGCGGCGGTGATGCGGAGGAACTGGCCATTGCCGCAGCCGATCCGCTCAACCTCTGCGGCATCGTTACGCCGGGACCGCGGCTGCCGCCCGGGCCCCGCAACCGCGTGCTCTACCGTGGTGGCGTGCCGGTGGCAATGTGCATTGCGGGTGAGGTGCAGTGGCTGGTGGCGCAGGATCCGCGACAGGAATGGGATCTGCGCCAGCGGCTGGTCCGCAGCGATAGCGATCGGGCCTGGATGACCGGCGGCAGCCGGCCGCACTGAGCCGGTTCAGTCGCGCCGGCGTGCTGCCGCTTCGGCTTCGCGGCCGAAGATGGTCTCGGCAAAGCGCTCGTCGAGATCCTGCAGGCGCAGCATGCCGGTGGCGCTGGTATCCACTTCGTCCATGGCCACCGGCGGAGGCGGCACCTCGTTGCGTGACCCGCCATCGCTGCCACCGAAGATGGCGGCGGTCGGCGAGCGGTTCTCAGCTGCCAGGCTGACGCTGGCAGCTTCGGCGGCAGCGCCGGCACGCAGGGCCAGCGTCAGTTCGCTCGGCTCGGGGAGCTCCGGTTTGCCGGCAGCATCGGCGGCAGCTGTACTGCGCGGTCGTTCGGCGCTCGCAACCGCCGCGATCTTCGGCGGACTGCTGCGCACGGCCGCCGGGCGTGGTGCTGCACTGGCCGGACGGGCCGCGGCGTCGCTCGCAGACTGCGGCGGTGTCATGGGCTTCCAGCCCAGGCCCTCTGCGGTGCGCTTGACGAAATTGCCGTCCGGGCGCTGCACGCCCTGCAGGCAGGCGTCGCTCAGGGCGGCATCCAGCAGCGTGTTGATGAGGCGCGGTACGCCGGCGACGTAGCAGTAGACCGCGGCACCGACGTTGCTGGATAGCAGCGCGGTGGCATCCGCGCCCACGGCCTCGACCTGGTGACGGATGTAGCGATCGGTTTCCGCCAGCGTCAGCGGCCGCACGCGATGGCGAAAGGCAATGCGCTGGCGCAGCTGGATGAGTGCCGGGACATCGACCTGCTGGTGCAGCGGGTGCGGGCCCATCAGCACGATGTTGAGCTGGCAGCCGCGCTCGCCGGCGAGGTTGGCGATGCGCAGCAGGTGTCTGGCGATGTCGGCGCTGATGCCGCTGATGTCGAGGCAGAGCACCAGGCGCTTGTCCTCGGCGGCGAGACGGCCCATGGCAAGGCGCAGCTCATGGAATACCTGGGCTGGTGACATGCTCGAGGGGGTGGTGCCGAGAGCGATCAGGGTGGCGGCGAAGAGCTCCGCGGGGTCGCCGTAACGCAGGTCCACCCGGGCGGCCTGGATGCGGCTGCCCAGTGCGGCTAGCGCGTACTCCACCAGCGTGCTCTTGCCGACGCCCGGGCCGCCGGTCACCACGGCGACCGCATCGCGTGCAGTGAACAACTGCTGCAACCGCCCGAGGGCATCGCTCATGGTCGCGTTGGCCTGGAAGGTACGCTCGCCAGGTGCGTGGGTAAAAGGCCGGTCCTTCAGCTTGAAGTGTTCGCGGTACACGGTGGGGCCTCGTTGGCGGTTGCGTAGGGCCGCGCGGTCGCGGGATCGTGAGGCCGATTCTGGATTATGTCGGCGCGGGCGGGCGTTGATGGCGGTCACACTGTGGCCGGGCCCGGTGGCCGTGTCCGGTAGCTGGTTCTGGTGGCCGGCCCCGGGGGCTGGGGCCGGGCCGGATTGTGACGCGGCTTCAATTTCCGGGCCCGGCCCTCTACCATGGCGGGCGCTGATCGCCTGGGGCGCCAGGCCATCGCCCCGATCCGCAACACGCACGACAACAGGGTGGGTGATCATTCATGTCCGCGAACCTCATGCAAGGGACCAACCTCATCGAGGAGCTGGGCCGGGCCATCGGCCGCGACCAGGTGCTCACCGATCCGGCGGAACGCGAGTTCCATGCGATGGACGTCTACAACGCCCTCGAACTGCCGCTCGCCGTGGTGCGACCCGGGTCGACCGCGGAACTGCAGGCGGTAGTGCGCCTGGCCGCCGCTGCTGGCGTGGCGCTGGTACCGCGCGGCGGCGGCGCGTCCTACACCGACGGCTACCTGCCGGCGACGCCGAATTCCCTGCTGGTGGACACCTCGCGCCTCAACCGCATCATCGAGATCAATACCGAGGACATGTACGTCACGGCGGAGCCGGGCGTAACCTGGCACGATCTCTGGCAGGCGCTGAAGGAGAAGGGCGTACGCACAGCCTTCTGGGGGCCATTCTCCGGCATCAAGGCCACCCTTGGCGGCTCGGCATCGCAGAACAGCGCCAGCCTGGGCTCCGGCAACTACGGCATCTCCGCCGATGCCATCCTCGGCTTCGAAATCGTGCTGGCGAACGGCGAAATCCTGCGCACCGGCGCGTTCGCGGCCGCCAACGGCAAGCCGTTCTTCCGCTGGTATGGCCCGGACCTCACCGGCCTGTTCTGCGGCGATGCGGGCGCGCTCGGCATCAAGGCCAGCATCAGCCTGCGGCTGATCAGGACGCCGCCATTCTCCGGCGCGGCCTCGTTCGGCTTCGAGACCTTCGAGCAGATGGCCGCCGGCATGGCCGCGGTCGCCCGCGAAAACGTGTCGGCGGACAACTTCGGCCTCGATCCCCGGCTGCAGCAGGGTCAGCTCGGCAAGGCGAGTGCCAAGGATGCCGTCGCTGCGGCACTGGCGGTGGCGAAGACGGCACGCAATCCATTGGAGGCCGTCGGCAAGCTGGTGAAGATGGCGGCGGCCGGCAAGCGCTTCCTGTCCGGGCACAATTACTCGGCCCATTACACGGTCGAGGGCGTGTCCCAGGGCGAGATCAAGGGCAAGCTGGCGGTGTTGCGCGCGGCGATGGCGCCGTTCGGCCAGGAGACGGCCAACACCATCCCGACGGTGATCCGTGCCATGCCGTTCATGCCGCTGTACGCCGTGCTCGGGCCGAAGGGCGAGCGCTGGGTGCCGATGCACGGCATCATGCCGTTCTCGAAGATGAACGAGTTCCACGCGAAGCTGTCGCGGCTCTATGCCGACAACGCCGCGCGCATGCAGCAGCTGAAGGTGGACAAGGGCGGCATGTTCCTCGCCATCAACACCAACGCCTTCCTCTACGAGCCGGTGTTCTACTGGGAAGACGACCGCACGCTGTTCCACAACCGTTTCCTGCCGCAGGAGTACCTCAACCTGCTGCCGAAGTATCCCGCCAACCCGGATGGACGTGCGCTGGTGCGCGAGCTGCGCGGCGAGATCAAGAAGGTCTTTGCGTCGGTGGGCGCGGTCCATATGCAGGTGGGCAAGAGCTACGCCTACATGGAAGGCCGCCAGGCCGAGGCCGCGCGCGCCATCCGCGAGATCAAGCGGGAACTCGACCCGGCGGGCATCATGAACCCGGGCGCGCTGCAGCTCTGAGGCGCGGCGCAGCGGCAGCCAGCGGTGCGAGAGGGGCGCCGGCACCCTCCAAAACGGCTGCCACTGCGGTTAAACTGCCGCTATGGTGAAGTTTCGCCTCAACGGCCAGGAAGTCAGCGTCGACGTTCCCGACGAGATGCCGCTGCTCTGGGTGCTGCGCGACACGCTGGGTTTCACGGGCACCAAGTACGGCTGCGGCATGGCGCTCTGTGGCGCCTGTACCGTACATCTGGAAGGTGCGGCCATTCGCTCCTGCGTGGTGCCGGTGTCCGCGGTGGCGGGCCGCTCGATCACCAGCATCGAAGGCCTCGGCAACCTGGACAGGCTGCATCCTGTGCAGCAGGCCTGGATCGAAGAGCAGGTGCCGCAGTGCGGTTACTGCCAGCCGGGCATGATCATGGCGGTGGCGGCATTCCTGGAGCAGAACCCGCAGCCAGACGATGCAGCCATCAACAGTTCCATCACCAATATCTGCCGCTGCGGAACCTATCCGCGGATCCGCCGTGCCATCCATCGCGCTGCCGAGCTGCGGCGCCAGTCAACCTGATCGAAAGAGAGAGTCCGATGTCCGAGCGCTGCAAGTCGCGGTTCGTGGTGGTTTACCTGGTGCTGGCGCTGGCCGCGCTGGCTGGCTGCGGCAGCAAAACTGCGCCGGGGAATGCGGCGCCGGCGGCAGCGCCAGCTGCGGCAGGTGACGCTGCGGCACCGGCCGCCGCGCCGTCGCCGCCGCCCAGCCCCGAACTGGCGGCGATGATCGCCAAGGCGGATCTCAACCGCGGCAAGATCCAGTTCTTCCAGTGCCGTGCCTGCCACAGCCTGGCGCCCGAGACCGAGCCGGGCAAGATTGGGCCGACGCTCTATGGCGTCATCGGCCGCCACGCCGGCAGCGTGGCGGGCTACACCTATTCCGATGCGGTCGCCAAGTCCGGCATTACCTGGACTGCCGAGCAGATCGACAAGTGGCTGGAGCGGCCGAGCGACTTCCTGCCGGGCAACAAGATGGTTTTCGTCGGCATCCAGGATCCGCAGGACCGCGCCAACATCATCGCCTACATCCAGCAGGAGACGGCGAAGGTGGCCGCGCAATAGCGGCGGCAGCCGCGCCGCCCCCGACCTGCCGGCTTCCGGGGCGGCGCATAATGGCAACCTTGTGGTTGCAAGACGCTGACCGGGCAAAGCCGGTGTTGGCGCATCGGCTGAGCTGCTGCCATGGCCTATCTGATCCGCCGCAGGAAGTCCCTGGATGCGGAAATCCGTCGCATCCTCGCCGCGCAGCTGCGCCATGCCACGCGCCTGCTCGATCACTGGGCGGATGATCCGCGGGCCAGCGTCCACCGGGCGCGGCTCACCTTCAAGCGCATCCGCGCGGTGTTGCGCCTTATCCGGCCTGGGGCTGCATACATCTATCGCGTCGAGGACGCGGTGTTCGGTGGCCTCGGGCATGACCTGGCCCGGGCCCGCGACCTGGAGTCTGCCTTGCAGGCGGCGCGACTGCTCGAGTCGCGCCTGCCCACGCAGTCCTGCAGGAATGCATTGCGCCGCTTGCAGCGCAGCCTGGAGCGGCGCGTCGCGCGCGAGTACAGCCATGACCTGCCCAGGGTCATGGCGCGGGCGCGCGAGACGCTGGCTGCGGCGGCACGGCGCGTCCCGGACATGCCGCTGCAGCAGCTCCGGCGCAAGGATGTCCGGCAGGGTGTCGCCTCGACCCTCGGCCGCTGCACCACTGCCGGTGCGCAGGCGGCTCTGAGCTGGAATGCGGGCGACCTGCATCGCTGGCGCATCCAGGTCAAGTACCTGTATCACCAGTCACAGCTCATGCAGCAGATGCTGCCTGGCTGGGCCCAGGAGGCGGGACCCGTACTCAAGGGCATTGGCCAGCAGCTGGGCCAGCATCACGACCTTGTACTGCTCGACCTCCTCGGGAGCCAGCCTGATGGACTCGGCCGCGATAGCCACTGGGCATCGATTCGCGGCGTCGCCCTCGAGGCGAGGGATGCGTTGGCTGCAGCGGCACTGGCGGCGGGAACCAGCAGATGTACCCTTGGGCCGGCGCCGCCGGCCTGAAGGCCTGGCGCCCGGAAGGCGTGGCGTGCCGCGAATCCGGCGCATCCCGGAACCGGCCGGTCCTCCACGCGGCCAATGTTGCCTGCGTAACATCTTTGTAATAAAACCCTGCTGGAATTTGCCCGCATGGCGGCAAATGCACGCAACATGACTCCACGCAGGGTCCTGATAGTCGAGGACGAGGCGCCCATCCGCCGGATGATCGCCTTCAACCTTGTTCGTGCCGGATTTGAAGTGGAGGAGGCAGCCGATTGCGCGGCGGCCCGTAGCTGCATCGCCGACAGATGCCCGGACCTCGTGCTTGTGGACTGGATGCTTCCGGATGCCAGTGGCCTCGAGCTGACGCGCACCCTCCGCCGCGACGAGCGGAGCCGGGAGCTGCCAATCATTATGCTGACCGCAAGGGCCGAGGAACGCGACAGGGTTTCCGGCCTCGAGGGCGGTGCCGACGATTACATCACCAAGCCGTTCTCAGGCAGGGAACTGGTGGCTCGCATCAATGCGGTCCTGAGGCGCACCGGCGGTACCGGCGAGGAGGTACTCGAGATCGGGGACCTGCGCCTTGATCCCGTCGGGCACCGGATCCATGCCGGCGGCAGCGAGGTGACCCTCGGGCCAACCGAATATCGTCTCCTCAAGTTTCTGCTGGAAAACCAGGAACGGGTCTTCACCCGGGGGCAGTTGCTCGATCATGTCTGGGGAGGCAATGTCTACGTGGAGGAGCGCACCATCGACGTCCACGTGCGCCGCTTGCGGCAGGCATTGGAGCCCTATGCTGCAGACCGCTTCGTACAGACGGTGAGGGGCGCGGGGTATCGCCTCTCGGCCAGCTAGGTTTCGCGTTCGCGCATGTCACCGGCCTGGAATGCCGAACTGATACGGCTTGCCATGCTGCTGGTGGCAGGGGCGCTGGTAGGCTGGCTGTATGATCAGGCGCTCCTTGGTGCATTCCTGGCCGCACTGGCCTGCCTTGGCTGGCAGCTGTTCAACCTCTTCCGCCTGGATGCCTGGTTGCGCACGGGGCGCCTGGAGGCGCTCCCGGACGGCTCGGGGGTGTGGCCGCCCGTCTTCGCCCGGATCGAATACATGCGCGAGAAGGCCCGGCGGCGTCGCAGCCGCTGGCGGCAGCTGCTGCGTGAACTGCGGGTATCCGCTGGCGCGTTTCCGGACGGCGGCGTGCTCCTGAACGCGAGGTTCGAGATAGTCAACTACAACACGGCCGCGGAGCGCCTGCTGTCACTGAGAAAGCTGCGGGATCGAGGCCAGCGTATCGATAACCTGCTGCGACACCCGGATTTCGTCGCCTTTATTTCGGCCGGGGATTTCAGCCGCAGCATCGAGCTGCCCGCACCCGCTGGCGGCGATACCTGGATCTCCTGCTTCATGATTCCCTATGGTCTCGAGCAGCGCCTCCTCCTGGTCCGGGACATCACGGGTATTGTCCGGCTCGAGCGCACGCGACGCGATTTTGTCGCCAACGCTTCGCATGAACTGCGAACGCCCCTGACGGTGATTGCCGGGTACCTGGACGCGCTGGCCGACGATCCCGGCGCTCCTGGTGTCTGGCAGGCACCGCTGGCGGAGATGCGCAGCCAGTCGGTGCGCATGACGCACCTCCTCGATGACCTGCTGGAGCTGTCCCGGCTCGAGTCGGCAGCACCCTGCGGCCTGGATCAGGTGGTGGACATCGGCGCCATGTTGCAGAGAGCACGGATCGAGGCGTTGGCGCTGCCGGAACATCCGCGCGTGGTGGAGGCAACGATCGGCAGTACCGCGGGGCTGTTCGGCAACCAGGTGGAGCTGCATTCCGTGGTGTCGAACCTGGTGTCCAACGCAGTGCGCTACACGCCGTCGGAGGGCTCGATCAGCATCAGCTGGAATGTGGACGCCACTGGCGGCCACCTTGCTGTTGCCGATACCGGCATTGGCATCGCGGACGAGGACATTCCGCGAGTTACCGAGCGGTTCTTCCGCACTGATCGTGGCCGCCTCCGGCAGGCGGCTGGCACGGGCCTGGGTCTTGCCATCGTGAAGCACTGCCTGCGGCGCCACGACGGCGAGCTCGAGATCCACAGCAGTCCTGGCAATGGCAGCACTTTCATCTGCCATTTTCCACCCCACCGTGTCGCCCTGACCTGATTTCATGCAGGCGCCAGGCCGCGCGCCGGAGCGAGTAAGCCATGGAAACCGAGAAATTCAGCCACCATATCTCGCGCCGCTTCAACGAGGAACTCGAGCATGTGCGCAGCGAGGTACTGCGCATGGGCGGAATGGTCCAGCAGCACCTCGACGTTGCAATCCAGGCCATCGTTGCCGCGGATAGCGAGCTGGGACTGCGAATAGCCGCCGAGGACCACAGGGTCAACCGGATGGAAGTCGCCATCGACGAGGAGTGCACCAGGATACTCGCTACCCGGAGTCCCACCGCCGCCGACCTGCGGCTGGTAATTGCGGTGATCAAGACCATCACGGACCTCGAGCGCATTGGTGACGAGGCACAGAAGATTGCGACGCTTGCGTCGCGCCTCACGGTGGACGCACATGCGGATGACGAGCATCGGCAGGTCCAGGTCATGGCTGGACAGGTGCAGGAAATGCTGCGCAATGCGCTCGATGCCTTCTCGCGGGTCGATGCGGGGGACGCGCTTGCCGTGGTGGAAGCGGACAGGCTGGTCGACGAGCAGTACGACATGATCGCGCGCCGCTGCATCACGCTGATGATGGAGGATCCGCGCAGCATCCAGCGCTTCCTGGATGTCACCTGGGTGGCGCGCGCGCTGGAGAGAATCGGCGACCACGCCAAGAACATCTCCGAGTACGTGATTTACCTGGTCCACGGCAAGGACATCCGCCATGTCGGCATCGATGCCGTCAGGGAAAAGATCGGACTGGTTTGAGGCGCCTGCAACAATTTCGTAACAAAGCCTTCCTAGACTGCAGGCGTTACATCCCAACGTCCCCTTGCGGAGGTCATTGTGAAGACAAGCGCCAAAGGCGTCGCCATGGCTGCAGCATTCGCCGCCACAACCGTCGTAGCGTCGCTGGCTTTCGGCCAGGCGGCCCGAGACTACATCAGCGTCGTGGGGTCCTCCACGGTATATCCTTTTGCCACGGTCGTCGCCGAGCGCTTTGGCCGCGATTCCAGATTCAGAACGCCAAAGATCGAGTCCACGGGCACCGGCGGTGGCCTCAAGCTGTTCTGCGCGGGCATCGGTGTGCAGTTTCCCGACATCGCCAATGCGTCCCGGCCGATCAAGGCCAGTGAAGTCGCCGAATGCGCCAGAAACGGCATCTCCGAGATCGTCGAGGTGAAGATCGGATTCGACGGCATCGTGCTGGCCAACTCGGTCAGGGCGCCGCGCCTCGCATTGACACGCAGGGCGATCTTCCTGGCCCTCGCCAGGCAGGTTCCTGATCCGAAGGGTAGCGGGACGCTGGTTGCCAACCCGTACCGGAACTGGAGGGATGTCGATCCGGCGCTGCCCGACCTGCCGATCGAAGTCCTTGGTCCCCCGCCGACTTCCGGGACGCGGGATGCGTTCGATGAACTCGCCATGCAGGGTGGGTGCAAGGGAATTCCCGCCATTGCCGCCCTCGGGGACGAGGCGAAGATCAAGGCAGTGTGCCAGACCCTCCGCGAGGATGGCCGCTACATCGAGGTAGGCGAGAACGACAATCTCATCGTCCAGAAGCTCAAGGCCAATCCGGCTGCCGTCGGTGTCTTCGGCTACAGCTTCCTCGATGAAAACTCCGATGCGGTCCAGGGTTCGACCGTGGACGGCGAGTCACCGACCTTCGAGGCAATCTCCGCGGGTGCTTACCCCGTGTCCCGCCCGTTGTTCCTCTACGTCAAGAAGGCTCATGCGCTCGCAATCCCGGGCATTCGCGAGTACCTGGCGGAATTCACCAGCGGCAGGGCCATGGGCCCCGAAGGGTACCTGGCCGACAAGGGGCTGATCCCCTTGCCGGCCGCGGAGCTGGCAGTCGCCCAGAGGGTGGCGCGTGGGCTCACACCGCGGGCGCCGGTGAACTGATGCCAGCAGGCGGGGCAAATGACAGCTGACGACAGGAGGCGGCCATGCAATTCTCCACGCTGCTGCTGATCCTGTGTGGATTGGTTGTTGCCAGTTTCGTTCTCGCGCGGCGCCGTGCCATAGCCACCGCCGGAGGATACAAGGGCATCCGCAGTCTGCATTCGCTGCCGGCCTACTACGGCTACTTCGCTGCAATGTGGGCGGCGGGGCCCGCCCTGCTGCTGCTCCTGCTGTGGTCTGCAGCGAGTGACCCGATCATCATGGGACGGGTGGTGGAGGTGCTGCCGGAGCCATACCGCTCCATCCAGGGGCCCGAGCTCGACCTGGTGCTGAATGACGTCCGCGTACTGGCAGCTGGGCGCGGGTCCGGGACTGAGCAGCAGCAGGCGCTGCAGGGGACCGCAGCGCACTACCAGTCGCTGCAGGCCGCGTCACGGTCACTGCTGGCAACGCTGGCCATTTTTCTCGCCCTGGCTGGTGGCTTGTATGCCTATCGTCGCATCAACCCACGACTGCAGGCGCGGAACCACGTCGAGCGGGTCATTCGCGCGGTCCTGGTCGGGGCCTCCACGATCGCCGTGTTCACGACCCTGGGCATCCTGCTTTCAGTGGTCTTCGAGGCTGCAAGGTTCTTTTCCAGGGTGCCGTTCCACGAATTCCTGTTCGGCATGGAATGGAGTCCCCAGACCGCGATTCGTGCCGACCAGGTAGGTTCGTCGGGGGCCTTCGGAGCCGTACCGCTCTTCACAGGGACCCTGCTGATCTCCGGGGTCGCCATGCTGGTTGCGGTACCCATCGGCCTGATGATCGCGATCTACCTCTGTGAGTATGCGGCGCCACGGGTGCGGGCACTGGTTAAGCCGGTACTGGAGATACTGGCCGGCATTCCGACCGTGGTCTACGGCTACTTCGCGGCGATTACGATGGCACCGCTGCTGCGTGAGCTGGGCCAGGCCCTCGGGTTGCAGGTGGCGTCCGAGAGTGCCCTCGGCGTGGGCCTGGTGATGGGCGTGATGATCATCCCGTTCGTGTCGTCGCTGTCGGATGACGTTATCAACGCCGTCCCGCAGTCGCTCCGGGACGGTTCCCTGGCACTGGGAGCCACTGCATCGGAAACGATCAAGCGCGTGGTGTTGCCGGCTGCATTGCCTGGCATAGTCGGTGGTGTCCTGCTGGCGATATCACGCGCCATCGGCGAGACCATGATTGTGGTGATGGCGGCTGGCCTCTCGGCGAGAATGACGGCCAATCCGCTCGAGGCGGTCACGACGGTCACTGTGCAGATCGTCACGCTCCTGGTAGGGGACCAGGAGTTCGACAGCTCCAAGACCCTGGCCGCCTTCGCGCTCGGCCTGGTGCTGTTCCTGGTGACCCTGCTGCTCAATGTCGTCGCTCTGGTGGTCGTGCGCCGCTATCGCGAGCAGTACGAATGAATACCGAGCTGCAGCCGCCCGACCGGAATCTGGCCAGTGCGCAGGTCCGCCAGATCGTCGAGGCCGGCCTGGCCAGGCGATACCGCCGCGAGCGCCGGTTTCGTGCGTACGGCCTGCTGTCCGTGGTGTCCGGTGTCCTGTTCCTCGGGTTCCTGCTGGCCACCATCGCGCTCAACGGCTATTCCGCTTTTCGCCAGACGAAGCTCCAGCTGGACCTCGACCTCGACCCTGTCGTGCTGGGCCTGGGCGATGGGGCGGATGCGGGGGTGCTTGCCAGCGCCGACTACCAGGCAGTGGTGAAGGCCAGCCTGGGCCGGCTGTTCCCCCAGGTCGTCGGCCGCAAGGAGCGGCGGGAGCTCAACGCGCTGGTCAGTGCCAGTGCCGGCTACATTCTGCGCGACATGGTGGTCGCCCATCCCGAACTGGTCGGGCGTCGCATCACCGCCTGGCTGCCAGCCGACGACACGGTCGACATGCTTTTCAAGGGCCGCGTCGGTCGCGGTCCCGATGCCGGTGGCCAGCTGAACCAGGCGCAGCTCGCCTGGGTCGACGAGCTGATCGCCGACGGCCGCATCGCCCTGAGGTTCAACACTGCTTTTTTCACCAATGGCGATTCGCGCGAACCGGAGATGGCGGGCATCTGGGGGGGCACGAAGGGCTCCTTCTTCATGCTGCTGGTAACCCTGGTCCTCTCGTTCCCGCTGGGTGTGTCGGCAGCCATCTATCTCGAGGAGTTCGCGCCACGCAATCGCTGGGTAGACTTCATCGAGGTCAATATCAACAACCTTGCGGCGGTCCCGTCCATCGTCTTTGGGCTGCTTGGCCTGGCGGTATTCATCAATTTCTTCGGCTTGCCGCGCTCGGCTCCGCTGGTTGGTGGTCTGGTGCTGAGCCTGATGACGCTGCCGGTGATCATCATTGCGTCACGTGCTGCACTCCGTGCCGTACCACCTTCGGTGCGGGAGGCCGCGCTGGGCATTGGTTCATCGCCGATGCAGATGGTGTTTCACCACGTATTGCCGCTGGCGATGCCTGGCATGCTGACTGGCGCCATCATCGGCATGGCGCGGGCGCTGGGCGAGTCGGCACCGCTGCTCATGGTCGGCATGGTGGCCTTCATCGTCGACGTGCCGTCGACGCCACTGGACCCGGCCACGGTGCTGCCGGTGCAAATATACCTGTGGGCAGACAGCCCGGAGCGCGCCTTTGCTGAGCGGACCTCGGCGGCGATCCTGGTGCTGCTTGGCTTCCTGCTGGTGATGAATATGGCGGCCGTGTGGCTGCGTAGCCGTTTCGAGCGGCATTGGTAGAGGGGCGGAAATGTGGCCAGACTGGCCCGGGGTATCCGCATATGCTGACCATGGATCGCGAAATTACTGTTCCTCAGGGAGGAATCCACGTGGCTTCCCGAATCAGCACGACAATGGACGCGGCTGCTTTCGTGGCGCCGGCCGGTGGAGGCGAACCAGGGACGGTGGGCGACATCCATGCCAGTGACCCCGTCATCACGGTGCGCGGGGGCAACGTGCACTACGGCGAGACTCACGCCCTGAAGAATGTCAGTCTCGACATCGGTCGCAACGAGGTGGTGGCGCTGATCGGTCCGTCGGGTTGCGGCAAGTCAACCTTCATCCGCTGCCTCAACCGGATGAACGACACCATCGAAGGTGCACGGGTCACTGGCGAGTTCCGCCTCGATGGCCAGGACATCTATGCGCCGGAAATGGACGTGGTCATGCTGCGCACCAGGGTCGGTATGGTGTTCCAGAAGCCGAACCCGTTCGCCAAGTCCATCTACGAGAACGTAGCCTACGGCCCGAGAATCCACGGTCTTGCGCGCAGCAGGAGCGAGCTGGATGACATCGTGTATGGCAGCCTCAGGCGGGCCGGCCTCCTCGACGAGGTCAAGGATCGGCTGGACAGGCCCGGCACCGGGCTTTCCGGCGGCCAGCAGCAGCGGCTGTGCATTGCGCGTGCCATTGCCGTGAACCCGGAGGTGATCCTGATGGATGAGCCTTGCTCGGCACTGGACCCGATCGCGACGGCCCGCATCGAGGACCTCATCGACGAACTGTCGCAGAACTATGCCATAGCAATCGTTACCCACTCCATGCAGCAGGCGGCACGTGTGTCCAGGCGTGTTGCGTACTTCCACCTTGGGATGCTGGTGGAGGTCGGTGCCACCGACAAGATCTTCACCAACCCATCCCACAGGCTGACGGAAGACTACGTGACCGGCCGCTTTGGCTGAGGCGGACGGCAGTGCGGTGCTCGCCTGGGCGCAGGTGGTTTCCGGCGCTTCTGTCATGAATCCGTAAACTTGGGGATGCACCTTATGACCGAGCCGCCACATGGCGGTGCCTCCGCAGCCGGTCACGGGCCGGGCTGCCCCGAACAGCAACTATGACAGACGAGGTACATCAACGATGAACTGCAAATCCATCGCCCTGGCGTTCGGCCTGGCTCTCGCCAGCCCGTTGGCCATGGCGGCCGTATCCGATGCCGAGTTCCAGGCCCTCAGGGACAGCATCGCTGTCCTGAACCAGAAGCTCGCCGACATCGAGCAGCAACTGGCTGCGGAGAAGGCCAGGACTGCCGAAGCGGCTGCGACAGCCGCGGCAACGCCGACGGTCGCGGCAGCACCTGCTGTACCGGCCAAGCCGGTTGCATCCTCCTGGGCGGAAAAGCTGTCCGTGCAGGGCGACTTGCGCTTTCGCTATGAGAACATCGACCAGGAGAACCTGGACGAGCGCAATCGCGATCGCATCCGTGCCCGTGCCGCGATCATCGCCAGGCCCCAGAACAACCTGGAGGTGGGTTTCGGCCTGTCTACCCGGCAGGATGCTGATCCGGTGTCGAGCAACCAGACGCTGGGCGGGGGCGGTTCCGGAAAGAGCATCTACCTCGACCTGGCTTACTTCAACTGGACTGCGGCGCCCGGCCTCAATCTCTTTGGTGGCAAGGCTCGCAACAACCAGTATCGCCCTGGCAAGAACGGCCTCATCTGGGATTCGGACCTGAACCCGGAAGGCCTGGGCCTCACGTACAGCAGCGGGCCGTTCTTCGCCAACCTGCTCGGGACCTGGCTGGAGAGCGACAGCGACAAGTCCCAGGTGTTCGGCACCGGCGGCCAGCTGGGTGTGGCCTGGCCAGTCAATGACGACATCAAGCTGACGCTGGGCGCCGGTTATTTCGACCTCGATACCGCCGGCAAGGGTGCGTTCTATGTGGTCTCGGGCAAGCCGCCAAAGTATTACGGCAATAGCGTGGATGCCAATGGGCACTACCTGTACGACTACCAGGAGCTGCAGGGCTTCGCGGAAATCGGTTTCAGGCTCCTCGGCCTGCCGGCCAGCCTGTTCTTCGACTACGTGCACAACCTCGATGCCGACCAGTTCGACACTGGCTGGGCCAGCGGTGCCCGGTTGGGCGCGGCCAGGGCCAGGGGCAGCTGGGAGTTGGCTTACACCTACCAGGACCTGGAGCGTGACGCCGTGTTCGGACTGTGGACGGACTCGAACTTCGGCGGCGGCGGTACCGACGCCCGTGGCCACATCATCCGCAGTGCCTACGCGCTCAGCGACAAGACCAACATGGCGCTCTCGTACTTCATCAACCAGGTTGGCGAGAACCGCGGCAACGAAACCGACTACGACCGGCTGCAGCTGGACCTCAACTTCAAGTACTGAGTCCCGGTTCTGCAGATGAGAGGGGCGGGGCCCGAACCGGGACCCGCCCCTGTTTTTTCCGGATTGCCTGCCGCGTCAGGCCGCCGCTCGCACGCCCCAGCCGCCACGGGCATAGCCCTTGGGCAGTCCCGCTTCGGGCGTGAAGCCGTACAGCGCTTCGCCG
Source organism: Gammaproteobacteria bacterium (assembly GCA_014337915.1). GTDB lineage: Bacteria > Pseudomonadota > Gammaproteobacteria > Steroidobacterales > QUBU01. Next base: position 145,916 of record QUBU01000002.1, read on the forward strand.
GGCAGGGCGTCGACGAGGATCTGGCGTACCGCCAGCAGCTTCTCGATGTCGATGCCGGTGCGCAGCCCCATGGCATCGAGCATGAAGACGAGGTCCTCGGTGACGATGTTGCCGCTGGCGCCCGGCGCATAGGGGCAGCCACCGAGGCCACCGAGCGAGCTGTCGAGCGTGGTGATGCCTTCCTCGAGCGCGGCCAGCGCATTGGCCAGGCCGAGGCCGCGGGTGTTGTGCAGGTGGACACTCGACAGCCGGTCGTGGCCGACCTCGGCGCGCACCAGCTTGATCAGGCGGCGCAGCTGCGTGGGATTGGCGTAGCCGGTGGTATCGGAGAGCCCGACCTCGTCGACGCCGGCTTCCATGAGGCGCCTGGCGAGCTCCACTACCTTGCGTTCCGGCACCGGGCCCTCGAGCGTGCAGCCGAAGGCGGTGGCGACGTTGCCCTCGAGGCCCGGGCGCTCCCCCGCGGGCAGGCTGCGCAGCAGTTCGGCGATGCGGCGCACCTCGTCGATGACTTCGTCGTGGGTCTTGCGCAGGTTCGCCTTGCTGTGGGTCTCGCTGGCGGACAGCGGCAGGGCGATCTTGTGGGCGCCGGCCTCGATGGCGTTCTGCGCACCCTTGAAGTTCGGCACTAGGGCGAGGACCGTCAGGCCGGGAATGGTCCGCGCGTAGCGGACGATTTCCGCGGCATCCGCCATCTGCGGCAGCAGCTTCGCCGGTACGAAGGAGCAGACCTCGATCTCGCGCACGCCGGCCGCGGCTTGCGCCGCAATCCAGGCCTTCTTCGCGGCCGTCGGCATGATGGACTTGATGCTCTGCAGGCCGTCGCGCGGGCCGACTTCGCTGACCAGGATGTCGATATCGTCATGTTCTTGCATGTGGGCGGGTCCTTGGCTGTCCGGCCGGGTCCGGTGGGCCCGGCCGGCGGCTCTATTCTATATGGGGGCGGCGTGGGCGATAATCCACGGCCCCGCGGCCCGCCGCGGGCGCCACCGACACCCTGCAGCGACCGAGGATCTCCATGTCAGGCAAGCAAGCACTCCCCCTGGCCGGCGTACGCGTCATCGAGTTCACCCATATGGTCATGGGGCCAGCCGCCGGGCTGATGCTGGCGGACCTCGGTGCCGACGTCATCAAGATCGAGCCTGCCGAGGGCGACAGCACGCGGACCCTGCCCGGCTCGGGTGCCGGCTATTTCCCCATGTACAACCGCAACAAGCGCAGTTTCTGCGTCGACCTGAAGGCGGCGGCGGGCAAGGAGGCGGTGCTGCGACTGGTCGACAAGGCGGATGTCGTCATCGAGAACTTCCGGCCGGGCACCATGGACCGCCTGGGCCTGGGTTACGCGGCGCTGAGCCAGCGCAACCCGCGCCTGATCTACTGCTCGGAAAAGGGCTTCCTTTCCGGTCCCTACGAAGAGCGCACGGCGCTCGATGAAGTGGCGCAGATGATGGGTGGCCTGGCCTACATGACCGGGCCGCCGGGCAAGCCGCTGCGTGCCGGTACCTCGGTGATCGACGTGCAGGGAGGCATGTTCGGCGCACTGGGCATCATCGCCGCCCTGTACCAGCGCCAGGCCAGCGGGCGTGGCCAGTACGTGGTCGCCTCGCTCTACGAGAGCACCGTATTCCTGGTTGGCCAGCACATGGCGCAGTTCGCCGTCACCGGCAAGGCTGCGGCACCCATGCCGGTGCGCGTGTCTGCCTGGGCCATCTACCAGGTGTTCGATACTGCCGACGGCGAGCAGGTGTTCGTCGGCGTGGTCAGCGACAAGCAATGGAAGCTGCTTTGCGAGGCCTTCGACCTGCGTGAGCTGGCGGCGGACCGCAGCCTCGACACCAACAACGACCGCGTGGCCCACAAGGATCGCCTCCTGCCGGTCATCAAGGCGACTTTCCTGAAGTACAGCAAGCAGGATCTGATGGCCAAGCTCGAGAAGACCGGTCTGCCGTTCGCGCCTATCGCCCGGCCGGAGCAGCTGTTCGACGATCCGCACCTGGTGGCGAGCGGCGGTCTGCTGCCGCTCACCGTCACGGACGGCGAGCGCAAGGGCGAGGCCACGCGCCTGCCCGCCCTGCCGCTGGAGATGGATGGCCATCGCTTCGGTGTGCTGCGCGACCTGCCGCGGCGTGGCCAGCACAGCCGCGAGGTGCTGGCGGAAGCGGGCTACAGCGCCGCGCAGATCGCCGAGCTGGTCAGCCAGGGGGTCGTCGGCGCCGAATGACACTGCGCGCCTGCGGCTGCCTGCCTCCCTTACTACCCTTGCTGCCTCTGCCGGCGACGGTGCAGACTACGGATCCGTTCACCACAAGGAAGCCTGCCATGCGACTGGAGTCGGGAATACGGGCGCTCTGCACGCTGCTGCTGACGGTACTCGCCGGCTGTGCCTCCGGCCCCAGCATCCGCGTCGACGGCGATCCCAGCGTCAACTTCGGTGCCTACCGCAGCTTCGGCTTCTTCGAGCCGCTGGCCACCGACAAGGCCGGCTATTCGACCTTGCTCACCGCCCGCCTCAAGGATGCAGCCCGCCGTGAAATGACGGCCAAGGGTTATGTCTACGACGAGGCCAATCCCGAACTGCGCCTCAACTTCAACGTCAACCTCGTCGACAAGACCGAGATCCGCAGTTCGCCCAGCGTCGGCGCCGGCTATGGCTACTACGGTTATCGCCATGGCTTGTACGGCGCCTGGGGCGGTTATCCCTACGATGTCGAGACCACTAACTACAAGCAGGGCACCCTGACGATCGACGTCGTCGATGCTGTGCGCAAGGCCCTGGTCTGGCAGGGTGTTGCCGAAGCGCGCATCACCCAGAAGATCCGCGAGAATCCCGCCGGAGCGGTGGATGCGGCCGTGACGCAGATTCTCGCGGGGTTCCCGGCGCACGGCGCAGTGGCCGCGACGCCGGCGAAGAACTGACCCCGGCGACGGGCTGCTACAGGTAGATCCAGGGCCGCCGCAGGCGATCATGCCCCTGGAAGGCGAGGATTTCGTCGTCGCGCTTCATCGTCAGCGCGATGCCGTCGAGTCCTTCCAGCAGCATTTCACGGTCGGCGGCGGCGATGGCAAAGGCGTGGCGCCTGCCATCCGGGGCGGTCACCGTGCAGTCCACCAGGTCCACGGTCAGCAGCCGGCTGGCGGGGTCGGCCTCGACCTGCCTGGCGAGGTCTTCGATCAGGGCATTGTCCAGCACCACGGGCAGGATGCCATTGCGCACGCAGTTGCCGGCGAAGATGGCGCCGAAGCTCGGGGCGATGATGCTGCGCATGCCCCATTCCTGCAGCGCCCACACCGCGTGTTCGCGCGAGGAGCCGCAGCCGAAGTTGGCACCGGCCAGCAGGATGCGCGCCTGCCGGTAGGGCTCACGGTTGAGCACGAAATCCGGGTTCTCGTCACGGCTGCCGGGCGCCTGGTAGCGCCAGCCGGCGAACAGGCCGGCGGCGAGGCCGGTCTTGCCGACGGTCTTCATCTCGCGGCTGGGGATGATGGCGTCGGTGTCGACGTTGATGCGCAGCAGGGGTGCGGCGACGGCGGTGATGCGGGTGAATTTTTCCATGTGGGTCGGCCTGCGGCGTTCAGCGCGCCAGGGCGCGGGCATCGGCGAGGCGGCCGGCGATGGCCGAGGCGGCCACGGTGACCGGGCTCGCCAGGTGGGTGCGGGTGCGTGGCCCCTGGCGGTTCTCGAAGTTGCGATTGGTGCTGGAGACCACGCGTTCCTCGAAGCCGAAGCTCTCGCCGCCGGCGTAGAAGCACATCGAGCAGCCTGACTCGCGCCACTCGAACCCGGCCGCGCGAAACACGCGGTCCAGGCCCTCGCGTTCCGCCGCCAGCTTGACCTGGGTGGAGCCGGGCACGCAGATGGCGCGCACGCCACTGGCCACCCTGCGTCCCTCGAGGATGGCCGCCGCGGCGCGCAGGTCCGACAGCCGGCTGTTGGTGCAGGAGCCGATGAAAGCCGCCTGGATCGGCACCTGGTCGAGGCGTGTGCCGGGTTGCAATGCCATGTAGGCGAGGGCGCGTTCCATGGCCTGGCGGCGATTGGTGTCCGGTTCACCGGCCGGATCCGGCACCGTACCGTCGATGCCGGTCTCATGCTGCGGGCTGGTGCCCCAGGTCACCTGCGGTGCCAGCGTCGAGCAGTCCAGCGTGATCTCGCGGTCGAAGACTGCGCCAGGGTCGCTCGGCAGCGTGCGCCAGTAGGCGATCGCCTGCTCCAGCACCTGGTCCCGCGGCGCGTAGGGCCGGCCGCGCACGTAATCGAACACGGCCTGGTCCGGGGCGATGATGACCGTCCAGGCGCCGAACTCCACACCCATGTTGCACAGCGTGAGCCTTGCTTCCACGGGTAGCGCGCGCACCGCCTCGCCGGCGAACTCGATGGCGTAGCCGACGCCGCCCGAGGCGCTGTGGGCGCCAATCAGCGCGAGGATCATGTCCTTGGCAGTGACGCCGGCGGCCAGCCGCCCCTGGAAGTCGATGCGCATGCTGCGTGGCTTGCGCACCGCCAGCGTCTTGGTGGCGAGCGCATGCTCGGCTTCGGTGGAGCCGATGCCCCAAGCCAGCGCGCCGATGCCACCCAGGGTGCAGGTGTGGCTGTCGGGGCAGACCAGCGTCACGCCGGGCAGCGCGATGCCCTGTTCCGGCGAGACGACATGGACGATGCCCTGGTCGCTGCTGCCGATGTCGAACAGCGTGATGCCGGCGGCGTGCGCGGCCTCGCGGGTCTGCGTGATGAAGCTGGTGCCGCCCGGCATGCGGGTGCTGTCGCTGCGGCCGGGCAGGGTATCGACGATATGGTCCATCGTGCAGAACACCTGCTCGGGATTGCGCACGCGGCGATTTGCCGCAGCGAGTTCCTTGAGGGCAACGCTGCCGGTGCGCTCGTGGAGGAATACCCGGTCGATGTACAGCAGGCTGGTGCCTTCACCCAGGTCCGCAACCAGGTGGTCGTCCCAGAGCTTGTCGATGATGCTGCGTGCCATGTGAAAATGATAACAGGTCGGTCAAGGACCGCCCGCGGGCCGGCGGTCTATAATTGCCGGCATGTTTTCCCATCTGGACGCCGACAACCAGCCGACCATGGTGGACGTGAGCGGCAAGCCGGTGACGCACCGGACCGCCGTGGCGCAGGCCCGCGTGCTGCTGCCCGACGCGGTGCGTGCCGCGCTCGTGGGCGGTGAGCTGCGCACGCCCAAGGGCCCGGTGTTCCAGACCGCGATCATTGCCGGCACCATGGCGGCCAAGCGCACCCACGAGCTGATTCCCTTCTGCCACCCGCTGGCGCTGGATGCGGTGAAGATTGGCATCCGCATCGAGGACGGCCATGCCGTCATCGACTGCCAGGTGCGGGTGGAGCATCGCACCGGCGTCGAGATGGAGGCGCTGACCGGCGCCAGTGTCGCCGCACTGACGGTGTACGACATGTGCAAGGCGCTGTCGCACGACATGGTGATCAGCGACATCAGGCTGGTCGCCAAGACCGGCGGCAAGAGCGACTACGGCACCAGCGCGCCGCCGCATGGCTGACGCGGCGCCGCCGCTGCTCGGCCTGGTACTGGCTGGCGGTCGCAGCGAGCGGCTCGGCAGGGACAAGGCAGCGGTCATGATCGACGGGCGCCCGCTGCTGGAGCGCGCCGTGGCGCTGCTTGCGGCGCTGTTGCCCGAGGTGCGGGTCGCGGTGCGGCCGGAGCAGGCCGGTGATCCGCTGCGGGGACGTTTTCCGCTGGTGACGGATGCTGCCACCGGCATCGGCCCTGCCGCCGGCATCCTCGCGGCACATGTGGCCACGCCCGATGCCGCCTGGCTGGTGCTGGCCTGCGACCTGCCGGGGATCGGTTCCGGCGACCTCGGGAAGCTGATTGCGGCACGTGATCCCGCGCGCTGTGCGACTGCGTTCCGCGGTGCGCGCGATGGCCGCCCCGAGCCGTTGTGCGCCATCTATGAACCGGCTACCCTTGCGCGGTTCCAGCGCCAGGTGGCCGGAGGCGGCAGCACCAGCCCGCGCGCCCTGCTCGAGGCCTGCGGGCCCGTCCTGGTCGGGACGCGGGCCGCGGATCAGCTCGACAGCATCAATACCGGCGAGGATCTCCGACGCCTGGCCCCGGCGGCCGCGGATCGCCTGAAACCATGAACCAGCGGGAAGACCTCATCTGATGCGTACCAGGACGACAGCGCGACGGCCCACGCGGGCCCAGGCCGAGGACGCGGTCCGCGTCCTGCTGCGGTGGATTGGCGATGATGCCGGCCGGCCCGGCCTGCGCAAGACCCCGGCCCGGGTGGTCGGCTCCTTCGAAGACTGGTTCTCCGGCTATGGCGTGGACCCCTACGAAGTTCTCGGGGGCTCGTTCCAGCAGGTGGGCGACTACCGCCGGCTGGTGACCCTGCGCGACATCGATTTCGAATCGCACTGCGAACACCACATGGCGCCGATCATCGGCCGCATTCACCTGGCCTACCTGCCTGACCGGCGCCTGGCCGGCATCAGCAAGCTGGTTCGGGTGGTGGAAGCCTATACGCGCCGCCTGCAGGTACAGGAGCGCCTCACCGCCGAGATCGCCCGCTGCATCAATGACGTGCTCGAGCCGCGCGGCGTGGCGGTGATGGTCGAGGCACAGCACCAGTGCATGACGACGCGCGGTGTGCATCGCGGTAATGTGCGCATGGTCACCACGGAAATGCTCGGCGTGTTCCAGGATGACGACCGTTTCCGCGGCGAATTCCTTGCCGCGGCCGCCGGCCAGGGGAGCAGCCATCCATGAATCCGCGCATCGTCAGGACCATCGAGGATGCAAAGGCGCTGATCGGGCAGGAGATCGGCGTTACCGACTGGGTGCTGGTGGACCAGCAGCGCATCGACCGGTTCGCCGAGGCCACCGACGACCACCAGTGGATCCACGTCGATACCGCGCGGGCCCGCAGCGAGATGCCCGGAGGGCAGACCATCGCCCACGGTTACCTGGTGCTGTCGCTGCTGCCGGCACTGATGGACAAGCTGGTGACCATGCCGACCCTGCAGCGCGCCATCAACTACGGCCTGAACAAGGTGCGCTTCAAGAACCCGGTGCCCGCCGGCAGCCGCGTGCGCCTGCGCAGCGTGCTGCTGCAGGCGCAGAAGCGGGCCGGTGCCCTGCAGGTGATCCTCGAGAACACCATCGAGATCGAAGGCCAGGCCAAGCCCGCCTGCGTCGCCGAAGTCATCGCCCTGTATTTCCTCGACGGCAGCTGAGGCCGGCGGGCTGGCTTCCGGCAGTGGCGGCCGCAATCCCGTGACCAGCAACGCGCACTACGGCTCTGCAGGTGAACTGCTGGCGGCGATGGCCGCCGGCAGCACCAGCAGCGAGGAACTGGTGCAGCACGCCCTGGCGCGCATCGCCGACATCAATCCACGCTGCAACGCCATCGTGGCGGTCGATGCACCGGCGGCACTGGCGCAGGCCCGCGCGGCCGACCAGGCGCGCCGGGCGGGTGCGGCCTGCGGCCCGCTCCACGGGCTGCCCATGACCGTGAAGGACTGCTTCGAGGTCGTGGGCTTCGCGACCGTCAACGGCGCCGCTGAATGCCGTGACCATCGGCCGCAGCAGACCGCGCCGGCGGTGCAACGGCTGGTCACCGCCGGCGCCATCGTCATCGGCAAGAGCAACGTGCCGCTGTACGCGCTCGACCTGCAGACCTTCAACGACGTGTTCGGTACCACGCGCAATCCATGGGATCTGGATCGCACGCCGGGTGGCTCCAGTGGCGGTGCCGCGGTGGCGCTCGCTACCGGCATGGTGCCGCTGGAGGTCGGCACCGACCTCGCGGGCTCGCTGCGCATCCCGGCGCATTTCACCGGCATCTGCTCGCTGAAGCCGAGCTTCGGCGTGGTGCCGACCGCGGGCGCACTGGGTCCGGTGCCCGGCGACCGCCGTCGTCCCGACCTGGTGGTCGCCGGTCCGATGGCCCGCCGCGTGGCCGACCTGCGCCTGGCGCTCGATGTCATGGCCGGCCCCGGGGGGCGTGATGCCGGCGGCTGGCGCCTGTCGCTTCCGCCGGCGCGGGCCAGCGCCAGGCACCTGCGGGTGGCGGCCTGGCTGGACGACTCGAATTGCCCGCCGGCGCCCGGTATCGCTGCCGTACTGGCCCGTGCCATGGCGGCGCTGCGCGGTGCCGGTGTTACGGTTTCGGAAACGCGCCCGGCTTTCGAGCCGGCCGCCCACTTCCAGGCGTTCTTCCAGCTGATGTACGGCGAGATGAGCGCCGGGTTCCCGGAGCCGGTCTATCGTGCCTTCAGCACTGCCGCCCGCCGTGCCGATCCCGCGGTTCCCTGGACGCCACTGGTGTCGATGCCGGCCGCGGTCACCCAGTCGCACCGCGACTGGCTGCGTGCCTGCGAGGACCGCGAGCGCTACCGCACCGCCTGGGACGAGTTCTTCCAGCAGCATGACATCCTCATCACGCCGGTCGCGCCCGTCAGCGCCTTGCCCCACGACCAGCGGCCCTTCGAGCAGCGCAGCCTGCGCCTTGGCGGGCGCGCGGTCGCCTACATGCAGCAGACGTTCTGGTGCGCGCTCGCCACGGTTGCGGGACTCCCAGCAGTGGTCGTCCCGGTTGGCCTCGACGCGGAGGGGTTGCCGGTGGGCGTGCAGATCATCGCGCCCTTCCTCCACGAGCACACGGCACTGGAACTCGCCACGCTGGTCGAGGAACTGTGCGGCGGTTTCCGTCCGCCACCGGATTGAACGCGGCGCCACCCACGGGATCCGTTTCAGTCCTGCAGGCAGGCCATGATGGCGGCATGGGTAGCGGCATCGGCCGCAACCAGCAGGTCCACGGGTGCCTGCGGATCGAAGTCGTCGAAGATGCCGACCGGGCTGCCGTCGAGGCGGGTTGCGCGCCCGCCGGCCTGCACGGCAATGAATGCGGCAGTACCCCAGCCGAGGCCGTCAGCGCTGCGGCAGGCGAACGCAGCGAGCCGGCCGCTGTAGATCTCGTTGAGATTGTCCAGCCCCTGTGCCGGGTCGTCGTCGCCGAGCAGGTCGCAGCAGGCAAACTCGTGGCGCAGGCGCTTGGCGAGTTCCGGGGCCTGGAAGGTGAGGCAGTGCCGCGCACCGGGACGGGTGTGCAGCGGCACCAGGTCGTCGAGCCGCGGGTGGCGGCGTTCACCGGTCAGCGCGCCACGGTCGCGCAGCGCCAGGAAGAAGCGGCCCCGCGCGGGCATGTAGCTGATGGCCGCGACCAGGCGGTCGTGGTCGGCGATGCCGAGCAGGATGTCCCAGCCGGATCGTTGCTGGCGGTACAGGAAACCGCCGTTCAACGGATTGATGTGGACTGCGAGCGCGGCATCGGCCGGGAAGTAATTCTGGTTGAGCGAACGCGCATGCGCCGCACCGGAGAAGCAGACCCGCGGGAAGCGTGCTAGGGCCGCCACCTCGAAAAAGGTCTGCACGGAAAGGGAGGCATCGCCGATCGTGCCGGCCGCGGCAGCAGGGCTGGACTGCGCCCCGGCGCCGCCGGCCGCCGGCTGGATGGCCAGGGCATAGTCACCGGCCGTGACCAGCAGGCCGAGCAGGTAGCCGACCAAATCCTCGAGTGACGTGCTGCCCATGGCTGCAGGCTCCGCGCAAACCCGGGTGGCGCGCTGACCTTAGCACAGCTGCCGCGCGGCGGCGTATACAATGCCGTCAACTCTGCCACCCGTCGTGCACCATGGACCAGGCGCTCCAGGATCTCGTCAACCTGCTCGAACTCGAGCGGCGCGGCGACAACCAGTTCCGCGGCCAGAGCCGCGACACCGGCCTGCCACAGGTATTCGGCGGCCAGGTGCTGGGCCAGGCGCTCGCCGCTGCCAGCTGTACCGTCAGCGGGCGGCGCGTGCACTCGCTGCACGCCTACTTCCTCAGGCCCGGGGATCCGGCCACGCCGATCGACTACGAGGTGGACCGCGCGCGCGACGGCGGCAGCTTCACCACCCGGCGCGTGGTCGCCGTCCAGCACGACCAGCAGATCTTCAACCTGGCGGCGTCATTCCAGGCGCCGGAACAGGGTCTGGAACACCAGGCGCAGATGCCCGATGTGCCACACCCTGACGAGCTCAGCGACATCCGCGACCTGGCCAGCGGGCTCGGTGTCGTACCCACACCGCGCATCCGGCGCGTGCTCGCCTCGCGGCGCGCATTCCGGGTCAAACCGGTCTACCCCGAGCACTTCCTGGCCAGCCAGCCCTTCACGCCGGTGAAACGCGTGTGGATGAAGGCCGTGGACAGCCTGCCTGACTCGGTCCTGCTGCACGAGGTGCTGCTCGCCTACGTGTCCGATTACGACCTGATCAGCACCGCGACGCTGCCACACAGCCTGCACGCGACGTTCAGCGGGCTGCAGATGGCGAGCCTCGATCACGCCATGTGGTTCCATCGCCCGGCACGCATGGACCAGTGGCTGCTGTTCGACCTGGAAAGCCCCAACGCCTCGGGCGGCCGCGGCATGGCATTGGGGCGGGTGTTCAGCGAGGACGGTACGCTGGTGGCCTCACTTGCGCAGGAGGGCCTGATCCGCCTGCGCCGGCACAGCAGCTGACCGGCCCGGATCAGGCCGGACGCAGCGTGCGGCGATAGAGCTGGGCGCGTTCGCTGTAGCGCCGGGCGGATTCGGCAAGGCCGGCGATTTCCGCGGCCGTGAGTTCGCGTATCACCCGGGCGGGCGCACCGACGATCAGCACGCCATCCGGGTACTCCTTGCCTTCGGTGACCAGTGCACCCGCGCCGACGATGCAATGTGCTCCGATGCGCACGCGATTCATGACGATGGCACCGATGCCGATCAGCGACTCATCGCCCACATGACAGCCGTGCAGGGTGACGGCATGCCCAACCGTGACGCCGGCACCGACCACCAGCGGCGTACCGGGGTCGGCGTGCAGCACCGAGTTGTCCTGGATGTTGGTGCCGGCGCCGATGGTGAGCCGGTCGACGTCGCCGCGCAGGATGGCACCGAACCAGATGCTGGCCTGCGCGGCAATGTGCACGTCGCCGATGACGCTGGCGCCCGGCGCGATGAAGACATCGCCGGCAACCTGCGGCACGCGGCCGTCGAGCGCGTAGATCACTGCGCCTTGCCCTGGGCGGCTACCGCGGCTGCGGCCCGGGCCACCGCCTCGGGATCGCCGATGTAGCGGCGCTCGCGCGGGCGCAGTGTGCCATCGAGTTCATAGAGCAGCGGCACGCCGGTGGGAATGTTCAGCTCGGTGATGTCCTGGTCGGAGATGCCATCGAGCATCTTCACCAGTGCGCGCAGGCTGTTGCCGTGCGCGGTCACCAGCACGTTCTGCCCGCTGCGCAGGCGCGGCGCGATGCTGGCCTCCCAGAAGGGCAGCACGCGGGCCAGCGTGTCCTTCAGCGACTCGGTGGCGGGCAGCCGGTCGATACCGCGGTAGCGGCGGTCGAAGCGCGGGTGGCGCGGGTCGTCGTTACCCAGTGGCGGTGGCGGGATGTCGTAGCTGCGCCGCCAGATCCGGACCTTGTCCTCGCCATGCTCGGCGGCGGTCTGGGCCTTGTTGAGGCCCTGCAGGGCGCCGTAGTGGCGCTCATTGAGCTGCCAGCTGCGTTCCACCGGGATCCACATCAGGTCCATCTCGTCGAGGATGATCCAGAGCGTGCGGATGGCGCGCTTGAGCACCGAGGTGTAGGCGTAGTCGAACTGCAGCCCGAGCGCCTGCAGCTGGCGGCCCGCCTCGGCGGCCTCGGCGAGGCCCTGCGCGCTGAGGTCCACGTCCACCCAGCCGGTGAACAGGTTTTCGAGGTTCCAGATACTCTGGCCGTGGCGGCACAGAACCAGTTTGCCGGGCATGCGCGGGGTCCTTGCAGGTGGGCGGGATACGTGGCGGGCTAGTGTATCGCGGCCGGGCGGCCGGCCGGAACCCGGGCCGGCTCAGGGCACGTGGGGCGCCGCCAGGTAGGCCTTCGACTGCATCTCCAGCAGGCGGCTGCGCGTGCGCCGGAACTCGCGCGCCAGCCGGCTGCCCTGGTAGAGGCCATCCACGGCCGCTGCGGCGGAGAGGATCAGTTTGACGCGCCGGTCGTAGAACTCGTCCACCAGCGCGATGAAGCGCCGCGCCGCGTCCTCCCCGGTCGTGCCCAGTACCGGCACGCCGGAGACGATCACGGCCTGGAAGGCGCGTGCGATCTCGATGTAGTCATCCTGGCTGCGCGGGCCGTCGCAGAGCACCGCGAAGTCGAACCAGGCAACACCAGCGGCACGCCGCCGCAGGTGGACATCGCGGCCGTTGATTTCCATGACCTGGCCGGCGCTGCCGGCATCCGGTGCCAGCGCCTGGAACCAGTGCTCCAGGCTGGCCTCGGCCTCAGCGTCCAGCGGCGTGTGGTAGATCCCGGCGCTTTCCAGCAGCCGCAGCCGGTAATCGATGCCGCCGTCCACCTGCACCACTTCGGTGTGCTGCCTGATGAGCGCGATTGCCGGCAGGAAGCGCTGGCGTTGCAGGCCGTCGCGGTACAGGTCGTCGGGCGGAATGTTGGAGGTCGCTACCAGCGCGACACCCCGGCGGAACAGCGCATCGAGCAGGTTGCCGAGGATCATGGCATCGGCGATGTCGGTGACGAAGAACTCGTCGAAGCATATGACGCGGGCCTGGATCGCAAATTCGGCGGCGATGGTTTCCAGCGGCGCGGGCTGATCCTGCAGCGTCTTCAGGCGGCCATGCACGCGGTACATCAGCCGGTGGAAGTGGTAGCGCAGGCGTTGCTCGGGCGGCAGGCTGTCGCAGAACAGGTCCATGATGAAGGTCTTGCCGCGGCCGACATCGCCCCAGAGGTAGGCGCCGCGCACGGGTGCGTCCGGCGTACCGCGCAGCCGGCCGAGCAGCCGGCCCAGCAACGGTCGGTCTGCCTGATGTGCAAGGTCGCGGGCCACGCGGTCCAGCACCGCGACCGCCCGTTGCTGGGCCGGGTCCGCGGTGAAGGACTTGCCGGCCAGGGCGGCAGCGTAGCGTTGGGACGGATTCATGGCCTGCGCCTGGGGGATCGGCGGGCTAGCGTAATGGCAAGCCGCGGGGGCGGCAAATCCCCGGGGTTTCCGCTGTCATGCCCGGCGGCGGGCCGCCACAGTAGAATGGCCGCCCCGGCAGGAGCCGGCCGGGAACCACTGCGAGGCAGGGGCCAATGTCCGATCGCGAGTCCATGGAATTCGATGTGCTGATCGTCGGTGCCGGTCCCTGCGGGCTGGCGGCGGCCTGCCGCCTGATGCAGCTGGCGCAGGCCGCGGGCAGCGAGCTGAATGTCGCGGTGGTGGAGAAGGGCTCGGAGATCGGTGCCCATATCCTATCCGGCGCGGTGCTGGAGCCGCGCGCGCTCGATGAGCTGTTCCCCGACTGGCGCGAGCGCGAGGCGCCGGTGCGCACGGCGGTGCGCGCGGACGAGTTCCACTACCTCACCGGCGATAGCGGTGCCTGGCGCGTGCCGCATGCCTTCGTCCCGTATCCTTCACGCAACGAGGGCAACTACATCGTCAGCGTCGGTAATCTCTGCCGCTGGCTGGGCCAGCAGGCCGAGGCGCTCGGCGTCAACCTGTTCCCGGGATTCGCCGCCGCCGAGCTGCTGGTCGAGGGCGAGCGCATCGCCGGCGTCATTACCGGTGACATGGGCCGTGATCGCGAGGGCCGGCCGCGGGACTCCTTCCAGGCCGGCTACGAGCTGCGCGCCCGCTACACCATCTTCGCCGAGGGTTGCCGCGGCAGCCTCGGCAAGCAGCTAATGCGCCGCTTCCAGCTGCGACGCGACTGCGACCCGCAGCACTACGGCATCGGCATCAAGGAAGCCTGGACCATCGATCCCGCCCTGCACCAGGAGGGCCTGGTGGTCCACACGCTCGGCTGGCCGCTCGCCAACGATACCGAGGGCGGCGGTTTCCTCTATCACGCGGCCGACCACCAGGTTTACCTGGGCTTCATCGTCGCCCTGGACTATGCCAACCCCTGGCTCGATCCCTTCCAGGAGTTCCAGCGCTGGAAGCAGCACCCGCGCATCCGCCGCTTCCTGGAAGGCGGCAAGCGCGTGGCCTATGGCGCCCGTGCCGTGAACAAGGGCGGGCTGCAGTCCCTGCCGCGGCTGGCATTCCCCGGTGGCGTGCTCGCCGGCTGCGAGGCCGGCTTCCTCAATGGCGCGAAGATCAAGGGCACCCATACGGCGATGAAGACCGGCATGCTCGCCGCCGAGTCGGCCTACGCGGCGCTGGCCGCCGATGCGCCGGACACGCTCGTGGATTTCGAGGAGCGGGTTCGCAGCTCCTGGGTCTACGAGGAGCTCTACCGGGTCCGCAACTTCGGTCCCGCGCAGCACAAGCTCGGTACCTTCCTCGGTGCCGCCTTCACCTGGTTCGACCAGAACCTGGCCGGCGGCCGGCTGCCCTTCACCTGGCACAACCGCGTGCCCGACCACGCGGCGCTGAAGCGCGCGGCGGACTGCCCGCGCATCGAGTATCCGCGGCCCGATGGCGTGGTGAGCTTCGACCGGCTGTCGTCGGTCTACCTCTCCAGCACCAACCACGAGGAAGACCAGCCCTGCCACCTGCGGCTCGCGGACCCGGACATCCCGGTGAAGCACAACCTGCCGCTATACGCCGAGCCGGCGCAGCGCTACTGCCCGGCAGGCGTGTATGAGATCGTGGCGGAGGCGGGGCGCGAGCGCCTGCAGATCAACGCCCAGAACTGCGTCCACTGCAAGACCTGCGACATCAAGGACCCGGCGCAGAACATCGACTGGACGGTTCCCGAGGGCGGCGGCGGCCCCAACTACACCGGCATGTAGCGCCCGGCGGTTCCGGCTGCTTCAGCTGGCTTCGACCGCGAGCGCCAGCGCTTCGCCACCGCCGATGCACAGGGAGGCAATGCCGCGGCCGCCACCGCGCCGGCGCAGCGCATGCACCAGCGTCACCAGCACGCGCGTGCCGGTGGCGCCGATCGGGTGGCCGAGGGCGCAGGCGCCGCCATGGGCATTGACCCGCGCCGGATCCAGCTCCAGCTCGTGGATGCTGCCCATGGTGACGCAGGCAAAGGCCTCGTTGATCTCGTACAGATCCACATCGCCGGCGCGCCAGCCGAGCCGCTCCAGCAGGTTGCGGATGGCGCTGGTCGGCGCCGTGGTGAACCACTCGGGCTCGTGCGCGTGTGCGGAAAAGCCGACGATGCGGGCGAGGGGCTCCAGGCCGCGGCGCGCGGCCTCGGCCGCCGTCATGAGGATGACCGCCGCGGCACCATCGGAGATCGCCGAGGAGCTGGCGGCGGTCACCGTGCCGTCCTTCGCGAAGGCCGGCTTCAGCGTCGGGATGCGGGTGACGTCGGCGCGGAATGGCTCCTCGTCGCGGTCCACCAGCGTCTCGCCCGCGCGGCCCTTCACCGCCACCGGGATGATCTCGGTCTGGAACTGCGCGCCGTTGCAGGCGGCCAGTGCACGGCGCACGGACTCGGTCGCGAACGCATCCTGCATCGCGCGCGTGAAGCCGTACTTGCGCGCGGTCTGCTCCGCGAAGTGGCCCATCATGTTGCCATCGTAGGGGTTCTGCAGGCCGTCGGTGAACATGTGGTCGAGTACCTGCTGGTGGCCCATGCGGTAGCCGGCGCGCGCCTTCGGCAGCAGGTAGGGCGCGTTGCTCATGGACTCCATGCCGCCGGCGAGCACCACGCCGGCGCTGCCGGTGCGGATCATGTCGTGGCCGAGGATGACGGTGGCCAGGCCCGAGCCGCAGACCTTGTTGATCGTCATGGTGGGCAGGCGGTTGGTCAGGCCGGCAGCAAGGACCGCCTGGCGGGCCGGGGCCTGGCCGACGCCTGCCTGCAGCACGCAGCCCATCAGCGCCTGGTGCAGGTCGGCGCCCTGCAGCCCGGAATCCGCGAGGCAGGCACGGATTGCCGCGGCTCCCAGCTGTGGCGTGGTGACCGGGGCGAGGCTGCCCTGGAAGGCGCCGATTGGCGTGCGCCGGGCGGCTACGATGACGACGGATTCAGCGCTCACGGTTGTATTCCTGTCCGGTCGGGCCACGCCCGAAGGGCGCGATTATGCGGTGCCACAGGGGTTCCGCCAAGGCGGCGCGCTGCCCGCTGGTCAGGACTCCTGGCCGACGAGGTCGGGCTCGGGCAGGTCGGCGAGGATGCTGGCGCGGCTGGAGCGGCGCAGGGCTGCCGGCGCATCGTCCGGGCCGTCGGCATGCAGCGGTGCCTTGACCAGCACCTCCAGCGGCGAACGGCGCGGCAGGCGCATGTCGGCCGACAGCATGGCCCGGCTGCCGCGGATCACCACCGGGACCACCGGCACGCGGCCGCGGACGGCCGCCGCAAAGGCGCCGCCCTGGAAGCGGCGCAACCCCGGCTCGGCGCGAAACGTGCCCTCGGGAAAGAACACGAGGCTGTGGCGCGCCTCGGCCAGCGCGAGGATGCGGCGTGCATCGGCGGCGCCGCGGCGTGTATCGAAGCGCTCCACGAACTCGGAACCAATTCGCCGCAGGAGAAAATGTGCGAAGGGTACCCGGGTCATCTCGCGCTTGATCACGAAGGCGAACCGCGGGGGCAGGACCGCGGCGAGGATGACGCCGTCGAGGTAGCTCGCGTGATTGGCCACCACTACGCAGGGCGTGGCCGGCAGCTGCTCGAGGCCGGTCACCCGCGGCCCGGCTGCGACCATGGCCAGGTACAGGCGGGCACAGCGCTGTGTTGCCATGCGGCGCCGGCGGATACCGGGCAGCACCGCCACGGCCAGCAGCAGGGCGAGCGCGACCAGGCCGAAGGCCAGCCAGCAGCCGAGACCGTAGGCGACCTGGGTGAGGCTTGCAGCGCTGCGGGGCGATCGGGGCATTCTGTCAAACAGGGAATTTATGTAACCCGTTGAGGGATTTGTGAGTGTCATCACGCACCGGCAAATCCTTGCCGCGCATACTGAACCATAACTTCCGTCACCACGGGGCAGCTGCCCACCCGGACATCACGCGGTGGGCCCAGTCGCCGGCGGGCCGTGTCATGCGCGCTGGATATCGGCACGCAGTCCGCGACTCTGGAGCTGCCCCGGGCACGCCAAGGATGGCGGGCCTGCGGCGGCCATGGATTTGCTGAGCGGAGCGAAGTTACGTAATGTCCCCGACATCCGTCAATGCAGTGGCAGGCAACAGTTCGCCGCCCAACTCCACCGAGGCGATCATCGACAAGTTCCTCGACGCCATCTGGATGGAGCGCGGCCTCTCCGCCAATACACTTGGCGCCTACCGGGCCGACCTGCTGGCGCTGCAGCGCTGGCTGGTTCAGCGGGACAAGAGCCTGGTCTACGCAACCCGCGCGGACCTCCTCGCCTTCATCGCCTGGCGGGCGAAGGAGGGGGCGAAGCCACGTTCGACCGCGCGCCAGCTCTCCAGCTTCCGACGCTTCTACCGGTTCGCGCTGCGTGAGGGTGTCATCGCCGAGGATCCCACGCTGAAGATCGACATGCCGAAGATCGGCCGGGCGCTGCCGCAGTCGCTGACCGAGTCCGAGGTGGAGTCGCTGCTCGGCGCACCCGACATCGCTGACCCCATCGGCCACCGCGACCGCACCATGCTCGAGGTGCTGTATGCCACGGGCCTGCGCGTATCGGAGCTGATCAACCTGCGCCAGGCGCAGATCAACCTCAACCAGGGCGTGCTGCGCGTGCGTGGCAAGGGAGACCGCGAGCGGCTCATTCCGCTTGGCGAGGAGTCGCAGCGCTGGCTGCGCGAGTTCGTCACCGGGCCGCGGGTGGAGATCCTGCTGGAGCGCCAGACCGAGTACCTGTTCCCGACGCGCCGCGGCGACCGCATGACGCGCCAGGCCTTCTGGCACATCATCAAGCGCTACGCGAAGAAGGCCGACATTCTCGGCAAGCTCTCACCGCACACGCTGCGCCACGCCTTCGCCACCCACCTGCTGAACAACGGTGCCGACCTGCGCGTGGTGCAGATGCTGCTGGGCCACAGCGACCTGTCCACCACGCAGATCTACACCCATGTGGCGCGCGAGCGCATGAAGGAACTGCACGCCCAGCATCACCCGCGCGGGTGAAGCGGCCGGCCTGCCGTCCGGGTGGTGCCGGACCCTGTGCTAGTATGGCGTCCCGCCAGGCGGCACTGAACGCCGCCGGAGCACCGCGGTCGAACACCGCGCCGTCTCCCTCCAAAAGGACCGCCCTATGCGCCGCTTGCTGTTTCCCGTCCTGCTCGGGCTGAGTGCTTCGGCATTCGCCGCGGACGTGCCGGAGGCCATCGCCCGTCAGCTGCAGCAGACGTTCCCCGAGGTACGCCCGGAGCAGATTTCGCCAACGCCTGTTCCGGGCCTGTTCGAACTGCGTGTCGGCCCGCAGATCGCCTACGTCTCCGCCGACGGCCGCTACCTGGTGCGCGGCGACATCATCGACGTGAAGTCCGACACCAACCTCTCGGAGGAGCGGCGTGCCAGCGCACGCCTGGCGGCAATCGACGACATCGGCGAGAGCCGCATGATCATCTTCACGCCGAAGAAGGTGAAGCACACGATCAGCGTTTTCACCGACGTGGACTGCGGCTATTGCCGCAAGCTGCACCGGCAGATCAACGACTACCTGGCGCAGGGCATCCGCGTGCGCTACCTGTTCTTTCCGCGCAGCGGACCGAACACCGAAAGCTGGACCAAGGCGGAAAAGGTCTGGTGTTCGGCCGACCGGGCCGATGCACTGACCCGCTCCAAGCGCGGTGAAGCGCTCAGCGGCAAGGCCTGCAGCCCGAACCCGGTCCGGCAGCAATACGAGCTGGGGCTGACCTTCGGCGTGACGGGCACGCCGGCGATCATCACCGACACGGGTGAGCTGCTGCCAGGCTACGTGCCGCCAGCGGAACTGGCGGAGTACCTCGACGGCAACAAGACCAGCTGACTACTGCAGCGACGGTTTGTGGAGCGCGGCGGCTCGCCAGCCTAGCGCTCGAGCAGGTGGAACTTCTCGAAGACCTTGGCCCACTCGTCGGCATCGCTCGGCGGTGTGCCGGCCTCGGTGATCACCGGCCAGGCCTTGGCCAGCTCGCCATTCAGCTTCTTGTAATGCTCGTGCTTGGCGGGGACTTCGTCCTCCGACATGATGGCCTCTACCGGGCACTCCGGCTCGCATAGCGTGCAGTCGATGCACTCCTCGGGGTCGATGACCAGCATGTTGGGGCCTTCGTGGAAGCAGTCGACGGGACACACTTCCACGCAGTCCATGTACTTGCACTTGATGCAGTTTTCCGTGACGACGAACGCCATGCTCTTCTCCTGGAGCGGTTGCCCGAGCCAACGGGCCGAAAGACGGAGGCTAATTTAGGGGTTTGGCCCGGAAAATCAATTGTATTTCATCCCTGGATATCCTGCTGCGGCCATTCGCCGCGTTGTCCGGGCGTCCTGAGGCTGTTCAGCCCAGGCGGATGGCTGGGACACTGGTCAGGTGCAGCGTCTCATTGCCGCTGCCGCGGTCCGCCAGGCAGCGCTCGAGCGCGATGCGGACGCTGGGAAAGGCAATTTCTTCCCAGGGGATGGCGGCAGGCGCGAACAGGCGCACCTCCAGCGATTCCTCGCCCGCAGCAAAGGCCGGCTCGAGTAGCCTGCCGCGGAAGAACACATGAACCTGGCGCGCCTGCACCACATCGACGATGGCGAACAGTGCACCGAGCTCCACCTGCGCCTCGGCTTCTTCCCAGGTCTCGCGGATCGCGCCTTCAGCCAGCGTTTCGCCGATCTCCATGAATCCCGCGGGCACGGTCCAGAAGCCGCGCCGCGGCTCGATGGCTCGACGGCAGAGCAGGATCTCGCCCCGGTACTCCGGCACGCAGCCGACGACGATCAGCGGATTCTGATAGTGCACGTGGCCGCAGCTGCCGCAGACATGCCGCGGCCGGTTGTCGCCGGCAGGCACCTGCACGGTCACGGGCTGTCCACACTGGCTGCAGAAGTTCATCGGGGGCTGCCGGGGTCATCGTGCTGGCTGCAGGTCCTGCGCGCCGCTGCGCGCTGGTGCCGGGAGAGGGACTTGAACCCACACGGTGTCGCCACCAACGGATTTTGAGTCCGCCGCGTCTACCAATTCCGCCATCCCGGCGCGGGGCGCCAAGGATACACAGCGGTCTCCGGGGCGTCCACGCGCCGCGGGTACAATGCGCGGCCGTGAAACCCGAGGATTTCAGCTACGAACTGCCGTCCGAGCTGGTGGCGCAGCAGCCGCTGGCCGAGCGCAGTGCCAGCCGGCTGCTGAACCTGCGCGGCGACGGCGTGCCCGCGGACCTCGCCTTCCCGGACCTGGCCGGCCTGCTGCGGCCGGGTGACCTGCTGGTGGTGAACGACACCCGCGTGATCCCGGCGCGGGTGCTGGGCGCCAAGCGCAGTGGCGGACGGGTCGAGATGCTGGTCGAGCGCGTGCTCGGCGAGCGCCTGGCGCTGGCGCAGCTGCGCTCAAGCCATGCACCACGGCCCGGCTGCTGGCTCGACTTCGGTGCTGATTCCGCACGCGTCTGCGAGCGCCGGGAGCCGTTCTTCGTGCTGGAGTTCAGCGCCCCGGTCATGGCGGTGCTGGAGCGCTCCGGGCACGTGCCCTTGCCGCCCTACATCCGCCGGCCCGATGCGGCCGCCGACCAGCAGCGCTACCAGACAGTGTTCGCGCGCGATCCGGGAGCCGTGGCCGCGCCCACCGCCGGGCTGCATTTCGACAACGCCATGCTCGAGCGACTCGCTGCACGGGGCGTGGGGCTCGCGAGCGTTACGCTGCATGTCGGCGCTGGCACCTTCGCGCCGCTGCGACCGGCACAGCTGGCGGCCGGGCGCCTCCACGCCGAGCGCCTCGAGGTGACGCCGGCGGCGGTGTCGGCCATTGGCTCTGCACGTGCCGCGGGTGGCCGCATCGTCGCCGTCGGTACCACGGTGGTGCGGGCACTCGAGACGGCAGCCCGCGATGGCCGGCTCGCAGCCCATGCAGGCGAAACCGATCTCTTCATTACGCCCGGGTACCGCTTCCAGGTCGTGGATGCGCTGCTGACCAACTTCCACCTGCCGCAGTCCTCGCTGCTGATGCTGGTGTGTGCCTTCGGCGGCACCGGGCCGGTGCTCGCGGCCTATCGCCATGCGGTGCTGAAGCGCTACCGATTCTTCAGCTATGGTGACGCCATGTTCCTCGAGCGGCAGCAGCAGGATACGCACCGGTGACGACGGCATTCGGCTTCACGGTCTCGGCAACCGATGGCGCGGCACGCCGCGGCCGCCTGCAGCTCGCGCGCGCTGCGGTCGACACTCCGGCCTTCATGCCCGTGGGCACCTACGGTACGGTGAAGGCCATGACCCCGGAGGAGCTGGTCGAGGTCGGCGCCGAGATCGTGCTCGGCAACACCTTCCACCTGATGCTGCGCCCGGGCAGCGAGCTGATCGCCAGCCTCGGCGGCCTGCACCGGTTCATGCACTGGGAGCGGCCGATCCTCACCGACTCGGGTGGCTTCCAGGTGTACAGCCTCGGTGGCAGGACGCGCATCCGCGAAGACGGCGTCGAGTTCAGCTCGCCGGTGAACGGTGACCGCGTGTTCCTCACCCCGGAGCGCTCCATGGCGGTGCAGGCCGCGCTTGGCAGCGACATCCACATGATCTTCGATGACTGCACGCCCTGGCCGACCACCGAGGCGCAGGCGCGCGAGTCCATGGAACGTTCCCTGCGCTGGGCCCGGGCCAGCCGCAGCGCCTTCGATGCACATGGCGGGCAGGCCGCAGGCCATGCCGTGTTTGGCATCGTGCAGGGCGGCATGTATCCACAGCTGCGCGCTGCCTCGCTGGACGGCCTGCTGCCCATGGCGTTCGACGGGCTGGCCATCGGCGGGCTCTCGGTGGGCGAGCCCGAGGCCGAGCGGCTGGCCATACTGCAGGCCCTGCTGCCAGCGATGCCCGCCGGGCGGCCGCGCTACCTGATGGGCGTGGGCACCCCCGCAGACATCGTCAAGGCAGTCTGCCTGGGCGTGGACATGTTCGACTGCGTGATGCCCACCCGCAATGCCCGCAACGGCCACCTGTTCACCATGGATGGCGCGCTGCGCATCCGCAATGCCTGCTACCGGGACGATCCGCGGCCCATCGAGGAGGGCTGCGGCTGCTACACCTGCCGCCACTACAGCCGGGCCTACCTGCGCCACCTGGATGCCTGCGGCGAGATCCTCGGCAGCCGGCTCAATACCATCCACAACCTGCACTTCTACCTGAGCCTGATGCGGCAGCTGCGCCAGGCCATCGAGGCTGGCACGCTGGCGGCATTTGCCCGGGACTTCCTCGCGCGCCAGGAGGCCGCGTCCCGCGGAACATCTGTGCAATAATAGCCGGCCTTTTTTCGCGAACCTCAGGGTACTCCAATGGGCTTGCTGATCCAGGATGCATGGGCTCAGGGTGCGGCCGCGCCAGCGGATCCGCTGTTCTCCATGTTGCCGCTCGTGCTGGTCTTCGTGGTCTTCTACTTCTTCCTGATCCGGCCACAGAGCAAGCGGCAGAAGGAACATAAGGAAATGGTGGCCAGGCTGGCGGTCGGCGACGAGATCGTCACGGCCGGTGGCGTACTCGGCAAGGTGACCGGGATCGGCGAGCAGTTCCTGGAGGTGGAAATCGCCAGCGGCGTGCAGATCAAGGTCCAGCGCCACACCATCGGCGCGGTCATGCCCAAGGGCACCATCAAGAGCACCTGAAGCGGCCGCTGTCATGCTGAACCACTATCCCCCGTGGAAGAACATCCTGATCGCCGTGATCATGGTGGTTGGCGTCATCGTGGCGCTGCCCAACGTCTTCGGCGAGGACCCGGCGCTGCAGATCACGCTGGAGAAGGGCGGCAAGATCGACGAGGGATCGGCCGAGGAGATCCAGCGCACCATCGAGTCCGCCGCCGTCGGCCAGTCGCGGCTGTATTTCGAGAAGGGGCGGGTGGTGGCCACCTTCCCCACGGTGGATGGCCAGCTGCGCGGCGGTGACAAGCTGCGCGAGGTTCTCGGCAAGGGCTACATCGTCGCCCTGGCGCTGGAGCCGCGCACGCCGCGCTGGCTGGCGGCGCTGGGCCTCAAGCCGGTGAGGCTCGGGCTGGACCTGCGCGGTGGCGTGCACTTCCTGTTCCAGGTGGACATGGAAGCAGCGCTCAACCAGCGGCTGGACCGTTACGCCTCGGACTTCAGCCGCATCCTGCGTGACAACCGCATCCGCCGTAATGTGCGCCTCGACGGCAATACGGTGCGCATTGAGCTGGCGGATGCCGCCGACGTCGACCAGGCGACGAAGCTCATCAAGGAATCCGACCCCAACCTCGACCTGCGCCGCGAATCAGCGGCGGAGGGCGCGGTGCTGGTGGCGCGGATGACCGAGCAGCAGATCCGCGAGCGGCAGAACTTCGCCATCGAGCAGAACACCGTCACCCTGCGCAACCGCGTCAACGAACTCGGCGTGTCCGAGCCCGTGGTGCAGCGCCAGGGCATCGATCGCATCGTCGTGCAGCTGCCCGGCGTGCAGGATCCCGCACAGGCCGAGCGCGTGCTCGGTGCCACCGCCACCCTGGAGTTCCGCCTGGTCTGCGATGGCGAGAATCCGCTGGATGCGCAGCAGAAGGGCCGGGCGCCAGTGGGCTGCGAGCTCTACAAGGACCGGGGTGGTGCGCCGGTGCTGCTGCGTCGCCGGACCATCATCACCGGTGACCAGCTGGTCGATGCCGCCCAGACCTTCGACCAGGGCATGCCGGCGGTGTCGGTGCGCCTCGATGCCAAGGGTGGCCGCGAAATGCTCGAGACCACCAAAGCCAACCTCAAGAAGCCCATGGCGGTGGTGTTCGTCGAGCAGAAGCGCGAACAGGTGGAACGCGACGGCCAGGTCATCGAGGTGCCGCGGGAGACCAAGGAAGTCATCAGCGTCGCCACGATCCAGGGCGTGTTCTCCTCGCAGTTCCAGATCACCGGCCTCGATGTGGTCGAGGCGCGCGACCTGGCGCTGCTGCTGCGTGCCGGCTCGCTCGCGGCACCGATCTACAAGGTGGAGGAGCGCACCATCGGCCCGAGCCTCGGCCAGGACAACATCGACAAGGGCGTCACCGCCACCGTGGTCGGCCTGCTGCTGGTCATCAGTTTCATGGCCATCTATTACAAGGCCTTTGGCCTGGTTGCGGACATTGGCCTGATCAGCAACCTGGTGCTGCTGCTCGCCCTGTTGTCGCTGCTGCCGACTGCACTGTCGCTGCCCGGCATCGCCGGCATCGTGCTGACCATAGGCATGGCGGTGGATGCCAACGTGCTGATCTACGAGCGTGTCCGCGAGGAGATCCGTAACGGCAACTCGCCGCAGGCGAGCATCCACGCGGGTTTCGAGAAGGCATTCGGCACCATCGTCGATGCCAACATCACCACGCTGATCGCCGGCCTGGTGCTGTTCGCCTTCGGCACCGGCCCGATCAAGGGCTTCGCCGTCGTGCTCTGCCTCGGCATCCTCACCACCATGTTCACGGCGGTCATGCTCAGCCGCTCGATCATCAACGCGCTGTTCGGTGGGCGGCGCCTCGAGCGCCTTCCGGTCTAGGAGCGGTCCATGGAGTTCTTCAAAAAGAAGACCAACATCGACTTCATGGGGAAGTCGACCATCACGACCATCCTGTCGCTGGTGATGTTCGCCGTGAGCATCGGCTCGTTCATGGTGCGCGGCCTCAACCTCGGCATCGATTTCACCGGCGGCGTGCTGGTAGAGGTCGGCTTCAGCGAGGCGGCTGACCTGGCCCAGGTGCGCCATCAGCTCGAGGCATCGGGCTTCGGCGAGGCCCAGGTGCAGAACATCGGTTCCGCCCGCGAAGTGCTCATCCGGCTGCCGCCACGCGAACAGGCGGACAGTGGCAAGCTCGGCCAGGAAATCATTGGCGCGCTGCAGAAGGCAAACCCAGGCGTGGTACTGCGCCGAATCGAGTTCGTGGGGCCGCAGGTGGGCAAGGACCTGACGCAGAACGGCATCCTCGCCCTGGTGGTGTGCCTGTTGCTGATCGGCGTCTACATCATGTTCCGTTTCCAGTGGAAGTTCGCGGTGGGCGCCATCGTCGGCGTCATCCACGACCCCATCATCACGCTGGGCATATTCTCGGAGTTTGGCATTCCCTTCGACCTCTCGGTGATCGCTGCCGTGCTCGCCATCACCGGCTACTCCCTCAACGACACCGTCGTCATCTTCGACCGCATGCGCGAGAACTTCCGTCGCGCCCGCGGCGTGGGTTCGGTGCCCGAGATCATGAACCGCTCCATCAACGACACGCTCAGCCGTACGCTGATGACGCATTTCACCACCTCGCTGGTCATCGTGGCGTTGCTGGTGTTCGGTGGCGAGGCGCTGCGCAGCTTCTCTATTGCCCTGGCCATCGGTCTGGTGATCTGCACCTACTCGTCGATCTACTGCGCCGGCAGTACCGCCATGTACCTGAAGATCACGCCGGCGGATTTCGCTCCCGTGAAGAAGGAGAAGGGCGAGGTCGACGCACTGCCGTAAGGGCAGCTCGCGAGCTGCCCAGCAGGTTGCTAGAGATGCGGCGCCAGCAACCGGTGCAGCGCTTCGCAGACCCTGGGTGAGCCGGCGATGACGTTGCCGGTCTCGAGCACATCCTTGCCGGGCGTCAGGCTGGCGACCATGCCGCCGGCCTCGCGGATCATCAGGGTGCCGGCGGCGATGTCCCAGCTGCTCAGTCCGAACTCCCAGAAGCCGTCGAGCCGGCCGGCTGCCACGTAGCTGAGATCCAGCGCGGCCGAGCCCGGGCGGCGTACGCCGGCAGTGTTCTCCATGACCGCCTGCAGCATCGGCATGTATTTGGGCAGCCACTCGGTGTTACTACGGTAGGGGAAGCCGGTGCCGATGAGGGCGCCCTCCAGGCCCTGCCAGGCGCTGACGCGGATGCGGCGACCATCGAGCTGGGCCCCACCGCCGCGGGTGGCGGTGAACAGCTCCTGACGGCAGGGGTCGTAGACCACGCCAGCCTCGATCTGGTCGCGTACCTTTACGGCGATGGACACGGAGAACACCGGAAATCCGTGGATGTAGTTGGTGGTGCCGTCCAGCGGATCGATGATCCAGGTGCACTCGTCGCCGGGATGGTGGCCGCTTTCCTCGGCGAGGATGCCATGGTGCGGGTAGCGCTCGCGGATGCTGTCGATGATCGCCGCTTCGGCGGCATGGTCCACCTGGGTGACGAACTCGTTACGCGCCTTACTGCGCACCTCGATGTCGCCGATGCGGTTCAGGAAGCGCAGGGCAGTGTCGCCCCCCTTGCGGGCGGCCTTCACGGCGGTGTTCAGCAGTGCTTGCATGGCGGCTCGCGGGGGTCCGGCTGCGCAGGGGGCGCCATTCTACGGCGGGCGGCGGCCGTGGCGCACCTTCCCGGCTGCGGCCTCTGCTGCCGAACCGGTAAAATGCCTGCCCCCAGCGGCGCGAGCCGATTGCCATGGCTTCCGATTCCATCCGTTTCGTCCTCTTCGAGCCCTCCCACCCGGGCAACGTCGGCGCGGCGGCGCGTGCGCTCAAGACCATGGCATTCGACCAGCTGGTGCTGGTCAACCCGCCGCCTGGCCACCCGGATCCGGAGGCTCGTGCCCGCGCCTCGGGTGCCGTGGATGTCCTCGAGTCGGCCACCGTGGCCACCAGCCTCGCCGCGGCCCTGCAGGGCTGCGGGCTGGTGATCGGCGCCAGCGCCCGCCACCGGCGGCTCGGCATCGCGGAACTCGATCCCCGGGAGTGCGCGCGGCAACTCCTCGAGGCGAGCCGGGAGCGGCCCGCGGCGCTGGTGTTCGGGCCCGAGCGCTCGGGGCTGTCGAATGCCGAACTCGATCTCTGCCAGGCCATCGTCTATATCCCCGCCAACCCGCAGTACAGCTCGCTGAACCTGGCCGCCGCCGTGCAGCTGCTGGCCTGGGAGCTGCGTGCGGCGCAGGGTGTGAATGTGGACTCACCGCCGCCGGAATCGCCACCGGCGACCGTGGAAGACATGGAGCTGTTCTACGACCACCTGCAGCGGGTGCTGACCGCCAGCGGCTTCCTCGATCCGGGCAATCCCCGCAACCTCATGCGGCGCCTGCGCCGGCTGTTCAACCGCACGCGCCTCGACGAGAACGAGCTCAACATCCTGCGCGGCATCCTCGCGACGCTGGCGCCGGGCTCCGGGGAGCGCCACTGGCGTGGCGTGCCGCCGCCGGAGGAGCGCTCGCCGTGACGATCTACCTCGACCATGCGGCTTCGACGCCGGTGGACCCGGAGGTAGCCGCGCAGATGGCTGCGGTGCTGGCCGATGCCGGCCTGCAGGCCAATCCCTCGTCGGCGCATGCCATGGGCGAGGCCGTCCGCGCCCGCATCGGGCAGGCGCGTGCGGCGGTGGCGGCGCTGATCGGCGCCCGGCCCGCGGAAATCGTCTGGACCTCGGGCGCGACCGAGGCGAACAACCTGGCCGTGATCGGTGCGGCGAGGATGCGCGCGGCGCGCGGGCGGCACATCGTCACCGCCGCGAGCGAACATGTGTCGGTGCTCGCCGCCTGCGACGAGCTCGAGAACCAGGGTTTTTCGGTCACGCGCCTGGTGACCGATGGCGATGGCATCGTCGAGCCACAGGCGGTTGCCACCGCGTTGCGCCCTGATACCACCCTGGTCTCGCTGATGCAGGTCAACAACGAGACGGGCGTGGTCCAGGACATCGCTGCCGTCGGCACGTTGTGCCGGTCGCGCGGCATCCTGTTTCACGTGGATGCCTGCCAGGCTGCGGGCCGCGAGCCGATCGACGTGCGTTCGCAGGCCGTGGACCTGATGTCGCTCTCCGCGCACAAGATGCATGGACCCAAGGGTGTCGGCGCGCTATTCATCAGCCGCGAAACCGCAGGGCGCGTCGAGCCGTTGCTGTTCGGCGGTGGCCAGGAACGCGGCCTGCGGCCAGGGACCATCGCCACGCAGCAGGTCGTCGGCATGGGAGTTGCCGCCAGCCTGGCGGCCGCGCGACGCAGCAGCGACAGCGCGCGCCTCACGACCCTGCGCGACCAGCTGTGGCAGGCCATCGGCGAGGTGCCCGGGGTCTACCTCAACGGTCATCCGCAGCGCCGTGCCTGCCACATCGTCAATGTCAGCGTGGCCGGGGTGGAAGGCGAGAGCCTGCTGTTCGCCATGCGCGAGGTGGCGCTCTCCAGTGGCTCGGCCTGTGCGGCGGACAGCGACGAGCCATCCGCGGTGCTGCGTCTGCTCGGGCGCTCGCCGGAACTGGCACAGAGCGCGCTGCGCTTCAGCCTGGGCCGGACGACCACCGCCGAAGAGGTGGCGCAGGCGGGCCAGCTGTTCGCGGCCGCGGTTGCCCACCTGCGGCGCGTCGCTCCAGCGGCCTGAGCGGCGCGATTCTGCCATGTGCTATTCCCCGCTGGTCCGCGAGCACTTCGACCGGCCCCGCCAGCTCGGGCCACCCCGGGGACCCGGCCCCGTCGCCCGCGGCCTGTCCGGTTCACCGGCCGAAGGAGCGCGCATCCTGATCGAGGCCCGCGTCGTCGGCGGGCGGCTCGAGGAGGTCACGTTCCGGGCACTGGGCTGTCCCTGGGTGATTGCCGGCTGCAGCCTGGCCGCGGAGCGCCTGGTCGGGGCGCCGGTGGCGGCGCTCGCCGGATTCGACCCGGCCGCGCTGGCGGCGGAACTCGACCTTCCTGTAGAAAGGCTGGGCAGGCTCCTCATTCTTCAGGATGCCTTGCGGAACTGCTTGGCGGATTGGGATACTACGCAGCCCGCCACGCCCAGGTAGGCAGTTAGAGGCGGCCTTTTTCTTTTGAATTTCATGGAGATCCAATGAGTATTGAGAGAACTCTCTCGATCGTGAAGCCCGACGGCGTCCAGAAGAACCTCATCGGTGAGGTCTACCGGCGCTTCGAGCAGGCCGGCCTGCGCATCGTCGCCGCCCGCATGATCCAGCTGAGCCAGGCCCAGGCCGAGGCTTTCTATGCCGTGCACCGCGAGCGTCCGTTCTACAAGGACCTGGTGCACTACATGATCTCCGGCCCGGTGGTCGTGCAGGTGCTGGAAGGCGAGAACGCCATCGAGCGCAATCGCGAGATCATGGGCGCCACCGACCCAAAGAAGGCCGCCAAGGGCAGCATCCGCGCCGACCTTGCCGCCAGCATCGAGGAGAACGTGGTGCACGGCTCCGATGGCCCGGACACCGCGCGTACCGAGATCGGCTTCTTCTTCGCGCAGAGCGAGATCTGCCCGCGCAAGCGCTGAGGGCCCGATGACCGAGCCGGCCGTCAATCTGCTGGGGCTGCCGCGCCGCGAGCTCGAGCAGCTGTTCGTGACCATAGGCGAGAAGCCGTTCCGGGCGCGCCAGGTCATGAAGTGGATCTATGGCCGGGGCGTGCTCGATCCCATGCGCATGACCGACATCAGCGCCGTACTGCGCCAGGACCTGGCCGCGCGCGCGCCGCTGCAGCTGCCAGCAATCACCGCCGTGCAGGAATCCGCCGACGGCACCGTCAAGTGGCGCCTCGATGCCGGCGCCGGCCAGGCCATCGAGACGGTGTTCATACCGGAGCCGGGTCGCGGCACGCTGTGCCTGTCCTCGCAGGTGGGATGCGCCATGAACTGCTCGTTCTGTGCCACCGGCCACCAGGGGTTCAACCGCAACCTCGATGCCGCACAGATCATGGCGCAGGTGGTGCTGGCACGGCGCGAACTCGGCGATCCCGCCGGCCGCTCGCCGATTACCAATGTCGTGTTCATGGGCATGGGCGAGCCGCTGGCGAACTTCCGCGCCGTGGTCCAGGCCTGCAACCTGCTGGTGGACGACCTGGGCTGCAAGCTCTCGCGGCGCCGCGTGACCGTGAGCACCTCCGGGCTGGTACCGCAGATCCGGCGCCTGTCGCAGGAGGCGCGGGTGGCGCTGGCGGTGTCGCTGCATGCGCCGGACGATGACCTGCGCAGCGAGCTGGTGCCCATCAATCGCCGGCATCCGGTCGCGGAACTGCTCGATGCCTGCTGGGACTACGTGGACGCGACCAACACCCACGAGATCACCTTCGAGTACGTGATGCTCGATGGAGTCAACGACGCGCCGGCACAGGCCCGGCAGCTGGCCACCCTGCTGCGCCACCGGCCGGCAAAGGTGAACCTGATTCCCTTCAATCCGTTCCCGGAGACGCGCTACCGGCGCTCCGCTCCGGAGGTGGTGCTGGAATTCCGCAATATCCTTTCAGCGGCTGGCATCGTTACCGTCACGCGCCGCACCCGCGGCGATGACATTGCGGCGGCCTGCGGCCAGCTGGCTGGCCAGGTCGACAACCGCGTGCTGGTGCCGCTCGGCAGCCGCAACGGCCGCCTGCAGGAGGCCGCATGGCCAACCTGAGAGTCCGCATGCCGCGTGTCCTGGTCGCCACGCTGGCCCTGATTCTGGGCGCCTGTGTCAGCAGCAGCACGCTGCCGCCGGCGCCGGTTTCCGAGAAAGAGGCGGCCCAGTACAACATGGAGCTGGGCATCGGCTACCTGCGCCAGGGGGACCTCAAGACGGCGCAGGCCAAGCTCGAGAAGGCCGTTTCCCAGGACGACAGCCTCGCCACCGCATACAGCGCCCTCGGGCTGGTCTACGAGCGGCTCGGTGACCTGCCCGCGGCAGAGAAGAACTATCGCCGCGGGCTGGCGCTGGCGCCCGGCGATCCCGACGCGCTGAACGCCACCGCATCATTCCTCTGCCTGCAGCGGCAGGAGACTGCCGAGGCCATGCGCTACTTCGACAAGGCGCTGGCAGTGCCGGACTCCCGATCCAATTCCAACCGGGCAATGCTCTATGCGAACGCTGGCCTCTGCGCCAAGCGCTTCGACATGGAGCGCGCCGAGGTCTACCTGCGCAACGCGCTGGCCGCCGATCCGAACTACAGTGATGCGTTGCTGCAGCTCGCGGACGTCAGTTTCAGCCGCGGCAACCACCTGCAGGCGCGCGCCTTCCTGGAGCGTTACCTGGCTGCAGGCCGCGCCACGCCCGATGCCCTGTGGCTCGGCTACCGGGTCGAGCGGGCGCTGGGCGATGGTGCTGCCGCCGGCCGCTATGGGGAACGCCTCAAGACGGAGTTCCCCACCTCGGTAGAAACCGGGGAGCTGCTGGAGGCGCAGCGCCATGGCGGATAGCGAGGCGTTCCAGCACGGGCCGCGGGCCCAGGCAGCGCTCGGACTCGGCGAGCGGCTGCGCTCGGCACGCAAGGCGCGCGCACTGACGGTCGCCCAGGTTGCTGAGGCGCTGCACCTGGAGGAACCCATGGTGCTGGCGCTCGAGGAAGACCGCTTCGAGGCCATGGGGGCACCGGTGTTCGTGCGCGGGCACCTGCGCCGCTACGCGCAGCTCGTCGGACTGGCGCCTGATGCAGTGCTGGAGGCCTACCGGGCCGCCGTGCCGGAGAGTGTCGCACCTCCGCCGCTGGCGCGCTCCCGCATCGAGCCCGAGGCGCTGCGCATCGGCCCCTGGCTGCTCTGGTTGATCGGGGCGCTGGTCGTGATCGGGCTGGCCATTGCGTTCAGCGGCGGGCCCGAGGAGCCCGCGGCTACCGGGGCGGCACCCGCGGTGCTGGAGCACGAGGCCATGCCGTCTTCCGGGGCGCTTCCCGAAACGCTGCCAGCGCCTGCGACGGCGCCAACGCCCGAGCCGATGCCGGAGTCCTCGACCGCACCAGCGGCCACTGGCATGCCAGCTGCGACCTCCGCAGGGGATGCCCAGTGACGGCACAGGTCCAGGCCATCCGTGGCATGAGCGACATCCTGCCCGCGGATAGCGGCACCTGGGCGCATCTCGAGGCCACGCTGCGCGGTGTGCTCGGCGCCTATGGCTACCGCGAGATCCGCGTTCCGCTGCTGGAGCGTACCGAGCTGTTCCAGCGCTCCATCGGCGAGGTGACCGACATCGTCGAGAAGGAGATGTACACCTTCGACGATCGCAACGGTGTCAGCCTGACACTGCGCCCCGAGGCGACCGCTGGCATCGTGCGCGCCGCCATCGAGAACGGGCTGATCCACAACCAGCGCCACCGGCTGTGGAGCACCGGCCCGATGTTCCGCTACGAGAAGCCGCAGAAGGGCCGCTACCGCCAGTTCCACCAGTTCGACATTGAGGCCCTGGGTTATCCGGGGCCGGACATCGATGCCGAGCTGATCATGATGCTCGCCCGCGCCTGGCGCCTGCTCGGCATCCGGCACCTGGAGCTGCAGCTGAATTCCATCGGCATGCCCGCGGGCCGCGCCCGCTACCGCGAGGCGCTGGCCGCCTATTTCCGCGGCCACCTCGGCCAGCTCGACGAGGACAGCGTGCGTCGGCTGGATCGCAACCCGATGCGGATCCTCGACAGCAAGAATCCCGCGATGCAGGAACTGATCGCGGCCGCGCCGCTGATCAGCGGCTATCTCGATGATGAGTCCAGCGCGCATTTCGCCACCCTGCAGGCGCTGCTCACGGCCGCGGGGATCCCGTTCCGGGTGAATCCGCGCCTGGTGCGCGGCCTCGATTACTACAACCGCACCGTGTTCGAGTGGGTGACCGACCAGCTTGGGACCCAGGGTGCGGTCTGCGCCGGCGGCCGTTACGATGGCCTGGTGGAGCAGCTCGGCGGCAGCCCGACGCCGGCCATTGGCTGCGCCATCGGCCTGGAACGCCTCGCGGAGCTGTTCCGCCTCTGTGGCGGCGTAGCGGGTACGGCTGCGCCACAGGTCTACCTGGTCGCGGTTGGCGACGCTGCGCTGGCGGCCGGCCTGCGGCTGGCGGAGAATCTGCGCGATGCCCGCCCCGACCTGCGCGTCGAAGTCAATTGCGGCGGTGGTGGCTTCAAGGCCCAGATGCGCCGCGCCGATGCGAGCGGTGCCGTCGTGGCGCTGATCCTCGGTGAGGACGAGGCCAGTGCCGGCACCGTCGCCGTGAAGGGGCTGCGCCGTACCGGTGACTCGCAGCAGACCGTGCGCCAGGACGTGGCGCTGGCCGCGCTGCTGCCGCTGCTGGCTGATCGCTGAATCCGACTGATCGTGGATGGAATGCCATGGATGACAACCTGACTGACCAACAACGTGCCGACCAGGTGCGCAACTGGCTGGGCGAGAATGGCTGGTACCTGCTGGCAGGCCTGGTGCTGGGGCTTGCGGGCCTCTTCGGCTGGCGCCAGTACACCGGCTTCAGCCAGCAAAGGGCGGAGGAAGCTTCGGCGATCTACGCCGACCTGCAGGCCGCCGTGCGTGCCAGCCGTACATCGCGCGCCGAGGAACTGCTGAAGCAGCTGGCGGCCGACTACAAGTCGACCCCGTACTTCGACCTGGGCCGCCTGATGGTGGCGCGCATGGAGATCGAGCAGGGCAAGCCCGATGCTGCAATCGGTGAACTGCGCCAGTTGGTGGAGGGGGCCAACAGCACCGAGATCGGCGATGTGGCACGGCTACGCCTCGGCCGCCTGCTGATCCAGGAGGAGAAGTACGACGAGGCGTTGAAGGTGCTGGTACCGCCGCGTGGTTCCGCACTGGGTGCGCGCTACCATGAGGTGCGCGGTGACGCCTACTACGCCATGGGCAAGAACGCCGAGGCGGCGCGGGAATACACCGAAGCACTGACGCCGGAGGACGTGGGCGTCATCGATCCCGCATTCGTGCGCGCCAAGCTGGAGGAAGTCGGCGGCGGCGCAGCGCCTGGGGTGGTTGCCAGCGACGTCGCCCCGGCGGCGCCAGCCAACTAGCGCAACGGGTACATCCGGCAATGTCCAGCCCGCTGGCCCCATCGGCACCACGGTTCGTGCCCGCCGCCCACCGGAGCCGCGGGGCCGCGCGCCCGGTCGCAGCGCTGGTCCTCCTCGCCGTGCTGCTGCAGGGCTGCAGCTGGTTCGGCAGCGACGACGATGACCCACGTCGGCCAGCCGAGCTGGTGGACTTCACCCCGACCCTGAAGGTGCGCGAGGCCTGGAGTTCCGGTGTCGGCGGCGGCAACGACATCCTGCGCCTGGCGCTGGTGCCGGCCAGTGATGGCAGCCGCATCTATGCAGCTGACAACGACGGCCGCGTGGCCGCCTTCGACGCCCAGCGCGGCAAGCGCTTGTGGCGCACCGGCACCGACCTGCCGCTGGCCGGTGGCCCGGCGGTGGGCAGCGATCATGTGGTCGCCGGATCCAGCGATGGCTGGGTGGTGTCGTTCGCTGCCGCGGATGGCCATGAGGAATGGCGGGTCAACGTCGCCAGCGAAGTGCTGGCTGCACCGGCCGTCGGCCCGAAGGCGGCCTACGTGCGCACCGTGGATGGCAAGCTGATCGCCCTCAACCTCACGGACGGCAGGCAGGCCTGGTTCGCGCAGCAGAACGTGCCGCGGCTCTCGGTGCGCGGCACCGGGGCCCCGGTCGTGGACCACAACCTCGTCATCTGCGGCTTCGACAACGGCCGCATTGCCGCCTACGACGTCAACGACGGTTCGGTGGTCTGGGACGTGCTGGTGGATCCGCCATCGGGACGCACCGAGGTGGAGCGCCTGGCCGACATCAACGCCACCGTGGTCGTGATCGGTGACGACGTCTACGCCGTCGGCTTCCAGGGCAGGCTCTCGGCACTGGCGCGCGAGTCCGGCCAGATCCTCTGGAGCGTGGAGTTTTCCAGCTACAGCGGCCTGGGTGCCGACATGAACAACATCTATGCCGCGGCCGACACCGGTGAGCTGCTGGCGGTGGAACGGGCCTCCGGCCGCGAAGTCTGGCGACGCAATGACCTGGCGTTCCGCGACCTGACCGCACCCACGCCATTCGGCGGCTCGGTGGTGGTCGGCGACTTCGAGGGCTACCTGCATTTCTTCGATGCGGCCACCGGTGAACCCCGCGCGCGCGTCCGCGCCGATTCCCATCGCATCACCTCGGCACCGCTGGTGGTCAACGACACCCTCTACGTGCTCACCGATGGCGGCGACCTCGTGGCCTACCGCGAGGACCGGCCGCGGGAGAAGTAGCTCCTGCTTCCCGTCCTCGCCCTGGTCGGTCGCGCCAACGTCGGCAAGTCGACGTTGTTCAACCGCCTGACCGGCACGCGGGATGCGCTGGTGGCCGACTATCCCGGCCTGACCCGGGACCGCATCTATGGCTTCACCGCCGCCAGCCTGCCGCCGGCCGTGGTCATCGACACCGGCGGCCTGGCCGAGCGCGGCGACGAACTCGCGGACCTCATGCATGCCCAGGTCGAACTGGCGGTGGCGGAGGCCGACGTGGTGGTGATGCTGGCCGACGGCCAGGCGGGTGCCACCGGCGAGGACCAGTACGTGGCCTCGCTGCTGCGCCGTTCCGGAAAGCCGGTGGTGCTGGCGGTGAACAAGGCCGAGGGCCGGGATGTACAGGCCTTCGTCAGCGACTTCTGGGAACTGGGCCTGGATACGCCGATGGCGGTCTCCGCCAGCCATGGCGACGGCGTGCGTGAACTGCTGGCGGCGGCGCTGGCGCATTGCCCGTCGGCGGGCGATGCCGATACTGCCCGCACGGTGGCGGAGGGAGCCTGCATCACGGTCGTCGGGCGGCCCAATGTCGGCAAGTCGACGCTCATCAACCGGTTGCTGCGCGAGGACCGGCTGGTCACCCGCGACGAGCCGGGCACCACCCGTGATGCGGTGCGCGTGCCGTTTGAACTCGACGGCGTGCCCTACACGCTGGTGGATACCGCCGGCATCCGCCGCCGTGCCCGCGTCACCGAGGCGATCGAGAAGTTCAGTATCGCCAAGACGCTACAGGCCGTGGACGAGGCCGATGCGGTGATCGTCATGCTCGATGCCCGCGAGGGCGTCACCGAGCAGGATGCCTCCCTCATCGGCCTGGTGCTGGAGCGGGGCCGGGCGCTCGCGATCGGCATCAACAAATGGGACGGCATGAGTGACAGCCAGCGGCGCAAGTTCATGCATGGGCTGGACCATGCGCTGCCGTTCCTCGACTTCGTCGAGAAGCACCCGGTGTCCGCTCTGCACGGGAGCAACATCCTCGACCTGTTCAGAAGTGCCACTCGGGCGGCGACCGCGGCGCGTGCCGAACTGCCGACGAAGGAGCTCACGCGCGTGCTCGAGGAGGTGGTCGCCACGCACCCGCCGCCGATGGTGCGCCGTCACCGTATCCGCCTGACCTATGCACACCAGGGTGGGCGCCGTCCGCCGCTGATCGTGGTGCACGGCAACCAGACCGAACTGCTGCCCGATAGCTACCGGCGCTACCTGGTCAATGAGTTCCGCCGCGCCTTCGACCTGGCGGGCACGCCGATCCGCCTGGAGCTGCGCACCGGTCATAATCCCTTCGCCGGCCGGCGCAATGTGCTGACGCAGCGCCAGGTGGCGAAGCGCCAGCGCCTGCGCCGCCACAGCCGGCGCTGAACCGCGCATATCGATATAACCACGACCCGGTCGACTCGCGGCACGGCCCCTGCCGATAATGGGCACAGGCAACCGAGGCAGGACGCAAAGGCGTGAGTGGCGCGCGCAGGATCTTCCGCATTCCGGGCCGCTTCGGCATGCGCCGCGGCGGCGCGCTCGATGAGGTACAGGTTGCCTATGAGAGCTGGGGTGAGCTCAATGCGGCGCGGGACAACGCCGTACTGATCTTCACCGGCCTCTCGCCCTCGGCGCATGCCGCGTCCTCAGCCGCCGACCCGACCCCGGGCTGGTGGGAGGAAATGATCGGTCCCTCGCGGCCGATCGACACGCGCCGCTTCCATGTCATCTGCGTGAACTCGCTCGGCAGCTGCTTCGGCTCCACCGGCCCGGCATCACCCGATCCGGCGACTGGCGCTCCCTACCGGCTCGACTTCCCGGTGCTGACCCTGGAGGACGTGGCCGCGGCTGGTCGGCGCCTGCTGGAGCACCTCGGCATTGATGTGCTGCATACGCTGGTGGGGCCGTCGATGGGCGGCATGACCGCACTGGCCTACGCTGCGCAGAATCCCGGCAAGGCGCGCCGCCTGCTGCTGATTTCCTGCGCCGCGCGTGCCTTGCCCTACGCCATCGCACTGCGGTCGCTGCAGCGGGAGATGGTGCTGCAGGATCCGGCCTTTGCCGCCGGCCGCTACGATGCCGCGGCCGGCCCGCTGCCGGGCATGCGCATGGCGCGCAAGCTCGGCATGATCACCTACCGCTCGGCCCGGGAATGGGAGCAGCGCTTCGGCCGTGAGCGTATTGCGCAGGAGCGCCAGGGCGGGGATGGCTACGCGCCGGACTTCGAGATCGAGTCTTACCTGGAGGCCAACGCGCAGAAGTTCATCGGCCAGTTCGATCCAGCCTGCTACCTTGCCCTGTCGCGCGCCAGCGATCTCTTCGACCTCGCCGAGCACGGCGGCTCGGTAGCCGCTGGCCTCGGGCGCCTCGGTGTGGAGACTGCCATGGTCATCGGTGTGGAAACCGACGTCCTGTACCCGATCCACCAGCAGCGCGAACTGGCTGCCGGCCTGGCGCAGGCTGGCGTGCCGGTCGTGCTGGAGGAACTGCCCTGCATCCAGGGCCACGACGCCTTCCTGGTGGACATGGACCGCTTCCGGCCACCCGTCGCGCGCTTCTTCGCACAGGACCAGCCGCGCCGACGCGGCTTGCTAGGGCAGCTTCTTGACGACGGTCGCCTCGATGCTGCCCTGCCCGAGTCGCGCGTGCAGCACCGCGCCCGGCTCCACATCGCTGGCGCTGCGGATCACCGCGCCGGTCACCGCATCGCTGACGATGGCATAGCCGCGCTCCAGGGTCCTTAGCGGGCTGAGTGCCTGCAGGGAAGCCGCGGCCACGGCCAGCCGGTTGCCACCGGCGGCGAGGCACAGGCGTACCGCTGCTGCCAGCCGCAGACGCTGGCGTTCCAGCCGCTCACGACGGCGGGCCAGCAGCGCGGCTGGCGCGGCGGCACGCAGGCGCATCGTGGCGTGCCGTGCCCGCAGGCGTCGCAGGGCGACGGCCTGATGCGCGCCACGGGCCAGGCGACCTCCGAGCGTTTCCAGTCGCTGGGCGTGCTGGCGGAGCACCACCCCGGGATGCACCCGCGCCAGGCGTCGTGTGACGCCGTCGGCGCGTTGCGCCAGACGTTCCAGCCCACGGCCCATGCCCAGCTGGATGCGGCGTTGCAGAACGCGTGTCCGTTCCAGCCATTCGCGGCGGTCCGGTACCACCAGCTCCGCGGCTCCGGAAGGCGTGGGTGCGCGCAGGTCGGCGGCCAGGTCCGCCAGGGTGAAGTCCGTTTCGTGGCCGACGCCGCTGACCACCGGGATCGGGCAGGCGGCGATGGCGCGTGCGACGCTTTCCTCGTTGAAGGACCAGAGGTCCTCCAGCGAGCCACCGCCGCGGGCCAGGATCAGCACGTCGCATTCGGCGCGGGCACCAGCCGCCGCCAGCGCGGCGGAGATCTCGGCCTTCGCGGCCGTGCCCTGCACCTGGGTCGGGTAGATCACCACCGGGATCGCCGGGAAGCGCCGGCGCAGGATCTTGAGGACATCGCGCAGCGCGGCGCCGCTGGGGGAGGTGACCACGCCGATGCGCCGTGGCAGCAGCGGCAGGTCGCGCTTGCGGGCCGGGTCGAACAGGCCCTCGGCCGCCAGCCGCTTCTTCAGTTCCTCGAGCCGGCGCAGCAGCAGCCCGTCGCCGGCCGGTTCCATGTGCTCGACGACCAGCTGGTACTCGCCGCGCGCCTCGTAGAGTCCGATCCGCGCCCGTACCAGTACCTGCTGGCCATTGTCCGGGCGGAAGCGCAGGCCGCGGGCGGCGCCGCGGAACAGGGCGCAGCGCACCTGGGCCTGCTCGTCCTTCAGGGAGAAATACAGGTGCCCGGAGGCGGGGCGGGCCAGGTTGGAGATCTCGCCGGTCACCCACAGGGCCGGGAAGGCCTGTTCCAGCAGCAGGCGCGCCTCGCGGTTGAGCTGGGAGACGGTGAAGACGGGCTCGCCGGCGGGCTTCTCCATGGCCGCGGCAGTTTACCGTGCGCGGCCGGCTGCGTACCATTACGCGTTTCCCGCCGCCGCCGGCAGCCGGTTGCCAGGAGACGCCATGCGCATCGCCGAGGAAGCCCTCACATTCGACGACGTCCTGCTGCAGCCCGCCTACTCCGACGTCCTGCCGCGCGAGGTGAGCCTCGGCACCCGGCTCACCCGCGACATCAACCTGAACATTCCGCTGGTGTCCGCTGCCATGGACACCGTCACCGAGGCCCGCCTGGCCATCGCCATGGCCCAGGAGGGCGGCATCGGCATCATCCACAAGAACATGAGCGTGGCAGAGCAGGCCCGCCAGGTGGCGATCGTCAAGAAGTTCGAGAGCGGCATGGTGAAGGACCCCATCACCGTGTCACCCGAGATGACCATCCGCGATGTGCTGGAGATGACCCGGGCCAACCACATCTCCGGCATGCCGGTGGTGGAGAAGGGCAGGACGGTGGGCATCGTCACCAACCGTGACCTGCGCTTCGAGACCCGGCTCGACGAGCCGGTGTCGATGGTCATGACGCCCAGGGAAAAGCTGGTGACGGTGCGCGAGGGTGCCAGCAAGGAAGAGGTGCTGGCGCTGCTGCACAAGCATCGTATCGAGAAGGTGCTGGTGGTCAACGACCGCTTCGAGCTGCGTGGCCTGATCACCGCGAAGGACTTCCAGAAGGCCAAGGACTATCCCACTGCCTGCAAGGACAGCCGCGGCGCGCTGCGCGTCGGGGCTGCCGTCGGTACCGGCCCGGACACCGACGAACGCGTGCGGGCGCTGGTCGCGGCCGGCGTGGACCTCATCGTGGTCGATACCGCGCACGGCAACTCCCGCGGTGTCATCGAGCGGGTGCGGGCGGTGAAGAAGGCGTTCCCCGCGCTGCAGGTGATGGCGGGCAACATCATCAGCGGCGATGCCGCCAGGGCGCTGATCGAGGCTGGCGCCGATGGGGTCAAATGCGGCATCGGGCCGGGCTCCATCTGCACCACCCGCATCATCAGCGGTGTCGGCGTGCCGCAGATCACCGCCGTTTCCAACGTGGCCGCCGCCGCCAGTGCCGCTGGTGTCCCGGTGGTGGCCGATGGCGGGATCCGCTACTCCGGCGACATCGCCAAGGCCATCGCCGCCGGCGCCAGCTGCGTGATGATCGGCAGCCTGTTTGCCGGCACCGAGGAGTCGCCCGGCGAGGTCGAGCTCTACCAGGGTCGCTCCTACAAGTCCTACCGCGGCATGGGTTCGCTCGGCGCCATGGCGCAGAAGCACGGCTCCTCCGACCGCTATTTCCAGGATCCCGCCGCCGAGATCGAGAAGCTGGTGCCCGAAGGCATCGAGGGCCGCGTGCCCTACAAGGGCAGCCTGGTGGCCATCATCAACCAGCTGACCGGCGGCGTACGTGCGGCCATGGGCTACACCGGATGCCATACGGTGGAGGAGTTGCGCACGCGCCCGGTTTTCGTGCGCATCACCGGCGCGGGCATCCAGGAGAGCCACGTCCACGACGTGACCATTACCAAGGAAGCTCCCAACTACCGCACGGATCTGTAGCCGCGTGCCGATGCCGAAAAACACCGCGCCACCGGCGGCCGCCGCCGCCGCGACAGCCGACGCCAGAGCGGAACCCGCGGCGCAGCGCATCCTGATCCTCGACTTCGGCTCGCAGTACACCCAGCTCATCGCCCGGCGGGTGCGCGAGGCCGGCGTCTACAGCGAGGTGCTGCCCTGGGATGCCACGGATTCCGAGGTTCGTGATTTCGCCCCGCGCGGCATCATCCTCTCCGGTGGCCCCGAGTCGGTCATCGAGGGCGGCAGCGCACCGCGTGCGCCGGCCGCCGTCTTCCAGCTGGGCGTGCCGGTGCTCGGCATCTGCTATGGCATGCAGACCATGGCCGCCCAGCTCGGCGGCCGTGTCGAGGCGTCAGCTCGGCGTGAGTTCGGCCATGCGCGGGTGCGGGCGAAGGGGACCGACCCACTGCTCGGTGGACTATCGGACGATGCCGCCGGGTCGCAGTCACTGAACGTATGGATGAGCCACGGCGACCGCGTGGCCGCGCTGCCACCCGGGTTCTGCGCCATCGCCAGCAGCGACAATGCGCCGCTGGCCGGCATGGCCGACGAAGCGCGTCGCTTCTATGGGTTGCAGTTCCACCCAGAGGTTACCCACACCACGCAGGGTGAGCGCATCGTCTCGCGCTTCGTGCACGGCATCTGCGGTTGCGGCAGCGACTGGCAGCCGGGCAATATCATCGCCCGGGACATTGCCGACATCCGTGCCCGCGTCGGCAGCGACACCGTGCTGCTCGGGCTCTCCGGTGGCGTGGATTCCTCGGTGGTCGCGGCACTGCTCCACCAGGCGCTTGGCGCGCAGCTGGTCTGCGTGTTCGTCGACACCGGGCTGCTGCGCCTGAACGAAGGTGACCAGCTCATGGCGCTGTTCGCCGATCACCTCGGCGTGCGGGTCATCCGCGTCGATGCCGAGGCGCGCTTCCTCGCTGCGCTGGTTGGCGTCACCGATCCGGAGGCCAAGCGCAAGATCATCGGCCGGCTGTTCATCGAGGTCTTCGAAGAGGAGGCCGCCCGCCTGCCCGGCGTGCGCTGGCTGGCGCAGGGCACCATTTATCCGGATGTCATCGAATCTGCCGGGTCACGCACCGGCAAGGCCCATGTCATCAAGTCCCACCACAATGTCGGTGGCCTGCCGGAGCACATGAAGCTGCAGCTCATCGAACCGCTGCGCGACCTGTTCAAGGACGAGGTGCGCCGCATGGGCCTGGAGCTGGGCCTGCCGCGGGAGCTGGTGTATCGCCATCCCTTCCCGGGGCCCGGCCTCGGCGTACGCATCCTCGGCGAGGTGAAGAAGGAGTACGCCGACCTGCTGCGGCTCGCCGACGACATTTTCATCGGCGAGCTGCGCCGCGCCGGCCTCTATGACCAGGTCAGCCAGGCTTTCGCCGTGTTCCTGCCGGTCAAGTCCGTCGGCGTGATGGGGGATGGCCGTCGCTACGACTACGTCGTCGCGCTGCGCGCCGTGGAAACCATCGATTTCATGACCGCCCGCTGGGCGCATCTGCCCTACGAGTTCCTCGACGAGGTCTCGCGGCGGATCATCAATGAGGTCAAGGGCATCTCGCGGGTTACCTACGACATCTCGGGAAAACCGCCGGCTACGATCGAGTGGGAGTGATTAGGTACCTTTCGCAGCCTATCAGCACCAAGCGGGACACTCTGACGGTAAAACTGACGGTATGAGAGAAAAGGTGCCGAGAGAAAAGGTGCCGGATTTATTTTTCCTATTCAGGAAAAATAAATCCGGCACCTTTTCTCTCGCCACCTTTTCACGGGCACGTTTTGACTCGTCGTGAAGCTCGCCATCCTCACGTTCGGAACGGAAGGCGATACGCGGCCACTCGCCGCGGTGGCCGATGCGTGGCGCAGGGCAGGGCACAAGGCCGTCCTGCTGGCGGATGCACAGACCCTGGATGCGGTGCAGGCGCTCGGCATCCCGGCGGTGCGATTGTCCGGGAACATCCGCGACCTGTTCGCGCGCTGGGGGCAGGAAGGCGCCCACGGCACCGCGCGGGCGATGATCCAGCTTTGCAATGCGCAAGCGGTCGCGTGGACGGAGCAGACCCTGGCTGCCGCGCGGGACTGCGATGGTATCGTTACATCGGGCCTCGCCGGGTTTGTCGGGTTGTCAGTGGCCGAGCGCCTCGCGATTCCGGCGATTGGCGCCGGAATGTTTCCCCTCACGCCCTCACGCGAGTTTCCATCGCCGCTGCTGCCGCAGGCGCTCGTGCCAGCGTTCCTGAATCACGCCAGCATGCGCTTCACGAATCAGCTGGTGTGGATTTCGCTGCGTAAGGCGCTGAACCGTGCGCGCGGTGAGGTTCTGGGCCTGCCACCCCGCAGACAGTTGTGGACCGGGCACCCGATGCTTTACGGGATCTCACCGACGCTGTTGCCCACTCCGGCAGACTGGCCGGGCAACGCCACCCTCTGTGGCCAATGGGTGCCACCCCTGGGCCGCAGCTACTCGCCGCTGGCTGGCCTGCAGCGGTTCCTCGCGGCGGGCGAGCCCCCTGTATACGTGGGCTTCGGCAGCATGACGGGCCTCGACATGCGCGCGCTGGTCGGTGTCCTTACGCAGGCGTTGGCTCGCCGACGCGTGGTGTTCTGGCCAGGTTGGAGTGGCGCAGACGTCGCGGCCCTATCCGGCAATTTCCA
This sequence comes from Gammaproteobacteria bacterium, assembly GCA_014337915.1. Taxonomy (GTDB): domain Bacteria; phylum Pseudomonadota; class Gammaproteobacteria; order Steroidobacterales; genus QUBU01. Next base: position 189,043 of record QUBU01000002.1, read on the forward strand.
TTGCATTGACGCCATGCCGCACGACTGGCTGTTTCCGCAGATGGCCGCCGTGATCCATCACGGAGGATCCGGGACAACGCATTCAGCACTGCGTGCGGGCAAGCCCTCCATCGTCATCCCTTTTGCCGGCGACCAGTCCTTCTGGGCCGGTCGCCTCCACCGGCTCGGGGTTGCAGCGCCGGCACTGCCTGCAGGCTGTCTCGACGCCGGTGCGCTTGCTGCTGCTCTGGAGTTTGTCGGCCAGGATTCCGTCACTGCCCGTGCACGGGAACTGGGCGCACGCATGGCCAGCGAAGACGGCCTCGCTGTCGCAATAAGTATCCTCCAGCGCATCCTGAGAAAAGGTGCCTGACATATTTTCCAGAAAATAAGTCAGGCACCTTTGTTCTATTTGCTCCGCCGCCTCGCAAGGCCTAGCAGGCTCATCAAGCCGCTGCCCAACAACCAAGCAGCGCCAGGGGCGGGCACCGCTGCTGGTCCGTAGATTGCCTGAATACCGGCAATATCATCTGCAGCGAGCTGGCGGTTCACATGGTAGTAGTCGCAGGCGCTGCCATCGAAAATATCGCCCGGATAGATGTAGCCGCACATCACGCCATCCAGGACATCGGAGTGGCCGAGTCCCAGGGTGTGACCGATTTCGTGCAGCAACAGGCCTTCGATGTCGTTGAGATACAGCCCGCCTGGGCCGGTCTGCAGCGGGTCGCCCTCGTTACCCGGGTCAATCGCAAAATTGTTCATGTCGTTCAGCGCCAGGTCGCCTGCCAGGGCATCCGGGAAGTTCAGGTCATCGCCGGGCGGGCCAAACCCGGCGGCGCCCGCCAGATCGCCCGCACCGAAATGAAAGGCACCGATGCGGATATCCGGGCTGGTACTGCTGCCGAAATCGCCGCCGCCATCGGCGACCTGGATGAACGTCAGGTTCGCGGCGGTCGACCAGGTGTCAAAGGCCCTCTGCAGGGCGGTATCGAAAGCGCCGGCGCCGTTGGCGGCGTCGATGATGGTGCGGATATCACCAGGGCCACCCGTGCCCAGTGAGTTGGTGCCGCTCCATCCCGAAGGGGCCGATGCGCCAAGGCCGACACCAGGAGTCATGAAGCTCCAGTAGATGGTTGCGCCGGTGCCCCAGGTCGGGTCATCCCATTTGCTGCCTTGGCCATTCCCGAAGGTCGTGTATGCGAAGGTCACGGGTGAGGCCAACATCAGGGCCAGCGGCACAGCCAGTGCGGTGGAGATTCTGGCACGGGCGCGGCTGGGAAATGCAGAGTTGTCCACAGTTACCCTCCCGATGTTTGCAGGAGCTATGTGAATAGGCCAGCAATATGTGTGCCATGAACAAACGTAAGGTTAATTGTCAGGAGACTAGGCGTGATCCTTGCGGGTGAGTCTGGAGACCACTGTAAAATTTGTCGACGCCTCCCAAGTAAAAATGGTGCCTGACATATTTTCCAGAAAATATGTCAGGCACCATTTTTCGGGAGGCTGGGACGCAGCCAGGCTTGTTCGCTGTACGCAGCGACCACAGCTTGCCCCATCACGCACCACGGCGTACAAGTGGATCGAGTCCAGAAGCTTTCGTCGCGGTCGCGGCCAAAAGTCCGGCATCTACACAGGTCGGGGGAGGTGCGACATGAGCGCTCGATTGGCCTGTCTCGCAGTGGGCCTGTTGCTTGCGCAGGGCGCTGTCGCAGAATTCTGGGATACGCGTGCGCTGGCCATCGATCCGGCGACAGCCACGGCACCGCTGGCGCCTGCACTCGAGGGTCTTGGCACGCTGCACCACGAGGTCAGCACGCGCAGTCCCGACTCGCAGCAGTTCTTCGACCAGGGGCTGCGACTTGCATATGCCTTCAACCACTCGGAGGCTCTGCGCGCGTTCAAGGAAGCCGCACGGCTCGACCCGGGCAACGCCATGGCGTACTGGGGCTGGGCCTGGGTGCTGGGACCCAACCTGAACCTGCCGATGGTGCCCGAGGTCGCCGCCCAGGCCTGGGCGGCGACGCAGAAGGCCATGAGCCTGCGCGCGACTGCGACACCGGCCGAGCGCGCATACATCGAGGCGCTCGCGAAGCGTTACGCCGATCCAGCTCCGGCCGATCGCAGTGCGCTCGACCGCGCCTTCGCCGATGCCATGCGCGATGTGGCGGGCCGGTTCCCGGAGGACCCGGATGCGGCAACCATCTACGCCGAGGCGCTGATGGACATCTCGCCATGGAACTACTGGCGTGCCGATGGCAGTGGTGGTGAGTATGCGCAGCTGATCGTCGATACGCTGGAAACCGTGTTGCGCCGCCATCCCGACCATATGGGCGCCCTGCACCTGCACATCCATGCGCTGGAGGCCGTGGACGGCCGCCGGGCCGAGGTGAGCGCCGACCGGCTGCTCACGCTTGCTCCTGCCGCAGGCCACCTGGTGCACATGCCCTCGCACATCTACATGCGCGTCGGCCGCTACACCGACGCGGCACGTACCAACGAGCTGGCCGACGCCGCTGACAACCGCTACGTTGCGCAGTGCAATGCGCAGGGCATCTATCCGCTCTTCTACCATCGGCACAACCAGCACTTCCTCGCCTGGGCGGCGATGTTCCAGGGCCGCAGCCAGGCGGCGCTCGACGCTGGGCGGCATATTGGTCATGGGCTGGAGCCGGAGATGCTCGCTGGGCCATTGTCGGAGACATTGCAGCACCTGCTGATCCAGCCCGTGTACGTGCTGGTCCGTTTCGGGCGCTGGGACGATATCCTGCGTGAACCGCCGCCGAATCCGCAGTACGCCTTCGCCACCGCCATCTGGCACTACGCGCGCGGCATGGCCTACGCCGGCACGCGCCGGCTGCGGCCCGCGCGGCGGGAGCTCGCCGGAGTCAGGCAGGCCGCGGCGAGCCAGTCGATGCAGGACAAGTTCGTCGGGTTCGCGCCCGCGCCGGCTGTCCTCGGCATCGCTGGTGATGTGCTTAATGCCTCAATAGCCTCGGCTATGGGCGAGCACGATCTCGCCGTGACACGCCTTGACCGCGCGGTGCGCATCCAGGATGGCTTCCGGTACAACGAGCCGCCGGACTGGTATTTTCCAGTGCGCCACTATCTGGGTGCCGCATTGCTTGATGCCGGGCGGGCGGCTGAGGCCGAAACCGTCTACTGGCAGGACCTGAAACGCAACCCCGACAATGGCTACGCCTGGCTTGGCCTGCAGCAGGCCTTGGCTGCGCAGGGCAAGGCAGAGCAGGCGGCATGGGCGGCCGCACGCCAGGCACGTGCCTGGCGTGAAGCTGATGTGAAGCTCAGCTCGTCGCGTTTCTGACGCTGTCTATAAAAATACGGAAAATGGTGTCGAAAATGGTGTCCGAAAATGGTGTCAGACTTATTTTCGAAAATCGAAAATAAGTCTGACACCATTTTCGGACACCATTTTCGCGAGTCTGACACCATTTTCCGGGGACGGCTTGGTGCTGAAAGGATGGGGGTGGCCAGCGGTCCGGTGAAGGGTGAGACGCCGTCTGTATTCGGTGGCGGGGAGCAGCCGTCCGGCCGCAATGCCTTGCGGGTTGCCTCGGTCGCCGCGCTCGGCGGCCTGATGTTCGGCTACGACAGCGCAGTCATCAACGGTGCGGTGGCGGCCATCCAGAGGCACTTCGCCATCAGCAACGCCTCACTGGGCTTCGCGGTAGCCTCGGCGCTGCTGGGCGCCGCGGCAGGCGCAATGACCGCCGGCCGGCTGGCAGACCGCATCGGTCGCCTGGCCGTGATGAGACTGGCCGCACTGCTGTTCCTGGCCAGCGCCATCGGCACCGGTCTTGCCCCCAGTGTCTGGCTGGTCGTGGTTTTCCGGATCGTCGGCGGCGTCGGCCTCGGGGTGGCATCGGTGATCGCCCCGGCCTATATCGCCGAGACGTCGCCACCGCAGATTCGCGGCCGGCTCGGATCGCTGCAGCAACTGGCCATCGTGCTGGGCATCTTCCTGTCCCTGGCGGTGGACTGGGCACTCGCCGGCCTCGCCGGAGGCTCGAGCGCCGAGCTCTGGCTGGGCATGGCGGCCTGGCGGTGGATGTTCCTGATGATGGCGATCCCGGCAATAGCATACGAGTTGCTTGCCTTCACCATCCCTGAGTCGCCCCGCCATCTCGTTGCCACGCGCCGTATTGGCGAGGCTCGCAAGGTATTGAGCAGGCTGATGGGCGAGCGCAACCTGGACGCCACCATCGAGCGCATCCGGCAGACACTGGACCACGAAGACCACCCATCCTGGCGTGACCTGCGCAAGCCGGGAGGTGGCCTGCTCAGGTTGCACGGCATCGTCTGGGTCGGTCTCTTGCTGTCAGTCTTCCAGCAGTTCGTCGGGATCAACGTGATCTTCTACTACTCCAACGTGCTGTGGGAGGCGGTCGGGTTCGACGAGAGCGCGTCGTTCACCATCACGGTGTTCACATCGGTGGTCAACATCGCCACGACCCTGGTCGCCATCGCGCTGATCGACAGGATCGGCCGCAGGCCGCTGCTGCTGGTAGGCTCGGCCGGCATGGCCATTACGTTGGCCACCATGGCGGTGATCTTCGGCATGGCGCCGCAGCTGGCCGGTCAGCCCGTGCTGCAGGGCCCGGCCGGGCCTATCGCGCTGATCGCCGCCAACTTGTTCGTCGTCGCGTTCGGCATGTCCTGGGGTCCGGTAGTGTGGGTGCTGCTGGGCGAGATGTTCCCCAACCGGATTCGTGCGGCTGCGCTTGGCCTGGCCGCTGCCGGCCAGTGGGCAGCCAACTGGCTGATCACCGTCACCTTCCCGGAACTACGTAACTCGCTGGGTATCGCCTACGGCTTCTACGCGCTGTGCGCGGCGCTGTCATTTGTGTTCGTGCTGCGGTGGGTGCGCGAATCCAATGGCGTTGCCCTGGAGGACATGCACCCCGGACAGTAGCAGGGCCACAAACCGGGGTGAGGCGACGCCAGAAGAGGGCAGGGTGCTGCGTGAAGCAATTGCTGACGGGAAAAGGAGTAAATGGTGCCGGACCTGATTGGCAAAAAATATTCCGGCACCAGTTCTTGCACGCCGACAACCGCCGGCATCGACCCTCAGGCTGCGATAGCGGCGCTCGGACTGGAGGCGTAGGGGGTGGCGTCGCCTGCTTTGGGCACGCCGCAGATCGAGTCGGTCGGATTGGTTACCGAAACCGTAACACCGGCACCAATGCCCCCTGTCCGGCGGGCTTACTTGAATACGCCGATGGCTTTCAGCAGGAAGATCAGCAGCACCGCGCCGATCACGGCGACGATCCAGCCGGCGACCGGGCTCGAGGCGCTGAGTCCGAGCAGTCCGGCGACCCAGAACCCCAGGCTGGAGCCGACGATGCCGACCAGCACGTTGCCAATCAGGCCCATCTGCGCGTTCGTTTTCATGATGATGCTGGCCAGCCAGCCGATGATTCCGCCCACGATGATCGTGATGATCCAGCTCATGGCACTGCTCCCCCTTAGAAGAAGTGATGACGAGATCCGGGCGACGTCATGCGAGCGCTCGCCGTCCCTGCGCCCGATTATCAGGCTCCGCGCGCCGGTTTGTCCAATGCGAGCCATCCGCGGTCGGTGCAGGTAACCGAAACCGTAACACCGGCACCTATTTCGCCTGTTTCGCTTCCCACATCGCCGTGAGTTCCTGCCACTGCGCTTGCGGCAGCTCCAGCCGGCCGCGCGCCAGGCCCTTCTGCTTCAACGCCTGCGACCTTTCACCTGGGTAGAGGATTCCGTCCACACCCTCCTTGCGTGGCGACGCGCGCAGCCGGTCGATGAACTCATCCGCCCGCGCTCGCATTGCCGCCGGCTCGCCGAAGGCGGCGAGGTCGAGCGCCAGGAACACGGTGCCGGTGGTCTGTGGCCGCGGCGCCTGCGGCCCGAGGTTCCAGGGGAAATCGCCGTCGGTGAGCAGCGACGTCAGCAGCCCGACGACGAATATCAGCGCGTAACCCTTGTGGCCGGCGCCGATCGGCAGCAGGCTGCCCTGCGCCACGAGCTTGCCCTTCTGCAGCCAGTCTGGATCCAGGAAGGCGCGCGGGTCGGTGGTGGGCTGGCCAGCGGCGTCCTGCAGGAAACCATCCGGCACCGGCTGGCCCTCGGCCGCGGCGCGCTGCACGCCCTTGGCCGAGGTCTGTGTCAGCGACATGTCGACGATGATGGGCGCATGGCGCCCGGCAGGGATGCCCCAGCCCATGGGCGCGTTGCCCAGCAGCGGCTCGATGCCACCATGCGGTGCGACGATCGGCAGGCTCTGCATCAGCGCCATGCCGACCATGCCTGCCTGCACCGCCTGTTCCATGTAGGGGGTGAGGATCTCGCCGGCTGCTCGTGCGCTCGCCCAGCCCAGGCCGTGCGTGCGCGCCCTGGCGATGGCGAGCACCATCGCCTCGCGGCACACGAGTTTGCCGCTCGCCCGCGGTCCACCATCCACCACCGCGGTGGCGCCGTACTCGCGCAGCACCCTCACCGGCGCGGCCAGGTCTACCGCGCCAGCCTGCGCGGCGCGGATCTGCTGGCACAGCATGCCTACGCCGCGCTCGTGATCGCCCTGCAGCGCCTTGGCGAGGTGTACGTCGGTGATGAACTGCGCATCCGAGCGGCTGGCACCGGCGGCGACCAGCAGTTCGGTCGCCATGTCGCGAGCCTGCGCCAGTGGCACCTCGGTTCGTTCTCCAGGCGTATCCCACCACTGGCCGCCAGTTCGGTTGGTGATGCTCATGCCGGCATTCTGGGTGTGGGTCTGGCGCCGGGCAAGTGAGAAATGGTGCCGAGAAATGGTGCCGGATTTATTTTTCGCCCGCAGAAATGGCGAAAAATAAATCCGGCACCATTTCTCCGGCACCATTTCTCGGCGCCATTTCTCCGACCATTTCTCCACCTCGAACTGCATCGGCGCCTGACTTGGGCAGGGCAATATGTCAATATCGTTACCGAATTGCCGGAAAGCGGTTCATGCAGACCCTGGCCTCGGAGACCGACAACGATGTTGCAGTTCCTGACGGCTGTCGTATCCCCATACTACCTGTACATCAAGTTCGCACACGTGACGGCAGCGCTCGGGTGGATCTGGAGCGCAGCGACGGCCTACGCCTACTACCTGCTGCCGGTCATGAAGGCCTGGCGCCGGAACCCACAGGATCCCGAGATCATTCCGGTACGCAACTGGGCGGTCGAGCGCTTCGAGGAGGCCGTGATTTACGAGCACGTCTTCTTCCCGATCGTGCTGGTGACCGGCCCGCTGATGTACCTCGCGGCAGGCTTCCGGCCTGGCGTGGCCTGGATGGATCTCAAGCTCCTCATCGTCATCGGCCTGTTCATACCGATCGAGGTCATGGACTACTACATGTCCCATTTCGGCGGCAACAAGCGCCGCATTCGTGCTTCAGGTGACATGCAGCGCTACGAACGCATGGTGCACCGGCACTGGTGGTTCATGCTGGTGACGACGCCGGCCGTCATGGTCTACGGCCTGCTCATCGTGCTGCTGGCGATCGCCAAGCCAATTTAGGAGGAACGAGGCATGGAATTCAGCGGCAGCCCGGCAAAATACCGGCGTTTCGCGATCATCTCGTCGATCACCCTCAATGGCTACCTGTATGCCGGCCTGGCGGCCCTGCAGTACTGGGCCAATGGAAGCACCTGGCTCTTCGGCTGGAAGCCGGTGCTGGTCACGGTGGTGTTCACGGCGCTGTTCGCCTATCTGAGTTACCGCTGGATGATGCGGCTCGACGCGCGTTACGGGACCGGCCGCGGCTGGACACTCGAAAGCCGTCGCCTGAAGCTGCCGGAGCGCGCGCTGCGACGCTAGCCAGGCAGGAGAGGCTGCAGCTGGCGCGGCTAAACCACCTGCCGCGACCGGCCTGCCCAGAACGGCGCCCGCAGTTCCCGCTTCAGGATCTTTCCGGAGGCATTGCGCGGAATCTCGGCGGCGAAGTCCACCGAGCGCGGAATCTTGTATCCAGCCAGATGCTGGCGCGCATGCGCGATCACGGCCTCCGCGCTCGGCGTGGAGCCGGGCGCGGGCACCACGACCGCGTGCACGCTCTCGCCCCATTCGTCGTTGGGAATGCCGAATACGGCCACATCGTGGATGTCCGGGTGGCTCTCCAGCGCAGCCTCGACCTCCGCCGGGTAGATCTTCATGCCGCCCGAGACGATCATGTCTGACTTGCGGTCACAGATGTAGAAGTACCCTTCCTCGTCGAAGTACGCCACATCACCGACAGTCAGGTAGGCGCCGCGGCGGTTGCTGTCGTACTTGTCCTGGGCATTGTGGTAGGTGGAGAAAGCGCTCTTCGAGCGTACCGCCAGTTCGCCGGGCACGTTGGGCTGGGTGATGCGGTTACCGGCGTCATCGAACAGCGCGATTTCCACGCCCGGCAGCGGCCTGCCGCAGGAGCCGGGCTTGCGCCGCTGGTCCTTCGGCTCGAGGAGCGTGTTCACGCCCAGTTCGGTCGAGCCATAGAGCTCCCACAAGGAGTCCTCCGGGAAGTCGGCGAGGTACTGCAGCTTGAGAGCGAACGACCAGGGGGCGGCATTGGCGACCATGATCCGCAGCCCGGAACGATCGTAGCGTGCCTTCACCACGGCCGGCAGGTTGCAGAGCATGCGGATGGGGGTGGGTGCCGAGAACGTGCAGGTCACCCCGTACCGGACCAGCAGCCTGAGCCAGTCTTCCGGATCGAACTTGCGCTGCAGGACGACGGTATTGCCGAGGGACGTAGCGATGCCCAGGAAGGCGCCCTGCGCCGCGTGGTACAGCGGGCCGGTGCTGAGATAGACGTCGTCCGGGCGGTAGCCGATCATCCCCACCATGGTCTGCTGCAGGCCGGGATCGCCGAAACCGGTCCGCAGTGCGCCCTTGGGCCGGCCGGTGGTCCCGGAGGTGTAGGTCATGGTGCCGGCGGCTTCGGGCATGTCGACGACGGGTTCGGCCGCGCTCGCGGCGGCCAGCAGCTCCTCGACCTGGACCTGCCCCTGGAGGGGAGGGCCATCGAACACCAGTACCTGCCGGACCGCCGGGAGGCTGTCGCGGATGCCGGCAAAGCTGGCGGCGTACTCGGCGTCGATGTAGACCACGGCAGCGCCGCAGTCGTTGGTCATGTAGGCCATCTCCACCGGCACCAGGCGGTAGTTGAGCGGCACGGCAATGGCGCCGATCTTGCGTGCGGCGTGGATCATGCGCACCGCGGCGAGGGAGTTCTGGCCGCACCAGACCACCTTGTCGCGCGGCCGCACGCCGAGCCCGAGCAGCACGTTCGCCAGGCGGTTCGCCTGCTGGTTCAGCTCGCCGTAGTCCCAGCACTGGACCCCGCCGTCCCTGCGGTCATCGACGACCGCGAGCTTGCCGGGCTGGGCCCTGGCCTGCAGGGTCAGATAATCCGGTGGACGCACCCGAGACATGGTGGCCCTCCTGTGCTCACCTCTGTGATCCAGTCTATCAGCCGGCGTTGTCGTCGATCCGGTGAGGTACAGCGCAACGGAATCCGGCTGCGGTAACCCGCGTGATCGCCGCCCATTGCTGGACGGCGATCACGGATTTCCTGGATGGCAGGCCGAAAGCCTGGCAGGGTTACTTGAACCGCCAGGTCCCCTGCAGCGTGACGTAGCGCGGAGTGGAGACCGAGGCGCCGTGGAACATGCCCACCTGGTAGGCATGCTGCATCGTCAGCTGGTCAGTGATGTTGCGCCCGATCAGCATGACTTCCCAACGGTCATCGGCATCGGCCACTCCCGCCCGCAGGTCAACCTTGGTGAAGGCAGGCTGCACGTACAGCGGCGAGATATTGGCCACGAGGTAGTAGTCGTCCGAATAGGAAACCGCCCCGCCAAGCAGCAGGCGCGTGGTGGCGGTCAGGGGGCTGTTCCAGTCGGCCGTGAGTGCGGCTTCGATTTCCGGCGCACGCTCGAGCTTTTCGCCGGAAAGGTCTCCCTGGCCATCGACGCAGCCCGGGACCGCCTTGACGCCATCGATGGTGACCACCTTGCAGAACGTATTCTTGTAATCGTTGTACTTGGCGTCCAGGTAGCCGCCATTGAACCCAAGTGTCAGGTACTCGGTCGCCCGCCACTGGATTTCGGTCTCGATGCCCTTGGTCGTGGCCTCTGCCGCGTTGCGGGTGATGAAGCGCACGCCGTCGAACATGGAGGTCTGCAGGTTGTCGAATTTGGTGTGGAACAGCGCGATGTTCCAGGTCAATGCACCATCGAGGAAGTGCATCTTGGTGCCGAATTCCCAGCTTTCGGCCTTCTCCGGCTTGTAGTCGTAGATGCCGTTCCCCTGCTTGAGCGTGACGCCGGCAAGCAGCTGGGCATCCGTGATGGTCGGCATGCCGGCATACTCCATGGCCCAGGAGCTGACGCCCATCTGCGTGGTCCGGTTGACCTCGGCGATGACGTTCTCGCCGGTCTTGGCGTCGTTGGCAATGAAGCCGCCGCCCTTGAAGCCTTCCGTATAGGACACATAGCCCATGACCTCATCGGTCAGGTCGTACTGGAAGCTGATCGAAGGCAGGGTGTAGGACTCATCCCGGTCACTGTAGAGGTTGAATTCGCGATTGCTCGCGCCGGGTGGTATGTAAACAAAATCGCTGGGTAGCGGGATGAACTGGTTGCTCGCTCGATCATAGGTGCCATTGGTTAGCCAGGAATGCCCGTCCAGGCCGTCTTCGCCGAGGCGCAGGCCCAGCGTGAGTCGCGCGCGGTCCTCGAGGAAATGGAATGTGCCCGAAGCATAGGCCGAAATCGTGTCGCCATCCCCGTGGTAATAACGGGCGCCGCTGGAATAGACGCGTGTATCCGGATCGGTGGGAGACCCGGGCGGCCCGGGGGTAAACGGCGGGAAAGCATACGGTGACCACTGGAGGATCTTCGAGTGATCCTGCGAATAGTAGGCGCCGACGATGTAGTCGAAGACGCCACCGGTCGGTGAGGCCAGCCGGAGTTCCTGGCTGTACTGCTCGTAGTTCTCGCCGATTTCCGTGTCGACGAACAGCATCGTGTAGGCGGTTGCCGTCACCCGGCGCAGGAATTCGAACGACGTCGCCCCGGTGATCGACGTCAGCGTGAAGCCGCCGATGTCCCAGTCGACCTGCAGGGCGTAGTTCGAGCTGTCGGTATTGTCCCACTGGCCATCCGGGAAGATGGTCAGCACCGAAGTGTCGTGGTCAATTTTTTCGGGCCTGCTGAACGGCACCGGCAGGCCATAGCCGCCGAGGGCCAGCAGCTGGGCCGTGTAGCCATCGTAGTCACGCTGGGCCCATTCAGCCTTAAGGCGCACCCGCAGGTTGTCGCTCGGCGTCCACTCGAGGATGCCACGCACCAGGTCGGACTCGATGGCGTTCTCGTCCTTGCCGGTCGAGGTGTTCTTGATGAAGCCATCGAGGTCCTCGTGCTTGGCGGCAAGGCGAAACCCGAGTGTGTCGTTGATCGGTCCGGAGATATAGCCGCTGACGTTGTAGCCGCCTTCCGCCATTTCCACGCCGGCACTGGCCTCGGCCTGGAAATCACTGGTGGGCCCGGCGGAGATGGTACTGACCGCGCCGGCGATGGTGTTCTTGCCGAACAGGGCGCCCTGCGGTCCGCGCACCACCTCGATACGCTCGACGTCGAACAGGGGATTCTGGAAACAGCGTGGCCGGCCGCAGTAGACACCGTCCACGAAAATGCCGACGGCGCTGACGAAGGACAGCTGGCTGTTGCCCGAGCCGAGGCCACGCATGCGGATCTGGTAGCTGCCCAGCGTTTCCTGGATTACGAGGTTCGGGATGTAGTCCTGTACATCCTCGAATCCCTTTATGCCGAGTTCCGCCACCGCTTCACCGCTGAGTACACCGACCGAGATCGGCACATCCTGCAGGGACTCCTCACGCTTGGTTGCGGTGACGATGACCTCCCCGATGGGGCTTGTGGTCTTCCTGGCCTGGCTGCCTGAGCCTCCCGGTTCCTGGCCGAGGGCAGCGCCTCCCGGTGCCATGGCCAGGGCCAGAATTGTGCTGACGGCGCCCAGCAGGCCGCCTCCCTGCTTGCAGAAATCCTCGAACACTCCCCACCCCCTGGTCTGTGAACAATATCTTCTGTTGCCAGCGGCGGATGCCTCTCCCTGCACCTGCTGCCGGCTACCTGTGCCCCCCCGGGTACACTGAAGCATTGTCAACGATGTTGTTCATATAGGGCTTTTGCCCGGCCGTCAAGTGTTGTCTTGCAGCTCCGCCCGGCTTGCCCAGAACGGAGCCCGCAGCTCGTTCTTGCGGATCTTGCCGAGGCTCGTCATCGGCAGCGGTTCGTTCCGGAAGCTGACGCTGCGTGGACATTTGAAGGCACCGATACGCTCGCGGCAGAATGCCATCAGGTCCTCGGCTCCCGCGCTGGCACCTGTGTGCAGGAGGACCACCGCATGGACTTCCTCGCCCCAGCGCTCGCTGGGAATGCCGATCACCGCACACTGTGCGACCGCGGGATGCTGGTAAAGCACGCCCTCGACTTCCGCGGCAAAGACGTTTTCCCCGCCGCTGATGATCATGTCCTTCACCCGATCGACGATCGTCAGGAAGCCATCGGTGTCGAGGAACCCCGCATCGCCCGTGCGCAGCCAGCCGTCGGTGTAGAGCGCGGCCGTCTGTTCGCTGCGGTTCCAGTAGCCCGGCGTCAGCGCCAGCCCGCGCAGGCAGATCTCGCCGACCTCGCCCTGCGGCAATTCCCTGCCTTCGGCATCGAGGATGCGCAGGTCCATGCCCACGACCGGGCGCCCGGCGGTACGGCGCTTGCGGCCGGCCTCACCGCCGACGGCGTGGAATTCGGGGAGCAGGCAGGTCGCCACGCCACCGCTCTCGGTCTGGCCGTAGATCTGGTAGAAACGCGTGTGCGGCAGCCTGGCCAGCGCCAGTTCGAGTATCCGCGTGGGCATGGGTGCGCCACCATAGGTGATGCGTGTCAGGCTCGAGACGTCGGCTTGCGCGAAATGCGGGGACGTGATCAGCATCTCGAGCACCGTGGGAACCAGCGCCGTCTTGGTAATGCGGTGCCGGGCGATCAGCTCCAGTGTCGCTGCCGGGTCGAAGCGCGGCTGGATCACGAGGCCGGCCGCCATCATGACGGCTGCAATGGCATTCATTCCGGCCGCGATGTGGAACATCGGGATGGCAATCAGCAGCGTGTCGCTGGCGCCGACGCCGACCGTGTACGCCCATTGCAATGTGCCGACGACCACACCGCGGTGGGTGAGGATCACTCCCTTGGAACGCCCGGTGGTACCGCCGGTATAGAAGAGGATGGCGACATCGTCATCGCAGCGACCGGCGTCTGCCACCGGTGTGGCCTGGGCGAGCAGCTGCTCCAGGGATGACGTGCCCGGCGGCGGTGTGGTCCGCCCCAGGCAGACGCTGTGGCGCAGGGACGGCAGCCGCTCGCACGCTGCCTGCGCAACCGCCGCAAAATCTGCATCCACCAGCAGCACGCTGCTCTGCGAATCTTCCAGCTGTTCGATGACTTCCGCGGTGGACAGCCGGGTGTTGATCGGAACACCGATGGCGCCTGCCCAGGGAATCGCAAAGTAAAGGCACAGGTAGTCGATGCTGTTGTGGCCCAGCAGCGCGACGCGGTCACCCGGCTTCACCCCGAGGTCCCGGAGCGCGCCAGCCATCAGCGCGACCCGCTGCGCGATACCCTGCCAGTCTGCGCTGCCCGAGTGGTCGTGGACCCGAGCAGGTCCGGGCTGGCGCGCCGCACGCATGAGCTGATCAGACAGCGAATAGGGCATCGTGCTTTTCCTCACCGAGCCACTGCAGGCAGGGGGCGATATTATCAAGTTGCTTGACAATTTGTGCGTGGCATTGCTAGAAGCTGTCCTGATCCGGTCCGCCATGCGGGCCGGTCCGGTGCCGTGCACCTGCCCGTGAACCGCGAATGCCACAGCCCAGTGTGATGATGCTAGACCTGCTCAGACAGATCCTTGGCCCCTGGTACCTGCAGATCAAGTTCCTCCACGTGCTGTTCGTCGCGGTATGGATTGCCAGTACCGTGGTGGCCTACACCTACTACCTGGTGCCGGTTTTCAAGGCCTGGCGGCGTAACCCGCATGACCAGGAGATCATCGCGCTGCGCAACTGGACGATGGAGCGCTTCGACCAGGGCATCATCTTCGAGCATGTCGCGTTCCCGATCATCATCCTCACGGGACCGCTGATGTACGTGCTTGGCGGCTGGACCACAGCCACGAACTGGCTGCTACTCAAGATCATCCTCGTCTGCCTCGTGGCGATACCGATCGAAATCGTCGACTACCACCTTTCGCACTTCCGCGGCAACAAGCGCCGCCTGCGGGAGGCGGGCGACGCCGCCGGCTATGAACGGTCGATTCAGCAGCACTGGATGTTCTTCCTGATCACCAGCCCGCCAGTCATGGTGTTCGCGGTGCTGATCGTCTTCCTCGCCATCACCAAACCGTTCTGACCGGCGCTGCGGCACAAGGACATCCCGCCCATGGAATTCAGTGGTAACCCGGCGCTCTATCGCAGGATCGCAATCGCGGTGACGCTCTACATCAACGGCGGCGCCTTCATCATCTTTGCACTGATCAAGTATCTGCTGCACGGTGATACCTGGGTGCTGGGCTGGAAGCCGGTGCTGGTTACCCTGCTGTTCTCGCTGTGGTTCGGGCGTGCCATGTACCGCTGGATGATGCGCCTGGATGCGCAGTACGGGCGCGGCAGCGGCTGGGTGCTGGAATCGGTGCGAGTGAAGCTGCCGGAACTGCGGCCGCGCCAGCCACGCTGATGCCGCTGGCCGGCGTCGGCCCGAATCAGGCGGTGGTCGACCCCGGCACGCACCGCAACCGGCTGACCTGCGGCTGGACCACGTGGGCCACGCAGCGCCAGCCGTCCGCGTAACGGCGCAGGATGTACGCCGATGACAGAACTTCCTTGCCGGCATCGGGATCCCGCGAGTTGAACCGGCGGTAGTGGAAGCTGGCGAAAGCCAGGCCACCACCGAGGTTGCAGTGGGAGACATCCACCAGTTCGGAGTGGGTGAAGCCGGCACCGTCGAGTTCGCCGCGCAGACCTGACAGCAAATTGACGATGGCCTCCGGTGTTTCGAGCGTGTTGGTGGCTTCCGTGTCGAAGACCGGGACGGGCGTGCGATAGACCTCGTGGGCAATGCAGTTGAAGTCCCTGGCGTTCCAGGCCCTGATATAACGCTGGAACAATGCCTCGATCTGCCTGCTGTCGTCCTGGTCATGGGAGGTCATGCTGCGTTCTCCGGGGGCGGTGGCGACACTTCGATGACAGTCTTGCCGGTATTGCGGCCCGCGAAAATGCCGGCCAGCGCATCCGGCGCCTGCTCCAGGCCCTTGACCAGGTGGGCCCGGTAGCTGATCCGGCCCTGTTCGTGCCAGCGCCGGATGGCATCGAAAGCCTCCCCGGCGCGGGGCACGTAGTCGAAGCAGCTGAAGCCCTCGGCGCGCGCCTGCTTCAATGCCAGCATCTGGAAGTTCCGGATGCCCTGCTGGTGCCCGCCGTCGTCATAGTGGGAAATGAAGCCGCCGCAGGCAATGCGCGCGTGGGCATTGATCCGGGCCAGCACGGCATCGAGGATCCCGCCCCCCACGTTGTCGTAGTAGACATCAATGCCGTCGGGGCATGCGGCATCGAGTGCCTGGCCAATATCCATCGTCCTGTAGTTGATCGCGGTATCCGCGCCCAGCTGCTCGCGCAGCCACCGGCACTTTTCCTCGCTGCCGGCGATGGCAACGAGGCGGGCGCAGCCATTGATGCGCGCCAGCTGGACCACCAGGGAGCCGACGGCACCGGCGGCAGCGGACACGACCACGGTGTCGGTCGGGCGTGGCCGGGCAATTTCCAGCAGGCCGAAGTAGGCGGTGAGCGCCTGCATGCAGAACAGCGAGGTGTGGGCGAGCAGGGGAATACCCGGCCAGTCGGGCACGGGTTCCGCTGCGGCGACCGGCAGTGTGCACCACCTGGCCCAGATGCCCGGGCCGGCAACCAGCGCACCCGGCGGGAACGCCGGACTGGAAGACTTCTCGACGACCCCCCAGATCCGGCCCGGCATCGGCATGCCCACGTCGGTGGGCGGGCCGAAGGTCGCATCCGGTGAAAGCCAGTAGCGCTGCACCGGATCGATCGAGAGGTAGACGACGCGCACCAGCAGTTCCCCTTCGCACGGCTCCGGCAACGACTCTTCAGCCCAGAGGAAGTTCTGCCGGGACACGGCGTCGGTGGGCCGGCTGGCGATGCGCCAGAGTCTGTTCGGGGTGTTCATGAACCCTCCTGTGCGGATTGATCCGGGGCAACGATGTATCGATGGCGGCGTGTCGTCCTGTGCCGATGCATCCCGGGTATCAGCCGATACCCATGCCGTTGCTGACACGCTGCCGGAATTCCTCCGGCATGGCTGCCAGCCTGCGTGTCGCCAGCTCGAAGAACACGATCCCGGTCTTGCCGCGGGCCACCTCGCGGCCGGAGGACTTCTCGGCCATGCGCCACACCAGGTCGCATCCTTTCGGGTTGAAATCACTGGCTGCCATCGACACGGCCATGACCTCGCCGCGGAAGGCCTCGGACCGGTACTGGACGGCAGCATCGGCGATCAGCGTGACCAGGCCATCGATGCGACCCTCAGGGTAGCCAAGTGCGGCAAAGAAGCGCATCTGCGCTTCGGAAACAAGGCTGATCAGCATGGCATTGTCCAGGTGGTTGCCGTAATTGATATGGCCTACGTAGATGCTGAGGTCGGTGGTGAAGGCAAACTGCTCAGGCAGGTCGATGCTGATGCGTGGCATGGTGGCGTATGCACTCCATCGGGGTCGGGCATATAGTCCAGTGTGAATCCAGATACCAGTGCAGGTTGCTGCGCTTCCCCTGAATATTACGACTTCGGCGAAATGGCCGCCCAGGCTGGCGGAGCGTGCCCGCCTGCGAACGCCTGCCAGCATCTCTCAGCCGGCACCCGCTGGCGCAGCTTGCGGCCAGCCAGCGGTGACTGGTCGATGGCGGGGTAGCACGCTGGAGGTTTTTCGGTATTATCGGGACGGGACACCCATCCAGGCGGCTGTCCGGCCGGTGGCCTGGGCGTCATTCCGGGGCTCATTGAGGGGGGGGCACCTAATGTTGAGCCAGATGTTTCCGTGCCGTCGTCGCGGCACCTTCCGCCTGTCCGTTGTCACTGCTGCCACAGCGCTCATGGCGATACCCGTGGAAAGCGCGCTTGCCCAGGTTGGCCCGGTGATCCAGGAAATCGTGGTGACCGCCCGCAAGAAGGCGGAGAACCTGCAGGAAGTGCCGGTCGCGATCACGGCCTTTACGGCCGACTCCATCCAGGATGCGGGCATCCGTGACCTCTACGACGTCGCCGAACTGACTCCCGGCCTGTCCTTCTTCAATGCCCAGGGCGAGTTCCTCGCGGTGCCGGTGGTCCGCGGCATGGCGCCGACGGACATCTTCGGCGAGAACAATGCGGCCATCTTCGTGGATGGCGTTTACGTCTCGGGTCGTGAGGGATTGAATTTTTCCCAGCTCGACCTGGAACGCATCGAGGTCGTGAAGGGCCCACAAAGCGCCCTGTACGGCCGCAACGCGTTCAGCGGTGCCATCAACTACGTCACCAAGATGCCGTCCGATGTGTTTGGCACGAAGGCGGAAGTCACCGCGGGCAGTGATGGCCGCATGGGCGGGCAGGCGGCCGTCACCGGGCCGATTTTCAGCGACCAGCTCACCGGGCGGCTGTCCGTGCTCTACGACGAGTTCGACGGCAGCTACGACAACCCGCTGGGTGGCCAGGATATCAGTGGTTACCGCTACCGGAGCTACGAGGGCAAGCTGCGCTGGGCGCCGGCGGAATCCTTTTCGATGACCGGCGCGCTGTATTACTCGAACGACGAAATCGACGATTCGGCCACCACCGCCTACAAGGCCACCTGCGAAAACCGCGTGGACACGAATCTCAGCCTGCAGCGGCTGCAGGATTTCTGCGGCAAGATCCCGAGCATGGATGACTATGCCCAGACCCTGCGGGGAATTGGCACGCCATCGGCCCTTTATCTTGCCGATGCTTTCTCTGACGAATCCATCCCGAAGATCGCAAGGGCCCTCGGCGAAGACCGCGAACTGACCCGCGGCCACCTGACCATCGACTGGGATGTGGCTGGCGGGACGGTCACTGCGCTGACGGGCTATTCCAATACCAGGCAGAGCGCCCTGGTCGACGGCAATCGCAGCCTCGGCGTGGACCTGCCTTTCGTGTACTGCACGAGCACCACCGACCTGGGCGGCGGCGCCTACATGTGCAACCCCGGGCCAGGCGGGGTCCGGCCCCTGGATCGCCTGACCACCGGGCTGCTGCAGATCCAGCAGGAAACCGAGACCAGCGAGATCAGCCAGGAAATCCGCTTCACCAGCAGCCAGGACCAGCGGCTGCGCTGGTCGGTCGGTGCCTACTGGTACGACGTGGACCGCGACATTCGTGAGCGCGGCGTCGAAGCCACCAACCAGCCGGCGCCTCCGTTCCCGAACAACCAGTTCGGTCCCGTGGTGACCACCTTCCCGGTCATCATCGGCGATGCGGCCTTCCGGCCCTGGTTCCAGCCCGGCGGTGACGCCGACCCCCTGCAGCGTCATGTCGGCGAGGAGGACGACAGTTCCTGGTCGGTATTCTCGTCAGCTGACCTGGACGTCACCGACATACTGACGCTCGATGCCCAGTTGCGCTACGGGCGTGACGAAAGGGAGGCCAGGGGGTTCAGGTGGGATGAGGTCAATCTCAGCGCACCAGATCCCCTGCTCAGCGCCGGTGACAAGGATAGCTGGGATGCCATCACCTGGCGGCTGGGCGCCAGGCTCAAGGTCTCCGACGACTGGATGGCCTACACCTCGGTTTCCAGGGGCGAGAAGGCCGGCGGTTTTGACGTCACCGGCGTGACCTATGTTGGTGGCGTTCAGGACATCATCGTCAAGTCATTTGACTCCGAGAACCTGATTGCCACCGAGCTCGGCATCAAGGGACATACGCCGGATGGCCGGGTCGCGATCGACATGTCCGTGTACTACAACAACTGGAACGACGTTGTTATTCCCGAGGTCTACGAGGCAAGCCCCATCGACGGCCGGCCTTTCTCGCAGCCAGCGAGCTTCAACGGCAACCTGGGCAGCGCCACGATCATCGGCTGGGAAATGGTGATGGACGTCCTGCTGACGGATGACCTCTCCCTGCGCCTGAGCGGTTCCCATACCGATGCGACCTGGGACCACGGCACCCATCAGGCGACGCTGGAGACATTCCCGAGCTACCGGCCGGACGACTGCCAGGGCACTGTCGTGACCGGCTCTCCCGAAGAGGCGTCCTGCCAGGACCGTTCCGGCGACATTTCCGGGAACACCATGCTGCGGCAGCCGGAATGGCAGGCCAGCGCGAGCCTCGACTACCGGCGCCAGCTGGCCAGTGGCTGGGACCTGTACAGCCGTGCCGACCTGAGCTACCAGGGCAAGGTGTACGAGGGCAACAGCAACCTGAGCTGGTTGCCGGCCCATACCTACGTGAACCTGAAGCTCGGCATCGAGTCGGGGCGCTATTCGGTGGAACTGTGGGGCCGGAACATCTTCAGCGACGATAACCCGATTGCGGCCTACCGGGACGTGTTCTTCACCAACGCCACGGATGTCTACCAGCAGGCAGCACCGTCCTCGACGCAGGATGACTTCTTCCCCTGGCGTCTGACCGTAACCCATCCACGCCTGGCCACCTTCGGCCTCACGGCTCGCGTGCGCTTCGGCGGCGAGGAGCGCTGACCCGCCAGCCAATGGTGCCGGTGTTACGGTTACGGAAACCGTCTGACTCGGTCACGAGCCAGACGGTTTCCGTAACCGTAACACCGGCACCATTGGCTCTGGTCGGGTTTCCCTGCAGCGGGAAGAGCACCGTGGGTGAGCGATTATCCGCCTTGCTTGGATGCCCATGGATTGATTCTGACCGCGCGATAGAGGCATCGAGCGGCAAGACCCCCGCACAGTGGATTCTGTCCGAGGGCCAGGATTTCTACCGACGGCTCGAGCAGGAATGGATCAATAGCTGGCAGCCGCCTGAGCGTTGCATATTGAGCACCGGGGGTGGCTTGCCCTGTTACCGGGACAACATGCGCGTCCTGTCACGCAAAGCCAGTACCGTCTATCTGTTTGCCGACTTTCCAGTGCTTCACGAGCGCCTCACGCGCCCCCCACCACATATCCTCGCCAGGATCCATGGTCAGGCGGCTTTGCAGGCCCTGCACCAGCAGCGTCATCTGACTTACCGGACAGCGAATCATCTCGTGTCCGCCGAGCAGGGCCCGGAAGCGATCTGCGAAGAAATCCGGAAATGGCATGTTGGCAGGGTTGCGGGGCAGTCAGACTGAATCGCACGGAATTTCACCAGGACTTCCCCGGTCACCGCCGCTCCGACGACAGTCACCATGGTCGAACCCTACTTCTGGCTGGTCACCGCACACGTGGTGCTGTTTGCCTACTGGCTGGGCGGCGATTTCGGCGTGTATGTCTGTTCCCGGTATGTGGTTCGGCCGGATCTGCCCATTACCGAACGAGAGCGCTTCCTGGACGCCCTGATGGCCATCGACATCATGCCGCGCACCGCCATCGTGCTGTTGCCCGCTGTCGGCCTCCAGCTTGCCACCATGCGCGGTGCGGTCGATATCGGGGCGGGCGGTCTTGCGGTCGTCTGGCTGCTCGACGCCATCTGGCTGTCTGTCGTCTGGATGGCATACCGGACGCTGCGCCAGCCGTCCGGCGCGCGGTGGCAGCAGATCGATGTCGCCTGGCGATTCGTCCTGGTTGTCGGCCTGCTCTGGGCAGGCGTACAGTCACTGCGCCGAGGAACCCCGGTGCACAGCAACTGGATCGCCACCAAACTGCTGGTTTACGCGGCACTGCTGATGGTTGGCCTTTACCTGCGTATCAGCATTCGTGGCTGGCGGGCCGGGTTCGCGCGCCTGCGCAATGGCGAACAGGGACCTGCGGTCGATGCCTTGTTTGCCAACGCCCACCGCCGCGCACGATACGCGGCCTGGCTGTTCTGGCTGCTGATCATCACGATGGCCTGGCTTGGCGTTACGCAACCCTTCTGATTGCGGCGAAGTGCAGGGGATTGACGATGCTCTACATGGTTTACCTGGAGGATGTGCCGGACAACATGGCCATCCGCAAGCCGTTGCTGGAAGCCCACATGGCGCATATGGCGCGGCACGCGCAGGCCATCAGGCTGGGCGGTCCCATCATGCGCGACGACGGGAGTGCACCTGCCGGTGGTGTGCTGGTCATCGAAGCCGAGTCCAGGCAGGCGGTCCTCGACATCATCAGTAGTGACCCCTATTACCGGGCCGGCCTGTGGGCGCAGGTCCGCATTCACGCTTTCCGGGACCTGATCAACACCTGGCGGGGCAACGCCTGATGGAGGGTGGCTACCCCATGAGGGAGCATTCACCACTGTTCTCGCCAGCGGGTCGGGTTTCGCGCGGGCGTCTGCAACCATGCTGATCCATGCGGTACTCGTGGCCCACATCATCGTCGTGGGCTATTGGCTCGGCTCGGACCTGGTCATCAACAGTACCTTTCGCTATGTGTCGCGGACCGCATCATTGCCTGTTGCCGAGCGCGACAGGCTGCTGGACCACGTACTCGATGTCGACCAGCACGTGCGCTACGCGCTGGTGCTCCAGCTTTGGCTGGGCACCACGCTCGGAGCCTTGTATGGCTACCTGCCCGGGGGTGTGCGGCTTGCCTGGATCGCCACACTGCTGGGCCTGGCCTGGCTGGTGCTGGTCGAGTTGACCCACCGGCTGAGGAAGCGTCCGCTGGGTAACACCCTGGGAAGGCTCGATCGCGGACTGCGATACCTCGCCATCACGGCGCTGGCCGTGATCGCCGTCGGGACGCTATACGGCTACTGGTCCATCACCGGCTGGCTGGCCGTGAAGCTGGCACTGCTGGCCGCAGTGATGGCCAGCGGGCTTGGCATCCGTTTTGAACTCGTGCGCTATTTCCGGGTCTGGGGCAGCATCAGGACAACGGGCTCGACCGACGACCTGGAGCGGCAGCTGCGAGGCCGTTATGCCAGCTCGACGGCTTTCCTGGTCCTTCTATGGCTGTTCGTGGCAACCATCGTCGCCGTGAGCATCATCAAGCCGGGCTAGCGGTAGCGGCAACAGGCTGCGCGAATTTGGCCTGACCACTGGCGGCATCTTCGCCGCTCTGCTTGGTCTGTTCTTCCCCTGGCTGCTGACACGCCCTGTGCCGTGCTGGCCCAGGGCTCGGCGATTGCGCCGTTCATTTACACGCTGTTCTAGATTTCTGCGCTGGAGAGCCCGCAAGGGAGCCAGCAGGATCGGCGCGACGGTACCGAGCCGCCCGGTGTATCGGCCTGGCCAGGAACGGTTGCAGAACTCAGCAGGGCCGACGCCGTACTCGTGACAGGACAAGGACGATTGCCGTGCCCAGCAATGGAGCGGTAGCGGGTACCGGTACGGCTGACACAGTGCCGCCGAGCAGGACGTGGATGCCTTCAGTCTGCTCCTGATACTGGCCGTACAGGCCGAAATTCACCAAGCGGATGAAGCGGGTGTCGGCGGGAAAATTGCCGAACGTGCAGAGTCCGGTGTGCGTATACGAGCCACCCGCATCGTTCCAGGTATAGTCGATCTTGCCGGCCGGTATCGAGCCCGAGGCGACAGCGTTGAGGACGCACCCCATGTCGGCGATCAGTCCACTGCCGTCGTATGTCAGGTCGAAGTTCGTGGTTACCAGCCCGGTCAGTGGCAGGACGTTGTGATTGGCGTCCTGCAGTTCCAGCCGGTACTGGAACTTCAGATCAGCGAGGCCCAGGACTGTGTCGGCAGTCACCGGAAAGTTCGTCAGGTCGAGGAGCATCGCCTCATGACCGGGATCAAGCAGGGCGGGGTAGGGACCGGCGCCGGTAAGTGCGTAGGTAAACGACGGGTTTCTGCCATCGGGCTGCCCGGGAACCGCCGGACTGGCCGAGTAAACGGCGCCGGCAGCCGCAGGTCCGCCGATGGTCTCGAACCAGGCCGTCAGCCCTACGGAACGTCCGTCAACAAAGCTGCCGGTTGATCCAAGATTATCGGGAGCTGTGTTCCATGTGGCCCATTCGGTTGCGGCATGCGAGACCAGCGGGATGACGGCGAGTACGCATGCGAGAACAGATGACCTTCCGTTCATGGCCTTCTCCTCTGACTTGCGACACGATTGGCGCCTGCCATGGATATCCGGTGCCTTGTTGCTTGTTGTGCACCCGGATCACGAAGAAAAGTCGAGCAGGCTCATCCTACTGCACAATCGGCTGCCCGACAACGCTGACTCGGGCAGCTGATGTGACATAACCCATTCAGCGGTTAGGCATACCTGCCCCCGAGCCCCGCATGTACGCTCTCTGCCGGCCGTTGCGGTCCAGTTCGTTAATGGCGTAGCTTATTGCGCTGAACATCGGAATCCCGGGAACAGCGAAGAAATCCATGTTGAAAGAATGGCTATTCGGCGGCCTGCTGCTGGTAACCGCGATCGCGTCCCATGCGGAAACGGTCACGGCAAGGGTGGTGGCTGATGACCACTACAAGATCTTTGTCGGCAATGCCAGCGGTACCTCTCTGGTCGAAGTCGCATCCTCGGGAAGCAGTCTCTGGCCCAGCCAGGGAGCGCCTGTCGCTTTCGATGTCAGTGACGGGCAATACCTGTATGTCGCCGCGTGGGACAGCGCTTCGTACGGTCCGCCTCACGCATGGATCGGCGAGTTCGACGTCGCGGGCACCAGGCTCTATTCCAATACGACCGATTGGGTAGGGAAAACCAACGGCACCATCAAGGATCCGTCTGAGAGCGATGCCGAAGCGCTGGCGAGTTCTGCCACTGCTTGGTCGGCGCTCAATGTCAGCATGGCAAACGGATCGTCACCATACGGAACCCTGATCGGCAATTCCCCGGCGAGCTTCGTCTGGACCGATTCCTTTGGCGGCAACAGCGCCAGCGAAGGCGGCTACGCCCTGTTCAGGACGCTGAATGCCGTGGTGACGCCGCTGCCCGGTGCGCTGCCTCTCCTGCTGTCCGGCATGGGCCTCATTGCGCTGAGGGCCAGAAAGAGGCGATAAGGCTCACCTTGGCGATCATGCAGACCAGGATGTAGATCACCAGCACCAGGGCCAGGATTCCCCGTACCGCTCCACTGATGACGCCGTGCCGCGGATCGTCGGCATGGCGGTTGCGTGCATAGCGGATCACATCGGGGATGATGCTGATGCCTGCCATGACCCAGAACGCCAGATAGGCGTCCCAGGCCCAGGGATTGAGTGCGAGGCCGCCGAGGTAATCCACCAGTTGCAGGCCAGCCAGCGGCACGATGACTGCCGTTGGTGCCGTGATGCCGAGCGCCATGGACCGCAGCATGCCCCGCGCCCAGATGCCGGTTGCCAGCGGCTGTGTCATGCGCAGCCGCATGGCCCAGATGTTGCTGAACAGGGTGTGGCCAACGTAGGCGAAGGCCGCGAATTCGTGAATGATGAGCAGCGGCAGGTACGGCAGCATCGCCGGCACGCGCCAGCCGAACAGCGGCAGGGCTGTCACCGCCATGATGGCCATCCAGGCGCCGTACCAGAAGAACCGCTGAGGATCAGCGGCATTGGCGCGCATTGAGGCTGCTTCTTCCATCGCCGGTATCATAGCGGTGCCGTGATGTGAATCGCGGCCAGTGCTGGCCAGCTCGGACGCCGTCATGCCGGCAGCTGTTGCCTGGCCAGTGCTACCCCGGCTGGATCCGGGGCAGGACCAGTCGCCGCCAGGCCAGCGCAAGGCCGGTATAGGCCAGGAAGCAGGCTGCCAGCGACGCGAGTCCGGCCACGGTCTGCCCGGGGAGTCCATAAACCTCACCGGTATGGATGAAGCGCAACCAGCGACGTGCCTGCTGGCCGGGTGTCGGAGCCGCAGCAGCCGCTGGCAGTAATACGCGATCCTGCGATGGCGCAGCCGCAATGGCCATCGCCGGCGGTGGACCCCGGCGCGCGGGCGGTATCTCGCCGTAAGCGGCAAACACCAGTTGATTCGCCCAGGGATAGGAAAAGACTACGCCTGAAACGGCGATCAGCAGCAGCGGTACGAGCATCCAGATTCCCAGCACGTGATGCCAGCCGAAATCGCGCTGTTTGCTGCTCTGGTAATTGCGGCGCAGGAGCAGCCGCAATTTCATGACCTGCCAGCGCCACACCGGCGGCAGCCACAGCCATAGACCGCTGACGAGAATGAAGACGAACAGCAGGTTGGCGAGGTCCAGCAACCCGGCACGCATGCTGTCGGGCTCGCCGCCCAGGCGGCGATGCCAGCCCTCGATCGTTTCCATGAACAGCTGCATGCCGGAGGCGCTGTCGGACGCCGACATCGCTGCTGTGCTCCAGGCCACCAGCTGCTTTTCGTAGGTCAACAGCACGCCGGTGGCCGACATCACCAGGATGAGGACGCCAGCGGCAACACCGCAGCTGAGGTGCGCCCAGAACAGGATGCGGCGGATCCTGGTGCCAGCCGTTCGGACCATGGAGCGGTACCTTCCTTGAATCGGGGGTGGCGAAAGAAAGCCCGGCCCCCGGCACCAGGGGGGGATTGGTGCCGGGGGGGGCAACCGGGTCAGCGTGGGGGACGCCGGCCCGGCGGGGGACTGGCTGCCTTGAGCGTTTCTGCCTGTTCGGCCGTGATCAGGCCGGCGGCGAGGTAGCGCTCGATCAGCGTGGTGCGAGCCGTCTTCATGGCTTCACGCATGGCATCGCGATCGATACCGAGCTGCTCCGCCACCTCGGGAGGACGGGACTTCGCGAGCAGGGTGCCGATCTCCGCCGCATCGCGGCCCGTGCTCTGGGCAAGGCTGGCGGCGAGAAGGTTCTGCATGGCCAGTCGCTCGACCGAGGCTGGGTGCGCGTCACGGTCGCCCCGGCCATGTCCATGCCGGCCGTCATCGCCGGCATTGGCGGTGCCCGCCAGCGTCAGGCCCGAGAGGAGGAGGAGAGGAATGAGCCTTCGTTTCATGTCGTTACTCCAGGGGTTGTGGATGAAGCAGCTGGTACTGCTGATCTCGATGGGAGGCAGCCTGCACCGACTTTGTGGAGACATCGTGGGGAAACGACGGGGGAATTGCGGGATCGGACGGACGCGGCTGGCCCTGGCGTAAGATGCCGGCCATGCGCGCCACGCTCTTCGTCAAGCTCTTTCTGATGCAGTTGCTGGCGGCGGCGGTTCTGGTTGCCGGCGCCATCGGTGTGCTGAGCCTCTATACCGGGCAGAACTTTGCCGACTACCTGCGGGCGCGGGATGCAGAGATCTACCGCGAGGTCGCCGAGGAGATCGGCAGGCGTTACGCGGCAACGGCGGACCTGCAGGCAGCAGCCGAAGGTGTACGCGCGTTGCGCCCGCCGCGCGGCAAGTCCCGTGATGGCCGCCCCGGATCCCGCAGGCGGGAGCGGCCACCGGGCCCGCCACCGCCACCAGCCTTCCTGCTTGATGCCGCCGGGCAGCCGCTGGGGGCGGCGCCTTCTGACCCACAGGGACTCGAACGCGCGGCGATCAAATCCGGCGGCAAGGTTGTCGGTTTCATTGCCTGGCCGCGCAATGGCCTGGCGCAGGACATGGACGCGGCATTCACGCTGCGCCAGGGGCGCGCCTACCTGCTGATCAGCTGTGCAGCCATCCTGCTGGCCGCCCTGTTTGCGGCCCTGCTGGCACGCCGTGCTGCCCGACCTATCCGCGAACTTTCGGCCGCCAGCGCAGCGTTGGCACGGCGTGACTTCACGGCACGGGTCAGTGTTACCGGCACCGACGAAATCGGCCGGTTGGCAGGCGATTTCAACCGGCTGGCCGAGGCCCTGCAGGGTTATGACCTGCGCCAGCGCCAATGGCTGGCCGATGTCGCCCATGAACTGCGTAATCCGCTTGCGATCCTGCGGGCCCAGATCGATGCCGTACTCGACGGCGTGCGTGCGCCTGATGACCAGGCACTCGGCACGCTCGCCGGCGAGGTTGCCCGGCTGGAGGCGATCGTCGCGCAGCTGCACCTGCTGTCGCTTGCTGAATCCGGTGGCTTGAATCTCCAGGCGGTGGACCTCGACCTCGCGGGCCTGGTAGCGGATGCCGTTGCACGCTATGCGCCACGGTTCGCGGCGGCCGGGTTCGACCTGAGATGTGCCGTGGATGGCGGGCCGTATGTCATCAGTGCCGACCAGCAGCGTATCGAGGCAGTGCTGGCCAATCTGCTGGAGAACGCGCTGCGTTACGCCACGCCTCCCGGGCCAGTTACCGTGCGTGTCGCCGATGCCGGCGACACGCTGCTGCTGGCCGTTGCCGATGGCGGCCCGGGCGTGCCGGTGGACGCGCTGCCCCGGCTCTTCGACCGGCTGTTCCGTGTCGATCCGTCTCGTCGCGCCGGTGGAGGCGCCGGCCTGGGGCTGGCCATCGTGCGCTCGATAGTCGTTGCCCATGGCGGGTTCGTCCGTGCGCAGCGCAGCGCCGCTGGCGGACTGGAGGTGCAGTGTCACTGGCCAAAGGTCCGGCCAGCATGAGTGCGCGGGTGCTGATCGTGGAGGATGAGGCGAAGCTCGCGGAACTGCTGCGGGACTACTTCGTGCAGGCGGGCTTCGAAACCGACGTCCTTGGCCGCGGGGATGGGGTCGAGGCGCATCTGGCGCGCCGGGAAGCGGAGCTCGTGATCCTCGACCTGCAGTTGCCGGGCAAGGACGGCCTCGAGGTCTGCAAGGCCCTACGGGCCCGTGGTGACCGACCGGCGATCATCATGGTGACCGCCCGCGTTGATGAGATCGACCGTCTGCTTGGCCTCGAACTCGGTGCGGACGACTATGTCTGCAAGCCCTTCAGCCCCCGGGAGGTGGTGGCGCGGGCCCATGCAGTGCTGCGGCGCCTGCGGGCGGTTCCTGCCGGCGACTCGTTGCGTGTTGGCGGGCTGGAGCTGCAGCGCGGTTCACGCCGGGTCCTGGTGCAGGGCGATGAGCTGGCACTCACTCGCATCGAGTTCGAGCTGCTGGCGACACTGATGGAACAGCCGCAGCGGGTCTGGTCGCGCGCGCAGCTGCTCGAGCGGGTTCGCGGTACCGACCTCAGCGCCTGGGAACGCAACATCGACGGGCATGTGAAGAACCTGCGGGCAAAGCTGCGGCCGTACTTCAAAGGTGCATCACCTATCCGCAGCGTCTACGGCGTCGGTTACGGCCTGGACAGCATGGTGCTGGGAACCTGAATCGCCATTCCGCACACGCCGCAGGCGCTGCCTGTGCAAGAATGAGCCGGATGCGGAGTTGCTCGTGACACTGGTGCTGATCGTCCTGCTGCCTTTCCTCGGCGGCCTTTGCTCTGCCTTTCTGCCCGCGAATGCCCGCAATGCCGAGGCATGGCTTGCAGGGGGCTGCGCATTGGCCTGCACGGCACTGACGCTTGGCCTGTATCCGGAGATCTCCGGCAACGGCATGGTGCGTTTCGTGGTGCCATGGCTCAGCCAGGCGGGGCTCGATTTCCACCTGCGCATGGACGGTTTCGCGTGGCTCTTTGCACTGCTCGTGTCGCTGATGGGCACGCTCGTGGTGATTTACGCCCGCTATTACCTGTCCCCGGAAGATCCGGTACCGCGCTTTTTCTCGTTCCTGCTCGCGTTCATGGGGTCGATGCTGGGCATCGTGCTGTCCGGCAACCTGATTCAGCTCGTCATCTTCTGGGAACTGACCAGCTTCAGCTCCTTCATGCTGATCGCCTACTGGTACCACCGGGTCGATGCCCGGCACGGTGCGCGCATGGCACTCACGGTGACCGCGGCCGGCGGGTTCTGCCTGCTCGTGGGGGTGATCATGCTCGGTACAATAGCGGGGAGCTACGACCTTGATCGCGTGCTCGCCGCCGCCGGACAGGTGCAATCGCACCCCTGGTATCCGGTGATGCTCACGCTGATCCTGCTTGGTGCACTGACAAAGAGCGCGCAGTTCCCGTTCCAGTTCTGGCTGCCCCACGCGATGGCGGCGCCGACCCCGGTGTCCGCGTACCTGCATTCAGCCACCATGGTGAAGGCGGGAGTATTCCTCCTCGCGCGCCTGTGGCCGGTGCTGGCGGGCACCGAACTGTGGTTCATCCTGGTCAGTGGCGCAGGTCTCGCGTCGCTGCTGGTCGGGGCAGCGGCCGCACTGTTCCAGCGCGACATGAAGGGTGTGCTTGCGTATTCGACGGTGAGCCATCTTGGCCTGATAACACTGCTGCTCGGCATGAACAGCCGCCTGGCGCTGGTTGCCGCGGTATTCCATATGATGAACCACGCGACCTTCAAGGCATCGCTGTTCATGGCGGCTGGCATCGTCGATCATGAGACCGGGACACGTGACCTCCGGCGCCTGAGCGGGCTCGCGCACGCGATGCCCATCACCGCGACCGTGGCCGCCGTCGCGGCGGCGGCGATGGCGGGAGTGCCGCTGCTCAATGGCTTCCTGTCGAAGGAGATGTTTTTCGCTGAAACGATTTTCGCGGGCGAAGGCCCGTTGCTGCGACTGGGGTTGCCGGCGGTCGCGACTACCGCGGGGGCGTTCAGCGTCGCATACTCGCTGCGGCTCATCCACCAGGTATTCTTCGGGCCGCCGGAACGGAGCCTGCCGCGCACGCCGCGCGAGCCGACTCGCTGGATGCTGCTGCCAAGCATGCTGCTCGTCACGACCTGCCTGCTGGTTGGAATTTTTCCGGCGCGGACCATCGGTCCCGTGCTCGCGCCCGCTGTGGTTTCGATCCTCGGCGAGCAGGCGCCGCCATACAGCCTCAGCGTCTGGCACGGATTCACGGTTCCCTTCATGATGAGCATGGGCGCGTTCGCCGGCGGTATCGGCATCTATCTGCTGCACTGGTTCTTTGGCCAGCGTGCTACGGGCGGGGCGCCCCTACGTGCGCCTCTGGACGGGCGCCGGGTGTTCGACATCATCATTGTCGTGCTGCATCGCTTCGCCGAGCGGATGGTGCGCTTTGCCTCGTCCCGCCGCCTGCAGTTGCAGTTGCTGATCATGGTCAGCATGACGTTTGTGGTCGCGGGAATTCCGATCGCCAGCCGAGGCATGCCGCGCGGGGCGGGAGTCCTGACGCCGGTCGATCCGGCATACCTGTTCGTGTGGGCCATCGGCTGCGTATGCGCAGTCGGGGCAGCGCTGAAGGCGAAGTTTCACCGGCTTGCCGCGCTGATCATGCTGGGTGGATCGGGGCTGTTCACCAGCCTCAGCTTCGCGTGGTTCTCGGCGCCGGACCTGGCATTGACGCAGGTTGCGGTCGAGGTGGTCACCCTGGTGCTGCTGCTCCTCGGTTTGCGCTGGCTGCCGAGACGGGTCGAGGCAGACGAGCCGGATCACCGATCAGTCAGGGCGCGCTTGCGGCGTACGCGGGATTTCCTTGTCGCCGGCGCTGTGGGTGGAGGCCTGGCAGCGCTGTCGTTCGTGGTATTGACCCAGGCACCGGTGGATGGGATCTCGCGGTTCTTTGTCGAGCGTGCGCTGCCGGAGGGGGGCGGTCACAATATCGTCAATGTCATCCTCGTCGATTTCCGCGGCTTCGACACACTCGGAGAGATCACGGTGGTGAGCATCGTCGCACTCACGGTCTATGCGCTGTTGCGCCGCTTTCGCCCCGCGCCGGAGAGCATCAGGGTGCCGCGCGCACAGCGTGTTGCCGAGGATACGGGCGGCCTGCGCAACTTCGATCCTGGCGAACTCCTGCCG
Organism: Gammaproteobacteria bacterium; assembly: GCA_014337915.1. GTDB lineage: Bacteria > Pseudomonadota > Gammaproteobacteria > Steroidobacterales > QUBU01. Next base: position 219,830 of record QUBU01000002.1, read on the forward strand.
GGCGGGGACCCGCGGATTCCTGCGGTACTGGTGCGCCTGCTGTTGCCCATGGCGGGGCTCGTGGCTGTCTACCTCCTGCTGCGTGGGCATGATGCGCCCGGAGGCGGGTTCGTCGGTGGGCTGGTGATGGCGATTGCCTTCATCACCCAGTACATGGTGGGGGGCGCACTGTGGGTTGAGTGGCGCATGCGTGTACATCCACAGTACTGGGTCGCGCTTGGCCTCACGGCTGCTGGCGGCGCCGGCCTGCTCGCAGTGGCCATGGGTCGCCATTTTCTCGCGAGCCTGGGTGGCGAGATTGCGCTGCCGCTGGCCGGTCCGGTGCGCATCGGCAGCGTGCTGTTGTTCGATGCCGGTGTTTATCTGGTGGTTATCGGCGCAACATCGCTGATACTCATCGCCCTCGCGCACCAGTCGTTTCGCAGCGCGCGTGACCCCGCGGGAAGCGGCGGGGCGGCGGGTTGAGCATGGAGGCGCTCTTTGCCATGGCCATCGGGGTGCTCGCGGCTGCGGGGGTCTGGCTGCTGCTGCGGCCGCGCACGTTCCAGGTAATCGTTGGTCTCGCGCTCTGCTCGTACGCGGTCAACCTGTTCATCTTCGGCATGGGGCGGCTTGTGGTGGGGCGGGCGCCAATCGTTGCGGGGGGGCGAGTGGCGGAATCGCTGGCGGTGGTGGATCCGGTACCCCAGGCACTGGTGCTCACGGCGATTGTGATCGGCTTTGCGACTACCGCGCTGCTGCTCGTGGTGCTGCTCGCCGCACGCGGCCTGACCGGTACCGACCATGTGGATGGGCGGGAACCCGGGTGAACGCCTGGTTTACCCATCTGCCGGTAGTGCCCATCATCGTGCCGCTGCTCGCGGCTGCGGCGATTCTGTTCCTGACGGAGCGCGCGCGCGTGCTGCGGGTCGCCGTCGCGGCGCTGTCGATCATCGCGCAGCTAGCAGTGGCAATCGTATTGCTGGCACTGACCACCGAGGCCTTCCCGGATATCTGGTCCCGCGGTGTCGGCGCGTATGCCATCGGCGGGTGGCCCGCGCCCTTCGCGATCGTGCTGGTGATCGATCGGTTGACGGGGTTGATGCTGGTACTGAATGCGGTGGTGACACTGGCAGCATTCGTCAATTCGCTCGCTTTCTGGGACCGGGCCGGCCCGCATTTCCACGCGCTGCTCCAGCTGCTTGCCATGGGCGTGAACGGTGCATTCCTCACCGGGGACCTGTTCAATCTGTTTGTTTTCCTCGAGATCCTGCTGGCGGCATCCTACGGCCTGCTGCTGCACGGCTCGAACAGCCAGCGGGTCAGGTTCGGGCTGCACTACATCGTGGTAAACCTGACCGGGTCTCTGCTGCTGCTGATCGGAGTGTCGCTGGTCTACGGTGTGACCGGTACTCTCAATATGGCGGACCTGCCGGCGCGGGCTGCCGCACTGTCCGTTACGGATCGCACGCTGTTCGATGTCGCGGCGGCCATCATCGGGGTGGCCTTCCTGACGAAGGCGGGCTGCTGGCCGCTCAATTTCTGGCTGCCGGGAACCTACGCGGCGGCGAGCGCGCCGGTAGCGGCGGTTTTCGCCATCCTCACCAAGGTGGGCATCTACGCATTGCTGCGCCTGGGCTCGCTGATCGGCAGTGCCGATGCGCTGCTGCACCACGAAGGCAGTGCACTGCTGCGGCCCGATCTGTTTCGTGGCGGGCTGTACTACCTTGGTTTCGCCACGATCGGATTCGGCATCGTCGGCACATTGGCGGCGCAGCAGTTGTCGCGCCTCGTCGGCTATTCGGTCATCGTCTCGTCGGGGCTGTTGCTGATGGTGATGGGTCTGGATCATCCGCCACTGCTGGCGCCGGCGCTTTTCTATCTCGTCGGCTCGGTCCTGGCGACCGGAGCTTTTTTCATGTTGACCGGAATGACGGAGCGCGCATGGCGCGCACCATCAAGGCCAGCTTCCGCGGCGGCCGAGCCTGCGCTGCTTTCCACCGGGGGCTACGTGCCATTCGGTGTACGCCGTGGACCACCGGTGCCGGAGCCTGACGCGGAGGTCGGGGTGGCCATCCCGGCGGCAATGGCGTTCATGGGACTGATGTTCGCATTCTGTGTGCTGCTCGTCACGGGATCGCCGCCGCTGTCGGGCTTCATCGCCAAGTTCGCGATCATCTCCGCAGCCATACAAGCGGCACAGACCGAAGCATGGGCACCGGCGGCGTGGGTCCTGGTGTTCGTGACGCTTGCCGCAGGCCTGGCGAGCCTGATCGCGCTCACGCGCATCGGCATGCGCCTGTTCTGGTCAGCCATCGGGCGCAACACACCACGCCTGAGGGTTCTCGAGGCGGGCCCGGTGGCGATGCTGGTTCTGCTTTGCATCGGCCTTACCGTCGCGGCCGGTGCGGTCATGCGTTTCTTCGATTCGACGGCGGCGTCGCTGCGTTCGCCGCAGATTTACATCGAGACCGTGCTCACAACCGGGGGTGGTCGATGAGGCGTGGTGCACCGGTTCTGGTGTTCGCGCTTGCCGCCATGTGGCTGGTGGCCAATGACACGGTCTCCCCGGGGCAGATCATGTTGGGCATGCTGGTGGCGACAGCGCTCGCATGGTGGGCGGCGAAGATGCGACCGCTGCGCCCGCGGATGCGGCGCCCCTGGCTTGCTGCGGCACTGCTGGTCACGGTCTTCATCGACATCGTGCGTTCCAATATCGGCGTTGGCCGTATCATCCTCGGCCTTGCCGGCAAGCGTGAGATCCGCACCGGCTTCCTCGAGATTCCGCTGGACCTGGATGATCCGCACGGTCTCGCGGTCCTCGCGACCATAATCACCTCGACACCCGGCACGGTATGGGTGGAGCACTCGGCCGAGCGCCGCAGGCTCGTGCTGCACGTGCTCGACCTGCGGGACGAGCAGGAGTGGATCCGCACCATCAAGCAGCGCTATGAGCGCCCGCTGATGCGGATTTTCCAGGCATGAGCATGGAAACCCTGGTGGATATGGCGGCGTGGTTCGCTTCCGGTTGCATCGGCACTGCAATGTTGCTGGCGGCCTGGCGGGTGGTTCATGGTCCGGCAGCACATGATCGCGTTCTGGGGCTTGACACCCTGTATGTGAACGCGCTGGCGATGCTCCTGGTCTACGGGCTTCGTTTCGGTTCCGGCGCCTGGTTCGAGATCGCGCTGCTGATTGCGCTGTTCGGATTCGTAGGGTCGGTGGCGCTGGCCAAGTTCCTGCTGCGCGGGGAGGTGATTGAACCATGAGTGGTATCGAGTCGCCATGGATCGCCGTGCCGGTTGCGCTGCTGCTGGTGGCCGGCGGGTTGCTCGCGCTGGTCGGCTCGCTGGGGCTGGTCCGCCTGCAGAGCTTCCAGGCACGCATGCACGGGCCATCGATGGGCAACACGCTCGGCCTCGGCTGCCTGATCATCGCGTCGATCATCGCGGGGTCGGCGGCCGCGCAGCGGCCGGTACTGCACCCCTTGCTCGTCACGGTGTTCGTGGTGATGACGTCACCAGTGACCGCGATGCTGCTGATTCGGGCAAGCATCCATCGGGAACGTTCCAGGCTCGAAGTTTCCCGCACCAGGGTGGCGAAGCAGCAGTGAGCGTGCTGCCGCGGTCGGTGCCGGGCCGTGACGCGCCGGCCGGGATGGCGGCTCGCGGCGGCGCGCCATGGCCGCCTGGTGGCCTGGTCCGCTACGGCTACAGCACCCGCATGACCCGTGTCAGGGTGGTCGGTGGGCGGTCGTTGCCCGGGTTTGGGTCGACATAGCGGAAGGTGACGTTTCCGGGGCCCGGCACCTCCACGAGGCCGTTGTTCGGGGTGGCCGGTGCAGGGTCAACCTGTATCGGCACAGTCAGGATCCGGAACAACCCCGGGGTGGCCGAGGGCAGTCGCAGCGTCTCGCGGTCACCGTTGGCGGTACTCACCGTCACAGTCACCGTCTCCACGCCGGCCATGTCGGCGTCACGCACTTCGACCCCAACCGGTGCTCCATCGGTCAGCGCGACCTCGCTGATCGCCATCGGTGTCACGGTCAGGCGCGCGAGCACACCCGAGGCACTGGAGAAGGGATTGTCCAGCGCCACTGCGGATAGCCGCCAGGCCTTGCCATCGCGGTGCATCAGCACGGAGCTGCGACCGGTAACGATGCCCGGGGTGAAATCGCCGGCCGCGAGGAAACGTTTTTCCCAAGCGGTCTGGATCACGGCCAGGTCCGGGCCCGCGGTGATCTGCGTATCGGTGAGGTGAATGCGCAGGTTGCGGTAGGCGGCAACATCACGCCGGACACCGTTCAGGAACACCTGGTAGCCCACCATCGACGGGTCGAGCAACTGCTGGAACTTGGCGATGTTGCCGGTCTCGTAGGCGCGCAGCAGTTCCTCGAGCGCATCACGGGCCTGCTGCACATCCTCGAAGGCCCCGGTCGCAGCGCCGGGCGCCGGTGTCGTCGGACTAGCGCCGATGCCCTTGATCTCGGAAGCAGGCGGCAGCGGGTTCTCGTCGCGTGGCACCCCCTGCGCGGCAATGCCGGTGGTGACCAGTGCGAGCAGTATGCTGGTGGCTGTTCGGTAGCGGTAATCGCTGGAAATCATGATGCCGTGCCTTGTGGGTCCCGGGGGGCCATCTCAGAATGCCGCAAGCAGCTGTACGCCGAGGGTGCGTTCCATGTAGGCGATGTCGTTGCGGTCGTCGAAGCTGTCGTTGCGGCTATAGTAGGCCTTGATCGAGCCATAGCGGCCAATGGCCCGTCCGGCGCTGAACTGGATGCCACGCTGGTCGAGCATCTGCCCGCTGCTGGGATCCCGCACCCGGCCGTCGTACCACAGGGCGCTGAACTCGCCGAAGCGCCTGTGCCGGCCGCTGAGATCAACCTGCCAGCTCTCACTGCCATTACGCGCGCCGCTGTCGAGTTCCTGCCGCTGGTCGCTGTAGGTGAGCGTCGTGCCAAGGCTCCAGCTGCCGTTCTCCGCTTCCATCCACTCGCGCCCGAGGTATGCGCTCCAGCCATCGGTTTCCGAATCCGTTGCGGCTGCGGCAGAGTTCTCGAAGTCACCCTGCTGCAAGCTGAATCCGGTCGACCAACCACTGCGGCTGAATGAGACGCCGGCCGCGCTATTGCTCTGGTCATTGGCACCGCCGCCATCATTCTCGCCATTGGACTGGGAATGGCTGAACTGCAGGCTCAGGCCGTCAATGGCGGATATCGATACATCGGCACCCAGTGACCAACTGTCTGCCTCGGCTGCATTCGGCGTATATGGAAAGCTGACCGGCTGGCCAAGCTTGGTTGGCGGGATGGAGCGTTCATTCTCTGTATGGCGCAGGTCGCCGTTGAGCGACAGCCAGTTCGTCGCCATCCAGCTGGCGCTGCCATACACCTCGCTTACGCCGGACAGTGCTTCGCCCGACAGCGAGCTGTAGAAAAGCCCGAGGTCGTGATAACCGGCCTGAAAACCCAGCTGCTCGCCCTGCCAGGCAGCATCGATGATCCATGCCTCATCGCTCTCGCTGGACTGTCCCTGTTCCTTCCAGCGGCTCGCGCCGCCTTCACCGCTGAGGCTGAAGCCGCCCTGGCGGAAGCGGAAGCCGAGCGTGGCCGCGTTGCCATCGGCGGGTGCCAGGCCGGTGTTGGCGGCTGTTGCTGCATCGCTGTCGTCGGAATATCCCTGTAGGGTGGCATAAGCGGCAAATGCCTCGCCAACGGGCTGTTCAACCTTGAATGCATAGCTGTTGCGCTGATAGCGCGTCCGTCGTTCCTCGTTGGCAATCGACTCCCAGGTATCCGCCTGCACGCCAGCCACGGCCTGGAACAGCGTACGGCCCAGGTAACCCTCACCGAGCAGGCCACGCAGGCCGGTGTTGGTGCCAAGGGTGGAGAAACCCGCCGGGACATCTCCCAGGGCGACGCGGTAGCTGTCGCCGGCATGGCCGATCTGTACGGTATTGATGAGCATCGGGTGATCGATGGTTGCCCGGTCATCGCTGAACGTAGCGCCGATGGTGAACCAGGAGAGTGCGCCGTCGGTTCCGGTCGAGCGCACATCGGTCTGGATCTGCGCAGTATTATGCGACCCATCGTCGCGGACCGGCGTCAGTATGAACCCGCCACGGGAGTTAGTTCCGTAGAAGTCGTAAGAGACGCCCCCGGTCCATTCCAGGCGGGTACTGTCGCTGCCACCGCCGCCTTCGATGAGGCGTGGCGGCGCGGTGCCGCTGGCCTGGGCCCACTGTTGCAGCACCTGCTCGTTGCCAGCCAGCACGAAATGACCGCTGTCGGCGCCGGCGGCGCATACTGCTGGCGCTACGATCCCAGCCAGAATCCAAACGCTGCGGCACATGCGCACCGCCCGGCGCCTGTCGGCCATAGCCGCTCCCTTCCTCGAATCCAGTTCCCATGAAGGCAACCGCAGCTGCTTGAATGCCGCGGCTGGCAGCAGTCGGAGCCTAGCGCTTGCAATTCGACGAAACAATCGGTTTGGTCACGGACTGCAGGGGGCAGGAGGTGAGGGACAGGCGGGCAGCATCGGCGTACGGGGGTGTGGATTCCCCGGGCGTTCTGGTGGAGTATTGCCCTGGCGTGGCGGGGACCAGGCTGATCGTCGCAGCAGCGGCGACTTTCGGGCGGATCGCGCAGGCGGACCAGTGAGGGCGTGCGGCACAATGCGGCTCCGGACAGGCGTGCTTCGGATTGCGGCGCTCGTGATTGCCTCAGCGCCGGTAGTGGCGGGCGCACAGCGGGCGCTGCCGGGCCCGGTGCCAGCCGCACGGGACCAGGCGCGAAGCGTTGAAGCCCCGGCGGTGCGACCGGCAGTTTTCCGCGTGGCGCCCAGCCGCCTCGAGGCCGGCAACAGTTACACACTCGCCATTTCCGGCAGCGGCTTCGTCAGCGGCATGGCCGCGAACTTCGTGCCGGCGGGCCTGCGTGTACTGGGACCGGTGCTCGTGCAGTCAGCCGGCATGGCACAGCTGCGTGTCCAGGTCGCACCGGAGGCAGCTGCCGGGTTCAGGACGCTTGCGCTGACCGTACCTGCGCCGGCTGCGGGTGCCGCCATAGCGGCGATGCCAGGCAAGCCGGCTACGATCGAGTTGTTGCGCGCGGTCGAAGTGGTGGCCCAGGTGACGACGTCGCCCACTATGGGTCCGCCACCACTCGCAGGCCCCGGTGCGTTGCCGCCCATGCCGGGCATCCGGCCACCGCCTGGCGATACCGGAATCGTGCCGCCCGGCCCGTCGCTGCGCCAGCCCGCGACCATTGCGGCGCGTGTGATCCGGATGGTGCCGTCGAGCGGTGAGCCAGGATCGACCTATACGCTGGAACTGCAGGGCAGTGCACTCAGTCCGGCGCTGCGGGTCAGCTTCGGTGCCGATATCGAGATCATCGGTCCCCTGCAGGTGCTGGGTACCGGCAAGGCACGCGTAGACATCAGGGTGCGCCCGACGGCCTTCCCCGGCCCACGCCGGTTGCAGCTTGCCTCCGGGCCGTCCGCCGCGTTCGTGGACCAGGGCCTGCAGTTCAGCATCAATGCCCGAAGGAAGGCGGCGCAGGCCTCCAGGACCATGCCGGTACCGCAGATTCCGGTGCTCGATGTCGTGGCCATCGCGAAGCAGCGCATCGACCTGACGGCGCCGGAATGGAAGACCCAGACGGCGAGTACCGTGCCGCCGAAGGATCCGGTCACCGGCAAGCCGCTGGGTGCACCGCAGCCGGTCTGGAGCATCGATGTGCCGCAGCTGCGTGAGGATCAGCTGTTCAGCTGGAAAGAGCTCAACCCCGGCACTGCCGAGTGGTTCGAAGTGCGTTTCTACCGCAAGGACCAGCAGGTCGCCACGCGGCGCATCGACCCGCAGACCATCAAGATCGGCAAGGCCAGCGGCAGCCTGCTGCCCACCTGGTTGCGTGCCGATGCCCAGCTCATCATGCAGCTGGTTCCACCCGGGACGGCAACCGGGACGTCCCGGCAGGCAAAAGTGAATCTGGCCCCGGGCGAGACCCTGGTAGCGAAGCCGCCCGGCGGCAAGCCCGGCCAGTCCGCACCGACTGCCGAGCAGCAGGCCGCGGCCATGGCGGATCTGTATTGGGAAGTCGCGGGGTTCCGCAGCTTTCAGGCCAATGGTGTGGCGAAGAGCGCAGGCACCGGGCCGGATGCGGACATGGTGGTCGAGCCGATCCTGCTTGCTGCAGCAGGGCCACCGCCGCCGGTTTCCGGCAAGCCGGGGAAAGCGCCAGCCGCCGACTCGCTGGCTGATACGATTGCAACCACCGTCGAGGTCGAGATTTCCGATCGCTGGCCATTGGCCACGCCATTCCGGCCCACGGGGCTCGCCTGCGGCCAGGACATCACCGGTAAATTCAGCCTGGTCAACCTGAGCAAGCAGGGTCTTGGCAGCAACCGGACCTGGGATGTCATGCGGCTCACCGGCGAGTTCTCGCTGGCCGGGAGTCCCTATCTGTCAAAGCCGCAAACCTCGAAGCCGTCGTTCATGGGCAAGGTGATTGTCACCAGCTGGGCCTTCGACAACCTGTTCATCGATTGGGGTGACGGTACCCAGGAACCGTTCAAGACGTTTTCTGGTGGGGATGCCGGCGACTACCACTCGGACGTGACACTGTCCCTTGGCGACAAGGGCTGGACCCACCAGTACCAGGAGCCGGGCAACTACGTGGTGCGCGTCTATCAGCTCGCCAACGGCGCCGTGCAGAAGGGCGGTACCGAAGTGTTGACGGCTTCCGTCGGTGAGCAGGCTGGGGTTTATCACCAGGCACTGGCCATGGATGGCAATCAGGCACTGGCCAGCGAACAGCTCGCCGTGGGTAAGGCGGCTGCTGACAGCGCCTACATGCTCTATTGCCAGCATGTCAGCGTATCGCCACGCACCGATCCCGATGCAACCGGGCCGTTGAAGCTGGTCAGCATCGATATCCAGGGGTTCCCCTGGGCAGAGTCCAAGGCTTCCCGCGCCGGCAAGCCGCTACCGAAGCAGGCGTCATCCGCCGGGCAGGGCGGCGCTGTCGCTGCAGCGAAAAGCAGCCCCAGCGTACAGGCGACGGCTACGGAAATGAACATGGCGGCGGCTGCGCCCAAGCTGTTCGGCACCGGGGCTGGTGGTGCACCGACATTCACGGCCTGCGATGTCTCACTGACCGCCGGGGCGGCACTGACCTATGTCGGCCAGGGGTCTGCTCGCCTGCGCTGGCGACTCGATGGCGCGGTCTTCCATGAAGAGGTGTATGACGATATCGGGCCGTCACCGCCGCGACCGGACAAGATGCTCGCCCAGGATCCTGCGAAGTGGGCCGCGGCACCCAAGGGCGTGCGTGCCAACCTGCTGTCCGGACCGGTTCCCCTCGACAAGCCAGCCAGCCACAAGGTTGCCGTGGAAGCCGAGGTGATCTACTCGACGCGGACCCCGGCGCTCTACGCTGCCATCAGCCAGGCGCTCGGTGCTGGCGGCCAGCTGCCGGATGCGGCAGCAGCGAAGGCCATCCTGCTCGGCAGCCAGGGAGGGCCAAAGATTGGCGTGCTGACGCCATATACCCAGACGGGCGGCGGCCTGCCGGCAGTGAGTTACGTACGCGAGGCGCTGGAACAGGTCGCCAGGATCGACAGCCCGCCAACACTGGCCGCCAATGCCGGGGCGCTGCCCCCAGTCCTGCCGCTGGACAAGGCGCTCAACAAGTCGGCTGGTTCCCTGGTGCCCAAGAAGACGCCGCCTGAATTCGTCGAGTCCGGGGAAAAGCCATACCAGGTGGTCGGCCATGACAGCGCCTTGCCCTGTACCTTCGAGTTTCCGGTGAGCGGCGGCTCCTTCCGGGTGGGGGGGCTGCAGAGCGGCGGCAAGGCCAATGTGAGTCATCAGGGCAACGTGTTCTCCGGCAGCGGGGTGCTGCAGCTTCCGGTACCGGGGCAGCCGGGCAAGCACCTGCCGCTGCCACTCGCGTTCAAGAACTGGACGATCGCAGCCGATGGCTTCACCGTCACGCAGGGCAAGCTCGATGCCGGCAAGCTTCCGGGAGGGGAACTGACTGCGGCAGGGCTGGCGTACAGCGTCGAGAAGCTCACCGGCACCGCGCAGGTCAGCCTCGAGGCCAGCCTGAAGAGCCGGCTCGCACAGGGCAGCATCCAGGCGTCGGGCAACGGGTCGCCGCCAGAATGGCCGGTGACCTCCGCGGTGCTTTCACCGCAGGGCGACTGGTACGCCACGGGCCTCTCGCCTGGTGAGTTGCGGCTTTATGACTCGGGATTCACGCTGGCACCGAAGGCCGTCGCGCTGGACCTCAGCGCGGCCGAGGGCGCAGCGCCCGATGCGTCCTGCGCTGCAGGCGGCAATGGCTGGATTGGCGTGCACCTGGGCGTTGGCGCCACGCTCAGGGCTTTCGACTTCGACCTGCCGGGTGACAGCACGGCTGCGGTCGATCACTTCGGGATAGACAGCAGTGGCTTGTGCGGCACGGCACAGATGGGCGCATTCAGTGCCAAGCAACTGCGCGGCGAGTTTCGCTGGGACGGCATCAAGGTGACGGCCGGAAACGGCCAGTTCAATGCCGTTTACCAGAACCTGCGCGTCAAGGTGCCCTGGCTCGATGCAGAGCTGCATGGTGCGCAGGATCCGCTGCTCAAGGCGGGCGAGGGTGTCGGCAAGCAGAGCCTCAGCCTCAACCTCACTGGTGGGCCGGTCACTCGGCAGCAGGGGCCGGTCACGCTGATGGCACAGGACCTGCAACTCGTGAAGATGGAGGACATGGTGCCTGCGGTGCGCAGCGATACGCGCTTCACATTCGCCGGCGAAAACAAGGTTTTTGCCAAGGATATATGGGTCAAGGGCCTGTATTTCGGCCTCGATGGCCGCGCCTACCTGCCGCCAGGGGTGACGGAGGTCAAGACTGGCCTGGCTGGCCAGAGTGGCGCCATCGGTCAGGCAGCGCTGGCGCTCGATGATGTGACGGTACGCGTCCCGGCCAGCGGCAACGAGAGGCTCGTCTTCGACTTCAATGGCAAGGTGACGATCTCCAAGGCACTCGAGCCGGCCGCCATGACGGTGCGCTACACCATCCTCGAGCCCGGCGAGAACATGTACACCGCGGCTGGTCCGGTCGCCGGCACGGTCGAGCCATTTTCGGTGACCTTCCCGAAAGCGGAGGGCAGCGTCAAAGGCAAGATCAAGGCAAGCTATGTGGGGACGCCCGGGCCGACGGCTGCTACAGCACCGCCGCTGTTCGGCTGGATTCCGGCAGCCCTGGCGGATTCCAGCCAGATCCGTTTCAAGGGCACCGTGGACATGAGCATGTTCGCACTGCCGGTCACCGCGGACTTTGCCCTGGGGTATGCCGGTGGTGACGACTTCTGGGCCATCAAGGCCATCTACGACGGCTTCGGGCCCAACGGTGCACCACTCGTGCCCCCGTTCCTCAACATGTTCGCCATTGGTGGCGGGCTGGGTTACAACGTGTCGCTGGAGTCGCTCAAGGGCCAGGGCCTGGAGTCGCTGGGTTATGCCTCGAGTGGCGGGGTGCCGGTGTTCAATGCCGCCTCCCTGGTCGGCACGCCTGATGGGTTGACCCTCGGCCTGCGCGGTGACCTGTCCATCAAGGTGGCCGGCAGCGAGCCGGGCACACGCATCGATTTCGGCGCTTACCTGCTCAGCCCGAGCCAGAACTGGAAATCGGGATCGCCGCTGCTGGAGGGGTTTGTCAAGTACCAGGGTGGCGCATTCGATGGCGAGTTGTGGGGCGCAGTTGATTTCCTGGGAGGTGCCGCTGGCATCAAAGCGCCCAAGGGTGCCACCCAGCTGCACTTTGGCAATGGCGACTGGTATGCCTACTTTGGCAGGGATACCGGGCCGCGCATCGAAGGCCATGCGTTGTTCATCAAGCGGAATGCCTATCTCATGCTCAGCCCGGCCAAGATGGCCATGGGAGGAGGTGCCGACATCAATGAATCACTGGGTGATTGCGGAGACGTCTGTGCGTACGTGGCGGGTAGTGCCGATGTTGGTCTCGCTCTCAGCACCAGCCCGGTGAAGCTGGCCGGGACCAGTACGGTCTCCGTGGATGCGGGAGGCTGTTACGAAGATAGCTGCGCCGGTGTGGGTGGCGATGTCGCTGCGTATGGCGAATTGCCCGGCCCGGTGGTGCGCTACGGATTTTCGATCGATCTGCCCTGTCCGGTTCCCGATGTCGGCGTCACGCTCAAGGTGTTGCCATCGCCCGGGATCTCGCCGGACCTGGACTGGTGCGATCTCAATCCCCTGTGGTGATATCAATGGCCCTGCGTTGTACGTCGCTGTGGATGTTGTTGCTGCTGACCTGCCTCTGCAGCGGGTTGCCGGTCGCCCGGGGCGAGGGCCAGCACGCCGGGGCGCTCATGACGGCCAGCGATGGCGCGGGCGGTATCCGTCTCATCTGGGTTGCGCCCGACGGCCTGGCTCCGCTGGCCTGGCGCCTCGAAGAGGAATCCGCCGGGCGTACCCGGGTGATCGAGGACCGGATCCCGGTGCCGGCCGATACAGCAGGCAACCGCGATGCTGCGCAGGGCGAACTGCTACGCGCCGGACGCGTGCTGGCCACGGCCAGGCTGCTGGGTGACTGGACGCTCGCGCAGGCACAGGGAGTGGCTCGAGAGCTGCATGACGTCCCTGGTGGCGAGCGACGCTATCGTGTGGTGCCCCTCGGGGCGGATGGTGCCGCCCTCGGCGCCGCCATGCGTGGCCGGGTGGTCGACAGTCGCAAGGCCGATCCATTGCCGCCGCCGGTGCAGGGCCTGAAGATCCAGGCAGTGCGGGGCGGTGCCGAACTGTACTGGCAGCCAGGCCAGGCGCCGCGCGTGCCGCCGGGAGTCGCCTGGCTCGTCGAGCGCGATGGCACGGCCGTCCCCGGCAGTCCCGTCCTGCTGGGCGAGCGCTGGCCAGCCGCGCGCCGGGCCTATCTGGATACCGGGGTGGTGCTCGAAACCGAGGTCCACTATCGGGTAGCGGCTGTCGACGTATTCGGGCGTGCCGGCCCGTGGAGCGAGGCATCCGCATTCATAGCTGATATCGCGGCGCGTGATCCACCACGGAACCTGGCGGCCGTGGTGGCCGGGAACGATATCCGCTTGCGCTGGGCAGCGAGCGCAAATACCTTCACCAGCGGCTATGTGCTGGAGCGCTCCGTGCTGCGGGGCGGCCCATACGAAGCACTCACCCCACGCGGCCTTGAGCGGACCACGACCGAGTTTGTCGATGAATCTGCAACGGCGGGCACCTGGTACTTCTACCGCCTGCGTGCCATGGATCCGCGTGGTGTGCTGGGTGAGCCTTCGTTGCCAGCCGCCGCCCGGGTCCTGCCCCCGGACCTGCCGCGGCCCCCGGCATTGCGCGCGGAGGTGGGCACCAGCCAGGTGACCCTGCGCTGGGAGCCTTTGCCCGGGGTGGCTGGTTACTACCTGCAACGCCGGCCTGCGGGTGCCGCGCAGTGGCAGCTGCTCAATGATCCGATCACGGCAGAACCGCGCTACGACGATACCGGCCTGCCCGCCGGCGGTCGTTTCGAATACCGCCTGGTCGTCGTGGGCTACGACAGCCGCGAGAGTGAACCGGGCGCGGCCCTGAGCGTCGTTTTGCCGGACACGCAGCCGCCGGCTGCACCCCGAATTGTGGCCATCGAAGGCAGCGGCGGGCGGGCACGGCTGCGCTTCATGCCGGCTGAACCGCTGGCCGAGTCCGCCAGGTTCCTGGTGCTCCGCGGTGGTGCGGCCGACGACCCTGGCGTTGTCATTGGTGATCCACTGCCCGGTACGGCACGTGAGTGGACGGACGACTGGGTGCTTGCCGGGGAGTCGTACTGGTATCGGCTGGTGGCGCTCGATGCGGCTGGCAATCGCAGCGCGCTCAGCCCGGCCGTATCTGTGCGGATCGGCGCCGGCGCCGTTCCGGCACCGGCACCGCCGCAGGCACGCATGGTGAATGAACCCATTGCCGGCATCGAGCTGCGCTTTGCGCCACCGCCGGCCGGCCTGGCCGTCCTGTTGCAGCGCCGGGAGGGCGACGCCGGCCAGTGGCATACCGTTGCCGGCCCCTCGTCGGCACAGTGGCTCGTGGACAGCGAGGCCCCCTCCGGCCAGCTGGCCTACCGGCTGGTGTATCGGGCACGGGATGGCTCCGAGGGGTCGCCCTCGGCGGTCGTGAACGTCAGCCGACCCTGACCGGGTGCTGGCCCGGCGCGCAGGCCAGCGATGATTTCACCGCGGTCCCGCGCGAGGCACTGCTGGCCGTAGTGCCCACGGACGGATCGAGCACCGCGATGTAGCCGTCCACCAGAATCTGCAGGGTGCTGTTCAGGTTCGGGTCACGGGCGGGTCCCAGGATCCAGCCGTGGAAGCTGAAATCGATGTCGGCGGAAGTGCCGGCGCCATTCTCGAACGTGACCTGTTCGCCAAACCGGCCTTGCGACGCGCCGCCGTCAGTCGGGAGGTTGCCTGCCGCGTAGCGATGCGACTTCCAGCCGCAGCGCCGCCACCTCGGCTTCGAGGTCCGCGACGCGCTGGGCCAATGTCGGCCGCTCCGCCGCGGCCGCCGGGATGCCGGGAGCGCCCGCGTCCGCTGCCGCCGATTCCGGGGAGCTGTCTGAGCCTGCTGCCGCCGCTTCACCACCCAGCAGGTGCATCCAGCGGGGGTCACGGGCACCCGGACGGCGGGGCAGCCTGACGACGAATGGCCCGGATTCGTGGATCGCGAGCGCCTCGAGTGCGGCGTCCACCAGCCCGACTTCCGGGACTGGCGTCATGCGCTGGCAGCGTGTGCGCAGTTCGCCGGCGCTCTGCGGGCCGCGCAGCAGCAGCTCGCAGACGATGGCGCGCTCCAGGTCCGTGAACTGCAGCGGCCCGAAGCTCGTATTGCAGAAGACCTGCTTGTACTTCGGTACGCGACCGCCATAGGCAGAACGATCGCTGACCAGATGACGCTTCATCAGGCCGTCGACCGCGGCCTGCAGTTCGGCTTCGCCGAGGTTCATTGCGGGATCACGGTTGCTCTTCTGGTTGCAGGCGGCGAGGAGCGAATTCAGCGACAGCGGGTACTGTTCCGGCGTCGTCACCTCCTTCTCCATGAGGCTGCCGATGACGCGGGCCTCGATGGCAGTGAGCACGATCGTCATGCTGCGGATACTCCCAGGAGTCGTCGGGCGACGAGCAGCGCGGCAATGATCACGGTACTCAGGCCGCCCACCATCAGGACCTCGAATGGCCAGAGATTGTGCGAAGTGGGATCGCGCACCGCGTCGACGAGCAGGCGCAGTACAAAGAAGACCATGATCGCGCCCGGTACCGCCGCGGCGAGCCGCCAGCCACCCTGCCAGCGCCAGATGCACCAGGCCGGGCCAAACAGGCCGAGGATCCCGCAGGCGAACATCACGAGCATGAAGCCGTTGAAAAGGAGGATGCTGGTGGCGTCTGGCGGGGTGTTCATCGCCTCTTCATAGGCAGCTCGCTGTGCATCCAGTTCCTGCTGCCTGAGTTCGCCAAGCCAGGCCGGCGCGGTGGTATCCGGCACTGGATTACGGGTGCCGATGACTGCTACCGGATAGTTCGCCACCAGGGCTGTGCCGTCGGGCGAGCCGTCGCCTGCGGTGATCTGCACCTCATCCACCTGGGCATCCTGTTCGGACAGGAAGAACCAGCCCAGGACTTCGCCGGAGCCTGCGGGATGGAGGCGCGAGGGGTTGGTGCCTGCGGCGACCGGACTGCCCTGGAACAAGGGCCGCGCCCAGATCCGCAGGGGCTGGTCGGACTGGTAGCGCAGGTGGAGGTAGAAACTCTGGTTGGGGCCCAGCCTGACTGTGTCACCGGCAGGAAATGTATCGAGCACTTCAACGGTAGTCTCTGCCCGGGCTGAAACCGTACAGAGCAGCAGGAGCGCGGTGCATGTCAGCAGGGCATGGCGCATGGATGGGTTGCCGGTGACCTCGTGGATCCCGAGGATCCAGATGGTAGCCCTTCGGGCCGTACTGGCTGCGTCACCGTGCACGGAATGGATCGCCGCCGTAGTGACAGTGTTCACGGTCATCGCAGGGCCACGTGGCTTCCGGCCAGTCTTCCCTTTGGCTGTCGCCGTGGTCATCATCGGCTCTGATCCCCGGTGCCCGGATTATTCAGGAAGCCCAGTAGCAGTGGCAATCAGACGCTCGAGCAGCAAATCCCGGACCGGAGGCTCTCGTTGAGCGAGACCCTGCTGCGCGAGCTGATTGCGGGGCTGGCCCACTTCCTGCTCGCCATCCTGGCGACCGTGCATATCCTGCTCACCAAGACCGAAGTGCGGGCGGCGATTGGCTGGACGGGCCTGGTCTGGCTGGCGCCGCTCTTCGGCCCGGTGTCCTACCTGCTGTTCGGGATCAACCGCATCCGGCGCGCAGTCGGGCGGATGCGCCAGGTGCGCGGGACGCACCACACGGAACACCAGGTCGCGAGCCGCAAGGGGCAGGGTGGTGCTGGCGACAGTCCGGTTCCGGCCGCCTGGCAACCGCTGGTCACGTTGACGGACCGGATTTCCGCGGAGCCGCTCGAGGGCGGGAACCACATTGAGCCGCTGCTGGATGGCGACCAGGCTTTTCCGGCCATGCTCGAGGCCATTGCGGGCGCCCGCCACAGCATCTCGCTGGCGACCTACATCTTCGATCGTGGCGTCGTCGCCGATGATTTCGTGGCGGCGCTGGCGGCGGCGGTGACCCGGGGTGTCGAGGTGCGGGTGCTCATCGATGGCCTGGGTGCGCGCTATTCCCGGCCACCGATCCGTGGGGAACTGCAGCGGCGTGGCGTACCCGTGGCGAGTTTCCTTCCGGTACGGTTTCCGCTGCCCAACCCCTACGCGAACCTGCGCAACCACCGCAAGATCCTCGTGGTCGATGGCATGATCGCCTTTACCGGCGGGCTCAATATCCGCGATGCCTGCCTGCTGGCAAGTCGTCCCGCGTTCCCGACCCGGGACATCCATTTCCGGCTGCGCGGCCCCGTCGTGCAGCACCTGCAGGATGCCTTCGTCTTCGACTGGCGTTTCACGACCGGGGAGCGCCTGGCGGGCGAGGCCTGGTTCCCGCCGGTGGCCACCGCCGGCGACATGCTGGCCCGTGGCATCGCCGACGGCCCCGACGAGACTCGCGATGCGTTGCTGCTCACGCTGCTGGCGGCGCTGGCCGCAGCGCGCCGCCAGGTCCGCATCGTCACGCCATACTTCCTGCCGGATCCGCCCCTCATCGATGCCCTGCGGGTGGCGGCCCTGCGCGGGGTCGATGTCGAAATCCTGATTCCCGAAAGAGGCAACCTGCGGCTGGTGCAGTGGGCCCAGATGGCACAGCTGCAGCCGGTGCTGCGCGGCGGCTGCAGGGTACTGCTCACCCGTGCACCATTCGATCATTCCAAGCTCATGCTGGTCGATGGTCTCTGGGTGCTGCTCGGTTCGGCCAACTGGGACCCGCGCTCACTACGGCTCAACTTCGAGTACGTCGTCGAGTGCTATTCAGCTGCCCTTGCGAGCCAGGTCGACGCCATCATTGCCGCCAGGCGCGAGGGTGCGCGTGAACTCACACGGGCGGACCTGGATGCCAGGCCGCTCTGGCGCAAGCTGCGCGATGGCGCGGCCTGGCTGCTGCAGCCATACCTCTGAGGGGCGCGGCCCGGCAAGGCCCTGGCCTGATGGTTCAGCCCAGCGGCTGCCATCCCGGGTGGTCGAAATACCGGCCGTAGTCATTGACCGCCTCGATGGCCTGCACGGCGCCCGCCGCTGGGGCGGTTCCCGAGCGCCCCTGCATCGCTGCAGCGCCTGCGAGCAGCCTGGCGATGACCAGGTGCAGGTTGGCGTCCGCCGCAGGCTCCAGCCTGCAGTTGGCGACGATGCCGGCGACCTGCGTTTCCAGTTCCGAGGCGAGCGCCTGGAAATCGGCGGCTGCCAGGCTGCCCTGGTGGATGGCATCGTGCCTGGCCGCAAGGGCAGCGCGGATCGCCGCCATGCCCTGGCGCAGGGGCGCATCGGTAGGCCACTTGTGGCCGTGATCCAGGAGCAGTTCGCCGTGCTCGCCGGCTGCATGCTGGTGCGCGTCGGCCGCGACGCCAGCTTTGCTAGTGGCGAGGGCCAACACCAATGCACCAGCCAGCAGGCCAGCGTTGCGGATGTTCATGCGGGTTCCTCGGGCTTGTGGGGCAGTTGTCGCGTCCTTAGGATGATAGGGAAATCCCGGTGGTCCGGCAAAAAGCGACGCGATCCGCTGCGCTGTCCGTGCCAGGGTGCAGACCATGACCACCTACATGAATGCCTGGCAGTGCATCGGCTGCGGCAAGATCGAAGGGCCACGCCCCTGCATCGGTATCTGCCAGGACCGGCAGGTGCAGTTCGTCTATGCCGCCGAGTTCGATGAGCTGCAGGCGCAGGCGCAGCGCCTGCAGCAGCGTGCCGAGGAACTGGAGGCCGTGCTGCGGCAACTGGCCGGCACGACGCCGCGTAGCGGCGAGTGGGAGCGCTCCTACAGGGCACTGCAGGAGCGGGCGCGCAAGGCGCTGGCAACACCGGCCGGCGAGCAGGCCTGAGCCGCGGCTAAAAGAGGCATTTGCAGTACAGGTTAAATGAGCAGACAATCATTGCCGAGTTTCCGGTTCCTGGCATTGCGGGCCCGGCGGGCCTGCGGGAGGGAAGGACGGCATGTCTGCAAGCTGCAAGATCCGTCTGGCGCTGGCTGTCCTGGCCAGTGCGGCGAGCCTGGCGCTCTCCTGGCCTTACTGGCGCGATTTCGGCTACTGGGCCGAGTCACGCGGCATGTGGTTCGGCTATTTCTTCCTGGGGTTCCTGCTCGCGGTCTATGTCTTCTACGCCTTCCTCGGGCGGCTGGGCACGCTGTTCGAGCATGACGCGCTGGAGCGGGCGCGACGGGCGCCTACCGCGAATACGGACGCCGCAGGCGACCGGGAGCCGGCGCCATGAGCTGCGCAGCCGGAGAGCCCTGCGAGGAGGGCGGCAGGCGACGGCGTGCACTGGTGGTGCTCGGCCTGATGGGTGCCATCTTCATCGTTCTATCGGTGGCCTCGTTCCTCGATTCGCGTGGCCAGGTGACACCGGTCAGCGTCAGCTACGCCGGTTTCGATGCCGTGCAGGGCAAGCGCGTGTTCCAGGCCTACAACTGCATGGGTTGCCATACCATCGTCGGCAACGGGGCCTATTTTGCCCCGGACCTCACCAAGCTCTACGGCAGGGTCGGCCCGGCCTGGCTCGAGGCCTTCCTGCCTTCGGCTGGTTCCTGGCCGACCAGCACGGCAGTAGCGTTGCAGCTGCGGGATGCCGCGACGGCAGGCGAAGCGGGCGCCGCTTCGATCGACGCCTACCTGAAGAAGTACCCGGCCGCCGCCGAGCGTGTCGAGCGCCGCGGTGGACACATGACGCTGATGCCCAACCTGCCGCTGTCACGCAATGAGGTGCGTGAGCTCATCGCCTTCCTGAAGTACAGCTCGGCGATGAACACCGAGGGCTGGCCACCGACGCCACGGGTCGCTGGGCTGGCGGTCGCGAAAGCGGCGCTGCCCGCGGCGCAGGCAGCGACAGTTCCCGCGGCAACCGCGACCGCACCGCCTTCGGCGACGCAGCGTGGCGCGGATCTCGCCCAGTCCACCGGCTGCATGGCCTGCCATTCGACGAGTGGGGAGCGGCTGGTCGGTCCCGGCTGGGGCGAGCTCTATGGCTCCGACGTGACCTTTACCGATGGTTCCAGTGCCCGCGCGGATGACGCCTACCTCACGCAGTCGATCGTCGATCCCGATGCCAGGGTGGTGAAGGACTACGTGCCGCACGTGATGCCGGCGTATGCCGGCGTTCTGGATGCCGGCCAGGTGGCGGACATCGTCGCCTACATCCGTAGCCTGCAGGGAGGCCAGCCATGATCCGGATCGAATATCAGACCCAGCGCCTCAGCCTGCGCTTCTTCATGCTCATGCTGGTGCTGTTCCTGTTCCAGACCGCATTCGGCCTGCTACTGACCGGGCAGCACATCGACCCGACGCTGCTGGCCGGGACGCTGAACTTCAATGTGGTGCGCGCCGAGCACACCAACCTCGGCATCCTCTGGGTTCTGTCGGGCTTCATCGGTGCCATCCTGTTCGTTGGCCCCCTGCTGTCGAAGCGCGAGCTGGCGGCGCCGGGGCTGATCAGGTTCCTGTTCTATGCGTTGCTGGCCGTGGTCCTCTGGAACGTGGCGACCCAGGTGCTGGCGGAGCAGGGTATCGCCGGCTGGTGGCTGGGCCAGCCGCTGCTGCAGGAGGGGCTCGAGTACCTGGAGGCCGGGCGCATCGTCGACGTGGTCATCCTGGTCGGCTTCGCCATCCTCTGCCATGTCGTCTGGCGCAGCTTCCCACCTATCTCGCAGTGGAATGAGATCCATTGGGGACTGGGCATCGGCGTGCTGGCACTGACGCTGGTGTGGATCTTCGGCATGTTCTTCGTCGAGCGCATCGACCTGCAGGAGTATTTCCGCTGGTACGTCGTGCACTACTGGGTCGAGGGCGTCTGGGAGGTCATCCACATCTCGCTGGTGGGCTTCCTGCTGGTGCTGATGTTCAGGGCGGACGTGAAGTCCGTCGGCTTCGCGGTGTTCTGGGGCATCTCGCTGGTCTGGCTGTCCGGGCTGCTCGGCAATGCCCACCACTACTTCTGGGTCGGTACGCCCGAGTTCTGGCAGTTCTGGGGGTCGCTGTTCAGCGCGCTGGAACCGCTGCCGCTCATCTTCTGCTTCTGGCACCTCTACCTCGATGCCCACCAGGACGGGGAACCTCTGGCGAACATGCCGGCCTTTGCCTTCCTGCTGGGATCCGTGGTACTCGAGCAGGTCGGTGCCGGCATCCTCGGCTTCACCATGACATTCGCGCTCACCAACGTCTGGTCGCATGGCACCTGGGTGACGCTGAGCCATGCGCACCTGGCGCTGTTCGGTACCTTCGGCATGCTCGGCATCGCCACCGCGTACTATGCGATCCCGCTGATGCGCGGTGTCGGCCAATTCGACCAGCGTCCCGGCAGGCTGGCGTTCTGGCTGGTGTTCACCGGGATGCTGGGCCTGTGTTTTGCCTTTGCCATCGGCGGCACCGTGCAGGTGTACGTGTACCGCACCCTGGGCCTGGACTGGTTCGGCGGCGAAGTCGCGCCGGCCATGCTGTTCGCCAAGCTGCTGGTGCCGGTATTCGGCCTGGTGTTTACGATCGGGGCCGGCCTGCTGGTCTACGACCTGCTGACGCTCGGCCTGCGCGTGCCAGTGCCGGCCGCGGCGCGGCCCGTGGCTGCGACCGGCTGGGGCCGCCGGCTCTCCGGCTGGGAAACCGGCCTGTGGCTACTGGCGATGTGGGTATTCGGCGCCGTCATCACGCTGGGCCTGCTGAGCTTCAACCTGCGGACGGTACAGGACGGCAGCATGCTGTTTCCCTACCTGATGGCAGGGATTGGCTACCCGGGCCTGCTGCTGACGACGCTGCTGTTCGTGGCACGCTTCCTGCGCTCACTCGCTGCCCGCGGCCCGGCCGCCGTCAGCGATCAGGCGGTCGGCGTGGCCGCGTCGCTGGCGCGGTGATGATCGGCCGCCAGCACCAGGTAGACCGCGGGCACGACGAACAGCGTGAACAGCGTGCCGATGGAGATGCCGGTGAAGATCACCAGGCCCAGGTTGAAGCGTGAGGCCGCACCGGCACCGGTGGCGACCAGCAGCGGCAGCACGCCGAGCACCATCGCCGCGGTGGTCATGAGGATCGGTCGCAACCGGATCGCAGAAGCCTGTTCGACCGCCTCGCGCCTGCTGTGACCTTCCTGCTGCAGCTTGTTGGCAAACTCCACGATGAGGATGCCGTGTTTGCTGATCAGGCCCATCAGCGTCACCAGGCCGACCTGGGTGTAGATGTTCAGGCTGACGTGCCAGAATCCGAGGCTCACGAATATCAGCGCTCCGGCGATCGACATCGGCACCGAGATCAGGATGATGAGCGGGTCGCGGAAGCTTTCGAAGAGGGCGGCGAGCGCCAGGAAGATGATCACCATCGCAAAAGCGATGGTGACGAGGAAGCCACTCGATTCGCGCACGTACTGGCGTGACTGCCCTGCAAAATCCACACCATAGCCCTGGGGCAGCATGCGTGCCGCGATGCCATTCAGCGTGTCGAGCGCATCGCCGAGCGATACCCCGGGCATCATGATGCCGCTGATGGTGGCTGCATTGAGCTGCTGGAAGCGGTTGAGCGAGCGCGGCACCACGGTGGTGTCGATGCTGGCGACTGTCGACAGCGGCACGGCGGTACCGTCCGGCGTGCGCAGGTAGTAGTCATTGAGCTGGTCCGCATTCAGCCGGAAACGCTGGGCGGCCTGCGGCATGACCTTGTAGGAGCGGCCGGCGAGCGCGAAATAGTTGACGTAGCCGCCACCCAGCATGGCCGACAGGCTGCCGCCGATGTCGCTCATCTGCAGTCCGAGGCGCGCGGCTGCATCGCGATCGATATTCACCGTGGCCTGTGGCTGGTCGATGCGCAGGTCGCTGTCGAGGAACATGAACTGGCCGGTCCTGACTGCTTCGGCGAGGAAGGCCTGCGCCACCTCGTTCAGCCTCGGGAACTGGTCGGTACTGGTGAGCACGAACTCCACCGGCATGCCCTGGGCACCTGGCAGCGGCGGCAGCTGGAACACCGCACCACGCAGGCCGGCCACTTCCTCGTCGAAGGTCTTCTGCAGTATCGGCATGAGCTCGTTGGCGCTTTCGCTGCGCTCGCTCCAGGGCTTCATCACCGTACCGGCGAACACCGATCCCGTGGCTTCGAACTGGAACACGTTGGTGAACACCGGAAACTTGCGGACGATGCGGTAGACGTCCCGCGAATAGGTGGTCAGCATCTCGTGCGTGGCGTTCGGTGCACTGGTGAACATCGTCAGCAGGAATCCCTGGTCCTCCTGCGGCGCCAGTTCCTTGCGCGCGTTGCCGTACAGCAGGACGATCGACACCAGCACGATGCCGGCGAAGACCAGAGTGACCACCACGGTGTCGAGGCTGGCATGCAGTGCGCGCTCATAGGCCTGGCGCAGGCGGCCGAAACCCCGGTTGCTGAATTCCTCGAAGCGCGCCGCCCAGCCGGATTCCTCGGATAGCGGGCGCAGCAGCCTGGCGCACATCATCGGCGAGAGCACCAGGGCAATGATGGTCGAGACCACCACGGCGGCCACCAGCGTGAACGCGAACTCGGTGAACAACGCCCCGGTCAGGCCACCCTGGAAGCCGATCGGCACATAGACCGCAACCAGCACCACGCCCATGGCGATAATCGGACCACCGAGTTCGCGGGCGGCGAGCAGGGCCGCCTGCAGCGGCCGGATGCCCTCCTCAATGTGGCGATTGACGTTCTCCACGACGATGATCGCGTCGTCCACGACCAGGCCGATCGCCAGCACCAGGGCTAGCAGGGTCAGCAGGTTGAACGAGAAGCCGGCCGCGAGCATCAGCGTGAAGGCACCAACCAGCGACAGCGGGATGGCGACTACGGGAATCAGCACCGAGCGTGGCGAGCCGAGGAACAGGAACACCACCAGGGTGACGATGAACAACGCCTCGACGATCGTGAATGCCACCTCGTTGATGGAGTCACGAACGAACTCGGCGGAGTCGTAGATGATCTCGCCCTCGAGGCCGCCGGGCAGGCTGGCGTGCAGCTCGCGGAAGGCCTGCTGCACGCCCGCTGTCGTCTCCAGGAGGTTCGCGCCAGGGGCGACGTTGACGGCGAGCGCCACCGCGTCACGACCATTGAAGGCAAAGCCGGACTCGTAGTCCTCCGAGCCCAGGGTCACGTTGGCCACGTCCTGCAGGCGCACGATGGCGCCGCCGGACTGGCGCACGATCAGGTTGCGGAACTCCTCGAGGCTGTGCAGGCCTGTGGAGGCCACGAGCCCGACCTGGACCACGTCACCCTGCGTCCGGCCGAGGCTGGAGAGGAAATTGTTGGCTGCCAGTGCCTGGGTGATGTCGCTGGCGGTCAGGCCGTAGGCGGCGAGCCGCTGCGGGTCCAGCCAGGCGCGCAGCGCGATGTTCTGGGCGCCGATGACGTCCACGCTCTGCACGCCCTGCAGAGCCTGCAACCGCGGCTGCACCAGGCGCGCGACGTAATCGGTGATCTGGTTTGGCGCCAGAACCTCGGAAGCGAAGCCGATGTACATGGCGGCGAGCTGCTGGCCGAGGCTGAGCGTGATCACCGGTAGCTGTGACTCGGGCGGCAGCTGGTTGCGGATCGAGTTGACCTTGATGCTGATCTCGTTCAGCGCCTTGTTCGGGTCCCAGTTGAGCAGCAGGTTGACGGTGACGGTGCTGACGCCGGTGCGGCTCGACGAGACGATGTAGTCGATACCGGTGGCCTGGGAAACCGCACTCTCGATCGGGGCGGTGATGAAACTGGCGACGAGGTCCGGCGAGGCGCCAAAATAGGTGGTGGTGACCGTGATTACCGCGCTCTGGGTCGAGGGAAATTCCTGGATCCGGAGCATCTCGGCCGAGCGCAGCCCGAGGACCAGGATCAGCAGGCTGGCGACCGTGGCGAGCACCGGCCGCTGGATGAAGATATCGGTGAACTTCATTTACGCCGGCCAGGCTCGTCGGGCGGGTTGGGTGCCGGGTTGTTGGGCGGTTGCACGGTATTGTTGATCCGGACCGGCGCCCCGTCCTGCAGCTTGATCTGCCCGGCGCTGACTACGGTCGCACCGGCCGCGACACCGGAGAGGATGGCGACCTGGTCGCCCCTGGTCGGCCCGACCTGGACGAATACCTGCCTGGCCAGCAACCGGTCGCCGCTGCCTTCGACCAGGTAGACGGAGTCACCGAAGGAGTTGTAGACGATGGCTGTCTGCGGCAGCGTGACATGGCGCAGGCTGGCGCCGGCAGCGACGGTTACCGACACGTACATGCCGGGCAGCAGCCGGTGCGCGGGATTGTCGATGCGTGCACGCACGGCGACGTTGCGGGTCTGGGCGTCGACCCTGGAGTCGATGGCGATAACCTCGCCCTTGAACAGTTCGCCGGGCCAGGCATCGACCGCCACGGTGACCTGTTGTCGTGGTGACAGTAGCCCGAGGTCACGCTGCGGCAGGAAGAAGTCCACCAGCAGCTGGTCGAGGGCCTGGAGGGTGGCGATCCGGGTACCGGCATTCAGGTACTGGCCGACATCGACGACACGCAGGCCGATGCGGCCACCGAAGGGCGCGCGGATCGAGGTGCGCCTGACGCCCTCCTGCTGCTGCTTCAGCTGCGCCTCCGTGCTGCGCAGCTGCGTCTCGGCCGCATCCAGGGTGGCCTGGCTCACCAGGCCCTTCGGCGCGAGCTCGCGATTGCGCTGGAAGTCGAGCCTTGCAAGATCCACCGCCGCCTGCGCCTCGCGCAGCCTGGCGACATCGATGCCGGAGCGCAGGCTGACCAGCAGCTGGCCGCTGCGGACGTCGTCGCCGGATTCGAAGTGGATCTCGTCGACGATGCCCGACACTTCGGCCGAAAGGTCGGTGCCGCTGACAGCACGCAGCGTGCCGACGGCATGCAGCGTCGGCTGCCAGTCGAGCATCTCGGCCTGCGCCGTAGAGACCGTCTGCACCGGCGGAGGTGCGGACGCCATGGCTTTGCGCATCATCTGCCCGACAAAGGCCTGGAAGCCCAGCACACCGCCGAAGATGACGGTGCAGGCGACGAGCATGACTATGAGCCGGCGCCGGATCACAGGCGCCCGCCGACCGGGCCCTGGACCTGCGTGAGTTCGAAGCGCGTGTCCGCAGCACGGTACTCATGGCGGACCATGATGCGGTCCGGGCCCATGATCCACACCTCGGTGTCCTTGCCATAGTGGTAGTGCTCGGTCTCGAACCTGCCGGCAGGCACCGTGATGGTCTCCCGGCCGACGAACTCGAGCGTGATCGGGAACGCAGCGACCCGCGGGCCGCCGTCGACGCCGCCAAAGACGAAAGTCGGCAGCTTCTGCCGGCCGCCAGCAGCGCTGTCATAGTGACCGAAATGCCAGCCGTCGATGCTCGGTGGATGCAGCAGCACGGAGTAGTCCTGCGGCAGCGGCAGGTCTTCTGCCTTGTAGCCGGTGCTGCCGCGCGTGGTGACGTGGAGCAGGGAGCCGTCGGCCACGTAGAAGCCCGATCCCAGCAGCTTGCCCTTGCTGTATGCCGTGGAGAAGGCCTCGAGGAAGCGGAAGGCGGCATCGGCGCGGTATATGGTGCTGATCTGCTGGGCATCACGGCCACCGTCAAAGAAGGCGCGCATGGTCCGCGAGCCGTCAGCCTGCACGGTGAGCGTCCAGGCCTCGCGACCACAGGGTTCGCCCTTGCTGAGCGTGGTGCAGTCCAGCACGCCCACCACGCTGCGCACGATCGTCGCGTTGGCCGGTGGGGCCGCATGGGCGTTGGCCTCGGGCTTGCGCGCCGGCGCGCAGCCGGCCGTGAGTGCCAGCGCCAGCAATGCCGTGGCGAGAGATGCAGTTCTCGGCTTCACCTGGGAGTCCTCCGCAGCGGCAGCGGTTGCCGCGCCGGCGGCTATTGTCTCACGCCACATGGAGCTGGAAGTCAACTCCCTCCCAGCGCCGGGCCTCGTGCCAGTAGAAAGTGAACCGCAGCGTCGCACCGCCTGGCAGGCTGCCGGCCGGGAGGTCGATGAGGTGTAGGCCGATGCCCGTGTCCCGGGTGACGGTGTCCTGGGTGGTTTTCCAGCCATCGCTACTCCAGTGGAGCGTAGCCCTGGCCAGAACCTCGATGCGCAGCGCGCTGCCTGCGGGAATCGACCGGCACTTGTGGTTGAAGCGCCAGATCGCCGGTGGTGGCTCCGGCTGCCGGGCAACATAGCGCGCGACTGCCTGCGGTGGCGTGTCGAAGACATGCCCGTCCTGCAACGAGCGCAGCAGTTTGATGTGCTCGGCATGGGCCCAGACCAGCGGCATGGCGGAGCCTGCGGGACGGCCGAAGAACAGTTCGCGCTGCGGGATGTCGGGTGCATCCCAGACCTGCTCCGGCAGCATGCCACCTTCATTGGCGAATCCGAGCAGGGTCCGCAGCAACCGGCGTGCCGTTTCCGGCCGGCCCGCCGCCAGCTCGTAATGCGCGCGTTCACCCGTGAGCAGCGGCCAGGCACGGCCGCAGCCGGTGCCATCGAACGGCCCACCGTCCGGGTGCTCGCCATAGCCATCATCGTTGTAGCGGCGCCAGGCCGGACCGCTGGGCGTGTCCACCTTGAGCAGGGCGTCGATCACCCGCAGGGTATTGACGATGCGCGGGTCATTCGCCGCCCGCAGGCCGAAGCGCACCAGCGCCAGTGCGTCCGGGCTGACCACATGGCGCGCCGGCTCGGTGCCTGCGCCAGGCGGGCGGTTTTTGATCGGCACCAGGCCATCGCCGGCTGCGCAGCCCGCGTCGTCCACAGGGGGTGCGATGCGCACATAGTGGCCATCCACTCCGGCCTGCCGGGCGAGGTCGGTGCCGGTGACATAGGTCCAGCGCTCGATCTGCGCGTTCCAGGAGTCGGCCGTCTCGCGCAGGTAGCGGGCAAGGGTCGGCTCACCGCTCTGGTCCGCGAACCCGGCTGCGACAAGTAGCGCCGCCACTTCCACGGCCAGTGTGAACGGCGAATAGCCCGCGTCTTCCTCCCAGCGATCCTGCTGCGTGACCGGCCCGTTGCGGGCGAGGAAGCCCGCCGCCCGCCGCAGCATCGGCCACAGCTGCTGCAGTTCGGTAGCACCCACCGCGCCTTCACGCTGCGCCAGGTCGGTGAGCAGGATCGGGAACGCCGTTTCATCCATCTGGATACCGCGCCAGTACGGGGTGCCGTCGAGCCACATGTTCTGCGGCCAGTGGCCGTCGGCCTCCTGGGTGGTCTGCAGGTAGCGCAACACGCGGCGCACGTCCTCATGCGCACCGGCCGCGAGCAGGGCACCGGCTGCCTCGACCAGGTCGCGCGGCCATGCGAGGTGGTAGCCGCCGGGGTCAGCGTCGCCCCGGGCGAAGCCCCAGGGAAACGACAGGCTCGCGATCAGGCCACCCGGCAGGCGCTTGGACTCATGCGTGCGCAGCACCATCAGGCTATTGCGCCAGGCGTCGTTCCCCAGGTCGTCCCCGGGATCCCGGCTGCCGGCGCGTAGCCGGAAGGACTGCTGCCAGTCTTGCCAGCCGCGCACATAGGCGTCCTGCGCGGCGTCGAAGCCGTCGGCCAGGCTCGCCAGCACGCGGTGGCCGGCTTCAGCGGCAGTGCTGCCAAAACCGAGTGCCAGCACGAATTGGCCATTGCAGGCCTGCAGGTCGATTTCTCCGGTAAGGGCGACGTTGCCATCTTCCGCGCGGACGTACTGCCACTCCATCCGCCGGTGCCGGGACAGGTCCTGCCAGCCATCACTCGTGCCGACGTAGCCAGCAGAACGCCTGCGCCAGGGTGCCGAGCAGGCAATGGCCAGCGCGAAGCCGTGCCGCTGCGCGAACAGCATCGGCTGGCCCTTGCACTCACCGATCCAGGCATCGTTGCCCTGGCCGCGGTTGCCGAGATGCGGTGCGGCCAGAACGTAGAGCTGATAGTCGGCGAGATGGCCCTGCAGGGGCATGAACTGTGTGCGCTGCAACACCGAATCGCGGCGCGGGTCGGTGAGGATGTCCTTGGTGATGCGATAGCGGCCCGACAGGCAGCGATTGCTCAGCCGGTAGAACGGCACGCCGGCGAACGGGTAGCTGAGCTGCGAGTGGGCATGACGTTTCTCCTCCGAGAAGTAGTCGTACCCATCGGTTACCACCAGGCCCAGGTCACGCGTGCAGGGCAGGTCCAGGCGCGGGTAATAGACCTCGTTGAGGATGCCGTGGCTGATCGTGAACCAGACATAGCTGGCGCTGGAGAGGGAGGTTCCGACGCCGGTCTTGGCACTTGAGGTCCAGCGTGGCGGGGAACCAGGCCAGCCGGGGGCGCTGCTGCAATCACTGGTCATGGCCCTTGCAGGATACCGTGGGCCGATGTCGCTGGTCAGCTGCGCTCGGCAGGCACTGGCATGGATCGCGGCTGGTTCGCTGTGCTGCCGCGTGGCGCTCTGCCAGAATGTTCCCGCCGGGCCGGTTGCGATGCGCGGCCAGCCTTGCGCAGGCACGAATGCGAGGGACCTTGTGTTGGCAACCGAAGACGAACGTTTCATGCGGCTCGCGCTGGAGCAGGCGCGGCTGGCTGGCATCGCCGGCGAGGTTCCGGTCGGTTGCGTGATCGTCAACGATGGGCAGGTCATCGCCAGCGGTCACAACCAGCCGATCCTGCGACAGGATCCCACTGCGCACGCGGAAATCGAGGCGCTGCGCGCCGCGGGCCAGGCCCTCGGCAACTATCGCCTCGGCGGTTGCACGCTGTACGTGACGCTTGAGCCCTGTGCGATGTGCACGGGTGCCATGGTGCATGCGCGGATCGCGCGCCTGGTCTACGGAGCTGTCGATCCCAAGGCCGGTGCCGCGGGTTCGGTCTTCGAACTGGCGCGTTCACCCGCGCTCAACCACCGCATGGAAGTCAGCGGCGGCGTGCTGGCCGGGGAGAGCCGGGACCTGCTACAGGGCTTTTTTCGCGAGCGGCGCTGACGCGGTGCGGCTGCCGGCCGGGCGTGGCCCCGGCTCAGGTGGCCTCGTCGCCGGCGGCCTTGGCCGGGTTGCGACCGGCGTCGGCCTGGATGGGCGCGGGGGCCCGCTGCTGCATCCAGCCGGGCAGGGGCACCTCGTCGCGGGTCATGAAGGCCAGCACGTTGAAGTAGGCCTGCACGTTGTCCACGAACCAGACGGTCTCACCGCCACGGGCGAAGCCATGGCGCGACTGCGCGGCGAAATCCGGGTCGGCCAGCTTCTTCACGGTGGGACGCACATGGACCCAGAGGTTCCAGTTGCCGCCTGCGTCGCGGGTCAGGCGCCGGGCGTCGAGCAGGTGGCCGAAGCCCATGTTGTAGGTGGCCAGTGCGAAGGCCGTGCGATCCGGTTCGACCACGTCCTTCGGGATCCGCGACAGGATGTGCGCCAGGTAGCGCGCCCCGCCGCGAATGCTCTGCGCAGCGTCGGTGCGATCCTCGACACCGAAGGTGGCCGCGGTCTGCTCGGTAAGCATCATCAGGCCGCGCACGCCGGTGGGAGAGACGGCCTCGGGATCCCACCGGGACTCCTGGTAGCCGATGGCCGCCAGCAGCCGCCAGTCGATGCCGAATTCGGCCGCGGCCGCCTTGAACTGCTGGCGGTACGCCGGGAGCCGGGAGCGCACATCCTGCAGGAAATGCCTGGTGCCGACGTAGTTGGGCCGGGCGACGTGACCGTAGTAGGCGTCCATGATCCGGTCCAGTTCGCCACTGGCGCGGATGCGTGCGAAGTAATGCTCGGCGGCCTGCCGCAGGCTCGAATCCGCGCGCTGGGGGAAAGCCCAGGCCACCGACTCGCCCTCGGCGAGGTTGAAGGCAACGCGGATCTCGGGGATGTAACTGCGGTACACCGCGAAGGCGCTGGACTTCACTACGGTGTAGTCCAGCGATCCGCTGGCGACCCGATGCAGCAACTCGTTCTGGTCGGCGTGGGGGTTCTCGGTCCATACCAGCTCCGGTACCCGTGCCTGTGCGCGGACCAGCGTCTTGACATAACTTGTGCCGGAAGGAACTTCGAGGCGCTTGCCGCGCAACTGGCGCAGGTCGCGGGGCCGGCGGCGGCCGTCCCGATAGACCAGGTGTTCGGTGACCTGCTGGTAGACCGGCCCGAAGTCCACCAGCTGTTCGCTGTCGCGGTTGATGGTCAGGCCCGCAGCTGCGAGATGGCCCTGGCCGTTGATCAGGGCGGGCAGGACCTGGGCGGCGTTCTCCACCACGATGAGCCGAAGGCGGACGCCGAGTTCGTCGGCAAAACCCTTCAGCAGCTCGTATTCGGGCCCGCTGGGTCCGTCGCCGTCCACATAGTAGGCGTTGGGCCCGTTGCGCGTGATGACTCGCAGTTCACCCAGTTGCCGGACCTCCTGCAGCAGGGAGGGAGGGTGGGCGCAGGTGCCCAGCACCAGAGTCGCACACAGCAGTGCTCCGAGCTTCAGGCGAGCAGCCAGCAACCTTGAAACCTCCATCCGCAGGGTCGTCCCTGACGGTTTGGCCCAGACGCGGGGCAGACGTTACCATGCCCACCACTGGCCCGGCCATTGGAACAGGTCACCATTATCCGACCGGGTATTATGTATATGGTTACTAATATCAATAACATACAGAATCTATATAATCCCGTTAGTTATGAGCATCCTTGCTGTTGGGGTGTACGACCATGACCGCGACCGACAGCGCAGGGACCCTGAGCTGGGAGGACTGGTGCCGCGCCCAGGACCTCGATCCGGCCGAGGTGCGCCTCGTGTTCGGCCGTTACCAGGCCTACCGCCACTACTATGAGAGTGGGCGCCATGGCGAGCCCCTGCCGCTGGAGAACTGGTTCACGTTCTATCGCATGGAGACCGCCAGCGAGGTTGAACAGAACGCGCCGACCGCCTCCGGTTGCTCGGTGGATCCCAATGCCCGCAATCGCGGTGCCATCAGCCGCCCCGGGGAGTTTTTCCAGGCGCTGGCCCGGCTGGCTGATCAGGGCTGAGGCAACTGAGGGCAGCCTCGCCCAGGCGCGAAACGGCTGGCGGCCAGCCGCGAGCCGCCTATAATTCCGCGTCCTGCATGCCACGGAGGGATGCCGGAGCGGCTAAACGGCCCTGACTCGAAATCAGTGGGACGGAAACGTCACGGGGGTTCGAATCCCTCTCCCTCCGCCAAATACCCCTCCCGGGGGATTCCGGAATCGACAAAGCCCCGGTGGAACGCGGGGTTGCTTGTAATCGTCGCTGCAGAAACCTGGGGTCGCCCCCTTGTTGCCACGTCATTCTGGGGGCATATCTGGGGGCATTCTGGCCTGATGAGCTTTCCTGGGGGCATCTGCCATGACTTCACGCCAGCTCCAGACCGTGATTCCCGCCGTTGCCGCCGCCGATGGTGCCGGGGTCAGGCTGTATCGCAGCCTTGGCAGCCACCAGGGCCAACGCTTCGATCCGTTCCTGATGCTCGACGAATTCTTCTCCGACGACCCCGGTGACTACATCGCCGGCTTTCCCTCGCACCCGCACCGGGGTTTCGAGACCGTGACCTACATGCTCGACGGCCACATGCGCCACGAGGACAGCTTCGGCAACCGCGGTGACCTCGGGCCGGGCGACGTCCAGTGGATGACCGCGGCGCGCGGGATCATCCACTCCGAGATGCCGCAGCAGGAGTCCGGGCGCCTGCGCGGCTTCCAGCTGTGGATCAACCTGCCCGCGAAGGAAAAGATGAAGGCGGCTGCCTGGCAGGACATTGCGGCGGCGCGGATTCCCGTGGTTCCACTGGCCGGTGGCGGCGAGGCGCGGGTCATCGCCGGTACCTTCGAGCAGGACGGCCTGCGCCATGCTGGGCCCATCGGCGGCCTGTCCACAGCGCCGCAGTACTTCGACCTGCGGTTGCCTGCCGGCGCGGCGCTGCGGGTGCCACTGCCGCTGGGCCACCACGCCTTTCTCTATCTATATGAAGGCGCGGCTGTCGTGGGCGAGGACCAGCCGTTGCCAGTGCGCGCTGCCAGCCTGCTCACCGATGGGGATCGCGTCGACCTGCGTGCGGGCGCGGCGGGTGCGCGATTGCTGCTGCTGGCCGGCAAGCCGATTGGCGAGCCGGTGGTGCAGTACGGCCCCTTCGTGATGAACAGCCGCGAGGAGATCGAACAGGCCATCGCCGACTACCAGGCCGGGCGCCTGGCCTGGCCGGTGGCAGCTGCGCCGGCCGGGCGGGATCGCCCTTGAAGCGCCAGTGGGGGTCGGGGAAGATGCGCGCAGTCACCGGGGAATCCGGCTGGAGAGAGTCATCGATGAACAAGAATGAAACGGCCGCCGTCCGTGGCCTCACGCTGCTGCTGTCACTGGCCCTGCCGGCCCTCGCCGCGGCCGGGGAAATCTACGGCAAGATCAGCTTCGACGGTGCCGCCGTGGGTGAGGGCACCGCGGTTGCTGCCTCCTGCGGTGGCAAGACCTACCCGGCGGTGCAGACCGACAAGGCCGGCAGCTATCACCTGGTGGTTGCCGAAACCGGGAAATGCACCCTCACCATCACCTACAAGGGTGAAGCGGCGAGCATGAGCGTGGCCTCCTACGAGGACGCGGCGCAGGCGGATGTTGTCCTCGAGCGGAAGGACGGCAAGCTCGCGGCCCGGCGGCGTTGACCGGCATGGCCGAGGAACCGAAGAAAAAGGATTTCTGGGACAAGATTGCCATCGTCCTGCATCCGCTCGGCGGCCTGCTCACGGCTTTCGCGGTAGCCTTCGTCGGCATGAAGGGTTCGCAGCTGCTGGAGCGGCGCCAGTCCGTGGACACCAACGCGCGGCTGTACTCCGAGCTGATGAGCCGGCGCGAGGAGGCGGAGTCGAGCCTGCGCAAGGACATGTTCGTTTCCATCATCGCCTCGTTCCTGGAGCCGAAGGGCGATGACCTGTCGGCCAAGGTCCTGAACCTGGAACTGCTCGCCTACAATTTCCACGATTCGCTGAACCTCAAGCCGCTGTTCCTGGAGATGCAGCGGCGGCTGCGCAAATCCGCCGACCCGGAGCGCGGCGACTACCTGCAGCGCATCAACCGTGTGGCGCGCGAGATCAATGCCAAGCAGCTGTTCGCGCTGGAGGGCCACGGCAAGAGCTTCCGCCGCTCGGTGGATTTCGAGGAGCTGGCGGCGGCCGGCGCCGGCGGGATCGCCCTGGAGCCCGAGACGGTCACGGTGCGCAGGGAAACCACCGAGGTCGGCCTGCGGGTGCTCAAGGTCGACCTCGAGCAGCAGCAACTGACGGTGCGCATGAAGGTCACTTCCCCCGATGGCCGCGAGGAAGTCCCGGAGTCCCGCGCCAGCTTCACCGTCGGCTTCTACGATTTCCCGGTGATCGACAACACCCGCCTGCCCAGCGGCACGCGCTGCGCGGTGACGCTGTCGAATATCTCCCCGGTCGCGGCCGACATCACCGCCGTGTGTTTCCCCGGCGAGTACGCCAGCCTCAAGGACCGCCCGTACTATGACGAGGTGATCCAGAAGCTGCGCGAAGCGAATGAAGCGGAGAAGGCCAGCGTCGAGGCCGAGGCACTCTAGGCCGGGGGCTGCAGCGGCCGGCGTACGCCGTCATCGGTGACCACCTCGCGTTCCGGCCAGCGTACCGCGGCAAGTCGGGTCCGGAATCGGCTGCTGCCCTGGGCGCGTTCCTTGTAGCGGGCGCCGACGCCGAAATCCACGCAATAGACGTTCTGCCTGGGCCCAAGCCAGCGGTCGATGGCCACACCGTCGAACAGGTCGTGTTCGCCGCGGGTGAAGGCCTTGCGCAGCTCGGGTGTCGGCCAGCGCCAGTAGTGGCCGATGATCACCGGTACCTCATGCCGGTAGTGGGCCCACCAGCGGCCACGGTCCACCATGCGCCACTTGCCCGCGGCGAAGAACGGCGCCGCAGCCAGCAGCTCCGGACCCGAAGTGGCGATGCGCAGCGGGTTGGCCATCTGCTCGAGCGAATCCAGTCGGCCGAGGTTCTCCAGCAGTGGCGGTGCCGCCTGCGGGTCGGTCAGCTGCTGCTGGTATTCGCGCCATTCCTCCTTGGCCCGCTGCCCGAGGCCGCTTTCCCTGGCGACTTCATGGCTGCGCCGGTCGTATGCGGCACAAATGGCCAGCGTGGCGGCCTGGCATTCGCGCAGCAGGGCCAGCGCCGCGTCGTCCCAGGCGGCGTGGACCAGGCGCAGGTCCGCCCGCTCGAGCACCACCGGCAGCGTGGGGAGGAAGGCGCGGATGGCGGCGCGGTCGGCGTCGCTGGCGCGCGCTGCATCGCTGAAACGCCCGAGCGCGGCATCGTGGTCGTCGGGGAAGAACCAGCCGTTGCCTTCCTTGGGCGCATTGCGCAGGATGTTGAGCTCGTGGTTGCCGAGCAGGCATTGCGCCAGGCCGCGCTCGACGAGGTCGGCCACCAGCGCAAAGACTGCAGGGCTTTCAGGTCCGCGGTCGCCGAGGTCGCCGATGAATGCCAGGCGGCGCCCCGCCGGGTGCCGGCCATCGGTGCGGTAGCCGAGCACCGTGAGCAGTTCGCGCAGGGCATCCAGCTCGCCGTGGACGTCGCCGACGATGTCGAGCGGTCCGGCGAACAGTGGCTGGAACAGGTGGTTGCCCGGCATCAGGCCCGCAGCGCCGGGATGACGCGCTCGCCAATCAGCTTCAGCGCATCGGCCGGATCGTCGTGCACGCGGATGGCGATTTCGGTGAGGCCGGCGGCGGCAAAGGCCCGCAGCGTCCCGATGGCGGCATCGATCTGGTCCAGGCCGCCGGCGAAGGAGATGTTGCGCACCATCTTGTCCACCAGCCCGGCCGGCACGTTCTCGATGCGGTCGCTACGGCGCAGGAAGGCATTGAGGAAGTCCTTCTCGTGGGCACGCATGACTCTGAGTTCATCCGCGTCGAGGAACGGCGCGAAATACTTGTCGCGCAGCCAGCCGCGCAGCATCAGCTCGCGCCGCGCCTCGGCGAAGGACGCCGCGGCATCCGCCTTGATGTGCCAGGCCCAGAAATTGCTGAAGCGAAAGCTGGTGGGATCACGGCCCGCGGCGAGCATCTCGGCCCGGGCATCGGCAACGAACGTCTTCATGAGCGGTACGACGAAGTCGCTGGTGATGAGGCCATCGGCGTGCCGGACCGCCATGCGGCGGCTCTGTGGATGGTTCGAGCCGAAATAGACCAGTGGCGGCGGGTCCGTATGCCAGGTCGGCCGATAGCCCCAGACCTTCCAGATCTCGCCCTTGTAGTTGAGCGTCTGCAGTGGCGAGGCGCTTTTGAGGATTTCAATGCACTCGCGCGCGCCCCGCACCATGCGCTCGCGCTTGCCGCCGATGGCCTGCAGCACCGCGCCGCCGCCGCCCACCATGATCATGGCGCGGCCACGGGAAAGTTCGTTCAGCGAGAACAGCAGGTTCGCCATCTTCAGCGGATGCAGTTCGGCCGGGCTGATGGCCATCGGGCCCATGCGAATCGTCGAGGAGCGTTCCGCCAGCAGCGATAGGGTGAAGAAGGGGTCCCGCGACCAGGCGTAGTTCGCGGACCAGAGGCCGCGCACGCCGTAGCGCTCGGCCATCAGGCCCAGCTCCAGCGCGGCCTGCGGCGAGGCGAATTCGTTGAGAATGATATCGATTTCCACCGACGTATCTTAGCCGCTATCCTTGCCGGCATGGCGATCCGGCGCGTGCTTCGCATGGGACATCCGCTGCTGCGGCAGGTGGCGCGCGAACTGGCGCCGGGCGAGATCGGCACTGCGGCATTTCGCCACCTCATTGCCGACATGGTGGATACGCTGCACGATTATGGCGGCATCGGCCTGGCGGCGCCGCAGGTGGGCGAGTCGCTGCGGGTGGCGCTGATCGAGTTCCGGGGCGGTCCTACCCGCTATGGCGAACTCGCGGCGATGCCGCTGACCGTATTCGTGAATCCCGAGATCGAGGTGCTCGGCCCGGAGACCGCCGGCAACTGGGAAGGCTGCCTGTCGGTGCCCGGGCTGCGTGGCTGGGTGGAGCGGCCGCAGCATTTGCGGCTGCGCTATACCAGCGATCAGGGCGAGGCGCGGCAGCTCGAGCTCAGGGGCTTTCCCGCCACCGTCGTCCAGCACGAGTTCGATCATCTCGACGGCCGGCTGTACATCGATCGCATGACGGACATGCGTCGCCTGGTCTTCGAGCGGGAACTCGAGCGCCATCCTCCCTGAGCCGGCAGTGGCCGTGGTTATGAGGGCATAACAGGCCGGTCGTTCCGCGACGGCGGCTGGCCCCCTAGCATCGCGTCCCATGAACCAGGTCGCGCCAGTTGCCGGGCATCCGCTGCCGTCACGCCAGCAGGCGCTCCTCGCCGAGTTCGCCAGTGGCCTCGGGCGCGAGCAGCTCGCCTGGGCATCGGGCTACCTGGCGGGGCTTGCGGCCGCGGCACCGGCCACGGTGCCTGTACCAGCCCCAGCCCCGTCCAGTACGCTCACCATCCTCTCGGCCTCGCATACCGGCAACGGCCGCAAGCTGGCCGAGCGGCTGCTGGCGGGCGCACGCCAGGCGGGCATCAGCGCCCGGCTGGTGACGGCGGGCGAATACCGGCCGCGCGACCTGGCCGGCGAAAAGCTCCTGCACGTGATCATCAGCACGCATGGCGACGGCGAGCCTCCCGAGGAGGCGCGCGCGCTGTTCGAATTCCTCGCCAGCCGGCGCGTGCCGCAGCTCCCGGAGCTGCAGTACGCGGTGCTGGCCCTCGGCGATTCGAGCTACGCGAAGTTCTGCGAGGCCGGTCGTGTCCTCGACGAGCGCCTGGCACGGCTCGGTGCACGCCGGCTCCTGCCGCGGGTGGACTGTGATGTCGATTACGAGCGCCTCGCCGCCCCCTGGCTCGAGGATGCGCTCGCGCGCGTGCCCGACGGGCTGAAGCGGCAGGCGGCCGCAACGGCGCCTGTGGTCGGCGTCGGTAGCCCGGCTCCCGCGGTTCCCGGCCGCAGCAGTCCCGTGATCGCCGAGGTATACGTCAACCAGCGCATCTCCGGCCGTGAGTCGCTGCGCGAGGTGCGGCATATCGAGCTCGCACTGGCCGGCCTCGGCGGCTGGTACCGCCCGGGCGACGCCATCGGCGTGGTGCACCGCAATCCCGAGCGCGCCGTCGAGCGCGTGCTGCAGGCCACGGGACTGACCGGCAGCGAGCCGGTCACGCTGCAGGGTGCGACGCGCAGCCTCGCGCAGTGGCTGCGGGAGGAGCGGGAGATCACGCGCATCGCCAGGCCGCTGCTGGCCGCGGTGGCCGAGCGCAGCGGCGCGGACCTGGGCGAGTTGCTCGATGGCCGGAATCCGGCGCCGCTCGAGGCGTTCACTGCCGGATCGCAGGTGGCCGACGTACTCGAGCGCTGGCCCGCCCGCTGGGATGCCGCGGCACTGGTGGCGGCATTGCGGCCGGTGGCCGGGCGCGTGTATTCGGCGGCATCGAGCCCGGCGGCGGTGGGCGACGAGGTGCACCTCACGGTGGCGCTGGTCGGCAGCGACCGCGACCGGGTGCTGGCGCCGGGCGCGGCATCGGGTTTCCTTGCAGCCCAGGGCGAGGCGGCGGAAGTGGCCCTCTGGATCGAGCCCAACGCACGCTTCCGGCTGCCCGCCGATACGACCCGCGACATCATCATGATCGGCCCGGGCACCGGCGTGGCGCCATTCCGTGGGTTCCTGCAGGAGCGCGAGGCCACGGGGGCCAGCGGCCGCAACTGGCTGTTCTTCGGCGGACGCACGCTACGCGAGGATTTCCTCTACCAGGTCGAGTGGCAGGACGCCCTGCGCCGGGGCTCGCTGCATCGGCTGGACGTGGCCTTCTCCCGCGACCAGCCGCAAAAGATCCACGTGCAGCAGCGCCTGCGGGAAGCCGGCGCGGAGCTCTACGCCTGGCTGGCCGGTGGCGCATCGCTCTATGTCTGCGGCGATGCCAGGTTCATGGCGCCCGATGTACATGCGGCGCTGCTCGACATCGCGGCCAGTCACGGTGGCATGGATGCGGACCAGGCCGGCGAGTGGCTCACTGGGCTGGCGGCCGATGGCCGCTACCTGCGGGATGTCTATTGACATGGGCGGCGAGTCCCCGGTCGAGGGCATCAAGCGCTCCAGCCGCCTGCTGCGCGGCACGCTGGTCGAGAGCCTGGCCGATGCGACCACCGGCGGCCTGCGCGAGCCCGACCGGCAACTCATCAAGTTCCACGGCAGCTACCAGCAGGACGATCGTGACCTGCGCGAGGAGCGCGCGCGGCAGAAGCTCGAGCCCGCCTGGAGCTTCATGGTGCGCACCCGCCTGCCAGGCGGCGTGTGCACGCCACGCCAGTGGCTGGCGCTGGCCGGTCTTGCGCGCCGCTATGGCAACGGCAGCCTGCGCCTGACCACGCGCCAGACGGTGCAGCTGCACGGCATCGTCAAGCGCGACCTCAAGGCCACGATCGCCGCCATGAACGCCGAGCTGGTGGATTCCATTGCGGCCTGCGGCGATGTCAACCGCAACGTCATGGCCAGCGTGAATCCGGTGGAGTCGCTGCTGCATGCGCAGGTACACGAACTGGCGCGCGCGCTTTCCGAGCACCTGCGGCCGCGCACCCGTGCCTACCACGAGATCTGGCTCGATGGGGCCAGGGTCGCAGGCACGGCAGAGGCGGAGCCGCTTTACGGGCCGACCTACCTGCCGCGCAAGTTCAAGGTGGGCATCGTCGTACCGCCGCACAACGATATCGATGTCTTCTCGCAGGACGTCGGTTTCATCGCCATCGTCGAGGGTGGCCGGCTCGCCGGCTTCAACCTGGTTGCCGGTGGCGGGTTGGGCATGACGCATGGCGAGAGCGCGACCTTTCCGCGCCTGGCCGACCTGATCGGCTTCCTCGGGCCGGAGCGCCTGGCCGAGGTCACCGAGGCGGTCCTCACCCTGCAGCGGGACTTCGGTGATCGCGCGGATCGCAAGCATGCGCGCCTGAAGTACACCATCGCCGACCGTGGCCTCGCCTGGTTCCGCGGCGAGCTGGCCACGCGCCTGGGAGGCGATCTTGCGCCGCCCCGGCCATTCATCCTCAGCAGCCAGGGCGACCGCTTCGGCTGGTTGCGCGGCGTCGATGGCCGGCTGCATCTGACCCTGCGCATCGAGTCCGGACGGGTTTCCGGAACCCAGCTCGTCGGGCTCGAGCGCATCGCCGATATCCACACCGGGGATTTCCGCTTCACGCCGAACCAGAACCTCGTGATCGCCAACGTAGCGGCCGAAGCGGTCGAGCGCATCAATCAGCTGGTTGCCGCGCACGGGCTCGACGTGGCGCTGGCGGCCACGCCTCTGCGCCGGGATGCGCTCGCCTGCGTCGCGCTCCCGACCTGCCCGCTGGCGATGGCCGAGGCCGAGCGCTACCTGCCGACCATCCTCGCGCGCATCGAGGAGCGGCTGGCGAAGTACGGGCTGGAGGAACTGCCGCTGAGTCTTCGGCTGACCGGTTGCCCGAATGGCTGCGCCCGGCCTTATCTTGCCGAGATTGGCCTCGTTGGCCGCGCACCCGGGCGCTACGTGCTGCGCCTCGGCGGCGACGCCAGTGGCCAGCGGCTGAACGTCGTCTACCGCGACAACATCGACGAGACGGCAATCCTCGAGGCCCTCGATCCGCTCTTCCGGCGTTACGGGGAGCAGCGGCAGCAGGGTGAGCGCTTCGGGGACTTCCTGTGGCGTGCCGGAGTGCTCGCAGCGTAGCTCGTGGCCCCGGGCTCCCGCCCCAGGTGCAGACCCGCTGCCGGGACGCACCAACCCCTGGGCTGGAGGTTACCCAACCGGCGGTGCGCGGCCGCGGCAGCGGATCCGCGACGGTGGCAGGCGAGGGGCCGTCGCCCGCGCTGCCGACACCGTGCATTTTCCGGGAGCAGGTGGCTCAGGCCGTGAGCCACCCCTGAACCTGGCGTCGCCTGGGTGGGTTTCGTCGTTGGCAAGCCGGGTTGCACGGCCGGGTCTGCTGGGCGCTACCATGGCGGGAAGTCCGTCCGATCCGGCAACCAGGAGGCAGTGCAGCCATGACCCTCG
This sequence comes from Gammaproteobacteria bacterium, assembly GCA_014337915.1. Lineage (GTDB taxonomy): Bacteria > Pseudomonadota > Gammaproteobacteria > Steroidobacterales > QUBU01. The sequence continues at coordinate 260,443 of QUBU01000002.1, forward strand.
TCATCAATCCCATGGCCCCGGAATTCCGCTATGACACCCAGGAGCTGTTCGCGCGCCTGCTGCGCGAGCAGCCGGTGACGCCGCTGGCCGATGGTGGCGTGCTGCTGTGCCGCCATGCCGACGTGTCCTGGGCCCTGAACAGCCATGAGGTTCGCCGGCCGACGGAGTGGTCGGTGAACCGCAAGCCGGAGGGTCCGTTCCGCGATTTCGGGCGCAACAACATGATCGGCATGAACCCGCCTGACCACACACGCTTCCGCCAGGCGATCATGCCGGCCTTCTCGCGCAAGCGCACCGATGCGCTGGCGGGGTTCATCGAGCAGACCTGCGCCGGCCTGATTGCGCGCATGCGCGAGCGCGGCGCGGGCGACTTCATCGCCGATTTCGCGCTGCCGCTGCCGGTCACCGTAATCTGCCACCTGCTGGGTATCCCGCAGGAGGAAGAGATCATGCTGCACGAGGGTTCGGCCGCGATGCTTGCCGGGCTGGAAATCATCGCCACGCCGGAGGAGTTCGAGCGCGCCACGGCGGGTGCCACCGCACTCCACGATTACCTCACCGCAGTCCTTCGGCTGCGCGAGCGCAACCTTGGCGACGACCTGCTGAGCCTGCTGCTGCGCAACGAGCGCGACCACAAACTGTCGCGGGAGGAGATCGTCTGGGCGGCGATCACGCTGCTCATGGCCGGGCACGAGACCACCACGCACCTGCTGGGTAACGGCCTGCTGGCGCTGATGCGCAACCCCGCGAGCTGGCGGCAGCTGCAGGCGCAGCCCGCGCTGGCGGAGAACGCGGTGGAGGAGTTCCTGCGTTATGATCCGCCGCTGTACGTGTTGTTCCGCCAGGCTGCGCAGGACGTGGAGGTCGAGGGCCAGCCGATCGCTGCAGGCACGTTCCTGATGCTGTCGCTGGCCGCCGCCAACCGTGATCCCCGGCACTACGACCAGCCCGATGTCCTCGACCTCGGCCGTGCCAACGCCCGTGACAACCTGAGCTTCGCCGCCGGCCGCCATCTCTGCGCCGGGCATGCGCTGGCGCGGCTCGAGGGCCGCATCGCCTTCCGCCAGCTGACACAACAGCTGGCTGACGTGGGCCTGGCAGCGGACCCGGTGCCGCGCTCGGGCGTGATGTTCAAGGGCTATCACTCGCTGCCGGTGCGTTACCGCTGGGCCCCGCAGGCGGTTCCGGCCTCGGCATGACCGGGCGGGCGCAGCGGCTGACGGTCGGGTGAGCGGCAGTTGAGGGCACTGCTGGTCGCACTCGCCGTCATTGCGCTGCTGGCCGGCGCTGGCTGGCTGTGGCCGCAGCTGCGGTTCCAGGCTGCGGCACAGGATGTGGATGGATCCGCACCGGACAGCATCCTGGTCATGGACGGCCGTGTCACGCGTGTCATCGACGGTGACACGCTCGATGTACAGCTCGACAGTGGCCCGCAGCGCATCCGCCTTTACGGCATCGATACACCCGAAGCCCGTGCGCCCGGCGGCCGCGAGGCGACGCAGGCGCTGAAGCGGCTGCTGGCCCCGGCTGCGGTGGAGGTGCAGCCGGTCAGCGACGATCCCTACGACCAGTACGACCGCCTGATCGCCGTGCTTTACGTCGGGCGCCTCAACGTCAACGAGCAGATGGTCACCGACGGCCATGCCTGGGCTTTTCGTCGCTACCTCGGCCAGCTCGATGGGGATGAACACTATTGCGAACTCGAGGCAGCAGCCCGGACAAAACGCCGCGGCCTGTGGTCGCTGCCGAGCGCGCGCTGGGTACCACCCTGGATCTGGCGCGAGCGGCAGCGGGCGTCGCCAGGATCGAGGGTGCCATCGCGGGACTATGCCGGGGAGACGGCGCAGGATTGCATCGCCGCAATCGGGAAGGCGAACGCGCCGCCAGGCAAGGCCATGCCACAGGGACTGCTTGGCCAGGATACGCTGCCCGGGGAAACCGCCAGCAGCGGGCAACCGCCTGGCTGCGACATCAAGGGCAACATCAACAGCAAGGGTGATCGCATCTATCACCTGCCGGGCAGCCGCTCCTATGCCGGGACCCGGATCAACCCGGACAGCGGTGAACGCTGGTTCTGCAGCGAGGACGAGGCACGCGCAGCGGGATGGCGTGCGCCGCGCTGATACGCTTTTTCTGGCACTCGCACGCGGTGACGGCATCGGGCATCCTGGAATCGAAGGCGAGGAGCGACGCATGGTGAACGTCGATGTCCGGGTCGGGTGCCCGGCAAAAATTGTTTCGTGGCGGGCGGCCTGGTCTGTGGCCGCTGCGTTCCGGGTCGGCATGCTGGGCCTGCTGCTGGCCGCCTGCAGCAAGGCACCGCCACCAGCGCCGCCGGCCATGCCGGCCAATCATCCGTCGATCGATGCACCAGCGGCAGCGCTGCCGGGTCCGCCGCCGGACGCCGTGCTGGCCCGTGCGGGCACGATCGTCGTCACGGTGGCCGATGCCAACGCCGCGCTGGCAGCGATGCCGGCAGGCGACCGGCTCGAGGTCGCGGCATCGCAGGCGGCGGTCACGGATCTCGTGTCGTCGCTGGTTGACCAGCGGCTGATGGCGGCCGCCGCAGGTCGTGCCGGGCTCGGTAAGGATGTTGCGGGCAGCGACGGGCGGGCGCAGGAGATCGAGCTGGCCCGCCGCTGGCTGGCCGCGGAGCTGGCCCGGGTGCCGGTGACATCCGCCGCGGAAGTCGCCGCCTATTACGTTGCCCATCGCAGTGAATTCACCGAGCCCGCACGCGCCAGGGCCAGCCGGGTGGTTGCGGCCGATGAGGCTGCAGCACAGCGGGCACGAGCCGCACTGGGCCGCGGCGCCAGCCTCGAGGATGCACGGGCCGCGGCGGGCGCCGCTGCGCAGGCCGGCGAGTTCTGGATCCAGGATGTACCGGGATCGATTCCCCTGGAGGCGGCGGTATTGCAGCTGGCACCGGGTGCGGTCGGGGAGGTCGGGGCGGTGGCCGGTGGTTTTGCGGTCTTCCGCGCAGAGGAACAGGTTCCGGCCCGTACCCGCGCGCTCGATGAAGTGCGCGACGGTATCCGCATCCGGCTCGATGACCAGTCCCGCCAGGCCGCAGCCGATGCGGCCCGCGCCAGGCTGCGCGAGGGTCTGCCCGTCACGTTCGAAGCTGCCACGCTGACGTCATATGCGGAGCGGCTGGCCCGGGGTGGTTGAAACGACTGCGGCAGGAGACGGGGACGCTTTTGCAACAATGGGTTGCAGAAAGAATCTCAGTACTTGCCCAGAGGTCCGTAAGGGAAAATACCTATCGACGCTCCCGGGCCTGCTCCCTTAACCGGTAGGCCTGATGTCATGATGACATGACATTCACGATTCGCCGGATCCACGCCAATGGGGGGGACACCATGAGCCGGAGCATCCGTTCGACGAGTCACGCGGGAGCAGGACTGCTCACCGCGTTGTTGCTGATAACGCTGGCCCAGCTGGCCCAGGCGGAATGCCGGGCGCCAGCATCCTGCATTTCCTGCCACGCGGGCATCCCGAACTCGCCACCGCAGGAGGTGCTGGAGAGCATGGGCCTCGAAAGCTGCGCGGTGGGGGATTTTACCCGCGGCCTGAACATGACCATGCCGCGCTTTATCCACCGCACCGCAAAGCTGCACGACGGGCGGGTGCTGATGACCGGCGGCCAGTCGGCGAATGCGCCGGCCTCGGTGATCACCAACTCCGTCGATGCCTTCAACCCGGCGGACAACTCGGTGTCGCCGGTGGCACCGATGACCATCCGACGCTGGTCGCACACGGCCACGACGCTGGCTGACGGTCGCGTGCTGGTCACCGGTGGCCGTACCGCCTCGACCTCGGCCACCGGCGTGGTGCTGGCCACCGCCGAGATCTACGACCCGGCGACCAACGCCTGGACGGAAACCGCCGGGGCCATGAGCGTTGGCCGTCGCAGCCATGCCGCGACCCTCATGCCGGATGGCAAGGTGCTCATTTCGGGTGGTGGCAACGGCGTCAGCACCACCAGTTCCATGCCGCTGGCCTCGGTCGAGATGTTCGACCCGGCCACCGGCATGTTCACGGTCGTCGGTAACATGACGCAGCCGCGCTCGGCGCACAGTGCCTTCCTGCTCGATGATGGCACGGTGCTGATCACCGGCGGTTCGACCGGCATGGGCACCCTGTATCCGACCACGACCGCGGAAATCTACAATCCGGCGGACAACAGCTTTACCGCCGTCGGGCCGATGAACTACTCGCACCTGGCGCAGTTGCCCGGCAAGCTGCGCGACGGACGCATCGTGCTCGGCGCCTCCTACTACAACGATACCCATACCTCCGCCGGTGGGGTGATCACCGCCGAGAGCGAGATCTACACGCCGGATACGCGCAGCTTCACGGTGATTCCGCGCATGTTCAAGCCGCGCATCGACATCGGTGCGCTCGGCCTGCTGGACGGCACGCTGCTGATCGCTGGCGGTGTTACCACCAGCAAGACCTATCCGAGCATCTTCCAGCCGACCTCCGAGGTCTACGATCCCGCGGCCGGGGCGTGGAAGCTCTCGGGCATCATGAGCACCGGTCGCGACGAATTCAGCGGCCTGCTGCTGGATGACGGCCGCGCGGTCATCTCCGGCGGCTTCGTCTCACCTGGTGCCGTGCTGCTGCGCACGGTGGAGGTCTACACGCCTGGCCTCGCACCCCAGCTCAAGGGTATGAGCAACGTGCTCGCCGATACGCCGAACTCTGCCCTGCGTTTCGGCAAGGCCAGCCGCAAGATCCTCCAGGCCTGGCTGACACTGATCGGCTACGCCGTAGGCAATGGCACGCCGGACGCCACCGCTCTGGAGTGGGCGGGGCTGCTGAGCGGCTGGTTCGACCAGGCGCTCCACAACCAGGTGCGTGATGCCACTGCGCGTGCGCGTTTCCAGGCCGTCAACCGCGTTTTTGGCAGCACCGTCGAGGACAAGCTGCATCCGAACCTGCCGCCCACCGTCGCACCGACCGCCAGTCCGGCCACGGGCGTGGAGCCGCTGCCGGTGGCCTTTGCCGCCAATGCGGTGGATCCGGACGGCACCATCAACAGCATCCTGTGGAACTTTGGTGATGGCAGCACCAGCACCGAAGCTTCACCAAGCCATACCTATTCCTGCGATGGCAACTACACGGCGTCGCTGGAGGTGGTGGACGACCGCGGTGCCGTGACGTCAGCTACGGTCGCGGTGTCGGTGACCTCCGCCGGCGGGCCGGTCAGCTACGCCTGCGACGTGCAGCCGGTATTCAACCGCACCTGCACCGGTTGCCACGGCGCTTCGGCACGCCTCAGCGTCACCACCTGCGACAACCTGCGCGCCGGCAGCTACCGCGGCCCGGTGGTGACGCCGGGCGTGAAGGAGACCAGCGTGCTTTGGCAGCGGATCAACGATGCCGCCAGGCCCATGCCGCCCATCGGCGGCCTGCTGGCGCAGTCGGAGCGTGACGCCATCGGCGCCTGGATCGACAGCCTGGATCCGGCCGATCCGAACTTCTGCGATTGACGCAGCGCGCCGTTCGGCATCGATACATCGGGGCCGGGCCTGACGAGGGTCCGGCCCCTGGTTTTTCAGGGTAGTGGCAGCCCCACCGGCGTGCCACAACGCCGGATCAGGACGGGTTCTTGTTGTCGTCCGGGCTGCCCGGCGCACGCCGGTAGAAACGCACTGCGGTCTCGGTGGGCGTCACCTTGGTGGTCTCGCAGCCTGCGCAGGGGTTACGGCGCCGCTCGCGCTGCAGGCGGACGCGCCGCCACAGGGCGAGAGCGACCACGACGGCAACGATGCCGAGCGCGATCAGGTCCTGTGTGTCCAGGTTGCTCATGACCCGAGCTGGTACACCAGCATGGCACTCAGGTAGGCCAGCCCTGTCATGTACACCCAGGCGAAGGCCGGCCAGCCCCAGCCATTGGTTTCGCGGCGGATCATGGCGATGGTTGCCGCGCACTGCAGGCAGAAGGCGTAGAACACCAGCAGGCCCAGCACCATCGGCAGCGTATACACGGCGCGGCCATCCGGCCAGGTGGCGTCGCGCAGGCGTTCGGCGAGGGCATCGTCGTCGGCCTGCACGTCATCACCCACCGCGTAGATGGTGCCGAGGATCGCCACTACCACCTCGCGGGCCGGGAAGCCGGCGATCACCGCCGCCGATACCTTCCAGTCCCAGCCGAGCGGGGCGAAGGCGGGCGCAACGAACTTGCCGATGCGGCCCAGGTAACTGGCTTCCATGTTGGCCGCGATTTCCTGGTTGCGGATGTCGCGCAGCGCCGCCTCGCGTTGCTCGCCCTCCGGCAGGGTCGCCATCGCCGTGGCGCGCGCCGTGTCGAAGCGCTGGGCAACGCCGGCATCCTTGGGGAAATAGGCGAGCGCCCAGACCATGACCGCCACGAAGAAGATCACGGTGCCGGCGCGCACCAGGAAGATGCGCCCGCGCTCCAGCAGCCGCAGCGCCACGGAGCGCCAGTTCGGCAGCCGGTAGGGCGGCAGTTCGATGAGGAAGGTGGGTGTGGGACCGCGCAGCGCGGTGCGCTTCATCAGCAGCGCGGTGCCGATGCCGGCGAAGATGCCGAGCAGGTACAGGCCGAGCAGCACCAGGCCCTGCAGGTTCACCAGCCCTCCGAAGTAGCGCTGGTCGGGTACGAAGGCGCCGATGAGCAGCGCATACACCGGCAGGCGGGCCGAGCAGGTCATGAACGGCGCGGCGAGGATGGTGGCCAGGCGGTCGCGCCGTTCGGGAATGACACGCGTGGCCATGATGCCCGGCACCGCGCAGGCAAAGCTCGACAGCATCGGGATGAAGGACTTGCCCGACAACCCGCAGAGTCGCATGAGGCGGTCGATGAGGAAGGCCACCCGCGGCATGTAGCCGGTGTCCTCCAGCAGGATAATGAAGGCGAAGAGGATGAGGATCTGCGGCAGGAACACCACCACACTGCCCACACCGGCGATGGCGCCGTCCACCAGCAGGCTGGAGAGCGCGCCGGGCGGCAGCGCGGCCCGTACCGTTTCACCCGCCCAGGCGGTGAATGCCTCGATCAGGTCCATGAGGGGCGTGGCCCAGGAGAACACCGCCTGGAACACCGTGGCCATCACCAGCACGAACAGCACCGAGCCCACCACCGGCTGGTTGGTGATGCGGTCCAGGTGCTCGCGCAGCGTCACCTTCGGCGGGGCCCGGACCTCGACTTCGCGGATGATGCCGTCGATGAGCTGGTAACGCGCCTTGGCTTCGATCGCCGCCAGCGAGCTGCCGGCGCTCAGCCGCATGCGCAGGTCGGCCAGTTCCGCCATCAGCTCCGGGCTGGTGGCGTATTCGAAGCGCCGCTCGGCGACGCCATGCGCATCGATGAGTGCGCGCTCGACTTCGTAGGCGTCGAGGCTGTGGCCGGCTGCCGCGACGCGAGCGGCGAGCGCCACTGCCGCCTGGTGCACTTCGGGCAGCACCACCAGGCGCGGACGCGGCGGCTTGCGTACCGCCTCGGCCAGTGCGGCGCGCAGCTCCGGCAGGCCCTTGCCGCTGGTGGCCACCACCGGTACCACCGTGGCATCGAGCCTCACGGCGAGGCGCTGCGGGTCCAGCTGCACGCCGTTTTCCGCCGCCACGTCCAGCATGTTCAGCGCCAGCACCAGCGGCAGGCCGAGTTCCGCCAGCTGGGTGGCGAGGAACAGGTTGCGCCGGAGGTTGGTGGCGTCCGCCACGATGAGGATCGCGCGTGGCCGGGCCAGGTCCTCGACATGGCCGAGCAGCACGTCGATGGCGACGACCTCGTCGGGGGACTGGGCGGCGAGCGAGTAGGTGCCCGGCAGATCCACCAGGCAGACTTCGCGGCCCTCGAGGGTGATCGAGCCGGTGTGCCGCTCGACCGTGACGCCGGGGTAGTTGGCGGTCTTCTGCTTGAGCCCGGTCAGGGCATTGAACAGCGTGCTTTTGCCCGTATTCGGGTTGCCGATGACGGCGATGATCGGCGCGGTATGGGTGACGGGGGTCGGCGCCGGCGTGGTGCTGGCGGCCGGGTTGCTCATGAAATCACCTGGACTTCGACGCGCCGGGCTTCCTCGCGTCGCAGCGACAGGGCGTAGCCCATCACCTGGACCTCGACGGGATCGCCGCCCAGGGCGCGCCGGGTCATGGAAATGTCGGAACCTTCCAGCAGGCCCAGCGCCATCAGGCGCTGCACCAGGGGGCCGTCGCCCTCGATGCGGAGGATGGTGGCCTTCTGGCCGGGCTTCAGCTCATCGAGCGTCATGCCGGCATTGTAATTGAGAATCAACCGCAGGTCGTTGCGGACAGTACGGATGCGCGGCCGAGGCGGTGCCGGCGCAGGTGGGGGTGCTTCAGGAGGCTCTTGCGGGCCGGGTACCGATGGGCCGGGTGGCCCCTTGCTGCAGGGCTTCGATCTCCTGCTCGTAGGCGCGCGTCAGTTCTTCGATGACGATGGCCGGCATCGGCGCGCCTTCTTCCTGGTGGGTGAGGGTGGCGTAGCTTTCCTCGTAGAGCTCCCAGTACTTGAGCTTATTGGCGCCGGCGAGCAGCGGCGAGCGCTTCAGGCCGCGGTCGAAGCGGCTGCGCAGTTCCTCCGGATCCAGGCGCTCGCTGAAGTCGCGCACCGCGTGGATCATCGCCTTGAACAGCGCCTGCTGGTGGCTCTTCACATCGAGGAAGGCGGCCTGCACGGCGCGATCCGGCGGCAGGTAGGACTGGCCGGGTTCGCCAAGCAGGTAACGCAGCGCGTCGGCAACGCCTGGGGAGAACTTCAGCGGGTTGTTCTGCGAGGGGCGGATGATGGTCTGCGGCAGGCGCAGCGCGTCCTTCATCCGCGAGCGGTTCTGCAGCAGGTCCGCCAGGCCGGTGAGCAGTTCGCGCATCAGCAGGCCGGCTGTCTCCAGCACCTCTTCCGGGTTCGAGCCGTGCAGGTCGCCGGGCTTCAGGCCGGCGGCCCTGCACAGCACCTCGACGGCAGCCGCATTCCCGGTCGGCGGGGCAGGAGTGCTCGCGGGGGGCGGCTTCGTGGCGACGGCTGCGGGCTTGCGCACGGCAGCCGAGCTGTCGTCGGCCGGCTTCAGGTGACGCTCGAGCGCGTTGTACTCGAAGGCGCGCATCTTGCTCTCGTCGACCAACTTCAGCTCGATCGACTCGTCCACCGGTACCAGCTGGGCACGCACCACCGAGTCGCGCATGCCGTCATCGGCAACCTGCTCGTCGCCCGGCGTCACCTCGACACTGACCTCGTACTCGCCGAGGCGCAGGCGGTCGCCATTGAACAGCCGCTGCGGATGGCCGCGGCCGACGGCGGTGTCGGAGCCGTTGATGTAGACGCCGTTGCGGCTGGTGTCCACCAGGTAGTAGGCGCCACCCTGGAAGTCGATCAGCGCGTGGCGACTGGAGATGAAGCGCTTTTCGTCGGGCAGCACCCAGTCATTGTCGGCGGCGCGGCCGATGGTGCCGCCGCAGGCGACGAACTCGCGCAGCTGGGATTCACCCAGCTGGGCTTTCTGCTGACTCGTGATGCGAAGGCGCAGTGCCATGCCGACTATTCCCGTCGTTGGGTACCGGGACACGCGGAGCCTCGGGTCCCGGGACTGCCCGAATCCGTTTTCCGCCGGCGGATCATGGCGCCATGGCAGCGGCGTTGCCGCCGGGCAGTTCACAGTTTGCCGGGCGGGAATCACCCGGAGGCCAGCCGTGGCGCGCCGCGGCGCGAGCCTGCCGCTGGGCTATAATGCCGGCCCGGTCCGGGAGGGTGCGTTGCCCTGCAAGGACTGCCAGCAACCCCCTCGTGTCCCGCATGTCGGCCAGGCGACTTTACAGAATATCGTTCGTCAACCAGGGCAAGGTCTACGAGATCTATGCCCGGTCCGTGACCCAGGGCGGGCTGTTCGGCTTCATCGAAGTCGAGAAGCTGGTCTTCGGCGAGCGCAGCACCGTGGTGCTCGATCCGGCCGAGGAGCGCATCAAGTCGGAGTTTTCCGGAGTGCGCCGCAGCTACATCCCGATGCATTCCGTGCTGCGCATCGACGAGGTCGAGAAAGAGGGTGTCAGCAAGATCACCCGCGCGGAGGGTGGCAACGTCGCCCAGTTCCCGATGCCGGTGTACACGCCGGGCCGCAATGATGGCGGCGACTAGCCCGCCTCCCGCAGCACCCCGCCCGTGCCTGGCATGCTGGAGATAGCCGGTTCACCGGCACTGTCCGCCTTCCGGCGCGAGCGCCTGCTCGCCAGCCTGCGCGCGGCGGTGCCGCGCATCAGTGGACTTGAGGCCCACTACCTGCACTACGTCGATGTCGCGCGCCCGCTCACGGCGGCCGAGGCGGCCGTCCTCGGTGAGCTGTTGCGCTACGGACCGGCCCAGCAGGCCGCTGCCGTCACCAGCCCCCGGCTCTGGGTGGTACCGCGCCTGGGCACCATTTCACCCTGGTCCAGCAAGGCCACCGACATCGCCCGCAGCTGCGGGCTCGATGCCGTGCGCCGCTGCGAGCGGGGTGTGGCCTGGTCCTTCCTGGCCGAGGGTGGGCTGACCGCGGCCGAGGTGGGCGCGGTGGCGCCGCTGGTGCACGACCGCATGACGGAATCGGCACTATTGCGGCCGGTGCAGGCCGCGGACCTGTTTGGCGTGCAGGCGCCGCGTCGCCTCACGCGCGTGCCGCTGCTGGCCAATGGTCCCGCGGCGCTGGAGGCCGCCAACCAGTCGCTGGGGCTGGCGCTGTCGGCCGATGAAATCGACTACCTGGCCGGGCATTTCACCGCCATGGGCCGTGACCCCACCGATGCCGAGCTGATGATGTTCGCCCAGGCGAATTCCGAGCATTGCCGGCACAAGATCTTCAACGCGAGGTGGGTGATCGACGGCAGCGAGCAGCCCGACAGCCTGTTCGCGATGATCCGCAGCACCCACGCGGCCAATCCTGCCGGGGTGCTCAGCGCCTACAGCGACAATGCCGCGGTGATGGCCGGCAGCGTCGCCGGGCGGCTGCTCGCCGATCCCGCGAGCGGTGAGTACCGGCTGCAGCGCGAGCCGGTGCACACGCTCATGAAGGTGGAGACCCACAACCACCCGACCGCGATCGCACCGTTTCCCGGCGCGGCCACCGGTGCCGGTGGCGAGATCCGCGACGAGGGCGCCACCGGTCGCGGCGCGCGCCCGAAGGCCGGCCTCGCCGGCTTCAGCGTCTCGCACCTGCGGCTGCCCGGATACGCGCAGCCCTGGGAGGCGGGCGGCCTCGGGCGGCCGCGGCGCATCGTTTCACCGTTGCAGATCATGCTCGACGGGCCAATCGGCGCCGCGGCGTTCAACAACGAGTTTGGCCGGCCGAACATCGCCGGCTACTTCCGCAGTTTCGAGCAACCGGTGGCCGGGGAGCCGGGGCGCGCCTGGGGCTACCACAAGCCCATCATGATCGCTGGCGGACTCGGCAACATCCGCGAGGACGACGTGCACAAGGCCGCGGTGCCGCCCGGCGCATTGCTGGTAGTGCTCGGTGGGCCGGCGATGCTCATCGGGCTCGGCGGCGGTGCCGCCTCGTCCATGGCCAGCGGCAGCAGTGCCGAGGACCTGGACTTCGCATCCGTGCAGCGGGGCAACCCGGAGATGCAGCGTCGTGCGCAGCAGGTCATCGAGGCCTGCTGGGCCGCAGGCGCGGCGCCCGGCGGCCACAACCCCATCCTGCTGATCCACGACGTGGGCGCGGGCGGCCTGTCCAATGCCATGCCGGAACTCGTCGACCACAGCCGGCGCGGCGCCCGGCTGGAACTGCGCGAGATCCCGAATGCGGAGCCGGGCATGTCACCGGCGGAGATCTGGTGCAACGAGGCGCAGGAACGCTATGTGCTGGCCATCGCGCCGGAAGACCTCGACTGGTTTCGCGCCGTCTGCGAGCGCGAGCGCTGCCCGTTCGCGGTGCTGGGCAGCGCCGACGACAGCCGCCAGCTCACGGTTGCCGACCGGCTGCTGGGCGAGGCGCCGGTGGACATGCCGCTGGAGGTGCTGCTCGGCAAGCCGCCGCGCACCACCATGAAGCTGACCCGCAAGGCGCGGGCGCGGACGATGGCCAGCTTCGCGCAGCTCGACCTGGCCGAAGCCTGCCAGCGGCTGCTGCGTTTCCCCGCCGTGGCCGACAAGTCCTTCCTGATCCACATCGGCGATCGCACGGTCGGTGGCCTGGTGGCCCGCGACCAGCTGGTCGGGCCCTGGCAGGTTCCAGTGAGCGACGTCGCGGTGACGGCACTGGGTTTCGACGCTGTCGCGGGCGAGGCCATGGCGATGGGCGAGCGCACGCCGCTGGCGGTAATCGATCCGCCGGCTTCCGGGCGCATGGCGGTCGCCGAGGCGCTGACCAACATCCTGGCCGCTTCGGTCACGCGCCTCGACGAGGTGCGGCTGTCGGCCAACTGGATGGCGGCGAGCGCCGTCGATGGCGAAGACGAGGCGCTGTATGACGCCGTGAACGCGGCGACGGCACTCTGCCGCGAGCTGCGCATCGCCATCCCGGTCGGCAAGGACTCGCTGTCCATGCGCACCGCCTGGAAGGAGCACGGCGCGCCGAAGTCGGTGGTCGCGCCGGTGTCGCTCATCGTCTCCGCCTTCGCGCCGGTGAGCGATGTGCGCGCCACGCTGACGCCGCAGCTCGCGCAGGACGCGGGGTCGTTGCTCTACCTGCTCGATCTTGGCGCCGGCCGCAACCGGCTCGGCGGCTCCTGCCTCGCCCAGGCCTTCGGCATTGCCGGCGGCGAAGTACCCGACCTCGACGATCCGCAGCGCCTGGCGGGCCTGTTCGCCTGCATCGCCGCGCTGCGCGCCCAGGGCCTGCTGCTCGCCTACCATGACCGCTCCGACGGGGGGCTGTTCGCCACGCTCTGCGAAATGGCCTTCGCCGGCCGCGCGGGCCTCGAAGTCGAGCTGCCGGCCGGCGCCAGCCCGCATGGTGCGCTGTTCGCCGAAGAGCTCGGTGCGGTGATCCAGGTCCGCGCTGCGGATGCGGCTCGCGTGGAGGCCGCTTTCAATGCACATGGCATCGCCGCCTGGTCGCAGCGCATTGGCCGCGTCAGCACCGGCCTGCGCATCGTCATCCGCCAGGCCGGTGCGACCCTGCTCGACTTCGAGGGCCAGGCCCTGCATGCCAGCTGGTCGGAACTCAGCTATCGCATGCAGAGCCTGCGCGACAACCCGGCCACGGCGGCGGAAGCCTACGCCGCCCTGACCGATGCCGGCGATCCGGGACTGTCGCCGCGGCTGACTTTCAGCATGGCGGAGAACCCGGCCGCGGCCTTCATTGCCAGCGGCAGGCGTCCGCGGGTGGCCATCCTGCGCGAGCAGGGCGTCAACAGCCAGCTGGAAATGGCCGCCGCCTTCCTGCGGGCCGGCTTCACTCCGGTTGATGTTCACATGTCGGACATTCTTGCCGGCCGGCGCAGCCTCGACGAGTTCCGCGGGCTGGTGATCTGCGGCGGCTTCTCCTTCGGCGACGTGCTCGGCGCCGGTGGCGGCTGGGCGCGCTCGATCCTGTTCAACCGGCGCGCCCGCGAGGCGTTCGAGGCTTATTTCCAGCGCCCCGATGCCTTCACGCTCGGCGTCTGCAATGGCTGCCAGATGCTCAGCTCGCTGCGCGAGATCATACCGGGCACGGAACATTGGCCGCGCTTCGTGCAGAACCTCTCCGAGCAGTTCGAAGCGCGCCTCAGCCTGGTCGAGGTGCTGGAGAGCCGCTCGGTGCTGCTGCAGGGCATGGCGGGCAGCCGCCTGCTGATCGCCACCTCGCATGGCGAGGGCCGCGCCGAGTTTGCCGCGGCGGATGACCTGCCGGCCTGCCAGGCGGCAGGCCAGGTCGCCATCCGCTACATCGACAACCACGGTCGTCCCGCGACGACCTACCCGGCCAACCCCAACGGCTCGCCGGAAGGGGTGGCCGGCCTGACCTCGGCCGATGGCCGCGTCACCATCTTCATGCCGCACCCCGAGCGCGTGCACCTGGCCATGCAGCACTCCTGGCATCCGCAGGACTGGGGCGAAGAGGGGCCCTGGATGCGCATGTTCCGCAACGCCCGGGCCTGGGTGGGCTAGACGGCGCTGCGCGCCTCCCGCGCCTGGCGCCGTGCGGCACGGCGCGCCTTGAAGCGCGTGACCCACTGGGCGACCAGCCAGTAGGCGGCAGGCACGGCGATCAGCGACAGCAGCGTCGAGGTCAGCAGGCCACCGATCACCGAGATGCCAAGCGGCGCGCGGAAGTTGCCATCGGCGGCGAGCGAGAAGGCAACCGGCACCATGCCGGCGCCCATGGCGATGGTGGTCATGATGACCGGGCGTACCCGCTTGTGGCAGGCATCGATGATGGCCTCGCGGCGCGGCAGGCCGGCGCGCTCGCCGATGATGGCGTAGTCCACGATCAGGATCGAGTTCTTGGTGGATACGCCGGTCAGCATCAGCAGGCCGACCAGCGAGGGCAGCGACAGCGCATAGCCAGTCAGCAGCAGCGCGCCGAAGGCGCCGACGCCGCACAGCGGGATCGCGGCCAGGATCACCAGCGGCATCGACGGGCTGTTGAACAGCATCAGCAGCACGACATACACGCTGAGCACGCCGGTCAGCATGGCGAGCGCAAAGCCGACGAAAAGGTCGACGAAGGCCTCGGCATCGCCGCCCGGGAGGATGCGCACCCCCGGCGGCAGGTTCTGCACCGCCGGCAGCCTGCGCACCTCGTTCATCACCGGGCCCAGCGGATTGCCGTTGAGTTCACCCGAGATCTTGACGTTGCGCTCGCGGTTGTAGCGCTCGATGATCGCCGGTCCGCTGCTGTCGCGGATCTCGGCCACCGCGGACAGCGGCACGGCACCGCCGCGCGCTGGTACCCGCATCAGGCTGAGCAGCGAGGCATCGTCACGCGCCGCCTCGGCCACCTGCACGCGGATGGGGATCTGCCTTTCGGCCAGGTTGAGCTTTGGCAGGTTGCGGAGAAAATCCCCCGTGGTGGCGATGCGCGCCGCCTCGGCGATGTCCACGGTGGAGACGCCGAGGTCCGCGGCGCGGGCCGGGTCCGGGATGATCGCGATCTCCGGTTGCAGCAGCGAAGCCGAGGACTGCACGCCGCTCAGGCCGCGCACCCCGCGCATCGCCGTTTCGATGTTCTGGGCGGTCGCGGCGAGCTGCACCGGGTCGCGGCCGACCACCACCACCTCGAGCCGGTCGCCGGGTCCCAGCGCCGCAAAGCTCACCCGTACGCCGGCCAGCTTCTCCAGGCGGCGCCTGACCTCGACTTCCAGTTGCTGCATGCTGCGCTGGCGCTCGTCATGGAACCGCAGGTTGAGCTGCGCCTTGCGCACGTTGCCGCTGCCGGCGGTGGTGAAGCCGGTACCGGATACCGAACCGATGCGCGCGAACACGCTCTTCAGTTCCGGCAGGTCCGCCAGCAGCTGCCGCGTCTGCTCGGCGGCCGCGGCGCTGTCCTGCAGGGTGGAGCCTGGCGGCAGTTCCAGCAGCACCGTGGAGCGTGACTCGTTGTTCGGTGGCACGAAGGTGCGCGGGATGAGCGGCACCAGCGCCAGCGCCACGACGAAGGTGGCGAAGGCGGTGGCCAGGGTGCGCCAGGGTTTGTCGAGGGCGTGGCCCACCAGCCGCATGTAGAACCGGACCCAGGCCGGCTCGGCCGGGTGTGCGGGCTTGCGGGTCATGAAGTAGGCGGCGAGCATTGGCGTCAGCAGGCGCGCCACCAGCAGCGAGAACAGCACGGCAGTGGCTGCGGTCCAGCCGAACTCGCGGAAGAACAGGCCGATCTGCCCGGGCATGAAGGCCACCGGGATGAATACTGCAGCGAGCGTGGCGGAGGTGGCGATGACCGCGATGCCGATCTCGTCGGCCGCCTCGCCCGCAGCCTGCATCGGCGTCTTGCCCAGTGCGCGATGGCGGGTGATGTTCTCGACCTCGACGATGGCGTCGTCCACCAGGATGCCGATTACCACGGCCATCGCCAGCAGCGACAGCAGGTTGAGGCTGAAGCCGAGCAGGTGCATGACGCCGAAGGTCGGGATCACCGAGAGCGGCAGCGCCAGGGCGGAGATCCAGGTGGCGCGCCGGTCGCGCAGGAACAGCCACACCACCGCCACGGCCAGCAGCGCGCCCTCGGCCAGCATCGACATGGAGGCGTTGTAGGAGTTGCGGGCTTCCTCCACCACAGAGTCCACTTCGATGAAGCGCACTTCCGGGTGCTCGCGCGCCAGCTCGGCGATGCGCCGGCGGACCTCGTCGCCCACCGCCACCTCGCTGGTCTTCACCGCGCGCTGGATGCCAAAGCCCACCACCGGCCGCCCGTTCAGCAGCGCCATGTCGCGCGGCTCGGCATGGCTGTCGGCCACCGTGGCGATGGTGGACAGGCGCACCGAGCGCCCGTCGGGCAGCGAGATCGGGTAATTCGCGAGTTCGGCCGCGCTGTGCACCGTGGCGATGGTGCGCACCGTCTGCTCGGCTCCGCCGACCGTGGTGCGGCCGCCGGCCCGCTCGACCTGGATGCGGGCGAGCTGCATGGACACCGTGCCGGCGGTCAGCCCGAAGGCCTGCAGCATGTCGGGGCGCAGGTCGACGCGTACTTCGCGGTCGAGGCCGCCGATGCGGCTCACGGTGCCGACGCCCGGGGTGCCGAACAGCACCTTCTTCACCGTGTCGTCGACGAACCAGCTCAGCTCGTCGAGTGCGAGACGGTCGGACTCGACGGCATAGGTGAGCATGATCGGCCCGAGGACGGTCAGGCGGGTGATCTGCGGCTCGTCGATCTCCGGCGGCAGCTCGCTGCGCACGCGGTCGATGGCATCGCGCACTTCCTCCAGCGCGGTGTCCATGTCCCGGCCGAGCTCGAACAGGATGCGGGTGCGCGACTGGCCCTCGTTGACCGTGGAGAGCAGCTTGTCGATGTTGGCGATGCCCGCGACGGCATCCTCGACCTTGCGCGTGACGTCGGTTTCCAGCTGGCTCGGGCTGGCACCGGGCAGGGTTACCGTGATGTCGATCTCCGGTGGGGTGAAGTCCGGCAGCGTCGAGATCGGCAGCTGGCGCCAGCCCCAGAAGCCGAAGACGCAGAGGACGACGAATACCAGCGCGGCGGGGATCGGGTGGGCGATACCCCACCGTGAGACGTTCACCGTGGCGGCTCCGGCGCCGCCGTCGCCGGCGCTGCCGGCAGCACCCGCACCAGGTCGCCGTCGCCGAGGAAGCCCGCGCCGCGTGCGACCACGCGGTCCTCGGCCCCGAGGCCGCTGGTGATGGCGATCACCTGGCCCTGCTGGATGCCGAGGCTCACACGCTGCTGCGTGACCTTGGTCACCGCGGCGTTGCCCTGCAGGACGAAGACATAGGGCAGGCCGTCGCGGAACACCACGGCTTCCCGCGGCAGCACCTGTGCCGCCACGGTCCCGAGGAGGATGCGGCCCTGGGCGAACATGCCGGCGCGCAGGGTGCCGGGCTCGGGCAGGTCGGCGTAGACCAGCCCGGTGCGGGTCTGCGGATCGAGTGCCGGGGATACCGCGCGGATCCGGCCGCTCACCTCGGCGCCGTCCGGGCCGGCCAGTTTCACGATGGCCCCTGCCTGGACCTGGGTGAAGTCGCCTTCCGCCAGTTCGGCACGCCATTCCAGGCGGCCATCACGGATCAGCCGCAGCAGTTCGGCGCCGGCGGAGACCACCTGGCCGGGTTCCACCGAGCGGGCCGAGATCACCCCCGCCTGTGGCGCCTCCAGGGTGGCGAAGCCGAGCTTCAACCGGGCCGCGTCGCGGTCGGCCTGGGCCGTGGTGAGCTTGGCTTCAGCGCTGATGAGATTGGCCTTGAGCTGGTCGGCATCGGCGGTTGAGATCAGCTTGCGTTCGAGCAGGCTCTCGCCGCGCGCATTCGCGGCGCGGGCCAGGGCGAGGTTCGCCTGTGCCTGGTCGAGGGCGGCATCCGCCTGGCGTGCCTGAACCTCGAGGGTGCGCGCGTCGAGGCGCAGCAGCGTCTGGCCGGGCTTCACCACATCGCCCACCTCGACCAGCACCGCGGTGACCCGCACGCCGCTGAGTTCGACACCCAGCGACATTTCCTGCCAGGCAGCCACCGACCCGGAGGCGACCAGCGTGCGTTCCAGCGATCGACTGGCCAGCCGGGTAGCGGTAACCGTGAGGCTCGGGGCCGCTTCGGGAGCCGGCTCCTGGCCGCCGCAGGCGCTGATCAGTGCCGAGAGGGCGAGTGCAGAGAGCCGGCTTGCGCCGGCACGGAAGGGAGTCGGGCGGGGCATGGCGGCATTCTAGCCATTGGCCCCTGCCTCTGCTTGACGTCGATCATCGACGATCGCTTCAGCGCTCCGCGCTGCGGACAGCCGGCATGACCGGTGGGCGTGCCGGTTCCCCAGCCGGGAACTGCCGCAGGCGCAGTGCCTGCTGCAGGCGGGCGCGGCGCACATAGGCCTGGTAGAGCAGGTCCTTGAGGGTTTCCAGCAGCACCGTCGCCTGCAGGCGCGTCAGTGGCGGCGGAGCCTCGCCCAGCGCAGCCTCGCCCTCGAACAGCACGCGGCGGATGGCGTTGAAGGTGCTGTCGTCGATCTCCGCCAGCATGCGCACCTCGGCCACCTGGTCGAAGATCTTCAGGCGGCTGCGCTCGCCAAGGTCCTCGAGCATCGCCTGGATGGTGGCGCGGCACATCAGCGCGAATGCCTGGTGCAACCCGGCGCCATGGCAGGCCAGCGCTTCGCGGAACGTGCTGGCGACGGCCTCGGGCAGGTGCGCGTAGCTGAAGCGCTCGGGTGGGCGCTCCATTTCCTCCGGCAGCGGATGGAACTCGACGCGGTCATCGTGCCAGGCGCGCACCCGGTAACGGACGAACAGCGGCATGTGGCAGGCATCGCATTCGAGCACGATGCCGACGCGCGCCGGCCGCTCGGCACGCAGGCGCGCGAAGGTCGGGCAGGCCATCAGCGAGAAGTGCGCGACGCTGCCGCAATGCGGGCATTCGCCGTTCACCGACTCGCGGTGCAGGCGGTTCTGGCTGTCGAGGAATGCCGGGATGCTCATGGCCGGGACTCCGTGGCCGCGCACTGGCTCAGTGCCGCAGCGGCTTGTAGCGGATGCGGTGCGGCTGGTCGGCAGCGTCGCCGAGGCGGCGATGCAGGTCAGCCTGATACTCGGCGTAGTTTCCCGCAAACAGCGTCAGCTGGCTATCGCCCTCGAAGGCCAGGATGTGGGTGGCGATGCGGTCGAGGAACCAGCGGTCGTGGGAGATCACGATGGCGCAGCCCGGGAAGTCCAGCAGACCTTCCTCCAGCGCGCGCAGCGTCTCCACGTCCAGGTCGTTGGTCGGCTCGTCGAGCATCAGCACGTTGGCGCCCGCCTTGAGGACCTTGGCGAGGTGCACGCGGTTGCGCTCGCCGCCGGAAAGCAGGCCGATCTTCTGCTGCTGCTGCGTGCCCTTGAAGTTGAAGCGGCCGACGTAGTTGCGCGAGGAGGTCTCGTACCTGCCGACCTTGATCAGTTCCTGCCCGCCGGAGAGTTCCTCCCAGACGGTCTTGCTGTCGTCCAGGCTCTGGCGCGACTGGTCGACGTAGGCCAGCTGCACCGTGGGACCGATGCGGATGCTGCCGCTGTCGGGCTGCTCCTGGCCGGTGATCATGCGGAACAGGGTGGTCTTGCCGGCGCCGTTCGGGCCGATGACGCCGACGATGGCACCCGGCGGTATGGCGCCGCTGAAGTCCTCAATCAGCAGCCGGTCGCCGAAGGCCTTGCGCACCTGGTTGAACTCGATGACCAGGTCGCCGAGGCGCTCGCCCGGCGGGATGTAGATCTCGTTGGTTTCCTGGCGGCGCTGGAATTCCTGCGAACACAGCTCCTCGAAGCGCTGCAGGCGCGCCTTGCTCTTGGCGCGCCGCGCCGAGGGGTTGGCCCGCACCCACTCGAGTTCCGCCTTGATGGTCTTCTGGCGCGCGGCCTCCTGCTTCTCCTCCATGGCGAGGCGCGCCTCCTTCTGCTCCAGCCAGGAGGAATAGTTGCCCTTCCAGGGAATGCCGTGGCCACGGTCGAGCTCGAGGATCCAGCCGGCGACGTTGTCGAGGAAGTAGCGGTCGTGCGTCACGGCGATGACCGTGCCCGGGTAGTTCTCGAGGAACTTCTCCAGCCAGGCCACCGACTGGGCGTCGAGGTGGTTGGTGGGCTCGTCGAGCAGCAGCATGTCGGGCTTCGACAGCAGCAGCCGGCACAGCGCCACGCGCCGGCGCTCGCCGCCGGAGAGGGTCTGCACCCGGGCGTTCCACTCCGGCAGCCGCAGCGCATCGGCAGCGATCTCCAGGGTGCGGTCCACTTCCCAGCCATTCTGGGCGTCGATCTCGTCCTGCAGCTTCGCCTGCTCTTCCAGCAGCCGGTTCATGGCCGCATCGTCCATGGGCTCGGCGAACTGCTCGGCAATGGCGTTGAAGCGCTGCACCAGGCCGATCAGCCCGGCGACGCCTTCCTCGACGATCTCGCGCACGCTGCGCGCCGGATCGAGTTCGGGTTCCTGCGGCAGGTAGCCGATCCGGATGCCCGGCTGGGGGCGTGCCTCGCCTTCGTATTCCTTGTCGACGCCGGCCATGATGCGCAGCAGGGTGGACTTGCCCGAGCCGTTGAGGCCCAGCACGCCGATCTTGGCGCCGGGGAAGAAGCTCAGCGAGATGTCGCGGAGGATGAAGCGCTTGGGGGGCACGACCTTGCCCACCCGGTTCATGGTGAAGACGTACTGGCTCATGGCTGGATTTTCGGCTGCCCGCGGAAAAGGCGGCGATTATCGGCGGCGGCCGCCGGAATGGCCAGCGGCGGCTCCCTCCCGGGTCCGCGTCGGGTCGCGGGCCGGCGGGGCGCAGCGTACAATTGCGCCCCCATTCGCGCGGAGGCTGGCATGTTTACGAGGGACCTGGAGATCGCCGGATTCGACCCGGAACTGGCGGCGGCGATCGCTGGCGAGGAGCGTCGCCAGGAGGAGCATATCGAGCTCATTGCCTCGGAGAACTATGCCAGCCCGCGGGTCCTCGAGGCCCAGGGCAGCGTGCTGACCAACAAATACGCCGAGGGCTATCCCGGCAAGCGCTACTACGGGGGCTGCGAGTACGTCGACCAGGCCGAAGTGCTGGCCATCGAGCGGGCGAAGCAGCTCTTCGGTGCCGGTTTCGCCAACGTGCAGCCGCATTCCGGCTCGCAGGCGAATGCGGCGGTGTACATGGCGCTGCTCAAGCCGGGCGACACGGTGCTCGGCATGAGCCTCGCCCATGGCGGCCACCTGACCCATGGCTCGCCGGTGAATTTCTCCGGACGGCTGTACAACATCGTCTCCTACGGCCTCGATCCGGCCACGGGCGAGATCGATTACGCGGCCGTCGAGGCCCAGGCGCAGCAGCATCGCCCGAAGATGATCCTCGCCGGCTTCTCCGCCTATTCGCGAGTGGTGGACTGGCAGCGCTTCCGCAGGATCGCCGACGACGTCGGGGCGGTGTTCTTCGTGGACATGGCTCATGTGGCCGGGCTGGTGGCGGCGGGCGAGTACCCGAACCCGGTGCCGATCGCCGACGTCACGACCACCACGACCCACAAGACGCTGCGCGGGCCGCGCGGCGGGCTGATCCTCGCGCGCGACAACGAGGAGATCAACAAGAAGCTCAACTCGCTGGTATTCCCCGGCATCCAGGGCGGGCCGCTGATGCACGTGGTGGCGGCCAAGGCGGTGGCGCTGCTGGAAGCGATGCAGCCGGAGTTCCGCGCCTACCAGCGGCAGGTCAAGGCCAATGCCCGCCAGCTGGCTGCCGCGCTTGCCAGCCGCGGCTTCCGCATCGTTTCCGGCGGCACCGACAACCACATGTTCCTGCTCGACCTCATCGACAAGGACATCACCGGCAAAGACGCCGATGCCGCGCTGGGCCAGGCCAACATCACCGTCAACAAGAACGCGGTGCCGAACGATCCGCGCTCGCCGTTCGTGACCAGTGGGGTGCGCATCGGCACCCCCGCCATCACCACGCGCGGCTTCCGCGAAGCCGAGGTCGCCACCGTGGCCGGCTGGATCGCCGACATCCTCGGCAACATTGGCGATGAGCGCTGCCGTGCCCGCGTGCGCTCCGAGGTGCTGGAGCTGTGCGGGAAATTCCCGGTCTACCGGTGAGGCAGCCGTGAGCGGCCGGAAGCCGGGGCGCGACCCGCGCCGGCGCTGAGCCGCGGGGCCGGCCATGCACTGCCCGTTCTGCAGCCACGAGGAAACCAAGGTCATCGACTCGCGCCTCGCCGGCGAGGGTCGCCAGATCCGCCGGCGCCGCGAGTGCCAGCAGTGCGGCGAGCGCTTCACCACCTTCGAGACCGCGGAGCTGGTGATGCCCCGGCTGGTGAAGCGCGACGGTGCCCGTGAGCCCTTCGACGAGGCCAAGCTGCGCAATGGCATGGTGCGTGCGCTGGAGAAGCGGCCGGTGAGCATGGAGGCGGTGGAGGCGGCGCTGGCCCGCATCATCCACGGCCTGCAGACCATGGGCGAGCGCGAGATTGCCTCGCGCCAGGTGGGCGAGATGGTGATGGAAGAACTGCGCCGGATGGACGAGGTGGCCTACGTGCGCTTCGCTTCCGTCTACCGCAGCTTCCAGGACGTCACCGCATTCCAGGATGAGATCCATCGCCTGCGCGAGATGGGCGATGCCGAGAAACGCCGCAACCAGCTGTCGCTGCTGCCGGACGAAGAATGAACGCCAGCGCCCGGGACTTCACCTTCATGGCTCGCGCCCTGCAACTCGCCGGACGCGGGCTGTACAGCGCACAGCCGAACCCGCGGGTCGGCTGCGTGATCGTCGCCGGCGATGCGGTGGTGGCCGAGGGCTGGCACCAGCGCACCGGCGGGCCGCATGCCGAGGCGGTGGCGCTCGCGGCGGCTGCCGGACTGGCGCATGGCGCCACGGCCTACGTGACGCTGGAGCCCTGCTGCCACCAGGGGCGCACGCCACCCTGCACGGCGGCGCTCATCGCCGCCGGCATCGCCCGCGTGGTGTACGCCGCGGATGATGCGAATCCAAAGGTCGCCGGCCAGGGCGCGGCGGCGCTGCGCGCAGCCGGGATCGAGGTCCTGTCGGGGGTGATGGCCGCGGAATCCCGGGCGCTGAACCTCGGGTTTTTCTCCCGCATGGAACGCCAGCGCCCCTGGCTGCGCGCCAAGCTCGCGGCGAGCCTTGATGGCCGCACGGCGCTGGCCAGCGGTGCAAGCCGCTGGATCAGCGGCGAGCCAGCGCGACGCGATGCCCACGAGCTGCGCGCGCGCAGCTCCGCCATCCTCACCGGCATCGGCACGGTGCTGGCCGACGATCCCGCGCTGACGGTACGCCGCCCCGATCTGGGAGAGGCAGTGCCGCCCGAGCGCGTGGTGCTCGATTCCAGCCTGCGCACCCCGCCGCAGGCGCAGCTGCTGCGCCAGCCCGGGACCAGCCGCATCTTCTGCAGCCGCCCCGATCCGGCCCGGGCCGCGGCGCTCCAGGCGGCCGGCGCGCAGGTCGAAACCCTGGCCGGCAGCGCTGGCCGGCCCGACCTGGCCCTGGTGCTGCGCCGGCTCGCCGAACTCGAGGCCAACGAGGTGCTGGTGGAGGCGGGGCCGGCCCTCAACGGCGCCTTGCTCGATGCCGGCCTGATCGACGAACTCGTGCTGTACCTGGCGCCGCTGGTGCTGGGTGCCGACAGCCGCGGCATGTTCGCCGGCCGGCCGCTCGCGACGATGGCGGAACGCCATGAGTTCGTGCTGGCGGGCACCCGGCAGGTTGGCAGCGACCTGCGGCTCACATTCCTGAAACGGAGTCCCTGATGTTCACCGGCATCGTGCAGAGCGTGGGAACCGTGCGTGCCGTGGCGCCGCGCGGCGGTGACACCGAAATCCGCGTGGAGGTCGCCGGCCTGCCCGCGGAGCGCCTGCTGCCCGGCGCCAGCGTGGCCGTCAATGGCGTATGCCTGACGGTGACCGCGCGCGACGGCGGCAGCGCCCGCTTCGACGTCTCGCGCGAGACGCTCGCGCTCACCACGCTGGGCGGGCTCGCCGCGGGCAGCCGCGTCAACCTGGAACCCGCCCTGACGCTGGCCGATCCGCTCGGCGGGCATCTGGTCTCCGGCCACGTGGATGGCATCGGCGAGGTGCTGGCGCTGGCGCCGGATGCGCGCTCCACCCGCATGACGCTGCGGGTACCGGCGGAACTCGCCCGCTACGTGGCCCGCAAGGGCTCGCTCTGCGTGGACGGCGTCAGCCTCACCGTCAACGCCGTCACCGGCGACCGGGCCGAGGTGAATCTCGTGCCCCATACCCTGCAGGGCACTATCATGGCGGGCTATCGGCCCGGCACCGCGGTCAACATCGAGGTTGACCTCATCGCCCGCTACCTGGAACGCCTGGTCGCCGACGGAAACTGAGCATGCAGGAACAGCCCCGCGACAATCCCTTCGTCTTCAGCGACATCCGCGACATCATCGCCGACATCCGCGACGGGCGTATGGTCATCATCGTCGACGACGAGGACCGCGAGAACGAGGGCGACCTGATCATGGCCGCTTCCAAGGTGCGCCCGGAAGACATCAACTACATGGCGCGATTCGGCCGCGGGCTGATCTGCCTGACGCTGAGCCGCAGCCGCTGCCAGCAGCTGCGCCTGCCGCTGATGGTCAACGGCACCGACGAGCAGCAGGCCACCAACTTCACCGTGTCCATCGAGGCGGCGGAGGGCGTCACCACCGGCATTTCCGCGCATGACCGCGCCCGAACCATCCGCGTCGCAGTGGCGCCCGAGGCCCGCGCCGAGGACCTGCGCCAGCCCGGGCATGTGTTTCCGCTGATGGCGCAGCCGGGTGGCGTGCTCACCCGCGCCGGCCACACCGAGGCGGGCTGCGACCTGGCGCGGCTCGCGGGCCTGGAGCCGGCCGCGGTCATCGTCGAGATCCTCAACGAGGACGGCACCATGGCGCGCCGGCCACAGCTCGAGGAGTTCGCGCGCCAGCACGGGCTGCGCATCGGCAGCATCGCCGACCTGATCCGCTTCCGCCTGCAGCACGAAGTGTCGGTGGAGCGCATCGGCGAGCATCCGGTGGAGACCGAGATGGGGCCGTTCCGCCTGTACTCCTACGAGGACCACGTTAACCGCAACGTGCACCTCGCGCTGGTGCATGGCGACATCTCCGCGGGACAGGTACCGCTGGTGCGCGTGCACGTCCAGGACACGCTCGGCGATGTCATCGGCGTGCAGGGCCCGCAGCTCGGCTGGCCGCTGCGCTCGGCCATGCGCCGCATCGTCGCCGCGGGCTCCGGTGTGGTGGTGCTGCTGCGCTACCCGGAGACGCCGCGCCAGCTGGTGGCGGCGGTGCGCGCGCTGGCGCAGCCGCAGGCGGCGGAGGCACCGCGCCGCGAACGGGTCGCGGTGCTGCGTACCTTCGGCACCGGTGCGCAGATCCTGCGCGACCTCGGCGTGACCCGCATGCGGGTGCTGAGCGCGCCGAAACAGATGCACGCGATTTCCGGCTTCGGGCTGGAAGTAGTAGAGTACGTGGACGATCCGGCCTGAGGCCGGCCACCGCGTTCTTTAAGGTCACCATGCGCACACTCGAAGGCCAGCTCAACGTCCGCGACGCGAAGTTCTGCATCCTGGCAGCCCGCTTCAACGACCGCATCGTCGAGGATCTGGTGCGGGGTGCGCTGGATGCCCTCCGGCGCCACGGCATTCCCGATACGGCCATCGACATGGTGCGCGTCCCCGGAGCCTACGAGTTGCCACTGGCTGCGAAGAAGCTGGCGCGCACCCGGCAATACGATGGCCTGGTGGCGCTGGGCGCGGTGATCCGCGGCGCCACTCCCCACTTCGATTATGTCTGCGGTGAATGCGCCGCGGGGCTGGCCCGTGTCAGCCTGGAGTTCGACCTGCCGGTCGGCTTCGGGGTGCTGACCTGCGACACCGTGGACCAGGCCGTGGAGCGTTCCGGCGTCAAGCACGGCAACAAGGGCGCGGATGCTGCGCTGGCCGCCATCGAGATGGTGAGCCTGCTGCGGCAGATCGCTCCCTGAACGGCGGTCAGTCCCCATGGCTCGTGGTCGCCACGGCGCGCGCCGCCTCGTCCTGCAGGCCATGTACCAGCACCAGCTGGCCGGGCATGGTGCCGCGGAACTGATCGCCCAATTCAGCGTCACCAAGGAGTTCCGCGGCATCGATGCGGCGTACTTCAATACGCTGGTGGAGGAGATCATCCCCGCTGGCCCGGCGCTGGACGAACTGATCGCCGCGGCAGCCGACCGGCCGGTGAACCAGCTCGACCCGGTGGAGCGGGCCGTGCTCTGGATCGGCCTGACCGAGCTGCGCGACCATCCCGACGTGCCGGAGCGCGTGGTCATCGACGAGGCCATCGAACTGGCCAAGGAGTTCGGTGCGCAGGATGGCTTTCGCTACGTCAACGCGGTGCTCGACGGCATGGTCCGCCGGCTGCGTCCGCCCGCGGGCGGCTGAGCCATGGCCGCGCGGCGCCCGGCCCTCGACGAGGCGACGCTGATCGGGCGCTACTTCGCGCGGCCGCTGCCCGCGCGTCGCGGCGTGATCCTCGGCATCGGCGACGATGCCGCCGTGACGCGCCTGCCCGCCGGCCATGACCTGGTCACCGCCACCGACGCGATATTCGCGGGCGTGCATTACCCACGCGGCACGCCGCCGCGGGCGATCGGCCACCGCTGCCTCGCCGTGAACCTCAGCGACCTCGCCGCCATGGGCGCGACGCCGCTGTGGGCTTCGCTGGCACTGAGCCTGCCGCGGGCCCGCGCCGCCTGGCTACGCGAGTTCGCCGCCGGCTTCTTCGCCCTGGCACGGGCCGCGGGCATCGTGCTCATCGGCGGTGACACGGTGCGCGGGCCGGAGGGTGCCACGGTGACGGTGCAGGGCCGGCTGCGCCGGGGAACCGCCATCACCCGCAGTGGCGCCAGGCCTGGCGATGGCATCTGGGTCACGGGCCATCCGGGCGATGCGGTAGCCGGCCGCCTGCTGCTGGCCCGGCGGGGCGGCAGTCGCGCGCTGCGCCAGCGCTTCCTCTACCCGCAGCCGCGGCTGCGCGAAGGCGCGGCGCTCGCCGGTGTCGCCTCGGCCATGATGGACATCTCAGATGGCCTGCACGCTGACCTCGGCAAGCTCATGTGCGCGAGCGCCTGCGGTGCCGATTTCGATGCCGACCGGTTGCCCCTGTCGCGCCAGCTGCTGGCGGCCGTGGGCATCGAGGCCGCGCGCGAAATGGCGCTCTCCGGTGGCGATGACTATGAGTTGCTGTTCACCGTGCCCGCGGGTCGGGAAGCGCAGCTCGCGCGGCTCACGCGTCGCTGGGCGCTGCCGGTGACGCGCATCGGCACCGTGCGCCGCCGCGCCGGACTGCGCTGGCGCCTCGACGGCGCGGCGTTTCGGTTCCGGGACCGGACGTTCCGACATTTCTGACAGGTATGCGGCCGGGCCCGATGCCGTCGGCAAAATGAGGCCAGCGCGCGCTGGCGTCTTGGTAGTATCGTGGCGCCGGACTGCACGAGGATGAAATCATGCTGAGGCGATGCAACTGGATGTCAGTGCTGACGGCCGGTGCCCTGGGACTGTCGGTCGCGGCCAGCGCCCAGGATCAGCAGGCGGCAGAGCTGGCGAAGAAGCTGGCCAATCCGATCTCCTCGCTCATCAGCGTGCCGATGCAGTACAACCATGATGAGTACGGCGACGCGAATGACGGCGCCGAGGTTGACCGGCTGAACGTGCAACCGGTGATCCCTGTCTCGCTGAACGACGACTGGAACCTGATCTCGCGGACCATCGTCCCGCTGGTGGACCAGAATGATTTCCCGGTGGCCGCGCGCAACGAATCCGGCCTCGGCGACATCACCGCCAGCCTGTTTTTTTCGCCGAAGGCGCCAACCGCCGGGGGCTGGATCTGGGGCGTCGGGCCGGTCCTGTATCTGCCGACCGCAACAGAGGACGTGCTCGGTGCCGAAAAGTGGGGCATCGGCCCGACGGGAGTGGCGCTGAAACAGACCGGACCGTGGACGGTCGGCCTGCTGGCCAACCACATCTGGTCCGTGGCCGGCAAGGACGAACGCGATGACATCAACGCCACGTTCCTGCAGCCTTTCCTGAGCTATACGACGCCCCGGACGCATACGACCATCGGCCTGAACATGGAGTCCAGCTACGACTGGGAAAATGACCAGTGGAGCGTGCCCGTGATCTTTCAGGTCGGACAGTTGTTCAAGGTCGGGCCCCAGATCATGCAGTTCACGGTCGGCGCGAAGTACTGGGCCGATGCGCCTGACAACGGCCCCGATGACTGGGGCTATCGGTTGCAGTTGACGTTGCTCTTTCCCAGGTGAGGTGCCGGCGAGGGCCTGCATGGCAACCATGCCGCTGTCCACCCACCAATCCCTGCGACGCGAAGTCCTGAGCAGGCCGCTGCACTGGCTGCCCTTCGGCCTTGGCGTGGGCCTGCTGCCGCTGGCACCGGGGACCTGGGGTTCCCTGCTGGCGGTGCTGCTGTTCTGGCTGCTGCCGCCGCTCGACCTGGCGCTGCACCTCGCGCTGGCGGTGGTCGGCTTCGCCCTCGGCGTATGGCTCTGCGGGCTGAGCGCCCGGCGGCTGGGGGTGCACGATCACCCGGGGATCGTGCTCGATGAAGTGGTGGCGATGTGGGCCACCCTGGCGGCGGTGCCGCGTACCGCCCTGTGGAGCGGGCTGGCCTTCCTGGCTTTCCGCGTGATGGACATCTGGAAGCCCTGGCCGATCCGCGAGGCGGATCACAGAATCCCCGGGGGCCTGGGAATTATGCTCGATGACGCGTTGGCGGCCGCATTTGCGGCCGCGGTTGTGTCGAGCCT
>QUBU01000020.1 GCA_014337915.1 Gammaproteobacteria bacterium
GGCACGGCGCTCGGAGAGCTTCTGGTTGTAGGCCTCGGCGCCGGAGCTGTCGGTGTGGCCGACGACGGTGCCGGAGACGAACTTCAGGCGGGTGAGGGTTTCGGCGACCTCGTCCAGGGTCTTGCGGCCCTCGTCGGTGAGTTCGGCGGAGTTGAGCGCGAACTGTACCTGGCGGGTGACGTCGCAGGAGCAGCCATGGCTGCCGACGCGGTCGCCCTTGGGTGTATCCGGGCACTGGTCGAGGCTGTCGACGACGCCATCGCCATCGCTGTCAGCCGGCGGCGGGGGCGGAGGCGGCGGGGGCGGGGGCGGTGGTGCTGCCGCAGCGACCGGGGCCGGTGCGGGTGCCGGGCGGCCAAACCGGTAGCCGACCTGCAGCTGGTAGACGATCGGATCGATGTCCATGGTCCCGATGTCGACGCCGTCGATCTCGAGGTCGGAGTCGATGTCCATGTAGCGCACGGCGGCGTTGACGAAGAAGTTCTCCGTGATCCCGACGTCCATGCCGATCTGGCCGGCCAGTCCGAAGGAGTTGTCGGCGCTGACCCGCGTGAGCTCGTC
Organism: Gammaproteobacteria bacterium; assembly: GCA_014337915.1. GTDB lineage: Bacteria > Pseudomonadota > Gammaproteobacteria > Steroidobacterales > QUBU01. The sequence goes on from QUBU01000020.1 coordinate 562, forward strand.
GACGCCTTCCTCGTCGAAGAGCATGGTGTAGTTGATGCCGGCGCCGATATAGGGCCGCCAGGTGCCGTCAGGATTGAAGTGGTACTGCAGGCTCAGCGTCGGCAGTATCTGCCGCAGCTTGCCGGCCGGCTCCTCGCCGCTGCCGTCGTCGAAGTCCAGATGGTGGCTGAAGGGTGTCGTGGCCAGCAGTTCCACGCCCCAGTGGTCACGGAACATGTAGGTTGCCTCGAGCGTGGCACTGGTTGCCGTGTCCATGCTGAGGTCGCCGGCGATGCCCAGGTTCTGGGCCGGGCTGATGGTCAGGTTGTCGGACTTCGGGTCGACCACGCCGACGCCACCGCGCCACAGCCAGTCGCCCTCCTTGGCCGCTGCCACCAGGGGCTGCGCGCAGCATGCGGTTGCCGCAGCAGCCAGTGCCAGGTACTTCATTCGCTGGTTCATGCAGGACTCCTTGGAATTCCTTGCTCGTTTTCCGTCCGTATCCCCGCCCCGCGACCGCGGTGGCGGCCCCCAAGATGGGGCCAATGTAGCGCATTTTCACGCTTCGAAGGTGGCTGCCTGATCCCGGCGGCGCTGGTAGGATGGCCGCCTCAGCCGGGGGAGGGGTCCCGACCGAACATGACGCAGGACGCAGGCAACCGGCCGGAGCTGACTCTGGCCATTTTCGTGGACTTCGAGAACCTGGCGCTGGGCGCCGAGGACCTCAAGGGCGGGCGCTTCGCCATCGAGCTGGTGCTCAAGCGCCTGCTGGAGAAGGGACGCATCGTCGCCAAGCGCGCCTATTGCGACTGGACGCGGTACCGGCAGTTCATGCAGGAATTCCACCTGCATGGCTTCGAGATGATCGACATCCCGCAGACCAAGGTGAGCGGCAAGAACAGCGCCGACATCCGCATGGTCGTCGACGCGCTGGACCTCTGCTACTCGAAGTCCCACATCGACGCCTTCGCGCTCCTCACCGGTGACAGTGATTTTTCACCGCTGGTCTCCAAGCTCAAGGAGAACGACAAGCGGGTCATCGGCTGCGGCATCCGTCAGTCAACATCCAGCCTGCTCGCCGGCAACTGCGACGAGTTCATCTTCTACGATGACCTGGTGAAGGTCTCGCAGCGGCCGCGGCGCCGGGCCCGCAAGGCCAAGGGCGGCGAGCAGACCGAGCAGCAGACCGAGCAGCAGCTGGCGCTGGAACGTGTCGCCGAGACGGTGGAATCACTGGCCCAGGAATACGATCCGCTGTGGGGATCGCTGGTGAAGCAGACGGTGCGCCGCGTGTACCCGGGCTTCAACGAAACGGCCTGTGGCTACCGCAGCTTTTCAGAACTTCTGGAGGATGCTGCCCGCCACGGCCTGCTGGAGCTGGAGTTCGACAAGGAGCGCGGCAACTACATGGTGCGCGCCACCGGCAACTAGCGGCCGGTCACTTCAGCGTTGCCTTCTGGCCTGCCGCCGCACCCGGCGCGGCCGACATCGCATAGATCGGGCGCGGGCCCTTCTGCTCGTAGTAGGGCATCATCTGCGGCACCAGCGCGGCCAGCGCCTGCTGGCGGTTCGCCGGGCTCGGGTGGGTGCTCAGGAACTGGGGCGGACCCTTGCCGCCGGCCTTGGCCATCTTCTGCCAGAGCGTCACCGCGGCATGCGGGTCATAGCCGGCCTTGGCGGCGATCTCGATGCCGACCCGGTCAGCCTCGGCTTCGGAGGCGCGGCTGTTCGGCAGCAGCAGGCCGAGCTGTGCCAGCGCCGCGGCTCCGACCATGTTGGCGCTGCTTTCGGTGGCGACGCCCGTGGCGATCGCGCCGAGCTGCGCGGCCATCGCCATCGACATGCGCTCTGCCGTGTGGTTGAGCAGCGCATGGCTGATCTCGTGGCCCATGACCTGGGCCAGCTCATCGTCGGTGGCGTCGAGTTTCTGGATCAGGCCGGTGTAGATCGCCATGCGCCCGCCCGCCATGCACCAGGCGTTGACGGTCTTCGGGTCATCGATGACCCGCACGCTCCACTCCCATTGCGCCGTTTCCGGCCGGTACTTGATGGCCTGGGCGACCAGCCTTCCGGTGATGGTGTTGATGCGGTTGACCAGCTTCGGGTCGGTGACCAGCTTGCCCTCGGAATCGAGCTTGCTCATGGTCTGCACGTAGGCCTGCTTCGACTGCGCGATGGCGGATTGCTCCGACACCAGCATCAGCTGCTTGCGCCCGGCGATGTTGGTGGCACAGGCGGCCAGGGCCAGCAGGGCGGCAACCACGAGGCAAATGCGACCGGACGTCATGGCGATCGGCTTCCGGGATGCGGGTTACCTGATGGACCAGCTGGCGCCGATGCCCCAGAAGTCCCAGTCCTGCTTGTGGCCGGTGTCGCCACCGCCGATATCCGGGTAGCTGGCGTAGCGGACATGCACACCGAGGCTGTCGGTGATGCGCAGGTTCAGGCCACCACCGAGCAGCAGCTCGCTGCCGGTGTCCCCGCCCTTGAAGTTGCTGCCGCCGTCGCAGGCCACGCAGTTGACGTCCTGGTCCCAGAAGGCGATGCCCACCTGGGCGAACAGCGAGAAGCGCCCGAGGAAGGAGCCATCGCCGGCAAAGGTGCTGAAGGGCAGGATGCCGATGGCGGTGATATCCATGGCTGTGGCCGATATCTTGTCGGTGTAATCGGTCGAGCCGCCGCCCTCTCCGCCATCGACACTGGTGCCCGAGGCCGTGAGCTCACCGAGATCGGTGTAGCCGATGGTGGTGGCCAGGTACGGGCTCCACTGGTAGCCGAGGAACAGGCTCCAGGCGGTGTCGCTGTCGTCCTGCCGCTGGTTGATGTCGCCGGCCCCGAACTCGTAATCATCGATGCTGCTGCGGCCCGCGGTGCCACCGAAGAAGACACCCGCCTGGGCGGCGCCCGAGACGAGCCCGAGTCCCGCCAGGGCGGCGCCAACACCCGTCAAACCGCGTGGTTTCGTCATGTGAATCCCCTGTGTGTGGGTTGAGGACCAAGCTGTTGTCCCGGTGCAGCGGCATTTGAGCGCGGCGCTTGCTGCGCTGTCAATGCACGGGCCGGCCCCGCCAGGGACCGCGCCTTGACCCTGCGGGCGGTCTGCGGCACCTTGCGGTTTTCCCTGCCGACGGCCACTCATGCCCGATGCACGCAACGCCCTGGCCGCGGCCCGTTCCGGGCCGGGGGGGAGCGTTGCCCGGGCGCTGGTGCTGATCCTGGTCGCGGCCTGCGCCCACGCCGGCGCCACGGACTCCGCGAAAACCGCCGCAGCGGCGGATGCCGGCGTTGCCGAGGCCTGCGCGGTGCTGGCCGCGCTGGATTTCGACGCCACGGTGGGTGCCCGGGTGAACCTCAGGGCCACCCTGGTCCCTGCCGACGGCGAACTGCCGGCGCGCTGCCGCGCCACGGCCAAGGTAGCGCCCGAGGTCGGCTTCGAGGCCTGGCTGCCGGTGGACGACTGGAACGGCAAGCTGCTGGTCACCGGCTGCTACGGACTGTGCGGCAGCATCCGCGCCGACCAGATGGAGGATGCCGCCGCGCGCGGATATGCCACGGCCACCACCGACGGCGGCCATGACCAGCAGAAATTTCCTGACGGGCGCTGGGCCCATGACAATACGGCGCTGGAGGACGACTTCGGCCAGCGCGCCGTGCATGTCACCGCGGTCCTGGCCCAGGCGCTGGCCAAGGCCTACTACGGCAACGAGCCCGCGCATGCTTACTTCCGCGGCTGCTCCACCGGCGGGCGCCAGGCGCTGGTCGCTGCTACGCGCAACCCCGACGACTTCGACGGCATCATCGCCGGCGCGCCCTTCGACCAGCGTCGCTCGGTGCCCTTCATGATCTGGGCCGACGCGGCCAACACCGGCGCCGACGGCAGGCCGCTGCTGAAGCGGCCGCAGTTCGAGCTGCTGCACAAGGCGGCGCTCGAGGCCTGCGACGGCGACGATGGCCAGGTGGATGGCATCATCGGCAACCCGGCCGCCTGCAGCTTCCAGCCCGAGGTCCTCGCCTGCAGCGGCGCGGCTGACGCCAGCTGCCTTGGCCCGGAGCAGCTGGCGGCCGCGCGGCGCATCTATGCCGGCCCGGCCGGCAGCAGTGGACGCCGCCCCGCGGCCTTCGGTGCGGCCATCGGCAGCGAAGCTGGCTGGGAGCAGCAGCTCATCGGCCGTGACGGCAAGCCGTCGGCCTTCCATGCCATCGGCCAGGACTGGCTGCGCTACCACGCCTTCGAGCCGGATCCGCCGGCGGATGCCGGCCTGCCGGCCTTCGATTTCGATCGCGATCCGCCGCGGCTCGCGGCCAGCAACGCGCGCATCGGCTACACGGCCGACCTCGGGCGCTTCGCCGCGCGCGATGGCCGGCTCATCGTCTGGCACGGCTGGGCCGATGCGAGCCTGCAGCCATCGCATACGCTCGCCTGGTGGCAAGAGGCGCTGCAGGAGAACGGCGGCGCAGCCGCGCTGGCGCGCGTTGCGCGCCTGTTCCTGTTGCCCGGGGTGCAGCACTGCGGCGGCGGCCCCGGGGCCGGCGACGTGGATTACCTCAGCGCGCTGGAACGCTGGGTCGAAACCGACGAGGCACCGGAGATGCTGGTGGCCACGCGTGCGGCCGACAGCGTCCCGGTCAGCACGCGGCAGCGCCGTTTTCCGGTGACCACGGCCGTGCAGCTGCGCCGGCCGCTGTTCCCGTACCCGGATGTGGCGCGCTACCTTGGCAGCGGTGATCCGCTGGATCCGCTGAGCTATGAGCGCGTGAAGCCGCCGGCCGCGTCGCCGGCGCATTGACCTGCGAACCAGGAGACGACAATGGATGCGGCCCGTCCGACGATACTCATCACCGGCTCCGGCCGCGGCCTGGGCGTGGCGCTGGTGCGGGAGTACGCCAGCCATGGCTGGAATGTGCTGGCAACCGCGCGTCAGCCGGCGGAGTCGGCGGCACTGGCGGAGCTGGCGCGGGCGAACCCGAAGATCGTCATCGAGACGCTGGATGTGACCAGCGTGGCCAGCATGCAGGCGCTGGCGGCGAAACTGCGCGGGCAGCCGATCGACGTGCTGTTCAACAACGCGGCGCTGCTCGGCGACCGCCATGACGAGGGTAACCGCCGGCAGCAGCTCGGTCAGCTCGACGAGGCGCTGTTCATGCAGGTCATGCGCAGCAACGTCTTCGGGCCGCTCAAGCTGTCGGAAACGCTGGTGGACAACGTGCTCGCCGGGCGCCAGCGCAAGATCATCGCCCTGACCAGCGGGCTGGGTTCGCTGACGCTGATGGGCCAGATGTCGCGCTTCTACTATTACCAGATGAGCAAGGCAGCGCTGAACATGGGCTTCCGCGCACTGCGCCATGACCTGAAATCACGCGGCATCACCGTGGCGCTGCTGGCACCCGGCATGGTGGCCACCGACATGCTCGCGGAGTCCGGTTACCGGGGCGAGGCACTCACGCCGGCTGCGAGCGCCGCCGGGCTCTACCGGCTGGTGGATGCGCTGACCGCCGATGACCCGGGCCTGCCGGTCAACGTGGACGGCAAAGTGCTTCCCTGGTGATATCTGGATGAAGGCCCGGTGCTGGCCCACCAGTCACCGGACAATCGCCCCGCGGCTGGTTGTGCCGCTGCTCAGTGCTGCGCCTTGCGCCAGCAGTACACCCGCATCGGTGGCACGTTAAGCAGTTCGACGTCCACCTCCGGCTCGCCGAGGATCTCGCGCCCCAGCACCGCGACGCGGTCGCGGAACTGGTAGGCGACGAAGCGCCCGCCGAAGGCCAGCGAGCCACGCACCGCGCGCAGGATCGACTTGCCGATGCGCGCCGGCATGGTGGAGAAGGGGATGCCCGAGACCACCGACTCCGGCGCCGGCAGCTGGTGGCGCGCCAGCAGCGTGCCGATGTCCGCCGCGCTCGCGCACTCCACCGTCAGGCGCGGGTCCTGGATTTCCTCGCGCAGCATGCTGGCGAAATGCGGGTCGATCTCGATGGCCAGCAAGCGCGCGGAGGCCGGCAGTGCCCGCAGCAGGGCGCGCGTGGTGCCGCCCGTGCCGGGCCCGAGCTCCACCACGGTACTCGCCTGGTGCGCCGCGCTGATGTTGACCAGCCGCCGCTCGAGAAAGCGTGAACTCGGGATAACCGAACCCACCTGCTGCGGCTCGCGCAGGAACCCCTGGAAGAAAGCGAGGCGCTTGTCAGGCTGCATGGGCATGGAGGAGATCCGGGGACAGTTTACTCATCTCCCGAGGGAGATGAGTAAACTGTCCCCGGATCTCCGCCCGGATCTCCGGCCAGCGCCGTCCCGAGCGCCTCCAGCGTGTGGACCGGCGCATCGCAGGCCATGCCGCGGCAGACATAGGCCAGCGGGGCGTCGCCCGCGCGGCGCAGGGCCAGGGCGCCCGGCAGGCCGCTCGCGTCCGGCGGGATGCCGAACACCAGCCGCGCCGGTGCGTACACCGCCTGGGCCGCCCCCAGCCACTCCGCCAGCCGCGCACCCGCTGCACGCACCACCACGATCTGCGGCGGCGACAGGAACTCGTCCAGCGCGCCGATCATCGCCGCGTGACCGTGCGGGTAGGCGGACATCGCCGGCCAGGCCAGGCGCAGCGTCGCCTCCGCCGCGTCCAGGTAGCGTGTCTCGCCGAGCAGGTGGCCGAGGCGGCCGAGCGCCAGTGCAGCCACGGCATTTCCCGAGGGCAGCGCCTCGTCGGACAGCGGCTTGCCACGGTGGAGCAGGGCCTCGTGGTCGTGGGCGGTGAAGAAGAAGCCGCCCGTCGCGGCATCCGCGAAGCGCTCGAGCAACTCGTCGGCCAGCCAGCTGGCAAAGCCGAGATGGGCCGTATTCCAGCGTGCCTGCAGCAGCTCCAGCGTCGCGTCCAGCAGGAAGGCGTGGTCGTCGAGGTAGGCGGGGAAGCGCGCGCGGCCATCCTTCCAGGTGGCCTGCAGGCGGCCATCCACCACCATATGCGAGCGCAGGAAATCCAGGGCGGCGCTCGCCGCATCCACCAGCTCTGCCCGGCCGAGGATGCGCCCGGCGATGGCAAGCCCGCGGATCATGAGCGCGTTCCAGCTCGCCAGGATCTTCTCGTCGCGGCCCGGCCAGCTGCGGGCATTGCGCGCGGCGAGCAACCGCGCCCGGCCACTGTCGAGCAGGTGCTGCACCGTCGAGAGCGGCTGGCCCGTGGCCGCGGCGATGTCCTCCAGCGGCTGCCAGGCGCGCAGATGCCAGCGACCCTCGAAATTCGGCGCCCGGTCCAGGCCGAAGCGGGGGGCGAGGACCGCGTACTCCGCATCCGGCAGCAGCGCGCGCACCTCATCGGGCGTCCAGGCATAGAAGCGGCCTTCCCCGCCCTCGGAATCGGCATCGAGGCTGGAAAAGAATGCGCCCGCATCCGCGCGCATGTCGCGCAGCACCCAGTCCGCCGTCTCGTCGGCCACGCGACGGAAAAAGTCATCGGCACTCACCTGGTACAGCCAGGCGTAGAGCGCCAGCAGCGGGCCGTTGTCATAGAGCATCTTCTCGAAGTGCGGGATGCTCCAGTGGCGATCCACCGAGTAGCGGCAGAAGCCGCCGCCAAGCTGGTCATAGATACCGCCTTCGGCCATGCGCTTCAGCGTCAGCGCGCACATGTACAGCGCATGCACATCCGGTTCGCTGGCACCCGCCGTGTGCCACCAGTGGCGCAGCAGCTGCTCGAGGCTGCTGGGGTGGGGGAACTTCGGCGCGTCGCCAAAGCCGCCGAACTCCGCATCGAACTGCCGGCCGAGCCCCGCGCGCAGCGCCGCCAGCGGCGCGGCGCCGAGCGGCCCGCGCTCCGGCGCATCCGCGGCCTCGATCGCGGCCAGCGCCTCGCGCAGCGCCGGGCCCTGCGCCTTCAGTTCCGGTGGCTTGCGCAGGTAGTACTCGGCCACGCGGCCGAGCACCTCGCTGAACGCCGGCATGCCATAACGCGCATCCTTCGGGAAATAGGTGCCGGCGAAGATCGGCACCAGCTCGCCCGGGGTGAGGAACATCGTCAGCGGCCAGCCGCCGCCCCGGCGCATCATCAGGTGATGCGCGGCCTGGTAGACGCGGTCGATGTCGGGGCGCTCCTCGCGATCCACCTTCACGTTCACGAACAGCTCGTTCATCAGCTGCGCCGTCGCCGGATCCTCGAAGGACTCGTGCGCCATCACATGGCACCAGTGGCAGGCCGAGTAGCCGATGGACAGCAGGATCGGCTTGTCCTCGGCGCGCGCCTTCGCCAGCGCCTCCTCGCCCCAGGGATACCAGTCCACCGGGTTGCCGGCATGCTGCAGGAGGTAGGGGCTGGTTTCACGGGCGAGGTGGTTCATGGCGGGATTGTAGTCCCGCACACCCGGTCAAGCGGACTTTTCACGCCCTTCGCACCCTTCTGCATCACATGCGTGTAGATCATCGTGGTCTTCACGTCCGAGTGGCCGAGCAGCTCCTGGACCGTGCGGATGTCGTAGCCGTCCTCGAGGAGATGCGTGGCGAAGCAGTGACGCAGCGTGTGGCAACTGGCCGGCTGGCGCGCGTGACGTTCTCCAGCCAGGGCAAGTCCACCGCGAGAACGTGCCGGTAAAGGAAGAGGATCGCCTGGAGGGCTTGGTTCTGGGTGGACGCGCTGACCTTGCGATCCACCGCCAGATGAGTCAAGAATTGCTCGATGTCGGGTCCACCGAGGTCCCGCGGATGGCGCCGCCTATGGTAAGCAATGAAACGGCGAATCCACTGCAGGTAAGCCTGCTCCGTGCGGTAGGCCATGTGGCGCGTGCGCATCTTTTCGCGCACTACAACGAAGAGCCTGGCCGGCGTCGCCTCGTTGCCTATCTCCCCGGACATTTCGGCCACCTATCACTCGACGGTGGCAAGCAGATCAGAGGATTACAGCCAGCTCCAGCGTCATATCCGGCGCAATCGACGTGTTTCAGCTGGCCGTTTAGGCCATCTACATATAGTTAGGGGTCTCATCTATGTCACCGCGCGCTAGGCTCATGACCCTCTGGGTTACCGCATTGGTTGCCCCGCTCGCAACCATCTACGCGCTGCTGTCCGTTGTCTTCTACGCGTGGCTCAATGCGTCGGGCTCCTGGTCTGCTGAACGTGCTTCACTGTGGTCCGGTGGCGCGTTTGTGGCGTTTTGCGTCCTGGCTGTCGTGTCGGTGGCTGCGGTCGTCAAGCTCATCCGTCATTACAACAGGCAGCCGCGTTTATCAGACTGAAGTCACGTGACAAACCAAATGACGCATCGGCCGCTGACCCCTAACCACGCGTTCCAGGGGAGCGCCGGCCAGCGGGGCTGGCCGGTACCCTCCTCGCTACGCTCGTCGGCGCCCCCTGAACACGGACGTTAGACGGCGAGAAATACAAGGGAATGCGATGCGAAGACTGATTTCGTGGAATGTCATCACCCTTGATGGCTACTTCGACGGTGTCAAGCACTGGGACTTGCCCTGGCACGAAAAGGTCTGGGGCGAGGAACTCGAGCGATTCTCCCTCGACCAGTTGGAGTCGGCGGACATGCTTGTGTTCGGACGCATGACCTATGAGGGCATGGCTGCCTATTGGACGACGGCCCATGGGGCGATAGCCGACTACATGAACAGCCTCCCGAAGCTGGTCTGTTCCCGCACTCTTCAGGCGGCCACCTGGAACAATTCGACGTTGGTGAAGGACAACGTGGCAGAGGAGGTGGCCCGGCTGAAGCAAGAGGGCAGCGGAAACATGTTCGTTTTCGGAAGTGCCAACCTCTCAAGGACGCTGATGAACGAAAGACTGTTTGATGAGTATCGCATTGGCGTTGCACCGGTCATTCATGGCCGTGGCAGGCTTCTCTTCAGCGACGGACACAATGCACAAGGTCTTCAATTGCTCGAAGCACGCTCGCTTTCGACCGGCTGCGTCATCCTCCGTTATCTGGCTGAGAGGGTCGCGTGAGCCCCATCTCTTCAGGCGCGCCGTCCAACAACCGGTTGCAGCGGACGGTCCGCTGCGCGGCCCGCCGCTGAACCGGGGCGTTAGCCGGCGCCCATGCCATCTCGCATCGGCGACCCCATTCCCCGCAAACTCTTTCTTTCGCTGTACTTCTACGTGGCGGCCGGAGTCAGCGCTTTTAGTGCCATCACGGCGTGGCGAGGTGCACATGGGTGGGGGCTACCTCTCACCGCGGGCGGCATTGCGCTAGTTCTCTTGCTAGTGCCGAATGTGGGGCCACGCCAGCACGAGTTCGTGCAGGTCGATGATGAAGGTGTCGCCGTCAAGACCAAGGGTGGCGTAGAGCGAGTCAACTGGACGGATATTCAGAGAGTGCGCATCGTCACTACGAATGAAGGGCCATGGGTTGAGGACGTTTACTTTCTTTTCGAGGCTCAAGGCGGTCACGGGTGCGTGGTACCCCATGGAGCAGCAGTTCGCATCAAGCTACTAGAGGAGTTGCAGTCCCGGTTGCCTGGAGTTCAGGATGACAGAGTGATAGAAGCTATGGGATGCACGGACAATGACAGCTTCACAATTTGGGAGAAGCCGGGTGAAAGCGCCGTCTAACAAATCGCGCGAGCGCGGCCGTGAGGGATAAAGTGCCAGAAGGAGAGCCGAGCGCGCGGCGCGCTCAGCTCAAGCGTTAGACGCGAAGGACACAAGAGCATGAGAACGGCCGAGCACACCACGTCGGGGGCGTCATGGCTGTTTGGCTAATCCGCGCCGGCTCGCACGGCGAGTACGAGCTGAAGTTCATCCAGGAGAACCGGGTCTATGTGACATGGGATGACCTCGACGTGAATCTCGGAAAGCTCGCTGAACGGAGCGACCTGACGAAAGCGATGACGCAGCGGTACGCCGATACAAAGCCGAAGGCGATCGCTAACTGGGTGAGCCAGGTCTGGCCATTCGCCCACGAGATCGCGAAGTCGGACTTAGTGGTTCTACCGCTCAAGTCCCAGCGCGCCATTCAGATCGGCGAGGTCACAGGGGACTATCACTTTGAGCCCGACGGCCCGAACCCCTTCTTTCACTGGCGGCCAGTGAAGTGGATCGCGGAAGCCGTGCCGCGCGCACACTTCGGTAAGGACCTCCTCAACACGTTCGGGGCATTCATGACGATCTGTCGCGTTCAGCGGAACAACGCTGAAGCTCGGCTTGCGGCCATGCGCGCGACCGGCTGGAAGCCCGAGTCTTTAGCGGCAGTCACGAAGCCTCCTGTCGTCAGCCCTGACGAATCAGCCTCGGAGACGGATGACACCGACCTTGAAGAGGCCGCGCGAGACCAGATCGCACAACTGATCATCGCTCGATTCAAAGGGCACGGTCTTACTCGCTTGGTGGAGGGGATTCTCAAGGCCCAGGGTTACATCACGTATCGCAGCGCCGAAGGGGCCGATGGTGGGGCGGATATCCTTGCTGGTGCGGGGCCACTGGGATTTGGTGTTCCTCGCCTGTGCGTGGAGGTGAAATCGGAGAGTTCTCCGATCGACCGGCCGACCGTGGACAAGCTGCTTGGTGCTGTGACCAAGTTCGGTGCGCAAGAGGGCCTGTTCGTTTCCTGGAGCGGTTTCAAGACGAACGTTCAAAAGGAACTCGCCGCGAGTTTCTTCCGCGTCCGGCTCTGGACGCAGAAGGAATTGCTTGAGGCACTCTTCGCGCATTACGACAAGCTAGACGAGGACTTGAAGGCTGAGCTGCCGCTCAAGCGCATCTGGACGGTGGCCGCCCAGGAAGAAGAATGATCGCACGCCTGCGGGGCCTCGCGTCTAAAAAAAGCATGCAGCCGACGGCGCTGCGCGCCGCCGCTGATGCTTAGCGTTAGCTGACCACCCACTTACCCAACCAGACCAAAGGAAATCCTGCTCATGAAGACAACACTACTAAAGGCCCTTGGGTGCGCGATGGCGGTGCTCGCGTCGTTCCCATTGGCGTCTGCCCGCGCTGCGGACGTCACGCTCGCCGAAGCCAACGCCATCGCCGAGGAAGGCTTCGTTTACGGCCTGCCGATCGTGATGATCTATCAGATCATGTACGACTACGCGGTGGACCGGAATTCCGGCCAGTTCAAGGCGCCGTTTAACCAGATCAAGAACGAGTCGCAGGTGTTCACTTGGAAGGATACGGCGATCGTCACGCCCAATAGCGATACGCCGTACTCGTGGCTGTGGATGGACCTGCGCACCGAGCCGCTGGTGCTTTCGGTGCCGGCGGTGGCCAGGGATCGTTACTACTCGGTCCAACTCACCGACCTCAACTCGTTCAACTTTGGGTACATCGGCAGCCGTGCCACCGGCCGCGACGTCGGCAACTACTTGGTCGTCAGCCCGGACTGGAAGGGCGAAACGCCGGCAGGCATCAAGGCAGTGTTCCGCGCCTCCACCCAGTTCGCACTGGGGGTCTATCGCACCCAGCTCTTCAACCCAGACGACATGCCGAACGTGCTCAAGGTGCAGGCGGGCTACAAGGTCCGGCCGCTGTCTGCGTACCTCAAGCAGACGGCCCCGCCCGCTGCCGTGGCAATCGACTTCCCGAAGATCGACAAGGATCTGGCGAAGACCAACTTCTTCGAGTACCTGGGCTTCGCGCTGCAGTTCGCGCCGCCAGGTCCGGAGGAGGAAGCGATTCGCACCAGGCTCGCCAGTGTCGGCATCGGGCCCGGCAAACATTCCGACTTCAAGGGTCTCACCACCGAGCAGAAGGCCGCGATCGTGGCCGGAATGCAGGATGGCGAGGCGAAGATCAAGCAATACCTTCTGTCCGGGGTCAAGCGGGTCAATGGCTGGGGCGTTTTGTCCCCGTTCGGAGACCGCGCCTTCTACAACGGCGATTGGCTCAAGCGTGCCGCGGGTGCCGCTGCCGGCGTCCTGGGCAACGATGCAGTCGAGGCCATGTACCCATTCACCAGAGACCTGGCGAACGGCGAAGCGCTTGACGGTAGCAAGCACGGCTACACGCTGACCTTTGCCAAGGGCGATCTGCCGCCTGTGAACGCGTTCTGGTCGATCACCATGTATGAAGGCAAGACCCAACTGTTGGTCGAGAACCCGATCAACCGCTACCTGGTCAACTCGCCGATGCTGCCGGGGATGAAAAAGAACGCGGACGGATCACTCACCCTCTACATCCAGAAGGATTCCCCGGGCAAGGACAAGGAGTCGAACTGGCTGCCCGCGCCCGATGGTCCGATCTACATGGTGATGCGCCTGTATTGGCCAAAGACTGAGGCGCCGTCGATCCTGCCGGCTGGCAATGGCACGTGGCAGCCGCCGGCAGTTGTGAAGGTCAAGTGACAAGCTAACAACCGGTTACAGCGGACGGTCCGCTGCGCGGCCCGCCGCTGAACCGGAGCGTTAGAAGTCCGGGTTGACCAGCCGCCGCGCGTAGGTACACTGTATGTATGGCGGACCTGCGCTTCGAGTGGGTTCCACGAAAAGACCGTGCTAATCAGAAGAAGCACGGCATTTCCTTTACTGAAGCCAAGACCGTCTTCTTGGACGAGTTCGCCCGAATCATTGACGACCCGGAGAGCGATGAGGGCGAGGAGCGCTTTCTGATGCTCGGTATGAGCATTGGTCTCAGGGTTTTGGTCGTCTGTCATTGCGTTCGCGGGTCGGGTCAGGTGATTCGCATCATCTCGGCACGACGTGCGGATGCATCGGAGAGAAAGGAATACGCAGGGTATCTACCATGAAGAAACGCTACGATTTTTCAAAGTCCCGACCGAATCCATATCTTCGCAAGGCGAAGAAGTCAGTAACGATTCGCCTAGACGTGGACACGGTCCAGTACTTCAAGGACCTTGCAGGAGGTACCGGTATTCCGTACCAGAATCTGATCAATCTCTATCTGCGTGATTGCGCGGCTGAGAAGAAGCGGCTCAAGATGGAGTGGGCGGCCTGACTTCTAACTATGCGTTCGAGCACGCCGATTTTTCGTAGTGTCCGGTGCGGCGGCCGCTGCCTGCGGCATTTCTCGCGCCCGGCGCACCTCCAAGTGTCGCGGTCGCTTTTGGCGGCTATTTCCTCATCAGCGCTGGGTGCGGCAATGAAGTGCTCACTCAGATCGTTTCGCCGAACGGTTCGTATAAGGCTGTCGTGTTCCAGCGAGACTGCGGCGCCACCACCGGCTTCAGTACCCAAGTCTCAATCGTCAACAAGCACTCCGAACTTGGCAACTCCACAGGCAATGTCTTCGTTGCTGATACCGGCCACGGTTCTGCTCCGTCTGGGCCGGGTGGTGGTCCAGTCGTTGCGGTGCAATGGCGCACCCCTGACCATTTGGTCATCTCACATCACGGGGCCGCACGGGTCTTCAAAGCCAGGTCGCACACCCATGGTATCGAGGTCCGCTATGAGTCGTTCGCCCAATAGGCCGGCGCCTAACCCTTCATTGCACCCGACCTGCTACAGCGGGCGAAGCCCGCTGTAGCAGGTCGGGTGAACGCAATCGTTAAGTGCTGTATGGGCTCTGGTAACAAGCAAGCACTTTCAGAGTACGAAGCTCGAATGCACCGAGTGCTCGCACACATTGATGAGCACTTGGATCAGTCACTTGACCTGGACACATTGGCTAGTGTTGCTTGCTTTTCGTCGTTCCACTTTCATCGGCTGTTCTCTGCTTGGATGGGAGAACGGCTTGGTGAGTACATACGCAGACGTCGTGTCGAGCTCGGAGCCATGCGGCTCGCCGCACAACCTCAAGTCAAAGTTCTGAACATTGCCTTGTCTGTAGGCTTTGGATCCGGCGAAGCGTTCACCCGCGCATTCAGGAATCGCTTCGGTTGTTCTCCATCAGATTGGCGTGCGGAGCAGGCGTCGCTCCGCAGTGCGAATAGCAATTCAGGTCAGGTGAATAGCAACCGTAGTCAGGCGCGACAAATGGCGTTCGGCGAGCATGGTGACTCCCTGAAACGAAACAAGGATGCCAACATGCAAGTCACGTTAATTGATCGGAAACCGGCCTGCATAGCCTACCTTCGCCACCTTGGCCCCTATGGTGAGCCTATCGCCAGATTCTGGCTGGAAACCTATGTACCGTGGGCAATCATGAACCGGCTTGGCGAAGATCACGCGAGGTACGGCATCAGCCACGACGACCCAAGCATTACTGCGCCAGAGAAGTGCAGGTACGACGCTTGTGCAGAAGTCGATGTGGATTTTGTCGCAACAGGTGGCGCGAACAAGACTACAGTCCCTGGCGGCAAGTACGCGGTGCTTAAGTTCAAGGGCACGGCTGAACAAGTGGGCGAAGCTTGGTCGGCGCTACTGCGCGACTGGCTGCCGGCCAGTGGTTTCCAACTCGATGATCGCCCGTGTTTCGAATACTATCCGAAGGGCGCTGACTGTAATGGCAAGCCCGGAGAATTCGAGTGCGAGATATGTATACCCGTTGCTCCACTCTGAAGCAGTCGCAATCGGTTCTTGCACCTGCCAATTCACTCCAGCGGACGCCAGAACCGCTTCGTCGAGGCGCAGCGACTGTGGAAAGACCCCGACCTGCTGGAAATTCCCGCGCGAACAGAAGACGAGCCGCGTTGGCTGGTCATCGGTCGGATCGACGCCAAACACTGGTCGGCGGTTGTCACCTCCCGGGGCGGCGCCATTCGAATCATTTCTGTCCGAAGATCTCGTGACGACGAGGTAGCTTGGTATGAAGGCTAAGAAGTTTGACCGTGACTTTGACGCTGGCAAGAGCGTGGCCGGTTCACTCGATCTTGCTGCCGCGCGCCGCCCCTTGCAGGAACAAAGACGGGTAAACGTCGACTTTCCCACCTGGATGATCGAGGGACTTGACCGGGAAGCCGGCCGGCTGGGTGTGACACGGCAGTCGATCATCAAGGTCTGGCTTGCGGAGCGACTCCGGCACTCGGCTTCTAACCAGTCGATCCAGTCGGACGCCCAGCAGGGTGGGCGCCGCTGATCTCAGTCGTTATGCCGCTTAAGTCCGGCCGCAGTGGCTTGACTGGTCGTATCCGAGCGGATACATTTGCCGCATGTTTCAGATCCGCCAGACAGAGGTCTTTTCCCGCTGGCTGGCAGAGTTGAAGGACCGAAAAGCAAAGGCGCGAATCCTGGTGCGCCTTGAGTCGGTCCGGCTCGGAAACTTGGGCGACTTCGCCAGCGTGGGCGGAGGGGTTCATGAGTTCCGGGTGCACATCGGGCCCGGCTATCGCATCTACTTCGCGCAGCAGCGCAAGGTTGTCGTCATTCTGCTTTGTGCTGGTGACAAATCGACGCAATCTCGCGACATCGTCCGGGCCAAGCGCCTGCTGCACGAAATTGAAGTGGAGTAACTTAAGTGGTACGCGTTACAGAGTTTGATGCCAGCGCCTTTCTCGACGACGATGAGGTCGTTGCGGAATACCTGACGGCGGCGCTCGAGGACGAAGATCCTGACGTGTTCCTTGCGGCGGTCGGTAACGTTGCGAAAGCTCGTGGTATGAGCGCTATTGCCGAGCGGGCTGGTCTCGGGCGTGAGAGCCTGTACAAGGCGCTGACGCCGGGGGCCAAACCGCGATACGACACTGTGCTGAAGGTATTGCAGAGTCTCGGCGTCAAGCTAAGTGTTTCCGCGGCATAACCAGTCGCTCCACCGGTCGCATGACGCGTCTGTCACGCGGCTTGCCTACGCAAGCCGCACGCCAGCGGCAATGCGCCGGTGAGCTCAATCGTTATGCCGCGATACCCGCACCCGATCATTTCTACCAGAGCGCACGTACTTCGTGATGGAACTTGGCCTCAATTTCGCCAGACAGATGGCGGTGGCCGACAAGCGAAATCTGACATTTCACAGTGCTTCAGCGTCAAACCGATCTACTGAAGAACAGGGAGAAGACTCGATGAAGCAACCGGTCACACCTTTGGCAGTCGTACTGGCCAGCGCCTTGCTGGCAGTGGCTAGCCTGGCGGAGGCGCAGACAGCTGCGGCGATCTCACCCTCGATCAGTACGGCCGCTCAGGTCGATAGTCGCATCGGCACGCTCGAGTTCAGGGACGGCGCGCCGAGCCAGGCCACGCTGGACAAGGTCTACGACAACCTCGACTACACGCACGCCTTCGAGGCATTCGTGAACACGATGCAGGGCGTGAACGCGGCCGCCATCCGCAAGGGCTTTCTCGACATTGGCGTGAAGGACAACGAGATCCTCGTGTTCTCCCGCCTGATGGATGCGAAGTCGCTGTTCCTGACGGCGAATGCGGACACGGTGTACTTCATCGGCATCCTCGACCTGACGAAGGGGCCGATGGTGCTCGAAACGCCGCCCAACGCACTCGGCACGCTGGACGACATGTGGTGGCGCTGGGTGATCGATTTCGGCGCGCCTGGCCCGGACCGGGGCGCGGGGGGCAAGTACCTGATCCTGCCGCCCGGCTACGATGGTCCGGTACCCGAGGGCGGGTTCTACGTCGCCCGGTCGAGGACGACCCGCGTCCTGATCCTGGGGCGCATGTTCATGGAGAACGACAACCCGGCGCCGACGGTGGAGGCGATCCGGAAGTTCACCAGGATCTACCCATACGAGGTCGGCGGCTTGGGCACCAGCATCGCCGGGTTCCTCAGCGGCAAGGCACGGCTCGGCCGGATCACGCCGCCGCCGGCGACGGTGTTCCACGAAGGCAGTGGCAAGGTGATGAACACCATCCCGCCCAACGATTTCAGCTACTACGAGATGTTGAACGAGGTGGTGCAGCAGGAGCCGGCCACCGCGATCGACCCTGAGCTGATGGGCCCGATCGCCGCGATCGGCATCGTCAAGGGCAAGCCGTTCGCGCCCGACGCGCGCATGCGCAAGATCCTCACCGACGCGCTCGCTACGGGCAATGCGACCTCGCGCAGCCTGCTCATGGCCCCGCGCGCGGCCGACTGGTACTACTACCCCGGCTCGGCGTGGTCGAACTTCCTGTTCGTCAGCGGTCACGAGTTCGAGACGCCAATCCCGATGATCACGCAGGAGGGCGTCAAGCCGTTCCCGTCCACCGGGTACCGCACGCTCGACGCGCGCACGGCGTTCTTCTACGGCATCACCGGCATCACGCCCGCCATGGCGATGCGGCTGCCGGGGATCGGCTCCCAGTACCTGCTGGCGTTCCAGGACGCGAACAAACAGTTCTTCGACGGCTCGAAGACCTACAAGGTAACGCTGCCCAAAGGCATTCCCGAGGCGAAGTTCTGGTCCCTGACGCTCTACGACAACCAGACGCGTTCGATGCTGGACACACCGCAGCGCTATCCGCGCGCCGGCAGTCAGAAGTACCCGTCGCCCGCCGCCGAGGCGGACGCGTCAGGCGTCACGACGGTGTACTTCGGCCCGAAGCAGCCCGACGGCGTCAAGCGCGGCAACTGGATCCAGACGGTGCCCGGCAAGGGCTGGTTCGTGATTCTGCGGCTCTACAGCCCGCTCGAGCCGTTCTTCGACAAGAGCTGGCGGCCGGGCGAGATCGAGCTGGTTCGTTGAGCCGGCCAGCTAACGAGCGATTTGGGTTCTACCCGGTTTCCGCGGACTGGCGAAACACCTGCACCGGCTCGAAGTCACGGGCGCGCTCGCCAATCCGTACCTGATACGGCGACGCTGGCTGGCGGCGTAGGATACGTGTCGGTGAAATCCGGGAAATGCGGCGTTTTGCATCGAAACGGGAGGCGCAGAGCCGGAACTCATGCGCCATTCCCGGCTTCCGTTTGCCCGCCTTGCTCAAGGCCGCTGTCATGACCGGTTTTTCAGAGTTTCCTTAGGGGTGCATTGAGAGATCATGAGCAACTCGAACAAGAAGGATCTCATTGACCGCTACTTGGCTGCCTACAATGCCTTTGATATTGATGGCATGCTCTCTGTTCTTTCCAAAGATGTTCGCTTCGAGAACTATTCCAGCGGTCAGCTCACGGCAGCAACCAGCGGCATTGGCGAGTTCAGGCAACTCGCAGAGCAATCAAAGTCGTTGTTCTCTGAGCGCGAACAGCGCATTACGAGCTTGGCGTTCGGCCATGACTCCGCCGTCGCAACTATCGCCTATCGGGGAAAGCTGGCGGCAGACATACCTGACGGCCTTTCTGCCGGCACGGTCCTTGACCTTCAAGGTCAATCGGAGTTTTCGTTCAGTAATGGGCAAATCACAAAGATCGTGGACCGCAGTTGAGTGCACACCTGACAATTCGTTCAAGCCGAAATAGCTTCGCGGCTGCGGCCATGCAGTACCCGCCAATTCCATGCCGCCAGGGAGGACCATGCTGGGCACCTTGCTGCTGATCGGCCTGGCTCTCGCCGTCGCTTACCGTTATGGCGTGTTCGGTCACCGCCCGACGCTCGACTTTGCGGCACAACTGCGGGTGGCGCTCTGGGCTGTCGGACTCGGCGGGCTGGGATTCGTGCTGGGGTTCTTCGGGCCGCTGTGGCTGACCCCGGAATCTAACCAGGGCCCGCTGCTGGGGATTTTCATCACCGGCCCGCTGGGCCTGTTCGCCGGGCTCGGCTGGGGGCTATGGCGTGAGTCGCGGCGGAGTTCACTGCGGAATGAAGACTAGCCAGCAGCGGCAAACGGAGCGGCATGCCAGGTGCAATCGAGAACGCATCGCCTTGCGGGTCACTCGGTGTGGCCATCGCGGCCTGGCGCCTGTCAGGGCTTACAATGTAGCCGGGCCTCGAGCCCGTCCTTGCAGAGCACCGGGTCCTCATGAATTTCGAACTTGTACCCTGCGATCAGGATGGCAATCCTGTCCGGGCCATTGCCGCCATGCCGGACTCCCTGAAGGAGAACTTGCGGGCTACCGCAGACCTCTATCGTCGCGTCGGCTTCGTGCCCCCATGGATCGGCTATGTAGCCGTTGCTGACGGTCGTGCAGTCGGTGGTGGTGCATTTGTGGGACCACCCCGGGATGGCGTCGTGGAGATCGCGTACTTCACCCTCGAGGGCGAGCAGGGCCAGGGATTTGCGTCCAGGACCGCCGCTGCTCTTGTAGAGGCCGCTCGCAGTCACGTGCCTGACGTAGCGCTCAAAGCGTTTACGCTCAAGGAAGAGAACCCTTCAACAAAGATTCTTCGTCGCCTGGGATTTTCCGTCGTCGGTCTGGCCCAGGATGCGGATGCGGGAGAGGTGTGGGAGTGGCGGGCCTGACAGGTCAATCAAGGGGACGGCTTGCCGCTCGATCGCCGGCTGTTTCCAGGGCCAACCGGCTGCGGGGCTAAATATGACGGATTCAGCGAGTAAATTCGATCCGGCCAGGGCGAGTGAATATGCGCAGCAAAGCCGTATTGCCCTTGCCGGTTACGAGGCCTGTCACGATCTCGCCGCCTGCCTGCTGTCTGCGGTGCTTGGGCCATCCAGCCAGGCCCGGATTCTCGTGGTCGGCGCGGGCGGCACGGCCCAGGAAATCGTGGCTGCGTCCAGACTGGCACCCGGCTGGAGTTTCTCGGCGGTTGATCCCTCCGAGCCGATGCTGGAAATGTCGAGGGATTCGCTGGCTCGGAATGGGCTGGCATCCCGTGTCGAGCTACATCCTGGCTATGTCAGTGATCTGCCGGAGGAAGGAAAGTTCGACGCCGCAACATTGATTGGTGTCATTCACCATTTGCATGGTGTGGATGAGAAGAGAGAACTCCTCACTGATGTCGCGCGGAGACTGAAGCCAGGTGCGCCGCTTATCCTGGCTGGAAACCGGTTTCCTTACGCCAGCAAGCCGCTTTTCCTTTCCGCATGGGCAGAGAGATGGAGGATGAGCGGTGCCACAAATGAAGAAGCCGAAGCAAAGCGAGCAAAAATACTGCAGGGCGCGGATCCTCCGGCGTCAGATGAGGCGGTCCTTGCCTTGCTTGAGCATGCAGGATTCACTGGTGCCGAGCAGTTCTTTTCGAGCCTGTTCTGGGCGGCATGGATAGCACGATACAGTCCCGGAAAATGCCAGTTGAACCAAAAAGTCGATGTACTCTAGATTGCTCCGGATCGGACGGGGGTTGGCCATGACTACTCACTCGCTTCAGGACAAAGTCGTTATCGTCGGCGGCGGCGCGAAGAATCTCGGCGGACTCATCAGCCGCGAGTTCGCCAGAGGTGGCGCCAGGGTGGTCGTTCACTACAACAGCGACAGCACCCGGCGGGATGCCGAAGCAACGGTCAAGGCGGTCAAGGACATCGGCGGCGAGGCCTACGCGACGCAGGGTGACCTGACCCGGCCCGCGAACGTTGCCGCCCTGTTCCGCCAGGCGA
The DNA here is from genome assembly GCA_014337915.1 of Gammaproteobacteria bacterium. Lineage (GTDB taxonomy): Bacteria > Pseudomonadota > Gammaproteobacteria > Steroidobacterales > QUBU01. Next base: position 21,703 of record QUBU01000020.1, read on the forward strand.
AGGAACGGTTCGGCGGCGTTGATATCGCTGTCAACACTGTCGGCAAGGTGTTGCGCAAGCCGATTGTCGAAACCACTGAGGACGAGTACGACTCGATGTTCGACATCAACGCCAAGGCGGCCTACTTCTTCATCAAGGAAGCCGGCAGGCAGTTGAACGACAACGGCAGGATCATTACCGTGGTGACGTCGCTGCTTGCGGCATTCACCGACGGCTATGCCACCTACGCGGGCGGCAAGGCGCCGGTCGAGCATTTCACGCGGGCGGCGGCCAAGGAGTTCGGCCCGCGCGGCATCTCGGTCACCGCGGTCGGCCCCGGGCCGATGGACACACCGTTCTTCTACGGCCAGGAAACGCCGGAGCGCGTGGCCTTCCACAAATCGCAGGCCATGAACGGCAACCTCACCAGGATCGAGGATATCGTGCCGATCATAAGGTTCCTGGCCACGGATGGCTGGTGGATCACCGGACAGACGATATTCGCCAACGGCGGGTATACGACTCGATGAGTCTTGCGGGGCCTGACGGCTCCCGAAGGCCGGCGCCATCTGGCGGCGTAGCCGGATCCAGCTGCACTGGCGCCAGATACCCGTAGCGAGGTAACAGCCGTGAAGGAAAGAACCGGGCGATGCCTGTGTGGTGCGGTGAGCTTCAGGCTGGTTTCAGAGCCCCTGGCGACGAGGGTTTGCTGGTGCCGGGACTGCCAGCACCTGGCTGCCAATGGAACGGTGAATATGCTGGTTCCAGCCGATGGCCTGATCGTGACCGGGGAATTGGCCGAGCATACAAGGAAGGCGAACAGCGGCAATGACGTGACACGCCAGTTCTGCCCGAACTGCGGGTCGCATTTGTTTGCCAGGTCTTCCGCTCGACCACAGTTACGGGTTGTCCGGGTGGGCAACCTGGATGATCCATCTTCGCTCAGGCCAACCATGAATATCTGGGCAGCCAGCGCGCCGGCGTGGGCATGCCTCGATCCCGGACTCGAGCGGGTCGACCATCAGCCGATGGCGCCGGGAGCTCAGCAGGCAGGCAGGAACGGGCCAGCGTGAGCAAGAGCCGGGGCTGCCTGTGGTCTGGGCGTGAAGCCGAGCCTGCTGTGCCCGGTGGCCAGGTTTACCCGGCGTCCGGCCACAGCTCCGGACGCTTTACCCTGTAACCCGCCACGGGTATCGTCACCGTCGTTCTACCTGGCCTGGGGGCGGTGGGTGCATGGCAAGCTACATCGAAGGCGCGCTCATCAAGGACGAGAGGGTGATGTACATCGGGCACATCAGCCTGTGGTCCTTGAGTCACCTGCTGTTTCTGGGATTGTTGACCCTGCCGCTGTTCGGGCTCGGCCTGGTCCTCTGGCTGATGGCCTACATCCAGTACAAGACGACCGAGCTGGCCATTACCAACAAGCGGGTCATCGCCAAGTTCGGCTTCATCAGCCGCAAGACGATCGAGCTGAATATCGCCAGGGTTGAAAGCATCCAGGTCAACCAGGGCGTCGCCGGGCGGATCTTCAACTTCGGAACGCTGGTCATTTCCGGCGCGGGCAATCCGCAGGCGCCGATCCCCGGCATCTCCGACCCGATGTCTTTCCGCCGCGCTTTCATGGAAGCCCAGGACAGTGCGGCCGACGCCAAAGCCTGACAGCCAGCCGGCCCGCTTTGCCGGCAGCCCGCCCGCGTGGGAGTGGGCCAGGACCACCGGGGCGTTTCATCGATTCCAATGGATAAGAAAATGAACGCAGCTACCTGGCTACTTGAATTCCAGCGCGATGAGTATTCGCAGGCCGGCGAGGACGGCATCATCGAGAAGATCCTCGAAGTCCTGCCGTCCAACGACAGGTGGTGCGTCGAATTCGGGGCCTGGGACGGGGTTTACCTGACCAACACCCGGCATCTGATCCTCGCAAAGAACTATTCTGCGGTGCTGATCGAAGCCGACCGGCAGCGATTCCTCGAATTGCAGGGCAACTACGCCCAGCAGGGGAGCAGGGTCATTCCGATCAATTGCTTCGTTGGGTTCGGCGATGACGACAACTTGGACCGCATTCTCGCCGGTACGCCCATACCCAGGGATTTCGACCTGTTATCCATAGACATCGATGGCAACGATTATCACGTATGGAAGCAGGTTGTGCATTACCAGCCCAAGGTTGTCGTAGTCGAGTTCAACCCGACGATTCCGACCGGCATCGAGTTCGTCCAGAAGGCGGATCCCGCGGTCAACCAGGGGTCGAGCCTTACCTCGCTGGTGGAACTGGGCCGGGAAAAGGGCTATGAACTGGTCTGCGTGCTGCCCTTCAATGCCTTCTTTGTCCGAAGACAGGATTTCCACCTGTTTCAGCTGGAGTCCAACGATCCCCGGGACCTGCGCACGGACTCAAGTGCCATCACCTACCTGTTCACGGGATTCGACGGTACCGCATTCCTGCGCGGAGCCTGCAACCTGCCCTGGCACGGCATCGGGTTCAGTGAATCGGATGTGCAGCCGTTGCCGTCCTTGCTCCGCAAGTTTCCCTCGAACTACACGCGCCTGCAGAAGATCGCGTTTGCAGTGTTCCGGTTTTTCAGGGATCCAGCACGTTTCCCCGGCAGGCTGCGTCGCCGGTTTGGCCACCTTGCCGGGCGCTCCGGCTGATTGATGCCACAGCCGGGGGCCGGGAAGTGGCGATGGGCGAGGAGCGGCCTCTGGCCGTGGATGGCGCTCATCTGGCTGGCACCCGACCGCCGGATTGAGCGGACGTTGCAGAGCAGTTAACGGCAACACTGGAGAGCACCGCATGTTCAGTCACATCATGGTTGGCTCCAACGACATCAATCGCTCGAAGCGATTCTACGACGCCATCTTCGGCGTGCTTGGAGCGGGCGAGGCCATGCAGAACCAGAACAGCACCGGCCAGAACCGCCTGTTCTACATGCACAACCGCGGAACGTTCTGCATCAGCGAGCCGATCAATGGCGAGCCGGCCACGGCTGCGAATGGCGCCACGATCGGCTTCAAGTGTGGTTCCGAACTGCAGGTGCGGCAGTTCCACGATGCGGCGCTGGCAAATGGCGGAACATCGATCGAAGATCCGCCCGGGCTGCGCCATGGCCGGTTTGGTGACGTATACCTGGCCTACGTCCGCGACCCGGACGGCAACAAGCTCTGCGCGCTGTACCGGCCCAAGTAGCGCATGCCGAAGAACTCGTCGGCAAATGCATAGCGGCCTGCGTCCCTTGACAGACCCCGGCACGCGGCTATGATTCGGTTGAACATTCCCGGCGCGGAACAGAGGCCTGGCCCGCGCCCAACCCCGGAAAACCCAGGCGCCTGAGCGGCGCCAACAACCCTCGGGCAGAACCCCTAGATCATGGCATTACCGCACGCAAGTCCAGGCCAGGCGATCGACATCCAGCCACTGGGTGCGCGCCTGGCGCAGGAGAGATCGGTTGCGCTCTTCAAGTCCGTGGACCTGGAGGTCATGCGCGTGGTGCTGATGGCGGGCAAGGCCTGGCCGCCGCACAAGGTCGCTGGTGAAATCACCGTCCAGTGCATCGAGGGTTCCATCGAGGTCAAGGCCGACAACGTGCCGCATGTGCTGCGGGCGGGACAGCTGCTGTACCTCACCGGCGGCGTTACGCACGGCATCACTGCGCTGCAGGACTCCTCGGCCATCGTCACGGTTTCGCTGCGCAAGTAGCATTCCCCACGATCGCCCGGGTGCCGCTCCCGGCACCCGCTCTCCAGCGTCCACGCCGGTGCCCGGCGGCGCAGGGTATTCCGGCCGGACGGGCCCGCTGCATCGGGCCACTCGAAACAGCCAGCCGCAAGGTGACGCAATGAACCCGAACAGGAAACTCCACGACCTCGGCCAGAGCCTCTGGCTCGACAACATCACCCGCGAACTCCTCGACAGCGGGACGCTGCAGCGCTACATCGACGACTTCGCGGTGACCGGGCTGACCTCGAACCCCACCATCTTCGACCAGGCGATCAAGAACAGCCGCGTGTACGATGCGGATATTGCGCGCCAGGCGGCGGCCGCCAGACCGGCGGAGGAGATCTTCTTCGGACTGGCCCTGGCGGACCTGACCCGCGCCGCCGACCTGTTCGCGCCGATCCATGCCCGCAGCGACGGCGTGGACGGCTACGTCTCGCTCGAGGTATCACCGCTGCTGGCCCGCGATACCGCCAGCACGCTGGACGAGGCGCGCCGGCTGCATGCACGTGCCGCCAGGCCCAACCTCTTCATCAAGATCCCGGGCACCCGCGAAGGGCTGCCGGCGATCGAGGAGGCCACCTTCGCCGGTGTGCCGATCAACGTCACGCTGCTGTTCTCCTGCGAGCAATATCTTGCGGCGGCGGATGCCTACCTGCGCGGTGTCGAGCGGCGGATCGCTGCCGGCCTGAATCCGGCCGTGCCTTCGGTCGCCTCGCTGTTCATCAGCCGCTGGGACGTGGCGGTGGCCGGCAAGGTTCCGGCGGAGCTGGTGAACCGGCTCGGCATCGCGATCGGCCAGCAGACCTACCGCGCGTACCGGCAGCTGCTCGCTTCCGCACGCTTCCAGCGCATCGCCAACGCCGGTGGCCGCGCACAGCGGCTGCTCTGGGCCAGCACCGGCACCAAGGACCCGAAGGCGTCGGACATCCTCTACGTCAGGGCCTTCGCCGCGCCGTTCACCATCAACACCATCCCGGAGAAGACCCTGCAGGCGTTCGCCGATCATGGGGTGCTGGATGGAACGCTGGCAGCCGACGGCGGGGACTGCGATGCCGTACTCGCGGCATTCGCCCGCGCCGGCATCGATACCGCGGCACTGGCGACACGCTTGCAGGACGAGGGTGCGGCTGCATTCGTCAGGTCCTGGAACGAGCTGATGGCGCATATCGGTACCAGGGGCGCCGCCATCGGCAAAGCAGGCTGAGGCGCGTCGCCAGGATCCGGAGGGCAGGCAATCATGAGCATACCGGCCTTGCAGGCACGGCCAGCCTGGCTGGCACTTAAGCAGCACCACCGCCAGCTGCGGCGCGTCCACCTGCGGCAGCTCTTCGCCAGGGATCCGCAGCGTGGCACGCGGCTTGCGGTCGAGGCCGCGGGCATCTACCTCGACTACTCCAAGAACCGGATCACCGATGAGACACTGCAGCTGCTGCTGCAGCTCGCGCAGGAGTCGGGCCTGCGCGGGCAGATCGATGCCATGTTCCGGGGCGACCGCATCAACAGCTCGGAGCAGCGATCCGTGCTGCATGTCGCACTACGCGCGCCGCGTACCGCGCGCATCCTCCACGACGGCCGTGACGTGGTGCCGGAGGTGCATGCGGTCCTCGAGCGGATGGCGGCCTTCGCCCGCCGGGTACGCAGCGGCGAATGGCAGGGCCATACCGGCAGGCGCATCCGCAATGTCGTCAACATCGGCATCGGCGGCTCGGACCTCGGGCCGGTCATGGCCAGCGAGGCGCTGAAGCACTACAGCGAGCGCAGCATGCGCTTCCGCTTCGTCTCCAACGTCGATGGCACGGATTTCACCGAGGCGGTGCGTGACCTCGATGCGGAGGAGACGCTGTTCATCGTCTCCTCCAAGACTTTCACCACGCTGGAAACCATGACCAACGCCGCCAGCGCGCGCGACTGGCTGCTGGCCGGCATGCGGGGCGAGGCGGCCGCGGTTGCCCGGCATTTCGTGGCGGTGTCGACCAATGCACCGGAGGTGGCGAAGTTCGGAATCGACACGGCCAACATGTTCGGCTTCTGGGACTGGGTCGGCGGGCGCTACTCGATGGATTCCGCCATTGGCCTGTCGACCATGATCGCCATCGGCCCGGAGCATTTCCAGGCGATGCTGGCCGGCTTCCATGAGATGGACGAACACTTCCGCAGCGCGCCCTTCGACCGCAACATCCCGGTGCTGATGGGCCTGCTGGCTATCTGGTACAACAATTTCTTCGGTGCGCAGACCGTGGCCGTGCTGCCCTACGAGCAGTACCTGAAGCGATTCCCGGCCTACCTCCAGCAGCTCACCATGGAGAGCAACGGCAAGCAGGTGACGCGTGATGGCCAGCCGGTCGGCAGCGACACCGGACCGATCTACTGGGGCGAGCCCGGCACCAATGGCCAGCACTCCTTCTACCAGCTGATCCACCAGGGCACGCGGCTCATTCCCTGCGATTTCATCGCATTCGCGCGCAGCGCCAATCCGCTTGGCCGCCACCAGGACCTGCTGCTGGCGAACGTCTTTGCACAGTCCGAGGCGCTGGCCTTCGGCAAGACCGCGCGCCAGGTGAAAGCGGAGGGCACGCCGGACTGGCTGGTGCCACACCGGGTGTTTCCCGGCAACCGGCCGTCGAACACGCTGTTGCTGGAGGCGCTGACGCCGGCGGCGCTGGGCCGGCTGGTGGCGCTCTACGAGCACAACGTGTTCGTGCAGGGCGCGATCTGGCAGATCAACTCCTTCGACCAGTGGGGCGTGGAACTCGGCAAGGCGCTGGCGCAGCGCATCGTCCCCGAGCTGGAAGGTGCGGCGGAGCCCGAACTCGCGCACGACAGCTCGACCAATGCGCTGATCCGGCGCTACCGCAGCCTGAAGTGACGACCACGGGCATTGCTGATCCCGGGCACGGCTGGCATGCGCCGGGGCGCTATTGAGCCCCGCGCGGCTGGGCCGTAGAGTGCGGCCATGGCATGGTTCTATCTGCTGCTGGCCGGCATCATGGAAATCGGCTGGCCGCTGGGCTTCAAGCTCTCGCAACTGCCCGGCTGGCGCTGGCAGGGCATCACGATCGCCCTGGCCTGCCTCGGCCTGAGCACCGTGCTGCTCTGGCTTGCGCTGCGCGGCATTCCCCTCGGCACGGCCTACGCCGTGTGGACCGGCATCGGTGCGGTGGGCGTGTTCATCACCGGCATCCTCCTTTTCGACGAGCCGGGCAACGGCCTGCGGGTGGCCTCGGCGGCCTGCATCTTCATCGGCATCGTCGGCCTGAAGCTCGCGGACGGTGGCGCGTGAGCCAGGCCGGGGGCCGACAGTTCGTCCTCGGTGTCGACCTCGACGGCGTGGTCGCGGATTTCGCCCGTGGCCTGAAGCCCATCGCTGCTGAGTGGCTCGGTGTCGCCGAATCCAGCCTCACGGACCAGATCAGCTACGGCTTCCGGGAATGGGGCCTGGAACGGGCCGGTGGCTACGATGCCCTGCACCGCTTCGCCGTCAAGGACCGCGAGCTGTTCGCGCGCCTGCCGCCGATTCCCGGCGCACCGGCGGCCCTGCGGCGCATGAGCGCGGCCGGCGACATCCGCATCCGCATCATCACCCACCGGCTGTACATCCACTGGTTCCACAAGGAAGCCATCCGCCAGACCACCGAGTGGCTGGAGCACCACGGTATCCCGTACTGGGACATCTGCTTCATGCGCGACAAGGCCGCGGTGGGTGCCGACCTGTACCTCGAGGACAGCCCGGAGAACATCCAGGCGCTGCGCGCAGCCGGCCACGAGACCATCGTCGTGGTGAATTCAACCAACGACCACCTGCCGGGGCCGCGTGCCGGGTCCTGGGAGGACATCGAAGCCATGGTGCGCGAGCGCGTCGATCGCTGGAAGGCAGAGCGCCGGCCGCATTCCGGGCCGGCACCATGAAGGTCGCATGATCGAGTTCGCCCATTTCGATCCGGTGGCCATCCGCCTCGGCCCGCTGGCGGTGCGCTGGTACGGCCTCATGTACCTGGTGGGATTCGCCGCCGCCTGGTGGCTGGGCCGGCGCCGCGCGCAGCGGCCCTGGTCGCCGGTGCGACCGGAACAGATTGATGACCTGATCTTCTACGGCGCCCTGGGCGTGATCCTCGGCGGGCGCATCGGCTACATGCTCTTCTACGGGCGCGACCAGCTGCTGGAGGATCCGCTGTCCCTGTTCCGCATCTGGGAGGGCGGCATGTCCTTCCATGGCGGGCTGCTCGGCGTGCTCGCGGCGATGCTGCTCTACGGCCGCTCGATCGGCGCCGGTTTTTTTGCGCTGACCGACTTCATCGCGCCGCTGGTGCCCATCGGCCTCGGCGCGGGGCGGCTCGGCAATTTCATCAACGGGGAGCTCTGGGGCAAGCCGACGCAGCTGCCCTGGGCGGTGATCGTCGATGGCGTGCCGCGCCACCCCTCGCAGCTCTACGAGGCGCTGCTGGAGGGGCTGCTGCTGTTCACGGTGCTGTGGCTGTTCTCGCGCCGGCAGCGCCCGCCCATGGCAGTCTCCGGGCTGTTCCTGCTGGTGTATGGCAGCGCGCGCTTCAGCGTCGAATTCCTGCGGCTGCCGGACGTGCAGATCGGCTACCTCGCCTGGGGCTGGTTCACCATGGGCCAGCTGCTCTCGCTGCCGATGATCGCCGGCGGCCTGCTGCTGCTGGCGCTGGCCTGGCGCCGGCCCTCGGCTGCACAGGCTGCCGGATCCGGCCCCAGCCGCTAAACTGGCCGCCCCCAGGCAGCCATCGTCCGAGACCCCATGCGCCAGTACCTCGACCTGATGCAGCACATCCTCGACCACGGCGTGCGCAAGGCCGACCGCACGGGAACCGGCACGCTCAGCGTCTTCGGCCACCAGATGCGCTTCGACCTCGCCGCGGGCTTTCCGCTGGTCACCACCAAGAAGGTGCACCTGCGCTCCATCATCCACGAGCTGCTGTGGTTCCTGCGCGGCGACACCAACATCGCCTACCTGCATGAGCACCAGGTCAGCATCTGGGACGAATGGGCGGATGCCAACGGCGACCTCGGTCCCGTCTATGGCGCGCAGTGGCGCTCCTGGCCGGCAGCGGACGGCACCGGCATCGACCAGGTGCAGCAGGTGATCGATACCCTGAGGCGTGACCCGGACTCGCGCCGGCTGGTCGTCAGCGCCTGGAACGTGGCGGAGATCCCGCGCATGCGCCTCGCGCCCTGCCACTTGCTGTTCCAGTTCCACGTCGCCGGCGGCCGGCTGTCCTGCCAGCTCTACCAGCGCAGCGCCGATGTGTTCCTCGGCGTGCCGTTCAACATCGCATCCTATGCGCTGCTGACCCACATGGTGGCCCAGCAGACGGGCCTCGTGCCGGGAGAGTTCATCTGGACCGGTGGCGACTGCCACCTCTACCTCAACCACCTGGAGCAGGCGCGGGAACAGCTGCGCCGGGAGCCGCTGGCGCTGCCGCGGCTGGTGCTGCAACGCCGGCCGTCGTCGATCTCGGACTATGTCTTCGAGGATTTCCTGGTCGAGGACTACCGCAGCCATGCCGCCATCCGCGCGCCGGTGGCGGTCTAGGCGCCATCAGTCGGACTCGGGATCGACCTCGTCGGCAGCCGGCGGCTGCGTGGCCGGCGGCCAGCGCCGTGCCAGCCAGCCGCGGATCACCACGAAGAACACGGGCGTCAGGTACAGCCCGATGATGGTCACGCCGAGCATGCCGCCGAAGACCACGGTGCCGAGCACGCGGCGCATCTCGGCGGCGGCGCCATTGGCGAAGGCGAGCGGCAGCACGCCGAGGATGAAGGCGAGGGAGGTCATCAGGATCGGCCGCAGGCGCAGCTCCGCGGCCTCGACCGCGGCGGCCAGCGGATCCATGCCGGCATCCTGCTTCTGGCGGGCGAACTCGACGATCAGGATGGCGTTCTTGCTCGCCAGGCCGACCAGCACCACGAAGCCGATCTGGGCGAGGATGTTGACGTCCATGCTGCGCGCCATCAGCGCCATCAGTGCGAACAGCAGGCACAGCGGCACGATCAGCACGATGGCGAAGGGCAGTGACCAGCTCTCGTACTGCGCGGTCAGCACCAGGAACACGAACAGCACACTCAGCGGGAAGATGAACAGGCCGATGCCGGTGCTCTGGCGTTGCTGGAATGCCAGTTCCGTCCAGTCGTAGCCAAAGCCCTGGGGCAACGCCTGGCGGGCGAGGTTCTCCATCGTGGCGAGGACGTCGCCGCTGCTCGCGCCCGGTGGCGTGCCGACCTGCAGTTCGGCCGCCGGGTAGCTGTTGTGGCGCACCACGCGGTCCGGGCCGGAGGAGGCGCGGACCGTAGTCACCGAGCCGAGCGGCACCATGCCGCCGCTGCGATTGCGGGTCTCCAGCCGCGCGATGTCTTCCGGCGTGAGGCGAAACGGCGCATCCGCCTGAGCGGTGACGCGGTAGTTGCGGCCGAAGAGCGTGAAGTCGTTGACGTAGGCCGACCCAAGGTACACCTGCAGCGTCTCGAACACGTTCTCCACCGGCACGTCGAGCATCTCGGCGCGCGTGCGGTCGATGTCGATGAAGTACTCCGGCGAGCCGGTGCTGAAGGTCGTGAAGGCGCGGGCGACCTTGCCGGACTGCGTTGCCGCGCCGGCGAGCTGCCAGGTGGCGGCCTCGAGCGCTGCCAGGCCGTGGCCGCCACGGTCTTCCACCATCATCTTGAAGTCGGCGCCGGTGCCGATGCCGCGCACCGGGGGTGGGGCGATGACGAAGATCTGGGCATCCTGGACCTGCATCAATGCCTGGTTGAGGCGGCCGGCAATCGCCGCGGCGCTCATGTCCGGTCCACGCTCGGCATGCGGCTTGAGGCCGAGGAAGATCGTGCCGGACTGCGCCTGGCTCGAACCCGTCGCCACCGAGAATCCCGAGAACGCCACTGCATGTTCCACGCCGGGAGTCTCCCGGATGATCTTCGTCGCCCGCTCCACGACAGCGTTGGTGCGCTGCAGTGCCGAACCCTTGGGCAACTCGACGAGCGCGATGAGATACCCCTGATCCTGGGTCGGGATGAAACCGGTTGCCGCGAACTGGAACATGCCGGCCGTGGCCAGCAGCAGTGCCAGGAATGCGCCCATGGACAGCCGCGGGTGGGTCACTACCTGACGGGCGGAACGCGCATAGGCACGGCGCACGGCATCGAAACCGGCATTGAAGGCGTGGAATACCGGGCCGGCCAGGCGGCTGAGCCAGCGGTCGACGGCATCCGGTGGCGCGCTCGCCGGGCGCAGCAGGATGGCTCCCAGCGCCGGGCTGAGGGTCAGCGAGACCAGCAGGGAAATGGCGGTGGCGGCGGCGATGGTGACGCCGAACTGGCGGAAGAAGGCGCCGGTGATGCCGCCGACGAAGATGGCCGGCAGGAACACCGCGGTCAGGACCAGGGCGATGGAGACCAGGGCCGCGCCGACCTCGGTCATGGTGTGCCGGGCGGCTTCGCGGGGGGAGAGGCCGCGATCGAGGTCGCGCTCGATGTTCTCCACCACCACGATGGCATCGTCGACCACGATGCCGATGGCGAGCACCAGGCCGAACAGCGTGAGGGTGTTCAGCGAGAAGCCCACGGCGCCGAGCACGCCGAAGGTGCCGATCAGCGACACCGGTATGGCAACGATGGCGATAGTGGCCGCCCGCCAGTTCTGCAGGAACAGCAGGATCACCAGCACCACCAGGGCGGCCGCTTCCAGGATGGTCTCGTAGACCGCCTCGATGGACTGCGCGATGTAGGCCGATGGGTTGTAGACGATCCGGTACTCGAGTCCCTTCGGGAAATCCGCCGAGAGTTCCTGCATCGCGTCCATCACGGCCTGCGCGGTCTGCAGGGCATTGCTGCCCGGCCGCTGGAACATGGCCAGGGCGACGGCCGGCTGCCCATCGAGGAAGCTCCTGGTGCGGTAGTCCTTGGCACCCAGCTCGACCCGCGCGATGTCACGAACCCGTATCAGCCGACCATCATTGCCAGTGCCGACGATGACCGCGCCGAATTCCTCCGCCGTCACCAGCCGCCCCTGGCCGGTGATGGTGACCTGGAAGGCGTTGTCGCCGACGACCGGTGGCACGCCGAGTGCGCCACCGGCCAGCTGGGTATTTTGGTTGCGCAGCGCGGCCACGACCTCGCTGGCGGTGATGTCGCGCGCCGCCATGCGCTCGGGGTCGAGCCAGATGCGCATGCTGTATTCGCTGGCGCCGAACACAAAGATCTGGCCCACGCCGTTGATGCGCGCCAGCACGTCGCGGATACGCAGCAGCGCGTAGTTGGAGATGTACAGCTGGTCGAGGCTGTTATCGGGCGACACCAGGTGCACGGCGATCATCAGGTCGGGCGAGCTCTTCTGGGTGACGATGCCGAGCCGGCGCACGTCTTCCGGCAGTCTGGTTTCCGCTATCGCAACGCGGTTCTGCACCTGCACCTGGGCGATGTCGAGGTTGGTGCCGAGTTCGAAGGTGATGGTCAGGCTCATGGCACCGTCGTTGGTGGAGGAGGAGGTCATGTACAGCATGTGCTCCACGCCGTTGATCTCCTGCTCCAGGGGCGCCGCCACGGTCTCGGCGATGACCTGGGGGCTGGCCCCGGGATAGGTCGCCTGCACGACGATGGTCGGCGGCGCGACCTCCGGGTACTGCGCCACCGGCAGCCCCAGGTAGGCGAGCGACCCCACCAGCATGACGATGATGGCAACCACGGCCGCGAAGCGCGGCCGGTCGATGAAGAAGTGGCTGAACCTCATTCCTCGATGACGCCGTCGACGGGTTCGACCGTCTGGCCCGGGCGTGCGCGCTGCAGGCCGTTGATGATGATGCGGTCATTGGCGTCGACACCGCTGCGCAGCACGCGCAGCTTGCCGTGCTGGCGGCCGGGCTCGACCACCCGCTGCTGCACGACATTGTCGGCGCCGACCACGAAGACGATGCGCCGGGCCTGGTCGGTGGCGATGGCGGCATCCGGGACCAGCAGTGCCGGGTAGGGGCCTTCACCGACGACCTGCACACGGGCGAACATGCCCGGGGTCAGCACGCCGTCGGGATTGGGGAACACCGCCCGGCCCTGCACCGTGCCCGTGGACGGATCCACCTGGTTGTCGACGAAGTCCATGTGGCCCTGATGCGGGAAACCCTGCTCGTCGGCCAGCGCCAGCCGTACCAGCGTGGGCGTATTGCGTGAGCTCGGCCGGCCACCGGCCTGGGCGAGCCGCTGGTAGCGGAGGTAGGCGCTCTCGTCGGCATTCACGTAGACGTGGATGGGGTCGATCGAGACGACGGTGGTGAGCAGGGTGGCGTCCTTGGTGCCGCCGGCGACGTAATTGCCGGTGGTGACCAGCCGCCGCCCGACGCGGCCGGCGATCGGCGAGCGCACCTCGCAGAAGCCGAGGTCGAGTTCGGCGGAACGCAGTGCGGCTTCGGCGGCGGCCAGTGCCGCGGCGGCGGCCTTGCGTTCCTCGCTGGCGGCATCGAAGTCGCGCTGCGCGATCATGCGCGCCGCCAGCAACTGCGTCGCGCGGCTGGCATTGAGCTCGGCCAGCTCGACGCGTGCCTGCGCGCCGCTCAGGGCCGCACGAGCGGCTGCCACGACCGCCTGGTAGGGACGGCGGTCGATGACGGCGAGCAGCTCGCCCTTGCCCACCATGGCGCCCTCGTCGAACGGGACCTCGCTGAGGTAGCCGCTGACCCGGGCACGGATGTCCACCGATTCCGGTGCGGCGAGGCGGCCGGTGTATTCGTCCCAGTCGGTGACCTCGCGCGCCAGTGGCCGGGCGACGGTGACCTGCGGTGGCTTGGCCCCGGGTGCCGGTCCGCCAGGCTTGCAACCGGGCAGCGCCAGGACGAGCAGGCCGGTGAGCCCGGCCAATCCGAGGCTGCGCAACCCTGTATTGCCGTAACCCATGTCACTCACCCGTCGCCTTCTTCGGGCGGCAAGGATACACGCCCCCCGGGGGGCCATGATTGATTAAAGCGTTTCAGCCGGCCGGGGCAGTGCGGGTGCAGGCAACCGTGGTGACCCTTGCGGGTCCGTCCAGGCGCACCGCCGTCAGGCCACGGCCCCAGACACAGCCGGTGTCGATGCCGAGGAGGTTGGCCCGCTGCAGGAAACCGAGCGCGGACCAGTGGCCGAAGACCACGCGTACCGCCTGGGTGGCGCGGCTGGGTACCTCGAACCAGGGCACGAGTCCGGCTGGCTGGCTGCCTGGCGGGCCGTTCTGCACGAAGTCCAGCCGGCCGTCGGCATCGCAGTAGCGGATGCGGGTCAGGCAGTTGACGATGAAGCGCAGGCGCGCCGTGCCCTGCAGGCCGGTCGACCAGCGCGCCGGCTCGTCGCCGTACATCCCGGCGAGGAAGGCCGCGCAGCCGTCACCGCGCAGGATGCGCTCCACTTCGCGGGCCAGCTTGACGGTCTGCAGCGGGTCCCAGCCCGGGGCCACCCCGGCGTGCACCATCAGGGTGTTGAGGTCGGGCCGGTAATGCGCCAGCGGCCGCGCGCGCAGCCAGTCGAGCAGCTCGCTGCGGTCCGGGGCGTCGAGGACCTCCCGCAGGTCCTGGTCGGCCGCGCGGGCCTGGCCGGTCAGGCCGAAGGCGAGCAGGTGCAGGTCGTGGTTGCCGAGGACCACCGTGGCGGCCCGGCCGAGGGACTTCACCAGCCGCAACACCTCCAGCGAGCGGGGGCCGCGGTTGACCAGGTCGCCGACGAACCAGATCTCGTCGCTGGCCGGGTCGACCTTCAGCGCATCGAGCAGCCGGGCGAGCGGCTCGTAGCATCCCTGGACGTCGCCGATGGCGTGGATGGCCATCCGGTCGTCGCTCCCTCAGTGCAGGATGCCGGGTACCGCCAGGCGGAACGCGGGGATGGAGGCGGGGAAGCGCAGGCCGTCGTCGGTCACCATGCCGTAGCTGCCTTCCATCACGCCGACCGGCGTCTCGATGATGGCGCCGCTGGAATAGCGGTGGGCCTCGCCCGGCGCGATGCAGGGCTGCTCGCCGACCACGCCCTCGCCGGCCACCTCGCGCACCTTGCCGTTGGCGTCGGTGATGACCCAGCGGCGGGTGAGCAGCGTGGCCGGTACCGCGCCGCGGTTGCGGATGGTGATGGTATAGGCGAATACGTAGCGCGGGACGGCGGGATCGGACTGCTCCGGCAGGTAGGCCGTTTCGACCTCGATCTCGATGGTGACGCGATGCGTGGACCTGGACATGGGCGCATTCTAGCGCCCGCGTGAATTAAGGTGAATTAAGGGGACAGTTTACTCAACTCTGGAAAGTAGCCGCCTGAGAACTCGGTCAATCGTCAGAGTTGAGTAAACTGTCCCCTTAATTCACCTTAATACCCGTAACGGTTCGCCAGTGCGATCCAGGCGTCGGGTGGCACGTCGCCCGGCCGGCAGCCGGGGTCGATGCCGCAGGCGCTGATGTCGGCGGTGGCGAGCAGGCCCTTAAGTGCGTTGGCCAGGCGCTTCCGACGCATGGAAAAGGCACGTGTCAGCAGCCGGTCGAACGCGGGCGGATCGGTGATGCGCGCAGCCAGTGACGTATCGGGCACCAGGCGGGCCACGGCGGAGTCCACCTGCGGCGGCGGCGTGAATGCGCCGGGCCGGACGATAAACAGCTTCTCCACGCGACAGCGCGCCGCCAGCGCCACGGTCAGGCGGCCGTACTCGGCGCTGCCCGGCGCCGCCGTCATGCGTTCCACCACCTCGCGCTGCAGCATCACGTGCAGGTCACGGAAGCTGTCCTGCTGGTCGAGCAGGTGGAAGAGCAGCGGCGTGGAGATGTTGTAGGGCAGATTGGCGGCCAGCCGCAGCGAGCGCGGTGCGGCGCCGAGCTGGCGATAGTCGAATTTCAGGGCATCGGCGTGGTGAACGCGCAGTCCTCGGCCTGCGAGGTCCCGAGCCAGCGCGTCGGCCAGCTCGCGGTCCAGTTCCACGACATCGAGCTCGACCGGCACCTCGAGCAGCGGCCGCGTCAGCGCGCCGCGGCCGGGACCGATCTCGACGAAGCGTTCACCGGGCTGCGGATCGACGGCCGCGAGGATGCGGCCGATGACCTGGCGGTCATGGAGGAAGTGCTGGCCGAGGGACTTGCGCGGGCGGTGCTTCACGCGCGCCGGCGCCGCGCGATGTCGATCGCCAGGGCCAGGGCCGCACGCAGGCTGCCAGCATCGGCCCGGCCGGTACCGGCCAGTTCCAGCGCCGTGCCGTGGTCCACCGAAGTGCGCAGGATAGGCAGACCGAGGGTCAGGTTGACGGCATGCCCGAAGCCGGCGTGCTTGAGTACCGGCAGGCCCTGGTCGTGGTACATGGCGAGCACGGCGTCGCACTGCGCCAGCGCGGCGGGCGTGAAGGCGCTGTCGGCCGGCAGCGGTCCTTCGACGGCCAGCCCCGCGCTGCGCAGCCGCGCCAGCGCCGGCCCGATCACCGACTGTTCCTCGTTGCCGAGGTGCCCGGACTCGCCGGCGTGGGGATTGAGGCCGAGCACGGCAATGCGCGGGCGGTCGATGCCGAAGGCCGTCACCAGCCCGTCATGCAGCACCCGGGCCACGGCCTCGATGCGCGTGCCGGTGATGGCATCGGGCACCGCGCGCAGCGCCAGGTGGGTGGTCAGCAGGGCGACCCGCAGCGTGCCAGCCACCAGCAGCATGACCGGCTGCGCGGCGCCCGTCAGGCCGGCGAGGTACTCCGTGTGGCCGGAGAAGGCGATGCCGGCATCGTTGATCACGCCCTTGTGCACCGGTGCGGTGACCATGGCGGCGAACTCGCCCGCGAGGCAGCCGGTGGCGGCGCGGTTCAGGGTGTCGAGGACGTAGCCGGCATTGGCGGCGTCCGGGCGCCCGGCCTGCGCCGGTACCCGCAGCGGCCGGGCATCCACCAGCAGGCGCCCCGGGGCGCTGGGTTTCGCAGCCATGCCGCGCTGGTAGGGCAGCAGCTCCAGCTGGATGCCCAGCTGGCGGGCACGCGCGGCGATGAGTTGCGGATCGGCGATGGCGACCAGCTCAGCGGCGGCGCCATCGGCCGCCAGCCGGGCGACGAGGTCCGGCCCGATGCCGGCCGGTTCGCCGGGGGTCAGGGCTATGCGCGGGATCATGTGGGCCAGCCTGGTGCGGGCGGCGCTCAGATGCGCGTTTCGACGAACGCCTGGTCGCGCAGCCGGTGCATCCAGATCTCGGTTTCCTCGCCGAGCTTGCTGTTGCGGATGGCGAGCGCCGCCTGCTGGCGCTTCACCTCTTCGGTGGTGTCCTGGGTGCGACGGCCGAGGACTTCGAGGATGTGCCAGCCAAAGCGGGTGCGGAACGGCTCGCTGAGGGTGTTGGGCGCGATGCCGTCCACCACCGTCTGGAACTCCGGGGCGAAGGTGCCCGGGCCGGTCCAGCCGAGGTCGCCACCCTCGTTCTTCGAGCCAGGATCATCGGAGACGGCACGGGCGACGGTGGCGAAGTCATCGCCGGCGACGATGCGCTGGCGGATGCCCTGGATCTTCTCGCGCGCCGCGTCGCTGTCCAGCACCTCGTTCGGTGCGATGAGGATGTGGCGCACGTGCACCTGCTGCTCGATGATCGGGTCGCCGCCGCGACGATCGTTGAGCCTGACCAGATGGAAGCCACTGGCGCTGCGAATCGGCTCGGCGACCTGGCCCTTCTGCATGCCGGGCACCAGGTCGGCGAACAGGGTGGGCAGTTCGTCGCCCTTCTTCCAGCCGAGGCTGCCGCCCTCCAGCGCCTGCTGGCCGTCGGAATTGGTCACCGCCAGCTGGGCGAAGTCCTCCCCTGCCTTGAGCCGCTGGTAGAGGTCATTGGCCTTCTTCTCGGCAGCGGCGATGACATCTGGCGTTGCCGTGGTCGATACCGCGACCAGGATCTGCGAGATGTTGTACTCCATGTTGAAGGAGGCGCGGCCGGCCTGGCGCGTCAGGTACTCGTCGATCTCCCGGGGGGTCACGCTGATGCGCGCCAGCACGTCGCGCTGGCGCAGCTGCTCGATGGCGATCTGGTCACGCATCTCGCGGCGGTACTGCTGGTAATCGATACCCTCGGCGGCCAGCATCTGCGGCAGCTGCGCGATGGTCACGTTGTTGTGCTGGGCGATATTGGCCAGGGCATTGTTGAGCGTTTCGTCGGAAACCTGGATCCCGACCCGCTCGCAGCGCTGCAGCTGGATGCGGTTGATGATCAGTCGCTCGAGGACCTGCGGCACCAGTGAGCGCTGCGGTGGAACCTGGGTGCCCTGCGCCTGCAGGCGGCGCACGATGCGCTGGGTCTCCTCGGCGAGTTCGCTCTTCAGCACCACGCCGTCATTGACCACGGCCGCGATGCCGTCGACGAGCTCGCCACGCGAGGACAGCTCCCGGTCCTGGGCGTGGGCTATGGCGCCCGGCAGCAATGCCAGGGCGAGGAGCGTGATGCGGGGAAGCATGGTGTGGATCAATCAGCCTCGTAGCCAAGAATACCACGTTCGAGCTGACGGCCCGCCGGATCGCCGACGTTGGTCAGGCCCTTGAGTATCAGCTGCACCGCAATCGCCGTGTCCGAATCGCCGCTGCGGCTGGCGATGTAGTCGCGGTACACGACGCGGAAACCCCAGCAGCAGTTCTGGTACTCGAGGCCGACGAAGCGTTCCAGCACCTCGTTGTCGCGCAGCGAGTAGTCATAGCGGCCAACGGCGCTCCAGCGCGAGCTGATCGGCCAGGCGGCGGAAACGTCGACCTCGTCGAGGCTGTCGCGCCGGTAGCGGTAGGCCGCATTCACCACCCGCTGGCCGTCGCGCCGGTACTGCAGGGCCAGCTGTGCGCGCTGCGTCTTACCGCTGTCGGCGCCCCACTGGTAGCCGGCATTCATCTTCCAGTAGCGGTTGAAGGTGACGCCCAGCTCGGCCAGCCAGTCCGAGGCGTTGTTGTCGACCGGATTGCCACCCGGCAGGGTCACGTCCTGCTCGCTGAAGAACCGGGTCTGGCCGATGGTGGCCGTCAGGTACTCGCCGCCGCTGGCGGCGTCGAGGACGCGGCTGGTCAGGCCCAGGTTCAGCTGGTCGGTGTCGCCGACCCGGTCGTAGCCGAGGAAGCGGTTTTTGCGGAACAGCTGCACCAGGTTGAAGTCCGGCTGGATGGTGTCGAACACCGGCAGGTCGGCCTGGTCGCGGTAGGGAATGTGCACGAACTGGGCGCGCGGCTCCAGGGTCTGCAGCCAGCCATTGCCGCGCACGCCGCGCTCGAAGGCCGCCCCCATGTCGATGCTGATGATCGGCGTGGTGCGCGACGGCCCGTCGTGCTGGCCGGGGGCCGGGTTGTGGATGCTGTAGGCGGTGTACTCGACGGCAACGGCCGGCTTCAGCCACAGGCCGCGGTAGTCCAGCGGCAGCGCGATGCCCGGCGACAGGTGCAGCCGGGAACCCCTGGTCCCCTCGCTGCGGTCGAACATCACCAGTTCGCCGTCGAAGCTCCAGTCGAGGCCGAGCGCACCGCGGGGCAGGTAGCCGCTGGCCGCCAGCTGCGGCACGCGGCGATAGGGCTTCTCGGTGGCCGTGAGGCTCTCGTCCAGGGTCTGGTAGTTCTGCACGCGCCCGAGCAGCGACCAGATATTGTCGAAGTACTCGACGGAGAGTTCGCGAAGCAGGTGGGTCTGGCTGGTGGCGGCGGTGCTGCCGTAGAGATCCTCGAAGTAGTTGGAGTCCGAGACCGTCCGCGCATCGACGGTGGCGCGCCAGCCGCGGCCGAGCAGCGACTGGTGGTCGATTCCCAGCAGGTAGCGGTTGTCGCCGTTGACCTTGTCGCTCGGCAGGTACTCCGCCTCCGCTTCCCCCTTGTGGCCTGGCCAGAGGTAGCGGAACTCGCCCAGCAGCTCCAGGCCGCGGCGGTCCATGTAGCGTGGCGTCAGCGTGGCGTCGTAGTTGGGTGCGAGGTTGAGGTAGTAGGGAATCTGGAACTCCACGCCGCGGGTTTCCGAGCGTCCGATGGCCGGCAGCAGGAAGCCGGACATGCGTTCGTTGGTGACCGGGTAGGTGATCCATGGCGTATACAGGATCGGCACGCCCTTGAACTCCAGGCGGGCATTGCGCGCCGTGGCCATGCCGCTCTCGCGGTCGATCCTGATCTGGCTGGCGCGCAGCAGCCAGTCCTCGTGGCCACGGGCGCAGGTGGTGTAGGTGACATCCTCCAGTTTCAGGACCTCGCCCTGGTCGACGGCGATGGCGCCGGCACTGCCGCGGGAGGGCACCGTGAAGAGGTCGAAACTGGCATCCTCGATTTCCAGGCTGTTGCTGCGGGTGTCGAAGGTGGCGCGGCTGCCGGACACGGCGCTCTGCGGGTTGCGGTACTGCAGGCCGTTCTCCAGCAGGAACTGGCCGGACTGCCGGTCGAATCGGCCGTTCGGAGCCGTGAGCACGCCGTCGCCACGCCGGATGCGGATTTCGTCTTCGAAGACCGCGCCCTGTTGCAGGTCCATCTCGGCGTGGCCGGTAAAGACGTCGATGCGCGGGTCGCCGGCGTCGACCGGCCCGAGGTCCGGCATCTCCGGCATCGGACCGACCGGGCAACCCTGCAGGGCTGCCGGGCGCGGTCCATCGGCAGCCCAGGCGATGGAGCAACAGCAGGCGAGGACTGGCAGCATTCGACGCAAGGCAGGTCCCCGCGGGGCAAGGCTGGGCGATGCGGGATTATATGCGGTGTCGGCGCGCCGACGGGTGACGGCGGGAAATGCCTGCTGGCAGAATCAGCGGCCATGAACCCTCGTCCTGGCCAGGCGCGCTGCCGATGAAAGCCATGATCCTGGCTGCCGGCCGCGGCGAGCGCCTGCGCCCGCTGACCGACACGGTGCCGAAGCCGCTGCTGTGCGTGCGGGGGCGGCCGCTGATCGAGTTCCATGTCGAGGCGCTCTGTCGTGCGGGGATCCACGAGCTGGTGGTGAACCTGGGCTGGCTGGGCGTGCAGCTGCGCGAACACCTGGGGGACGGGTCGCGCCTTGGCGCCAGCGTGGCCTACAGCGAGGAGGGCTATCCGCCGCTGGAGACAGGTGGCGGCATCCACCGGGCGCTTGGTCTGCTGGGGCCGGAGCCGTTCTGGGTGGTGAACGGCGATGTGTTCTGCGATTTCGTTTTCGATCAGCGCCAGCTACCGCCCGACATCCTCGCCCATCTGGTGCTGGTGCCGAACCCACCGCAGCATCCGCAGGGGGATTTCGCACTGTCAGGTGGCCGGGTGCGCGATGAAGGGGCGGACCGGCTGACGTTTTCCGGGATTTCGCTGCTGCATCCGGCATTGTTCGCGGGCTGCGCGCCGGGTCGCTTCCCGCTGGCGCCGCTGCTGCGCGCGGCGATGGCCCGCGATGCGGTGACGGGTGAGCTGTTCACGGGCGCGTGGAACGATGTCGGTACGCCGGAGCGGCTGGCGGGGCTGGGGTGAACGCTCCGGTCAGCCGCCCAGGATGCGCAGCAGCTGTGCCTCGAGGTCGCGGGTCACGAGGTCGATGTCGCCGGGGCCGCCGAGGCGGGCGAGGTCGGTCATGGCAATGCCGGGATGGCCGCAGGGATTGATGCGGCTGAACGGGGCGAGGTCCATGTCAACGTTGAGTGCCAGGCCGTGGTAGCTGCAGTTGCGGCGCACCCGCAGGCCGAGGCTCGCGATCTTGGCGCCGGCCACGTAGACGCCGGGGGCCCTGGGGTCGGCGGCGGCGTTGATGCCGTAGCCGGCGAGCGTGGCGATGACGGCGTTTTCCAGTGCCGTCACCAGCGCGCGCACGCCGAGGCGGCGGCGCTGCAGGTCGAGCAGCGTGTAGGCGACGAGCTGGCCCGGGCCGTGGTAGGTCACCTGGCCGCCGCGGTCGACATGGACCACCGGGATCGGGCCGGCGTCGAGCACGTGGCGGGCGTCGGCATTGAGGCCGAGCGTGAACACCGGTTCGTGCTCGAGCAGCCAGATTTCGTCGGGGGTCGGCGCGCTGCGCGCTTCGGTGAAGCGCACCATGGCCTCCAGGGTTGGCTGGTAGTCCACGCGGCCCAGCCGTCGGACAACAATGCTCACAGCACGAACAGCACCTGCTCGCAGGCGGTGAGGCTGCGGTAGACCGCGTCGAGCTGGGCCCGGCTCTGTGCGTCGATCGTGACCGTCACCGAGAGGAAGCGGCCGCTGCTGCTCTGGCGCGAGCGCACGCGGCCTTCCGGCAGCGCGCCGGTGTGGACGCTGATCATCGCCACCACCAGTGCCTCGAAATCCCCCTCGTGCCGCCCCATCACCTTGATGGGGAAGCTGCAGGGGAATACCAGCGGCGAGCCGGCGTCAGGGTCGTTTGCGGCGTTCATAGGCCTCCGCCACCACGCGCCACATGGGCCCGGGGACACCGGCGGCAATGGGCCGGCCGTCCACATGGGTCACGGCCGCCAGCCCGCGCAGCGCCGCGGTCAGCCACACTTCGTCGGCGCTGCGCAGCCGGGCCTCGCTGACGGCTTCCTCGCGCCAGCCGAGGCCGGCCGCCACAGCCAGTTCCCGCACCAGCGCAATGGTGGTACCCGGGAGGATATCGGGGCCGTTGGGCCGGCTGACAAGGCAGCGGCCCTCGAGGACCAGCACCGAACTGCCGGAACCCTCGGTGACGAAGCCGTCGCGCAGCATGATGCATTCGCCGGCGCCGGCATCGGCGGCGGCCTGGCGCAGCAGCACGTTGGCCAGCAGCGCGGTGGACTTGATGTCGCAGCGTCCCCAGCGGTTGTCCGGGGCGGTGATGGCGCGCAGGCCCGGCGCATCGAGCCGGGTGGGTGCGAGCGCGCTGGCCATGGCGAATACCGTCGGGCATACACCCTGCGGGAAGCAGTGGTCGCGCCCGGCATCGGCGCCACGGCTGACCTGCAGGTAGAGGCCCAGGTCCGGATGGGCCCGGCCGCCGCCGTTGCGCTCGATGAGGCCGGCGATAATGCGGCGCCAGCCGGCGTCGTCGCAGGGTGCGGCGATGCGCAGCTCGGCGAGGCTGCGTGCCAGGCGTGCCAGGTGTGCCTCGAGCAGCAGCGGCACTCCGTCGTAGGCACCGATGACCTCATAGACGGCGTCGCCGAAGAGGAAGCCGCGATCCAGCGGTGAGATCCGCGCCGCGGCCAGGGGCAGGAACTCCCCGTCGAGGAAGGCGATGGGCAGTGCCTGTGCCATGGTGGTTGCGCCTCAGATCGCGGGCATCACTCGAACCAGAGCAGCGCGGTATCGACGGCGCGGCGCCAGAGCGAACCCTCGGCCACCGCGGCCAGCGGCACCAGCGGTGACTCCAGCAGTGGCTCGCCACCCAGGGTGACCTTCAGCTTGCCGACCGGCGTGCGCGGGTCGAGTGGGGCGATCAGGTCGCGTGGAGCCTCGGGCGTGGCCTTGACCTGCTCGAGGCTGCCGCGCGGAACGGTCACCCAGATGTCGGTCGGCACGCCGAGGCCGACGCTCTCGGCCACGCCCTTCCAGACGCGTGCCTGGACCAGGGCCTTGCCCTGCTGGTACAGGCGCCGGGTCTCGTAATAGCGGAAGCCGTAATTGAGCAGTTCGCTCGATGCCCTGGCCCGGACATCCGGGCCGCTGGTGCCCATGACGACGGCGATCATGCGCATGTCGCCGCGCTTGCCGGAGGCTGCCAGGCAGTAGCCGGCGGACTGCGTGTGGCCGGTCTTGATGCCGTCCATTCCGGGGTCGCCGTAAAGCAGCAGGTTGCGGTTGCCCTGCCTGATGCCATTGAAGACGAACTCCTTCTGCGAGAACCAGGCGTAGTACTCGGGGAACTCGCGGATCAGGGCGCGGCTCAGGATCGCGACGTCGATCGCCGAGGTGTAGTGCTCCGGATCGGGGAGGCCGGGGCTGTTGACGTAGTGGGTATCCGTCATGCCGAGTTCTTTGGCATGGCGGTTCATGACGTCGCTGAAGGCTTCCTCGGAGCCGCTGAGGTGCTCAGCCAGAGCGATGCTGGCATCGTTGCCCGACTGGATGATCATGCCCTTGAGCATGTCCTCCAGCGTGGCACTGCTGTGGATGGGCAGGAACATGGTGGAGCCGCCGGAGCCGGCGCCACCCTCGCGCCAGGCGCGCTCGCTCACCACCACGCTGTCGGACAGCTTGACCTGGCCCGCCTTAAGGGCGCGGAAGATCGTGTAGGCAGTCATGATCTTGGTCAGGCTGGCGGGTTCGGCGCGCTGGTGCTCGTTCTCGGCGGCGAGCAGCTTGCCGGTGGTGAAGTCCATGAGCACGTATGACTTGGCGCTCACCCTGGGCGGCGGCGGCACCGTGGGTGCTGCCGCGGGCAGCAGGGCGGGGAAAAGGGCGAGGACCAGAAGCCCGATGGCTCCCAAGCGTGTGCTCATGCTCGATGCTCCAGATTGCTGCGGGTTGCGCGCCAGTTGCGCGGGCAGTGGCTCAGCCGCCGGGATGGCTGTCGCGCGCCTCGACCACGAGCCGTGGCTCCCCGAGACGCAGCCGACCCACCGCGGTGACCACGGCGTCGAAAGCCGCGGCATCCGCCACCGGGCCGACGCGCACCCGGTAGAGCGCCGGCACGGCACCGGCATCATAACGGATGACGACGTTGCCGATGCCCTGCTTTTCCAGCTGGCGCTTCAGGTCCTCGGCGTTCTGCCGCTGGCCGAAGGCGCCGACCTGTGCATACATGGTTCGCGTGGGCGGCGGCGCGGCGCCGGCGGCCGCGGTGGCATCGGCCAGTGCCTGCACCTCCACCATGGCGGTGCCCGCCGTGACGAAGCCGAGTTCGCGGGCCGCGCCGTATGACAGGTCGATGATGCGGCCCTTCTTGAAGGGTCCGCGGTCGTTGATGCGCACCACGATGCTCTTGCCCGTGGCCAGGTTGGTGACCCGTGCCGTGGTCGGCAGCGGCAGGGTCTTGTGCGCCGCCGTCATCGCGTACATGTCGTAGGGCTCGCCGTTGGATGTGCGCCGGCCATGGAATTCGCGGCCGTACCAGGATGCCACGCCCTGCTCGACGTAGCCCGCGCTGTCGTCGAGGACGTGATAGCGCTCGCCCATGACCTCGTAGAACGGCGCGTTGCCCGGTCCGCCCGGGTTCGCGGTGCTGCGGGGCAGGGTCGGTGGTGTGCCTGGCGGGATGTTGGCCGGCTGGTGGGCGGGGTCGGGCAGGCTCGGGGCCGGCCGCTGCGCAGGTCCGACGGCGCAGCCGGCGACGGCGAACACCAGGATTGCCGCCAGCGCGTGCTGTCTACATGGCCGGAACTGGCGGTGTTTGGTGTCCAGGCGTCAGCCCCTCCTGGTCAGGGCGCATCCGCGGTGCGCAGCGGTCCATCGGGCGTGAGGCGCACGCCCTCGCCGATGGCCTGGCCGAGCTGGTAGGCCACCAGGCCATACATCGAGCTGCGATTGTAGCGGGTGATGACGAAGAAATTGCGAAAGCCGGCCCAGTACTCCAGGCCCTCGTCGCCATCGAAGACCAGCAGGCCCGCCGGGGCAGCATCGCCCTGGTCGGTGCTGAAGCGCAGGCCGAGCCTGCGCAGGCCGGCCACGGTGTCGCCCGCGCTGAGCTTGTTGTCCGCCGGCTTCTGCGCCAGCTTGCGCGCCGCGGTGCCACGGGCCACCACCGGTTCGCCGCTCTTCCAGTCGTGGGCGACGAAGTAGTTGGCGATGCTGGCGAGCACGTCCGGCCAGCTGTTGAACAGGTCGCGGCGGCCATCGCCGTCGCCGTCGACCGCAAAATTGCGGTAGCTGCTCGGCATGAACTGCGGCGCGCCCATGGCGCCGGCATAGGAGCCGAGCGCGGTTTCCACGTCCAGGCCATCATCGCGGGCCAGCAGGAAGAATTGCGTGAGCTCATTGCTGAAGAAGCGGCTGCGCGGCGGGTAGTCGAAGGCGAGCGTGGCGAGGCTGTCGAGGACGCGGAACTTGCCGGTGCGGCGGCCGAAGTAGGTCTCCACGCCGAGGATGCCGACCAGCATCTCCGGTGGCACGCCGGTCTTCGCGGCGACACGCTCCAGCTCCGCCGCATGTGCCTGCCAGAACTCCACGCCGGCCTTGATGCGCTCCGGGGTCATGAAGATGGCGCGGTACTCGGCCCAGGTCTTGCTGCGCTCGGCGGGCTTCGCCATCGCCTCGAGGATCGCCGGCTGCGACTTTGCATTCTCCAGCATCGCCAGCAGGTAGTCGGCATCGAGGCCCTGCTCGCGGACCAGGCCGTTGACGTAGGCCTGCACGTCGCCGCGGTTGCTGTCGATGGCATGGCTGGTGCCGGCCGCCAGCAGCAGCATGAGGGTGGCGGTGGGTGCAGGACGCAGCATGCGGGTATTCTGCCTCATCAGCGGCGCACTGCGTCGCCGAGTTTGCGGTGGGTCTGGATCGACATGAGGATGCCGAAGCCCGCCATGAGCGTCACCATCGAGGTGCCGCCGGCACTGACCAGCGGCAGCGGCACGCCCACCACCGGCAGCAGGCCGGTGACCATCGCGGAGTTGACGAACACATAGAAGAAGAACGTGACCGACAGGCTGCCGGCGAGGATGCGCGTGAAGGTGTCCGGCGCGGTGGCGGCGATGTACAGGCCGCGGCCGACGACGAACAGATAGACCGCCATCAGGGCCAGTGCGCCCATCAGGCCCCACTCCTCGCCGATGACCGCGAAGATGAAGTCGGTGGAGCGCTCCGGGAGGAACTCGAGCTGGCCCTGGCTGCCATTGAGCCAGCCCTTGCCGAAGAAGCCGCCGGAGCCGATGGCGATCTTGGACTGGATGATGTGGTATCCGGCGCCGAGCGGATCGCTGTCCGGGTCGAGCAGCGTCAGCACGCGGTTGCGCTGGTAGTCGTGCATCACGTACCAGAGGGCGGGCAGCGAGGCCGCTGCCAGGACCAGCGCGCCGATGATGTAGCGCCAGCCGATGCCGGCCAGGAAGATGGCAGTGGCGCCGGTGAGCACGATCAGCACGGCGGTGCCGAGGTCCGGCTGCACGGCGATCAGCAGCGTGGGCAGCAGCACGACCGCCAGGCAACCGGCGATCAGCAGCATCGACGGTGGCAGGGGCCGCTCATGGAACAGCCGTGCCAGGGTCAGCGGCACGGCGAGCTTCATCACCTCGGAGGGCTGGAAGCGCAGCCCGAAATCCAGCCAGCGTTGCCCGCCTTTGGCGATGTCGCCGGTGGCGAGCACCAGCACCAGCAGCCCGAGGCCGGCAAGATACAGCCAGGGCGCGCCCCGGCGCAGCCACACGGGATCGACGCGCGCGGCGACCATCAGGGCCGCCATGGCCACCGCCACCTTGCCAGCGTGGGCCTGCATCATGCCCCAGCTCTGCCCGGAGGCGCTGTAGAGCACGAAACTGGCGAACAGCAGGATGGCGACGATGCCGGCGAGCAGCGGCGGATCCATGTGTGCCCAGCGCAGCAGCCGGCCGAAGGCGCCGAGGCGCGAGTCGCGCTCGCTGTCGCGCGTGCGGCTCATGCCCCCGGGGCCCCGGTGCGCAGGTAGGCCTCCATCACCTTCAGGGCGATGGGTGCGGCAACCTTGCTGCCGCTTTCGCCGTTCTCCACCACGACCGCGACGGCGATCCGCGGGTCCTCCAGCGGACCGAAGGCGACGAACAGGGCGTGGTCGCGCATGCGCTCGGCGACGTCCATGGCCTTGTACTTCTGTGACTGCGCGACCGTGAACACCTGCGCGGTGCCGCTCTTGCCCGCCACCTGGAACGGTACCTTCATGCCCACGGCCCGGGCCGTGCCGCGCGCGCCCTGCAGCACGCCGTGCATGCCGGCGATGATGGCGTCCCAGTCCCCCGGCTTCACCGCATCCACCGCGGGCAGGGACTCCGGCGTGGCGGGCTGCGTGCGGCCGCTGAGGGGGTCGCGGGTGGCCAGCAGCATGCTGGGGCGGAAGCGCTGGCCGCGGGCGGCAATGGTCGCCGTGGCATGGGCCAGCTGCACCGGCGTCACCAGCGTGTAGCCCTGGCCGATGCCGGTGATCAGCGTCTCGCCGGGGAACCAGACCTGGTAGGCCGCGCGCTTGAAGGCGCTGCGCTTCCACGCGGGCGAGGGTACGAGGCCGGCCTTTTCGCCGGGCATGTCGAGGCCGGTGGCGGCGCCGAGGCCGAAATCCTTCATGAAGCTGCTCAGCCGTTCGATGCCGAGTTCGCGCGCCACCTGGTAGAAGTACACGTCGCAGGATTCCTCGATGCCGGCCTGCAGGTCCACGGTGCCATGGCCCTCGGGTTTCCAGTCGCGGTAGCGGTGGCTGCTGCCGGGCAATGAGTAGGCGCCGCCGCAGTAGACGTGGTCGGTCGGCTTGAGCGTGCCGTTGTGCAGTGCCGCCAGCGCGACGATCGGCTTCACCGTCGAGCCGGGCGGATAGGTACCGCGCAGCGCACGGTTGAACAGCGGCTTGTCGATGTCCTCCTGCAGGGCGTTGTAGGCCTTGCGCGACAGCCCGGCGCTGATCAGGTTCGGGTCGAAGGCCGGCGTGCTGACGAAGGCGATGACCTCGCCGTTCTTCGGGTCGATGGCCACCACCGCGCCGCGCCGCCCGGTGAGGCCCTCGTAGGCGGCGAGCTGGGCATCGAGGTCCAGCGCCAGGACCACGTCGTCCCCGGGCCGGGCGCCCGTGCGCTCCAGTGTCTGCAGGCTACGCCCGCGGGCGTTGACCAGCACCTGCTCCTGCCCCGGCGCACCGTGCAGCGCGGCCTCGAAGGCACGTTCCACCGACACCTTGCCGATCTGCGTGGTGCCGGCATAGGCCACGGGATCGACTTCCTTCAGGTCCGCGGCGTTGAGGCCGCCGACGTAACCGAGCGCGTGGGCCAGCGCGCCACCATAGGGGTAGCTGCGTGACAGCCTGCCGCGTATCTCCACGCCCTGCAGGTAGGGGCGGTTGAGGGCATAGCGCGCCACTTCCAGGTCGCTGAGGTGGTCGCGGATGCTCACCGCCTCGAAGCGGCGATGGGCGGCGATTTCCTCGCGGATGTCATCCAGGTCCTCCGCGGCGACCAGGCCGGTGGCGACCAGGTGCTGCAGCGTCTGTTTCAGGTCCGGCACCTGCTCGGGCGTGAGTACCAGGTCGAAGCTCGCCTGGTTGTCGGCCAGCACCTTGCCGTTGCGGTCGAGGATCAGCCCGCGGGTCGGCGGCACGGGCTGGATGCGGATGCGGTTGCCCTGCGACTGTGCGGAGAAGTAGTCGTACTGCACCACCTGCAGCTGCACCAGCCGCGTCACCACGATCACCGCCAGCGCGATGATGAACACCAGCGCGAACACCAGCCGCGCCAGGAACAGGCGCTGCTCGGCCCAGTGGTCCTTGATGCGCGCGCCCTGTGCCACGCTGGCCTGGCCCGCCTCAGCTGAAGCGCTTGCTGCGGTTCTCCGACCGCAGCCGCAGGTTGTCGAGCAGCGCCATGGCCGGCGCCCAGGCCACCGCGCCCGCCAGGACCGTGGCCCAGCGCGCCAGGCCACCGGTCGGGTCGCCGGCAATGCCGTCGGACCAGAACACGAAGAAGGTGTCGATCGCCATCAGCAGGGTGGCCGCGGCAGTCAGCTGCCACAGCGGGAAGTTGCGGATCTGCAGGTGGAAGCGCAGCGTCAGGAACGACACCACCACCAGCGCCAGGGCGTGCTGGCCGAGCAGGTTGCCGTGGAGCACGTCGAGCAGCAGGCCGGCGATGAAGGCGGTGAGCAGCCCGCAGAGCCGTGGCCACATCATGGTCCAGTAGATGACCGCCATGGTCAGGAACGGCGGTCGGAACGGTTCGGCGGCCGTGGGCAGCGGCACGATCGCCAGCGCCAGCGCCCCGAGCAGCGTGACCCAGAGCATCAGCGGGCTGGCGCGGTTGCGGCTCATTCCTCGGGTCCGGCAGCGGGTGGCGTGGCGGGCGCTGCGGCTGGCGCAGCCGCTGGCGCGGCGGCGGGCCTGCTGGTCGCCGGGGCAGGTGCGGTGGTCGCGGCCGGGGGACTGGGGGCTGCCGGCTGGCCGCTGCGGCTCGCGGCGGGCGGTGGCGGCGGCAGCGGGCTGTCATCTGGCGGCGCCGCCACCTCGGCCGGCGGCGGCTGCACCAGCAGCACCTCGCGGATGCGGTCCAGCGCTGCAGTCGGCCGCGCGGTCACCACCAGGAAGGGCTCGCCACTGTCACCGCGCACGTCCTGCACGGTGGCGACCGGATAGCCGGCGGGAAAACTGCCGCCGAGGCCCGAGCTGACCAGCAGGTCACCGGCCTTGACGTCGGAATTGCGCGCCAGGAAAGGCAGCGAGAGGCGCTCGAGGTCGCCGGTGCCAAGCGCGATGCTACGCAGGCCGTTGCGCACGATTTCCACCGGAACGGCGTGGTCGGGATCGGTGATGAGCAGGGCTTCGCTGCTGTTGCCGCGGTCACGGGTGACCTGGCCGACGACACCCCGGGCGTCGATGATCGCCTGGCCGACGAATACGCCGTCGCGGCCGCCGCGGTTGAGCACCACCCGATGGCGCAGCCGATCCATGTCCACGGAGAGGATTTCGGCGATCAGCGCCTTGTCGCCGACCTTGGCGGTGGAGTCGAGCAGCGCGCGCATGCGCGCGTTCTCCGCTTCCAGTGCCGCCATGCGCTGCAGCTGGCCGCGCTCGAGGAGCAGCTCGCGCTTCAGCCCGGCGTTCTCCTCGATCAGGCGGTCGCGCGCCGTGAGCTTCTCCGTCAGCCAACGGCCGGCGGTGGACGGTGCGTCTACGGCTTCCTGCAGCGGGTACAGTGCAGCGGCGAGGTAGCTGCGGATGCGCGCCAGGTGCTGGTCGCGGTGGTCGAACACCATGAGCACGATGGCGAGCGCCACGAGCACGACGAGGCGCAGTCCGGGAGCAGGCCCGGAAAACAGTCGCGGCTCGCTGTCGGGTGTCGAAAGCGCCATGCTTCAGGGGACCGCAGGTGCGGTAATTCGGGAAATTCGGGGACAGTTCACTTAATTTATTCCAGACAGAACAATTAAGTGAACTGTCCCCGAATTTTCCCCTGTCCCCGAATTGCGCTGGTCAATCCAGGCTGAAGACGCCGGGGCCCTGTTCGTCCATGAGTTCCAGCACGCGGCCGCCGCCGCGGGCCACGCAGGTGAGGGGATCTTCCGACACCACCACGGGCAGGCCGGTCTCCTCCATGAGGAGCTTGTCGATGTTGCGCAGTAGCGCACCGCCGCCGGTGAGCACGATGCCGCGCTCGGCCACATCCGCGCCGAGTTCCGGTGGCGTCTGTTCCAGGGCGCCCTTCACGGCGCCGACGATGCCCTGCAGCGGTTCCTGCAGGGCCTCGAGGATCTCGTTGCTGTTGAGGCTGAAGCTGCGCGGTACGCCCTCGGAGAGGTTGCGGCCCTTGACGGAGATCTCGTGGACCTCGTCGCCGGGGTAGGCGGAGCCGATCTCTTTCTTGATGCGCTCCGCGGTGGCCTCGCCGATGAGGATGCCGTAGTTGCGGCGCACGTAGTTGATGATGGCGTCGTCGAAGCGGTCGCCGCCGATGCGCACCGAGGAGGCGTAGACGATGCCGTTGAGCGAGATCACCGCCACCTCAGCGGTGCCGCCGCCGATATCGAGCACCATGGTGCCGCGCGCCTCGTGCACCGGCATGCCGGCGCCGATCGCCGCAGCCATCGGCTCCTCGATGAGGAACACCTTGCGCGCGCCGGCGCCCTCGGCGGATTCGCGGATGGCGCGCCGTTCCACCTGGGTGGAGCCGTAGGGAACGCAGATCAGCACCCGCGGGCTCGGCCGGAAGTAGCGGCCCGGGTGTGCCTTGCGGATGAAGTGCTGGAGCATCTTCTCCGTGATGGTGAAGTCGGCGATGACGCCGTCCTTCAGCGGCCGGATGGCCGTGATGTTGCCAGGCGTGCGCCCGAGCATGTTCTTGGCTTCGGTGCCGACGGCTTCCACCGTCTTGCCGCCGCGGCCTGGTTCGTCGCGGATGGCGACCACCGAGGGTTCGTCGAGGACGATGCCCTGCCCGCG
>QUBU01000021.1 GCA_014337915.1 Gammaproteobacteria bacterium
CGAGCGCGCCGAAGGTCGAGAAGGTCAGCGCCATCGCGACGATGAAACCGGCGTCACCGATCCGGTTGACAATGAACGCTTTGCGCGCGGCGTTGTGGGGATGGTTCGGCGCCTCGGCCATGTCGAGCACCGGGGCGAAGCAGACGTCGGTGCCCTCCATGATCTGGCACCATTCGTCGCGGGTCTTCGACTTGAAGATGGCCGCCATCCGGGTCTCCATCTCTGACCACCTGGACATATCGTGCTGGTGGGGCAGGTCCTGGCCGGCGATTGCCGCATGCGAGCGCGCATAGCTGCAGTCGCTGAGGTAGAAGAAGATCGAGACGTGGATGCAGGCGTTCTCCTGGCTGCCGTTGAAGCTGCCCTGCACCGCCGTGGCCATCTCGCGCGCCGTGGCCGTCCCCACCCAGCCCGCGGCCACCGCCGCCAGCGCCGTCACCACCGCCAGACCTGCCGATCGCATCCGCATGACTTGTCACCCCCAGTGGTCGCAATGTTATAACGATAGGACAAATCCTGTGAAGCCGCCCCGGAGGCGCCTACCGTCATGCGCATCGACCTGATCCTGGAAGCCAACTCTTCCCCTGAACGCATCGCCGAACTCGGCCGGCTCGCCGAGCAGCACGGGCTCGGCGCCATCTGGGTCTCCGGCATGCTCGATGCCCGCGATCCCTTCATGTGCTTCACCGAGGCGGCGCGGACCACCCGCCGCCTGCGCATGGGACCGATCGCCGTCAGTCCCTTCGAACTGCACCCGCTGAAGATGGCCAGTTCGCTGCTGACGCTGAACGAGGCCTGTGGCGGGCGCGCGCAGATCGTCGTCGGCGGTGGCGGCGGCACCATGACGGCGATGGCGCTGCAGCCCACGCGCCGGGTGCGCGCGGTGCGCGAGACACTGGAGATCCTCAGGCTCGCCGGCCAGGGCCGCCAGGTCAGCTACGAGGGCGAGATTTTCAAGCTGCGCCGCTACAACCCCTCCTGGGCGCGCAGCACGCCGCCGGTGGTCTACGCCGGCGCCAACCGCGACAGCATGCAGCGCATGGCGGCGCGCCATGCCGACGGCATCATGCTCTCCGACAAGATCGTGCCGCAGGTGCGCGAGGCGCGCGAAGTGATCGACCCGGTGCTGGCCGAGGCCGGACGTGACCGCAACAGCTTCCGCCTGACCAATTTCTGGGCCTGGCACGTCAAGGAAACCCGCGAGGAAGCCGAGCGCGAGGCGCGCATCTGGCTGGCGCTGCGCGGCGTGCTGCTGCGGCGCAATCACCACTACTTCATGGACGAGGCCGACATGGACCTGGTCGACAAGACACGCCCCGCCTTCTTCGATGCGCTGCGCCGGCGCAGCCCGGACATCGCCGGCGTGCCCGACCGCGTGGTGAAACTGCTGGTGGAGAACCTCACCTCCTGCGCCGCGCTCGACGAGCTCGACAAGGAGATCGACCGCCTGCGCCAGTTCCAGGCCGCCGGCCTCACGGAGATCGCGCTGCGCATCTACGAGAAGCCCGAGGAGACCATCCGCGTGCTCGGCGAACGGGTGGTGCCGGCGCTGCGCTGAGCGGTGCCGCGTCGATGCCCGGCATTCATCCAGCCCCAGGAGATCCCATGAAACTCTATTTCAGTCCCGGCGCCTGTTCGCTGGCCCCGCACATCGTCCTGCACGAGGCCGGGCTCGCGTTCCAGGCGGTGAAGACCAACACCCGCGAGCGCAGCACCAGCGACGGCTCGGACTTCCTGCGGGTCAATCCCAAGGGCTACGTGCCCGCGCTGTTGCTCGATAACGGCGAGTCGCTCACCGAGTGCCCGGCAATCCTCCAGTACCTCGCCGACCTGCGGCCGGAATCCGGGCTGCTGCCGCCGGCGCGGAGCATGGACTACTACCGCGTGCTCGAGTGGGTGGCCTTCGTCGCCACCGAGCTGCACAAGGGCTTCGGCCCGATCTTCCGGCCGGGCACGCCCGATGACCTCAAGGCCAGCACCCGCGAGCGGGTCGCCGGCCGGCTCGACTTCACCGCCCGGCAGCTCGACGGCCGCGACTTCGCCGTCGGCGCGCAGTTCACCATCGCCGACGCCTATCTCTACGTGGTGCTCGGCTGGATGAAACCCGCCGGCCTCGACCGCGAGCGCTGGCCGGTGCTGCGCGACTACCACGCACGCATCGGCGCCAGGCCCGCGGTGAAGGCGGCGCGGCAGGCGGAGGGGTTGGCGGGGTGAGTAACGAGGTTTCCCTGCTGCTGCAATCGATCCAATCGCCGATCGGTGAAAATAAGTCAGATACCAATTGCGAGGCGTATGCTTGATCGTAGGTGCGCTGGTGATACAGGCCATTTGACCTGAGACCCAAGTCTAAACCCAATCCGACCGTGAGTTCCCATGGTAATTTCAACCCAGGACTGCAGCGCAACCAGAAAATAAATCCGGCACCATTTTCTGAAGCGGGCGCCACCGGAAAATAAGTCAGGCACCATTTATTCGCGGCACCATTTTCTTCAGCGCAGGGCGCGCGTCAGGAACGGCAGGCTGACATCCATCCGGTAGTCGATATCGGAGTGGTTGTCGTCGAATTCCTCGTAGACGTGGCGGATGCCGGCGGCGCTGAGGCGCTGGGCGAGCTGCCGGCTGCCGTAGTGGATGTGGTACTGGTCGCGCCAACCGCAGTCGATGTAGATGCCGCGCAGTGAGCGCAGTGCGTCGCGGTGGCGGCTGACGAGGTTGACGGGATCGTGGCGCAGCCAGCGTGCCCAGCGCGCCTCGATGAGTTCGCCGGATTCGAGGTTGAACGGCAGCCGGAAGCCGAGCGGCGCGCGCGGATCGGGGTCGTAGGTCGCGGCCATGCAGAGGTTCATGATGCAGTGGCCCTCGGCGGTCGAGAGCTTCTCTTTTTTCCATACCGCCTCGAGGAAGCGCCTGGTGCGGCCGTCGTCGCGGCCTTCGGCCAGGCCGGCGCGGACGGCTTCACGCGCGGCGGCATAGGCACCCGGCCGCCGCGCTGGCCGGCGGTAGCGGGCGAGCTCGTTCAGCGTGTTCGGCCAGTCGCAGCGGTAAATGAACTCGAAGCCGGCATCGCCGGAATGATCCGCCACCGCACCCCAGACGCTCGCGTACTTCATGCCGTGGATGATGGCGCCGTAGCCGCCGGAGGACTTGCCGAAGCAGCCGCGGTGCTCGCGGCCGGCGCGGGTGCGGAACTCGCGGTCGACGAAGGGCACGATCTCGCGCGTCAGGTAATCGGCGTAACGGCCGATGGCGCTGGAGTTGATGTACTGGTTGCCGCCGAGCGCGGTGAAGCAGTCGGGGAACACGATGATCGCCGGCGCCATGCGGCCTTCGCCGATGAGCCTTGCGGCGCGCTCCGGCAGGTTGTCGCCGAAGGGCTTCCAGTTGGCATGCGAGAGCCCGGTGCCGGTGAAGCCGACGAAATCGTAGAGCACCGGGAAACGCCGGCGCGCCGGCCCCCGGTGGTACTGCGGCGGCAGCCAGACGCCGAGGCGCCGGCAGTGCGGATCGCCGAGCGGGTTGTCCCTGAGGATGCGCGAGTCGTGCTCGAGCACGACCAGCGTGCCCTCGGCATGTTTCGGGCGCTTGATTGCCATGGATCGATCTCCTGCGGGTGGCCGGCGGGCCTCAGGCCAGCGTATCGAGGCCGCTGGCCAGGGCGCGCGTGAGCAGCCCGAGTTCCCCGGGGCTGATGATGAAGGGTGGCATCAGGTAGACCAGGTTGCCGAAGGGGCGGATCCACGCCCCGGCCTCGACGAAATGCCGCTGCAGCGCTGCCACCGGCACCGGCTGGCGGGTCTGCACCACGCCGATGGCGCCGAGCACGCGCACCTCGGCCACCGCCGGATGCGCGGCGAGCGGCGCGAGTTCCGCTCGCAGCTGCTGCCCGATGGCGGCCACCCGCGCCTGCCAGGGACTGTCGAGCAGCAGGTCGATGCTGCGCGCGGCGACCGCGCAGGCGAGCGGGTTGGCCATGAAGGTCGGCCCGTGCATCAGCACGCCGCCATCGGCGGAGATGCCGTGGGCGACGCGCCGGCTCGCCAGCGTCGCGGCCAGCGTCAGGTAGCCGCCGGTCAGGGCCTTGCCGAGGCAGAGGATGTCGGGGCTGATGCCCGCGTGCTCGCAGGCGAACAGCCGGCCGCTGCGGCCGAAGCCGGTGGCGATCTCGTCGGCGATCAGCAGCACCTCGTGGCGCCGGCAGAGCTCGGCGACGCCGGCCAGGTAATCCGCGGAGTAGAACCACATGCCCCCCGCGCCCTGGACGATGGGCTCGAGGATCACCGCGGCCAGCTCATCGGCGTGGGCCGCGATCAGCGCCTCGAAGGCCTCGATGTCGCCCGGCTGCAGCGGCTCGCCAAACCGGCTGCACGGGCGCGGCGCGAACAGGTGGCGCGGCAGCACCGGCGTGAAGCGCTCGTGCATGCCGTTGACTGGATCGCAGGCCGCCATGGCCCCGAAGGTGTCGCCGTGGTAACCGCCGCGGATGGTCAGCAGGCGCGACTTGCCGGGACGGCCCTGCGCCGACCAGTACTGCAGCGCCATCTTGATCGCGACCTCGACCGACACCGAACCCGAGTCGCAGAAGAACACTGCCTCCAGCCCGGCCGGCACGATGCCCAGCAGGCGTCGCGCCAGCTCCACCGCCGGTGCGTGCGTCAGGCCGCCGAACATCACATGCGCCATGCGCCCGAGCTGCTCCACCACCGCCGCGTTCAGCGCCGGGTGGTTGTAGCCATGGATGGCGCACCACCAGGACGCCATGCCGTCGACCAGCTCGCGGCCATCGGCGAGCTGCAGGCGGCAGCCCGCGGCCGAGGCCACCGGATAGCAGGGCAAGGGCTCCACCATCGAGGTGTAGGGATGCCAGAGGTGCTCGCGGTCGAAGTCAGGCACGGCGCCGCGCCAGCAATGGTTCGGGATCAAGGTGGCGCGCAACGGCATCCGGCGTCGCCGCCGCCGCCAGCCAGGGCACCGTCCCCAGCCGTGGCGCCGCGAGCCGCGCCTCCAGCGTAGCGATGTTTTCCGCCAGCGCCGGCATCGCCGGCCAGGCGCTGTTCGCCACCCAGCCGGCGAGCGCGAGGCCCGCGCCGCGGATCGCCTGTGCGCTGAGTAATGCATGGTTCAGGCAGCCGAGGCGCATGCCGACCACGAGGACCACGGGCCAGCCGAGCGCCACCGCGACATCGGCCATGGTCTGCTGCGCGTCGAGCGGCACCAGCCAGCCGCCCGCGCCTTCGGCGAGCAGCAGGTCCTGCCCGAGGCGGGCGGCGTTGCGGCAGTGCCCGGCCAGCACGACGGCATCGAGCGTCACGCCCTCCGCCACCGCCGCGACATGCGGCGCCATGGCCGCCTGCAGCAGCACCGGGTTGGTCGCCGCGTAATCCAGCGGCGCGCTCGAAGCCGCCTGCAGCAGCAGCGCATCGTCGTTGGCCCAGGCGCCATCGACGAACCGGGCC
Source organism: Gammaproteobacteria bacterium (assembly GCA_014337915.1). Classification (GTDB taxonomy): domain Bacteria; phylum Pseudomonadota; class Gammaproteobacteria; order Steroidobacterales; genus QUBU01. The sequence goes on from QUBU01000021.1 coordinate 5,454, forward strand.
CCGGCGGCGAGCGGCTTCACGCCCGTGCTGCGCAGGCCGCGGGCCGCAGCCGCGCGCAGCAGGCCGGCGCTGACCAGGCTCTTGCCGACGCCGGTGTCGGTGCCGGTGACGAAAAACTCAGCCATGCCCCTGCTCCTCCGCGACCTTGCGCAGGGCGCTCGCCAGAGTCTCCACCAGCCGATCCACGTCGGCCAGCTCATGCGCTGCGGTGAAGGTCACGCGCAGCCGCGAAGTACCCACCGGCACCGTCGGTGGCCGGATGGCACCGACCAGCAGGCCGGCCGCATCCAGCGCCGCGCTGAGCGCCAGTGCGCGCGTCGGATCGCCGACGACGATGGGCTGGATCGGCAGCGTCGCGGCCGGCAGCGGCAGGCCCAGTGCGGCGAGTCCCGCGTGGAAGCGTGCCACCAGCGCGCGCAGCCGCTCGCGGCGCCACTCCTCCTGCTCGACGATCTCCAGGCTGGTGAGCGTCGCGGCGGCGAGCGCCGCCGGCTGCGCGGTGGTGTAGATGTAGGGCCGCGCCTGCTGGATCAGCAGTTCGATGAGGTCCTCATCAGCGGCGACGAAGGCACCGGCGGTGCCGAAGGCCTTGCCGAGCGTGCCGACCAGCACCGGCACCTCGGCGCTGCCGTAGCGTTGCGCATCTACCAGCCCGCGGCCGCCACGGCCATGGACCCCAAGGCCATGCGCTTCGTCGATCATCAGCCAGGCCGCGTGGCGCCGCGCGACGCCGACGAGTTCCGCCAGCGGGCAGAGGTCGCCATCCATGCTGAAGACGCCATCGCTCACCACCAGCGCCTGGCCACTGCCTGCGGAGCCGGAAGCGTCCGCCTGCAGCCGACGCTCGAGATCGGCCACATCCGCGTGCCGGTAGCGGCTGAACCTTGCGCGGCTCAGCTGGCCGCCGTCGAGCAGCGAGGCATGGTTGAGGCGGTCCTCGAGCACCCGGTCGCCGGGGCCGAGCAGCGCGGCGATGGTGCCCATGTTGGCGGCATAGCCGCTGCCGAAGAGCAGCGCCCGCGGCCGGCCGGTGAACGCGGCCAGCGCTTCTTCCAGTTCCTGGTGCGCCGCGGTGTGGCCGCAGACCAGGTGCGAGGCGCCCGCCCCCACGCCCCAGCGCAGCGCGGCCGCGCGCAGGCTCTCGCGCAGCCGGGGATCGGCGGCGAGGCCGAGGTAGTCGTTGCTGCAGAAATTGAGGAGCAGGCGGCCCCCCACGCGGATCTCGCGGCCCTGCGGACCCTCGACCACGCGGCGGCGGCGATAGAGGTCGCGGCCGCGCAGGTCGGCGAGCCGCTCGGCGATGCTCGGGTTGCGTGGCAAGGCGCGTGATCCGGGACGCGGACAGGCCGCTAGTTTAGCGACAGCGGCAACCGGCCGGTACCAGCCGGCGACCTGAATCAACAGCGCCCGCCGGCGGGCGTGCTAGATTCCGTGGCACCCCCAAACCGAGCCGCAGGAGCCACCATGCAGACCGATGTCATCCTCGAAGCCGACCTCACGCCCACCCAGGTCGCCGAACTGGCGCAGGTCGCCGAGGGCTATGGCATCCGCGGGCTGTGGACGCAGAACTTCGCCAACGGCCGCGACCCCTTCATGTCGCTGATGCCGGCGGCGGCCGCCACGCGGCGCATCCTGCTCGGTGCGGTGGTCATCAGCCCCTACGAGATGCACCCGCTGAAGATCGCCAACCTGGTCTCCACGCTCAACGAGGCCAGCAACGGCCGCGGCATGGTGGTCATCGGCGCCGGCGGCGAGTGGCCCGGCGTGCTCAAGGTCGGCTACGGCAAGCGCGTCACCGGCTGCGGCGAAGCGGTCGCCATGGTGCATCGCGCGGTGCGCGGCCAGGTCGTCAAATGGGACGGCCAGGTCTACAGCGCGCGCTACTTCCGCTCCACCTGGGTCAAGGGCCCGCCGCCCATCGTCTACGCCGGCGCCACCGGCCCGAAGATGCTCGACATGGCCGCGCGATTTGCCGACGGCACCATGCTCAGCGACATGATCGAGCCGATGCTCGCGGAAACCATGGGCAGCCTGCACGCCAGCCTCGCCAGACACGGCCGCAAGCGTGACGAGTTCCGCGTCAACAATTTCTGTGCCTTCCACGTCAAGCAGGACCGCGAAGCGTCCTTTGCGGAAGCGCGCCGCGAGCTGATGCTGCGCGGCTGGCTCGGGGCGGAATGGTACGAGCCGTTCCTCAGCGCCGAGGAGGCGCAGGTCGTCGCCAGCAACAAGAACGCCTTCCTCACCGCCTACCGCACGCGCAGTGGCGACATCAAAGGTGTCGCCCCGGAGATCTGCGCCAAGCTGGTCGAAGGCCTGAGCCTCGCCGGCGACCTTTCCGACCTCGACCGCCACGCCGCGCGGCTCAAGGCCTTCGCCGCCGCCGGCATGACCGAGAACGCGCTGCGGCTGCACGACGACCCGGCGGAGGCGCTGCACATCATCGGCCGGGAGCTGCTGCCGCGCCTGCGCTGACCGGCGCAGCGCATTGCAGCCGCTGCCGGGAAGGCGCAGCATCAGGATCCGGACAGGCATGGAGCCAGGATGCGAAACCTGCAACGGCATCTGATCAGCATGGCGCTGTGCGCGCTCGCGCTGGCCGCCATGCCCGGCCTGGCCCCGGCGACCTCGCGGCTGCTCTACGCCGAGCCACTCTCAGCCAACTGGGAAGGCGTCCCGGAGATCCATGCGGCAGGAGTCACTGTCACCCGCGGCAGGCTGCGCTTCCGGGCCTTCGGACGCGGCTTCGAGCTGGAGCTGGCGCCCAATGGCCACCTCGGCCAGGCCCCGCCCGGGGTGTCACTGCTGGCGGGCTCGGTACCCGGCATCCCCGGCTCCTGGGCACGGCTCACGCGCCAGGGCGGGGATTACACCGGCCTGGTCTACGACGGCGCCGACTACTACGGCATCGAGCCCGTCGCGAACCTGGTGACGATCCTCGACCCGGACCTGCCTCAGCCGGAATCCGGCAGCATGGTCTATCGGCTGGCCGACATGCTCATCGACCCACAGGCGCTGGCCTGGGATACGGATGCAGTGCCGGTCACCGGCGCACCCGGGCAGGCCGCTGACGCTGCCACGACGCTGCGCGCGCTGGCGGCAGAGCTGGCCACCGGGCTGGCCACCGGTGGTGGCCCCAGCCTACGCCTCCACATCGCGCCGGTGGCCGACTATGAGTTTGCCAGCGCCTTCGGCGCCACTGCCGCCAGCGAGATACTCACCCGCCTGAACGTCGCCGACGGCATCTTCTCCAGCCAGGTTGGTGTCGATCTCATTGCCGATGCGCCCACCGTATTCACTTCCACCAACCCGCCATATTCGCTGACCGCGACCACGCCCACCGACCTGCTCAACCAGCTGGCCAGCTACCGCATGGCCAGTGGCAGCAGCGCTGGCATCACCCATCTCTTCAGCTACAAGACCTTCCCCGATCGCGTGGCCGGTCTCGCCTGGCTCGGCAGCCTGTGCTTTGCTCGCGAAGGCAGCAGCCTGAGCACCAGCGCCGGCATGAGCGCAGTGACCAGCGGCATGGTGGTGGCCCATGAGCTGGGCCACAACTTTGGCGCTGACCACGATGGCGAGGCTGGCACAGCCTGCGAGTCCACGCCCCAGACCTACCTGATGGCGCCGAACATCGGCAACAGCATGACGTTCTCGCCCTGCAGCCTGCAGTCCATGACCACCCTGGTCAGCGCACGCGCCGCCGCCTACCCGGCCTGCCTGACCGCCATCGCCACCAACGAAGTCGCGCTGATGCAGCCCGCCGCGGCCCAGGTCATCGTGGGCAGCGTCGCCGAGCTGCCGCTGCGTGTGCAGAACCTCGGCAGCCAGCCGGCGAGCACGCTCAACCTGCAGGTGCAGGTCCCGGCATCGTTGCAGCTGGCCGATGCCGTTACCGACAAGGGCAGCTGCACGATCACCGCCGGCCAGGCGAGCTGCGACCTGCCGAGCCTCGCCAGCAACGACAGCTGGGAAGTGCGCCTGCGGGTCAGCGGCAGCCAGCAGGGCAGCTATACGCTCAATGCCAGCATCAGCGCCGCCGTGGACGAGAGCGCGGCCAACAACAGCCGCAGCTTCTCGCTGACGGTTAGCAATCCGCCGCCTGCCAGCAGCGGCGGCGGAGGTGGCGGTGGCGGTGGCGGCGGTGCCCTCGACATCCCGTCGCTGCTGGCACTGCTGTGGCTGCTGAAGCGGCGCTGCCCGCCGGCCGGCTCCCGCCCGGTTTGACCCCCGCCGGCGCCGCCTTTAACGTGGGCCCGCGCCGCGCCGCGGTTGCTGCTGGAGAGCCCATGAAGCCGCTGTCATCGCTGTTGCCCGCCCTGCTCCTGCTCGCCGGCTGCGCCGGTACGCCGAAGCTCAGCCCCTGGCAGGCCACGCCGCTGCTCACCGCCCTGCCCCCGGGCTGCGAGCCGCTCGCCACCGCCCCCACGCCAGGCGCCGCGCCGGTCATCCCGGGCGGGCTTGCCGTGGTGCGCAGCGAGGGCCGCGACGTCGTCCTCGTCGCCGTGCGTGGTTGCGTGATGGCGGTGGATGCCGGCACGGGCGCAGCCGAGCCGCTGCCGACCCACGGCGATTCGATCGCCCCGACCATGATCGACGCCACCAGCAACGGCATCGCCTTCAGCAGCAGCCTGTCGGGCACGGTGCGCGCCATCGACGCCACGGGCGCCATCAGCTTCAACGCCTCCGGGCTGCACCACCCGCTGGGCCTGCGCCTGGCCCCGGGCGGCAGCCTGCTGGTGGCCGAAGCCGCGGGCAGCCGCGTACTGCGCCTCGGGCCCCACGAGGAATCGCGACCCAAGCTGGTGGCCGATGGCCTGGACTGGCCCTGCGGCCTGCTGCTCGCCGATGCCACCCAGGCCTACGTGACCGAAAGCCAGGGCGGGCGCGTCACCCGCATTCGCCTCGACCGCTACGAGCGCAAGGAGATCGCATCGGGCCTCGACCGGCCGCAGGGCATCGCCCGCATGGCCGACGGGCGCCTGGCCGTGGTGGAAGCCGGCAAGCGGCGCCTGGTGGCGGTGGAGACCACGACCGGCCAGGTCGAGGTGCTGGCGGTGGACCTGCCCCTGAACCTGCTGGACGCCGACGGGGCGACCGACGCGAACGCGGTGGCGGATGTGGCTGCCGCGCCCGACGGAACGCTGTACGTCAGCGGCAATGCGACACGCACCCTGCTCAAGGTCACCCCACGCCCGAAACCGGTGAAATAAACCATGAACGACAGCAGCAAGTCACTGCTCCTCCCCGCCATCGTGCTTGCCGCCGGCCTGACCGCCGGCGGCTGGTTCGTCGGCCGCGGCTTCGTCGCGGCGCGCAGCGCGGACCGCGTGGTCACGGTCAAGGGCATCGCCGAACAGGAGGCCCAGGCGGACATCGCCATCTGGCCGCTGCGCATTTCCGCCGCCAGCGATGACCTTGGCCAGGCCCAGGCGCGGCTGGAACAGAGCCTGAAGGAGATCAATGCCTTCCTCCGGCGCCAGGGCCTGGACCCGGCAGTGGCGACGCTGCAGGCCTTCTCGGTCAGCGATGCGCGGACCAACCAGTACGGCAACGGTCCGCAGGCAGGCAGCCGCTTCGTCATCAACCAGACGCTGGTGCTGCGCTCGACCGAGCCGGCAAAAGTGCGCGCGGCCTCGGAGAAGGTCGGCGAACTGGTATCGGCCGGCGTGGTGCTGTCCTCGGGCGGTGAATACGGCGCCAGCGGGCCGACCTACGTGTTCACCGGGCTCAACCAGCTCAAGCCCACGATGATCGCCGCAGCCACGGCCCGGGCGCGCGAGGCGGCCGAGCAGTTCGCCCGTGACTCCGGCAGCCGGCTCGCCGGCATCCGTCGCGCCAACCAGGGTGTGTTCGAGATCCTGCCGCGTGATCAGGCACCGGGCATGAACCAGGAGAGCCAGATCGACAAGACGGTGCGGGTCGTGGCGACCGTCGAGTACGGTCTGGTGGACTGATGGCGCTGCTGCAGCCGTTCATCGACTGGTACCTCGCGCAGCTCGAAACCGGCGGCTACTGGCTGGTGGCGCTGCTGATGGCCATGGAGTCGTCGATCATCCCGCTGCCGAGCGAGGTCGTGATCCCGCCCGCCGCCCACATCGCGCACACCACCGGCAGCATGTCGCTGGCCGGCGTGGTGGTGGCCGGCACGCTCGGCTCCTGGCTGGGTGCAGCGGTCATGTACTGGGCCTCGCGCCTCATTGGCCGCCCGCTGCTGATGCGCTTCGGCCGCTACCTGCTGATCACGCCGGCGAAGATCGAGGGTGCCGAGCACTGGGCCAATCACTACGGCGAGGTGGGCGTGTTCATCTCGCGGCTGCTGCCGGTGGTGCGCCACCTGATCGGCATCCCGGCGGGCGTGGTACGCATGAATTTCCTCTATTACAGCGCCGCCACGCTGGTCGGCAGCACCATCTGGTGTTCGGTGCTGGCCTGGCTGGGCGTCACCGCGGGTCAGGACCAGGCCCTGCTCGACGGCGACCTGCACCGCATCACCCTCTGGGTCGGCGGTGTGCTGCTGGTCCTCGGCGCCATCTATTACCTGTTCGTGCACCGCCAGATGCGCAGCCGCCGGGGCTGAGGCCGGCCGCCGGGCCGACGCCTGCCTTGCGCCGCACCGCGCGGCAGGTCAAGATCACGAATCCGCGCTGTTTTTCGAGGTTCAGCCATCATGCCTGCCAGGCCCAAGGTCATCATTTCTTCCCTGGACGTGGAGCGAATCGAGAAACTGCTCGAATCGCTGCCGGCCGGCTCGTTCCCGGGCCGCAACGCCCTGGAGGAGGAACTGGCGCGGGCGGAAATCGTCGATCCGAAGGACCTGCCGCCGACCGTGGTGACCATGAACTCCACGGTGCGCTTCGAGGTGGAATCCTCCTCCGAGGAATTCCGCCTGACACTGGTGTACCCGAAGGACGTCGATGCCTCCGGCACCACCATCTCCATCCTGGCGCCGGTGGGCAGCGCGCTCCTCGGGCTCTCCCAGGGCGATTCCATCGAGTGGCCGAAGCCGGGCGGCGGCACCCTGCGGGTGCGCATCAAGGAAGTGGCCTACCAGCCCGAGCGGACTGGCGACTACCACCGCTAGGCCACAACGGCCCAGGGAGCCCCGACCGTGAGCGAGCCAACGCCCTACCCGCGCCCCGCCTATGCCTGGTACTGCCTCGGGATCATCTGCTTCGCCTACCTGTTCGGCTTCATGGACCGCATCATCGTCGGCCTGCTGACGCCGGCGATCCAGAAGGACATCGGCCTGAGCGATGGCCAGATGGGCATCATCCAGGGCCTGGCCTTCGCGGTCTTCTACACGCTGTTCGGCCTGCCGCTCGGCCGCGCCGCCGACCGCAGCAACCGCAAGTGGCTGCTCACCGCCGGAACCACGCTCTGGAGCCTGATGACGGCCGGGGCCGGCCTGGTGCGCAGTTTCGGCGGCCTGTTCTTCATGCGCGCCGGCGTCGGCGTCGGCGAGGCCACGCTCAATCCCTGCGCCACCTCGCTCATCGGCGACTACTTCCGCCCGGAGAGCCGCGCCAAGGCCTTCGGCATCTACACCATGTCCACCGCGCTCGGCACCGGCGTCACCTACCTCGGCGGCGGCCTGGTCATCGGCTTCATCGGCGGGCCGGCGGGCGGCAATAGCTTCGACATGCCGCTGCTCGGGGAGATTCCCGCCTGGCAGGCGGTGTTCATCCTCATCGGCATCGCCGGCCTGGTGCCCGCGCTGCTCATGGCACTCACTATCCGCGAGCCGGCACGCCGCGACCTGACCCGCGCCGCCGGCGAGCAGGCCAGCTGGGCGGAAACCCGGGCCTTCCTGCGGCAGAACCGCACCACGCTGCTCTGCCACCATTTCGGGGTCGCCTTCATCCTCATGGCGATCTACGGCTGGGTAAACTGGCTGCCAACGTTGTTCGTGCGCCTGCACGACTGGCCGGTCGCACGCTTCAGCATCTGGTACGGCATCTTCGGCGGCACCGCCGGCATCCTCTCCGCCATCGCCAGCGGCTACGTCACCGGCTGGTTCCGCAAGCGCGGCCACCGCGACGGCAGCATGCGTACCGTGCTGGTCGGTGGCATCGGCCTGACCCTCGGCACCAGCATCGCGCCACTGCTGCCCACCCCCGAGCTGGTGCTGGCGGGTTACTGCATCACCGGCATCTTCACCAACTTCCCGCCGGCCCAGGCGCTGTCCGCAGTGGCCGAGATCACGCCCAACCAGCTGCGCGGCTTCGTCACCTCGCTGTACGTCTTCGTGATCGGCATCGCCGGGGCAGGCTTCGGGCCCTGGATCATGGGCATGGTCACCGACCAGGTCTTCGGCGATCCCATGAAGATCCACTATTCGATAGCGCTGGTGACCCTGGTCATGGGTTTGCTTGGCATTGCCCTGGTCAGCTACGGGCTGAAGTCCTTTCGCGAGAGCCTGGCGCGCGCCACCTGGAACGGCAGCGTCACCGGCTGACCGGCGGCCGGCACCGCGGTGGCCACCGCTCCTCCCTGCCGGTCCCAATTGTCATAGAACTATGACATTATCGGCGCAGTCCGCCAGACCGACGCCGACACCGTGACCGCAGCCCCAGCCCCGCCCGCAACCGCCAGCACGACAGCAAGCGCCGCACCGGTGCCGTTCTCCACCCGGCTCGGCTGGGGCATCGGCTCGCTCGGGGTCGCCATCCTCTTCAACAGCTACGCGGTGCTGCTGCTGTTCTACCTGACCGACGTCGTCGGCATGAAGGTGCAGGTCGCCGGCCTGCTGCTCACCATCGCCAAGCTCTATAACGTGGTCTGCGACGTGCCGATCGGCCTGCTGAGCGACCGTACCCACTCGCGCTGGGGCCGGCGCCGGCCATGGATGCTGGCCGGCTCCTTCCTCTGCGCGGCGGCCTTCATCGTCATGTTCAACGTGCCGCAGACCGGTACACCCGGGGATGCCGCCACCACCGCCTACGTGCTCGGCTCGCTGATCTTCTACGCCACCGCCTACAGCATGTTCAACGTGCCCTACATGGCCATGCCCGGGGAGATGTCCAACAGCTACCACGAGCGCACCGCGATCATGTCCTACCGCGTGGTGTTCATCCAGGTGGGTTACCTGATCGGCGTCGGCCTCGCACCACGTGTCGCCAGACTGCTGGGCGGCGGTGCGCTGGGCTACGGCCGGGTCGGCTGGATCCTCGGTGTGGCGGCCGGCATCGCCATGCTCGCCAGCTTCTTCGGCACCGCGCGGGCGCGGGCTACGGAGCGCGAGACCCGGCGCTACAGCGCGCGCGAGCAGTTCCTCAGCGCCATCGGCAACCGGCCGTTCCTGCTGCTCTCGGCCTTCAAGCTGCTGACGCTGTTTTCCGGCGCCACGGTCACCGCCACCCTGCTCTATTTCGTGAAAAACGTGCTGCGCCACGATGCCGGCATCATGCTCTGGTACAGCATCGGCCATGCCGGCGCCGCGCTGCTCAGCGTGCCGTTCTTCTGGGTCAAGCTCTCGGCGCGTATCGGCAAGCACCGCGCACTGATGGTGGCGACCCTGGGCTTCCTGCTGGTCGCGCTGTCCTGGCTGCTGGCCGAGCCCGGCGAGAGCGAGTGGGTGTTCACGCTGCGGGCCTTCGCGCTCGGCGCCTTCGCCGCCGGCAAGCTGCTGCTCGGCATGACGCTGCTACCCGACATCATGGAATACGACAGCCTGCGCACCGGGATGCGCCGCGAAGGCGTGTACTCCGGTGCCTACAGCCTGGTGGAGAAAAGCGCCTTCGCGCTGAGCCCGCTGGTGCTGTCGCTGATCCTCGCGCTGTTCGGCTATCGCGAAAGCGTCAACAACGCCTTCGTCGAACAGTCCAGCGACGCGCTGTTCGGCATCTACCTCAACATCGCCATCGTGCCGGCCATCTGCAATGGCCTCGCCGCCCTGGTGCTGCTGCGCTGGAACCTCACCGAGGAGCGGCTGCAGGAACTGCGGCTGGCCGCTACGCGGGGCTGAGGTCGATGCCCGCGGCCTCCAGGATAGCCCGCGCCGGCGCGAGCGCATCCTCGTAGCGGCGCCAGCGGCCGACGCTGCGCCGGTTCAGCGGCTCGCGCACCTGCACGGCGCTGGCGGTAGCCACCGGTTCCGCATTGTCCTCGAAGCGCAGGCAGGCAGCATCCCAGCGCAGGCCGCAGAATTCGAGCAGGCGGCGGGTCTCGCCCTCCTGGTCCGCAACCAGTGCCTCGTAGGATAGTTCGTGCACGAAGCCCGGCGCGGCCTGGCGCCAGTGCGCGATCAGCCGGTCGAACAGCAGGTAGTAGCGCGCCGTGTCGCCGAGGTCGCCGGCGTAACCGTAGTAGGAAAAATTCAGCGCGAACAGCTGGCGGAAGTTGCTGAGACAGGTGTCCAGCGGATGCCGGCGCAGGCAGATCACGCGCGCCGCGGGCAGGGCCAGGCGGATGACGCCGACGTAGAGGAAGTTGAGCGGCATCTTGTCGACGAAACATGCAGCGCCTGGCGGCGCCGTCGCCGCCAGGTAGTCGCGGCCGATGGCGGCGAAGTCGGCGTCGCCCAGCCGGCGCAGGATGCCGGGGTCGAGCACCTCGCCTGAGCCGCCGCCCGCGGCCCGGTGCACCGCCAGCTGCAGGTTCTTCGATTCACCGACCGGAGCCACGTCGGGATGGCTGGAGAGGATGCGTTCCACCAGCGTGGTGCCGGTGCGTGGCATGCCCACCACGAAGATCGGCTCCGCTGTCGGGGCAGCAGGCGCCGGCTGCGCCAGCCGCGCGACGCTGAATGCCTCCTGCACCGCCGCGAACAGTGCCTGGTCGCGCACAGCGTCGTAGGGCAACTCCCGCCGCTTGCGTGCCTTGCCGGCAGCGAGGTGGGCAAAGGCACTGGCGGCATCACCCAGGTCCTCGTACTCCTTCGCGAGCGCATGGCGCAGATGCAGTTCACCGTCGGTGTCGGGCCCCGCGTTGGCCAGCAGGCTCTCCAGTTGCGCGATGTGGTTCTGCCCGGCAGTCTGCCGGCGCAGCTCGGACCGTGCCGGATAGGCCTTCCAGAACCGCGGACTCAGCGCGATCGCCGCGTCGAAGGCCTGCCCGGCGGCGGTGAAATCCCCGGTGAAGCGCAGCGCGGCGCCGAGGTTGAACTGGTAGCCGGGATGGCGTGGGTCGAGCCGTACCGCGCCGGCGAAGGCCTGCGCGGCGCGAGCGTGGTCGTTGGCGTGGCTGAAGACCACGCCGATGGTGTCCAGCGTCAGCGCATCGGCGGGCTCCAGCGCCAGCGCCCGCCCGGCGGCGGCGGCCGCTTCGCCGACCCGCTGGAGCGCCACCAGGCAGCGGCCCCGGTGGGCGTGGTAGGCGGCACAGCTGCCGTCGAGGCGGATGGCCGCGTCGATGAACTCCAGCGCGTTGGCGAAGCGCCCGCTGCCGGCGGCCACCATCCCCAGCAGGAAGTGTGCTTCGGCATCGCCGCGGTCGGCTGCGAGCAGGCGCAGGCAGCTGTCCTGCGCCCGGGCCAGGTCACCGCGCGCCAGCGCGGAGCGTGCCGCCTGGCGCAGTGCCCGGGAATCGGCCGGGGCGCCGGTCATGCACCACCCCGGCGTTCAGTCCATGCGGAAGCGGTAGCGGAAGCGCAGCCCGACCTCGCGCGGCCGCAGCACGTCCTGGTGGTAGCGCCGCAGGGCGAAGCCGCCGACATCGCGGATGTAGCTGCGGTCCTGGCGCACGCCGGTGACCGCGAACTTGTCGGTGAGGTTGTCGGCATACAGGGTGGCTTCCCAGGCCTCGTCACCAAGGGACAGCGACGCATTGTGGACCGTGAAGCCGCCGATGTCCTCGCCATTGTTGCGCAGGCCCACCTTGGAATAGATGTCACTCTGCGCCGTGAGGCCGTAGTCGGCGGTGATGCGCCGGCCACTGGCGATGGCGGTCGTGTAGCGCAGGCCGAAGGCGCCCTTGTGCTCGGGCGTGCCGGCCAGGCGGTCGCCGTCCCTGCCATCGGCCACGCCATCGACCACGCCCGGGGCATCCTCGGTGAGCTCGGCGTCGGCCCAGGCGTAGCTGCCGCGGAGCGACCAGTGCTCGTCGAGCATGTATTCGGTGGACAGCTCGACACCGACGCTGCGGGCCTTGCCGCCATTGCCGGTGATCGGCAGCCCGCCGATGGCCGAGGTGCTGGCGATCTGGATGTCCTGCCAGTCGATCCAGAACAGCGCGCCGTTGACGATCAGCCGCCGGTCCAGCCAGGCGCTGTGCGCGCCGAGCTCGTAGTTGCGCGTGGTGTCCGGCTTGATCAGCACCTCGTCCGGCGCCAGGCAGAAAGTCTGGCCGGGAGGTACCGGGTCCGGGCAGGGCGGGCCGGAATTCACACCGCCGATGCGGTAACCCTCGCTGTAGGTTGCATAGGCCGTGAGGTCGGCGCTCAGGTCCACGGAGGTGTTGAGCTTGAAGATGAAGTCGCTGTCACTGACCTTGTTCGGGTCGCAGGAGAAGGCATAGCCGCTGGAAAGTCCATTCACCAGCGGGAAGTCCGTGCAGATCTGCACCTTCTCCTCGTAGTCGAAGTAGCGGGCGCCCGCTGTCAGCTGCCAGGCGTCGGTGAAGTGGTAGCCGATCTCGCCGAAGATGGCCTTCTCTTCCAGGTCATCGTCGGTCAGCTGCACATACTCGCGGTTGTCCGGCCGGTCGATGCCCGCGTACGCGGGATAGCCCGGGGTGAACTCCTCGCTCTTCGCGTCGGTGTCGAAGTTGTTGTAGAACAGCCCGGCGATCCAGTTCCAGCGGCTGTCGTTGTCCGACACCAGGCGGATCTCCTGGTTGAAGCGGTTCTCGTCGGCCTGGTCCAGGGTGTAGGCAGAGAACGCCGGGAAGCCCTCGTAGCCATACTCGAAGTTGAGCAGCAGGTCGGTCTGGTCGCGCTGGCCATCCTCGTGGAACATCGAGTATCCCGTCGCCGAAGTCAGTTTCGCGTGCCCCAGCAGTGGCAGGTCGAGATCCGCCACGTTGACCTCCAGGCTGACGAGGTGGTTCTGCCGCTCGTTGGGTTCCAGGTAACGGTAGGCGGAGACATAGTTGCCGGTGCCGAAGGCGGCGACGTGGTTCATCTGCCGGCCGCCGATGTCGCTGTCCTGGTAGTAGTAGCCCAGCGTGGCGTCGATGTTCGCCGCCGGCGTCCACTGCAGCAGCGAGCGGGCGTACAGCGTGTGCTCGGAGTTGGCATCCTCCTTGCGGCTGAGATTTGCGGCCACATCCGCCGGGTTGCCGAGATCCGGCTGCGGATTGGAGACACCGGGCACCGTCACCAGGTAGTCATAGTCGATGAACCCGGGATCGCTGACGCTGCCCACCAGCACGCGCCAGGCCAGCTGCTCGCTCAGCGGCAGGTTCATCACCACCTCGCCATCGAAACCCAGCCCATCGCTGTGGCCGAGGGCGTAGGCCTGGCCTTCGACATCGACGGTGAAGGCATCGGTCCGCGGCCGCTGCGGGATGTAGCGCACCGCGCCACCCAGCGTGCTGGCGCCGTAGAGCGTGCCCTGGGGCCCGAGCAGCACCTCGACCCGGTCGAGGTCCTTGAGCTTCAGGTCCAGGTACAGTGGTATCTCGCCGATGTAGGTGCCGACGACATTGCCGCTGGTGTTATTCAGCAGTTCGGTGCCGTTCAGCGAATCGGTGTTCAGGCCGCGCACCGTCATGACGTTGCCGGCGCGCGGTCCCTGGTCGATGACGGTGAGCCCCGGCACCACGCGGCCGAGGTCGGCGAGATCGTTCAGCCGCTGTTCCTCGAGCTGCTGGCTGCCGATGGCGGCGATGTTGTAGGGGATTTCCTGGATGGAGGTCGCGCGCCGCGAGGCGGTGACGATGATCTCCGGAATGCCCGCGTCGGCTGCGGTGGCGCCGGGCGGCACCAGGCTCGCCGCGCCGAACGTCGCGGCGACGGCGGCAGTCAGCGGATGAATACGCAAGGCGGGCCGCAGTGGCCGCCGGCGGCAATGAACCATTTACAACTCCCCGAGCCCCTATCCCTGGGGGGCAACGCTGGGACGACATAATCAGTCGCCCCTTCATGGGGATCATAGGAACGGATTCACATTTCCCGCGCTGTGGGATCCGGCAACGGGGGCCCGCGGCCAGCCCCACAGGGCCAGCACGATGCCGCCCATGCCCAGCAGCAGCACCGCCAGCCGCGCCAGGCTACCGAGCAACGGCAGGCCACCGACCAGGGCGAGCAGCAACAGCACCAGCAGCAGCGCGAGCAGGCGGCGCCCGGCGCTGGCCGGCTGGCCGGGCCGCAGCACTTCCAGGGCGCGATCGCCGAGGTACAACGCACCCACCACATAGGCGCCGATCAGCATGGCGAGATAGACCAGCACCAGGATCAGCGCCAGCGGCAGGCCCACCAGGGTGATGGCCAGCGCCACGGCCAGGAACGGCACGCCGGCCAGCACCGCCAGCCCGACCACCATGCCGAACCAGGGTCTTGCGCCCAGTGCCGCAGTCGTGCGGCGCGAAAAGCCGGCGAAGGCATAGGCGAGCAGCAGGCCGAGCGCCAGCAGGCCCGCGAACCAGAACCAGCCGGCACCGCGCGCGGCGCTGGCACCGCCCCAGTCATCCGCCGCGGCAGCAGTGCGATCCTCGTCGCGGCTGATGCCCTCCCCGACTTCCAGGTCTTCCGGCAGCTGGACCGGGCTCGTGGTCCGGTAGCGCAGCGCACCGCCGATGCGCGTGCCGGGCAGCACCGTCAGGCGCTCGGCGTAGACCCGCACGTCGCCATAGACGATGCCGCCGATGGTGACGTCGCCGCCGGCCACGGTCAGGTAATGGCCGAACTCGCCCTCGGCATCGACGCTGCCACCGGCGATGGCCACGCCCCCGGCGATGCTCGACTCGGGCGTGATCCGCACCCGGCCACCGGCCAGGCGGGCATTGCCCTGCACCAGCGCATCCACCTCGACCTGCCCCGCGACCGCGTAGAGATCCTGGCCCACCGTGGCGCGCACCGCCACCTGGCCGCCGGCGAGGCTGGCATCGCCGGAAATGGAGGCGTTGCTCTCCACCGTGGCGCCGGCGAGCAGCGCATCGCCGCCGACGGTCTGTTCCAGGCGCACGCTGCCGCCGGCCTGGAAGTAATCGTCCTCGATCGCGAGGCCGCCCAGGTCGCCGGCCGCCAGCGCCGGCGTGGAGCAGCCACCCGCCAGGCAGAGCAGCGGCCCCAGCAGCCGGCGGCCGGTGATCAGGGCTGTGCTGCGCATCGACTGCTCCTTCGGCATGTCGCCACTCAGTAAGTCAGCACCGTGCGGATCGACTCACCACGATGCATCAGGTCGAACGCGTGGTTGACCTCGGCATGGGGCAGCGTGTGGGTGATGAGGTCGTCGATGGCGATCTGCCCGTTCATATACCAGTCGACGATCTTCGGCACGTCGGTGCGCCCGCGCGCACCGCCGAAGGCCGTACCCTTCCACACGCGGCCCGTCACCAGCTGGAACGGCCGCGTGCGGATTTCCTGGCCGGCGCCGGCCACGCCGATGATGATCGACTGGCCCCAGCCGCGGTGGCAGCACTCCAGCGCCTGGCGCATGAGGTCGACATTGCCCACGCACTCGAAGCTGTAGTCGGCGCCGCCGTTGGTGAGCGAGACCAGGTAGGGCACCAGGTCGCCCTCGACCTCGCGGGAATTCACGAAATGCGTCATGCCGAATTTCTCGGCCAGCGGCCGGCGGGACGGGTTGCGGTCGACGCCGATGATCTGGCTGGCGCCTGCCATGCGCGCGCCCTGGATGACGTTGAGGCCGATGCCGCCGAGGCCGAAGACCACGACGCGGGCCCCCGGCTCCACTTTCGCGGTATTGATCACCGCGCCGATGCCGGTGGTGACCCCGCAGCCGATGTAGCAGACCTTGTCGAAGGGTGCGTCCTCGCGGATCCTCGCCACGGCGATCTCGGGCAGCACCGTGAAATTGGCGAAGGTGGAGCAGCCCATGTAGTGGTGGATCATCGTGCCGCCACGCGAGAAGCGGCTGCTGCCATCGGGCATCAGGCCCCTGCCCTGCGTTTCGCGGATGGCGGTGCAGAGGTTGGTCTTGTGCGACAGGCAGGACGGGCACTCGCGGCACTCGGGCGTGTACAGCGGGATGACGTGGTCGCCCCTGCGCAGCGATTTCACGCCCGGGCCGACATCGACGACGACGCCGGCGCCCTCGTGGCCGAAGATGACCGGGAACAGGCCTTCCGGATCGGCGCCGGAGCGGGTGAACTCATCGGTGTGGCAGACGCCGGTGGCGCGGATCTCCACCAGCACCTCGCCCGCTTTCGGGCCCTCGAGGTCAACCTCCTCGATCACCAGTGGCTTGCCGGGCTCGTAGGCCACGGCCGCGCGCGTCTTCATCGGCTCGCTCCTGCTCCGTGAATCCCGGAGTATAGGCGAGCCGCGCCGGGCCGTGAGGGCCCGGCGCGGAGTCGGGTCAGTGGCTGCGCGTGTGGCGGCCGCTGCCGCCCTGGCGATGGCGCCCGCCGCTGCGACGCTGCTGTGAACCGGGGTGACGCTGGCCACCGCCGCTACCCGGGCGTGACGGGCGCCCCGCATACGCCTGGCCGGCATGGCTACCGTGGCCGTTGTGACCCTGCGCACCGGCGGGCGGCTCGGCCGGGATCGTGAACTCGGGCAGCGGCAGCACGGGAATGGAGCGCTTCAGCAGCCGCTCGATGTCCCGCAGCAGCAGCGACTCGTCGGGTGCCACCAGCGACACCGCACCGCCGTCCATGCCGGCGCGCGCGGTGCGGCCGATGCGGTGCACGTAGTCCTCGGGCACGTTCGGCAGCTCGTAGTTGACCACCATCGGCAGCTCCTTGATGTCGAGCCCGCGGGCGGCCACCTCGGTGGCCACCAGCGCGACGATGCGCCCGCCTTTGAAGTCGGCCAGCGCACGGGTGCGCGCCGCCTGGCTCTTGTTGCCGTGGATCGCGGCAGCGGGAATCCCGGCGCGCTCGAGCTGCTGGGTCAGGCGGTTCGCCCCGTGCTTGGTGCGGGTGAACACCAGCACCTGGTTCCAGCCCTGCGACTTCACCAGGTGCACCAGCAGGTGGCGCTTGTGGTCCTTGACCACGCGGTAGGCGCACTGCTCGACGCGGTCCGCCGTGGCATTGCGCGGCGCCACCTCGATGCCCACCGGCTCGTGGAGGAAGCGCGCGGCCAGGGCGCGGATGTCGTCGGAATAGGTAGCGGAGAACATCAGGTTCTGGCGCCGTTCCGGCAACAGCTTCAGCACGCGCTTGATGTCGTGGATGAAGCCCATGTCGAGCATGCGGTCGGCCTCGTCGAGCACGAACACCTCCACCGCGCGCAGGTCCACCGCCTGCTGCCCGGCGAGGTCGAGCAGTCGGCCCGGGGTTGCCACGAGGATGTCGCAGCCGCGACGCAGGGCATCGATCTGCGGGTTGATGCCGACGCCGCCGAACACCACTACAGTGCGCAGCCGCAGGTACTTGCCGTAGTCGCGCACGCTGTCGGCGACCTGGGCGGCGAGTTCACGCGTGGGCGTCAGGACCAGCGCCCGCGGCGCACGCCGCTGCGCATCCACCGGCGCGCCATTCAGGCGCTGCAGGATCGGCAGCACGAAGCCGGCCGTCTTGCCGGTGCCGGTCTGGGCCCCGGCGAGCACGTCGCGGCCGCCGAGCACGGCGGGGATGGCCTGGGCCTGGATGGGGGTAGGCGCGTCGTAGCCCTTGTCGGCCACGGCACGCAGCAATTCGGGCGCAAGCCCGAGATCGGAAAATGACATTGAAAAGTTCCTGGAAAAATACGCAAGCCGCCCGGTCCGGGGCCGCGCAGGCGCGGTCCGGTGCGGTCACGAGCGGGAAATCAGTTACCGGAGTGCGTCAGGGAAATCGCGACGGACTGCGAGCCGGGGCGGCGCTGACCGCGCACGTGCCCGAACGGCGGGGCGCACTGTAACCGGGATCGGCCGCCACGTCCACCCCAGGGAGATAAGGAGATAGGGGGAGATAGGGGGACAGTTTACTCAACTCGGCTATGCACGCCCCGTACTCCGACAGCCTATAGAGCCGAGTTGAGTAAACTGTCCCCCTATCTCCCCCTATCTCAGATGCGGGCCGGGACGCCGCGCTGGGCGAGCAGTGCCTTCTTGCGGAAGAAGCGCAGCAGCCCGGCGTCGCCGTGGCGGGAGCCGCCGATGCCCGAGTAGCCGAAGGAGTTCTTCTCCGCCTCGTAGGTCTCGCGGGTCAGGCCGGCATCGTTGAGGCTCATGCCGCCAGCATTGATGCGCTCGGCCACGGCGCGCGCCTCCTCCAGCGTACCGGCGAATACCGCGCCCGAGAGCCCGTAGATGCTGTCGTTGGCGAGCGCCACGGCCTCGTCGACGTTGCGGAACTTCATCACCGGCGTCACCGGGCCGAAGGTCTCCTCGGTCATCAGCGTCATGCCGTGGTCGACCCCGGTCACCACCGTGGCCGGCACGTAGCGGCCACCGCCCAGCGACAGGCTCTTGCCGCCGCAGCGAATGACGGCGCCCTTCGCCACCGCGTCATCGAGCTGCGCGTCGATGATGTCGGCCTGGCGGTCGAAGATCATCGGGCCGACCTGGCCATCGTTGATGTCCGGGTAGTTGAGGCGGATGCGCTTCGATTTCTCCACCAGCAGCTCGACCAGGCGGTCGTGTATCGACTCATGCGCGTAGATGCGCTCCACCGCCAGGCAGGCCTGGCCGCTGGCGAGGCAGGAGGAACGCAGGATGCCATCGCTCGCCTGCTCGAGGTTGGCCGAGGCCAGCACCACCACCGGATCCTTGCCACCGAGCTCGAGGAACGCAGGGATGAAATGACTGGCGGCGGCCACCGCCACCTTGCGGCCGGTGGCCACGCTGCCGGTGAAGCAGACCACGTCGACGTTGGCGACCAGCGCCGCACCGGTCTCGCGACCGCCGGCGATGATGTCGAACACCCGGGCCAGTTCCGGCACCGAGCGGATGATGGCGCGCAGCGGCGGGGCGAAGCGCGGTGTCACCTCGCTCGGCTTCACCAGCACCGCGCAGCCGGCCAGCAGCGCCGGCACCGAGTCGATCAGCGACAGCGCCATCGGGAAGTTCCACGGGCTGATCACCCCGACCAGCGGGTAAGGCACCAGCTGGTGGGCCACGCGCAGCGTCGGCATGATCTTCGAGTCGAACTCCACCGTCGTGACGATGGCCGGCGCACGCTCACACCAGCGACGGATGTTGCGTGCCGCGGAGACGATCTCGCCCGCGGCCACCGACACGCGGCCGGTATCGATGCTCAGCGCCTGCACCAGCGGCTCGCGCTGCGCCTCGAGCGCGTCGGCGAAGCGGCGCATGACGGCAATGCGCGCCGCGAGGCCGGCCTCGCGCCAGGCCATCTGCTCCTGGCGCAGCGCCTGGCAGCGCGCGGCGAGTTCGCTGTCCGTGGGCGGCGTGAATTCGTAGTCATCCTTGCCGCTGCGCGGATTGCGCACGGCGATGGCCGGTGAAACTGTGCTGACTGGCTGGCTGGCTTGCATGGCGTTCTGGCGACGGCTGTCGCTCCCTTGTTGCTAGTCGTGCGTGCCCGGCCCTTCGACGGGCCGGAACACGCGGTTCAGGTATTGCCCGGGATCGTCCCCGGCGTCGGTCCCGGGCCCGGCAGCAGCGCCGGAGCCCGCATCCGCCTGCTCGCCCGGCTGCGGACCGATGCCGGCCAGGGCTTTGGCGAGGTCCTTCTTGAACTCGAGCTGCATGGCGCGGCCGATCTGGATGCGCTGCGCCTGCGGCGAGCCCGCACCGTGCAACGATTCGGTCAGGTAGCCGACGGCGTTACGCCCCATGGTCATGTTCTCGATCAGCCGCAGGATGCGCATGCGGTCCTCGGCAGCAATGCCTGCGCGGCCCTGCAGGTACTTGCGCAGCAGCGCACCGATCTCCGGATGCCCGAGGTCGGCGGCCGCCGGCATGGTGACCACCAGCCCGCCCGCGAGGTCCTGGGCGAGCCGGCCGATCTCGTAGGGCAGCTTCGTCACATGGTGCTTGCAGACGTTGGCGAGCATGTCGTCGGCCTGGTAGACGCCCGAGGCCATGGCGGTGGCCTGGTAGCTGGCAGCGACACCGGTGCCATAGATGGTCTCGTTGAGGTGGGTCATCTCCACCAGCTTGTCGCGGATGTGGCTGGCCCGCTCCACGCCGTTGTAGTCGGCAATGGTGGCAGCGGCACCGATCAGCACGTCGCCGACGCCAGTCTTGCAGACATAGCTGCGGCGATGGTACCCGGTGAAGCGGTCGACCAGCACGGCGGCGAACTCGTGCTCGCCATCCATGAAGACGCGCTCCTGCGGAATAAATACGTCGTCGAAGACGATCATCGCCTCCTGGCCCGCGTAGTGCTGGTTGCCCGCATCGATGCCGCCGTCCATCGCGCGGTTGTCGCAGCTCTGCCGGCCGTAGACGTAGGTGATGCCCGGCGCGTCCACCGGGATGGCGCCGACGATGGCGTAGTCGCGGTCCGCGGCCTCCAGCCGCATGGTCGGCATGACCAGCAGCCAGTGGGAATTCACGCAGCCGGTCTGGTGGGCCTTGGCACCACGGATCCAGACGCCGCTGGCGTCCCGGCGCACCACGTGCACGAAGGCATCCGGGTCGGCCTGCTCGTGGGGTGCCTTGCCGCGGTCACCCTTGGCATCGGTCATCGCGCCGCCGACCACGAGGTTGCGCCGCTGCACCATCGCCAGGAAATCCAGCAGCCGCCGGTGGTAGCCGGTGGCGTGACGCGCATCGATCTCGTGGGTGACCGAGTGCAGCGCGTTGAAGGCATCCATGCCGACACAGCGCTGGAAGCAGGTACCGGTAAGCTGGCCGAGGCGCCGCTGCATCTTGTTCTGCATCACCAGGTCGCCGGGCGAGGTGGCGATGTGCAGGAAACGGTTGACGCGCGTGCCGGTGTAGGGCGAGAGCGCCGAGGCCAGCTCCGGGTTGCGCAGCGCGAGGTCGTAGGTTTCCGCCACGGCATTGATCGACGGGCGGATCACCGGGTGGTCCACTGGCTCGTCGATGAACTCGCCCTGGAGGAAGACGCGCAGCCCGCGCCCGCGCAGCGAGGCGATGTACTCCGCACCGCTGCGGATCGGCCGGGGTTCTGTGCCGTCCGGGGCGTTCACAGGTCGGCCGCCACGCGAAAGCCGAAGAACGAATAGCGCGCATCGACCGGGTCACGGCCGCGGAAGCTCGCACGCTGGCGGCTGGGCCGCGTAACCCAGCTGCCGCCGCGCACCGCGCGCCGTTCGCAGTCGCCCTGCGCCGCCTGCACCGGGCTGCCGTCGACCGGCGCCGGCGGATACGGCGCCTGGTAGCAATCCGCGGTCCATTCCCAGACGTTGCCGATCATGTCATGCAGCCCGAAGGCATTGGGCAGGAAGCGGCCCACCGGTGCAGCCTGCGCGTAGCCATCGTCGCAGTCGAAGGGCTTCCAGCTGAAGCCGCTGGCTCGCTTGCCGCTCGCATCGTAGACGTTCGCGTAGACGCAGGCGCCGGTGTCGGCATCGGCACCCTGGTCCACCCAGTAATAGTCGGCGGTACCGCCGGCGCGGGCTGCATACTCCCACTCCGCCTCGCTCGGCAGGCGGTAATGCCGGCCGGTGCGCCGCGCCAGCCACTGTACGTAGGCCTGGGCATCGTTCCAGGTGACGCAGGCCACCGGTTCGTCGTCGAACGGCGCCCGGCCATAGCCGGGATTGGTCCAGTCCGCATCCGGCGGCGTGTGCCATTCCCCGCCCCGCCACACCTGGCAGCCGCCGGTCATGAGGTGGCCAGTGTCGCTGACGAAGGCAGCGAACTGCGCCTGGGTCACCTCGACCATACCGAGCGCGAAGGCCTTGCGGATACGCACCCGGTGCACCGGCCCCTCGGGGCGTCCCTCCTCGCCACCCGGCGCGCCCATCAGGAATTCCCCTGGCGGGATCACCACCAGCGCCGGGCACTGCGCGCAGTCCTGCAGCTGGCTGCCCGCCTTCGGAACGCTCGCGGCGCAACCGGCCAGCAGCAGGCCCAGCAGCAGCGGCAGGCCCAGCGCCAGCAACACAGTCCTTGCCTGCTGCAAGCGGTCCATGTGCGGGCTCAGGCCACCAGCCCATGGCGTAGCAGCGGCAGGCTGCGGATGCGCTGGCCAGTGGCAGCGAAGATCGCGTTGACCACCGCCGGTGCGACCGGCGGCACGCCGGGCTCGCCGACGCCACCGAGTGGCAGGCCACCCTCGACGATGTCGACGACGATGCGCGGGGTTGTGGCCAGCGTGACCATGCGGTAGTCGTGGAAATTGCTCTCCACCGCCCGCCCAGACTTGATGTTGATGGCGCCATACAGCGCGGCAGAGAGCCCGAAGACGATGCCGCCCTCCATCTGCATGCGCACCACCTCGGGCTGCAGCGCCCGCCCGCAGTCGATGGCGCAGAAGACCTCCAGCACCTCGATCCTGCCCTCGCGCAGGCGCACATGAGCTACCTGAGCCACGCTCGAGCCCTGGTCGTCCACCAGCGCCAGCCCGAGGCCCTCGCCCTTCGGCAGCCGCCGGCCCCAGCCGGCACGCTGCGCCACTGTACGCAGGACCGCCTGGTGCCGCGGCTGCTTCCCGAGCAGGCCGAGGCGGAACTCCAGCGGATCGCTGCCGGCGGCATGGGCGATCTCGTCCAGCGCGCACTCCATGAAGAAGCCGTTGTGCGACTGGCCCACCGAACGCCAGGTGCCGATCGGCACATGCGTCGGCAGGTTGACCCAGTGCACGCGGTAGGCGCCGAAGGCATAGGGCGTGTCGTCGAAGGTGCTCACCGCCAGTGGATCCGGCTTGCCCTTCAGGCGCCCCGGCCGGCCCCACTCCATGATGGAAGCGCCGGCGAGCTTCACCGCCATGCCGGTGAGGCGGCCGGCATCATCGAGGTCGGCGCCGATGCGGGCGGCGAAGGCCGGGCGGTAGAAGTCGTGCTGCATGTCTTCGCTGCGCGACCAGATCAGCTTCACCGGCCGGCCGGGCACGGCGCGGGCGATGAGCGCCGCCTGGATGCCGTAGTCCACCGGCCAGCGCCGCCCGAAGGCGCCGCCGGCGAAGCTGCGCTGCACGCTCACCGCCGTCTTCGGCAGGCCGAGCGCGGCGGCCACCTCGTCGCGCAGACGGATCGGCCCCTGCGATGGCGCCCAGAGCTGGCAGCGACCCTCATTGAACAGCGCCGTGCAGGTCATCGGCTCCAGGGTGGCATGCGCGAGGTAGGGCACCTCGTATTCCATCTCCAGGTGCCGGGCACCGGCGACCGGTGCCGCGCCCCGCTCCGCGCTCAGCACCCCGGGCTCGTCCAGCGCGCGCCGCAGCGCCGCCTGCAGCCCGGCCGAATCCACGGCATCGTTGGGGCCAGGCGCGAATTCCGGCCGCAGGGCGCGCAAGGCGGTATCCGCGCGCCAGAAATCCCCGGCCACCACGGCCACCGCATCGGGCAGGCGCACCACGGCATGCACGCCCGGCATGGCGCGGGCCGGCGCCTCATCCACCGCAACCAGCGCGCTGCCGAAGACCGGGCTCGCCATGACGCTCGCCACCAGCAGGCCGGGCTGGCGCACGTCGACGCCAAACTCCGCGCTGCCGGTGACCTTGGCCGGCACGTCCTTGCGCGCCTGGTCGCGCCCGAGGTGGCGCAGCTCCGCATCCGGCCGCAGTACGACCTCGGCCGGCACCGGCAGCCTGGCCGCCGCCGCCACCAGGGCCGCGAAGGGCTGACGCCTGCCGCTCGGCCGGTGCAGGACCGCGCCGTTTTCCGTGGTGCATTCCGCGGCCGGCAGGCCCCAGCCACTCGCTGCCGCCTGGCACAGCAGCGTGCGGGCCGTGGCGCCGAGCTGGCGCAGATGCTGGTAGTGGCCGCGCACGCTCATGCTGCGCCCGGTGGCCTGGATACCCTTCATGGGATTGATGAAGCGCTCGTCGGCCCAGGACTGGCGCACTTCCACCCGCTCCCAGTCCGCGCCGAGCTCGTCGGCGAGGATCAGCGGCAGCGAGCTGTGCACGCCCTGGCCGACCTCGAGTTCAGGATTGGTGATGAGCACCCGGCCGTCGGCGCCGATCTCGAGGTAGGCGGCGAGCTGCGGGTCGGGCCAGGCGGTGCCGCCTGCGGTGGCCGCCTCGGCCGGGCGCAGCCCCAGCCACAGGCCGGCCGCCGAGCCGCCCGCCACCACGACGAAGTCGCGGCGGCTCAGGGCCGGTACGGAACGCTCAGCGGGCTGTCCTGGCGCGGTCATCGGGCGGGGAAACCTCGGGGCCGGGTCTGCATGTCATTATAACAATATGATAAATTTCCACAGCCTATGACTGCCGCAGCGCGTTTCGCCTTCCCGACCCTGTTCGCGGTGGTATTCATCGACCTGGTCGGCTTCGGCATCGTCATCCCGCTGGTGCCATTCTACGTCGAGCGGCTGGGGGCCGGCCCGGAGCTGATCACCCTGATCATCGCGCTGCACGCGCTCTGCCAGTCGCTCGCCATGCCGCTGTGGGGCGCCGTCAGCGATCGCTACGGCCGGCGCCCGGTGCTGCTGGTGAGCATGCTGGGCCACGCCGGATCGTACCTCATGATGGGCTTCGCCGATTCGCTGTGGATGCTGGCGCTGGCGCGCATCATCAGCGGTGTCACCGCGGCCAACCTCTCCACCGCCTACGCCTACATCACCGACATCACCAGCCCGGCCGAGCGCGCCGGCGCCATGGGCAAGATCTCCGCGGCCTTCGGCCTCGGTTTTGCGGTGGGCCCGGCGATCGGCGGCCTGCTGGCCGGCGGCAGCACCATCGCCGAAGCCAACCTGATGCGCCCGGCGGTGGCCGCGGCGGCGTTCTCGCTGGTCGCCGCACTGGCCATCTGGTTCTTCCTTCCCGAGACGCACCACGCGGCCGCGCGGGCGGCGGCACGGAGCGAACGCCAGGGCCTGCTCGCGGACCTGCGCCGCGTCACGGCCCGCCCGGTGATCGGCATGATGCTGGTGCTGGCGCTGATCGTCGTGACCTTCATGGCGGTGCGCGAGTCGATCTTCCCGCTCTGGGCCTATTACCGCCTGGACCTCAACGCCCGCGAGATCGGCATCACGCTCGGCTACAACGGCGCGCTCATCAGCGCCGTGCAGTTCCTCGGCATGGGCCGCCTGAGCACGCGCTACGGCGAACTCGGTCTGGTGAAGGCGGCGGTGCTGCTGTTCGCGACCGCCTGGGTGGGGCTGTCGCTCTCCGGGAACATGTTCCAGTGCATGCTGGCGCTGACGGCACAGGGCCTCGGCACCGCCTTCTTCCAGAGCAGCATGCAGACGCTGATCTCCAAGCGCGCCGCGGCTGCCGAGCGCGGCCTGGTGCTCGGCGTCTACCAGTCCTCGAGCGCCCTGGCACGCTTCATGGGCCAGGCCAGCGCCGGTACGCTGTTCGGGCAGATCGGCATGAACGCGCCCTTCCTCATCGGCGCCAGCGCCATGGCACCAGCCCTGTGGCTGGCGCTGCGCATCGGGCGCCACACGGAGCAAGCAACATGAGCCAGCCACGCTGCTACATGATCGTCATCGCCCACCTCAGCGATCGCCAGCGCTTCCTCGACGGCTATGCGCGGGTGGTGCCGCAGCTGGTGGAGAAGTTCGGCGGCCGCTACGTCATCCGCGGCAGCGGCGGCAGCTTCCTCGAGGGTGGCTGGTGCGACCGCGCCAGCGCCCTGGTGTCGGAGTGGCCGGATCGGGCGGCGGCACAGGCCTTCTGGGACTCCCCGGAGTACGCGGCGGCGAAACGGCTGCGCGAAGGCACCGGCGAATTCCAGGTGCTGCTGATCGACGCCGTCTGAGCGATCGGTACCCCAGCAGCACCAGGCCGGGCCCGGGCGGGGCTCAATCCAGTCAATCCAGCACCCGCCCCCGCGTCTCGATCGCCCAGGGCATGAAGGCCAGTCCCAGCAGCGGGATGAAGCCTACGTAGAACAGCACGTCCACCGCGGCGCTGGTGCCGCGCGCGGCAATGGCGCCCACCATGAAGGGACCCACCGCCGCCACCACCCGGCCGATGTTGTAGCAGAAGCCGGCGCCGGTGCCGCGCAGCCGTGTCGGGAACAGCTCCGGCAGGTAGTAGGTGAAGCTGCCGAAGACACCGAACACCGTGAGGCCGATCGCGAAGTACAGGTACAGGCGCGTCTGCGGCGCCAGGTCGAGACCGAAGGTGGCGAAGATCGCGGCCGCCGAGGCGATCCAGTAGAGGCGGAACATCGCCTTGCGGCCGAGGAGCTTCGCCGCCGGGATAGTCAGCAGCGTGCCGATGAGGCCGCCGAGGTTGAACCAGCTGGTCGCCAGCGTCTTCCAGTGCTCGATCAGCGCCAGGGTCTCGCTGGTGCCGAGGCCGCGGGCCTCGGCCGCCGTGCGGGCCAGGCCGCCGGCCACCACCGGGATGAAGGCATTGCAGCTCCACCAGGTCAGCAGCGCCACCAGCGCCATCAGGAAACCCGAGAGCGTGGCGCGGCGCAGTTCCGGGCTGAACAGCTCGGCGATGCGCGCATGGCGGTCGGCGAGGTTCTTCCAGCGCTCCGGCTCCCTGACGAACAGGCGCACAGCGAACGCCGCCGCCGCCGGCAGCAGGCCGAACAGGAACACGTAGCGCCAGGACTGCTCCGGGCTGTCGGCGAACCAGTTGCCGGCCACCTGCAGGTTGACGAAGGTGGCGAGGAACAGGCCCATGGGCGCGGCGGTGTAGAGCAGCGCACCGGCCTCCACGCGCTTCGACTCGGGCACGGTCTCGGCGACCATCGAGGCCCCGGCCGCCCACTCCCCGCCGATGCCGAGCGAGGCGACCACGCGGAACACCAGCAGCCACCAGATGTTGGGCGCGAAGGCGCAGGCGGCGGTGCCGACCGCGTAGAGCAGCATGGTCAGCAGTAGCGTGCGGCTGCGGCCGATGCGGTCGCAGACCAGGCCGAAGAGCACGCCGCCGGTGGCCCAGCCGAGCAGCAGCACCGAGGTGAGCAGCCCGGTCCAGTACAGCGTCGCCTGCTTGGCCTCCGGCGAGCCGAGCGGCAGGCCGAGCAGCGTCGGCACGCAGTTCGGCGCCACGTAGTTGAACAGCAACCCGTCGAAGACGTCGAAGCCCCAGCCCAGCCAGGCGGCGAACAGCACCGTCCACTGGTAGCGGCTGAAGCCGAGCACTCAGCGCGCCTTGCGGGTCAGGTGCACGTGGTGGTGGTAGCGGTCGCCGCGGTACCAGGCGACCAGGCGCTCGACGGGACGCCGCTGGCTGTCGAACACCACCAGCCGGATGTGCACCAGTGGCGCGCCCACCGTGGTGTTGAGCAGCGAGGCCAGGCGCGCATCGGCGAGCGTGGCGCTGATGACCTGGTCCGCCGCGGCGATGTCCACGCCTTTGCGCTCCAGCAGGTTGAGCATCGGGCTCTCGTTGAGTTCGCGCAGGTCGAAGCGCACCCTGAGCGCGGCCGGCACGTAGGTGATGACGTAGCCGACCGGGTGGCGGTCGGTGAGCCGCACATGCGAGGCGCGCTGCACGCGGGCACCCGGCGCCAGCTGCAGGTCATGCGCGGTCTCCGGGTCGGCCTCGACCTCGGTGACCTCGGCCTGGGCGACGCGGCTGGTCTTGCCGAGGCGCTCGACCTTGCGCAGCAGCTGGTCCATCTCGCCGATCACCGGCGCGTCGGCCAGGTCCTCGACCACGAAGGTGCCGCGCCCCGGCTGGCGCAGCACCAGTCCCTCGTCGACCAGCATGTCGACCGCCTTGCGGGTGGTGATGCGCGAGACCTTGAACAGGCGGCACAGCTCCTCTTCGGTCGGCAGCCGGCCGCCGGGCTTGTAGCTGCCCTGGTAGATCCAGTCGCGTACGGTGGAATAAACCTGGATGTAACGCGGGCTCTTGATCGCGTGGTCGATCAGCTCGCCCCTTCTGGCCACCATGCAAGGTACTCCGCTCGGCCTGCGTCATCCGGCCGCAGCGCCGGTGGCAGACGTCCCCATGTCATGTGGATATGATAATGTCAAAGCCCATAACAAGGAGACAAGAATAATGACGACCCCGACCGAGCCCATGGTCCGCGCCGATGGCACCTACCCCACGGTCGACCTGCGCAAGCCGGTGACCTTCGCCACCGTGGTGCAGACCAGGGTCCATGGCGTCGACGGCGCCAACCCGGGCCCGGGCCTGCGCAGCAACCTCGACTACTTCCTCGAGGCTATCGACATCGCCCAGGGCTACGGCGGCCGCAGCGACCTGCTGCTGTTCCACGAATTCCCGATCACCGGCTTCTCCGACTGGACCCGCGAGCAGCACTACCGCATCGCCATCGAGGTGCCGGGGCCGGAAGTCGACGAAGTGGTCAGGAAGGCGAAGCAGTACAACTGCTACATCGTCTTCGGCACCTACGCCCGCGACGAGAAGGACTGGCCGGGGCACATCCTGCACCTGATGGTGATGGTTACCCCCGACGGGCGGGTCATCAAGCACTGGAAGCAGCGCAACGTGCGCGGCATGTTCCCCGGCTCCGAGCAGTACACCTCGGTGATCTACGACGTCTACGACCGTTTCGTGGAGATGTACGGCCTCGACGCCGTGATCCCGGTGGAGCGCACCGACATCGGCAACATCGCCATGTCGGCGGTGCAGTTCGAGCCGGAGCTGTTCCGCTGCATGGCCATGAAGGGCGCGGAGATCATCTGCCGCGTGGCCACCGGGGGCTTCGAGAGCGACGATATGCGCCTGACCTCTTACCACAACAGCGTCTACACCATGATCTGCAACAACTCGGTGAGCACCCACGGGCGCAATCGCGGCTTCTTCGAGGAAGAGGCCTTCGGCGGCCCCGGCCGCTCGGCCATCTACGGCCCGCGGGGCGTCGAGCTGGCAAAGGCCGGCGCCTTCGAGACCAAGAAGATGGCGGTGATTCCCATCGCCGAGTTCCGCGCGCGCCACCGCATCCCGGACCTGCACATGCAGCTGTACCGCCCGGTGCTCGACCAGTACCGCGAGCGCTACGACCACAGCCTGTACCTGAAGCAGCTGCCGAAGGACAAGCGCGACGCCTTCCGCTACTTCCAGGAAAACGCCCGCTGGACGCACTTCTGGTGAAGCCGCTGCCTGGCAATCCGGGAGCATTGCGCGCGTGAAGCTCAGGCCCGACGCCGCCGGTGAGCGCATCGGGCCTTTCTGGATCACGCCGGGCTGGACGCGGCTCAACGCCGCCACGGTATGGGCCGCGTCCTTCCTCACCATCGGGCTGGCCGCCTTCATCAGCTTCGTGCAGCCCTACCTGCTCACCGAGGTGCTGCAACTGCCCGATGCCGTCCAGGGGCGCCTCACCGGCTCGCTGGGCGCGCTGCAGGAAATCATCGTCATCTGCAGCGCCAGCTTCTTCGGCGTCTGGTCCGACCGCAGCGGCCGCCGCCGCGTCTATTACCTCGGCTTCCTCGCCATGGCGGCCGGCTTCGCCATCTACCCGCTCGCGGACAGCGTCGCCGAGCTGGTGCTGTTCCGCTGCGTGTTCGCGCTGGGGATCGCCATGGCGCCGCTGATGCTCAGCGCCTGTGTCGTCGATGCCATCCAGGAAGTGTCGCGCGGCCGCTGGATCGCCTCCAACACGCTGTTGCAGGGACTTGGCGTGGTCACCATGTCGGTGCTGCTGGCGAAGATGCCGGCCTGGTTCGAACTGCGCGGCGTGCCGCCGGCCTCCGCCATCCGCTACGCCTTCTGGATGGCCGCGGCGCTGGCGCTGCTGGCCGCGGCGGTGGTGGCCACCGGCCTGCCGCGGCTCGCCCCCCGCAATATCCGCGGCGCCGGCCGCGGCGCCTGGCGGCTGGTGGCGCAGGCGCTCGGCCTGGCGCGGCGCAACCCGAGCCTCGGCATCGCCTACGGCGCGGCCTTCATCGGCCGCGGGGATTTCACCATCGTCGGCGTGTTCTTCTCGCTGTGGCTGGTGCAGGCCGGCCGCGATGCCGGCATGAGCTCCGCCGAGGCGCTGGCCACGGCCGGCAAGCTTTTCGGCCTGATGCAGGGCGCCGCCATGCTCTGGGCGCCGGTGATGGGCATGGTGGTCGACCGCCTGCGGCGCCTCGACGTGCTGTGCCTGGCACTGGCCATCGCCGGAGTGGCCTACCTGGCCATGGGCCAGGTGACACGACCCTTCGATGCCAGCTTCATCCCCTTCGCGCTGCTGCTCGGCATCGGCGAGATGAGCGTCATCGTCGCCGCCGGCGCCCTGCTCGGCCAGGAAGCGCCGCAGGAGAACCGCGGACCGGTGATCGGCTTCTACAATGCGGTCGGGGGCGTCGGCATCCTCTTCGCCACCTTCGTCGGCGGCCAGGTGTTCGACGGCATCGGGCGCACCGCGCCGTTCAGCCTCATGGGCCTGCTCAACCTGGTGCTGCTGGCCGCGGCACTGCTGGTGCGGCTGCGCGCGGCGCGCAGTGCGCGCACGGTGCCCTCATGCAACTGAAGGCGCTGGGACATTCCGGGCTGCGCGTCTCGGCAGTCGGCCTCGGCTGCATGAACTTCGGCATGGTCTGCAACCAGGCGGCGACTCGGGCCATCGTCGATGCGGCGCTCGATTGCGGCATCAACTTCTTCGACGTCGCCGACATGTACGGCGGCCCGCTGGGCGAAGCCGAGGCGCTGCTCGGCCGCGCCCTGGGCGCGCGGCGTCGCGAGGTGATCCTCGCCACCAAGTTCGGCGGCCAGCGCGGCAGCCGCGAGCCCGGAGTGCGCGGCGGCGGTTCGCCGGCCTACATCACCCGCGCGGTCGAGGACAGCCTCAGGCGCCTGGGCACCGACTACATCGACCTCTACCAGCACCACTTCCCGGACGCCGCCACACCGCTCGAGGACACGCTGCGGGCACTCGATGACCTGGTCACGCAGGGCAAGGTGCGCCACCTCGGCTGCTCGAACTATGATGCCGGGCAGCTGAAGGCGGCCAGCATCGCCGCGCGCAGCGGCCGCACCCACAGCTTCGTCAGCGCACAGAACCGCTACAGCCTCCTGTACCGCGACATCGAGCGCGAGCTGGTGCCCATTGCCCAGGCGCAGCAGGTCGGCATCCTGCCCTACTTCCCGCTGGAGAGCGGCCTGCTGACCGGCAAGTACCGGCAGGGCGCGACGCCGCCCGCGGACTCGCGCTTCGCACGCTGGCGCGGTGGCGGCGCCTTCGTCTCGCCCGGGCGCTGGGCCACGGTGGCACAGCTCGAGGAATACGGCGGCCGGATTGGCCGCTCGCTGCTCGACATCGCCATCGGCTGGCTGGCGGCACAGCCCTGGGTGTCGAGCGTGATCGCCGGCGTCACCAGTCCCGGGCAGGTCCGCGCCAATGTGCAGGCCGCTTCCTGGGAGCCGACCGCGGAAGACCTCGCGCGCATCGCCGCCATTGCACCAGTGCCGCCAGCGGCGCCGGCACCAGGGGGCTAGCTAGCTGCGCCGGCGATCCTCGCGCTTGCGGCGCTCCTTGCCGGCATTGGGCACCAGGCCACCAAAGCGCGCGAACATGTCGCGCCGGTCGCCGGACGTGCGCCGGTCGGCATGGCGTACGAAGCGGCAGCCGCAGCTGCCGCGGCCGCAGCCGGCCACCGGCAGGGCTGGCGCCCGCACCGCGAGATAGCGCGTGCCGGCCATGGCCAGCACCGCCTTGCAGGGATGATCGGCGCAGGGGCGGATCGAGACTGCCGCGAAGGGATTACCCGGCCGCGCGGCCTCGCGGCGCGCCACGGGCGCCACCGGCCCGGCACGCACCAGGTCCCGCCGCCGCTGGAACTGCACCACGAGAAACGGCGTCACGACGCCGAGCGCCACGCCCGCCACGATCCAGGCCACCGTGCCCAAGTCACGATCTCCTCCACGTCCCGGTGCCATACATAACCCGGCGCGGCACCGGCCGCTGCGCCCTGTGTCACAGGAACGCGCGCCACCATGCCAGCGCCAGCAGCGCCGCGGCCGCCAGGCCGCAGCCCGCCTGCCGCCAGGGCTGCCCGGGACGCACCCCGCCCAGCGCATGCAGCCCGGTGCCGCCGAGAACGCCGGCGAGGAAGCCGGCGAGGTGGGCGAAGACATCGGTGTGCTCGTCACCGGTGCCCGTGTAGGCGAGCAGCGCCACCGCCCCCACCGCCGGCGACCAGCGGCGCGCCCAGCCCGGCCGCTGCTGCCGCTGCCGGCGCGAGCTGCCGAGCACCACGGCCGCCACCAGTCCCAGCGCGGCGAACACCGCGGTTGAGGCGCCGATGCTGCGATGCTGGGCGACCTGCAGGAAGGCATTGGCCGCATTGCCGAGACCGGCCAGGGCCACGGTGCCGAGCGCCGCCACCCCGGACCCCAGGTGCTGACCGGCGAGGTAGGCGAAGAAGGCGCCGAAGACGATGTTGCCGATGACGTGCTCGATGTCGGCATGCAGGCTGAGCGCGGTGACCACCCGCCACCACTCGCCCGCGCGCACCCGCCCGGCCACCAGCTCGCCGGCGCCGAGCCAGTCGAGGCCGAACAGCGCACTGACCTGCACCGCGTAGGCCAGGCTCAGCGCCACGATCCACGCGGTCGCCAGCGCCAGGCCGCGGCTCGGTGCAATCGCCGGCCAGGGCTCCACCAGGCGCTGCGGATTCTCGCGGCGGTACAGCCCGAGCTGGTCACGGGCGCGTGCGGCTGCCGCCTCCGGCACCATCAGGTGGCAGGCATCCGGCTGCTCGGTGACAAAGTGCGCGATATCCATGGCCTTGAGCACCAGCGCCTGCTCCTCGCAGGGCCGGCGCGTGGCCGAGCTGAACACGCTCACCCAGTCCTCGGGCCGGGATCCGTCGGGCAGCATGGCTGGCGTGCTCCGTGGCGCTGGCAGGAGCCCGTTCTTTTAGCGTCCCATGCATGGCCAGGCAAGGGCCGGGGCGCTGCGCCGGCTCTCAGTGCAGCCGTTCCCGCTGGCGCAGCAGCGCCGAGCGCAGGCGCTCGATCAGGTCGCGCTCGATATAGGGCTTGGTGAGGTAGTCGGCGACATCCGCGCGCATGGCGCGCACCGCGGTGGGCACGTCGCCGAGCCGCGTGAGGATCATCGCCGGGGCGAACACATTGTCCTGGCGCAGCCTGGAGATCAGCTCCAGCCCGGTCATGCCGGGCAGCTCCACCTCGGAGATCACACAGCAGTTCTCGCCACAGGTGGGGATCTCCTGCAGCAGGGCCTCGCCGGACTGGTAAGTGCGGGTGTTGTAACCGGCGCGCTCCAGCAAGGCCTTCAGGCTGGCGCTGTCGCCCGGGTCGCTGTCGACGACCAGTACGGTGTAATCGCCGGGAATGAATTGCGTGCCCATGATCCGGTCACCGACGGCCCATGCTCCGGCAGGAGCACGGCATCCTCCGCTTGGCTCCAGACTCGCCGGTGAGTATCAGGAGCGCGGCCGCGCGGGCCTATACGGACAACTACCTAAGGGCGGCCGGGCAACCGCTCAGAACACCTTGACATCGGGGATGTTGAACAGGGATTTCCATTCCCGGGCGATGAGCAGGTCCATCAGCTCGGAGGCCTGGCCGGCCTGCTTCTTTTCCATCTCGAAATGCAGCGTCGCCAGCGCCTCGTCGACCCGCGGCCCGAACAGGTAGCGCAGGTAGTCCATGGGGATGCGCGGCTCGTCCTCCTGGACGTCGCCCTCGGCGTCGAACGGCGGCGGCAGCATTGGCGGCACGTAGTAGACGTTGGGCTCGGTACCGAACTCCGGGTGCAGCGGCAGCGCCACCTTCCAGACGTTGACCAGCTTCCAGATCGGCCCATCGACATCGTCGATGAAGCCGACGAAGCGCAGCCGGCCCGGGCACTGGCGCGCGCAGGCCGGGGCCACGCCCTGCTCCACCCGCGGGAAGCAGAAGATGCACTTCTGCGAGCGGCCGCTGACGAAGTTGAAGTAGATCTTGTTGTACGGGCAGGCGCGGTTGCACTCGCGGAAGCCCTGGCACTTGTCCTGGTCGATCAGCACGATGCCATCCTTCTCGCGCTTGTAGATGGCGCGCACCGGGCAGGCTTCCAGGCAGGCCGGCTTCGTGCAGTGGTTGCAGAGCCGCGGCAGGTAGAAGTGGTAGTTGTTCGGGTACGTGCCCTGGCTGCTGTCCTCGTCCCAGTTGGCACCCTTGCCCATGGGACGCTCCTGCGCCAGGCGGCTGGCCTCGCCCTTGAAATAGACCTGCTCGTGGTTGAGCGGGATGACATCGCCGTAGGCTTCCCGCGGCAGCAGCGTGCCGGGCTTCAGCCGGCCGCCCTGCCAGCCGCCGCCGTGTTCCTCCCAGCCGCGCGGGTAGCCGGGACCGGGCTTGGTCTCGACGTTGTTCCAGAGCATGTACTCCTGACCCGGCTCGTCGGTCCACAGGCTCTTGCAGGCCGCGGTGCAGGCCTGGCAGCCGATGCACTTGTTGAGGTCGATGACCATCGCGACCTGGTGACCCATCTGATTACCCATGGGTAGCCTCCTGCGGCTCGATGATGGTCGAGGACTGCCAGGCAAGGTCGCTGGCAACGTAGTCCGCGAGGGCCGCGAGCACCCGGCTGTAGAAGGCGCCGGGCGCGAGCCGCTCCACCCCGGCGGCGAGCGCCGGCACCCAGTTCGCGAGGTGGCGCGGTGCGAAGTCGGCCTGTGCCAGCTGCCAGGAGAGCCGTTCGCCGGAATCGCTGGCCTCGTGGTAGCAGAGGAAATGCATGAACTCGAGTTCCACCGAGAGATGATCCGGCGCCCAGGCGAAGCGCTCGTCGAGGCGGTAGCCGAAGAAATCGTAGAACCGCACCAGGTCCTCGCGGGTGCCGGCCTTCTGGCCGGTGAGCAGGTCCTCGCGGATCGGTGCCGGCGGGCCCTGGCTGCCGACCTCGAACAGGCCGCTGTACCCGGCCTTGAGCTCCTCGGGATCGGCCGCGATGAACTCCTCGAGCAGCACCACAATCGCCGGCGGCAGCAGCGCGCCCGCGGCGGCCAGCCGGCTGCGTACGGCGGCCTGCGCCTCCACATCGTGGGGCGAGGCGGTGAGTTCGGAGAACGCTGCGTAGCAGAGGGAGCGCTGTGGCGCCGTCGCCTCCGGATCGCGGCTGGCGGCAATGCCGCGCAGCGGACCCGGTTCCGCTGCGGCGCCGGCCGTAGCGCTCATGCCCGGCCTCCCGCGCCCACGGCCGCCTTCTCGAAATTGCAGGTGAAATCGCGGTAGGTCTGGTTGGGCGCGTAGGCCAGCGGCCGGTAGCCGAGGTGGCCGTAGTCGCCGGCCATGGTGGTGGGCTTGATCAGCCCACCGGTGGGAATGACGGCGCTGAAGTTCTGCCCGCCGCGGAACATCAGCGGATCCCAGCCGTGGTACATGAACAGCATGCCCGGCTGGATGCCGGCGCTGAGGTGCGCCATGGCGATGAATTCCCCGGCCGGGTTGAACACGCGGATCAGGTCGCCGTCGGCCACGCCGCGCGCGCGTGCGTCGTCAGGGTTGACGTAGATGTCGGGCTCGCCGCGCTGCAGGCTCACCAGCAGCTTGTCGTCGCGCCACATGCTGTGGATGCCGTGGCGCGCGTGGCCCATGGTCATCTGCAGCGGATAGCCCTCGAGGCGCAGCGGGTCGCGGTGGCCGGGCAGCTGCTCGTCGAATTCGAGGAACCACTCGTGGTCGATGTAGAACTGCTGGCGGCCCGTGAAGGTCTCGTAGGGCTGCTTGTGGCGCACGCTGCGGGTGATGTCCTCGTGGTAGGGCGAACCGGCCTGGTCCCACATGACGCCCGCGGAGTCATCGACGCGGACGATGCCCCGGGCGGCGAGTTCGTCGAAGGTCATCTTCGGCAAGCCCTGGGTGGTGTTGATGAGGTACTGCGCGACATCCTTGACGCTACGGATGCGCCCGCCCATGGTGTAGTAGTCGAGTGCGCGAGCGTAGTCGCGGCGCACCGAGCGGCCGTCGACCTCGTCGCGCACCGCCGGCGTGCGCCGCTCCCGCGCGCGGCGCGCGATGGCCGCGATCAGCCGCCGATTGGCCTCCCAGTCGTTGACCGCCTCGCCTAGCGGCGGCACGGCTTCATCGAGCACCTGCACGTAGGGCATGCGCGCCTGGAGCATCAGGTCCTGGCGCTCGTAGTGATGCGCGATCGGCAGTACGTAGTCGGCATTGTGCGCGGTCACGCTCATGTCGGGCGTGAGTACCACGACGGTCTCCAGCTTCTCGAAGGCCTCGCGCCGCCACTGGTTGCCCGAGGCGCGCCAGTTGAGGGCGTTCTCGCCGGCGAAGAACGCCATCTTCCAGCCCTGCTCGCTGTAGCTCGGGAACCAGTCCTCGCGGATGCTGTACTGGTAGCGCTCGTCGTAAAGCTCCGCCAGCTCCGCGCCGTAGATGGCGCGGTTCTGTTCCTTGAGCTTCGCGTGGTCGTAGTCCCAGGTGGTGCTGGAGATCATGCGCAGTGCCGGGCCGATGTCGGCGAAGGCGAAGGCCGACAGGCCACGGCCTTTGGGCGCGTTGCCGAACTGGATACCGCTGCCCTCGGGTCCGATGTTGCCGGTGAGTGACAGCATCAGCAGCATCGCCCGCTGCAGCATGTCGCCATGCAGCCACTTGCAGGCGGAATAACCGGTGTAGATCATCGCCGGTTGCG
Organism: Gammaproteobacteria bacterium; assembly: GCA_014337915.1. GTDB lineage: Bacteria > Pseudomonadota > Gammaproteobacteria > Steroidobacterales > QUBU01. The sequence continues at coordinate 42,016 of QUBU01000021.1, forward strand.
CGCTGGCGAAGCTGCGGGCGATGCGCCGGATCAGCTTCGGGCTCATGCCGGTGATGGCCGCGACCTTCTCCGGCGTGTGCGCGGCGGCCTTCAGCTTCAGCAGCTCGAAGACCGTGGTGCACTCGACCTCGCCGTCCAGGGTATCGACCTTCCAGCGGCCCTCCAGCGCCGGGCGGATCGCGCCGAGGTCCAGGGTCTCGAAGCGCAGCCGGTCGCGGCCCACGGGCGGGTCCGCCAGCCCGGTGCCGGGCGCCTGCACCACGCGGCCGGCCGCCTCGTCCCACAGGTAGTAGACGTTCTCCCGTACCGCCAGCTTGCCCACCAGCGAGCGGTCCTCGCCGCGGAGGAACTCGCGGGTATCGAGCCGCACCAGGAACGGCAGGTCGGTCTGCTCGCGGATGTAATCGGCCTTGTAGAGCCGCTCCTCGAGGATGACGCTGACGAAGGCCATGGCCAGCGCCAGGTCGGTGCCCGGCTTCGGGTTGGCCCACAGGCTGGAGTGCATGGCGGTGGGCGTGAATTCCGGGGAGATGGCGATGACCTCGGTGCCGTTGTAGCGCGCCTCCCAGAAGAAATGCGCGTCGGGGATGCGCGTCACCGCTGGGTTGGCCATCCACACCAGCACGCAGCGCGCCTTGAAGATCGCCGCCAGCGTGTCGCCGGTGTAGACCGCGCCCAGCGTCATGAAGACCCCGGTCGGCAGGTCGCCGACGCCGGAGTAGAACTCCGGCACCGTGACGCCGGTGATGTTGGCGAAGCGGGCCAGCGACGCAAACGAGGCCATCTTGATCGACATCTGCGTGCCGCTGCCGTAGGTGATGCACTGCGGGCCGCGGCTGGTGGCGAGGTCGAGGAAGCGGTCGGCAATCTCGGTGGTGGCCTGCTCCCAGCTGATGCGCTGCCACTTGCCGGAGCCGCGCTCGCCGGCGCGCTTCATCGGATAGAGCACGCGCTGCGGGCCGTACATGTACTTGGCGTGGCGCAGGCCCTTGTTGCAGCCGCGTGGCCCGTAGTCCGGCACGTCGGCGCCCGAGGGCGCGTACATGCCCTGCTGCTCCTCGCGCCAGACGATGCCGTTCTTCACGTAGACGTTGAAGGCACAGGTGCCCGCGCAGTTGGTGCCGTGGGTACCGTGGGTGACACGATCCCAGGTCCACTTGTTGCGCATCAGGTCTTCCCAGCGCCGGTAGGCCGGGCCGGCCGGCGCCGGTGTCGCCGCCACCGCGTAGCGCAGGCTGAGCGCGGCGGCCGCGCCCGCGGCCTGCATGAACTTTCGCCTGTCGGTGGTAGCTGGCATAGTGGCCGGGAGACTATGGGAAGGCCCCGCGGCGGGGCATGACAATTATCACCCAATGATCAGCTACGCCGCTGCACTGGACATCCTCGCTTCGGCCGCCACGCCGCTGCCCGCCGCGAACCTGCCCTGCAACCCGGCGGCGGGGCTCACCGCCGCCGCCGACCTGGCCAGCAGCGTGGCCGTGCCGCCCTTTGCCAATGCAGCCATGGATGGCTTCGCCCTGCGCAGCATCGACACGCAGGGCGCCAGCGCGGAGGCGCCGCTGCGGCTCGCCGTAGCCGGCAGCATCCCGGCCGGCAGCGCGGCACCGGCGGCGACCGCGGCCGGCCTCGCCTGGGAAATCATGACCGGTGCGCCCCTGCCGGAGGGCTGCGATGCCGTGGTGGCCGTCGAGCGCGCCGAGGTGCAGCGCGACACGGCGGGCCGGCCGCAGGCGCTGCTGCTGCGCGAGCCGCTGGCCGCGGGGCGCAACCGCCGCGATGCCGGCGAGGACTTCCGCCCCGGTGGGCGCCTGCTCGCCGCCGGGCGCGCCATCGATGCGCCGGCCATCATGGGCCTCGCGGCCACCGGCACCACGACGCTGCTGGCGCGCCCCGCGCCACGGGTGGCGGTGATCGCCACCGGCAGCGAACTCTCCGGTGCGCCGACGCTCGGGGCCGGCCTGATCCGCGACAGCAACCGGCCCTACCTGGCGGCGATGCTCACGCAGCTGCAGCTGCCGCTCACTGGCAGCACCGCGGTCGCCGACGAACCCGCCGCCTTCACGCAGGCCCTGGCCGCCGCGCTCGACGGCGCCGACCTCGTCATCACCACCGGCGGCGTTTCCGCCGGACGCCTGGACTTCGTGCCCGCGGCGATCACGGCGATGGGCGGCGAGACGCTGTTTCACAAGGTCGCGATCCGGCCCGGCAAGCCACTGCTCGCCGCGCGCTTCGGCCGGCGCCTGGTGCTGGCGCTGCCGGGCAATCCGATGGCGGTGGCGGTCGGGCTGCGCTTCTTCGTGCTGCCGGCACTGCGCGCACTGGCCGGCCGCGCTCCCGAGCCGCGGCTGCGCGCCCGCGCGCTCGATGCCATCCACAGCCGCAAGGGCCTGACCTTCTTCGCCAAGGCCCGCGCGCATGTGGACGCACAGGCATCGCTCTGCGTCAGCGCGCTGCCGGGACAGGAGTCATTCCGCATCGCACCGCTGCTCGCGGCGAACTGCTGGGCGATCCTCGACGCCGAGCGCGGCGGCGTCGCCGCCGGCGAACTGCTCGACGTCGCGCCGCTGCTGCCCGGGGAGTTTCCGGCCGGCGCTCATTGAGCGGCACGTAGAATCCCGTATACCCGCGATCGCTGCCTGCCGATAATGCTGGCCCGCGGCCGTCGCCGGCCTCGTGCGGACAGGACAAAAAGGAGCAGAAATGTACCCGGTGCTGAAGGCCATCCACCTCACCGCCATCGCCACGACCATCACGCTGTTCATGCTGCGTGCAGTCTGGGCCTTCCAGGGTTCGGCGCGGCTGCGGATGCCGATCATGCGCTGGCTGCCGCATGCCAACGACACCGTGCTCCTCGTGAGTGCACTGGCCACCGCCGCGGTGCTCGGCCAGTATCCGTTCGTGAACGACTGGCTGACGGCCAAGGTCCTCGCGCTGCTCGCCTACATCGTGCTCGGCCACATCACGCTCTGGCGCTGCCGCAACAACCAGCAGCGCGCACTGTGGTTCACCGCCTCGCTGGCCTGCTTCGCTTACATCCTGCTGGTGGCGCGCTGCCACGACCCGCGCGCCTGGCTCTGCGCGCAGAGCCTGCTCGCCTAGCCCCGCGTCCGGCGGTACCCCGAAACGCAGGCGGCCCGGGGGTCACCCGGGCCGCGCGCGTCAGCGAATCGCTGCAGGCGGGAAACGTCAGGCCGGCTTCGGTGCCCAGGCGCTGCACCAGCCCTTCTCGGCCACCAGCTTCCCCGGGAACGCCGTGCAGGGACGCCAGGCGCCCGAAGCTGCCTGGACCTGCACGCAGTTGGCGCAGTCCGAGCCCGCCTTGAAGTTCGGCACCTTCGCCTTGTCGATCTTGCTGGCGTCATGCGTGTACATGAGTGCCTTGGCAACCGGATCGTTCGGGTCGAGGTGCGGCATGGCCTTGGCCTGCGCGGCAGCGGTACGGCTGGCGAAGATCGCCGTCACCGGGATCGCCACCGCGGTGGCACCGATGAAGCCGCGCCGCGAAATCATCTTGTCGGTCATCTGGGTTCCTTCCAAAGATAGGCAAGCACTGGACAGTGTTGGCTGTTGCGATATGCTGCGTCGCCATCAGGAAAGAACGCTGGCGGCCCAGCGGTGCGCATGCTACCAGCACCCCCGGCGCAGATCATCCGCATTCCTACGTATGACAGGGCCCGCCAGATGGTTCCACTCATTACCCTGACCACCGACTTTGGCGCCGCCGGCCCCTACGTGGCGATGATGAAGGCCGTCATCCACCGCCATGCGCCCGGGGTGCAGATCGTCGACCTGACCCACGAGGTGGCCCCCTGCAATCCCGGCGAGGCGGGATTCTGGATTGCGCACAGCTACCGCCACTTCCCCGCTGACAGCCTGCACCTGGCGGTGGTGGACCCGGGCGTCGGCACCTCGCGCGCCATCATCGCTGCAGCGCACGACGACCAGCTGTTCCTGGCGCCCGACAATGGCCTGCTGCCGCTGGTGCTGCCGGAGACCGTGCCGCTGTACGCACTGGCCGCGGACTGGCCGGGGCGCCGTGACTGGCCCGCGCCGAGCCAGAGCTTCCACGGCCGCGACATCTTCGCGCCGCTCGCCGCGGCGCTCGCCTGTGGCCGGGCCAGGCCGGCCGACATCGGCCCGCGGCTATACGACCCGGTGCCAGCCGCGCTGCCGGCCGCCCGGCGCAATGCTGACGGCATCAGCGGCCAGGTGGTTACGGTCGATCATTGGGGCAACCTGATCACCAACATCGACGCCGCGCTGCTCGAGGACATCGCCGCCCCGCGGGTCAGCATCGGCCACCGCGACCTGCCCCTGCGCCGTACCTACGGCGAGGCGCCGCCAGGCGCTTTGCTGGCGCTGGTGAATTCCCTCGGCGTGGTGGAGATCGCCTGGCGCGAGGGCAATGCTGCGGCGATGCTCGGTCTCGGCCGCGGTGCCCCGGTCCAGGTCAGCGCCGGCGGCTGAACGACCTCAGGCCTGGGCCTTCGCCCAGCTGTCACGCAGGCCGACGACGCGGTTGAACACCGGCTGGCCGGGCCTGGAATCCACGCGGTCGGCGACGAAATAGCCGACGCGCTCGAACTGGTACCAGGCACCGGGTACTGCCGCCGCCAGCGCGGGCTCGAGCATGCAGCCCAGGCGCCGCTCCAGCGAGGAGGGATTGATGAACTCCCGGAAGTCACGGCCCGAGGGATCGGCATCGGGGCGCTCGACGGTGAACAGGCGGTCGTAGAGTCGCAGCTCGCCGGCCAGCGCCGCATGCGCCGCCACCCAGTGGATGGTGCCCTTCACCTTGCGCTCGGCCGCCGGCCCGCTGCCGCTGCGGGTCGCCGGGTCGTAGCTGCAGCGCAGTTCGGTGATGTTGCCGGCGGCATCCTTCACCACTTCTTCGCAGCGGATGATGTAGGCATTGCGCAGCCGCACCTCGCCGCCGGGCCGCAGGCGGAAAAACTTCTTCGGTGGGTCCTCCATGAAGTCCTCGCGCTCGATCCACAGCTCGCGGCCGAAGGGCAGCTCGCGGCTGCCGAGTTCCGGGCGCTCGGGGTGGTTGGCGGCGGGCAGCGTCTCGACCTGGCCCTGCGGGTAGTTCACCAGCACCAGCTTCAGCGGGTCGAGCACCGCCATGGCGCGCGGCGCGCGGCGATTGAGGTCATCGCGCACGCAGCTCTCCAGCAGCGCCATCTCGATCAGGTGGTCCTTCTTGGTGACGCCGATGCGGCTGCAGAACTCGCGCAGCGCCTCCGGCGGGTACCCGCGCCGGCGCATGCCGAGGATGGTCGGCAGGCGCGGGTCGTCCCAGCCGCCGACCAGCCCGAGCTCGATCAGCTCGGCGAGCCTGCGCTTGCTGGTGATGGTGTAGGCGACGTTGAGGCGCGAGAACTCGTACTGGCGCGGCCGCGCCGGCAGCTGCAGCTGGTCGAGCAGCCACTCGTAGAGCGGCCGGTGGTCCTCGAACTCCAGCGTGCAGATGGAATGGGTGATGCCCTCCAGCGCATCGGAGATGGTGTGGGCGAAGTCGTACATCGGGTAGATGCACCAGGCATCGCCGGTGCGCTGGTGGCTGGCGCGGCGGATGCGGTAGAGCGTCGGGTCACGCAGGTTGATGTTGGGCGCGGCCATGTCGATCTTCGCCCGCAGCACGTACTGGCCATCGGCGAACTCCCCGGCGCGCATGCGGCGAAACAGCTCGAGGTTCTCCGCCACCGGCCGCTCGCGATCCGGGCTCGGCCGCCCGGGCGTGGTGAGCGTGCCGCGGTACTCGCGGATCTGCTCGGCCGACAGGCTGTCGACATAGGCCTTGCCGGCCCGGATCAGCTGCACGGCGCAGTCATGCAGGGCCTCGAAGTAATCCGAGGCATGGGTGAGGCGCGGGCCCCAGTCGAAGCCCAGCCAGTGCACGCCCTCGATGATGGCGTCGACGTACTCCTGGTCCTCCCTGACGGGATTGGTGTCGTCGAGGCGCAGGTAGCAGTCGCCGCCGAACTCAGCGGCGATGCCGAAGTTCAGGCAGATGCTCTTGGCATGGCCAATGTGCAGGAAGCCGTTGGGCTCGGGCGGAAAGCGGGTGACGACCCGCGCATGGCGCCCGCTGGCCAGGTCGTCGGCCACGATCTGGCGAATAAAGTCCCTGCCGCCGCTGTCAGCTGCTTCGTTCATGGTTTCCCTGCGCACCATCCGGACCGGGGGCATTCTGCCCGAAATGGCGGTGCCGGGCCTCCCTTCCCCACTCCTGTTGCCGACAGGCGACGAATTGACGCCCGACCGCAACTGGATTAGTTTCGCTCACGACAAAAACGCCACCACGGGCCGGGACGGGTCCGCGGCCGGCATCCAGGGATTTGCATGGGGGAGAGCCAAATGCCTGCATCCTGTCGTTCGTTGTCCGTGGCCGCGCGCCCGCTGGCGCTGGCACTCGCCGCCACCGGCCTGTCCGCTGCCGCCACACCACTGCTCGCCGCCGACCAGATCGACGAGATCGTGGTCACGGTCCGGCAGCGCGCTGAATCCGTGAAGGACGTGCCCGGCAGCGTCGATGTGCTGTCGGCCAAGGCCATCGAGGACGCCGGCGTGGAACGCGCCCGTGACTTCATCGCCCTGACGCCCGGCGTGTCAATCGTCAACGCCGCCGAGGTCGCCGACAGCCAGGTCAACATCCGCGGCATCAACGGCGCGCGCGACGCGGAAACCAACTACGCGCTGGTCATCGACGGCATCCTGATGACCAACCCCGCGGCGCTCAACCGCGAATACACCAACCTGCAGCAGATCGAGGTGCTGAAGGGTCCGCAGGGCGCCATCTACGGCCGCAACGCCGCGGCCGGCGCCTTCATCATCACCACGAAGAAGCCGGGCGACACCCTGTCCGGCAACGTCAAGGCGAGCGCCGCGCAGGACGACACCTACCTGCTCTCGGGCAACATCGGCGGCCCGCTCGGCGGCGCCTTCAAATGGGGCCTGGAAGCCGACTACCGCGACAGCAACGGCTACTACAAGAACAAGGACACCGGCAACACCTACTCCCGCGAGTACTACCCGGACCCCGGCTGCGACGACTGCGTGGACTACTTCGAGGGCTGGGACGTCGCCGGACGCCTGATCTGGGACGTCAGCCCCAACGCGAGCCTCGACACCAAGATTCGCTACGGCGAGGTCGATGCCGGCTCCATCAGCTTCAACTCCGTGTTCCAGCTGCCGGTACCGCTGCAGTTCGGTTTCAACAAGGCGTTCTACGAGGACGTCAATGACCATCCCTTCGGCTTCAACCCCAACGTCAAACCCTACAACGACCAGCAGTCCTTCGAGATCTCCAGCAAGCTCGACTACGACCTCGGCTGGGCGGACCTGACCGCCTGGGGCCTGTTCAGCGATATCGAGAACGATCTCGGCTCGGAAGGCACCAGCGGCGCCTTCGGCTTCTTCTGGGGCGAGGCGCGCTGCCAGGCCTCGACCGCCGCCCTGCAGGGCTTCCCCGTCAACCCGCCGCAGGTCATCGGCGCCACGCCGGCCGCCTCCATCCTCGGTGCCTACACGCCGACGACCTGCGACGGCACGCAGTACCAGCAGCGCGACCAGAAGGACTACTCCTTCGAGGTCCGCCTGGCCTCCAAGTCCGACCAGCGGCTGCGCTGGCTGGGCGGCCTGTACTACCTGAACATCGACCGCGAGGTCGCGGTCAACACCGGCCTCGACACCGGTACCGGCGTCGCGAAAACGGCCTATACCGCCGGCCCCGACAACCCGACCCAGCAGCTGCTGCACGACCAGTTCAAGACCGACGTGTACGCGGTGTTCGGCCAGCTCGCCTACGATGTCACCGATACCGTCGAGGCCTCGCTGGCGCTGCGCTATGACCGCGAGGAGCGCGAGGTCCACAACAAGGTGCCGACCGGCGCCACCACCCCCTACATCGACACCTGCCTCGACGGTGCCGGCATCGACCCGATCAACCCCGGCCTCTGCGGCGGCGCCAGCATCCCCGACAAGGAGAAGACCTTCGAGCAGCTGGAGCCCAAGTTCGCCCTGACCTGGGATGCGACCGAGGCCGTCACCGGCTTCGCCAGCATCGGCGTCGGCTTCAAGAGCGGCGGCTTCAACAGCCAGGGCTCGAAGGCCACCATCGACGGCTTCATCAACAACGCCGTGGTCGCCGGCTTCCCGGCCTTCTGCGGCAACAACAGCCCCTGCACGCGAGTGAACATCGCCGACGACTACAAGAAGGAGACCTCGCTGGCCTTCGAGGTCGGCGCCAAGTCCACCTGGCTCGACAACCGGCTGCGGGTCAACGCCGCGTACTACTACACCACCGTCGACGACATGCAGTTCTTCGAGTTCTACGTCGGGCCCTTCGGCCTGCTGCGCGTGGTCTCCAACATCGACGAGGTCAACCTCTACGGCGTCGAGGCCAGCGTCAACTGGGTCGCCAGCGACTGGCTGGAACTGTACGCCGGGGCCAACATCACCCACAGCAACATCGAGAAGAACAGCGTGCGCCCGGACACCGTGGGCAACGAGTCGCCCTACACCCCGGACTGGACCGGCAACCTCGGCGCCCGCTTCAGCTGGCCGATCGCCAGCACCGGCCTGGATTTCATCGCCAACGTCGATGTCCGGGCCGTGGGTGACACCTGGTTCCACACCGTGCAGGACCAGAGCCGCCCGACGCTGTTCTCGCTGTTCGGCTTCGGCTACGGCCAGTACGGCCCGACCGAGCGCGACGCCTACACCCTGGTCGATGCCCGGGTCGGCGTGCAGGGCGAGCACTGGTCCATCGTCGCCTTCGGCAAGAACGTCTTCGACGAGGACTACATCGAGGAAGCCATCCCCGCCCCCGAGTTCGGCGGCACCTTCACCCACGTCGGCACCCAGAGCCGCTTCGGCCTCGAAGCCACCTACAAGTTCTGACCCCCATCGGTGCCGGTGTTACGGTTCGGTTACTCGGGGCGGCAGCCCCGAGT
>QUBU01000004.1 GCA_014337915.1 Gammaproteobacteria bacterium
CCTCCGGTGCCGGCGAGAGCCAGCCCATCGCCGACAACAAGACCGCCGATGGCCGCGCCCTCAACCGCCGCGTCGTGCTCAAGCGCACCGACTGCGACCAGCCCTGACGCGTACTCCCGGAATGACCACCCACGACAGGAGAGAGCCCTCATGACCAGCAAAGCGAACCTGATCTCCGCTGCCGTCACCGGCCTGATCGCCATGGGCACGCTCGCCGTCAGCAGCGGCGCGGCTGCCGCCGACAGTGGCAGCAAGGAAAAGTGCTACGGCATCGCCAAGGCGGGCCAGAACGACTGCGCCTCCAAGGCCCACGGCTGCCAGGGCCAGGCCAAGGTCGACAACGATCCGGGCGAATGGAAGTACGTGCCCAAGGGCGAGTGCACCAAGGCCGGCGGCAGCACGGAGCCTGGCAAGCAGGGCGCCTGATCGGCGCAGGCCGTGCCAGCGGCAACCAGCAGTTCGCGGCCGATCCCGGCCAGTGCCGGGATCGGGCTGCGAGCCGCGCACCACGCCGACTTCCTGGAAGCACGACCCGACATTCCCTGGGTCGAGGTTCATAGCGAGAATTTCTTCGCCGACGGCGGCCGGCAGCTGCAGCTGCTGGACACCATCCGCCACGACTATGGCCTGAGCCTGCATGGCGTCGGCCTCTCGCTCGGCTCGACGGATCCGCTCGACGGCGAGCACCTGCGCCGCCTGGCGCGCCTGGTCAGGCGCGTCGAGCCCGCCCTGGTCTCGGAGCACGTGGCCTGGGGCTCGGTGGCGGGCACGTTCCTCAACGACCTGCTGCCGATGCCCTGCACCAGCGAAGCGCTGGCACAGCTGGTGTCGCGGGTCGGCCAGGTTCAGGACCTCCTCGGGCGCCAGATCCTCGTCGAGAACGTGTCGAGCTACCTGCAGTTCGCCGGCAACGAGATGACGGAATGGGAGTTCCTCGTGGCGCTGGCGCGCCGCGCCGGCTGCCTGCTGCTCCTCGACGTCAACAATATCTTCGTCAACGCCAGCAACCACGGCTTCGACCCGCTGGCCTACCTGGACGCGATCCCGCCGGAGCTGGTGGCCGAGTACCACATCGCCGGCCATAGCGTGGTAGCGGCAGCGGGCGAGACCCTGCTGGTGGACACACACGACGCCCCGGTCGCGGCCGCCGTCTGGCAGCTGTTCGCGGCCGCGCTGCTGCGCATCGGCAGGCGCCCGGTACTGCTCGAGCGAGATGCCAGGCTGCCACCGCTGGCGGCGCTGATCGCGGAGGCGCGGCTTGCCGACCGGCTCATGGAGGCTGGCCGTGCCCGCGTTGCGTGAGCTGCAGCGTGACATCGTCGCGGTGATGCTGAACCGGGCGGAGCCGGCGACCCTGGTCTGCCACCTGCAGCCGGCGATCGACCTGGCGCGACGCATCGGCGTCTATCGCGTCAATACCCGGGAGAATTTCGCCACGGCACTCGAGGCCGCCTTTCCGGTGCTGGCCGGGCAGATGGGCGGCACGGAGTTCCGGCGCATGGCATGGAGCTACCAGCGCCATCACCCCTCTCCCTCAGGAAATCTCTTCGAGACCGGTCGTGCCCTGCCTGGGTTCCTTGCCAAAGCGCTGGCCGGTTCCGTCGATGCCTGGCTGGCGGAACTGGCGCGGCTGGAATGGGCGGTACAGGAAGCCATGACCGCCGCCGACAGCGGCGAGCAATTCGATCCGGCGGTGATCGCCGGCATGGCAGCCGAGGCACGCAGCCAGCTGCGGCTGGTCCTGCACCCGTCGGTGCGCCTGCTGGCCCTGGATTACCCCTGCTTCGACAGCTGGCGCAGCCACCAGCAGGGCGGTCGTGCCGACGCACCCGCCAGGGCATGTGCCGAGCATCTGCTGGTAAGGCGCGCCAGCGACGGCGTCGAACTGCACCGGCTGGACCCGGCCGGTTTCCTCTGCCTGTCCAGGCTGGCTGCGGGCGCCACGCTGGCCGAGGCGATGGCCGCACTCGAATACCAGGCAGGTGCTGCCGATGCCGCCGCTGGACTGGCCCGCTGGGCCGCGGACGACATCATCATTGGCACGCTATGCCCGCCGTCGACGGGCGAGCCTGCGACATTGCCGGGCGATGGCCCGGGCGGGAACCGCTAGGCCTGGCGGCCGCGCGTCTCCGCGTAGACCACGGGGACGCCTTTGTGGCGTGCATAGGCTTCCGCCAGGTTCAGGGCTGCATCGTGGCTCTCCAGCAGGCCGCCGAACAGCCGGCGAAACCGCCAGCCACCCGTCTGCTCCGCACCGCAGGCCTGGCTCAGGACGCGCTCGATAACCGTGAAAACGCCGGTGGCCTCGTCACCCTGGCAGGAGACGCGCAGGAAGTCGTCACCGGCCTCGGTGGGGTCCTGGTCACGAATCACACGTACCTTGCTCACTGTCGTCCGCCTTCCGGATCCAAGTGCCACGACAGGAACCAAGCAGGAGGCGTACCACGCGACATAAGCCGGCAACGGTGGCGCAATGGGCCGGGATTAAGTCCGCAGGGGTGACGTGGCAGGTCACTTCCTGACGCGCTTGGCCTCGGCCCGTCAGCCGATGATGACCGGCGCGTCCGGCAGTTCGTTGCGATCACCCGCCCCTGGAGGGAAATGGCGCCCGATCAGGGCCGAGACCGCGGCCACGCCGGCCACCGCCCCCGCCTCGAAGCGTCCCTCGTGGAATTTGGCTTCCATGAGCCGGCAGACGGCCGCCCATTCGCCCGCCGAGACCCGGCCGGTGAACCCCCGGTCGGCAACGATGTGGATGGAGTGACCGGCAAGCAGAACATAGATGAGTACGCCGTTGTTGCCCGCCGTGTCCCAGATGCGCAGCTGCGAGAACAGTTCCAGGGCCCGGCGCCGGCCGGCATCCGGGTGCCGCAGGTCCGCGAGGTTCAGGCAGGTCTCGATGGCGAACCGGATCTCGCCGCCATGCTGGCGTTCGGCGGCCTCGATGGCCGCCGTGATCGCCGCCAGGCTTGCCGGCGGAAACCGCCGGTGCAGCAACCAGCGGGGCGTGAGCAGGTGACCGAGTGCAGGGTGCATGCGCCTACCAGCGTCCCGAGGAGCCGCCGCCGCCGAAGCTGCCGCCACCACCGCTGAAGCCGCCGCCCCCGCCGCTGCCGAAGCCGCCACCACCCCAGCCACGTCCTCCCGGGCTGACCCAGCCGCCGGTGCCAGCCCGCGAAACCAGCGTCAGCAGGAACGCGGCCAGTGCCGCGAGCAGTGCCAGCGCCAGGGCACCGGCCAGCAGCCAGGCCAGCCCGCCGGCCAGCAGTCCGGTCGCCAATGCACCGCCCAGTTGCCCCAGCATGCGCTTGAGTACCGCGCCAAAGGTGACCGTGAATATGAACAACACCGGAAGCAACGGCACCAGCGCCTCGATCTCCCCGGCCGGACGCGCGGCCTGCGGCTCCGGCAACGGCTCGCCGTCGATCACCGCCAGGAGCCGGTCGACTCCCGCATCGATGCCGCCGGCGAAATCGCCCGCACGAAAACGCGGCAGGATGACCTCGTCGATGATGCGGTGGGCCGTGGCATCGGGCAGCACGCCCTCGAGCCCGTAGCCGACCTCGATGCGCAGCGCCCGGTCATCCTTCGCGACCAGCAGCAGCACACCGTCGTCGATGCCCTTGCGGCCGAGCTTCCAGGCCTCGGCGACGCGGATGCCGTACTGCTCGATGGTTTCCGGCCGGGTGCTGGGCACCAGCAGCACGGCCAGCTGGGCGCCCCTGCGCTGCTCGAACGCCGCGAGCTTCTGTTCCAGAGCGCTGGCCTGGGCCGCATCCAGCGTGCCGGTGAGGTCCGTGACCCGGGCGCGTAACGGTGGCACCGCCACATCGGCCAGCGCCAGGCCGGCTACCAGCAACAGGACCAGCAGCGGCGAGAGGCGGCTCACTGGGTCTGGAACTTGACCTCGGGCGGCCGGGAAATCTCCGCCTCGTTCTGCACGGTGAAGCCCGGCTTCACCGCGAAGCCGAACAGCATCGCCGTGAGGTTCGAGGGGAACTGGCGCACGGTGGTGTTGTAGGCCTGGACGGCGGCGATGTAGCGGTTGCGCGCCACCGCGATGCGGTTCTCGGTGCCCTCGAGCTGGGCCTGCAGGTCACGGAAATTCTGGTCGGACTTCAGGTTCGGATACTGCTCGGCCACCACCAGCAGCCGCGACAGCGCACCGCTGAGCTCACCCTGGGCCTGCTGGAACTTCTCGAAGGCGGCCGGATCGTCGATCAGCTCTGGCGTGACCTGCAGCGAGCCGACGCGGGAGCGCGCCTCGGTAACGCGCGTCAGCACCTCGCGTTCCTGCTGCGCAAAGCCTTCGACGGTGCGCACCAGGTTCGGGATCAGGTCGGCGCGACGCTGGTACTGGTTGAGGACATCGGCCCAGGCCGCCTTGACCTGCTCGTCGCCCGATTGCAGGGTGTTGTAGCCACAACCCGACAGCAGGCTGGCCATGGCGGCCAGCACCAGCATCCAGCCCGGAAACTTGCAAACCATGCGCTGCCTCCGCTACGGTCACTGAATCAGGGACCAGTCCCGCATAAGCCGCCGCCCGTCAGGGCATGCGGATCTTGCCGCCACCGGGCATGCCACCCATTCCGCCCAGCTGGCCCGCCGCACCGGCATCGGGGACGATGATCGACGACGCAGCGTCGCGGCGCATTTCCTCGAGCCGCTCCATGGTCTGCTGGAGCGCCAGCTTGGCGCCATCCCCGAACTTGCCGGCGGCTTCCTGCAGGCTCGCCGCCTCGATCTCGAAGGACAGCGGCAGGGCACCAGCCGCGGTCAGGATCTGTGTCTGGCCGATGTAAAGCACGGCCCTGGCGGGGTCGGGACGCCCCATGGCGTCCACCGGGGACAGCCGCTGGATGGTCCCCACGCGGCGGTCGGTGAAGACTTCCTCCAGGTAGAGGTCGTCACTGCTCATTTGCGGATCCACGCCGCGGTTCTGTCTGTCGATCATGATGCTCCGGCCTCGGACGAGGACTGGTCGAGGGCGAAGGTTAGCACGCCCGCCCCACCGGGGCTGCCCCTGGCGGCGGCGCAGCAGGCGCATGGCGGCCCGGGGCCGGCCACCCCCCTTCCCCGCCGCTGGGCGGAACCTTAGAATGCGCCACCCAACGAGACCTGAATCCGGCAATAAGTGGTCATGCAGGACCGGTGCAGGCTGACCGGCGGCGAGTTGACCAGCGCATAAGGCGATCCCGAACCCGCGAAAAATCCACAGGCCGTGTCCCCGGGGCACCGACGGCCTGACTGCGACCGCGCCACCTGGCCGGAACGCTGGCGACCCGTGCCCCATCGGCTCTGCAGAGAGGCGAATGGCTGTATGCCACGACGGACCGTCCCGATAGTTGCTTTCGTAGTCCTGATGAATCTCGGCGTCTGGGCCTGGGTCAACCGGCCGCAGGACGAGGCCGCCTGGAGCGGCGTGCTGCGCGGCGTGTCGTTCTCGCCCTACCAGGCCAAGGAAGACCCGCTCGCCAACCGCTTCCCGACCACCCAGGAGATCGACCGCGACCTGCAGGTCGTCGCCAGCCGCGTCTCGCGCGTGCGCACCTACTCGTCGCTCGACGGCATGGAGCAGATCCCTGCGCTGGCGAAGAAGTACGGGCTCAAGGTGACCGCCGGCGCCTGGCTCGACACCCGCACCGAGCGCAACGAGCGCGAGCTGCGCAACCTGGTGCGCAACGCGCGCAACCAGTCGAACATCGAGCGAGTCATCGTCGGCAACGAGACCATCCTGCGCGGGGACTTCAAGCCGGCCGAACTCGCCCGGATCCTCCACAAGGTGCGCGGACAGGTCCGCCAGCCGGTGAGCACCGCCGAACCCTGGCACGTCTGGATCCGCTACCCGGAACTGGCGAAGGAAGTCGACTTCATCGCCGCGCACATCCTGCCGTACTGGGAGGGTGTACCGGCCGACCAGGCCCTGAAATTCACCGTTGAACGCTACGACCAGCTGCGCAAGGCGTTTCCCGACAAGCCCATCCTGATCGCCGAAGTCGGCTGGCCGAGCCACGGCAACCGCCGCGAGCAGGCGGTGGCCTCGCAGGTCAACCAGGCGCGCTTCCTGCGCCGCTTCCTCAATACCGCCGACACGCGCGGCATGGACTACTTCATCATGGAGGCCTTCGACCAGCCGTGGAAGCGCGGCATCGAAGGCACGGTGGGCGCCTACTGGGGCCTGCTGGACGCCGACCGCAACCCGAAATTCGCCATGAGCGGGCCGGTCGTGGAGAACAGCTGGTGGCCGGCGCAGGCCGCCTTCGCCGTGCTGCTCGCGCTGCTGCCGATGATCTGGTTCGTGATGCGCTGGCAGCACCTGCGCAGCCAGGGCCGGCTGTTCTTTGCGTTCCTGATCCAGGCGGCAACCTCACTGGTCACCTGGGCGGCATTCGTGCCATTCACCGAGTACATGAGCGCCGGCGCCACCTTCATGTGGAGCGTGCTGCTGCCCGCCCAGCTGCTGATCGTGCTGGTGATGCTGGTCAATGGCCTCGAACTCACGGAGATGACCTGGACGCGCAGGATGCGCCGCCAGTTCCGCCCGCTCCCCGCCAGCGAGGCCAGCCACTTCCCGAAGGTCTCGATCCACGTCGCGATCTGCAACGAGCCGCCGCAGCTCGTCATCGAGACGCTCGACAGCCTCGCGCGGCTCGATTACCCGGACTTCGAGGTCCTGGTGATCGACAACAACAGCCGTGACGACAGCAGCTGGAAGCCGGTGCAGGCCCACTGTGGCCAGCTCGGCCCGCGATTCCGCTTCTTCACGCTGGGCAAGTGGCCCGGCTTCAAGGCTGGGGCACTGAATTTCGGCCTGACGCAGACGGCGGCCGATGCAGAGGTCGTCGCCGTGGTCGATGCCGACTATGTCGTCGAACGCGACTGGCTGGCCAGGCTCGCGCCCTACTTCGACGACCCGACGGTCGGCTTCGTGCAGGCACCGCAGGATCACCGCGACTGGCAGCACGACCGCTTCCAGGAACTCTGCAACTTCGAGTACAGCGGCTTCTTCCACATCGGTATGGTCCATCGCAACGAACGTGATGCCATCATCCAGCACGGCACCATGACCATGATCCGCAAGGCAGCCCTGACCGGCCTCGGCGGCTGGGCCGAGTGGTGTATCTGCGAGGATGCGGAGCTTGGCCTGCGGCTGATGTCCAACGGCTACCGCTCGGTATACGTGAACCACGTCTTCGGCCGCGGCCTCACCGCCCAGACCTTTGCCGGCTACAAGGGCCAGCGCTACCGCTGGGCCTACGGCGCGGTGCAGATCCTCAAGCGCTACTGGCGCAACCTGCTGCCCTGGGCGCGCGGGTCGCTGACCGCCGGACAGCGGTTCCATTTCCTCACCGGCTGGGCGCCCTGGTTCGCCGACGGGCTGCAGCTGCTGTTCACGGTGGCGGCGCTGTTCTGGACCGTGGGTCTGCTCGCCGCACCGCGTGCCTTCGAGTTCCCCATCGCCGCGTTCCTGGTGCCGAGCATCGGCATGTTCGCGTTCAAGATGGTCCACTCGCTGTGGCTGTACACGCTGCACGTGCCGAGCAGCTGGCGCCAGCGCCTTGGTGCCGCCGCGGCGGCCACGGCGCTGACCCACAGCATTGCCCGCGCCATGCTCAAGGGGATGTACACCTCCAATGCGCCGTTCTTCCGCACGCCGAAGGCCGAGGACAAGCCCGCCGTGGTGCGTGCCATCGTCGCGGCCCGGGAGGAATCGCTGATCCTGCTGGGCCTGTGGATTGCCGCGGTGGCGGTCGCCACCCGGTACGGCATCGGCTACATCGAGGTCCAGCTCTGGGTCGCCGTGCTGATGGTGCAGTCGGTGCCCTACATCGCGGCGCTGTACCTGTCGCTGATGAATGCCCGGCCGACGCCGCAGCGGCTGCCCGCTGCTGCCGCCGAACCGAAGGCCGCGGCCATCGCGGCGGATGCCATCGAGGGCGTGGACCGCCAGCCTGCCTGAACCTGAGCGTGAGCCCGTGCCCGGCGCCTGGCGTAACCGTCAGGCGCCAGGCGGCCTGCCGCCCTCCAGTGCACGCCGCCAGCATTCGATGGCGGCCAGGTGGCGCTGCCTGACCATGGCGCCGTCGCGCTCCAGGACCACCCGGCCGAAGGCCTGGACGGCGTCGACGTCGTCGGCCGCGGTCATCAGGCGTTCGGCGACGTTGAAGACCAGCTCGTTCTCGATGCGGATGTGCCGCCGCAGCAGCTCGACCAGCTGCAACGTGCAGTTCGCAAAGGACCTCGCGTCGCCACGGCCGAGTGCCCGCGCCATTTCCGCCGCCAGTTCTCGATGGCTGCGGTGATCCGCCAGCATGTCTGCCAGCGGCGCGCTGTCCAGCGCCAGGCCACGGCTGGCGAGCAGCCGGAAGATCACGCCCTCTTCCTTGGCATGGTGCGCGTCATCGATGAACTCCTGGACGAATTCCACGGCCCAGCGCGCAAACCCGGTGTCGAACGGATCCCCGCGCCGGATGTCGTGCACCTGGTGTTCCAGGAGGTCCATGGCCTCCAGGATGACGTGGTGCTCATTCCTGAGTATCTCGATGGCAGTCATGGGGGGGCGTGCTGGCGCGGGACAGCAACAACAGCCGCTGACGATCCCGGACCGGCCCCCTGGCCGCTATCCGCAATAACCGAAGGCACTTCACACCGGCAGTCACTCCCGCCTGCCCGGTACCGCGCCGGGGAAGCGTGACCTGCATCCCAGCGATGGCTGGACCCGGAACCTACAATCCGGCCCCTGGCGTCTCCATTTTTGCCATAAGGCTCCCAGGCTGTGCTCGAGCGCCCGTTCGCCAACACGGAAACCCTGCGACTGACGGACATCCACTCGCTGGCGATCTTCTATACGCCGCTGGATGCCCGCTTCGACCGCCTGACCCGCCTGGCCCAGAAGGCGCTCGGCGTGCCAGTGGCCGCCATCGCCCTGACCCACCAGGGCAAGCTCTGGTTCAAGTCGGTGCAGGGCTGGAACGTCCACGAGCTGGAAGTGACGGCGAGCTTCTGCGTACGCACCCTGGCCCAGGGTGACCTGACCGTCGTCGAGGACACACGCCTCGACGGCGAGTTCGCCGATCACCCGCTGGTCAGGGGCGCACCCCGCTTCCGTTTCTACGCCGGCTTCCCCATCCGCGACCGCAGCGGCATCGTCGTCGGTACACTCGCTGTGTACGACCTGGCGCCGCGCCAGGTCTCGCCCGCCGACATTCAGGCGCTGCGCGACCTCGGCGAGCTGGCGCAGCGGGAGTTCCTCACCGCGGAACTCTGCGATGCCCAGGCGCAGATCATCAGCAAGCTGGACCTCGCGCGTCGCAGCGCCATGATCGATGCCCTGACCCGGGTCTGGAACCGCCGCGCAGCCGAGGACCTGCTGGCGGTGGCGGTGGAGCAGGCCGAACGCGAGGACACCGGGCTTGCGGTATGCATGCTCGACGTCGACCGCTTCAAGGAAATCAACGACGGCAGCGGCCACCAGGTCGGCGACCAGGTGCTGCGCCGGGTCGCAGCCACGCTGGTGAGCAGCGTGCGCGATGGCGACTCGGTCTGCCGCTACGGTGGCGACGAGTTCCTGGTGATACTGCAACGGATAACGCGCGAGGAAGTCGAGCGCATCACCGGGCGCATCCGGCAGCGCATGTCCGAGTTCCCCCTCAGGACCAAGTCCGGCCAGGTCACGGTGAGCATCAGCGCCGGGACCGCATGGCGGGCACCTGGCCGGCAGATGACCGGCGAAGCCCTCATCGAACTTGCCGACCAGGCACTCTACCGCGCCAAGCAGGCGAGCCGCAGCGGCAGCCGCTCCAGCCTCGCCGCATCCTGACCGGCCCGCGGCTGGCTTTCGCCGACCTGGTCGGCTAACGTCGCGCCGGGAATCGCCGCAGGGGCCGGCCATGTCAGTCCAACTTGCCCGTGGCTAGGCGCCGGAGCCTCGGCTGGCTCGCGCGCCGCAGCGTCGTCATCGTCATCCTCGGCACAGTGGCCCTGGTGCTGCCCCTGCGCTGGCTGCCACCGCTCACCACCAGCTTCATGATCATCACCTGGGTGACGAAACCGGCCGGGGCGGGTCCGCTGCGCTATGACTGGACGTCGCACCGGAGCATCAGCCGGCGCCTGCCCGAAGCACTCATCGCCGCCGAGGACCAGAAGTTCTTCGAGCACCATGGCTTCGACTTCGAGTCCATCGGCAAGGCCCTGCGCCACAACCAGCACAGCCGCCGCACTCGGGGCGGCTCGACGATCACCCAGCAGCTCGCCAAGAACCTCTACCTCTGGCCGGGCCGCAGCTGGCTGCGCAAGGGCCTCGAAGCCTGGTTCACGGTCTGGCTGGAACTGCTGCTGCCGAAGGAGCGCATCCTCGAGCTCTACGCCAACGTGGCCCAGTTCGGCCCCACCGTCTTTGGTGCCGGTGCCGCCAGCCGCAGCTATTTTGGCAAGCCAGCCTCGCGCCTGAACCGCGAGGAGGCAGCACTGCTCGCCGCCGTGCTGCCCAATCCGGTGCGCTTCAGCGTCGCCAGGCCGTCGGCCTACGTCCAGCGCCGCCAGCAATGGATCCGCTACCAGGCCGCGCGCCTCGACCATGCCAATGGTGCTGCAACCCGCCTGCGGGGTTCCTGGGGCGGTTGAGCGGCGGCGCATGCCATGCGGCGCCGTGCATCGCTGCCGACCGGGTACCAGAGGATTTCCGGTAGACTCCCGCTCCCCATGGCGCACAACCCAGCCTCAGCCCGGGACTCCACCCTCGCCTACCAGGACCTCACGCCCGATGACATCATCGCCTCGGTGGAAAGCCTGGGCCTGTCCTGCGACGGCCGGCTGCTGGCGCTGAACAGCTACGAGAACCGGGTCTATCGCGTCGGCCTGGAAAATGCGCCGCCGGTTGTTGCCAAATTTTACCGGCCCGGCCGCTGGACCGATGCGGCCATCCTCGAGGAACACGGGTTTGCCAGGGAACTGGCCGATGCGGAGGTTCCGGTGGTGCCACCGCTGGCACATGCCGGCCACACTCTGCATGTCCGCGGCGACTTCCGTTTCGCGGTCTATCCCTGCCACGGCGGCCGCGCTCCGGAACTCGATGACCTGGCGCTGCTCGAGCAGCTCGGCCGCCTGGTCGCCCGCATCCACCTGCAGGGCTCCCGGCGCGGCTTCCGGCATCGCATGCAGATCGGCCTCGACAGCTACGGCGTGGCCTCGCGCGATGTGCTGCTGGACGGCGGCTTCATCCCCGATGACCTGCGCGACGTCTACGCCGGCATCTGCGAGCACGCCTTCGAGTGGGTGGGCCACTGTTTCGCCCGCGCCGGCACGCCCCGCCAGCTGCGACTGCATGGTGATTTCCATCCGGGCAACGTGCTGGTGCTGGGGGAACAGGTGCACATCGTCGACCTCGACGACACCCTGAGCGGGCCCGCGGTGCAGGACCTGTGGATGTTCCTTTCCGGCAACCGCGATGAGCAGTCGCCGCAGCTCGCGCGGCTGCTCGCCGGTTACTGCGAGTTCCGGGACTTCGACCCGCTGGAACTGCACCTGGTGGAAGCGCTGCGGACACTGCGCATCATGCACTACGCGGCCTGGCTGGCGCGACGCTGGGAAGACCCGGCCTTCAGGATCGCCTTCCCCTGGTTCAACACCCGGCGCTACTGGGACGAACACGTGCTGGCGCTGCGCGAGCAGGTGGCGCTGATGCAGGAGCCGCCGCTGGAATGGAAGGGTTGCTGATGCAGACGGGCAGTACCACGGCCGGCCACATCATCGAAGGGGAAGGCGGCGCCAAGCTGCTGCGCGACATCACCATCGTCACCCACTGCGTGGCGGACCTCAACATTGCCACGGCCCAGTGGAGCGCGGTGCTGGACTACGCGGTCGTCGAAAGCGGCCGGCTCGGCAGCGATGCCGGTGCCGCCTGGGACGCACCGGCCACTGCCGGTCAGCGCTACGCCCTGCTGCAACCCGCAAGCGGTGAGCGCTGCTACCTGCGCTTCGTGGAAACCGGCGAACGCGGCCACGGCCCGCCGGCGAGCTGGGGCTGGACGGCCACCGAGCTGCTGGTGCAGGACCCCGATGCGCTCGCGCTGCGTTTCATCGGCACCGGGTTCCGCCGCCTCAGCGGCCCCGGCGACCTCTATCCACGAGCCAACGCACCGCGGGCCATGCAGGTGATCGGCCCATCCGGCGAGCTGCTGTATTTCACGCGGCTCCTGCCGGGCGGCAGCCGCTACGGGCTGCGCCAGGCCCGCTCCTGGGTGGACCGGCCGTTCATCTGTACCCTGGGCGGCCCGGCATCCGCGGGCATGCATGACTTCTATGCCGGCGTCCTCGGCCACCGCATCATGGAGCGTACGCCATTCGTCAATGGCACGCTCGCCATGCTCTGCGAGGCTCCTCCCGGAACCGTGTTCCCGACCGCGGTGGCGCGCATCCCCGGACGGCGCTTCCTGCTGGAAATGGACGAGTTCCCGGAGCATATCGGCCCGCGCCGGCGCACAGCGGGCCAGCTGCCCGCCGGCATGTCGATGGTCAGCTTCGTGGTGCGCAGCCTGGCGGCGGTGGAAGCCCTGCGGCCCGCCGGAGTGACGCTGCGGGCACCGCCGCGACCACTGCCGGGTGTGGCCTATGGTGGGCGGCGGGTGGCGGTGATCGAGGGTGCGGTCGGCGAATGGCTCGAGCTGATCGAGGATCCGTCGGCGCCCTGAACGCCACGTGGCGGCCGGCCCGGAAAGACCGGCCGGCAGCAGCCCGCCCCTGCGGCGGTATCATGGCCGTCACACCGGGGAGTCATGTATGCGCTGGATCGCCTTCATCACCGCAGTCCTCATCGGTCCGGCCGCGATGGCACTGGACGGGCCCGCCGCATCGCCGGAGGCCACGCGGCTGATAGCGGCACTGGAGCTGCGCGAGGGCAGCACGGCGGTGCGCGAGGATCCGCGCTGGCAGCGGCCGCGGACTATCGTGGTGCGCAGCGACTACCCGGGAATGGTGCCGGCGCTGCAGCCGATGGCGCCCCGCGTCAGGCTGCTGTGGGCGAAGTCCGATGCCGAGGCGGTGGCGGCCGCTGCCGATGCCGATGCGATCATGGGCCTGTGCAGCCCGGAGCTCGTGGCCGCGGCAGGCCAGGCGCTGTGGATCCAGCTGTTCTCGGCTGGCAGCGAGCGCTGCGTGGCCATTCCCGAAGTGCGGGAACGCCAGCTGCTGCTGACCAACATGCAGCGCATCTCCGGCCCGGAGATCGCCGAGCACGCCATCGGCCTGTTGCTGGCCTTCACCCGCGGCCTGAACGTCTACCTGCCCGACCAGAAGAGCGGCCGCTGGCGCCCGGACCTGGTGCCGCGCTCCCAGACCTGGGAACTGGAAGGACGCACGCTGCTGGTGGCCGGCCTCGGCGGCATCGGCAGCCAGGTGGCGCGGCGCGCCCATGCGCTCGGCATGCGGGTGGTGGCCACCCGCGCCAGCGGGCAGCAGCGGCCGGACTACGTGGACGAAGTCGGTGGCCCTGAGGCGCTGCTGCGCCTGGCCGCGGCCGCCGACGTGGTGGTCAATGCCCTGCCGCTGACACCCGCCACCACCGGCCTGTTCGATGCGCGGTTCTTCGCCGCCATGAAGCCCGGCGCGTATTTCATCAATGTCGGGCGCGGCCGCAGCGTCGTCACCGCCGACCTGCTGGCCGCCCTGCAGGAGCGGCGCCTCGCTGGCGCCGGACTCGACGTCACCGACCCCGAACCACTGCCGGCCGACCATCCGCTGTGGCAGCTGCCCAATGTCATCATCACGCCACATGTCGCGGCCAGCTCCGACAAGGTGTCGGGACGGCTGCTGACGGTGGCCCAGGAGAACCTGCGCCGCTACGTGGCTGGCGAACGCCTGCTGTCAGTCGTCGATGCCGGCCGGGGCTACTGATCAGCCGGCGACGAAGCGCTCCACCCAGGCCACGTAGGCGTCGACGAAGCGCTGCAGGAAGGCGCGCGTCGAATCGTTGGCGACCGTGCCGTCCGCTGCGATGACCTCATCGCGGAAGTGCAGGTACACCTCCGGCTGGCCGAGCGTGGGCACGTCGAGGAAATGCAGCGAGCTGCGCAGGTGGTGCTGGGCGATCGCGGTGCCCGCAGCACCGATCGAGGTGCCGATCACCGCCGCCGGCTTGCCGGCGAAGGAATTCGTGCCCCAGGGCCTGGAAGCAATGTCGATGGCGTTCTTCAGCACGCCCGGCACTGAACGGTTGTACTCGGGCGTGACGAACAGCAGCGCCTGCGCGGACTCGATGTCCTGCTTCAGGCGCCGTGCGTTCGCCGGATAATCCGCATCGAAATCCTGCGAGTACAGCGGGAGGTCATCGATGCGGACCTGCGCGAACTTCAGCTGCGGCGGCGCCAGGCGCTCGACCGCGAGCATGAGCCGCCGGTTGTAGGAATCCCTGCGCAGGCTGCCCAGCAGCACCGCCACCTTGCAAGTTTTCATTCGAACACCTCCGGCCTGGGCAGCCGAGTCTACCAAGAGAGCGCGATGCACTCAGCCGCAGGCCGGCGGCGCCGGGCAGCTGACGGCCCGCTCCTTTTGCGCGCGGCGCCGGCCTCACCGTGATTTGTCACGCACTCGCTGCTACCATACCGGCGCCCCACGCCGGCATCACCCCAGCAGCACCTGGTCTGTTGCGGCGCAGCTATAATCGCCATTCCTGATCGGGAGCCGCCATGCCGAACACCGAGTATTACAACGACCACGTCGTGCGCCTGTTCCTGCTGGCCTCGGCGGTGTGGGGCATCGTCGGCATGCTGATCGGCATGTACGCGGCGGCGGAACTGGCCTGGCCGGGACTGAACCTCGACATCCCCTGGATGACCTTCAGCCGCGTGCGCCCGGACCACACCTTCGGCGTCATCTTCGCCTTCGGCGGCTCGGCGCTGATGGGCACCTGCTACTACGTCGTGCAGCGCACCGGCCATACCCGCCTGGCCTGGGGCAAGCTCGCGGAACTCACCTTCTGGGGCTGGCAGCTCGCCTGCATCCTGTCGATGGCGACGCTGCCCTTCGGCATCACCCAGAACAAGGAATACGCCGAGCCGGAGTGGTTCATCGACATCCTGATCGCCGTGGTCTGGGTGAGCTTCGGCGCCGTGTTCTTCGCCACGCTGGCGCGCCGGCGCATCCGCCACATCTACGTGGCCAACTGGTACTACGGCGCCTTCATCATCGCCGTCGGCCTGCTGCACATCGTCAACAACATCGCGGTGCCAGTCAGCCTGACCAAGTCATATCCGGTCTACTCCGGGGTCGTCGATGCGATGGTGCAGTGGTGGTACGGGCACAATGCCGTGGCGTTTTTTCTCACCGCCGGCTTCCTCGGCATGATGTACTACTTCGTGCCACGGCAGGCACAGCAGCCGCTGTGGAGCTATCGCTTCTCGATCGTCAACTTCTGGGCCCTGATCTCGATGTACATGTGGGCGGGCTCGCACCACCTCATGTACACCGCCCTGCCCGACTGGGTGCAGTCGGTGGGCATGGCGTTCTCGCTGGTGCTGCTGATGCCCAGCTGGGGCTCCGCGGCCAACGGCCTGTTCACCTTCAACGGCTCCTGGCACCGGCTGCGGGACGACCCGGCCGCGAAGTTCATGGTCATTGCCCTGGTGTTCTACGCCGCATCGACCTTCGAGGGCTCGATGATGGCCATCAAGACCGTCAACTCGCTGTCGCATTACACCGACTGGACCGTGGCCCATGTGCATTCCGGTTCCCTGGGCTGGGTGGCGATGATCACCATCGGCTCGCTGTATGCCATGGCACCGCGCGCACTCGGCCGCCCGGCCATGCATTCGCGCAGGGGGATGGAGCTGCACTTCTGGCTGCATGTCTCCGGCACGCTGTTCTACGTCGTTGCGATGTGGGTGGCCGGCGTTACTGAAGGCATTATGTGGCGCGCGACCGGGCCGGACGGTGCGCTCAGCTATCCTTTCATCGACAGCCTGCTGGCGATCCGGCCGCTGTACATCGCGCGCTGGTTCGGCGGCTTCCTGATCTGGCTCGGCATGTGGGTGATGGCCTGGAACCTCTGGTACACGGCCGCCGACGCCCGCAAGAAGATCATCCTGCCGATCCCGGTGCCGATCCCGGAGCCGGATTCGCACCAGACGCCGGCGCCGCTGCCGGCCGCAACCTGAGGTCCGGGCCGTGGCATACCGTCATTTCGAGTTCATCGAGAAGCACGCCTGGCTGCTCGGCATCCTCACTGCTGTCATGGTGTCGATCGGCGGCCTCGCCGAGATCACGCCGCTGTTCATCATGGCGCAGGAGGTCAAGCCGCCGGAACACGTCCGGCCGTACGATCCGCTGCGCCTCGCCGGCCGCGACATCTACGTCCGCGAAGGCTGCTACCTCTGTCACTCGCAGATGATCCGTGCGCTGCGCTTCGAGACGCAGCGCTACGGCAGCTTCTCCACCGCCGATGAGTCGGTCTACGACCGGCCCTTCCAGTGGGGCTCCAAGCGCACCGGCCCCGACCTCGCACGCGCCGGCGGCAAGTACTCCGACGAGTGGCAGCACGCCCACCTGATGGATCCGCGTAGCGTGGTGCCGGAGTCGAACATGCCGGGCTATCCCTGGCTGGCCAGGGCGCCGATCGACGCTGATGACATCGCGGCCCGCATGCGCGTGCTGCGCCGCCTCGGTGATCCGTATACCGATGCCGACATCGCCTCCGCTGCCGCGGCGCTCGAGGGCAAGACGGAGATGGATGCGCTGATTGCCTACCTGCAGGGGCTCGGCATCGCCAATGAACCGCAGGCCACGGCCGGGGAAACGCCATGAGCCCGGCCTGGGGACACGCCACCGGAGTGCTGATCCTGCTGATGATGGCGGCATTCATTGGCATCTGGGTCTGGGCCTGGCTGCCTTACCACAAGCGGAACTTCAGCTGGCTGGCGCGCCTGCCGATGGAGGACCAGGGCGCAGCGCCGGATGATTCGATTCCGGCCACCGACGAGGAGCAACGCCGATGAGCAGCGGCTGGGCATGGTGGGTGATCGGCCTGATCGTATTCAACATGGGCCTGACGTTCTGCCTGTTCATCTGGGCGCCAATCGCCAGGGTGCCGACCTTGCCGGACGGCACCACCGGCCATGTCTGGGCGCATGGCGCCCTGCGCGAAGGCATGCATCGCCTGCCGGGGTGGTGGATCGCGCTGTCGCTGGGAATGTTCGTCACCGCCTTCGCCTACTTCCTGCTGTACCCGGGCTTCGGCAATTTCAGGGGCATGCTCGGCTGGACCTCGCAGGGCGAGCTCGCGACCGCCGTGGCCGCCAATGACGCCGTGCTCGAACCCACATTGCAGCGCCTGGCCGCGATGAGTGTCGAGCAGGCCGCCGCCGACCCGCAGGCGCAGCAGCTCGGCGCGCGCCTGTTCGTCGACAACTGCGCGGCCTGCCACGGCCGCGATGGCCGCGGCAATCCGCTGCTCGGCGCGCCGGACCTGACCGATGGCGACTGGGTCTATGGCGGTACCGCCGCAGACATTACCAACTCGATCCGCAACGGCCGTACCGGCGTCATGCCGCAGTGGAAGGCGCTCGGCGACGCGACGGTGAAGAACCTGACGCAGTATGTGCTTGGCCTGTCGGGCCAGACGCACGACGCGCAGATGGCTGCGGCCGGCGAGACCGTGTTCCAGACCACCTGCGTCGCCTGCCATGGGCCGGAAGGCAAGGGCAATCCGCTCATCGGCGCCCCGAACCTCACGGATCGCGCCTCGGTGTACGGCAGCAGCGCGGCCGCCATCGAGGCGAGCATCGGCAACGGCCGCCAGGGCCATATGCCGGCATGGAGCCCACGCCTGTCGGACAGCGATACCCACCTGCTGGCCGCCTATGTCCATCACCTCGCGAACCGCAGCGACGCCGCTGGCCGCTGAGCCGCAGCGGCGTGGGAGCTGGTACACGCAGCCGGTGGTCTGGCTCGGCATCGGCCTGTTCGCGGCAACGATCGCCGGCTGCCTGTGGCTGATCGTGGTCAGCGCCCGCTACGACGACCAGCCATTGCCGATCGACGGCCGGGTATTCGGCGTGCCCACACAACCAGGGCCTGCTCGCTGACCAACCGGCTGGTGCCTGCCAGCGGCGGCCTGCGCGGATCGCGTCCGACTGCAGCATGACTCGTCGCTTCCACCGGACGTACGATGTCCGGTGATGCAGCGCACGAGGCCATCATGAAGCACAGCGTCAGCCACCTGATCATCGGCGCCGGCGTCGCCGGTGAATCTGCAGCGCAGGCCATCCGCAGCGTCGATGCCGATGCCAGCATCGCCATGCTGGGCGATGAAGCACATCCACCCTACGACCGCCCGCCACTCAGCAAGGCGCTGTGGAAGGACGGCAGGGAAGATGACATCTGGCGCCCCATCGGCAAGGCGCATATCGACCTGCAGCTCGGGCGGCGTGCGCTGCGGATCGATCGCGCCGCGCGCCTGGTGCAGGACAATGCGGGTGATTCCTGGGAATACGAGCAGCTGCTGCTGGCCACCGGCGGCAGGCCGCGCCAGCTGTCGTTCGGCGACGACTTCATCTATTACCGCCGCTATGCGGACTACCAGCACCTGCGACAGCGGGTGAGGCCCGGTGCGCGCATCGCGGTGATCGGTGGCGGTTTCATCGGCAGCGAGGTGGCCGCGGCGATGGCGCTCAACGGTTGCCGGACCAGCCTGCTGTTCCCGGGACCGGCGATCTGCTCCCGGGTGTTTCCCGCGGCGCTGGCCGCGGCCGTCACCGCTGCCTATCGCGAGCGGGATGTCGATGTCCGCAGCGGCATCACCGTGACCGGTGCCCGCAGCGATGCCGGCGGCAGCGAGCTGCTGCTGTCCGACGGCAGCCGACTGCGGGTCGATGCGGTGGTCGCCGGGCTCGGCATCGAGCCCAACGTACAGCTGGCCCAGGAAGCCGGATTGCAACTCGACCTGGGCGGCATCGTCGTCGACGACCAGCTGCGGACGAACGATGCCGCCATCCACGCCGCCGGGGATGTTGCCACGTTTCCGGCGCCGGCGCTCAGCCGCAGGCTGCGCGTGGAGCACGAAGATGCGGCCCTGCAGATGGGCCGCCACGCCGGCCTGTGCATGGCCGGCCAGGATGCCCCGTACCGGCAGCTGCCGTTCTTCTACGCCGACCTGTTCGACCTCGGCTACGAAGCGGTCGGGATCGTCGACTCGCGCCTGCAGGCTATCGAGCAATGGGTCACGCCCTACCGCGAGGGTGTGGTCTATTACCTCGACTCCGGTCGCGTCCGCGGCGTCCTGCTCTGGAACACCTGGGGCCAGGTCGATGCCGCCCGGGCACTGATCGCCGAGCCCGGGCCATTCGACGCGGGCAGTGTCCGCGGCCGACTGCCGGTGAAGGCCTGAACCAACGCTGCCATCACCAGCGTCCGAGCAGGAATGCCTTCAGGCCCGCGTGTTTCGGTAAAGATGTATTGACAATCGATCTTTAAGGGAGGAAGCTGCGGTTGCTGGAACAACGAGGAAGACAGCCATGCCCGACAGCCAACCCGCAGCCATCCCCGAAGTCGACATCCGCAGCCTCATCCCCATGCAGCGCCACGCCCGTATCTTCGAACTGGTCGGCAACCTGCAGCCGGGCGGTGCGTTTGTCTTCGTCAACGACCACGATCCGAAGCCGCTGTACTACCAGCTCGAGGCCGAGCACCCGAAGCAGTTCTCCTGGACTTACCTGGAGTCCGGCCCGGTTGCCTGGCGGGTGAAGATCGGCCGCCTGCCGCAATAGGCAGTCCTGCAGCCACCGGCGGCATTCCCGACCGCAGAGCCGCCGGTGGCCGGCGGAGCCCGGCATGCTTGCCATCCCAGGTGCCACACTTTCACGCTGGACCCTCGCCTACTTCGCCGCAGCCGTTGCGTTCCTGCTGCTGGGCGAGGCGCTCATGGTCCTCGGCTTCGGCTATCCGATTGCCGGACTGCGTGCACCCCAGACCCTGATCCTCGTCCACTGCATCACCATCGGCTGGCTGAGCCTGCTGATGTGCGGTGCGCTGTTCCAGTTCGTACCGGTGCTCGTGGCCGGACCGATCTACAGCAACTCGCTGCCGCTGCCCGCGCTGCTGCTGATCCTCGGCGGACTGGCGCTGCTCATCGCCAGCTTCCTGCAGCTGGCAGGCGTCCTGCCGCCGCTGCCGGCGGTATTCCTCGGCGCCAGCCTGCTGCTCGGTGCTGGCTTCCTGCTCGTGCTCTGGACGCTCGGGCGCACCCTGGCGGCGGCCTGGCCGCTGAACCTGCCCGCGCAGTTCGTCAGCATCGGGCTGGCGAGCGTTGCCGCCACCGTCAGCTACGGCATCATCTTCACCCTTGGCTTCGGCGGCTACAGCCGTTCGCCGCTGCTGCTCGGCATCCAGGCACAGGGCCTGCCGCTGCATGTCAGCGCGGGGCTCGGCGGCTGGCTGACGTTCACCGCCATCGGCGTCAGCCACCGCCTGCTTTCCATGTTCATGCTGTCGCCGGAGCTCGATGGCCCGACGACCCGCTGGACCTTCCGCCTCGGCACGCTCGCCCTCGCGATCCTGGTTGGTGCCGGAACGATCGTCGTGGCCGCCGGCGGCGGCCCCGGGACAGTGCTGGTCGTCGCCGGCATCACAGGCCTCGCCTGCCTTGCGCTCTACGGACGTGACGTCCTGCGGCTCTATCGCCAGCGCGTCCGCCCGGCGATCGAGCTCAACAGCCGCATGGCGGCGGTCGCGCTCGCACACCTGGCTTTTGCCACGCTGCTGCTCTCTGCCTGTGCCGCGGCCGGCGTTGTCCGGCAGTACATCGGTCCGCTGCTGTTCCTCATCGCCTTCGGCTGGCTGTCGGGGCTCGGGCTCGCCAAGCTCTACAAGATCGTGGCCTTCGTGACCTGGCTCGAGTGCTACGGCCCGGTCCTCGGCAAGGCACCCACGCCGCGCGTGCAGGATCTCGTGGTGGAACCGCGTGCCGCACGGTGGTTCTGGCTGTACTTCGCCGCGGTCGATGTCGCCAGCCTCTGCCTGCTGCTGGAGGCAGTGCCGGTGTTCCGCGTCGCGGCGGCCGCCATGTTGCTGGCCAGCGCCGGCATTGCCCTGGAACTCGTCCGAACCCGGCGCCTCGCCAATGTCGGCGAGGAGCTGCGCCTGCCTGCGGGGGCGCAGCAGCCCCGCCTGCTGTTCACCTTCGTCGGCAACTGAAAGGAGACCGCCATGACCGGTTTCGTCGAACTCGATGTCCGTCCCATCCTGCGCGCCGGTGGCGAGCCATTCGGCAAGATCATGGAAACCGTGAAGAACCTGCCGCAGGGCCAGGGCCTGCGGCTCATCGCCAGCTTCAAGCCGACGCCGCTGCTGCAGGTCCTCGGCTCGCAGGGCTTCACCCACCAGGCCCGGGAGATCGGTGGCGGCGACTGGCAGGTCGACTTCACGCCCGGCAGTGCTGCCGGCAAGGCGCCGCAGGCGGCTCCAGCCCGCCCGGCCACGGAGGGCAACTGGCCCGCGCCGATACAGGAGCTGGACAATCGCCTGCTTGATCCACCCGAGCCGATGGTGCGGGTACTCGCAGCCACGGAATCCATGGCCCCCGGCGAGGTGCTGGCGGCACTGCTGTGCCGCGAGCCGGTATTCCTCTTCAAGGAACTCGCCAAGCGCGGCCACGCCTGGCGCGGGGCCTTCGAGCCGGATGGCAAGACCTACCGGCTGCTGGTCCGCATCGGCGGTACGCCCGGAGAGGCCGCATGAACACGGCAGCCGCTGGACTTCCGGCCGAGCGCATCCGGGAGGCCCTGCGCCTGGTGATCGACCCGGAGCTCGGCTACAACATCGTCGACCTCGGCCTGGTCTATGACGTCGCGGTGCAGGGAACGGGTGACGCCGTCATCACCATGACGACCACGACCCGCGGTTGCCCGGCGACCGATTACCTGCGCATGGGTGCCCGTGACGCCGCATTCTCCGTCGATGGCATCGACTCCGCGGAGATCATCCTCACCTACGACCCGCCGTGGAAACCGAAGATGATGTCACCCGAGGCCAAGGCGCATTTCCGCATCCGCGATGAGTGAGCCCGGAAGCATGCCGCCGGCACTGCCAGGCGCGAGCCGCACCACGCTCGACGACCTGCTGCTGGCGAGCCTCAGCGCTCTGGCTGCCGCTGGAGAGGTCGAGCAGGCCTGCCGCCTCGCCGGGCAGGCCTGTGCGCTCCACCGGAGCAGCGATGCCCGTGCCTGGAACCGCTTCAACAGCCTGCTGCACCGGCTCAGTCGCCAGACGGAGTAGCATCGGTGATCCTGGCCGCGACGCCCTCGCAGGAGCCCTGCCATGCAACAGCGCATCGATTACAAGTTCGCCTCACCCGAGGCATTCAAGGCCATGCTCCACACCGAGCACCAGGTCCACAGGAGCGGCCTGGAGGAGTCGCTGCTGGAGCTGGTGAAGTCCCGCGCCTCGCAGCTCAATGGCTGTGCCTGGTGCCTGGACATGCATACCAAGGATGCGCGAGCGCGCGGTGAAACCGAGCAGCGCCTGTACCTGCTGCCGGTCTGGCGCGATGCCGCCTGCTACAGCGATCGCGAGCGTGCGGCCCTGGCCTGGACGGAGGCGGTCACGCTCATCGCCACCGAGGAAGTGACCGATGCCGTCTACGCGGAGGCACGGCGCCACTTCGACGAGAAGGCGCTGGTCGACCTGACATTGGCGATCATCGCGATCAATGGCTGGAACCGCATGAACGTGGCCTTCCGCACCCCGGTCGGCGATTACGTGAGCCCGCACGCGGCGGCGCGTTGACGGGCTCGAGGGCCCTGCGGCCCCGGCTCAGTTGACCAGCCGGTCGCGGCGTCGCAGGTCGGGAAACCAGTGCGCCCAGAGCGCGGCCACCAGCAGGGTGCCGGCGCCACCGACCACCACCGCCGGCACGGTGCCGATGAGCGCCGCCACCGCCCCGGATTCGAACTCGCCGAGCTCGTTGGAAGCGCCGATGAATACCGCGTTGACGGCGGAGACGCGACCGCGCATGCCATCGGGTGTTTCTCCCTGGACCAGCGTCTGGCGGATCACCACACTCACCATGTCGGCCGCGCCGAGCACCACCAGGCAGGCCAGCGACAGCAGGAAATCCCGCGACAGGCCGAAGGCGATCGTCGCCAGGCCGAACAGTGCGACCGCCTGGAACATGCGCGCTCCGGCGCGCTGCCTGATCGGCCGCCAGACGAGGTAGAGCGCCATGCCGAGAGCACCGGCCGCCGGCGCACTGCGCAGCAGGCCGAGGCCGGTGGGTCCGACCTGCAGGATGTCGCGCGCGTAGATCGGCAGCAGTGCGGTGGCACCACCCAGCAGCACCGCGAACAGGTCCAGCGAGATGGCGCCGAAGATCGCCGGCCGCGAGCGGATGAAGCGGATGCCCGCCAGCAGCGTCGCCCAGTCCGCCTTGCCGCTGGCCGTGCTGCCGCTGCGGTGGCGGATCCGGGCAAACAACAGCGTGGTCAGCGCAAAACATGCGGCTGCAGCGGCGAACACCGCCGTCTCGCCGAGGACGTAGAGGACGCCACCGACGGCGGGACCAATGATGGTTGCCGTCTGCCAGACCGAGGAGCCCCAGGCGATGGCACCCCCGAGTTCACCGGGTGGCACCAGGCCCGGCAGCAGCGCCTGCCCCGCCGGATTGGCGAAGGCGCGGCCGAGACCGAAGACCAGCACCAGCAGGTAGATCACCCACACTGGCGCGCGCAGCCAGGCACAGGCCAGCAGGCCCAGTGCCGTCAGCGTCGTCAGTACGTAACAGGCGACGATGATGCTGCGACGGTCCGCGCGATCGGCGACATGGCCCGTCACCAGGGCCAGCGCTATGGCCGGCAGGAAGCTTGCGAGTCCCACCAGGCCCAGCGCCAGCGGGTCGCGGGTGAGGTCGTACACCAGCCAGCCCACGGCGACATTCTGCATCTGCACGGCCATGGCAGAGATGAAGCGCCCGCCGAGGAACAGCGCGAGGTCACGGTGGCGGAGCAGGCCGCGGGAAGGCAGCACGCTGTTCATCGCGGGTTGCGGCCGCAGGCCACGACGGAATGCCAGGTCATGAATGGCGCGCCATCAGTCCCGCGGCAACGGTCCGGTGTTCACGTTGGTGTCCAGGGCCGTATGCAGGCCCGTATTCAGACGATAACCAACCGCCGGGATCGTCTCGATGCGATCGACGGCATCACCGCCCTCGCCGAGCTTCAGCCGCAGCCGGTGCACCAGCTGCTTCAGCACCTGCCGGTCGCCGCCGCCCTTGTGGCCCCAGACATGGGCCAGCAGCCGGTCGGTGGGCACCGGCTGCCCGGCGTGGGCCAGCAACAGCTGCAGCAGGCGGAATTCCAGGCGCGTCAGCCGCACCATCCGCTCGGCGCCGATGCCCAGGGTCAGCGCTTCGGCATCGAGTGCCAGCTCGCCTGCCGTCGTGCGCCCGCCGGATTCCAAACCGGCGCGGCGTAGCAGCGCCCGCACCCGAGCGATCAGTGTGCGCGGGCTGAATGGCTTGGTGAGGTAGTCGTCGGCACCCAGTTCCAGGGCCCGCACCAGGTCCTCTTCCTCGCCGCGCACCGTGAGCATCATGATCGGCACGCGGGAGGTCCTGCGGATGGCGCGGCAGGCATCGAAGCCCGTGCCGCCCGGCAGGTTGATGTCGAGCAGCACCAGGTCCGGTCGCTCGCGCTCGAAGGCCTCCACGGCACCGGGCACCGTGCTGGCACCGATGACCAGGAAGCCTGCCTGTTGCAGCGCGAAGCCGGTGACCGCCCGCAGGTCGGCATCATCATCGACCAGCAGCAGTTTCATGCCTGATCCCCGACCGGCAATATGAAGAAGAACCGCGTACGACCGGCCGTGGTCCGCTCCATGCCCGCCTCGCCGCCATGGCGTTCGACGATGGAACGCACGATCCAAAGACCTAGGCCGAGGCCTGGTGCATCGGGCTCGACGTCACCGGCGCGCCGGAAGCGCTGGAAGACCGTGTCCGGGTCGCTGTCGGTCAGGCCGGGACCTTCATCCTCCACCCAGGCAGCGATGCGCCGGCCGCGCAGCTCGCCGCCGATGCGGATGGTGGTGCCCTCCGGCGCATACTTGCTCGCGTTGGCGAGCAGGTTGACGAACACCTGCACCAGGCGCTGGCCATCGCCGATCAGGTCCGGCAACCCGGGCGGCCAGGCGATGTCAAGCGCCTGGTGGCGCTGCGCCAGCAGGGGCCGGACCAGCGCTGCAGCCTCTTCCGCCACCTCGGCCAGCGCCAGGGTCTGGGCGCGGATCGCCAGCTGGCCGGCCTCGATGCGCACGCTCTCCAGCAGGTTGTCGATCAGCCGCATCAGCCGCAGCACGCCGCGCTCGAGGTTCTGGAACAGCTCGCGCTGCTCGGCGACGGGCAGGCGCTCCAGCCCGTCCTGCAACAGCTCGATGGACGCCAGCTGCGCAGCGAGTGGTGTGCGGAACTCGTGGGAGATATTGGCGAGTACACTGTCGCGGGCGCGACGCACCGACTCCAGCTCGGTCTCGTCGCGCAACACCTGCACCTGCTGGCCCTCGGTGGGTGCTGCGCTGACGACGACCACCGAACGCGAGCCGCCACCGGGCAGGCACAGGCGCTCGGCCGCCCTGCCCTGGCCGGCGGTACGCGCCGCGAGGATCGGGCAGTCGCGCTCGCAGGGCCGCACCCCGTCGGTCTTCTCGGGGTTGAGGACATCTCCGCAGAAGCGGCCGACGATTTCCTCCTGGGGCCGCCCCAGCATGCGCACCACCTGGTCGTTGGCGTAGCGGATGATGCGGTCGGCATCCACCGCATACACACCCTCGACCACGCCGCCCAGGACGGCGCGCGCCTCCGCCTCGCGGCGCCTCAGCACGGCAGTCAGGTCCACGAGGTTGCTGCGCATCTCGTCCATGGTGAGCGCCAGCGAGCCGATCTCGCTGATGCCGGAGGTCGGCACGGCGACGGAGAAGTCCCCGCGGCCGATGCGATCGGCAGCATTGCGCAGCGCTTCCAGCGGCCGTGCCAGCCAGCGGCCGTAAAGCATGCCGCCCAGCGCCGCCAGCGCCAGCACCAGCAGGGAGATGACGGCCAGGCGCATCCCGAGGGCACGGGCCGCGGCATCGAACTCGGCGGCGCCGATCTGCACGTCCACCAGCCCGATCAGCTCACCGGTGGATGCCGACCAGGGCACGACGGCCACATAGCTGTCCGAGTCGCTGAGGCGTCGGGTGGTCACCTTGCCGCTGGTGATGGTCTGGCTGTGCAGCTCCGTGAACGGGTTGTCCGGCGGCGCGGTA
Source organism: Gammaproteobacteria bacterium (assembly GCA_014337915.1). Taxonomy (GTDB): domain Bacteria; phylum Pseudomonadota; class Gammaproteobacteria; order Steroidobacterales; genus QUBU01. The sequence goes on from QUBU01000004.1 coordinate 26,278, forward strand.
TAGGTGGCGTAATTGATAACGGTCACCGTCGCATCCACCTGTTCCTGAAGGTCGGCGACCAGCCGGTCATCGACGGCGCGCAGGGCGATCACGCGGTAGGGCGCGAGGCGCGGCACCGGGGCGCTGGCCCCGCTGAGGATCAGGCCCGCATGGCGCGAAGCGAGCGCGAAGCGCTCGCCCTGTTCAGTGACGGCCGGCTCCAGCTCCGCCCATGGCAGTTCGCCACCGGCAGCGACCACCACGCCCGCATCGTTTACCAGCAGGCAGCCGTAGAGCCCCTTCGACTGTGCATAGCGGGCAAGGAACGGTTCCAGGGCGCGCAGGTCGCCCTGCAGCAGCAGCCTGATCAGCGTCGGCCGACTGGCGAGCTCGCGGGCGTCGCCGAGGACCTCCTCGTTGATCCGCCTCAGGTAGTCACGGGCCGAGGCACCGGCCAGCTCTACGCGGGTCATGGCCTGCTGCCGGGCCAGGCGCTCGAGCAGGCCCACCGAAGACGCGGCAACCGCCAGCACCGCCAGCAGGACGATCACACCGCTGCCGATGCCAAGCCAGGCGGCAAGGCCGAGGGGTCGCGACTGCTTCATCCCGCCACCAGCAACGGACCGCGCTCAGTGCCCACCGCGATGCCCGGTGCGCCACTCGATGGCGGTCTTGATGGCCAGCGTCACCAGCGCCAGCAGGCTCAGCACCGAGGCCACGGCGAAGGCCGCCACCTGGTTGAACTCGTTGTACAGGATCTCGACGTGCAGCGGCATGGTGGTGGTCAGGCCGCGGATATGGCCGGAGACGACCGCCACCGCGCCAAACTCGCCCATGGCACGGGCATTGCAGAGGATCACGCCGTAGATCACGCCCCATTGTATCTTGGGCAGGGTCACCTTGAAGAAGGTCGTCCAGCCGCCCGCCCCGAGGGATATGGCGGCCTCCTCCTCGTCCGTGCCCAGCATCTGCATCAGCGGCAGCAGTTCCCGGGCCACGTAGGGGAAGGTCACGAACAGCGTGACCAGGACGATGCCAGGCAACGCGAAGATCACCTCGATGTCGCGCTCCTCCAGCCACGGCCCAAACCAGCCGCTGGCGCCGAAGACCAGCACGTAGGCCAGACCCGAGATCACCGGCGACACCGCGAACGGCAGGTCGATGAGCGTCGTGAGCACGCTCTTGCCGCGAAAGCTGAAGCGCGCGATGGCGTAGGCGGCGGCGATGCCGAACAGGGTGTTGAGCGGTACCACCAGGGCGGTGACCAGCAGTGTCAGGCGCATCGCCGCCAGCGCGTCCGGATCGACCAGCGCCTCGCGGTAGAAGCCGATGCCCCTGTCGAACGCTTCCACGAAAACGGTGACCAGCGGCAGCAGCAGGATGACGCCGAGGAACAGCGCGGCGATGCCGATCAGCAGCCCGCGCACCATCCGGCTGCGCCAGCGGCTGGCATGGCCGCGCTCTTCCAGCCAGGCGGCGGGCGTGGCCATCTCAGGCACCCAGCCCCAGGCGCCGCCGCTGCCAGGCCTGTAGCAGGTTGATGACCAGCAGCATCACGAAGGACAGCGCCAGCATCAGGAAGCCGAGGATCGCAGCGCCCGTGTAGTCGAACTGCTCCAGCTTGATGATGATCAGCAGCGGCATGATCTCGGTGTGCAGCGGCACGTTGCCGGCGATGAAGATCACCGAGCCGTATTCGCCCACGCCGCGCGCGAAGGCCAGCGTGAACCCGGTGAGCAGCGCCGGCAGGATCGCCGGGAGGATGACCCGCAGGAAGGTGTGCCAGCGGCTGGCGCCGAGCGAGATCGCCGCCTCCTCCACCGCGGGATCGAGGGCCATGATCGCCGGCTGCAGGGTGCGCACCACGAAGGGAATGCCGATCAGGGTCAGCGCCACGGTGACACCGACCCAGGTATAGGCCACCTTCAGGCCCAGGGCAGCCAGCCACTGGCCGACCATGCCGTCGTCGGCGAACACCGTGACCAGGGCGATGCCCGAGACCGCGGTGGGCAGCGCGAACGGCAGGTCGATCAGCGCATCGAGCAGACGCCGGCCAGCGAAGTCATAGCGCGTCAGCACCCAGGCGACGACCAGGCCAAACACCGCATTGATGCTCGCCGCCAGCAGCGCGGCACCGAAGGACAGGCGCAGCGCCGCCAGTACCCTGGGTTCGGCCAGTGTGTGCAGCACCGCGTCCAGCGGCGCGGTGGTTGCCTTGACGACCAGCGCCGCGATCGGCAGCAGCACGATCAGCGACAGGTACAGCACCGTGTAGCCGAGCGTCAGCCCGAAACCGGGCAGGACCGAGGCTTCGCGCCAGCGCCAGCCCTGCAGGCCGGATTCGCGGGCCATGCCTACAGCACCGCTGCCAGCGCTGCCGGCCGCGGACCCGAATACGACAGCAGCAGCGGCCAGCGAGCGTCGGCATCGAACAGCCAGCCCAGGTCACGCACCAGCGCCGCCTCGATCTCGGCGCGGTCGCCATCGATGCCCATGACCAGCAGGGCCGGGTCCGGGCCGGAGGCAAGCGCGAGCAGCTGCTCGCTGACCGCGCCCTCCAGCAGCTCGGTGCGCAGGTCGAGGCCGTGGCTGGCGCGCACCTCCGCCCGCGTGTCGAGCAGGCGGCGCAGGACCCGGGTGCGTTCGGCAGCGACTGCGTCCCTGCGCATCACGCTGACGAAGGTCGCCTCCGCGTTGATGTGCCGCACCAGGCTGGCCACCAGGCCCATCGCCTCGCCCTGCGGGGCATCGTCCGGGCAATGGATGATCACCCGGCGTGGCAACGCTGCCCCGCGCGGCACGCACAGCAGGCGGCGCGCGCCATGGGCCACCAGGCTGGCGATCTCCGCCGGCGTGCGGCCGGTGTTGTCCACCACTACCAGCCCCGCGCTGCGCAGCGTAGCGGTACCAGGTTGTTCCTCGGCGACGATGGTTTCGCTGAGGTTGGCCCGCGTGCTCTGCACCAGCTGCGCCACCAGCGGCGACTGGCGCAGCTCCAGCACCGCCTCGCGGGTCGGGGCCCGGAACAGGAAGCTCGAGACCGGCGTGGGCAGCACATGCAGGCGACGCACGCCAAGCGCGATGCTGTCACCGGCCGCCAGCGGCATGGCCATGGCTTCGGCCGCGGTGCGCGTCACCTCCAGCAGGCAGGCGCCCGGCGCCAGGCCCGGGTGGACCTGGGCGTCCACGCGCGCGGCTGCGCGCAGGTTCGCGCCGGCGCCGACCTGCACCAGCAGGCGACCGACGCCACCACCGAAGCTGGTCTCCAGCACCTGGCCCTCGCCAAGGCAGGGGTTCGCCAGCACCTGCCGATGCCGCGCGAGTTCGATGTCCTCCGGGCGCACCACAGTGACCACCTCGGTGCTCGATACCGCATCGGGCCGCGCCTGGCTGGCGTGGTTGATCATCGCCTGGCCGACCCGCACCCGGTAGGGCGTGGCCACCTCGCCCAGCAGCAGATTGGCCGCGCCGAGGAAGGTGGCGACGAAGCGCGTTGCCGGCTGGCGGTAGAGCTGCTGCGGCTGCCCGGTCTCGAGCAGCCGCCCCATGTGCATGACGCCGATGCGGTCGGCCAGCGAGAAGGCCTCCTCCTGGTCGTGGGTGACGAGGATGGTGGTGGTGCCGAGACGCCGCTGCACCTCGCGCACCGTGCGCCGCAGCTCGGTGCGGATCTTCGCGTCCAGCGCGCCGAAGGGCTCGTCGAGCAGCAGCACCCCGGGCTCGTGGGCCAGCGCCCGCGCCACGGCCACGCGCTGCTGCTGGCCGCCGGAGAGCTGCGACGGCAGGCGCTCGTCCATGCCTTCCAGCGCCACCAGCCGCAGCAGCTCGCGGCGCCGCTCGCGCCGGCGCGCCGCCGGCACGCCGCGGATGCGCAGCGCGAACTCGATGTTGTCGGCGATGCTCATGTTGCGGAACAGGGCGTAGTGCTGGAACACGAAGCCCACGCCGCGGTCGCGCGGGTTGACGAAAGTGACGTCGCGGCCATGCAGCGCGATGCGCCCGTGGTCGATGTCGGTGAGGCCGGCAATACCGCGCAGGAGCGTGCTCTTGCCGCTGCCGCTGGCGCCGAGCAGCACGAAGAACTCGCCCTTCGCGACCTCGAGCGTGACGTCGTTGACCACGGGCACGCCGCGGTAGCGCTTGGTGACCTGTTCGAAGCGGATGGACATCGATGCCTCTTGCTGCGCATGGTAGGCGCGCCCAGTCACGAAATCAGTCTCGGGCCAGTGACATTGCGGTGACATTGCACGGTGAGCGCGGCACCGGAACGCCGTGGCGTCACCAGGGCATCACCCGCGTTGACAGCCGCCGACCAGCGGCCGCATCGTGGCCGCCAGACCCCGCTGGCCAACGCCTGTACGCAACCCATGGGAACGAGCCCGCAGCCATGAAGCCCGGCTGGATCGTCGCTGCCCTCATCGCCCTCGCCGCTGTGACCACGCCGGCCCGGGGCGGGGAGACCCTGCGCCTGCTCAATGTGTCGTATGACGCGACCCGCGAGTTCTACCTGGCCTACGACCGGCTGTTCGCCGGGCACTGGCGCAGCGTCGAGGGGCAGGACGTGCGCATCCAGCGTTCCCACGGCGGATCGGGGCGCCAGGCCCGCTCCGTGATCGATGGCCTGCCGGCCGACGTCGTCACGCTGGCGCTGGCCTACGACATCGACGCCATCGCGCAGCGCTCCGGGCGCCTGCCACCCGACTGGCAGGCGCAGCTGCCGAACCACAGCTCGCCGTACACCTCGGTCATCGTGCTGCTGGTGCGCAAGGGCAATCCGAAGAACATCCGTGACTGGGACGACCTGCTGCGGCCGGGGCTGCAGGTCATCACACCCAATCCCAAGACCTCTGGCGGCGCGCGCTGGAACTACCTCGCCGCCTGGGGCTATGCGCTGGAGAAGCACCAGGGCGACGAAGTCGCGGCGCTGGCGTTCCTGCGGGCGCTGTTCGCCAACGTCCCCGTGCTCGACACCGGTGCGCGCGCCTCCACCATGACCTTCGTGCAGCGAGGCATCGGCGATGTGCTGCTGGCCTGGGAGAGCGAGGCCCTGCTTGCCCGCGACGAGTTGGGCACGAACCGCTTCGATATCGTCATGCCGTCGGTGAGCGTGCTGGCGGAACCACCGGTCGCCGTCGTCGAACGCAATGCGCGGCGGCACGGCACCACCGCACTGGCACGGGCCTACCTCGAATACCTGTATTCGCCCGAGGCGCAGGAAGTCATCGCGAAGCACCACTTTCGCCCGAGCCTGCCCGCAGTGGCCGCAAAATACGCCGGTAAGTTCCCGGATGTGCGCCTGCTCAGCATCCGCGATTTCGGCGGCTGGCAGGCGGCCCAGGCAAAGCATTTCGACGATGGCGGCCTGTTCGACCGGATACTCGAACGCCGGCAGTGAGCCGCCGGGCATCCGCCGTCAGGCATCGGTGACGATTTCACCACCCCGCAATTCGGCCGGGCCCTCGTCACGCAGCTGCCAGAACACGACGGCCGATCCCATGGTCATCAGGCCGATGGCGATGACGGTGGCGCGAAACACCGGCAATGCGTCGCTGCCATCGTGGCTGCCCAGCCAGCCGCCGAAGGCAGCCAGCAGCGCGGCCGCGCAGGTCACGCCCAGGCTCATGCCGAGCATCTGTACCATCGAGAACAGGCTGTTGCCGCTACCGGCCTGCGCTGGCGCGAGGTCCTTGAGCGTCACGGCATTCATGGCAGTGAACTGGAAGGAATTCACGGCGCCGAAGACGCCGAGCTGCAGGATCCGCAACCACAGCGGCTGGCCCGGAGCCATCAGCGCAAAGCCGGCGATCGTCACGCCCAGCAGCAGCGTATTGCCGATCAGCACCTTGCGATAGCCATGGCGGGTGATCACGGCCGTGGTCACGCGCTTGGCGCCCATGCTGGCCAGTGCCACCGGCAGCATGAGCATGCCGGCTTCCGCCGGGGAGTAGCCCAGGGTCAGCTGCAGCAGCAGCGGCAGCAGGTAAGGCATGGCGCCGGAGCCGATGCGCGAGAACAGATTGCCCAGCAGGCCGACGCGATAACTCTGCACGCTGAACAGTGCCGGGGTGAAGATCGGCGCCGGGCTGCGCAGTGCATGCAGCCAGTACGCGGCGAGCGCGGCCATCCCGAGGATCATCAGCAGCACCGGCAGGCTGTGCGCCCAGCCCATGCCGCCCAGCCCATCGAGGGCCAGCGAAACACCGACCATGGCGGACACCAGCAGCAGGTAGCCGCCCAGGTCGAAGCGGCCGCTGGCCGCGGTGAAGTTCGGGACGTAGCGTCGGGTGGCCAGCAGGCCGGCTAGACCCACCGGGAGGTTGATGAGGAAGATCCAGTGCCAGGAAGCCACCTCCACCAGCCAGCCACCCAGCGTCGGGCCGATCAGCGGGCCGACCAGCGCCGGAATGGCGACGAAGCTGATTGCCGCGAGAAACAGCTCCCCCGGGAACGCACGCAGCACCACCAGCCGACCCACCGGCATCAGCATGGCGCCGCCCACACCCTGCAACACGCGCGCAGCGACGAGCTGGTCGAGGCTGCCGGAGGCCGCGCAGGCGACCGAGCCGAGCATGAACAGCCCGATGGCCAGCATGTAGACGCGCCGGGTGCCGAAGCGGTCGGCCAGCCAGCCGGTGGCGGGGATGACCGCCGCCATGGTGAGCGCGTAGGACACCACCACCGCGTGCATGCGCAGCGGGCTCTCCCCCAGGCTGTGTGCCATCGCCGGCAGCGCGGTGTTGACGATGGTCGAGTCCAGCAACTGCATGAACATGCCGATCGCCACGATCCAGAGGACCAGGCGCGGACTGGCAGGACCAGTGGCGGGAACAGGCGGAGCTGGATCAGGATGCATGTGGAAACCGGACGCCGTCAGCGGCAGGCCCGCAGCGCGCTGCCCGATACTGGGCAGCCGGCCCCAGGCGCTGCGGTGCCGGTCCGGCCTACTCCTGCGCCTGCGGGAATGCCCTGGGAAATGGCTTCAGGCTCAGCAGCAGCAGCGCCGCGAACACCAGCAGTCCTCCAAGGATGTACAGGATCTCGGTGTAGCCGCCGTAATGTTCCACCGCCCGGGCGGTGACCAGCGGCCCGAAACCCGCGCCGATCGAGTAGGCGCTGAAGTACCAGGCATAGATGCGGCTGAAGTAGCGCAGGCCGAAGTAGCGGCCGGCCAGGTAGGCCGAGGCGTTCACCTCGGCGCCCGAGGCGAGGCCGGCAAGGACACCGGCGATCGCACCGCCGCTGAAGGCGCTTGCGCCATCCGCGCCAGCCGCCAGCAGCATGCTGGCGACGACGGGGCCGATGAGGAAGGCGCTGGCCACCCGCGAGGCGAAGAAGCGGTCCATGAGCACGCCGCCGGCCAGCCGGCCGACGATGAGGGCAGCGGAGAACAGCGACAGCGCCAGCGCGGCGCGCATCGGGTCCACGCCGCGCAGCTTGAGCAGCGGCACCAGGTGCATCTGCAGGCTCACGGTACCGAAGCCGACCAGGAAGAAGGCGAGGATCATCATCCAGAAGCCCGTCTGGCGCAGGGTCTGTGCCAGCGTGAAACCGCCGGGCTGGCCGGTCTTTGCAGCGGCACCGGCCACATTGGCTGCGGGCATGCCATCGGGCTGGAGCCCCATGGCGGCCGGTGTGTCCCTGACGATGATGGCGATGGCGAGGAAGCCGAGCGTGGTGACCACCGCGGTGACGATCAGGTAGGCGGTGCGCCAGCCATAGGCATCGATGGCCCACTGCGAGAGCAGCGGCCAGATCATGCCGCCCACGCCAAGGCCCGCGAGCGCAATGCCAAGCGCGAGCCCGCGCTGGCGGTCGAACCACAGCGAGATCACCCGGGCGAAGGAAACGTGGGTGGTGCCCAGGCCCAGCAGCGTCATCAGGATGAAGCGTGCATAGTACGTGCCGAGCGATGCATCCTGCGCGGCGAATGAAGCAAGCACGATGCCCTCGAGGATGAAGCCGGCGAGGATCATGCGCCTGGCGCCGAAGCGGTCGATCAGCACGCCGATGACAGGCGAGGCGACGGTCACCGTCACGGTGGCGAGCATCAGCGCCACGAAGAGTTCCGATGGTTGCCAGCCGAACTCGGCGACCAGCGGCCCGAGGAAGATGGAGAAGGTCCCGGTCATCACGCTGGTCAGGCCGCAGGCCAGGCCCAGGCAACAGGCGATGGTGACGTACCAGCCGTAGAAGATCCTGCGCATCGATGTCCCGTTCCCCACGGCAGCGGCCGCTTGCCCCGCGCGGAGTATACGTCAGGATGCAAATGGTGCGGCCAGCCGCCAATCGAGCGGGCGTGCTGTCCGCAGCCGGCATGAGGGCAACAACAAAAAAAAAGCCCCGGCTGTGCCGGGGCTTGGAGTCTCGATTGGCGTGCGTGCCGCACGCCGTGGTCGAAACCTCAGGCAGCCTTCAGGTTGCCTGCCGCGGGCTTGCCGCGCTCCGTCAGGACGTCGAAGCTGATCTTCTGGCCCTCGTTGAGCGTCGCCATGCCAGCAGCCTGCACGGCGCTGATATGCACGAACACGTCCTTCGAGCCGTCCGACGGCTGGATGAAACCGAAGCCCTTCTGGGCGTTGAACCACTTCACAGTACCGGTAGCCACTTAATAAGCACTCCAAATGAATTGATAGTCAGGCGCGCTGCGGCGGGAAGCCACCAACGCGCCGGGCGTCACGGTATGCTTTTGCGACGCTACGGTCAAATGGCGACCGGGCCCCTGCTGGGTCCCAGTTGGACCCCAGCTCGGCCATGCCCCACTGGCTGATTGGCGGCCGGATGGCCAGGCAGCATAGACTGGACCCAACCACCGAGGAGCAAGTCCGCGACCGCATGAAGATCCTCGCAGCCATCCTGGCCCTGGCGGTCGCCGCCCTGGCCACCGCCCTGTGGGCCTATCGCGACATCCCGGCGACCACCCTGGAAGCACGCTACACCGGCCCGGCATCGAAGTTCATCTACATCGATGGCGCGCGCATCCATTACCGCGACCAGGGCAGCGGCCCCGTCGTGGTGCTGATCCACGGCAATTTCTCCAACCTGATCGACTGGGATCCCTGGGTGGACGCACTCGAGGACCGCTACCGCGTGGTGCGTTTCGACCTGACGAGCCACGGCCTGACCGGCCCGGATCCGACGGGTGACTACAGCCAGGAACGCACCCTGGCGCTGACGGCGCGCCTCATCGACGCACTGGGCCTGCGCCGTATCAGCATCGGCGGCACCTCGCTGGGCGGCACGATCGCGGTCCACTACGCTGCAGCGCACCCGGAACGGGTGGCGCGGCTCATCCTGCTGAATCCCGGCATGCTGGAAGGCAAGGAGATGGCCCGCCGCGGTGGCGTCCCGAAGGCCGCCTACCTGCTGAAATACATCCTGCCCAGGGCGCTGCCGGCCGCCATGCTGAGAAGCGGCTTCGGTGATCCGTCGAAGGTCAGCGATGCGCTGATCGACCGCTGGTACGACCTATGGATGCGGGAAGGCCAGCGGCAGGCCCAGCTGGACCGCCTTTCGCAGTACCGTGCCGGCGATGTCGAGGCGATCATCCGCAGCATCCGCGTGCCGGTCCTGCTGCTCTGGGGCGAGGCCGATTCGACGGCGCCGATCCAGCAGGCACAGGAGTTCCTGAAACTGCTGGGGAACGCAGCTTCGGTGAAATTCATCAAATACCCTGGCGTCGGCCACATGGCGGTCGAGGAAGCCGGTGCCGAGACCGGGCGTGACCTGCGTGCCTGGCTCGATGCCACGGCGACCTCGCCCGGCGGCTGACGACGCCAGTGATCCGGCGGCCCTGTGCTCCCGCAGATGGACGCGCAGCGGCTGCCGGGGCTATAAGTAAGGCAATGGAAGCAAAGCATACGGCAGCAAGAAGGAGGCCCCCATGCAGACGGCCCTGCAAGTCAGGTTTCACGGCACCGATCCTTCCGCAGCGATGGAATTCACCATCCGCGAGCACGTCCAGAAGCTCGAACAGTTCTACGATGGCCTGATCGGCTGCCAGGTCAGCCTGGAATCACGCCACCAGCATCACCGGCAGGGCAACCTGTTCACCGTCCACATCCGGCTCATCGTGCCCGGGGAGGAACTCGTGGTGACCCGCAACCCGGAGCGGGACCCGCGCCATGAGGATCCCTATGTCGCGGTGAGCGATGCGTTCCGCGCCGCGCGCCGCCAGCTCGAGGAGTACGCCGGGAAGCGTCGCGGCAAACGGCACCAGGCGAAGCCGCGCCAGCCAGACAGTGGCGCAGCCGCCCAGGAGGTCGAGCAGCAGAGCGACTGACGCGGGGCAGCGAACATGCGCAGCAGGACATGGGCCGCCAGCATGCTGCTGGCGGCCGCGACCTGGACCGTGCTGCCCGCGCGCGGCCAGCCCGCACCGGAGCCGGCCGCGGCGCCCGTACCGGCGACCAACGACCCGGCCGAACTGAAGCGGCTCTGGGCGCAGCAGCAGGATGCCGACCGCTGGGAAAAGGGTCGCCTGCTGAAGCAGATCGACGACCTGCAGATCGAACTCGCTGCCAAGGGAGTCCTCGACTACCGCAAGCTCGACTATGCGAGCAGCGATGGGCTGCAGATTCCCGCCTATCTCTTCAGGCCACTCGCGCTGCCAGCCGGCAGGCACCCCGCCGTCATCTATGCGCATGGCGGCCAGCATGGCCAGTTCCGCTCCCGGCTGCTGCCGCGCCTCACTGAGTTCGTCCGCCGCGGCTATATTGTGCTCGCGCCCGACTACCGCAGCAGCGCTGGCTACAGCAGGGAGTTCCACGATGCGGCGGACTACGGCGGCCGTGAGATCGACGACATGCTGGCCGCGCGCGAGCTGCTCGCCGCGATGCCCGAGGTGGATCCGCGGCGCATCGCCATCATCGGCGAGAGCCATGGCGGCTACAACACGCTGATGGCGCTGGCGCGGGCGCCGGGGAAGTTCGCCGCCGGCGTGGATTTTTTCGGGCCGACGGACCTGGTCTGGCGGCTCACGGCCCCGCCCGGCGACAACCCCAACGCCGAACCCGGGGACCGCGAGTACTTCGCGCGCATGGTCGGGAGGAGCATCGACGAGGCGCCGGAACTCTACCGGGCGCGATCGCCGCGCTACCTCGCGCAAGAGATCAGCGCTCCGCTGCTGATCCTGCATGGCGACAAGGACGCGATCGTCAGCGTCCGCGAATCCGTCTGGATGGCGGAAGCCCTCGAAAAAGCAGGCAGGAAGAACTTCAGCCTGCACATCATCGAGGATGGCCAGCACGGCTATCCGCGCCCGCAGATGGACGAGGCCTGGCGGCTGGCCTACGAATTCCTCGACCGGGTATTCGCCGGCCGCTAGCCGCAGCGGGGCGGCCTGGCCCGGCGCCTGCCCCCGCGCCGCTAGTGGAACGGCACCGGGCTGTCCGCCCCGGGCGCCGGATGCATGAAGAAGTCATGCAGGTACTTCTCGCCCTCGTCGTCGAGGATCGTGACCACGGTCTTCAGCTCCGGGAAACGCTCGCGGATGCGGCGAGCGGCCAGCAGGTGCGCGCCGGAGCTCGGCCCGCAGAACAGGCCGCGCGTGCGGGCCAGCTTGCGCATCTCGGCCACCGCGTCGTTGCTCGACACGCCCAGCGTGTCGTTGATGAGGTCGCGGTGGTGGGCAAAGATCCCTGGCACGAAACCGTCGGAGATACCCTCGATCTGGTGCAGCGCCACTTCGCCGCAGAGGATGGTGCGCGATTCCGCCGGCTCCATCGCGAACAGGCGCACCGCCGGGTTGACCCTGCGGAAGGCCTGGCCGACGCCGACCAGGGTGCCGCCGGTGCCGACGCCGTGCACGAAGGCATCCGGCACCCGCCCCTCCGGCAGCTGCGCGAGGATCTCCGGCCCGAGGATTTCGCGGTTCTCGTCGACGTTCCATTCCGACTCGAACTGGCCGGGAAAAAAGAACCCCGGTTGGCGGCCGAGCTCGCGGGCGCGCTCCAGCGCGTCGTTGACGTGGAAGGTGCCGCAGAACAGGACCTCGGCGCCGTAGGCGCGCGAGATGGCGACCCTCTCGCTGGACAGCCCTTCCGGCATCACCACGATCATGCGGTAGCCCTTGACCGCAGCTACCATCGCGAAGGCATTGCCCGTGTTGCCACTGGTGGCCTCGACGATGGTGTCGCCGGGCCGGATCGCCCCGGTCTCCTCCGCCCGCTCGATGATGTACTTGGCGATGCGCGCCTTGATGGAGCCGGAGGGATTGAGGAACTCGCATTTGGCGAACACACCATCGATCTCCAGCAGCGGCGTGTCGCCGACGGCGTCGAGGATGCTGGCCGACAGGCCGGTGTAGCGGGTGGGCATGACATGGGCTCCGGTTGCGGTGCGCGCAGTGTCCACGCTGGGCGCGCGGCAGTGGTTGATTCAGGTCAGGTCGGTTGCAAGGAGCTGGCGGCTGGCGGCCGCGCTGGGACGCGCCGCAACGCGCTCGAACCAGGGGCCGATCCTCGGCAGGCCGCGGTCGAACGGCTGATTCACCGCCAGGCCGAAATCCAGCCAGACATACAGCCAGATGTCGGCGGCACTGAAGCGCTCGCCGCAGAGCCAGGGCCCCGGGCCCAGCAGGCCATCGAGCCAGCGCAGCCGGTCCTGCGCCACCCGTTTCAGGCCCGCGGCGGCCTCCGGCACCACCGGGATGCGTGGCTGGAACCGCGCCAGCCCCTCGCCGTAGTGGTAGGCGTTGTGGATGAACTCGGTGATGTTGAGTTCCACACGCCGCCACCATTGCCGGGTCAGGCCGCGCTCGGCTGCCGTGCGCCCGATCAGGGCCGGCGTCGGCTGCAATTCCTCGAGGTACTCGGCGATGGCCACCGCCTCGGCCAGCGTGCTGCCATCGTCCAGGCGCAGCGCCGGAGTCTGGCCGGCGGCGTTGACAGCCAGGAATGCCGCAGCGCGGTTCTCACCGGTCATCACGTCGACCGTCACCGCCGGCAGGCGCAGCCGCTTCTCCAGCAGGAACATGCGCAGGCAGCGGGGTGCGGGGCTCTGGGCGTCGTAGATCAGCACGGCCGCACCTTACACCGTTGGCCCTGGCCAGGTCACTCCGGCGATATACTCCCGGCAACCGGAAAACCGCCAACTGCACCCGCGAGGAGTCCCGAGCATGTCACGCACCCGCCTGCTGACGACCCTGATGGCCATCACCGTCCTGCAGGGAACCATCGCCCTGGCCACGGAGATGCCGACCGTGCTGATCACCGGCACAAGCCGCGGCATCGGCGTGGAACTCGCGCGCCAGTACGCCGAGCGCGGCTGGAACGTCATCGCCACCGCGCGTAATCCCGGCAGCGCCGCAGCGCTGCAGGACATCGCCAGGGAGCACCGCAACGTAAGGCTCGAAGCCCTCGACGTGACCGACCACGCGGCAATCGATGCGCTCGCGGCGAAGTACAGGGGCCAGCCGATCGACGTACTGCTCAACAATGCCGGCATTTCCGGCGCCGACGAGATGGGCCAGTTCGGCCACCTGAACTACGCCGCCTATGACAAGGTGCATGCCACCAATGTCATCGGGCCGCTGAAGATGGCCGAGGCCTTCCTGCCGAACGTCGCGGCCAGCCAGCAGAAAAAGATCATCAACATCACCAGTACCGAGGGCTCGATCGGCTCGGTGAAGACCCGTGGTGGCGGCTACTTCTACCGCTCCAGCAAGGCGGCGCTGAACATGGTGATGCGCTCGCTGTCGCTGGACCTCAAGCCGCAGGGCATCACCGTCGGGCTGGTGTCACCGGGCTTCGTGAAGGACGATTTCACCAAAGGGCTCGACCTGCCGATCATGATCACGCCCCAGCAGAGCGCCAGCGCGGTGATCAAGGTGATCGACGGCTACGATCTCTCGAAGACCGGCAGCTTCATCCGCCACACCGGCGAGGGCGCCCCCTGGTAAGCACCGCCGCGCTGCTGGCGCGCTAACGGCGCGCCGGCCCGGCGCTGGCGGCCGTAGCGTCAGAGGCCGGCTTCGGCCGGGCGCGCCACTTGCGGTAGAACGCCTTCTGGTCGTCGTCCATTGACGGCTCGAGGCCGTCGATCCAGACCTGTTCGATATTGGTCGCCGGCTCGAGGATGTCGCCGTCGGTGAGCACCAGGCTTGCGCTCTTGCCCGGTGCGATCGAGCCGAGATCCCTGTCCAGGCCGAGGATGCGCGCCGGGTACAGCGTGATCGAGCGGTAGGCGGCCTCGCGATCCAGGCCATGGGCGGCGGCGATGCCGGCGAACAGGCTGATGTTGCGGGCGTTCGCCGAGCCGCCGGTACGCGTGGTGCTGGCGATCGCGAAGGTGACGCCGGCGGCTTCGAGCTTCGCCGGCATGGAATAGAGCACGTCGTAGGGATCGTCGGGCCGCGGCGGCTCGCCGACCATGTTGGTCAGCACCACCGGTACCTTGTGCTGCGCCAGCAAGTCGGCCACCAGGTAGGCATCGCGACCGTCGGTGATCACGAGGCGCAGGCCGCGCTTCGCCGCGAGGCCAACCGCCGCCTCGATGGCGTACTTCTCCCTCGCGGTGGCCCAGAGCGGGCGCTCACCGCGCAGCACCGGCTGCAGGGCCTCGAGCTGCGGGTCGTACTCGGGCGGGCGGCCGGATTTCGTGGCCCGCTGCTTTGCGCGTCCATAGGCCGCGGCGCCGTCGAGCAGCTTCTCGAGCGCGGCGATGCGCTCATCGGATTCCTTGCGCCGGTCGGCGAGGCTCTTCTGGCCGCCGAGGAAGATGGCGTACTGCGCCGGCACCGGGTCCGGCCAGCGCAGCACGAGGGCCTGCTGGCGCACCGCGGTCATCTCCTCCCAGGTCCAGCCATCGGTGCGCAGCACGCTGGTGGTACCGGCAACGATGCCGCCCGAGGGCACGACCACGGCATGGGTGATGCCGCCCGAGCGCGCCACCGGGAAATGGCGACTGGCGGCGTTGACCGCCGGCGAGACGTCGGCATCGGCATTGATGTCGCCGGTCTCGCTCACGTCCACGGTGCCCGGCACCGAGTCGATCTCGCTGATGCCGAGCACGCTGTTGGTGTGGATCAGCCCGGGCCAGAGGTGCTTGCCAGTGGCATCCACCCGCCGGGCGCCGGCAGGAATCGCCGTCTCCGGCCCGCCCACCGCGGTGATGCGCCCGCCGGAGAACACCACCACGCCACCGGCAATCGCCGGGCCTTCCAGCGTGTGCACCGTGGCGCCGGTGATCGCCACCGCAGCCGCAGGCGCGTCGGCGGCATAGCGGTAATGCTCGGCCGGCGCCGGCGGATTGGCCACCACGGCGGCCGCTGCCGCGGGAGCGGCCGGCTTCACGCCGAGTTCGGTGGCGAGCCGGGCATGCGCTGCGGTGACGACCGCGCGATGCGCCTGGTCCGCCTCGCGGCTGAAGCGCAGGCGCCCGTCGACGAAGGTCATATCGGCCAGCGTATAGACGCTGAGCGGGTCGCCGCTCCAGACCACGAGGTCGGCATCCTTCCCCACCGCGAGTGACCCGACCCGGTCGGCGATGCCGAGCTGCAGCGCCGGGTTCAATGTCACCATATCGAGCGCCCGCTGCCGCTCCACGCCGCCGTAGTGGATGGTCTTGGCCGCCTCCAGGTTGAGCCGGCGCGCGAGGTCGGCGTTGTCGGAGTTGAGGCTGACCAGCACGCCGCGCTCGGCCATCAGCGCGGCGTTGTAGGGAATCGCGTCATAGGCCTCGGCCTTGAAGCCCCACCAGTCGGAGAAGGTGGAGGCGCCGGCGCCATGGGCGACCAGCTCGTCGGCCACGCGATAGCCTTCCAGCACGTGGTGGAAGGCACGCACGCGGATGCCCGCCTCCTCGGCCACGCGCATCAGCATGAGGATCTCGTCGGCGCGGTAGCTGTGGGAATGCACCTGGCGCCGGCCGTCGAGGATCTCGACGATGGCATCCATGCGCAGGTCGCGCCGCGGCGGCACGCTGCGCTCGCGCTCACGCTTCGACAGCGCGTTGTAGCGCTGCCATTCGTCGCGATACTGGGCGGCCTCGGCGAAGCTCGCGCGCAGCAGCGCCGCGACGCCCATGCGCGTGGCCGGGTAGCGCAGCTTCTGCCCCGGCATGCCGCTGCGGAACGCCGCATGCGTCGGGTTCTCACCCAGCGCGAACTTGATGGTAGGCGGCGCGCCGGCGAACAGCAGCTCGGCCGGGCTGGCTACGCCCCAGCGATACTTGATGAGCGCGTTCTGGCCGCCGATGGCGTTGGCCGACCCGTGCAGCACATGCGCCGTGGTGACGCCGCCGGCGAGCTGCAGGTAAATGTCGCGTGAATGTGGATTGAGCACGTCGCTCACCCGCACCTCGGCGCTGATGCTGTTGACGCCCTCGTTGAGGTCGAGCGTCTCGGTGGCGCTGTGGCTGTGTGCATCGATGATGCCCGGCGTGACATGCCGCCCGGTGGCGTCCACCACCACCGCGCCTGGGGCAGCCTTCAGACCACGGCCCAGCGCTTTGATGCGGCCGTTCTCGATGAGCACATCCGTACCCTCGAGGATGCCCTCCGTGGTCTGGGTCCAGACGGTGGCATTGCGCAGCAGCACCTGGGACGGTGTCGCTGGCGGCGCCGGATAGGGCTCGACCGCCAGGGCCTGGCCGAGGCTCATTTCCGCACGGGCCACCCCCATGAGCAGGCCGGATGCGAGGCTGGCGAGCGCCAGCATGCGCGCCGCAGTGGCGATCCTCATGGCTTGCCTCCCTGCGGGCCAGCCGCACGCCGGCCTTCGAGCTTCATGGTGACCGAGCCGCGCTGCGAGGTCATCGTGGACTCTCCCCTGAACTCGTCACCGGTAATGACCACGGTGACCTGCATGTCGCCACCCGGGCCCGGGCTGACCACGGTCAGCGCATTGCCCTTGAGGGTCACGCTGGTGAAATCGCGTTTGCCGCTGCGGGCGGACTCGCTGGAGCCGGTCCAGGCGTCGCGCTCGCCGCCGATGTTCCAGCTGGACTCGGAACTGCGGCCCATCACCTCGGTGGTCACAGTCCAGCGACCCCGCGGATCGACCACGGCACTGGGGTCGCCAGCCGCTGCCTCGGCCTTGAACTGCTCGTGGTAACCCTGCACGAAGAGATGACGCAGCTTCGCCTTGCCGTCGAACAGGTCGCCATCGACGATCATGACATTGGCCTGCTTGCCGGACTCGAGCGTGCCGAGAACGCCCGACAGCCCGAGCAGCCGCGCCGGGGTCGTGGTGACGGCGGCCAGCGCCTGGTCCGGTCCCAGCCCCGCCTTGACCAGGGCAGCGAGGTTCTCGGTGAAGCGCCGCGGGTTCTTCATGCCCGCGGTGACGAAAGCGACGCTGATGCCGGCCTGCTCCAGCGCCGCGGGAAGCCGTGGCGCATCGAGGTAAACCTGCATGTCCTCGAGGCTGGCCTCGAGCGCGTCATCGGCCGTGCCCAGCTCGGGCTTCGCCGGCATTTCCAGCGGCAGCAGCACCGGCATGCCCGCGGCGGCCAGATCGGCCGGCCGGTCACCCAGGCCGCGGGCGACCAGCATGCCGCCCTTGAGCCCGAACTCCGTCGCGATGCTGGCGCAGCGGCCCGGATCCAGGGCGGTGAGCGCCACCCAGGCGAGCGGGCGCTCGCCACTCAGCACGGCCAGCAGGCCAGCATCGGAGGCGCGGAATTCCGGCGGCACCATGCCGGCGGGATGTGCTGTCCAGCGGGCATTCCACTCGCCGGCACGCCGGGCGTCGAGCAGGGCCTGGCGCACGGTGGCGACGGCACCGAACTTGGAAGACGGGTACTGGCCCGCCATGAAGCTCGCGCTCTCGAGCGCCACCACCTGGGCGAGATGCGGCCGCAGGATGAGCTCGGCCGGTGGCCCATCGCGCAGCATCAGCACGGCAGACTCGCCACGGAAGATACCCTTGAGTGGCAATACCTGCGCGGCGGCAAAGCCCATCTCGCGATGCCGCGCAACGCTGCTGTGGCGGGCATCGATCTGTCCGACGACCGCTGCCTCGGGGTGCACGGCCGGCAGTTCGTGCGGGGAGCCCGCGCGTTGCGGCTCCTCGCCATTGCGGCCGCGCGACGCAGGCGCGGCCGGCGCCTCGGTGTCGAGCCCGACACTGGAGGCGGCGTCGATGAGGGCCGGGTAGACGGTCCAGCCCGCTTCCGCCTTGATGACTTCGGCATCGGCCGGCACGACGACATTGGCGCCGACGGCCTCGACCAGGCCATCGCGCAGCAGCAGCGTGCCTCTGGCGATTACCGCGCCCGGCGCGGTGACGATGCGCGCATCGGTGATGGCGTAGGTGCGTGGACGCTCCGCTGCGGCCCCCGCCGCCGCGAGCATCCCGGCGAGCGCCAGGCAGAACGTGAGCGCCCGCGCGGCGCGGGACCCTGGGTTTACACGGTCCCGCGCCGCCATCGGCTTACTCCTTCGGCGGCGTAATGCCGGGCACGCCCTTGTAGTTCTCCGGACCGAGGTTCAGCGAGGACACGTCCATGACATGGGTGTAGAGGTTCGACATGAAGCCGCCGCCCGTGCTGCGGGCGAACAGCATCTTCTTGCCGTCCGGGGACAGCGACGGGAAGCCGTCGAAGCCCGGGTTGAAGGTCAGGCGCTGCGGCTCGCCGCCGGCCAGGTCACCCAGGAAGACTTCCCAGTTGTTGCCCTCGACGATACGCACGAACACGTAGTGGCGGCCATCCGGCGCGGGATACGGCGCCCAGTTCATGTCGCGGTCGAAGGTGCGCACCGTGTGGTCGCTGCCGTCGTGCTTGATGGTGAACACCGTCATCGGCGTCGGCTTGATCTTGCCGTACTCGCTGCGCTTCCAGGCCCGGTAGAGGATGGTCTGGTTGTCGGGCAGGTAGAAGGGCGCACCCTCCTGCCAGTCATCGGTGAAGGTGATCTGCTGCTCGCCGCTGCCGTCCGGGCGCATGCGCCAGAGATCCATCTTGCCGTCGATCTGGCGGCCGAAGACGATCCACTCGCCGTTCGGCGACACCGACACCTCAGCCTCGTAGTACTTGTTGTTGGTCAGCCGCTTGATGTTCTTGCCATCGAGGTCGGAGATGTAGAGCTCCGCACCCTGCGGGTAGTCGTTGGAATCCGACCAGTTGCCGATCGGCATGTCGAGGTGGTCGCGGGTCGACGTCCAGATGAGGCGCTTGCCATCCGGGAAGAAATACGAGCAGGCATCCTGGCCCTTGTCATTGATGCGCTTCACGTCGGTGCCGGTGTCGGTGAAGGTGTAGGTCAGGGCACCGGTCTCGCGGCCCTCGGCGTGCAGTGCCTTCGGGTCCTGCGTCTGGGCAATGACGTGCAGGCTGTCCGGCCCGTAGTAGGCTTCGGCATTCTTCGGCACGTTCGGGATCAGGCGCACAGGCAGTTCTTTGCCCGGCGCATCGGCGGCCAGCGCGGCGGTCGCGCCCAGGGCCAGCGAAGCGGCAAACAGCGTGAAGCCGCGGCGTGCGGCGCTGGAGGTCGGCTTGTCAGGCATGTCGGACTCCGGTCAGTGACTTGGGGTTACGAATGCAGGGAACAAAGCGCTGCCCTGCCTCGCGGGCTGGCACGACGCCTGGAATCCCCCATCCGGGAATCTTCCTTCTGAATTTGTGGCGGGGGCCCGGCCCTTGCGGCACCGAGCCCCCGACACAGGCCGGATCATGGCATGCCCACGGACCTGCGGCCAGATCCCGTGGCGCTATGCCGCAGCCGCTGTGCGCGGCTGCCGGCAGGTGGCATTGCGCCGCTCAGTTGTGCTTCTTGCCGTAGATGCGTGCGCTCTGCCGGCCCTGTGAGTGCTGCATGCCGTGCGCCTCCCGCGCACCGACGTGGCCATCGGCACCGGATCTGGCCTGGCGATGGTTGACCCTCGCCTGCCCATGTTCCAGCCGCGCGGCCTCCTGGCCGGACAGGCTGCCGGACTCCAGCCCCTGCTGGATGCGCGCCTCCTGGTTTGCGCTGCGCTGCACACTGGCCTGCATGCGCTCGGCGGATGCCGAGTCGGGATTGCCGACCTGGGCATCGTGCTTCTGGTGCCTGATCGCCTGGCTGACATGGTCCTGCGCGGCATCGAGCTTCGCCGACTCACCCGCGGTCAGTTCGCCGTCCTTCAGGGCCTGCGCTTCCATGCGCCCGACGACGGACTCCTTGTGCTCGAGACTGGCGGCCTCGCGCGTGGTCAGCTGCCCGCTGTCGAGCCCGGCAGCGATGCGATTCTGCTGGTTGACGTCGCGCTGCGCGACGCCGGCGCCGTCCGCCGCAAACGCCCCGGCCGCCACGAATGCGCCCAGCAGCAGTCCTGTCCTGATCATCGCCTTCATTTTGTGAACTCCATTGTGTCAACTCGGTTGCGGAACCAGGGCGGGCCGGGGGCTGTGCGCACCGGTCCATCCCACCTGGCAATGAGGAACGCGGCGGCCGGGACGGGGTTGACCGGCACTGCCACGGCCTTCGCCGGTGGCTGCCGGACTGGCTATACTGGCGGCCATGGAGGGGCGCCGGGGCGCCCCGGATGACGCAGGCGACCAGGGGACGATCAGCATGAGCGCAGAACTGCAGCAGGACCGAGTGGCACCCGCAGCCGGGATCCTGTCCCGCTTCTACCAGCCACCCTATGTCGGGGCCTTCGCCTTCGTGGCCGTCCTCGGCATCGTCCCGATCATGCACAGCCTGCTGTCGCTGGTAACAGACAATTTCCCGCCCGGGCACGAGACCGCGATCAGCATCGGCCTGGGTGCCATTGCCATCGCCATGGTGATCTACGCCTCGGCCCGCAACTCCGAGGCCCTGGGCACCTGGTTCGGCTTCATCGCCGGCCACCTGGTCTGGACCGGCTGGATCGAGCTCTCGTTCCGCTTCAACCCCGAGTACATCGACATGGGCCCGCTGGTGGTCAACGGCGAGAAGGTACTGTCGCCGAGCCTGCTGTTCGTGCAGGCGACCGTCGGCCTGCTGATGGCCACCCTGCCCTTCTTCGTCTTCAACCGCGACACCCGCTGCAACGCCTTCCGCTGGATCCAGCGCGTCACCCGCTACGACGCCGGCAAGCCGGCCACCGCTGCTGACCGCAACTTCGCCCGCATCACCTTCCTGGAAGTGCTCTACGTCATCTGGTTCTGCTACGCCGTGTCGCTGTTCCTCGTCGACACCCGCTTCGTGGGCTCCCACCATCCCATTACCTATGTGGCCGGCTTCATCTTCATCGCCTGGACCTTCTACCTGCTGATGCGCCTGGCGAAGTTCACGCGCGTGCTGGCAGGCGTGCGCTACGCGATCCCGACGGCCGGCATCTTCTGGACCGCGGTGGAGTTCGCCCACGAATGGGGCCTCTACGACGAGTTCTGGTCCAAGCCGCAGGAATACGCGCTGGAGATGGGCATGGTGCTGGGCGCCTTCGTGCTGGCGCTGCTGCTGGCGGTGGTCATGCCGGCCCGGCGGGCCAGCGGCACAAAGGCCCAGGCGCAGTCCCAGGCCTGACGCTGCGGCAATCACAGCCGCGGACCTGATCCGCGCCTGGCATCAGGCGCGGATCAGGTCCCGGAGCGGCGCGGCGCCCGCGCTTCCGGGGAAGACCGACCGCTCGAGTTCCGCCCCCGGCAGCTGCAGCTGCTCCTGCAGCACCCCCTTGAAGACCGAACGCAGGTCCAGCGTCGGTGCCAGGTCGCGCTGCTGATAGAGCGCGCGGGCCGACAGGCCGGGCCAGTCCGCCACCACCCGCCCGCCGCGCACCGCCCCACCGAGCAGGAAGGCGACCGTCGCCGTGCCATGGTCAGTGCCACGCGTGCCATTGACCGCGGCGGTGCGCCCGAACTCCGTCGCCAGGATGACCGCGGTATCGCGCCAGGCGCTGCCGAGCTCGTCCTTCAGCAGCCGCAGGCCCGCGTCGAGGGCGCCGAGCCTCTGGCCCAGCTGCCCCTGGGCGGCGCCCTCGTTGGCATGCGTATCCCAGCCCTGGGTGTCGAACACCGCGACGCGCGGGCCCGCATCGCGCCGCAGGAAGCCCGCGGTGGCACGCACGACCTCCGCATAGCGCGCCGCGGGGCCCGCGCCCTGGCGTGCATCGCCGCCAGCCGCCGTGGCCATGGCATTCGTCGCCAGCGCATCCGCCAGCCGCTGTGCCAGCAATGGGTCCTGCGCGTAGAGATCCTGCACCCGCTGCAGGGTGTCCTCATCCAGCGCGGCGAGCCGCGATGGCGCCCAGGAGGCCACCGCCGCGGGTCCGCGCATCAGCAGCGGCAGGTTCCGGCCGAGCGCGACACCGAGCTGTTGCCGTCCCTGCCGTGCCGGTGCCGGCAACGCCGCGAGGGCGCGATTCAGCCACCCGGTCTGCAGCGCATGGGCCGCGGTCGCGCCGTTCTCGAGCACGTCCTGCCCGTCGAAATGCGAGCGCTGGCGGTAGGGACCGGCCACCGCATGAAACACCGTGAGTTCAGCGGCGGCGTAGCACTCGTGCAGGAAGGCCAGGCGGGGATGCAGTCCGAACAGGCCATCGAGCGGCAGTGCGCCCTGCGCCGCCCCGGGTGCGGCGATGGCGATCCCGGGGCGCAGGCGGCCGTAGTCGGGATCGCCCCAGGGCGGCACTGCAGCCAGCCCGTCGACTGCGCCGCGCAGGATGACGAACACCAGGCGGGCTTCGCCGCGCGGCCCATCGGGCCCGGCCGCCAGCGCCAGCCGCGAAACCAGCAGGCCGCCGGAGGCCCCGAGGCCCGCCGCCGCCACGCCGCCCAGCAGGATCTCGCGCCGATTGACCGGACTCATGAGCGTTCACCTCGCAAGGCTGCCATCCGTCACCGTCAACGCCGCAGGAACTCGGGCGCCGCCAGCAGCAGGGTCAGGGCCTGGGCCGGGCTCGCTGCACGGGCGATGGCGCTACGCGTCCCTGCACCCAGCGTAGCGCCGAGCAGCTGCGGGGCGAGTTGGCGCGCATCGTGCAGCGTGCCAAAGCGCTGGCCCAGCGCATCGGCCCACTCCACCCGCTGCAGCAACGCGGAGGGGCCATTCCAGTCGGCGGCACGATCCGGCCAGCCGGCCGGTGAACCGGGCGACCAGCTGCGCTGGCCCAGCAGCTCGAAGGCGGCGAGCGCCGCACGCTGCTGCGCTTCGCTGCCGCTGGCGACCGGCAGCTGCAGGCCACGGAACACGGAGATCACCTGGTCGGCCGGCGTCTTGAACTTGCCGAGCGGCATCTCCCAGCCCTCCGGCGCATCGACCAGCGCCGCATACACCGCGGGCAGGTCGCCATCGGTGGCCAGGAAGGCGCGGCTAATGCGCTCCACCGCCGCGGGCGGCGGATCATCGGCGATGAAGTGGCGGGCTAGCTTCGTCGCCAGGTGTCGCGCCGTCGCCGGATGCCCCGCCAGCGCCTGCAGCACCGCCTCGCCCTGCTCCACGCCCGGCTGTGCATAGGACTGGCCGAGCACCCGCTGCGGGCCGGGCTCGTGCAGTGCGGGGCGGAACAGGAACCGTCCCGGCTCGCCGCCCGCCAGCCGGCCCTTGCCGCCGCCGATGGACCAGCCGGTCAGCACCCTGGCGAATGCCGTCACGTCCGCCTGGCTGTAGCCGCCATCGACACCCAGCGTGTGCAGCTCGAGGATCTCGCGGCCGAGGTTTTCATTGATGCCAACCGACGCGGCGCTGCGCCTGCGTGCCAGGCGCTGCGCCAGCGTCGAGCCGGGCCCGACGGAGCTGGTATTGTCGAGGTACAGCAGCATCGCCGGGTGCCGCTCGACGGCCAGCAGCAGGTCGGCGAAGCGGCCCAGCACATGGGGCCGGATGGCCTCGCGCTCGCAGGCACCGGCAACCCCGAGCACCGCCAGCTTGTCGACCGAGACCGCGAAGTGGTTGCTCCAGAACCAGGTGAGCCGCTCGAGGAACGGCCGATCGGTGGTGGTGGCGAATGCCAGGCGGGCGCTGGCCTCCCGGAGATAGATCGGGCGGTACAGCCGCGGAATCTGCCGCTGCTGGTCCTGCGCACCTTTCTCCTGCCGGATGCGGCTGGCCTCGGCGAGGATGTCGGCCGAGCCGCGCAGCCCGGACTGCGCCAGCTGCGGCGGCGGCCCGGCCAGCTGCCCCCGCAGCCAGCCGCGCGGATCGCTCGCGATCGCCGCCAGGTCCCCGGGGCGCGCACCGAGGCCGTAGCGATTCGCGGCAATGGCGGCTGCGGGTGTTTCCTGCATGGGCTGACGTGTCACCGACGATGGACCTGCTGCCACAACGCTCCGGCCAGGCTTCGGTTGACCGCAGCCACCGGTATAATCCCCGCCGGTGGCAACCCCGGACCAGCCGATCATCGCCGTCAGCGGCCTCGTCAAGACCTACGCCTCCGGGTTCCAGGCGCTGAAGGGCATCGACCTCGACATCCGCCGCGGCGAGATCTTCGCCCTGCTCGGCCCGAACGGCGCCGGCAAGACCACGCTCATCAGCATCATCTGCGGCATCGTGCGGCCCACCGCCGGGCGGGTGACGGTCGATGGACACGACATCGTGCGCGACTACCGCGCGGCACGCAGCCTGATCGGCCTGGTGCCCCAGGAACTCACCACGGATTCCTTCGAGCCGGTGGCGGCCACTGCCCGCTTCAGCCGCGGGCTGTTCGGCAAGGCACCGGACCCGCGCCACATCGAGAAGGTGCTGCGCGAGCTCGCGCTCTGGGACAAGCGCGACACGCAGATTCTCGCCCTGTCCGGCGGCATGAAGCGCCGCGTCATGATCGCCAAGGCGCTGGCCCACGAGCCGCGCATCCTGTTCCTCGACGAGCCGACGGCCGGCGTGGATGTGGAGCTGCGCCGCGAGATGTGGGACATGGTGCGGCGCCTGCGCAGCGAGGGCGTCACCATCATCCTCACCACGCACTACATCGAGGAGGCCGAGGAGATGGCCGACCGCGTGGGCGTCATCAACCATGGCGAGATCATCATGGTGGAGGACAAGGCCAGCCTGATGCGCAAACTCGGCAGCCGCCAGCTCGCGCTGCAGCTCTCCAGCCCGCTGGCCGCGATCCCGCCGGCGCTCGCCGGCCGCAAGCTCGAGCTGTCGGCCGACGGGCTGCAGCTGCTCTACACCTTCGATACCCAGGCAGAGACCACCGGCATCGCCAGCCTGCTGCGCGAGATTCGTGACCAGGGCATCGACTTCCGCGACCTGCGCACCACCGAGACCTCGCTCGAGGACATCTTCGTCAGCCTGGTGGGACAGCGGCGATGAACCTGCAGGCCGTGCGCACCCTGTACCGCTTCGAGCTGTCGCGCTGGTTCCGCACCCTGGTGCAGAGCATCCTCTCGCCGGTGATCTCCACCTCGCTGTACTTCGTGGTGTTCGGCGCCGCCATCGGCTCGCGCATGGCGGAGATCGACGGGGTAAGCTACGGCGCCTTCATCGTGCCGGGGCTGATCATGCTCTCGGTGCTGACCGAGAGCATCGGCAACGCCTCGTTCGGCATCTACATGCCGCGCTACAACGGCACCATCTACGAGGTGCTGTCGGCGCCGGTTTCCTACGTGGAGATCGTCACCGGCTACGTGGGTGCGGCGGCCACCAAGTCGGTGATGCTCGGGCTCATCATCCTCGCCACCGCCTCGCTGTTTGTCGACTTCCGCATCGAGCACCCGCTGTGGATGATGGCCTTCCTGGTGCTGACCTCGGTGACCTTCTGCCTGTTCGGCTTCATCCTCGGCATCTGGGCGACCGGCTGGGAGAAGCTGCAGATCGTGCCGATCATGATCATCACGCCGCTGACCTTCCTCGGCGGCAGCTTCTATTCCATCAACATGCTGCCGCCGTTCTGGCAGCAGCTGTCGCTGTTCAACCCGGTCGTGTACCTGGTCAACGGCTTCCGCTGGAGCTTCTACGGCAAGGCGGACGTCAGCGTCGCGCTCAGCCTCGGCATGACGCTGCTGTTCATGGCGATCTGCCTCGCGGTGATCGCCTGGGTGTTCCGCACCGGCTACCGGCTCAAGGCCTGAACCCGCGCTCAGTGCGCCTTGCGCGCGGCGCGCACCGCCTCGACCAGCGATTCCTGGAAAGCCATGCGTTTCGGGAACAGCGCCGGATGCAGTTCCGGCCGCTCGCCGAATTCCATGGTCGCCGGCTTCTCGCGGGTGAAGGCGGGCCACTCGGGGAGCCCCGGGGCGTTCGGGTCCCCCGCGCGCGCGAACTGCAGCCAGTAGCGGCGCAGCGGTTCGGAGACCGCGAGGTCGTGGTCGCTCAGCTTTGCGTCGGGGCGCAATGGTTGCTGGAATAGATGGCTGACTTCGGCACCGTGTGCCGCGCCCGGCACCCGGCCGCGGTCGGCGTCGTCCACGTAGCTGTAGTAATAAAGCCAGGCCGGCGCCCGGGCGGCCGCCATGTCCGCGGCGAGCATCCAGGCCGGTGCGATGAACAGCGCATCACCGAAATAGGTTTCCTTCAGCGCCTCGTCGGGCAGGTCGCCGTAGACCTGGCGCGCCCGCTCGGGTGTCACGCCGAACAGGATTGCCGGCATCGGCAGCTTGAAGGGTCGGATCAGGCTGCCCTCCCAGCTGTTGGCGCCGGCCAGGTAGGGCACAGGCGCCTGCCGGCCTCCCTGGAAAATGCGCCAGATGTCGTCGGGGATCAGCCGGCCGTCGACGACCGGATTCATGGAGCTGTCCTTCTGCGGATAGGCGAGGATCTGCGCCACGCTGAGCGCCCGCAGCCGTGCCGGTGCCTGGTCATCGTCGGCGATGCCCAGGCTGGCCGCGAACTCCAGCCCGTCCTGCTCCAGCGCCTTGAAGCGGCCGGCCGGTTCCCGCAAGCGCTGGCCGGCATCCATGCTGATGCCGCCGCTCTGGGCGATGGCGCGCTGGAACAGGCCGCGGGCGGACGGCGCCGCCATCAGGCCGTTGACCGAGACGCCGCCGGCCGAGAAGCCGAAGATGGTCACGCGCTGCGGGTCACCGCCGAAGGCCGCGATGTTGTCCCGCACCCAGTGCAGGGCCGCGATCTGGTCCATCAGCCCATAGTTGGCGAGCGGCTCATCGGCCTGCGCGCGCGTCAGTGCCGGGTGGCCGAAGCGGCCCAGCCGGTCGAGGCGGTAGTTGAGCGTCACCAGCACCACGCCCTGGCGCGCGAAGGCGCTGCCGTCATAGGCCGGCAGTGAACCCGCACCCCAGCGGAAGCTGCCGCCGTGGATCCAGACCATGACCGGCAGCCCAGCCGCGGCCCGCTTTGCCGGCGCGTAGACGTTCAGCGTCAGGCAGTCCTCGCTCTGGGCTGCGCCCTTCGAGCCAGGCCGCTCGTCCTGCGGGCAGATCGGGCCAAACCGCGTGGCGTCGCGGATCCCCTTCCAGGCCGCCGCCGGCTGCGGCGGCCGCCAGCGCAGCGCAGCGACCGGCGGCGCCGCATAGGGAATGCCGCGCCAGACGTCGATGCCATCGCTGCTGGTGCCACGCAGTTCGCCGAGCGTGGTGCGCACGAGCTGGGCAGAGACCGCGGGCATGGACATGACCAGCCCGGACAGGACAGCCAGCAGGGCGGTCCGCCACTGCCATCGCGGTCCGGAATGGCTTGCGACCTTCGACCCGAAATCGTTGCACGTCGTTGCGCTGATCATGACGGACTCCCTCTTGATACTGTCGCTGCTGGCGTACAGTCCCATTGGCGCACCCGGAGAGATTCGAACTCCCGACCCCCTGGTTCGAAGCCAGGTGCTCTATCCAGCTGAGCTACGGGTGCGCCGCGGGAAGGCTCAGCGCCTGGCGGCCATCTGCTTCATGAAGGCGTCGAAGGCTTCGGCATGCGCGGCCAGCACGCCCTGGCAGTCGGCGTTGCCCTCCACGGCCTTCCACCAGGCCTGCAGGCGCGGGCTGCGGGTGGGGTCTTCGACACCGAAATTGCCGGCGGCGAGGATTTTGCGGACCATGGCCGTGGTCGGCGCCAGCGCGCAGTCTCCGAGCGTGGGCACGCTGCCGATGCAGAACGGGCCGGGGCCCATCACCTGCTCCACGTAGCCGTAGGCCTTGGCGAGTTCCTTGCCGGCGGCCTCCACGGCGGCGGCATCGCGCTTGGCGGGATTCATGCTGCGGAAGAACGCCCCGATCTGCTGGGCGATGTAGAGGTCGGTGATGCGTGCCACGAGGTGGCTGCGGGCGCGGTCCAGCGGATCCTTCGGCAGGCCGGGTTTCCCGGCCTGCGTGTCCTCGAGGTAACCGCAGATGATGGTGGATTCGCCCAGGCCCTGGCCGTTGGCCTCGAGCGTCGGCATCTTGCCCATGGGATTGAGCTTGAGGAACTCGGGTGATTTGATGCTGCCGCCGGGGGCTTCGTGCAGCGGCAGGTCGATGCCCTTGATCTTCGCGAACATGGCGACGCGGGCGACATAGGGCGAGGCAAGCGAGCCGTAGAGCTTCATGGCTGGGGTCTCCGTTCCTGGTGTTCTTCGGTGCGGAAAGCGGCCATGTTCCCGCAGGCCCCGCGGACGGTCAACGTCCGCCGCGGCCTCAGTCGTAGCGCACCACGACGGTCTTGGTCTCCAGGTAGAGGTCGAGGTTCTCGGCGCCGAACTCGCGCCCCCAGCCGGACTGCCGGTAGCCGCCGAAGGGCGCGTGGATGTCGCCGCCGCCATGGTGGTTGATGCCCACCACCCCGGCGCGCAACGCCTCGGCGAAGCGATGTGCGGTGCCGAGGTCGCGCGTCCACACGCTGGCCACCAGCCCGTACTCGCTGTCATTGGCCTGGGCGGCGAGGCCGTCGAGGTCGCGGTCGCCGAAGGTCTGGATGCCGGTGACGGGCCCGAAGATCTCCTCGCGCGCGATCGCCATGCCTGGCTGGATGTCGGCGAACACCGTGGGCGGCAGGAAATAACCCGGCCCGGGCCGCGGCCCACCGCCGGTCACCAGCCGCGCACCCTCCTTGCGGCCCAGCTCCACATAGCCTGCAACACGCTCCAGCTGCCCGGCCGAGATCAGCGGGCCGATGCGCGTCCGCGGATCCCAGCCCGGCCCCAGCGGCAGCGCCTGGGCCGCGGCGGCGAGGCCGGCCGTGAACGGTGCGGCCACCGCCTCGTGCACGAACAGCCGCGAGGCGCACTGGCAGTTCTGGCCCTGCAGGAAGAACGCCGAGCGCGTCGCGGCCTCGATCGCGCGATCGAGGTCGGCATCGGCGAACACGATGAAGGGATTCTTGCCGCCGAGTTCCAGCGACACCCGCTTGAGGTTGCCGGTGGCGGCGGCGACGATCTTGCGCCCGACCTCGCCGGAACCGGTGAACGCCACCTTGTCTATTCCCGGGTGCGCGGCGATGGCGGCACCGGCGGTCTCGCCGAAGCCCGGCACGATGTTGACCACGCCGGGCGGCACGCCCGCCTCGACCAACAGGTCGATGAGGAACAGCGCCGACAGCGGCGTCTTCTCGTCCGGCTTCAGCACCACGGTGCAACCGGTGGCCAGCGCCGGCGCCAGCTTCATGGCGGCCATGGCCAGCGGATAATTCCAGGGAATGATCTGGCCGACCACGCCCACCGGCTCGCGCCGCGTGTATGTCAGCGCCGGGCTCGCCGCGCCGGGGCGGCGGTCGGCGGGCAGCGTCTGGCCACCCAGCTTCGAGGGCCAGCCGGAGAAGTAGCGCAGGATCTTCACCGCGGTCGGCACCGCCAGCATGCCGGCCGGATCCAGCGGCATGCCGTTGTCGAGGATCTCGAGTTCGGTGAGCGTCGGCGCATGCGCCTCGAGCAGGTCGGCCAGGCGCCACAGCAGCTGCCCGCGCGCCGATGGCCCCATGGCCGGCCAGGGGCCGTTGCTGAAGGCGGCCCGCGCGGCGGCCACGGCGGCATCGATGTCCGCGGCGCCGGCGGCGGACACCTGGGCGAGAGGCCCGCCGGTGGCCGGATTGAGCACCTCGATGCGCCCGCCGTCACGCGCGGCGACGCGCTCGCCGCCGATGAACAGGCGCTGCTCGCGCCGCAGGAATGCCGCGGTCTCCGCGCTCATCGGTACCCTGCTGCCACTGCTCATGATTGCTCCTCTGCACGGTGCCGGCGGCTGCGGCCGACTGCTGCTGTCCCGGCGGCAATGGTACCCTGCGATCCGGCAGATGCTCACAGGATCCGGGAGCCAGGGCCATGAAGGAACTCGACGTCATCATCGTCGGCGCCGGCATCGGCGGGCTGACGGCCACGCTGGCGCTGCAGCAGGCCGGCTTCCGCGTTCGGGTCTTCGAGCAGTCGGCGAGCCTCGGTGAAGTTGGCGCCGGCCTGACCATCACCCCGAACGGCTGCCATGCGCTCTACCATCTGCTCGGCGAGGACGCGGTCCACAGGGTGGCGCGCATGCCGGCCGCCGGCGCCATCAAGCATTTCCGGACCGGCGCGGTGCTGGTGGAAACCAACCGCGGCAACCGCATGCGCGAGCAGTACGGCGCGCCCTACCTGCAGGCGCATCGCGCCGACCTGCACGGCGCACTGGCCGCTGCGGTGCGCGCCAACGACGCCACCGCGATCCATACCGGCTGCCATTTCGGCGCACTGGCCGAGGACGCGGATGGCATCGAAGTGCGTTTCGACAACGGCGTCAGCGCCCGCGGTGACGTGCTGGTCGGCTGCGACGGCGTGCGCTCCGCCGTGCGCCGCGCGCTCTGGGGGCCGGAGGATGTGAGCTTCACCGGCTACATCGCCTGGCGCGGGCTGGTGCCCATGGAGCGGCTCGAGCCGGGGCTGGTCGAACCGGATTCGGTGGCCTTCGCCGGCACCGCGCGCACCTTCGCCCGCTACAAGGTGCGCGGCGGCCAGCTGGTGAACTTCGCCGCCTTCTCGAAGCTCGACCAGTGGACCGAGGAAGGCTGGTCGGTGCCGGCGGACATCGCCGACGTGCAGCGCGAGTTCGCCGACTTCTGTCCCGAGGTGCAGGCGATCCTCGCCGCGACACCGGCCGGCCAGTGTTTCAAGTGGGGCCTGTTCGACCGCCAGCCGCTGGCGCAATGGACCCGCGGGCGCGCCACGCTGCTCGGCGACGCCGCACACCCGATGACGCCGTTCCTCGCCCAGGGCGCCGTCATGGCCATCGAGGATGGCGTGGTGCTGGCGCGCGCCCTGGAAGCAGCGGCCGACTGGCAGGAAGCGCTGGCGCGCTATGAAGCGGCGCGCCGCGAGCGCTGCACACTGGTGATGCGCGAATCGCACATCAACGCCGGACGCATGTACAACCGCGACCCGGACCACTACACCGGGTCCTCGCATCGCAACGCCGAGAGCCTCGGCCTCTACGCCTACAACCCGCTCAGCGTTCCGGTGTAGGCTCCGCGACGCTCAGGGCTCGCGGCCGAGCAGCTGGTTGAACTCGTAGAAGTAGCCGTCCGGGTCGAACACCGAGACGCTGACGTAGCGGTGGGTGCTGCCATCCGCAGCCCTGATGGTCCACTCATGCGGTTCGGCGTGGATATGCGAGCCGAGTTCGCGGGCGCGCCGCCCCGCCTCGCGGGCATCGTCGGAGGCGACCACGAAGGTCGGGTTGCCGTAGCTGACCGAGGTCGGAATCACGGCGGGCGCCGGCAGCGGCGGGTCGACCCACTGCAGCAGCCCGATCATGCCGATCTCCGGGTGCTCGCACTTCATGATGACCAGGTGCGTGCGGTCTCCCTGCCTGCCGGCAGCCATGCCATTGCCGGAGAGCACCACCTCGCCGTCGTAGAAGCGCGTCATGCCGACGACATACTCGTACCAGCGCGCCGAGCGCACGACGTCACGCACGATCAGCGTGGTGCGCCGTACGATGTTCTTCATGCGCGGGCGATCGCCGGCATCGGCATCCGCGGCCCGCCCGCGGTCAGTCCCTGCTCACCGCCGCGATGGCGCGGGCCACCGCCGGGATCTCCTTGCCGGAGAGTCCCGCGACGTTGAGCCGGCTGTCCGGCGCGGTGTAGACATGGTGCTCGCTGCGCAGCCGCTCCACCGCAGCCTTCGACAGCCCGAGCATGGAGAACATGCCGGCCTGCTGTTCGATGAAGTCGAAGCGCCCGCTGCCGAGCTCGCTGCGCAGCGCGGTGGCCAGTGACTTGCGCAGGCCGTTGACACGGTCGCGCATGTCGTCGAGTTCCTTCTGCCAGTCGGCGTAGAGCGCCGGGTCGCTGGCGATCTCGGCGACGATGGCCTCGCCGTGGTCCGGCGGCATCGAGTAGTTGCGCCGTGCCAGCGACTGCAGGTGGCCCATGGTGATGGCGGCCGTGGCAGCGCTCTCCGTGACGCACATGACCGCGCCAACGCGCTCGCGGTACAGGCCGAAGTTCTTCGAGCAGGACACCGCGACCAGCACCTCGGGCAGGCGCTCGCAGAGCAGGCGCAGGCCGGCCGCATCCGCGTCCAGGCCGCGGCCCAGGCCCTGGTAGGCCATGTCCACCAGCGGCACCAGCTGGCGCCGCGCCATGAGGTCGGCGAGTTCGGCCCAGTGGCCGGGATCCGGGTCGGCGCCGGTCGGGTTATGGCAGGAGCCGTGCAGCAGCACGACGCTGCCGGGCGCGCAGCCGGCGAGGTTCTCCAGCATCTGCGCCGCCAGCACGCGGCCGCCGGCGATGTCGTAATAAGGATAGGTGGCGGTCTCGAGGCCCGCGCCCTTCATGACCGGCACATGGTTGGCCCAGGTCGGGTCGCTGACCTTGATGGCAGCACCGGCGCCGGCGAGCCGGATCAACTCCGCGGCCAGGCGCAGCGCACCGGTGCCGCCCGTCGAGGGCAGCGTGGCAACGCGGCCGTCGCGCAATGCCGGGTGGCTGGCGCCGAGCGCGATCTTCTCCATCGCCGCGGCGAACTGGCGGTTGCCACCGGGGCCGACATAGGCCTTGGTGTTCTGGCGCGCCAGCATTTTCTGTTCCGCGGCGCGCACCGCGCGCGGAATCGGCGTGATGCCGGAGGCATCGCGATACACGCCGACCCCGAGGTCCACCTTGTCGCGGCTCGGGTCGGCACGAAAGGCCTCGGTCACCCCCAGCAGGGGATCGGGAGGCATGGGCTTGAGGCTGTTCAGCATAGGGCGCGCATTCTCCCATGGGCCGCGGCACAAATCGAGGCAGTCCGCCCTCAGTAGCGCGGCAACCGCGGGTCGACCCGCTCGGCCCAGGCGTCCACCCCGCCCTCGAGCACCTGCAGGCGGCGAAACCCGGCCTTGTGCAGCAGGTAGTAGGCCTCGACGCTGCGCAGGCCCTGGTGGCAGGCGATGGCGTAGTCGCGGGCCGAGTCGAGTTCATGCAGCCGCGCCGGCAGCTCCGAGAGCGGCAGCGTGCGCGCGCCCGGGATGCGGACGATCGCCAGCTCGTGCGCCTCGCGCACATCGAGCACCTCGGGTGCCGTGCCGGCCTCGCGCTGCGCGAGCAGCGCCTCGACGCCGAGCACCGGCAGCTCGCCACGGGAGGCTTCGCCGCGCTGGCCGCAGAACGCTTCGTAGTCGATCGGTGTGGTCACCGTCGGCTCTGCGCCGCAGACGGCGCAGGCCGGATCCTTGCGCAGCGCCAGTTCGCGCAGCCGCAGGCCCAGCGCATCGAACAGCACAAGGCGGCCGACCAGCGGCTCGCCGGTCCCGAGGATGAGCTTCAGCACCTCGAGTGCCTGCAGCGAGCCGACGATGCCGGGCAGCACGCCGAGCACGCCGCCATCGGCGCAGGACGGCACCAGGCCCGGCGGCGGCGGCTCCGGGAACAGGCAGCGGTAGCAGGGGCCGCGTCGCGCATCGAACACGCTGAGCTGGCCCTCGAAGCGGAAGATGCTGGCGTAGACATCGGGCTTGCCGGCCAGCACGCAGGCATCGTTGACCAGGTAGCGGGTCGGGAAGTTGTCGCTGCCGTCGGCGACGATGTCGTAGCCGCGCACCAGCTCCATGACATTGTCGCTGGCGAGCCGCAGCGCATGCGGCACCACCCTGACCTGCGGATTGAGTGCGTGCAGGCGCTCGACGGCGGCCTCGAGCTTCGGCCGACCGACGTCGCCGGTAGCATAGAGCACCTGGCGCTGCAGGTTGCTGAGGTCCACGCGATCGAAATCCACCAGGCCGAGCGTGCCGACGCCGGCCGCGGCGAGATACAGCGCCAGCGGCGAGCCGAGCCCGCCGGCACCGACGCAGAGCACGCGCGCCGCCTTCAGCCGCTCCTGCCCCGCCAGCGTCACCTCGGGCATGACCAGGTGCCGGCTGTAGCGCAGGATCTCGTCGTTGGAGAACGTCGGCATGGTGGCGTGGAAGCGCGGCGGCGAACGGGCCGGAAAATCCTGCCGGAGTATACTCCGGGCAGGCGGCGCCTCCGGCCGCCGGGACGGACGGGAAGGAGCAGCCATGAGCCGGATCAGGGTACTGGTCGGGACACGCAAGGGTGCGTTCATCCTCACCGCGGACGGCAAGCGCCAGCGCTGGCGCGTGCAGGGTCCACATTTCGGCGGCTGGGAGGTGTACCACCTCAAGGGCTCGCCGGCGAACCCCGAGCGCCTCTACGCCTCGCAGTCGAGCAGCTGGTTCGGCCAGGTGATGCAGCGCTCCGACGACGGCGGCCGCAGCTGGGAAACCGTCGGCAACCAGTTCGGCTACGAGGGCGAGACCAGCCCGCACCTCTGGTACGACGGCACGCCGCACCCCTGGGAGTTCAAGCGCGTGTGGCACCTCGAACCCGACAGCGCCGATCCGGATACCGCCTACGCCGGAGTCGAGGACGCCGCGCTCTTCCGCACCCGCGATGGCGGCAAGTCCTGGCAGGAACTCCCCGGCCTGCGCCGGCACGCGAGCAGCGCGCAGTGGATGCCGGGCGCCGGCGGCATGTGCCTGCACAGCATCCTGGTCGATCCCGCCGATCCGCGACGCCTGCACGTGGCCATTTCCGCGGCCGGCAGCTTCCGCAGCGATGACGCGGGCCAGACCTGGCGTCCGGTCAACCAGGGGCTGCGCTCGCTGCACATCCCCGATCCCGTGGCCGAGGTCGGGCACTGCGTGCATCGCATCGCGCGCCACCCGTCGCGGCCGGACACGCTATTCATGCAGAAGCACTGGGACGTGATGCGCAGCGATGACGCGGGCGCCAGCTGGCACGAGGTCAGCGGCAACCTGCCGAGCGACTTCGGCTTCCCGATCGACGTGCACGCCCACGAGCCGGAGACCATCTACGTCGTGCCCATCAAGAGCGACGCCGAGCATTACCCGCCCGATGCGCGGCTGCGCGTCTATCGCAGCCGCTCGGGCGGCAATGACTGGGAACCGCTGACCAGCGGCCTGCCGCAGAAGGACTGCTACGTCAACGTGCTGCGCGAAGCCATGGCCGTCGACGGCCTGGACCCCTGCGGCGTGTACTTCGGCACCACCGGCGGGCAGCTCTATGCATCGGCCAACGCCGGCGACAGCTGGAAAGCCGTCGTGCGCGACCTGCCGCCGGTGCTCTCCGTCGAGGTGCAGACGCTGCCATGATCCGCGTGCTGTTGCCGGCGCCGCTGGCGCAGCTCGCCGGCACCACCGCCGAGCTGCAGCTGGAAGTCACGGCGCCATTCACGCAGCGCCGGCTGCTCGATGCCCTCGAAGCGCGCCATCCCGCGCTGGCCGGCACCACCCGTGACCATGCCAGCGGAAAACGCCGCGCCTACCTGCGATTCTTTGCCGCTGGCCAGGACCTGTCGCAGGACGCGCCCGATGCAGCGCTGCCCGAAGCCGTGGTCCGCGGCATCGAACCGTTCATGATCGTCGGCGCGGTGTCCGGCGGCTAGGTGTGAGGGAACAGGCCCGGCAGCCATCGGGACGCCAGCGCGGCGGGGAACGCCAGGCGTAGCGGCGCCCGCGATGACGGCGACAGGCCGGCGATGGATTCACTGCGATCCGCCGTCGCGTTCAAGTCGGCATCTTTGCGGGGAAAATAAATCCGGCACTATTTCCCGCGCTCGCCCTGCTCCCTGCGCAGGCGCTCGTAGCGGCGCCCGAGCGCCACGGCCACCCCACCCCAGAGGCCCGAGGACAGCAGGCCGAGGCCGACACTGCCGGCGAGCCCGAAACCCAGCACCGCCAGCAGCGCCTGCATCCAGGCGGCGGAGACATCACCCACGCGGTAGACCACCGTGTCGATGACGTTCTTGGTGCGGTAGCGGCTTTCCTGCGGCATGACGGTGAAGCAGATCTCGCGGCTCGGCCGCGCGATGGCGTACTGCGCCACCCGCCGCAGCACCTGGATGCCCTGCAGCACCAGCACCGTCGGCGACAGTGCGACCGCAAGGAAGGAGCCGAGCATCAGCAGCGGATTGAGTACCAGTCCGGCGGTGACGCCGAAGCGCGTGATGATGCGGCCGGTGCCGAAGACCAGCACCAGCGCCGACCAGATGTTGACCACCAGGTCGATGTCGGCGATCGCCTGGGTGCGCCGGCCGATGTCGGTGAAGGCCCGGCCGATGACGTCGGTCTGCAGGAAGTACGCCACCGTCGCCACCCAGGTCATGAGCATGATGAACAGCGCCTGGTTCACCACGTAGCCGGAGCGGAACAGCGCGCCGAAGCCGTCGAAGGGATTGCCGGGCAGCTCGTGGTCCAGCGTGGAGGCCTGGGTCTCGACATGGCCGGCCTGCAGCCGCGCCTTCTCGCGCACCAGCAGCTGCACCAGCACGGTGACAACCACGAAGGATGCGGCGGCCGCGAGCAGCAGGCCTTCGACACCCGCAAAACCCGCCAGCAGGCGCGTAACCAGCGGGCCGACGATCGCACCCAGGCTGCCGCCGGCCGCGATCGCCGCGAACAGCCGCGTCGCCTGCAGCGGCGTGAACAGGTCCGCCATCAGGCTCCAGAACATCGAGACCATGAACAGGTTGCAGACGCTGAACCACCAGAAGTACACCGTCGCCACCCAGCGGCTGCCGGGCGCTGCGGCGAACAGCGCCGCGAAGGCCAGGATGTTCAGCACCCAGAACCAGAACAGGCCGGGGACCACGCGTGCGAGGCGCAAGCGCGTCGTCACCCAGCCGTACAGTGGCGCGCAGGCCAGCGTGAGCAGCAGCGTGCCGGTGTAGAGCACCGGCAGCTGGGTCACCCCCAGCACGGTGGCCATGGTGTCGCGCACCGGGCGCAGGATGTAGTAGCCACCCAGCAGCACGAAATTGCAGGCGAAGGCCAGCGCCAACGCGCGCAGCTCGTGCTGCCCGGCGCTGACAAAGCGGCGGATGAAAGAGGCAAGGACGGATGGCAAGGTGGCCGCAGGGTAGCACGGCAAGCACCCCTGCTGGTGACGGCGTCCCTGTTACGCAGACAGGTGCCGCCGATCGGCGCCAGGGCCTGGGGCCTGCAATGGCTGCCGTCGACATGGGTTTTCCGCTGTCACGGCTTCACCATGACCTTGATGGATTCGCGTGCATCCATCGCACGGTAGCCGTCCGGCACACCATCGAGACTCACCGTGCGGTCGAACACCAGGCCGGGTTCGATGCGGCCTTCGAGCACGTCGGGCAGCAGTTCCTCGATGTAGGCGCGGACCGGCGCGGGACCGCCACCGACGATGATGTTGCGGAAGAACATCGGCTGCGCCTGCGGAATGACGTCGTAGTGCGGCACACCGACGCGGCCGACGGCACCACCCGCACGCGCGATGGCCACGGACGTCGCCATGGCCTGGTCGGTGCCGACGCACTCCAGCACCGAGTGCACGCCGAACCCGCCGGTGAGTTCACGCACGCGCTCGGTGGCGTCCCTGCCGCGCTCGCTCACGACATCGGTTGCGCCGAAGCGCTGCGCCAGCTCGAGGCGATCCGGATGACGCCCCATGATGATGATCTGTTCGGCACCGAGGCGCTGCGCGGCGATCACGCCGCACAGGCCCACCGCGCCGTCGCCGATCACCGCCACCTTCCGGCCTTTGCCGACCCGGGCCGCCACGGCGGCGTGATGGCCGGTCCCCATCACGTCCGACAGCGTCAGCAACGACGGCATCAGCGCGTCGTCCGCGCCGACCGGGATCGCGTAGAGCGTGCCGTCCGCCTGCGGAATACGCAGCGCCTCGGCCTGTGCGCCGCCGACGCCACCGCCGCTGCCGAAGAAGCCGCCGTGCACGCAGGACGTGTGCAGGCCCTCATGACAGAAGGCGCAGCTGCCATCGGAGAACGCGAATGGCATCACCACCACATCGCCGACCTTCACGCGGCGCACGTCCCTGCCGATGGCCTCGACCACCCCGATCGCCTCGTGGCCCATGGCCTGCCCGCTGCCATCCGGCTGCTTCAGCCGGTACGGCCACAGGTCACTGCCGCAGATGCAGGCACGGGTGACGCGGATCAGTGCATCGCCGGGATCCCGGATCCTGGCATCGGGAACGTTCTCGACGCGGACGTCACCCGCCTGGTACATGATGGTTGCGCGCATGATGACTACCTCGTCGTGTCCAATGGACTGTTGTACTGCTCGTCGCTGGCCGGTGTGCGCGGCGCCGCCTCGTCCCGCGGTTTCGCCACCTTGCCGAAAGCCCCCTCGCCGAGTTCCGCGGCGAACAGCTGCTGCAGCTCGCGGCGCGAGTCCGCGTTGCTCTGGAGCAGCGCGTCCTCGTCGTCGTAGACGAGGTACTGCGCCTCGAGCAGCCGTTCGTCGAATTCCCTGAAGCGCCGGACCCTGTCGTTCGCGACCTCCAGCGGTATGCCGAGTTCGACCAGCACGTCGCGGCTCATTTCGAGGCTGCTGCCGAAGGTCTCGCGCAGCGGCTTCACGCCGAAATCCATCAGCTGCCAGGCATGGTGGCGATCACGGGCACGCACCAGCACCCTGGCCTTCGGGTACTGGCGGCGCATCAGGCGGGTGATGCGCAGGCTCGCGGCCACATCGTCCACCGCGATCACGAACACCCTGATCCGCGCCGCACCGGCCGCGCGCAGCAGGTCCGGCCTGGTCGGATCCCCGTAGTAGATCGGGTTGCCGAAGCGGCGGAAGAAGTCGACCTGCTCCACGTCCGGGTCGATGGCCACGAAGCGGATGTTCTGCGCGAACAGCAGCCGCGCGATGATCTGGCCGAAGCGGCCGAAGCCGGCGATGAGCACCTGTGGCGCGTCGTCGGGTATCGCGTCGAAATCGCGATTCGGTCCCCGTGGCCTGCCACGAGCGAGCAGCCGCGAGATGGCGATCAGCAGCAGCGGCGTCAGCGCCATCGACAGGCCGACAATGGCGTTGAGGCGACCGTGCATGCCGGCATCGAGCAGCTGCGCCTTCAGCGCCTCGTTGAACACCACGAATGCGAACTCGCCGCCGAGCGCGAGCACCGCACCGAGCCTGAGCGCGCCACGCCAGTCGAGGTTGCCGGGGAGCCGCCCCAGCAGGAACAGCAGTGTGAACTTCACCGTCATCAGCAGCAGCAGGCCGATGACGATCATCGCCGGCTCCGCGGCCACGTGCCTCAGGTCGAGGCTCATGCCCACGGCCATGAAGAACAGGCCCAGCAGCAGGCCTTCGAACGGCTTGATCTGCGATTCCAGTTCGTGCCGGAACTCGGATTCGGCCAGCAACACGCCGGCAAGGAACGCGCCCAGGCCGGCGGACAGGCCGGCAGCCTGCATCAGCCAGGCGCTGCCCAGCACCACCAGCAGTGAGGCCGCGGTGACCACCTCGGGCATGTTGGTGCGCGCCAGGAGGGCAAACAGCTGGCGCAGCAGCAGGCGGCCGACGACCACCAGTGCGGTGATCGCCCCAACGCCCGTAGCCACCGCCCGCCATGGCGCGGTTTCGGCAGGCGCCACTGCGTGCGCGAGGAGCGGTATGACCGCCAGCAGCGGAATGGCGGCGAGGTCCTGGAACAGCAGGATGGCAAATCCCAGGCGCCCGTGGTCGCTGTTGAGTTCGCCACGCTCGGCGAGCAGCTGCAGGCCGACCGCGGTCGATGACAGCGCCAGGCCGGCGCCGACCACCACGGCGGCCGGCCACGCCAGCCCGGCCGCATGCGCGAGCAGGGCGAGCACGGCCGCCGACAGCGCAACCTGCAGCCCGCCGACGCCAAATATCGGGCGCCGCATCACCTTCAGGCGCGGCAGCGAAAGCTCCAGGCCAATCACGAACAGCAGCATCACGACGCCGATTTCGCTGGCGTCGAGCACCGGTGCCGGGTCGCTGACCAGTCGCAGCGCATGCGGCCCGAGCAGCGTGCCGGCCACGAGGTAGCCGAGTACCGCGCCGAGGCCGAAGCGCTTGAACACCGGCACCGCGAGCACGCCCGCGAGCAGGAACACCAGGGCGAGTTCGAGACCACCACCGTGCATGGGCACCTCCGTGGTGAATCATACCCCGCCCGGCCGAACGGTCCGGACTCAGGGCCTGAGCCACTCCCGGTGGTGAATTACAGGCACCGATTGCTTCCAGTGCGGTAACCCAAGAACAAGACCCTCGTCGATGGCGTCGAGCTGACGCTGATGGCGCCGGTGGAGACCGACGACCGCTGGATCGACTACAACCAGTACCTGAACCAGTTGCAGGCGGCCTGGCTGCGCCTGTCCCCCGGCCGAGCCGCCCCTGAACCCGCGGCTGATCGGCGAGCCGGGCCTGGGCGGTCGCCCGGGAAATCGGCCAGGACCTCTACACTTTCCAGTGCATCATGGACACGCGCCCGCAGTGGGACGAGCCACTGCCGAGTCTGGATGAAAGCAGAAGGGCGTGGGTGGCGGGCGACGACATTCCGGTTCAGAGCCTGCGGCAGAATCGCAAAGAAGTGGAAGATGGCCTCACGTAAGCGCAATGTCGGGCGCGAAATCCTCGACGGACTGCGGAAGCTGAAGCGCGGCCGGCACGGCCGCGTGACCAATGTTCCCGACGTGGCCGGCATTAGCGAAAAGACCGGGCTTACCCAGGCACGGTTCGCGGCCCTGCTCGGTGTGTCCGTGCGCACAGGGAGTCCCTATCCGGAATGGTTGTCAGCTTCGAGATCGATCTCCCGCCAGTCCTCGGGCAGCGCCTGCTGTTCGCAGTACCGCATCCGCGACTGCCAGCCTGATTCCTCCGTCCGCTGGAAGGACTCGGGCGTGAGGACCTCCCAAATGACCGACGTGCGCAGCCTCTCGCCGGACCCGATGACAGTGCACTGCTCCACGATGCGATAACGGGCCTTGCCCAGCATTTCAGCGGATTCGAAAACACAATCGGTGCGCGACCCGTTCAGCCCTCGTGCATGCAGCAGCCCCAGCGTGGCGTTCGAGGCCTGTTCACAAGCCGTATCGCTGGACACATAGAACCCGCGCCGCAACGGGAGTTCATGCGGGGACGCCGGCACCCCCGTCACCTGCGCCACGCCCTCTGCAGCGGGCGGAGCGGCACTCTGGCCACAGGCACCGAGCACCATGCCAGCGATACCGACGAGGCTGGAGAGCCTCCGCGATCCCATGGTCCTGCCCCTTGTGGTGTCCATTCTCGCCATGCTACAACGTCGCCAGCCTGCCTTGCGCTGGCAAGAACCAACAAGAATCCCGCAGTCCCGAAGCAGGAAATGACACGATGAGTGATCGCGCCATTCGCACCGGCAAGCCGATTGGTACCCGTCTCCGCAGCTTTTCGTTGGCTGCATTACTGTTTTCTGCCACGGCCCTGCAGGCAGCACCGACCTGGGATATCGTCGGCCTGAGGCTGGGCATGACCGAGCAGGAAGCGCGCGCTGCCCTCAAGGCCCATGCGGCCGACGCGCAGGTGACGACGAATTCGCTCAAGTTTAGCTACAGCGATGGCGCGAAGCAGCAGGAAACCTCCGCTTTCACCTCGGGCCTGATCGCCCGCCTGCCACCGAAGGGCCAGGATACGGAAACCATCCAGGTCGAGTTCTCTGCGCCACCCCTCGAGCAGCGCGTGATTAGCCTGCGGCGCACACTGACCAACTATGCCAACCCGCCGGCCCTAGAACGCATGATCGATACCGTCACGCAGAAATACGGCAAGCCGGCGACCGAGCAGAAGTACGGGATCGGCATACTTACCACGCAGCTGGCCTGGGCCCAGGCGGATCGCAAACCCTGCGGCAAGGTGGACAAGGGGCTGCTGCTGCCAACCGTGGGACAGACGCCCGACGGCTTGCGCTGGTATGAACTGCAGCAGAAGAACAAGCTCGCACCACCGGACGCCTCCCAGTGCAGCGCCGTGCTGCGGGCGATTCTCAAGACGGCCGCTGGTGGCTCTTCCGTGGTCTCGATGGAGTTCCAGATGGCTGATCCGGGACACGCTGTACCGGCCATGCAGGCCACCGCCAAGTGGCTGGCGGACCTGGAAGCCGACGCCCGCAAGGCGCGGCTCAAATCGGGAGACACCCCAAAGCTGTGACCCAATCCGGGCTCCACCGGGTCTCGGGCCATCCGGCACAAATCACGTATTCGGGGGACCGGCTGCTCCGGCAGGTCGATGGCAGGCACGGCGGAAAAGCATGAGCCATATCGTTTCAAGGATTGTTTCCATCGTTGCCGGGCTTTTCGGCCTGGTCTACCTGGCGCCGTCCCTGGCACGAAACCTGGCGTTCTTCCTGCTGCCCCAGGCACTCGCCATCCAGGTCTTCCAGCTGACGCCAGGCTCCTTCTCCTCGCCAATGCAGGCGCTGGTCCAGATGGCCTTTGGCGTCGTGTTGCTGGTCTTTGCTTATCGCAGGTGGCGTACCCCACCACGCAAGCTCGCCCAGTACACCAGGCACCAGGAGGGAGACAGGGTCCGATTCGCGATACTTCCTGCTACCGCACCCGTCAGCGTGCCCCTGGTGCTCTTCACGGTGATACTTGCGGCCACAACGGTCAGTGGCTCGGCGGGCGGAATCTGGATCCTCGGCATCGTCTTCGTGGCCATCACGGCGCTGCTTCTGCTGGTGGACCAGAGAGGCACCAAGGCCGGCCAACCCCGCAGCCTCCGGCTCGGTAAAGACGGCATCGAGTTCGATGGAACCTTCCTGCGTCGGGAAGATATCCATCACCTGACGATCAGGAACAAGTTCGCCGGCGATGTGGAGATCGTCTACGATGCCGATCGCGGCATACCCACCGGTCGATTGCTCGGAGTCGCCGCACGGAAGAAGCTGGCCACGGTTGCCTACCGCGTCGAAATCGAAAGCGGCGGCAAGGCGCATCTCGTCGCCGCCGGCCTCGACGCGGCGACGGCAAGGGGCATCGCAACGGAAATCACCCAGGGGCTGGCGCTGGGTGCCTGATCAGGCCCTGGGTATTCACCTCGGCGAGAGGGTGTGAGTCACTCGCCGCCTCGCGACGGCGTGCAGAATCGCTCCGCGATTCCGTCGAACCTGGGCTTCTCACCGCGCTCCCCTGTCCGCTGAATGAAAAAGAGGCCGCGAGGCCCCCCTTTTTTCATGCACTGGCGGAGGAAGAAGTCATCACCGAACCCAGCTCTGCCGGAAATTCCCTGATCAACAGGGAAAATACAGGGAATCCGGTGCCAACCCTACCGGCATCGGCGCACAGATCCCCGGGGCCTCTGCATGGTAGTATTCAGTCATACCGGTTTGTTGAGGTCAGTCCTATGCCCCGCTCCAGCAATGCACGTGCCATCAAGAAGGCGATTTCCCTGCCACCGGACCTGGCCCGGTTCGCAACGGCCACCGCCCGCGAGGAAGGCAAGACCGTGAGCGCCGTGGTGCAGGATGCCATGCGGGCTTATCGGCTGTCCCGCCTGAAGGGCGAGTATCGCGACCTGCAGTCATTCTGGTCGCAGCGTGCCCGGGACAGGGGCATCCTGACCGAGCGTGACCTGCAACGTTATCTCGCCGGCAAGTCCACAAAGTAACTGCAGCGGCATGCGGGTCGTATTCGACTCCAATGTGCTGGTTTCCGCCCTCGCCATTCCGGGCGGCCGCGCAGATCGGGCAGTGGAATCTGTTCTCGATGGCCGCGTGATCCTGCTGCTCTCCAAACCGATCGTCGGTGAAATCCTCGGCGTGCTCGGGAGGAAGTTCTCCCGTGATACGGAGGAACTGTCGCGATTGGCTGTCTTCCTGGCCGATCTGGCGGAGTTCGTCGCGCCGACCAGGCGGCTGCAGGTGCTGGCCGACGATCCGGATAACCGGGTTCTGGAGTGCGCCCTTACTGGCGGCGCCGGACTGATTGTCACCGGTGACCGGGCCATGCTGGAGCTTGGAGAATTCGAAGGCATCGAAATCGTCACGCTCCGCGA
The DNA here is from genome assembly GCA_014337915.1 of Gammaproteobacteria bacterium. GTDB lineage: Bacteria > Pseudomonadota > Gammaproteobacteria > Steroidobacterales > QUBU01. Next base: position 70,261 of record QUBU01000004.1, read on the forward strand.
GTTCCTCAGGCGGGTAGAACCGGCCCGGTAAGACAACTGTTCAAAGCCGCTCCAATAGCCGTTCCCTGGAAGCTGAGCTGGCCAGGCTCGCTAGCCAGACTGCCCCAACGCCGCCCACCTCTCACGCTACGGTCACCGCATCCTCGGACAATGCATCGAAGGTTCGCCTGTTCAGGCGACTGTTTGCCGCACCCCGAGATATTGTCCCCGTACGTTCGGAGATTTCGCGAACGGGCCGGTCCGGTTCACCTGCACGGAAGTGTCCCTGCTGAGGGACGCCGCGGACTCTCTGGGGCAATATTCGGTACCACTCTCGTGGTACAAGCCGCGGAAAAGACGAGGGGTTCGCCAGTCTCTGTACAGAGACCAAGCGAACCCCTGACTACTTGGCGGAGAGGGAGGGATTCGAACCCTCGATACGCCTTTTGAGCGTATAACGGTTTAGCAAACCGCCGCCTTCGGCCACTCGGCCACCTCTCCGGATTCGGGTCGCGCCGGGCGGTGCCGGCGGCGCGGGCTGCACAGGATACCCGGATCGCGCGCCGGCGTCTCGGGCGATGTGCGGCCGTTCAGTCGGTGACCAGCGGGGGGCCGTGGTCGGCGCCGTTGCCGCGGGCCTGCTCCTGGCTGATGCGCTGGTAGATTTCTTCGCGGTGGACCGAAACCTCCCGCGGCGCCTTGACGCCGAGGCGCACCTGGTTGCCCTTGACGCCCAGGACGGTGACGTCCACGTCATTGCCAATGATGACCGTCTCACCCACACGCCTTGTCAGGATCAACATGGACTCCCTCCCCTCGTGTGTTCTTCTTCTGGTCGGGGCAGGCAGGGCGGCGGTTTTCAGGCGCTGTTCCTGCCCGGTGGCCCCGGCGTTGCGCCGCTCGCTCCTCCTGAGCCGGGCGGGTGCAACGCAGCGATCATAACCGAACTGTCAAATGGCCGGTCAACCTCCCAGCCGGCTAGCCAGCCAGCCGCCGACGCTGGCCAGCGCGGCGTCGAGGCCGGCGACGTCGCTGCCCCCGGCCTGGGCGAAATCCGCACGCCCGCCGCCCTTGCCGCCGACCATCCCGGCGACGGCGTTGACCAGTTCGCCGGCCTTGATGCGGTCCATGAGGTCGCGGGTGACGCCCACGGCGAGGGACAGGCGCTGGCCTTCGGCGTCGGCCGCGCCCAGCACCACCACGCCCGAGCCGAGCTTGTCCTTCATGCGGTCGACGACCTCGCGCAGGATCTTCGGGTCGGTGCCGTCGTCGAGGCGCTGGGCGAGGAGCCGGATGCCGGCGACGCTGACGGCCTGGGCGGCGAGGTCGCCGCCGCCAGCACCGCCGCCGGCGAGCTTCGCCTTGAGCTGCTGCAGTTCCTTCTCCAGGGCGCGGTTGCGGTCGAGGAGCTGGCGCAGCTTCGGCTCCAGGTCGGCGCGGTTGCCCTTCACGAGGTCCGCGAGCCGTGCCAGCGTGACTTCTTCCTCGGCGACGCGGGCCAGGGCCGGCTCGCCGGTGACGGCCTCGATGCGGCGGATGCCGGCGGCAATGCCGGACTCCGCGGTGATCTTGAACAGGCCGATGTCACCGGTGCGCCGGACGTGGGTACCGCCGCAGAGCTCGGTGGAGAAGTCCCCGAAGCGCAGCACCCGCACACGGTCGCCGTATTTCTCGCCGAACAGGGCCATGGCGCCGCTGGCCACGGCCTCGTCGTAGGCCATCACGCGCGTCTCGCCCTCGAGATTGGCGCGGATCTCCGCGTTGACCAGGTTCTCGATCTCGCGCAGCTGCGCGGGCGCGATGGCTTCGTAATGCGAGAAGTCGAAGCGCGCGCGGTCCGGCGCCACCAGCGAACCCTTCTGGCTGACGTGGCTGCCGAGCACGCGCCGCAGGGCCGCGTGCAGCAGGTGCGTGGCGGAATGGTTGAGGCGCGTGGCGTTGCGGGCCGCGGCGTCCACTTCGGCCGTGACGCTGGCACCGCTGGCGATGCTGCCCTCCTCCACGCTGCCGATGTGCACATGGGCGTCGCCGTTCTTCTGCGTGTCCTCGACGCGGAAACGGAAGCCGGGTGCGGTGATCAGGCCGCGGTCGCCCACCTGGCCACCGCTTTCGGCGTAGAAAGGCGTGCGGTCCAGCACCAGCGCACCGGACTCGCCCGCGGCAAGCGCAGCCGCCTTGCCATCGTTGCGCAGCACAGCGGTCACGCGGCCCTGGTCGCACAGGCTGTCGTAGCCGGTGAAGACGCTTTTCTCCGTGAGGCGCAGGCTGCCCGCGGCGCCCATCTCGAACTTGCTAGCGGCGCGGGCACGCTCGCGCTGCTGCTCCATCGCCTGCTCGAAGCCAGCGCGGTCCACGGCGATGCCGCGGGCGCGGGCCACGTCGGCGGTGAGGTCCACGGGGAAGCCGTAGGTGTCGTAGAGCTTGAACACCACGTCGCCCGGCAGCTGGCCGCCCTTCAGGCTGGCGAGCGCGTCCTCGAGGATGCGCATGCCCTGGGAGAGCGTCTCGGCGAAACGCTCTTCCTCGGTCTTCAGCACCCGCTCGACATGGCCGGCGGCAGCCGTGAGCTCCGGGAACGCCTTGCCCATCTCCCGCTGCAGCGGCTGCACCAGCCGGTGGAAGAACGGCTCCTGCACGCCGAGCTCGTAACCATGGCGCAGTGCGCGGCGGATGATGCGGCGGAGCACGTAGCCGCGGCCTTCGTTGCCGGGCAGCACGCCGTCGGTGATGAGGAAACCCGCCGCGCGGATGTGGTCGGCGATGACGCGCAGCGAGGGCGAGGCCGGGTCCCTCGCGCCGGTGATGTCGATGGCGGCGCGGATGAGGTTGCGGAACAGGTCGATGTCGTAGTTGCTGTGCACCCCCTGCATGACGGCAGCGATGCGCTCCAGGCCCATGCCGGTGTCCACCGAGGGCTTCGGCAGCGGCGTCAGCCGGCCGTCGGCGGAACGGTCGAACTGCATGAACACCAGGTTCCAGATCTCGACGTAGCGGTCGCCGTCCTCGTCGGGCGAGCCCGGCGGGCCGCCGGGAATGGACGGGCCATGGTCATAGAAGATCTCGCTGCAGGGACCGCAGGGGCCGGTGTCGCCCATGGCCCAGAAGTTGCTCTTCTCGTCGCAGCGGGTCAGCCGCTGCGGGTCTACGCCGATATGCTTCACCCAGAGTTCGGCAGCCTCGTCGTCCTCGCGGAACACCGTGACCCAGAGCTTCTCCTTCGGGATCTTCAGCTCGCCGGTGATGAACTCCCAGGCGAACTCGATGGCCTCGCGCTTGAAGTAGTCGCCGAAGCTGAAGTTGCCGAGCATCTCGAAGAAGGTGTGGTGGCGGGCGGTGTAGCCGACGTTCTCGAGGTCATTGTGCTTGCCGCCGGCGCGCACGCAGCGCTGGGAGCTGGCGGCGCGCTTGTAGTCGCGCGGGTCCTTGCCGAGGAACACGTCCTTGAACTGCACCATGCCGGCGTTGGTGAAGAGCAGCGTCGGGTCGTTGCCGGGGACGAGCGGCGAGCTCGCGACGACGCGGTGGCCCTTCGCAGCGAAGTAGTCGAGGAACGCTTTGCGGATCTGTTCGGTTTTCACGGTGCTCTTGCTCTCAACGGGGCTTCTATTCCTCGTTGCTTCCGAAGCAGGCGCGGATCTGGTCCGGGGTGAAGCCGCGGTACTCGAGGAAGCGCGACTGGCGGGCCCGGTCGCGGAAGTCCGCCGGGGGCTGCGGGCCGAAGCGGCTGGCCCGGACTTCCCGGGCGAGGGCGCGCCAGTCATGGGCGTCTGCCAGGGCCCGGCTGGCGGTGTCGGCGCCGATGCCGCGCTGGAGAAGCTCGGCGCGGATTCTAATGGGTCCCTGCCCCTTGCGGATACGGGCGGCGATGAAGGCCTCGAGGAACCGCTCGTCGCTCACCAGGCCCTCGCGGGCCAGGGCAGTCAGCGCCGCCTCGATGTCCTCCGGCGGGAACTCCCGGTCAGCCAGCTTGAGCCGCAGCTCGGCCAGCGAATGCTCGCGCCGGGCCAGCAGGTCCATGGCCGCTGCCCGCGCCGACCGTTTCGGTGCCGGTGTTGACTTATTGACTATTCCCAACGGCTGGCACTCCAGCCGGACCCACGCCGGCCGAATAGTCAATAAGTGAACACCGGCACCGCGGCTTGCAGGCGTCAGGCTTCGCTGACGGCGGCTTCGGGCTCGGTTTCGCTGTCGCGGGCGGCGGCGCCTTCGCGGGGCTCGGCGGGCTTCGGCATGGCCAGCGACCGGACCTTGGCCTCGATCTCGCGGGCGATCTCCGGGTGCTGGAGCAGGTACTCGCGGGCATTTTCCTTGCCCTGCCCGATGCGCTCGCGGCCGTAGTTGAACCAGGCGCCGGACTTGGCCACCAGGCCATGCTTGACGCCGAGTTCGATGAGCTCGCCCTCGCGGGAAATGCCGTGGTTGTAGAGGATCTCGAACTCCGCCATCTTGAAGGGCGGCGCGACCTTGTTCTTCACTACCTTGACCCGGGTCTCGGCGCCGATGACTTCCTCGCCCTTCTTGATGGAGCCGATGCGGCGGATATCCAGGCGCACGGAGGCGTAGAACTTCAGAGCGTTGCCGCCGGTGGTGGTCTCCGGGTTGCCGAACATGACGCCGATCTTCATGCGGATCTGGTTGATGAAGATGACGATGGTGTTGGAGCGCTTGATGTTGCCGGTGAGCTTGCGCAGCGCCTGCGACATCAGCCGCGCCTGCAGGCCGACATGGGAGTCGCCCATCTCGCCCTCGATCTCGGCCTTCGGCGTCAGCGCAGCGACCGAGTCGACGACGACGATGTCCACCGCACCCGAGCGCACCAGCAGGTCGGTGATCTCCAGGGCCTGCTCGCCGGTGTCGGGCTGCGACACCAGCAGGTCGTTGACGTTGACCCCCAGTTTCTCGGCATAGACCGGGTCGAGCGCATGCTCGGCATCGACGAAGGCCGCGGTACCGCCGCGCTTCTGGCACTCGGCGATGACCTGCAGCGTCAGCGTGGTCTTGCCCGAGGATTCCGGCCCGAAGATCTCCACCACGCGGCCACGCGGCAGGCCGCCAATGCCGAGCGCGATGTCCAGCCCGAGGGAGCCGGTGGGGATCGCCTCGATGTCGCGGTTCGCACCGCCGTCGCCGAGGCGCATGACCGAGCCCTTGCCGAATTGCCGTTCGATCTGCCCGAGGGCGGCCGCGAGGGCCTTCTTGCGATTGTCATCCATAGGATTTCCGTGGCGACCGCGGGTCGCTGCCTGCTGTGAGGAATGAAAAGGATTATTCCACAGATGTGGCTCAGCCGGTGACCCAGCAAATGCCGGCGATTCACCCGGAATCGGCAAATCGCTCCAGGCAACCGGCCGCGGCGGCGCAAGATCGGGTGGATTCCGCAGCTTACGCGCGAGTGTTACATGCGGATGGAAGGGCCACCCCGGTCACGGCGCCGTCAGCTGCGCGAGCACGCCCTCCAGCGCGGCGACCACGCTCTGGCGGCGCACGGCATCACGGTCGCCGCTGAAGCGGCGCTGCTGGCTGACGAGCTGCACCCCCGGCCCCGCCCAGGCCAGGCACACGGTGCCCACCGGCTTGTCGGCGCTGCCGCCATCCGGTCCGGCGATGCCGGACACGGCCACCGCGATCTCCGCGGCGCTGGCGAGCCGCGCGCCGGTCGCCATCTGCTCGGCCACATCGGTGCTCACCGCACCCTGGGCCGCGAGCGTGTCGGCGCTGACGCCGAGCAGGGCCTGCTTGGCCTCGTTGCTGTAGGTGACGAAGCCGTAGCCGAACCAGGCCGAGCTGCCGGGCTGGTCGGTCAGCAGCTTGGCGATCCAGCCGCCGGTGCAGGATTCAGCCACCGCGAGGCGCGCGCTCTTCGCGGCGAGCGCCGCAGCGATGCGCCGCACGAGGTCGGCGGACCGGGCGTCGAAGTCGGTCATGGGCGGGTCCCCTGCCTTGCTGCCGGCATGATCCGTCAGCGGGAGCGAGTCTCGGCCAGATCGCGGTACAAGGTCAAATAGGCATCCACCATGTCGGCCACGCGGAACTCCCGGGCCACCCAGTCCCAGGCCGCGGCACCGAGCGCCTTGCGCCGGGCCTCGTTCTGCAGCAGCTCGGTGAGCGCGATGGCAAAGGCCGCCGCGTCGCCGGCGCGTACCAGGTAACCCGTGCGCCCGTCGGCGACGATCTCGGGCACACCGCCGGCGCGGAAGGCCACCACCGGCACGCCGGCGGCCTCGGCTTCCAGCACCGCCAGTCCGAGGCCCTCCGCGCTCGCAGCATGGGCCAGCACATCCAGCCGCCCGATGAAGGACGCAAGGTCGGGCCGAAAACCGGCAAACAGGACGGAAGCCTCCAGGCCAAGCGTCCGTACCCGCCGGCGCAGCGACGCCTCCAGCGGCCCCTGGCCGAACAGCAGCAGCCGTGCCTGCGGACAGGCCGGCGCCACCGCGCGCCAGGCCTGCAGCAGTTCGGCGTGGCCCTTGCGGGCAATGAGCTGGGAAACGCAGCCGACCAGCTGGCAGCGTGGATCAAGCGCGAATTCCCGGGCCAGCCGCTCGCGCGACCAGGCGGGATCCTGCAGCGCCGGCTCCACCGCGCTGCGCACCAGGGCCAGCTGCGGCGGGCGCAGGCCCACGGACTCCAGCTGCCGGCGGATTGCCGTGGAGATCGCCACCACGCGCCCGTAGGGCCGGTACTTCAGCCGCGACAGCAGCCCCTCGCTGCGGTCCACGCGGCGCGTCAGCAGCGCCGGGATGCCGGCACGCCGCGCCGCGAGCCCGCCGAACCAGTCCGCGCCGCGGCGGCTGTGCACGTGGACCAGGTCCGGCTGCAGTTCACGCAGCAGCGTGGCGAAGCGGCCGATGAAGCCGAGGTCGTGGTCGCCGCGCATCGGCAGTTCCCGCAAGGCCAGGCCCAGGCGGCGCGCCTCGCCGGCGAGCTGCCCGCCGGCGGTGCAGGCCAGCGTGCCCTCCACGCTCCGTGCCTTGAGGCCGCGCATGAGAATGAGGGCCTGGCGGGCACCGCCATAGGGATGGCGGCCGGTTTCCAGGTGCACGACGTGCATCGGCGCACTCTGCCGCCGCTGCCCGGTGGGGTCAATGCGCCGCGGGGCTTGCGCGCGCTGCGCAAATAGCCTCCCATAGCGTCCCCTATGACCAGCCCCGATCCGAGTCCCGCCGGCGACAGCGCCATGTCAACGCACACGCCGGTGATGCAGCAGTACCTGCGCATCAAGGCGGAGTTCCCGGACATGCTGCTGTTCTACCGCATGGGGGATTTCTACGAGCTGTTCTACGAGGACGCGCGCCGCGCCGCGCGCCTGCTCGACATCACGCTGACCGCGCGCGGCCAGTCCGCGGGCGCGACGATCCCCATGGCCGGTGTTCCCTATCATGCGGCGGAAGGCTATCTCGCGCGCCTGGTGCGCCAGGGCGAGTCGGTGGCCATCTGCGAGCAGATCGGCGATCCGCGCACGGCCAAGGGTCCGGTGGAGCGCCGCGTGGTGCGCGTGGTGACACCCGGCACGCTCACCGACGAGGCGCTGCTGGAAGCGCGCCGCGAGAACCTCATCGCCGCGGTCTGCCGTGGCGGGGGCGCCATTGGCCTGGCCTGGCTGGAGCTGTCCGCCGGACGCTTCTGTGTCGCCGAATTCGCCGGCGAGGACGATCTCGCCAACGAACTCGAGCGCCTGCGGCCCGCCGAGCTGCTGGTGGAGGAAGGCGCCGCGGGCGCTGCCACTCAGGCCGGCATGCAGAGCGTGAAGCAGCGGCCGCCCTGGCATTTCGAGGTGGATGCCGCGCGGCGCACGCTCTGCGCGCAGTTCGGCACCCGCGACCTCGCCGGCTTCGGCTGCGAGGACCTGATGCAGGCGGTGCGTGCCGCCGGCTGCCTGCTCCAGTACGTCAAGGACACGCAGCGCACGGCCCTGCCGCATGTCGAGCGCATCAGCACCGAACAGCTCGACGATGCGCTGCTGATGGATGCCGCCACCCGGCGCAACCTCGAACTCGACAGCAGCCTCGCCGGGCGCAGCAGCGCCACGCTCGCCGGCGTGCTCGACCACTGCGTCACCGCCATGGGCAGCCGCCTGCTGCGGCGCTGGCTGCAGCGCCCGCTGCGCGACCAGGCGCTGCTCAACCGGCGCTACCAGGCGCTCGAGGCCCTGCAGGCGCAGCCGCCCACGGCCATCGGCGAATCCCTGCAGGCCATCGGCGACCTCGAGCGTATCCTGGCGCGGGTGGCCATGCGTTCCGCCCGGCCGCGTGACCTGGCGCAGCTGCGCCTGGCCCTGCAGCTGCTGCCCGGGATCCGCACCGGCCTCGCCGCCTACGACTCGCCGCTGCTGGCGACGCTGGCCGGCCGCCTCGCCGAGCAGGTCGCCGAGCGCTCGCTGCTGGAACGCGCGCTGGTCGCCGAGCCGCCGATGCTGGTCCGCGACGGCGGCGTGATCGCCGCCGGCTTCGATCCCCAGCTCGACGAGCTGCGCGACATCGCGGAGAACGCCGACCGCTACCTCGTGGGCCTCGAGCAGCGCGAGCGCGAGCGCACCGGCCTGCCCTCGCTCAAGGTCGGCTACAACCGCGTGCACGGCTTCTACATCGAGCTGTCGCGCGCGCAGGCCGCCAGCGCGCCGCCCGAGTACATCCGCCGGCAGACGCTCAAGGGCGCCGAGCGCTACATCACCCCCGAGCTGCAGGACTTCGAGGGCAAGGTGCTCTCGGCGCGCGAGCGGGCGCTGGCCCGCGAGAAGGAACTCTACGAGCAGCTGCTCGACCAGCTGCTCGCGGTGCTGGCGCCGCTGCAGGCCATGGCCGGCGCACTGGCCGAGGCCGATGTGCTCGTCAACCTGGCCAACCGCGCCAGGGAACTCGGTTACTGCCGCCCCGAGCTGACCACGGAGCCGGTGTTCAGCGTGCGCGCCGGGCGCCACCCGGTCGTCGAGCAGGTGCTCGACGGCCCGTTCATCGCCAACGACCTGGTGCTCGATGCCGGGCGGCGCCTGCTGGTCATCACCGGGCCGAACATGGGCGGCAAGTCCACGTACATGCGCCAGGCCGCGCTGATCGCCATCCTCGCGCACATCGGCAGCTTCGTGCCGGCGGCGGCCGCGCGCATCGGCCCGCTGGACCGCATCTTCACCCGCATCGGCGCCGCCGACGACCTCGCCGGCGGCCGCTCGACCTTCATGGTGGAGATGACCGAGACCGCCAACATCCTCAACAATGCCACCGCCCAGAGCCTGGTGCTGATGGACGAGGTGGGCCGCGGCACCAGCACCTTCGATGGCCTCTCGCTGGCCTGGGCGGCAGCGCACTACATCGGCGAGCGCATCGGCTCGTTCACGCTGTTCGCCACCCACTATTTCGAGCTGACCGCACTCGCCGGCGAACTGCCCGGCTGCGCCAACCTGCACCTCGACGCCACCAGCCACGGCGAGCGGCTGATCTTCATGCACGCCGTCAAGGAAGGCCCGGCCAACCAGAGCTACGGCCTGCAGGTGGCGGCACTGGCCGGCGTGCCCGGCACCGTGATCAGCCGGGCGCGCAGCTATCTCGCCGAACTCGAGCGCCAGACCCGCGAGCACCGCCAGCCGCGGCCGCAGGCCGAGCTGGACCTGCGCCCGGTGCCGGTGGCCGAGCCGCTGCGCGAGGCGCTCGCGCAGCTGGACCCGGACCGCATGTCGCCTCGAGAGGCGCTGGATGCGCTGTACCACCTGAAGAAGCTGTAGCGGCCGTGCAGGGGCCGGCACGTGCCGGCACCCGACCCACGCCCGACTATGATCTAATCCCCGGGCGACACCCGGAGACTGGTCCCATCAGCGTGATCAACCTGCGCGACTTCGCATGCCCTGCCGGGACCGGCCGCCAGCGGCTGCAATGCCTGCTGATCCTGCTCGGATCCATCGCCCTCGCAACGGCAGTGTCCGCGCAGGCGCCGGATGCGGCAACACAGGCCAGCCCCACGTCGGCCGCGGCAGCTGCAGAATCTGCCCCAGCCACAACGCCTGCCGGAGCGGCCGCCGCATCGCCGCCGACGGTGGCCGCAGCCAGGCCCGCGGAAGTCCGCGTGGGCGATACCGTCGTCTTTGCGCTGCAGGCGGGGCACGCCGGCCGGAGCGCCGCGCTGCGTGCGCGAGCGGCCAACGATGCGCTGCACGAGGTGCTGGACGCCGGCGACGATGAGGTGCGCATCGCCCATGCCGGTGGTGCGGCCGTGATCTATGTCGGCGCCCGCCCCGTCCTGCAGCTGGTGCCGGCGGATGCGGCACTGGCGGGAGATGCCAGCCTGGAGGTCCACGCTGATCGCATCGCGGCCCAGATCCGCGCGGCGCTGGCGACCGAGCATACCCGCAGCGCCGTGGCGGGCGGCATTTTCGGCGTCTCGCTGGCGGTCCTGTTCGCGGTACTGGCGGTATTCCTGCTGCGGCGGGCCTGGCAACTGGGCGATCGCGCCGCGGACTGGCTCGACACCAGTGCCGGCCAGGTGCCGGCGCTGCGACTGGGGCGCATCGAGCTGTTCGGCCGGGCCACGGTACGCACCGCGCTGTCGCTGGGCGTTGCGGTTGGCCGCTGGATCGCCCTGCTGGGACTGGTCTATGCCTGGCTCCTGGCCACGTTCTCGCTGTTCGAGAGCACGCGCAGCCTCACCGGCCAGCTGACCGGCGCCCTGCTCAACCCGCTGGCCACGCTCGCCTCGCGGATCGTGGCGGCGGTGCCGTTGCTGGTGATCCTGGTCTTCGCGCTGCTCACGCTGGCGCTGCTGCTGCGCGCGGTGCGGCTGTTCTTCCGCGACATCGCCCGCGGCACCACGGTCGTCGGCTGGCTGCCCAGGGACCTGGCGGCGGCAACCGGCGCATTGACCGAGATTGCGCTGATCGTGCTGGCGCTGGTGCTGGTCGCACCGGTCATCACCGGCAACGCCGAGGGTGCCGCACCGCGCATGGGCCTGCTGGGCCTGGCCGCGCTCGCCCTGGCCACCGTGCCGCTGGCCGCGACGGCCATCGTCGGCGTCGCCACGCTCTTCGGCCGCTGGCTGGCAGTGGGCGACTGGGTGGAGATGGGGGCCTGCACCGGGAAGGTGGTGCGCATCGGCCTGCTGGAAACGACCCTGCGCGACGCCGCCGGCACCGAGCTGCGGATCCCGCACCTGGCAAGGCTGTTGCGACCGGTCTGCGTCCACGGACCTGCACCGCGCATCATCGTGTCCCTGCCGGTGGAGCGTGGACTCGCAACACCGGCACTGGCTGCGCGCCTCGCGCAGGTACTCGCCCCGCTGGGCAGCAACCCGGGCGTGCGCCTGGTGGAAATCGGCGAGACGCGGGCGACGCTGGAACTGGCGGTCACCAGCAGCGTGGCCGATGCCCGGTCCGCCTGCCTGTGGGCTGCGCTGGCCGAACTCGAAGCCGTCCGGCGCGAGTCCGCCGCGTCTTGAATCCCTACGCCATCCTCGCCGGGCTGCTGGCACTGGCCTGGGCCGGTGGCGCGCTCTTCCGCCCGGGGCAGCAGCGCATGGCCGGACTCTCATCGGGCACCGAATTCCTGCTGATGGGCATCCTGGTCGGGCCGCTAGGCCTGGCCGCGGTCTCGCGCCCGACGCTGGAGGCACTCGCCCCGGTGACCCTGGTCGCCGCCTCCTGGCTCGCGTTGCTGGCGGGCAGCCAGCTCGGGTTCGCCAACCGGCGCCGCGTGCCCGCCGCACGCCTGGTGCTGGGCCTCTCGCTGAGCATCGCCGCCTTCGCGGCAACGGCGCTGCTCGCCTGGTGGCTGGTCCCGCTGCTCCTGCCCCTCAGCGGCAACGAACGGCTGCTGCTCGCGCTCGGCCTGGGTTGCGCGGGCTGCGAGACCGCGCGCACGACGGCGATCCGGGGTGCGCAGCGGCTCGCAGCCGGCGGCCCGCTGGCTGATGCGCTGGGCGATCTCGCCGGCTCCGACGACATGGTGCCGCTGGCAGGCCTGGCCCTGCTGTTCGCGCTGAGCACGTCCGCGGAGAACGCCGCGGCCCACGCCCCGCCGCTGACGGCACTGGGCGTCACGCTCGGACTGGGCATGGCCGCCGGCGCGCTGGCCGGGGTACTCAGCCGCGTGGAACAGCGCCTGACCGAACGCTGGGGCATCCTGCTGGGCACCGGCCTGATGGCCATCGGCCTGTCCGCAGTGCTCGGCCTCGCGGCGCCCGCCGCACTGGCGGTGATGGGCGTCACGCTCAACCTGCTGGCCCGTGACAGCGCTGCGCTGCGCAGCATGCTCGCGTCCACCGCCCGGCCGGTGCTGTTGCCGGTGGTAGCGCTGGCGGGCGCCCAGCTCGACCTGCGCGATGGCCTGGTGTTCTGGGCCGTGGCCGCGCTCGTGCCGGCCACGCGCCTGGCGATCAAGCTCCCGGCCATCGCCTTGTTGCGTCGACGCCTGGCCCCGCCGGTGGTGCCTGGTGCCTGGGCGGGCCTTGCGCTGATGCCCTGCGGGCCCATCACGGTGTGCGTGGGCGCAGTGGTTGCCGTGCAGTTCCCCGGTCCCATCGGACGCCTGGTACTGGCGGGTTGCCTGGCTGCGATCGTCATCGGCGAGCTGCTCGGTCCGCCGGCGCTGCGCCGCGAACTGCAACGCGCGGCCGGGTGGCCGGGCAGCCCGACGCCGGGAACCTCATGAGCGGCACGAGGAAATCCCTGCCGGTGCGCATGGTGCAGCTGCTGATGCTGCTGGCCACACTCGGCCTTTCCTGGATGGTGCAGCAGAGCAGCACGGTCGAGTCCAGCATCGCCGCCGCCATTGCCGCCCTCGGGCTGCTGCTGCTCGCCGGGACCCTGTTCAGCGAGCTCGCCGAAGTCGTCGGCCTGCCGCATCTCACCGGCTACCTGCTCGCGGGCATCATCGTCGGCCCGCATGTGCTCGGCATCATCGGCCACGACACGGTCGAGCGGCTCGGGGTATTCAATGAGCTGGCACTGGCGCTCATTGCCCTGGCTGGTGGCGCCGAGCTGCGCATCGACAGCCTGCGACGCGCGGCGCGCAGCCTCGTCTGGGCACACCTGCTGCAGATCGTGGCCATCATCGTCGTGGTGGGCGGCTGCTTCATGGCCCTGCGCGGCCACATTCCCTTCCTTGCCGGCATGGGGCTGGTGCCGACGCTGATGGTGGCGCTGCTCTGGGGCGTGCTGGCCACCACGCGCAGCCCGTCAGCGGTGCTGGGACTGCTGGCGCAGCTGCGCCCCAGGGGACCGCTGACCGACATGACACTGGCTTTCGTCATGTCCTCCGACGTGGTTGTCATCATCCTGCTGGCCATCGCGCTATCCGTGGCACAGCTCGGCATCGATCCGTCGGCCGGCTTCGATCCCGCGGCCTTTGGCGAAGTCGGCTACGAACTTCTGGGCAGCGCCGCGCTGGGCACGACGCTGGGCGTGATCCTGGCGCTGTATCTCTGGGCCAGCCGGCCGCGGCCTGCCGCGGCCGGCAGCGCTGCGGCAACGGCTGCGGCGGCAGCCCCGGACACGGGCACTCCCGCGCTGGAGCCCGCGGTCGCCGAAACGGCAGACGACGGCGGCCGCAACCTGTTGCTGGTGCTGCTGTTGCTGGGCCTGCCGATGTCCGCCCTGCTCGATTACGTCCACCTGAACCCGCTGCTGGCATTCATGGTGGCGGGATTCGCGGTGCAGAACTTCTCGCGCGGCGGCGAACGGCTGCTGCACGCGGTGGAAAAAACCGGCGCGATCGTCTTCGTGGTCTTCTTCGCCACCGCCGGCGCCCACCTCGACCTGCAGGGCTTCGTGGCGATCTGGCCCGTGGCCGTCATCCTCGCCGGAGTGCGCCTGGTGGTGACGCTGGCCGCAGCACGGGCCGCGAGCCGCATCGCCGGTGACGCGCCGGTCATCCGCAGCTGGGGCTGGTCGGGCCTGGTGTCACAGGCCGGACTGGCGCTCGGGGTGGCACTGGTGATCGTGCGCGAATTCCCCGACTTCGGCGACGGCTTCCGCACGCTGGCGATCGGCGTCGTCGGCCTCAACGAACTGTTTGGCCCGGTGCTGTTCAAGCTGGCGCTGGATCGTAGCGGCGAAACCGGGCGCGCTGTTGCGGCAGGCTCGAACCCGGAACCGCATTGACGCTGAAGCAGCCTTACAACGGCTCTCCAGGGCTCGCTGCTGCCGGCTTCGACAGCACCTGGACACCAGGCGCCCCATTCTCGATGGCTGCCTCCAGCAATGCACGGTGCGACTCACTCACCGGAATGGTCATGCCGTTGGACATTTCGAGGCTGAGAATCCGGCCGTTCAGGCGAACGCGGCTGACGTGATTCAGGTTGACCCAGTAGGAGCGATGGACCCTGATGGCGCTTGAAACATCTTTCACCTGGGTGCTGATGTCGCTGAAGCGCCCATGAATCAGCGGCTTGCTGCCGTCGACCTGGAAGACCCGCACATAATGGTCTTCGGCCTTCACCGCGACGATATTCGCGAGCGGGAATTCCTGGCTGCCTACGCGCAGCATCCTTGGCGGCTGTTCCGGCGCCGGTCTGCCTTCGCCTGTCCCGCCGTCAGCCGCACCAATGTCCGCAGAGAAGCCGGCCGGACCAGCGAATATCCCATAGGGGGAATAGCGGCGAATTGCCATCCAGCCAATGTTGGCCAGGATCCATACCACGACGGTAACCGAGCTCTGGCGCAGCCGGCTGAGGAAGGAGAAACCGGCATAGCGGTCCCAGGTCTCGGTTAGCCCCAGCAAGTGTCCGTCACGAAAGAACGCGACGTACCACACCAGCACGAATCCCACGACAAGGTAGGACAGCATCATCCCGAGCAGCAGCTGTATCGATACCCGCCTCGCGGAAACCCACTTGATGCGACTGACCAGGCGTGTGAATGCATGCGCTGCCAGCCAGACGAACAGGCATATCCCGCACCAGTAGGCGATTGCCACCGGCATCGACAGTTGCACGCCGAGTCCGGCCTTGTTCCAGCCGAGCAGCAGGCCAAAAAACAAGGGCAGCACGAACAGGCGGACAAGTTCATTGAGCAGGTACTGCCTTGTGCGCGGCGTGGAACCGGCTGCAGCCAGCCCCGGCCTATTCGAATTCTTGGCGAACAACTGGCCAACCACTGACTGATAGCGGAGTCAGCGGTGGAGTATACCTGAACGGTCCGGGCATCCTATTCCGGTGCCGTTTCGCGAAATCGCAAGTCCTGACTGGCGAAAGACCCGCCGCAACAAGCAGCAGGACAGGACAGCGATCGGTGGTCAGCGATTCAAGCCTGGTGCACGCGGAGCGAGGGCTGCCCAGTCGATGGGCTCGGTGAGCTGCCCGGGAAACAGCCGCTCTGCGGCGGCAATCACGTCGCCGGGCACACTGGACAAGTCCGGGTACTTGCGGCCCATGCTGCCGAACAGCAGGTGTCCCGGCCTGCCTCCCATTTCCATCCACGGCCACCAGCTGGTTTCCGTGCCCCAGCTCATGATGGCGTCCGCACTTGTCTGGCCGGGATCCAGCAGCTGCCGAAGGCTGGTGTGATAGCGATACATCGAGCTGTCGGCGTACTGCACGCTGCCCGAAGCCGAGCGGACGACGACCCGCTCGTCGTAGGTTATCCAGACATCATCACGGACAATGCTCCAGGCCAGCTGAAACGGCTTGGTGCGCAACGCCGAGGCATTCTGCAACTCACTCGCACCGGCACCGAGGCTGTACCTGCCCTGGGCGGAGTAGATGCCCGATCCCCAGCTGGTCCTGAAGTGCTGCACCCGGTTTGTCTTGCCGGTCAGGGGATTCGCGAAGGTATCCAGCACCTGACCCGTATCGATATCGGTGAAGAGGATGACTCCCCGGTAACCGTGCTGATAGGAACCGTCGGCCAGCTGCCGGACGCGATCCTGCTTGCAGGCGACAAAATCCAGCAGCGGTTCCCCAAGCTGCCCGGGAGCCACGGAAAGTATGCGGCCGGTATGAAATCTGAAGGTCGGCCGGTCATCCAGATCCGACAGTACCTTCATGTAGACCCTGAGATTCTGCTCGGGATCCCGGGTATCCAGTGAGGTGGAGATGGGCCTGGCGCCGGATGCACTCGGATGCGATTCCGTTATCCCGGGGCCGCTGGACTCGCGACCAGCCCCGCTGGCGGGGAGCGTCAGCGCGGTTCCCGCAATCCCAGCGAACAGCAGCAGCCTGCGGCGTTCCCTGTCGAAGCTGGCTTCAGGCTTGTCCGGCACCACGCAACCTCCTGGCAATGACGCTGTCGTGCCGTCACATCGCCGACAGGATCTCCAGCGCGGCACGCTCACCCGATTCCATCGCCCCTTCCATGCCCCTGGCCAGCACTGCCGTGTGCTCGCCAGCAAAGAACAGCCGCTTCCCGGGCACGGCTACCTGGCGGGCAAGCCGGCTGATCTGGCCTGGCTTCCAGTAGGCGTAGGCACCACCCGCAAACGGATTTCGATTCCAGGACCAGACCTTGGCCACCTTCAATGCGCCCCGGGTGGATGGCCGGATGTAGGCCAGGTCCTCCAGCAGATAGTCGGCCGCTGCCTGCGGCTCGAGCCGGTCCAGGTACTTCGCTGCCATGCCGTTGACAAAGGCGATGTAGCTGGTGACCTCGTCCGGCCTGCCCGGATCATTGTGCAGCGCCATCAGGCGTCCAAGCTTGCGGTCGGTCCACATGCTTTTCGGCAGCTTGTCCTCCTCCCAGAACCTGCGTGTTGGCACGAAGTGCACCTGGAAGACGGGTGTGTAGCCGATATTCTCGATTGCGTTCAGCTGCTCGCCAGGCGGCAGCGGCTCCAGCCGCAGGTGGCGCAATGCCGAGAACGGGATGGTACAGAGGCAAAACCTGGCGCGGCGCACCTGATGGTCGATCGTGTGCACTTCAACGCCGTCCGCATTGCTGCGGATACCAGTAACGTGCTGGCCGAACACGATCTCCGACTGGAGCCTTGCTGCCATCGCTTCAGGCAGCCGCTGATTGCCACCTTCGATGGCCCGCGGGGCATTGCCCCCGAACTCCTGATCGGCCCTCAGCCAGTTGGCAATGGCGAACCACATCAGGACCGAGAGGTCGTGCACGTTCGTGCCATAACTCATGTTGGTGCCAGCCACGAGCGCTATCGCAGCCTCGGGTATGCCGAGCTTGCGGAGGAAATCGAAAACCGACACGTCGTGGGATGCAAATTCCGGACGTTGCCAGGCCTGCAGGTCGTTCTTCGGCAGCGGGTTGTACAGGCCGTACTTGGTGAACTGGTAGAACTCCGGCGGAACCTTCCGGTCACCGGCATCCTGGAACGGATTGAGCCGATGCCCCGGCCAGTCATTCGGGAGAATGCCCTCGCCGCACAGGTGATACATCAGTTCATTGCGGGGGGCTGTGGTACGCAGCCTTTCCGGAACCAGCGTCAGGCCAAGCCGATTCGCGGTATCCAGCATCCGGGCATAGCTGCTGCCGATGCCACTCCCGCCAAGTTCCGGGTGCCCCGGCACGTCTGACTCACGCGCGGTACAGACCCGCCCGCCGACCCGGTGTGTCGCCTCGAGAATCTGGCAGCGATATCCCTCGCTTTCCAGCAGGGTTGCGGCATTCAGCCCCGACAGGCCTGCACCGATGATCAGGACATCGGGAGCACCACGGGACCGGCTGCCGCTGCCCGGCCGCGCCGCTGCTGCGACAAGGGGTGCAGCGACCGCCATGCCCCCCAATGCAAGTACACGTCGGCGGGTAAGCATGAAACTACATGATCCTCGTTGCTGGTCGTGGAACCTTCAGGGCGTCACCTACCGTCATCCCAGCCGACATCGGCAAGGATGTCATTGCCGAGCAGCCGCCGTGAAGCGGCAACGAACTCCTGTGGCAGCGCTTCGGCACTGTCGAACAGGCGTGAATCCGTGCGCCAGAGCATATGGCCAGGATGGCCATCCATGCCAAGGAATTCCATCCACTGTGTTTCACTCACCCAGGAAGGCACATTCGGTATGTAGGAAGTCGACCTGCTCCTGAGCTCAGCGATGGGAAACGACCAGGTGTCCAGCGTCATTTCCGTTCTGAATACCTTGCTGCGAGGATCCTGCCACCTCGTGAACGCCTCGCGCCTGGCGACTGCCAGGTCTCCCAGGAACGCCCACTTCAGGCGGTATGGCTTGCCAAATGCAGTGCTCTCCATGGAGATGCTGGCTTTGTACTGCATTCCCTGGGGTGCGACCGTATTGCCCGAAACACGCCCCTTGAACTGCGGAACCTCGACATTCTGGTTGGTATACGGGTTCCTGAACGTGCTCAGGTAGTCTCCGGTGGCAATGTCCCGGTATAGCATCCAGGCGCGGCTCCGCTCCGTCAGCACTCCCTCGGCAGAGAGCCGGCTCACCTTGATCTGGCACGATTCGAGGTCGAACAGGTGCCTGCCATACTCGGCAACAACCTCGTGCCTGGCAGGATCGATGCCAAACACGCTGCCACGGGCATAGGTGTAGGTCTGCTGCTGGTTCGGCCGCCCGGTGAGCCTTGCGTAGATCTCGACGTTGTCGATTGGCGAGTCCAGCGCATACGCCAACCCGCCATTGCCTGGCTGCGCCCTGGCGGCAGCATCCAGCGGTAAACCGGCCGCCATTCCGCCACCCAGCACCATGGCACTTAACATTTCCCGTCTGTTGACCACCCGTTTACTCCAGTCATCCGGCTAGCGGTTTCTGAACGAACGATGCCTTTCCCTGCATCACGTGGATGGCAGGCCTTCGATGCAGTCGTGGAGCTGATGCCAGCGAGGTCCGTTGCCGCGCAGGAAGCTCTCGCGGTAGGCCGCTGCTGTCTGTGCCCACTTACCCTGGTCTGCCGGCGCGATATCCGTAACCGTGACACCCGAGGCCCTGGCTTCAGCGAGGTACTCCTGCTCGTAAGCGGCGACATCCTCCGCCCACTGTTTCTGGTCGGGTAGTGCATCCAGCAGTGCGCGCCTGTCCCGCTGGCCCAGCCCGTCATGCCAGTCCTTGTCGGCCACCACTGCCCCGAGAAAGAAGCCATGCCGCGTCAGCGTCAGGACCCTGATTGGCGGCTTGCTGCGAGCCATTGAGGTGAGTTCAACCAGAGAAAAGTCACCAAGGCCGTCCGGCGTCACCGCCAACCACGTTGCGATCTCCGGATACGGCACGGGCACCAGCCTGGCACCAAGCGCTGCCAGGTAACCGTTGGTCACGGGACTCAGGCCTTTCCTGAACGGCCGCCCGGCCAGGTCTGCCGGCGTTGCCACGGCGTCCGCCCCGTAGACCACCAGCCAGCCTGAACGCATGGGACCGAGCATCACCAGGCCCGCTGCCGCGAACTGCGGGGCCAGGATTGGCTGGATGCATTTCCGGAAGCTGTTCTCGACCTGCAGGTCACTGCTAACGAGACCAGGCAGGCGCAGGATGGAGAACTCCGGAACCAGCTCGGAGACGAGTGAATCCGGCATGACGGTCAGGTTGACGGTGCCGTCGCGCAGCGCTTCTGCGACACCTCCCGGCTGCCCCTGGCCAGCGCGAGGATCGGCAAAGACTACTGATCCGGCACCGGTTCGTTCGTATCGATCGGCGAAGTCCTTCCAGTAAGCCGCCGCTGGCGTTCCGGCCGTACGTATCGCCGCGACAATTACCTCATGCTTGTGGATCGCCTCGGTCGGCGTCGCCGCGGAAGCAGCGGCTGCGATGCACAGCAGCCAGCCAAGCGCCACTACCGGATGAGTCCCCGGGAATGAGGATCGTCTGGCCCTAGTCACCCAGGGAAGCCTCGAAGAAATCGGGCGCGAGCTGCTCGATCTGCCTGCGTCGCTCCGGCGGGAACTCGGCGATGGACGCAAATTTCCTTCCGGCACCGTTCCAGAGCGTGTAACCGTCGACACCAGACATGCCCATCCAGCCGTAGTACGCCATCTGCGTACTGTAGGAGACGCATGCTGGTGCAACCGACTTGTTCCGGTCCGCAAGGTCAGCCAGGTTGCTGCCGAACCGGAAGATCGCGTTGTCTGCCACTTCCTTGCCGGTGGATGCTGGCGTGTAACGAACCCGCTCATCCAGCTCGAGCCAGACGTCGTTGCCGAGCACCTGCCAGGTGAACAACAGCGGCGATGGATTGTGCGCAAGAATCCCGTTGAACCGGGGCGAGGGAATGATGCCGGTCGTCGTGTAGTCGTAGGTGCCGATCTGCGTGAAAAAGTGCGTGACCTTGCTCTTCTTCCCTGTGACCGGACTGGCAAATTCCGTCAGATAGCCCCCGCCCAGGGCCCTGAACAGGATCGCCCCCCGGAAAAGGTACTGGACCCTGGTGTTCGACCGGAAAACGAACCGCTTCAGCTGGATTCCTTCCCAGTCGAGGAAGGGCTCCGCCAGCCTGGCATCGGCGCGCTTGGAGTAGATGCGCCCCCCCAACCAGGTGCAGGTGGTACCCCCGTCGGTCGAGCCGGCGATCTTTGCCAGAGCATACAGGTTGTCCTCAGGCGACTCCGGATTGAAGCCACCCTGTACGCTGCGCTCGTTGCCCTTGATGGTGGCGATATCGGCCATGGACATCGCCGGGGCCACCCCAAGGGTGGCCGCCAGCAAGGCCCTGCGTGTATGACGATGGTCCGAGGTTGCCATTGGCCTAGAAATTGAAGGTTACGCGCACCCCATACCGCCGCTCGTCCCGCATCGTGGTCACGGCGGCCGGGGTGGAAAAGTTCAGCTGTGGCGTGGCGAACGACAGGTCAAGGGTCCGGTCGCCGCCTACTGGCGCGTCTTCGTCCAGGAGATTGGTGACGAATGCCTCGAGCCGGTACCGATCCGTGGCAATACCCGCGCGCAGGTTCACCTCGCTGGCCTCCGGCAGGGTAGCCAGGCTGTCCTCGCTGAGGTAACGCTCCCCGGTATAGAACCAGTCGGCACGCCCGAAAGCCGACAGATCGCCTGTGATGGGCTTGTCTACCGACAACGACAGGGAGCCCATCAGCTTCGGGAAGAGCGGTGTCCTGTGGCCTGACGCATCCGCACTGCCGTAGATCGCGGCGTAGTCGCCCGACTCGTACTTCTTCATGATGGAGTCAGTCCATGTCAGCGTGGCCCCCAGGCTGATGATGTCAGTGACCTGGTAGCCACCTTCAAACTCCACTCCCCAGATCTCCGTCCTGCCGGAATTGGTGAAGGCATTGACAATCTTCGGCGGGGGACCACTGCCCGTAAGCACGAAGGACTGCCGGTAGATCTGGTCCTTCCGCTCCATCTGGAACAGCGCCAGGTTCGTGGTCAGGCGGTTCTCCAGCAGGCGGTTGCGCAGGCCGATTTCGTACTGGGTCAGGGTCTCTTCGTCATAGGCGACTTTGGCGCCAGGCGCTACGACTGCAAGTTCGGCTGCCTGGGCCGGAGTCAGCGTAGCGACCGAGGTATTGAACCCTCCTGGCAGGTTTCCCTGGCTGAAACTGGCATAGACCACGGTCTGGTCGTTGATCTCCCAGTCCGTGGTCACGCGCGGAAGGAACTTGTAGAACGATGCGCTGAGGCTCGCGCCGCCGCCCGGGATGCTGGTGATCTCATCCTTCTGGTATCGGCCTTCGAACCCCACCGACCAGCCGTCGACGATGTGATAGCGCAATGATCCAAACCAGCCGGTGGTCTCGATTTCTTCCTTGTCAGCCAGGTTGTTGCCAAGATTGCCATAGGCAGGCAACGGGCCCGCTGGCACGACCGTGAAGAACTGGTTGTTGTGGAAGGTGTAGTCCAGCGACAGGTAGTTTGCGCCGACCATCCACGTCAACCGGTCGTCGGCCAGGGCACCTGACAACCGGAGTTCCTGGCTGAAGTCCTCGAATTTCCTTTGGGCGGCGATCACCCATGCATCGTCCCCGGTGTTGTCGCCGTCAGCGATGTAGTTCGCTTCTTCGCGGTTGAACGAGGTCACCGAGTCGACCGTCAGCGACGTGTCGGGAATCGCCCAGGTGTTGGTCCAGTTGGTCCGGTACACCTCCCGATAGAGCCCAAATTCATCACGAAACGGGCCGACAATCTGCTGCACCTTCGCCAGGGCCTGCTTGAGGCCATAGGGAAACGGCGTCGTGTTCAGGGAAGGCGGATTGACCGGGACATCGCCACAGAAGTACCGCTTCGTCCCGGGCGGGAATGGCCCACAGTTGGTGTCGTTGAGGCCGGCCTGGGAAACGGCGGGTGGCCCGTCATCGATGACGGAATAGGCCAGTCCCAGCTTGGACGTCCAGATGCCTCCCTGGTCGTAGTACAGAGCCCCGCTGATATCGAAGGTTTCCTCGTTGCCGAGCCTGGCACCATCGGCCAGGCTGATGAACTGGCCATCCTTCGAATGGAAGAATGCATTCAGTCGGCCTGACAGCGCATCGGCAACCAGGGGTCCCTCGACAACACCGTCAATCCTGTAGTCATCGTCGGTTGCCATGGTGGCCGTGACGGAACCGCGCAGCTCGTCCGCTGGCTTCCGCAACACGTAGTTCACCGCACCCGCGAAGGTAGTACGACCGAATACCGCGGCCTGGGGTCCGCGAATGACTTCGATTCGCTCGATTGATGACGGCGCCACACTGGGTGGACCACCCGAGACATAGGCGCCATCGATGAAGACTGACGCCGTCTGCCGTGTCGGCGATATCGTGTTGACGGTAATTCCACGGAACGTCGGATTGTTCTCGAACCTGCCCGGGGACGAAATGAAGCCCTCGAAGTGCAAGCCCGGGGACAGCTTGGCAACATCCGTGAGACTCTCGATATCCGCATCGAACAGGGTCTTGTCACTCAGGGCGGTGACCGACACCGGTATATCGAACAACGTCTCTTCCGTCTTCCTGGCGGTCACGACGATCTCGGCAATCTCGTCATCTGGTGCCGCAAAGGCCAAAACCGGTACTGCGAGGCCGGCAGCAACAGAGCCCGCCAGCACGAACCGACCAACTGATTGAATGGACATGTCCCCCCCAAGCGTCGTGCAATAAGAACCAATCGCCCCTCAGAAATGCCGGATTCGCGGGTGGCACGGGCCAGCTGCTGAATCCTCGCTTGCACTTCTGCTTCCCCCGGAACCTACGGTACTTGCAAGGCCGGCAACAGCAGTCCGGGGCGGTATTTCGTAGACACGTAATCGCGACACATGCAGGACTTCGTGTGCTGCAGCTCACGAAATGCCCGGAATCGTCAGTGGCAATTCACGTACCCGCCCCAAAGGCACCGGGAACAAGTCTCTGCTGTTGTTTCCGGGCAACGGCACTGGGTGCCCGTCCTCCTGGTGCCTGCTTGCGCACATCAGCCGGAGACAAAACTTCAGAGTGTCATCCTGATTCAGCCAATTGACAGGCCAATCGGTCTATTGCCGGCGGGATGGCCGGGCACGATCAATCTCATCCGCGCGCGCCGCATCACATCCCTGCTTCGGGCACTGCCGGGTGACCCACCGGGTGCATCGACTGGTGGAGCGGCAGATCATCGCAAGGCCCCAGGAACGGTACCTGGACCCGGCCTGAGCCACTCCCGGACTGGCCGATCCAGTTATCAATTCGTATACTCGCTCGACATACGTTTCGTCATACGGTGTGTCATGTCACTCATCAGCATCCGTCTGCCCGATGACCTCGACGCGCAGCTCAGCCGCGAGGCCGAAAGGAGCCAACGCCCGAAGTCCGAGTTAGCACGCGAGGCAATTGCCCAGTTCCTGGACCGACGGGAGCGCGAGCGGTTTCTCGGTGCGATCGCACGGGCTGCTCAGGCTGCTCGGGCTGAAGCAGAGGACCCCCTCGCGATCGCAGCGGAAGCCCTGCCCCTCGACAACGAGGCCTTGCTCCTGGGTGAAGGAACGCTGGTTCAGGAACGGCCAGCGCGCTATCGGGCCGCAAGGAGAAAGCCCTGATGCGTCGCGGGGAAATCTGGGTTGGCAGCCTGAATCCCAACCGCGGCGCCGAAGTCGGCAAGACCCGCCCGGTGCTGATCGTCCAGGCCGACTTCCTGATCGCCCAGGGTGAACCGACAGTCATCGTATTGCCCCTGACCACGCAGCTGCGCAAGGCCAAGGAACCGCTGCACGTCACGATCCGCGCCCGCGATGATCTCCGGCAAGACTGCCAGGTGATGCCAGAGCAGCCCCGCACTCTGGACCGGCGGCGCCTGACTCAGGGGCCGCTGACGCGATTGAGGCCGGAAGAGATGGAGGCGGTGGAAAAGAGCCTGCTGGCGGTGATGGGGATGTATCGGTAAGCACGCTGCGGGCTACGGGTGCAGCATATCCCCCCCGCTCCCCCGCGGGCTGAGCGGCCCCGGCGCCTTCCAGCGCACCCAGAGGCCGAAGAGCACCACCAGCAGGGTGATGGTGCCGACCATCTCGAACACGGCATGCGGGCCGATGGCATCGAAGAGCCGGCCGCCGACGGCGGTACAGAACAGGATGCCGATGGCGCCGGACATGTTGAACAGGCCGATCACCGCGCCGCGCGATTCTTTCGGCGCTTCCTGGCCGATGAGCGTGGCGGCGGCGGCGAAGGCGCTGATCTGGCCGATGCCGAGGAGCACGAAGTAACCGAGGTTGCTGCTGTCCAGCGGGTCGTCGACGAGGTCGGTGAACAGGAACCCCGCGGCGGCCAGTGCCATGCAGACCACGGCGCCGGTGACGCGGTTCAGCCGGTCGAGCATGTAGCCCATGATCGGCAGCCAGAACAGGCCCGCCGTGGTGGATGCGGCGAACAGCATGCGTCCCTTGGCCGAGGCCTCGGCGGGATCGTAGCCGGCGGCCATGGCGGCGCTGGTACCCCAGAGGTTGACGAAGGTGCCGACCACGACCAGGTCGCCGCGCGCGATGAAGGCGCAGGCATAGGCCAGTGCCACCCGCGGGTTGCGCGCGGCGGCGAAACCGCTGCGCACCAGTTCGCCGATCGGCAGGCGCGCCACGCGATCGACGCCCATGCCGGGCTTCAGCCCGCGGGCGACCACGATGGCGGAGATGAAGCACAGCCCGGCAACGATGCCGTGGGCGAGGTACCCGGCCATCTGCGGATTCCAGCCGCTGCCGACGAAGGTCTTCATCAGGCCGCCGAGCCCGACCGAGAGGATGATGACGCCGAGCCCGTTGAGCGTGCCGATCAGCGCGGTGGCCTTGCCGCGCGAAGTGTTGGCCGGATAGTCGGCCAGCGTGGTCTGCAGCATCGCCGTCGCCAGGCCGACACCCACCGCATAGACGACGCGGTAGCCGGTCAGCTCGGCGACCGAGCCGGCGAACGGGTACAGCGCGTAGGCGATGCCCATGAACAGATAGCCGACTGCGTACACCTGCCGCCGGCCGATGCGGTCGGCGAGGATGCCGGCCGGGCCGAACACCAGCAGCAGCACGATCTCGGTCCAGGCGGCGAGGTCACCCGAGATCTGGCCCTGCTCGTTCGCCGGGATCTGCAGGTAGACATTGAGGACGTAGGGTGTGCCGATGGCCACGAAGGCCAGCAGGCCGATGGTGGTGAAGGCGCCGTAGAGCAGCGTGCCGAAGTGGCTGCGGGCCACGCCCTCGGCCAGTTCGATGAACCAGAATTTCCTGGCGCTGCCAGTGCCCGCGGCCGGCGGGGTCTCGGGTGCTGTGGTGGACAAGTCGGTCCTCGTGATCGGCTTGGGTCAGGTTGGATCCGGATTGCTTCCTGCCCGTGGCTGCAGCGGCGACGGCCGCTGCGATCCCCCCTGGCACTGGCAGGGGCCCATGATTCCTGCATGCGCGCCAGAACGCAATGCCGGCCAGCCATGAATCGCGGGCCGATCCCCTGTCCCGCAGATTGCGGGGAGGACAATACGGCTCAGGCTGTCTCGCCAGTGGCCCGGGCGAAGTGCCCATGGCGCAGGAAAAATGCCGTCTGCGAAGCCACCAGCGCCGACAGCAGCATGCCCGTGTGGCTCACGTCCACTTCGAGGTGGTCCCTGATGCCCGGCAGGCGCGTCTCCTCGACCGCCACGGTGCCATCGTTGGGCGTGGGCAGGTTTTCGATCACCGCGCCCAGGCCCAGCCCCATGGTGCCGGCAATCACGCCCACCTCGCGCGACCCGCGGTACTCGGCAAGCCCGCCGTTGAGCACCGCCTCGCGCATGGTCGCACCGAGGATGTCGAGACCGAAGGGCAGGCTGGCCACCGCCCGGGCAGCAGCACTACCGCGCAGCGGCGAACCCAGGCATACCACCCGCCCCGGCCGTGGATCCGGGTAACGCAGCGACGTATGCAGTGCCAGCAGACCACCCAGGCTGTGGCCCACCACGTGCAGCCGGTCGCCCGGTACGGCAGCGATGAAATCGCGCAGCCGCCGCATGTTGTCCTCTAGCCCGAGCTGGACGGTCGGGTAGCTGTACTGGTGGGGATCGAAGCCGTATTCGTCACGCAACCGACTGCGCAGCCAGCCGTTCTCCGCCCCCGTCATCCACAGGCCGTGGACGATGACGACCTGGTCGGCCGGGAGTTGCGCCACCGCCGGCCGCGCGCTGGCCAGGGCGCTGGCGAACAGGAAGTGACGGCGGTTCACGGCAGCAGCAGCCGGGCCGGCTGGATCCCGCTCAGGACTTCGCCTCGGCAGCGCGGATGCGGATGCCGGTTTCCTTCAGCTGCTGGGCCGAGACCTCGCCGGGGGCATCGGTCATCAGGCAGCTCGCGGTCTGGGTCTTGGGGAAGGCGATGACGTCGCGGATACTCTGCGCACCGGCCATCAGCATCACCAGCCGATCGAGGCCGAAGGCGATGCCGCCATGGGGCGGGCAGCCGTAGCGCATGGCCCGCAGCAGGAAGCCGAACTTGCCCTCGGCCTCCTCGGCCGGCATGCCGAGCACGCGGAACACCGCCGCCTGCATGGCCTCGGTGTGGATGCGGATGGAGCCGCCGCCGATCTCGGTGCCGTTGAGCACCATGTCGTAGGCACGCGAGAGCGCCTTGCCCGGCGCCGCTTCCAGCTCCTCGGGCGAGGCGACCTTCGGCGCCGTGAAGGGATGGTGCAGGGCCGCCCAGCGCTTCTCCTGCGGATCCCACTCGAAGCCGGGGAAGTCCACCACCCACAGCGGGCGCCAGCCCTCCGCGACCAGGCCGCGGTCATGGCCGAGCTTGACGCGCAGCGCGGCCAGCGAGTCGTTCACCACCTTGCGCTTGTCGGCACCGAAGAAGATCAGGTCGCCGGCCGCGGGCCTGAGCCGCTCCAGCAGGCCAGCGAGCGTCGCGTCGGGCATGAACTTGAGGATCGGTGCCTGCAGGCCCTCACGGCCCTTCGCCGGGTCGTTCACCTTGATGTAGGCGAGGCCCTTCGCGCCGTAGCGGGCGACGTAGGCGGTGTAGTCGTCGATTTCCTTGCGCGACAGCGCCCCGCCGCCGGGTAGCTTGAGCGCCGCGACGCGGGCGTCGGGGTCGGCCGCAGCCTCGGCGAAAACCTTGAACTCGATGCCCTGCATCAGGTCGCCGACTTCCACCAGCTCCAGCGGGATGCGCAGGTCCGGGCGGTCGATGCCGTAGCGCTCCACGGCCTCGGCCCAGGTCATCCGCGGCAGCGGGTCCGGCAGCTCCACGCCCAGGATGGTCCGGAACAGGTCGCGGACCAGCGCCTCCATGACCTTCATGATCTCGTCCTCGGTCATGAAGGAGGTCTCGATGTCGAGCTGCGTGAACTCCGGCTGGCGGTCGGCACGCAGGTCCTCGTCACGGAAGCAGCGCGCGATCTGGTAGTAACGGTCGAAGCCCGACATCATCAGCAGCTGCTTGAACAGCTGCGGTGACTGCGGCAGCGCGAAGAACTTGCCGGGATGCGTGCGGCTCGGAACGATGTAGTCGCGCGCGCCCTCCGGCGTGGTGCGCGTCAGCATTGGCGTCTCGATGTCGATGAAGCCCGCGGCATCGAGGAAGTTGCGCATCGCCTGGGTGACGCGGTGGCGCAGGCGCAGGCGCGCCGTCATCTCCTCGCGGCGCAGGTCGAGGAAGCGGTACCGCAGGCGCAGGTCCTCGCTGGCGGCCTCGTCGTGGTGGAACGGCGGGGTCTCGGCGGCGTTGAGCACGGTCATGGCGCTGGCCACCAGCTCCACCTCGCCGCTCGGCAGCTTCGGGTTGACCGTGCCCTCGGGGCGCCGGCGCACCGTGCCGGTGACCGTCAGCACGTACTCGCTGCGCACCCGCTCGGCCTCGGCGAACACCGCGGTGGCGTCCGGGTTGGCAACCACCTGCAGCAGGCCCTCGCGGTCACGCAGGTCGATGAAGATGACGCCGCCATGGTCGCGCCGGCGGTGGACCCAGCCCGCCACGGTGACGGTCTGCCCGACCTGCGCGGCCTTGACCTCGCCGCAGTAATGGGTGCGCATGCCTCGGATGGTCACTGTCAGTCCCTTGTCAGGAAGCCGCCGGGAAGGCGGCGGATGTTAAGGAGCGGGTCTGGAGCGCGCAAGCGCAGCTATTTTCTCGGCTTCCCAGGTCGGCACCACGACCCCCAGGGAAACCACCATCTTCACGGCGGCCTCCACGTCCATGTCGAGGAACACCACGTCCTGGCGTGGCACCAGCAGGATGAAGCCCGAGGTCGGGTTGGGCGTGGTCGGCACGAACACGCAGACCACCGGTTCGCTGGTGCGGGCCTGCACTTCCGCCAGTTCCGTCGCGGTCAGGAAGCCGATGGAGTAGATGCCCTTGCGCGGGTATTCGATCAGCACCACCTGCTTGAAGGACTGGCCGCTGTCGCCGAGGATCACCTCGGTGAAGCTCTTGGCCCCGCCGTAGATGGAGCGCACCAGCGGGATGCGTTGCAGGACGGCGTCCCAGCCGCGCAGCAGCCGGCGGCCGACCAGGTTTGCGGCCAGCATGCCGGTGAGATACACCACCAGGCCGGTCAGCACGATGCCGAGGCCCGGGATGCGGAAGCCGATGAGGTACTCGGGGCGGAGATGCTCCGGCAGCAGCACCAGCGTCTCGTCCATCAGGTCGACGACGAGCTTGAGGATCAGGAAGGTGACGCCAGCCGGGATCCAGACGAGGAGCCCCGCCACCAGGTAACGCTGTGCGGGTTTCATGTGGTGCCAGGCAACCGGGGATCAGGGCCGCTATGGTCGCGCATGGGCTGGCAGCCGGCAACCCGGGTTCAGTCCGCTGCGGCCGCCCTGCCCCCGCTGCCCCGCTTCTTCCTGGCAGGCCCGGCCTTGGCCGGCTTGTCAGCCGCGGCGGCTTTGTCGGCCTTCTCGGCCTTCTCGGGCTTCCCGGTCGTCTCCGCCTTGCTGGGGCCCGCGTCCTTGTCGGCCGCGGCGCCATCGGCTGCCGGCCTGGCCTCCGTGGCGTCGGCCAGCCGCTTCTTGCGGTCCTTGTCGGTCTTGAAGTCGGTCTCGTACCAGCCCGTGCCCTTGAGGCGGAACTGCGGCGCCGAGACCAGCCGCTTCAGGCGCAACGCGCCGCATTCCGGGCACTTGCGCAGCGGACTGTCGCTGACCTTCTGGAGCGCATCGAATTCGTGCCCGCACTTCTGGCAGGCGTACTCGTAGATCGGCACCGGTCACTCCTCAAACAATGATGGCGGCCCGCCGGCTCAGTGCTTGTGGCCGCAGCCCGGGCCGTGGCTGTGGGTATGCCCGCCGTGGGAATGGGAGTGGCCGTGGTCGTGGGAGTGGGCGGCCGGCTTCTTCGCGCCCTCCTTGTGCTTGCCCTTGACCTGGAAGGCCGGCGTGGAGACCAGCTTCTCCAGCGCGGCCTTGCCGCACTCGGGGCACTCGGTCAGCGCCGCCTCACCGAGCTTCTGCAGGGCGTCGAAGGCGTGGCCGCAGTGTTTGCAGCGGTAGTCGAAAATCGGCATGTCTCACCTGTTTCGCGTTGATCCCCGGGCCTGGCCCGCCGGATCTGCATGGGCGGCCGCGGTCCTGTTCGCCTGGAATACCAGCTCGCCGCCGGCCAGGTCCACCTCGACGGTGTCGCCGGGCCCGAAGCGCCCCTTCAGTATCTCCTGAGCGAGGGGGTTTTCGATACGGGTCTGGATCGCGCGCTTCAGCGGCCGGGCACCGTAGACCGGATCGAAGCCGGCTTCCGCGAGCTGGTCCAGCGCCGCCTCCGACAGTTCCAGGCTCATGTCGCGCTCGGCCAGCCGGCGGCGCAGGTAGGCGAGCTGGATCACCGCGATCTGGCGCAGCTGCGGCGCGGTCAGCGGGCGGAAGACCACGATGTCGTCGACGCGGTTGATGAACTCCGGGCGGAAGTGCCCGGTCACCTCTTCCATGACCTCGGCCTTCATGCGCTCGTAGTTGCCCTCGCCCGCCAGGCGCTGGATGCGCTGGGAGCCGAGGTTGGAGGTCATGACGATGACCGTGTTCCGGAAATCCACGGTGCGGCCCTGGCCGTCGGTGAGGCGGCCGTCGTCGAGGACCTGCAGCAGCACGTTGAAGACATCCGGATGCGCCTTCTCGACCTCGTCGAGCAGGATCACGGAATACGGCTTGCGGCGCACGGCCTCCGTGAGGTAGCCGCCCTCCTCGTAGCCGACATAGCCCGGCGGCGCACCGATCATGCGTGCCACCGAGTGCTTCTCCATGAACTCGGACATGTCCAGCCGCACCAGCGCTTCCTCGGTGTCGAACAGGAACACCGCCAGCGCCTTGCAGAGCTCGGTCTTGCCGACGCCTGTCGGCCCGAGGAACAGGAACGAGCCGTTGGGCCGGTTGGGGTCGGCCAGCCCGGCGCGCGAGCGGCGGATGGCATCGGAGACCGCGCTCACCGCCTCGTCCTGGCCCACCACGCGCTCGCGCAATGCGTCTTCCATGCGCAGCAGCTTCTCGCGCTCGCCTTCGAGCATCTTCGCCACCGGGATGCCGGTCCAGCGCGAGACCACCTCGGCCACCTCCTCGTCGGTGACCTTGTTGCGCAGCAGGCGGCTCTCCTGCTTCTCCGCGGCCAGCGCCTCGGCCAGCCGCTTTTCCAGCTCGGGAATGCGCCCGTACTGGATCTGCGACATGCGCCCGAGGTCCTGCGCGCGGCGCGCAGTCTCGAGGTCGCGGCGCGCCTGCTCGAGTTCCTCCTTGATGCTCGCCTCACCCTGCACCGAGGCCTTCTCCGCCTTCCAGACCTCCTCGAGGTCGGCGTATTCCTTCTCCAGCTCCCGCAGCTGGCCCTCGAGGTCGGCCAGGCGCTTGCGCGAGGCCTCGTCGGATTCCTTCTTCAGTGCCTCGCGCTCGATCTTCAGCTGGATGATGCGCCGGTCGAGGCGATCCATCTCCTCGGGCTTCGAGTCGATCTCCATGCGGATGCGCGAGGCGGCCTCGTCCACCAGGTCGATGGCCTTGTCGGGCAGCTGGCGATCGGCGATATAGCGGTGCGAGAGCGTCGCCGCGGCGACGATCGCCGGATCGGTGATCTGCACCTTGTGGTGCACCTCGTAGCGCTCCTTGAGGCCACGTAGGATGGCGATGGTGTCTTCCACCGTCGGCTCGTTGATCATCACCTTCTGGAAGCGCCGCTCCAGCGCCGCGTCCTTCTCGACGTACTTGCGGTACTCGTCGAGCGTGGTGGCGCCCACGCAATGCAGCTCGCCACGCGCCAGCGCCGGCTTGAGCATGTTGCCGGCATCCATCGAGCCCTCGGCCTTGCCGGCGCCGACCATGGTGTGCAGCTCGTCGATGAACAGGATCACCTGGCCTTCCTGCTTTGCCAGGTCGTTGAGCACGGCCTTGAGCCGCTCCTCGAACTCGCCGCGGAACTTGGCGCCGGCGATCAGCGCGCCGAGGTCCAGCGTCAGCACACGCTTGTCCTTGAGGCCCTCGGGCACCTCGCCGTTGACGATGCGCTGCGCCAGCCCCTCGACGATGGCGGTCTTGCCGACACCGGGCTCGCCGATCAGCACCGGGTTGTTCTTGGTGCGCCGCTGCAGGATCTGGATGGTGCGGCGGATCTCGTCGTCGCGGCCGATGATCGGGTCGAGCTTGCCCTGCGCCGCGCGCTCGGTGAGGTCGATGGTGTACTTCTCCAGCGCCTGGCGCCGCTCCTCGGCATTGGGATCGTCCACCTTGGCGCCGCCGCGCAGTTCGCCGATGGCCTTGTCCACGGCGCCCTTGACCGCACCGGTCTCGGCGAGGATGCGCCCCAGCGTGCCCTTGTCGCCGCAGGCGGCGAGCAGGAACAGCTCCGAGGAGATGTACTGGTCGTCACGGTCCTGGGCGAGCTTGTCGGCGAGATTGAGCAGCTTGCCGAGTTCGTTGGAAACCAGTACCTCGCCGCCGGTGCCTTCCACCCGCGGCAGGCGGTCCAGCGCCTCGCCGATCCGCGAACGCAGCAGGCTGACGTTGGCGCCCGCGCGGGCCAGCAGCGGGCGCACCGTGCCGCCCTCCTGGTCGATGAGCGCCAGCATGACATGCAGCGGATCGATGAACTGATGGTCACGCCCGACCGCGAGCGACTGCGCGTCCGACAGGGCGAGCTGGAATTTGCTGGTCAGTTTGTCCATCCGCATGGGGCGGGCTCCGGGCAACGCATTGTGCCCAGAACATGGGGCCCCGGGGGCGGATTTTCAACGCCTGCCGCAGGATCACGGTGCCGGTGTTACGGTTTCGGTTGCGGAACCCGGGACAGTGTCCAGAATCGGGGACAGTTACCGATTTCCAGGCCGCAGTGGCCTGGTTACGGACTCACCGGAAAATCGGTAACTGTCCCCGACCCGGACACCCCATCTACTCCGGCACCGCCTGGCCGGAACCGCCCAGTTCCGCCGGGAAGTCCCGCAGCTTCGGCAGCCCGTCCCGGATCCGCAGCACGGCCTCGGCATAGTTGACGTGAACGGCGGGCGCGAACGCTACGCCGGGAATCGTCGCGGCGAATACGTCCGTCAGGCCCAATGCCGGGTGCTCGGTGAGCAGGTGGCCACCACAGCGTGTGCAGTACTGGCGATCGCTGTTGCCGGACTTGTTGAAGCGACCGATTAAGTCGCTGCCGCGGGTGATCCTGACGTTTGCCGGCTTCCAGAGCGTGAACGCGTTGACCGGCCCGGCGGACCAGGAACGGCAGGACTCACAATGGCAGTAGCCCATCGCTTCCGGCGCACCGGTGACCTCGATCGACACGGCGCCGCAGAAGCAGCTGCCGCTGTGTACTTCGGACATCTCGTTCTCCTGGTGTTGAGCGCAGAGCTGGACTCCCGGGCGATGGACGGCACCCGCCCCTCCGGTGCCGGCCACCGCCCGGGGCTGGTCATGCCGCCCTGCCGGCGGCGAGCGCGTGGACGTCGGATGCCGCGAGGGCCTTGCCGCCGATCGCCCAGTCCCCGCCCTCAAACTCCTTGATGCGGACCCAGGTGACCGGGCGCATGCTCTCGCCCTCGACCTCGAGCATCGCCTTCGTGACCCTGTCGATGAGCTCGCGCTTCTGCTTCGCGGTGAATACGTCCTTGATGACATCGATGGTGACCAGTGGCATGTGGGTTCTCCTTTGGCTGTGGTTGCCGGCGCCGGAACCATTCCGTCGCCGGTGATGCCAGCGTCGTGGTTTGCGGCCGCGGCTGCTTGGACATCGCCTGGAGAAATCCTGGAGACTTCCGGGAGACTAATGGGACTTTGCCGGTGCGCAGGCTATGCTGCTCCCCATGATCTACCGCTTCGGCGACTTCGAGCTGGATATCGCCAGGGCGGAACTGCGCGCCGCCGGCGAGCTCCGGCCGCTGGAACCGCAGGTCTTTTCCCTGCTCGCACTGCTGGTCGAGAATCGCGAGCGGCTGCTGTCGCGCGACGAGATCATCGAGAAGGTCTGGGACGGGCGCATCGTCTCCGATGCAGCGGTCGCCAGCCGCATCAAGTCGGCGCGTCAGGCGCTGGGTGATGACGGCCAGGCACAGCGCTTCATCAGGACGGTCCAGAAGAAGGGTTTCCGCTTCGTCGCCGAGGCCAGCGTCGTGCGCAGCAGCGCGACGCTGGCGACGGGACCGGCCAATGCCGGTGACCTGCCAGCGACGGAGAGCACCAGGCCGTCGATCGCGGTGCTGCCGTTCCGCCTCGCCGGAAGCCCGGACGCGCATGCAGCCATCGGCGATGCGCTGGCCGATGAGCTGATCATCGACCTGGCGCGCCTGCGCTGGCTGTTCGTCACGGCCCGCGGCTCCACCTTCCGCCTGCGCGAACCAGATGCCGACATTGGCGCCATCGGCCGGCTGCTCGGCGTGCGCTACTGCCTGCAGGGATCGGTCGAGGTCACTGGCGCCAGGCTCGGCGTTTCAGCCAGCCTCGTCGATACCCGCAATGACGGCATCATCTGGGCTGAGCGCTTTTCCCGGGCGATCGACGATGTCAACCAGCTGCTCGCCGATGTGGGCGCCCAGATCCTCGCTGCGCTGGAAGTGCAGATTCCGCTGCACGAGGCCGCGTTGGCAAGAACCGCCGCGATCGAAAACCTCGATGCCTGGTCGGCCTATCATCTCGGCCTGCAGCATATGTACCGCTTCAACCGCGAGGATAACGCGGCGGCGAGCGCGCTGTTCAGGCAGGCGGTAACGCTGGATCCGCGCTTCGCGCGTGCCCATGCGGGGCTGTCGTTCGTGCATTTCCAGACCGCGTTCATGCGGCACACGAACGACGTCGCAGGCGAGATCCGGCTCGCGCGCCGCTGCGCCGAGCGTGGCCTGGGTCTCGACCCGCTGGATCCCTTCATCAATTTCACCATGGGGCGCAGCTTCTGGCTCGATGGCGACCTCGCGAGCGCACTCGTCTGGCTCGAGCGCGCGACGTCGATCAGCCCCAACTATGCCCAGGGCATCTATGCCCGCGCCTGGACCGAAACGCTGGCCGGACAGGGCATCGAGGGTCGCCGCCACGTGGATCTGGCGATGCGCCTCAGCCCGCTCGATCCGCTCTACTACGCAATGCTCGGAACCCGCGCCTTCACCCACATGCTGCTGGGCGAGGATGCCGAGGCCGCCGCCTGGGCCGAGCGTGCCGCGCGATCACCAGGTGCGCATGTGCTGATCGCCATGATCGCCGCCGCGGCACACAGTCTCGCCGGCGACCAGGCCCGCGCCGCCGCCTGGGCAGCCAATGTGCGCGAACGCAACCCGGCATTGACCAGGCAGGACTTCTTCCGCGCATTCCCGATACGGGTCGACGCGGCGCGGGAGCGCATCGCAGAATCGCTGCTGCGCCTGGGCCTACTCTGACCTTAACAAGGTGCCGGTGTTACGGTTACGGTTACGGAATTGGGGACAGTTACCGATTGCCAGGTCGCAGTGCCTTGGTCACGGGCTCGCCAGGAAATCGGTAACTGTCCCCAATTCCGTAACCGTAACCGTAACACCGGCACCATCATCCATCATTCACGGCTGGCGCGGAGGATGGATTGTGCCTTCTCGGTATCGGTGAGGGAGGCTGTCGCGGGATCGAGGAAGACAGCGTGGGCCTTGAGCGCCAGGACGGCGATGCCGGTCGGGGCGGTGGGTGCGCAAAGGCCGGGGAATGCCTGCCAGCGGTCGCGGATGAAGGCGGCAGCGGCACGTACAGCGTCATGCCGGCGCCGCGCGTCGTCATCACGGTAGCTGAAGCGCCAGGCGTGGACGCGCTGGTTGATGACGCGCCTTTCCGGTCCGCCGGCCTCGATGCCGGCCGCGGCGAAGATCCGGCAGTCATAGTCGCGGCAGGTCTGCGGCCGGTCGGCATAGATCGTGCAGCGCCCGGCCTCGAGCATCGGACATTCACCCGTGGGCCCGTAGCCAATCATCAACTGGCCCGCCGGCTGGTCCGGCGCACTGGCAAGCGCCGTGGCCGGAACCCGCGCGCGCGCCGCGTGGTCCTCGGGGCGCAGCGGGATGTAGTAGGACGACACGCAGCAACCCACGCAGTCGCCGCAGGGAACCTCGATCCCCGCATCCCCGCGCAACGAGGCGATGATCGCCTGCAGCCAGGCCGCGAACTCGCCGGCGTCGATCGTCGCTTCCGTATCGTGCTGCATCAGCAAGACCCGCGATCCACCGGCGCGACCGCCATGGCGAACCTCAGGGCCCGAGCCAGACCAGGCTGGCCTGCCGGCCGCAGTTCCCGTCGCGGCGGTGGGAGAAGAAGCGTTGCGGATCCGCGTGGGTGCAGAGGTTGCCGCCATGGACCTGGCGGACACCCGCCGCCGCAAGCCGCAGGCGGGCGAGCCCCGGCAGGTCGAGCTGCCAGCGGCCGCGCGCGTTGGCGGTGAAGCCAGCAGCCGCCTGCGGGTCGTTGGCGAGGAACGCGGAGCGGACGTCATCACCCACCTCGTAGGCAGCCGCGCCGATGGCCGGGCCGATCCAGGCCAGCAGGTCGCCGGCCCGCACGCCGCTCGCCACCAGCGCCGCCACCGTGGCCTCGAGCACGCCGCCTGCCAGCCCGCGCCAGCCGGCATGGGCCGCCGCGACCCGGCTGCCGGCGACATCGCAGAACAGCACCGGCAGGCAATCGGCGGTCAGTACCACACAAGCCGTGCCGGCTGCCGCAGCGATCATGGCATCGGCCTCTGGATCGGATGCAGCGGTGGCCGCATCGGCCACCGCGGTGCCATGCACCTGGCGCAGCCAGCGCGGCCTGCTCGCCAGGCCCAGCGCGGCGGCCAGGCGGCGGCGGTTCTCGGCGACGGCATCGGGATCATCGCCGACGTGGTCGCCGAGATTGAGGCTGCGATAGACACCGCTGCTGACACCCCCACCGCGCGTGGTCGCCACCGCGTGCACGCGAGGCGGAGCCGGCCAGTCGGGTGCGACCAGGTCCATCCCGGTCACAGCGCCTTCGGCCAGGGCAGCGCCTCCAGGCGCTGCGCGGTCGCCGCGGAACCCGCGAGCGCAGCCAGCGCGGCGCGCATGTCCTGCGGCAGCGGCGCGCCGAACTCCAGCCACTCGCCGCTGGCCGGATGGCGGAAGCGGATGGCCGAGGCGTGCAGGGCCTGGCGGCGGAAGCCCTGCAGGGCCGCGATGAGCGCCGCGTCCGCGCCAGCCGGCAGACGTGGCCGGCCGCCGTAGGTGGGGTCGCCGAGGATCGGGAAGCCGATGTGTGCCATGTGCACCCGGATCTGGTGGGTGCGCCCGGTCTCCAGCCGGACGGCGATGAAGCTGTGCGCGGCAAAGCGGCCCAGCACGCGGTAGTGGGTCACCGCCGGGCGCCCGCTGCCGACGACGGCCATGCGCGTGCGCTGCGTTGGATGCCGGCCGATGGGCGCTTCCACCGTGCCGCCCGCGGTCATCACGCCGTTGACGATGGCACGGTACTCGCGCGTGATCTCGCGCTCCTGCAGGGCGCGCGTCAGGTGGGTGTGGGCGGCGAGGGTCTTCGCCACCAGCACCAGCCCGCTGGTGTCCTTGTCGAGGCGATGCAGCAGGCCGCTGCGCGGCAGGGCCGCCAGCGCCGGCGCATGGCGGCGCAGGCCGTTCTCCAGCGTCGCGTCGGGATTGCCGGCACCCGGGTGCACCACCAGGCCCGCGGGCTTGAGCACCACCAGCACCGCATCGTCCTCATGCACCACCTCGAAGGGGACGTCCTGTGCCACCACGGCCGCCCGGGCCGCCACGGTCGCCTGCAACTCGACCTGCTGCCCGGCCGCAACCAGCGTGCGCGGCTGCGCCACAGCACCGTCGAGCAGGACACAGCCGCCGAGGATCCACTCCTTGATGCGCGAGCGCGAATAGTCGGGGAGCAGTTCCGCCAGGGCCTGGTCCAGGCGGCGGCCGGCCTGCTCCTCCGGGATGCTGATGCTGTGGCTGATGGCGGTCATGGAGTGCGGATTGTAAGCGGCCGGGCGACCGCCAGCCCCTGGCCCTGGGCTATACTGCGCAGCCTCGAAGCTTCGCCGTCCTTCGCACAGGTACCCGCGACCTTGTTCCTGCCCGCCGTCATGCCCCGCGCGCGCCTGCCGGCCATCCTGTCGCTGGTCCTGCTGGTCCTGCTCGTCATGGCCGGCTGCGCCAGCGACAACGAGCGGGACATGAAGTCCGGCGCCGACCAGCTGTATGACAGGGCGCAGTCGGCGATGGACAGCGGCAACTTCCGCAACGCCATCACCTACTACGAGACGCTGGCCGCGCGCTTCCCGTTCAGCAACCAGGCCAAGCAGGGCCAGCTCGACCTGATCTACTGCTACTACATGAATGCCGAACCGGAATCGGCCATCGACGCGGCCAGCCAGTTCGAGCGCGAGAACCCGACCCATCCGCGCGTGGACTACGCGCTCTACATGCGCGGGCTCGCCAATTTCAGCGGCCAGTCAAACGCCATCTACCGCTTCTTCGACGTCGACCTGGCGCGGCGTCCGCCCGACAGGACCCGCGAGTCCTTCTCGGCATTCGCGCAGCTGGTGCAGCGCTACCCGAAGAGCCGCTACGCCGCCGACGCCCGCCAGCGCATGGTATTCCTGCGCAACCGGCTGGCCGAGTACGAGAACGACGTGGCCCGCTACTACTTCAAGCGCGGCGCCTACCTCGCCGCGATCGACCGCGCCAGGTTCAACGTGGAAAGCTACGACGGCGCGCCCGCCGTGGCGGAATCGCTGCGCATCATCATCGATTCCTACCGGGCGCTCGGCATGACCGACCTCGCCGACAGCACCCGCGAGGTGCTGGCCGCCAACTTCCCCGAGGCCGCCAGGGAGCAGGCGAAGGAAGAAGAGAAGCCCTGGTACCGGTTCTGGTGATTCAAAGGGAAATAAGGGGACAGTTTACTCAACTCGAACCGGCACCAGTACTCGAGCAGTCGTGGCAGTTTTCGAGTTGAGTAAACTGTCCCCTTATTTCCCTTAATTCCCTTCACCGGTACCCCGAGGTGATCGGGTAGCGCCAGTCGCGGCCGAAGGCGCGGCTGCTGATGCGCACCCCGGGTGCCGCCTGGCGGCGCTTGTACTCGGCGCGTCGCACCATCTCCAGCACGCGTGCCACCACCGCCGGGTCGAAACCGGCGGCGGCGATGTCGGCCACCGAGCGGTTCTCGAGCATCAGCGCGTCGAGTATCGGGTCCAGCACCTCGTAGGCCGGCAGCGAATCGCTGTCCTTCTGGTCGGGACGCAGTTCGGCGCTGGGCTCACGGCTGATGACCCGCTCAGGTATCACGGCACCGAGGCTGTTGCGATAGCGCGCCAGGCGGTAGACGCGCGACTTGGTGCAGTCCCTGATGGGCGCAAAGCCGCCAGCCATGTCGCCGTAGAGCGTGGCATAACCGACGGCCATCTCGCTCTTGTTGCCGGTGGTGAGCACCATGCGTCCCGTCTTGTTCGAGATCGCCATGAGCAGCATGCCACGGCAGCGTGACTGCAGGTTCTCCTCGGTGGCGTCCTCGGCCCTGCCGGCAAACAGGCCGGCGAGCGCCGTGCGCGCCGCGCCCACCATGCCCTCGATGGAGATCACCTCGTAGTCTACGGCCATGGCGCGGGCCTGGGCCTGCGCGTCCTCGAGGCTGATGGCGGAGGTGTAGCGATAGGGCATCATCACCGCCTGCAGCGCGGGCGCACCCAGCGCGTCCACGGCGATGGCCAGGGTGAGGGCCGAGTCGACCCCGCCGGAGAGCCCGAGCACGGCACCCCGGAAGCCGTTCTTGCCGACGTAGTCGCGCACGCCGAGCACCAGCGCCCCGTAGACGCTGGCCTCGTCGTCGAGCAGCGGCGCGACCTGCCCCGGCAGTGCCTGCAGGCGTCCGTCCCTGCGCGCCAGACTGCAATGGAACAGGCCTTCCACGAAGGCCGGCGCGCGCATGCGCACGCTGCCCGCAGCATCCACCAGGCAGGAGCCACCATCGAACACCAGTTCGTCCTGCCCGCCCACGAGGTTCGTGTAGGCGACAGGCAGCCCGGTCTCGCGCGCTCGCGTGGCCAGCACCGCCTCGCGCTGCGCCTGCTTGCCGACTTCGAAGGGCGAGCCGTTCGGCACCACGATGAGCTCGGCGCCGGCATCGCGTGCGGCACGGCAGGGGCCGGCGGCCCACAGGTCCTCGCAGATGCCGATGCCAATACGGATATCGCCGAGGGTGGCGACCACCGGGCCCGTGCCCGACTGGAAATAGCGCTTCTCGTCGAAAACGCTGTAGTTCGGCAGCAGTTGCTTGCGATAGCTGGCGCGCAGCTGGCCGTCGGCGAGCAGCGCCGCGGCGTTGTAGATCGCACTGCCGACGTACTCCGGATAACCCACCAGCACCGCGATGCCGGTGGCAGCCGCGCGCACCTCGTCCAACGCACTCGCCACCTGCCGGCGCAGGCCGCCGTGGAGCAGCAGGTCCTCGGGCGGATAGCCGCAGAGCGCGAGTTCGGGAAAGACGACGAGGTCGGCACCCGCCTCGCGTGCACCGGAAATCGCCGTGGTGATCCGGCTGACATTGCCCGGTACGTCGCCGACCAGCAGATTGATCTGCGCGAAGGCGATATTGAAGGCGCCGGTCATGGAAACAGGGGGAATTAAGGGGACAGTTTACTCAACTCAGACACTGCCGCAGGGCATGGATCGCTGGGGTCAGTCAGTACGAGTTGAGTAAACTGTCCCCATAATTCCCCTTAATTTCTTATTTCCCTTACGTCTCAGCCGCCGAGCAGCTCCTTCATGGCCTGGCCGAGTTCGGCCGGCGAGCGCACGGCGCGCACGCGGGCTTCCTCCAGCGCGGCGTACTTGGCCGCCGCGGTGCCGGCACCACCGGAGATGATGGCGCCCGCATGGCCCATGCGCTTGCCGGGGGGCGCGGTCACGCCGGCGATGTAGGCCACCACCGGCTTGGTCACATGGTCGCGGATGTAGCGGGCGGCGGCTTCCTCGTCGCTGCCGCCGATCTCGCCGACCATGATGATGCCTTCGGTCTGCGGGTCTTCCTGGAACAGCGCGAGGCAGTCGATGAAGTTCATGCCGCGGATCGGATCGCCGCCGATGCCGACGCAGGTACTCTGGCCGAGGCCATTGCTGGTGGTCTGGTAGACCGCCTCGTAGGTCAGCGTGCCCGAGCGCGAGACGATGCCGACGCGGCCCGGCTGGTGGATGAAGCCGGGCATGATGCCGATCTTGCACTCGCCCGGGGTGATGATGCCCGGGCAGTTCGGGCCAATGAGGCGGCAGCGGTAGTCGCCGAGCACCGCCTTGACTTTCACCATGTCCTGGACCGGGATGCCCTCGGTGATGCACACCACCAGTTCGATGCCGGCGTCGGCCGCCGCAAGGATGGCATCGGCCGCGGCCGGAGCCGGTACGAAGATGACGCTGACCGTGGCGCCGGTGGCCTTGACGGCCTCGGGCATGGTGTCGAAGACCGGCAGCCCGAGGTGGCTTTCGCCGCCACGGCCGGGCGTGACGCCGGCGACCATCTGCGTGCCGTACTCCAGGCACTGCTGCGCGTGGAACTGGCCCTGCCGGCCGGTGAGGCCCTGGCAGATGACGCGGGTGTTGCGGTTGACGAGGATGCTCATGACGATTTCCCGGCTGCGGCCACGACCTTGCGCGCGGCATCGGTCAGATCAGCGGCGGCTGTGATGTCCAGCCCGCTCTGGGCCAGCAGCTTGCGCCCCTGCTCCACGTTGGTGCCCTCCAGGCGCACCACCACGGGTACCTTGACGCTCACTTCGCGCACCGCCTGGATGATGCCCTCGGCGATGAGGTCGCAGCGGACGATGCCGCCGAAGATGTTGACG
Source organism: Gammaproteobacteria bacterium (assembly GCA_014337915.1). GTDB lineage: Bacteria > Pseudomonadota > Gammaproteobacteria > Steroidobacterales > QUBU01. The sequence goes on from QUBU01000004.1 coordinate 111,737, forward strand.
AGGATGGCGCGCACTGCCGGGTTGCTCAGGATCAGCTTGAACGCCGCCGCCACCCGCTCCGGCGTGGCGCCGCCGCCGACGTCGAGGAAGTTGGCCGGCTCGCCACCGTGCAGCTTGATGAGGTCCATGGTGGCCATGGCCAGCCCGGCGCCATTGACCATGCAGGCAATATTGCCGTCGAGCGAGACGTAGTTGAGGTCATGCTCGGCGGCACGCCGCTCCATCTCGTCCTCCTGGGACGGATCGCGCATGGCCTGCAGCTCGGCACGCCGGAACAGGGCGTTGTCCTCGATGTTGATCTTGGCATCCAGCGCCAGCAGGTTGCCGTCGCCGGTGACGATCAGCGGATTGATCTCGATCAGGCTGGCGTCGCAGTCACAGAACAGGCGGTAGAGCTTCTGGCAGATGTCGATGAACTGCTTGATCTGCTCGTTGTTCAGGCCCAGCCCGTAGCCCATCTGCCGCACCTGGTAGGCCTGCAGGCCCGCGGCCGGGTGCACCGCGGTGGTGAGGATCTTCTCCGGGGTCTGCGCTGCGACTTCCTCGATGTCCATGCCGCCCGCGGCCGAGGCGAGGAACGAAATGCGCTGGCGGTTGCGGTCCACCAGCAGCGACAGATAGAGCTCGCGCTCGATCTTGCTGCCCACCTCGACGAACACCAGGTTGACCGGCAGCCCGGCGGCCCCGGTCTGCTTGGTCTTCAGCCGCGAGCCGATCATGCCGGCGGCCGCCGCGCGCACCTCCTCGGCGCTGCGGGCGAGCTTCACGCCACCCGCCTTGCCGCGGCCGCCCGCGTGCACCTGGGCCTTGACCACCCAGAGGCCGCCGCCGAGACGGTCGGCGGCCGCGCTGGCCTGGGCGGGCGTGGCGGCCACCTCGCCCCGGGTCACCGGGATGCGGTAGCGGGAAAACAGCTGCTTGGCCTGGTATTCGTGCAGGTTCATGTGGGCGACGCGCGTGGTGACCGCAAGTGCGCGTATTGTGGGGGAAACCGGGCTTTAGTCAAACGCGCTGCGGTGGACCGGGCCGGCGCAGCGCATTGTGAAGCCGGTCACGACGGCGTCACCCTGATCCGACATAATCCCCTCTCTTCGCGGAAGACCCGATGGCCATTTCCGAGCAAACCATACCGGCCCAGTTCCGGGCGGCGGGCGAGGCCACCCGGTCGCTCGCGCCCGACGCCTCGCGCCGCGTCGTGCGCCTGGTCGCGGTATTCCGGGTGCTCGTGGGCCTGGCACTGCTCGCCGTATCGCTGGTTTCGCGCGATGCGCCGCTGCTGAACGAGCGGCTGCCCGCTGAGTTTCGCAGCATCGCCGCCCTCTATGCGCTGCTCGCCGTCGGCATCCTCGTCTACCAGCGCCGCCGGCCGATCGCCGGTCCACTGCGCGTCCCTGCGCTGCTCAGCCTGGACATCGCCGCCATCGTCATGCTCATGCATACCGGTGCCGGCATCAGGAGCGGCATCGGCGGCCTGCTGGTGGTGTTCGTCGGCGCCGCTGCCCTGACCCTGCCCGGACGCCACGCCTTCCTCGCCGCGGCGATCGCCACCATGGCGGTGCTGCTGGAACAGGCGCTGGCCTTCTCCCAGCGGCTGGCGCCGGTCAACGACTTCATCGCCGCGGGCATGCTGGGCGCGGTGATTTTCGCCATCGCTGCCGCCGCCTTCCCCCTGGCCCGCCGGCTGGAGGAAAGCGAGGCGCTGGCCCACCAGCGCGGCATCGACCTGGCCAACATGGCCCAGCTCAACGAGTACATCATCCGCAACCTGCGCGAGAGCATCATCGTCGTGGATGCCGCCAACAACGTGCGCCTGATGAACCAGACGGCCGCCGAGCAGCTGGGCGTGCGCAGCCAGGCCAACGGCCAGCCGCTGCGGCGCGTATCGCCGGAACTCGCACGCCTGCTGGACGGCTGGCGTCGCGGCGAGGACGCACGGCGCCAGCTGCCGACCTTCGTATCGGCGGACGGCAGCACGCAGATCAACAGCTACCTCGCGCCACTGGAGGGCCGTGAGGATGGCCCGGTGCTGATCTTCCTCGAGGACGCCGGGCTGCTGGCCGAAAAGGTGCAGCAATCGAAGCTCGCGGCGCTGGGGCGCCTCACCGCCAGCATCGCCCACGAGGTGCGCAACCCGGTCGGCGCCATGAGCCATGCCGGCCAGCTGCTCGAGGAGTCGCCGGCCATCGGGCCGGACGAGCACCGCCTGCTGCAGATCATCCGCACCAACTCCCGCCGCGTCAGCGACATCGTCGACAACATCCTGCAGCTCTCGCGCCGCGAGGCCAGCAAGCCGCAGCTGCTGTCGCTGCGCAGCTGGACCAGCGCCTTCGTCACCGAGTTCACCACCACGCTCGAACTCTTCGAGGGCCAGGTTGCCGCCATCACCAGCGAGGACGTCGAAGTGCGCATGGACCCGGGGCACCTGCACCAGGTGGTGTGGAACCTGTGCGAGAACGCGGTGAAGTACGCCAGCGAAACCGCCGGCGGCATTGCCGTGGAACTGTCCTGGGGCCGCATGCCCGGCAGCCGCCGTCCGTACCTGGAGGTGGCCGACCGCGGCCCCGGCATCCACGAATCCCTCGTCGATCGGGTGTTCGAGCCCTTCGCCACCGGCCCTGCCGGCGGCACCGGCCTCGGCCTGTTCATCTCGCGGGAACTCTGCGAGTGCAACCGCGCGGCGCTGATCCTCGAGCCGCGCAAGGGTGGCGGCAGCCTGTTCCGCATCGTGTTCGCCGACCCGGCACGCTGGGGAGGTGAAGCATGAGCAGGCCCCTGGCCCTGGTGGTGGACGACGAGCCGGACATCCGCGAGCTGCTGACTATCACCCTGCAGCGCATGGACATCGACACCCGCAGCTGCGGCGACGTGGCCTCCGCCAAGGCGCAGCTACGCGGTGGCGACTTCCAGCTCTGCCTCACCGACATGCGCCTGCCGGATGGTGACGGGCTCGACCTCGTGGCCTGGATGCAGGCGAGCGGCCTGCGCACCCCGGTGGCGGTGATCACCGCGCATGGCAACGTCGAGACCGCGGTGCGGGCGCTGAAGTCCGGCGCCTTCGACTTCATTTCCAAGCCGCTGGACCTCGCCAACCTGCGCAAGCTGGTCGCCAACGCGCTGAAGCTCTCCAGCGTCGAGCCGGCGGCGCCGGCCGGCCGTGCCAGGCTGCTGGGGGAATCGGCACCGGTGCAGAAGCTGCGCGAGATGATCACCCGCGTGGCCCGCAGCCAGGCCCCGGTGCACATCACCGGCGAGTCCGGCACCGGCAAGGAACTGGTGGCGCGCATGATCCACGACCTGGGTGCGCGCGCGGCCGGCCCCTTCATGCCGGTGAACTGCGGCGCCATCCCCGGCGAACTCATGGAGAGCGAGTTCTTCGGGCATCGCAAGGGCGCGTTCACCGGTGCGGTGGCCGACAAACCGGGCCTGTTCCAGGGCGCCGACGGCGGCACGCTGTTCCTCGACGAGATCGCCGAGCTGCCGCTGCCCATGCAGGTGAAGCTGCTGCGCGTGATCCAGGAGAAGACCATCCGTCCCATCGGCCAGCCGCAGGAAGTGCCGATCGACGTGCGCATCCTCTCGGCCACGCACAAGGACCTGCGGGCGCTGGTGGCCGCCGGCCAGTTCCGCGAGGACCTCTTCTACCGCATCAACGTCATCGAGCTGCGGGTGCCGCCGCTGCGTGAGCGCGGTGGCGACATCCTGCTGCTGACCCGCCACCTGCTGGAGCGCCAGGCGCGGGAGCTGGGCCTGCCCGTGCCGGCGCTGAGTGCGGAAGCCGCCAGGAAGCTCGCGGCCTATGCCTTTCCCGGAAACGTCCGCGAGCTGGAAAACATCGTCGAGCGGGCGGTGGCGCTGTCCGCCGGCGGGGATATCGTCGCCGAGGACATCCAGGTCCACGAGGGCGCGACAGACCCGGCTGCCAGTAGCGCCGCCGACCTCGGTGAACGCATCGATTCGGTGCAGCGCGAGGCCATCCAGAGGGCGCTGGAGGCCAACCGCTTCAACAAGACCGCTGCGGCACGGCAACTGGGCCTGACGTTGCGGGCGCTGCGCTACCGCATGGGCAAGCTCGGCATGGAGTGAGCCGCGGGGCCGAACCTGACCAGAAAGGTCACATTCTGACGCTGCGCGTCAGTTGCCGGAGCCAGCATGGCTTTCATTATGTCGAGGCAGGCAGCAGGCCTGTCTTAATGCAACCGGAAAACGCTGCCGGCACCGGTAGTTGCACCAGGGCACCAGCCGCTGGCACAGGCCTTGCAGTCATTCACCCCGAAATGGTCTTTTGCCATTCGCATTGCCACCACTTGAAACAGGAGTATCACCTCATGAAGACGATCCAGAAGGGCTTCACGCTCATCGAACTGATGATCGTGGTCGCCATCATCGGCATCCTGGCCGCCATCGCCATCCCGGCGTACCAGGACTACACGATCCGCTCGCAGGTCACCGAAGGCCTGACGCTGGCCGCTTCCGCCAAGGCCGCCGTCGCCGAGTCCTTCGCCAACCGTGGCGTCGCCCCGGCCGACCGCACGGCTGCCGGCATGACCGCCACTGCGACCGACACCAGCGGCAACTATGTCACGCAGGTGGACGTCGCCAACGGCACGATCACCATCACCTATGGCAACGATGCCAACGCCGTGATCGGTGGCGAGACGCTGAGCCTGACCCCCTACGAGTCCGCGGACCTGAGCGTCGTCTGGCGCTGCGGTAACGCTGCTGCACCTGCCAATACGCAGCTCCTCGGCACGGCTGGTGGTGGCGCGACCGCTGCCTATGTCGCCCCGTCGGCTGGCATGCTCGACAAGTACCTGCCGGCTGCCTGCCGTCCGTAAGCTCAGGGGCCAGGCAGTCTGGTCCGAGCCGAAGGGGGCCCCATGGGCCCCCTTCCTTTTTTGCCCGACTATCCCATAGCCGCCGGGAGCGGCTTCGTATCGGAATTGCGACACGCGTTCGGTTGCGCCCCCTCCCCGGTTAAGTAACACTACGACGACCCACGCAGACATTGCGGGTCCTGCAGTACGCGACGCATAGCGGATGGCGATCAACCCCAGCACACCCATGCTTTCCGGCCTCTCGCGCCGCCTGGTCCAGGACGGCATCGTGGCCGAGGAGACCGTCCTCGCGGCCATCCAGGCGAGCAAGGCGGATCCGGGCGGGCTGGTGCCCTACCTCGTTGCCCGCAACCTGGCTGATCCGCGCCAGGTGGCCATCGCGGCAGCCAGCGAGTTCGGGGTCCCGCTGCTGGACCTCGACGCCATGGAGACCGACCTCGACGCCTTCAAGGCGGTGGACCGCCAGCTGGTCTCGCGCCATCGGGTGCTGCCGCTGCTGCTGCGGGGCAAGCGGCTGTTCCTCGGCATGGCGGACCCGACCAACCTCCAGGCCATCGACGAGATCAAGTTCCAGACCAGCTTCCGGGTCGACCCGGTGGTGGTGGAACAGGACAAGCTCGAGCAGATCGTCGCCCGGACCCTGGATGCCGTCGACACCTCCATGGGCAACATGGCGGACGACGACTTCGACCTCGAGAGCCTCGAGGTCACCGGTGGCGACGAGGACGTCGCCGACGAACCGGGCCGCGACGATACGGTGGACGCACCGGTGGTGCGCTTCGTGAACAAGGTGCTGCTGGATGCCATCAAGCGCGGCGCCTCGGACATCCATTTCGAGCCCTACGAGAAGATCTACCGCGTCCGCACCCGCCTCGACGGCGTGCTGAAGCAGGTGGCGGCACCGCCGCTGGCGCTGTCGTCGAAGGTCGTGGCACGGCTGAAAGTCATGGCACGCCTGGACATTGCCGAGCGCCGCCTGCCCCAGGACGGCCGCATCAAGATGAAGCTGTCGAAGAACCGCGCCATCGACTTCCGTGTCAACACCTGCCCGACGCTGTTCGGCGAGAAGGTGGTGCTGCGTATCCTCGACCCCAGCAGCGCCAAGCTGGGCATCGACGCGCTGGGCTACGAGGACCAGCAGAAGAAGGCCTATCTCGATGCGCTGGCCAAGCCCTACGGCATGATCCTGGTCACCGGCCCCACCGGCAGCGGCAAGACCGTCTCGCTGTACACCGGCCTGAACATCCTCAACACCGAGGATCGCAACATCTCCACCGCGGAAGATCCGGCGGAAATCAACATGCCCGGCGTCAACCAGGTCAACGTCAATCCCAAGGTGGGCCTGACCTTCGCCGCCGCCCTGCGGGCCTTCCTGCGCCAGGACCCGGACGTGATCATGGTCGGCGAGATCCGCGACCTGGAGACCGCCGAGATCGCCATCAAGGCCGCCCAGACCGGCCACCTGGTGCTGTCCACGGTGCATACGAACGACGCGCCGAAGACGCTTTCGCGGCTGGTGGACATGGGCGTGAAGCCCTACGCCATCGCCAGTTCCGTGCACCTGATCATCGCCCAGCGCCTGGCCCGGCGGCTCTGCGAGAGTTGCAAGGAAATCAAGGATATCCCGGAAGAGGCCCTGCTGCAGGAAGGCTTCACGAAGCAGGACGTGCACGGCGGGCTGCGCATCTACGGGCCGGTCGGCTGTAAATCCTGCACGGACGGCTACAAGGGCCGGGTCGGCATCTACCAGGTGATGCCCATCACCGAATCCATCTCGCGCATCATCCTCGAGGGCGGCAGTGCCCAGGAGATCGCCGAGCAGGCCAGCAAGGACGGAATCTGGGACCTGCGTCGCTCCGCGCTGCAGAAAGTCAAGGACGGGGTTACCAGCCTGGAAGAGATCAACCGGGTTACGATTGATTGATTTTCTGCGGTGCAGGTCTCGCCGGGTGTGCGGCGGGACCAGTAAATTGGGTCAACGGGCCGGTGTTTCCTGAAACGGTCGTGGTGCGGTCATGGCACAGAGCATAGCCAGCAAGCAGGCTGCCTTCCTGTGGGAAGGCACCGACAGCCGGGGCAACCGGGTGCGCGGCAAGAGTGTGGCGGCCACCGAGGTCGCGGTACGCGCCGAACTGCGCAAGCAGGGCGTCGTCCCGGTCAGGATCCGGAAGCAGTCCACCCTGTTCAAGGGCAAGGGCAAGGTCACCGCAGGCGACATCGCGCTCTTCAGCCGCCAGCTCGCCACCATGCTCCAGGCCGGTATTCCGCTGGTGCAGGGCTTCGAGATCGTCGGCGCCGGGCACGACAACCCTGCGATGCAGAAACTGATCCTGTCCATCAAGCAGGACCTCGAGGGCGGTACCTCGCTGGCAGAGTGCCTGGCCAAGCACCCGCTGTACTTCGACGACCTGTACCGCAACCTGGTCGAGGTCGGCGAGCACTCCGGCTCGCTCGACAACCTGCTCGACAAGGTGGCCACCTACAAGGAAAAGACCGAGGCCATCAAGAAGAAGATCAAGAAGGCGCTGTTCTACCCGGCGGCGGTCATCGTCGTGGCGATCATCGTCACGGTCATCCTGCTGATTTTCGTGATCCCGCAGTTCGAGGCACTGTTCAAGGGCTTTGGCGCGGACCTGCCGGCCTTCACGCGCATGGTCATCAACCTTTCGAAGTTCATGCAGGAGAAGGGCGTCTTCCTGCTGGTACTGGTGATAGCCGGCGTGGTGGGCTACATCCAGATGAGCAAGCGCTCGCGCCGGCTGCGCGAGTGGCAGGACAAGCTGGCCTTGAAGCTGCCGATCGTCGGCGACATCCTCACCAAGGCCGCCATCGCGCGCTTCGCGCGCACGCTGTCGACCATGTTCAGCGCCGGCGTGCCACTGGTCGAGGCGCTGCAGTCGGTGGCCGGCGCCACCGGCAACGTGATCTTCGAGCGGGCGGTCCTCGACATGAAGGACGAGGTGGCCACCGGCCAGCGCCTGCAGCGCGCCATGGAGAACACCGGCCTGTTCCCCAACATGGTGATCCAGATGATCGCCGTGGGCGAGGAATCCGGCTCGCTTGATTCCATGTCGGCCAAGGTCGCGGACTTCTTCGAGGCGGACGTCGACAATGCCGTCGATGCCATGAGCAGCCTCCTCGAGCCGCTCATCATGGCCATCCTCGGCGTGCTGGTGGGCGGCCTGGTGGTCGCCATGTACCTGCCGATCTTCAAGATGGGCGCCGTGGTCTGACCGGCACGGTGGCGGCGCGGACGCTGGGGCCTTGTTGATCACCGCCTGTGCCGCGCTGCTCGGTCTCGTCGTCGGCAGCTTCCTCAACGTCGTCATCTACCGCCTGCCGGTGATGCTCGAGCGCGGCTGGCGGCGCGACGCACGCCTGCTCCTGGCACCAGATGAACCGCCGCCCCCCGCCGAGCCGCGCTTCAACCTCGCCAGCCCCCGCTCCACCTGCCCATCCTGCAAGACCCCGATCCGCGCGCACCACAACGTACCGGTACTGAGCTGGTTGTGGCTGCGCGGGCGTTGCGCGCACTGCGGAGCGCGCATCTCGCCGCGCTACCCGGCCGTGGAAGCGCTCACCGGTCTGGTCTCCGCCCTGGTGGCGCTGCGCTTCGGCCCGTCGCTGGAGGGCCTGGGGGCACTGCTGCTGTGCTGGTCGCTCATTGCCCTGGCCTTCATCGACCTCGACCACCAGATCCTGCCGGACATCATCACCCTGCCGCTGCTCTGGACCGGCTTGCTGTTTACGCTCGCCGGAGGCGATGGCGCCGGCTACCTGGTCCTCACGGACCTGCGCAGTGGCGTGATTGGTGCCATGGCTGGCTACCTCAGCCTGTGGCTGGTCTATCACGGCTTCCGCCTGGCCACCGGCAAGGAGGGCATGGGGCACGGCGACTTCAAGCTGCTGGCGGCCCTTGGCGCCTGGCTCGGCTGGCAGCTGTTGCCGCTGGTCATCCTGCTCTCGGCCCTGGTCGGCGCCAGCATCGGCATTGCGCTCGTGGTCCTGCGCGGCCGCAACAGCCAGCAGCCCCTGCCCTTCGGGCCATTCCTGGCTGCCGCCGGCTTCGTGGCGCTGCTCTGGGGCCAGCCGCTCGTCGACGCCTACCGGCGTTTCAGCGGACTCTGAGCGCGCTTGCCATGGCGAAGCAGCCCCCGGACCGGATCCTGCGCATCGGGCTGACCGGCGGCATCGCCAGCGGCAAGAGCACGGTCGCCAGGCTGTTCGCCGACCTGTCCGTCCCGGTCATCGATACCGACGAACTAGCCCGCGAGGTCGTGCAGCCTGGATCGGCTGGCCTCGCCGAGATCGTCGCCGCCTTCGGTAAAGAGGTGCTGGATGCCTCCGGTGCGCTGGACCGGCGGCGCCTGCGAGCCCTGGCCTTCGCCGATGCCGGGAACCGCCGGCGCCTGGAAGCCATTACCCATCCGCGCATCGAGGCGGCTGCCATGGCCGCCTGCCAGCGCGCAGGCGGGCCCTACCAGCTGCTGGTGGTGCCGCTGCTTCTCGAGTCGGGCTTCGACCGCCATGTCGATCGCGTCCTGGTGGTCGATTGCGACGTCGAGACCCAGCGGCGGCGCCTGCTGGCACGCGACCAGGAGGATCCGGCACAGGCCGAGCGCATCCTGCGCGCGCAACTCGATCCCGCGGCGCGCCTTGCGCGTGCCGACGATATCATCAGCAACGACGCCGGCCTGGACCGGCTGCGCGAGCAGGTGCTGCGGCTGCACGAGCGCTACCTGACCCTTGCGGCCCGCCACGCGCCGGGCAGCGGGGCCCACTGAACCGCGGCCGCAGCGGCAACAGCCGTCCGTTGCCCTGCCCGGTTGGCTGGCGCAGAATACCGCGGTAATGCGAGCGTCCCTCGCCGAACCGGGAACGAAGCCCACGACATGACGCCCTCCGCCGAGGTGCTGGTAGCACCGTCAGCTGCTGCTGCCGCGGTGCTTTATGAACAGCCGCTGGCCGAGCGCATGCGCACGCTGCTGCGGCTGGAGGCACTGTACCAGCAGTTCCTCTACCACGTCGGCGAGCCCGCGTCCTGGAGCACCCGGGCAGTCATGTCGAGCCTGCTCGACATGACCACCATCCTCAACCGCGGCGACGTACGCAACGACGTGCTGAAGGAACTGGACCGGCAGCTCTTCGTCTTCGACCGCTACCAGAACATGCCGTCCGTGGACGACAACCGGCTGAAGAGCGTGCTGCGCAACCTGCGCCAGCTGCGCGAAGAACTGGTGGCCGTGGGCTCGCAGTACCTGCAGCCCCTGCGCGAGAACGAGTTCCTGAACGCGATCAAGCACCGCAGCGGGATCCCCGGCGGTGCCTGCGAGTTCGACCTGCCGGAGTACAGCCACTGGCTGCGACGGCCCTATGCCGACCGCATTGCCGACATCGAGCACTGGATGTCGACGATCAAGCCCCTGTGCAACAGCATCGCCGAGCTTCTGTGGCTGGTGCGGGAAAGCACCCCGCCGACCCCGCAGGTTGCCGTCAACGGCGCCTACCACCACGCACTGGCGCGGGAGAGCACCGCAAGCCTGCTGCGGGTCGGCCTGCCGGCCGGTACCGCCATGTACCCGGAGATCAGCGGCAGCCACCACCGCTTCACGATGCGCTTCATGGAATGGCCGGATGCGCAGGGCCGCCCCGTGCAGGTGGCACGCGACGTCCACTTCCAGCTAGCGGTCTGCTGACGACGCCCGCCGGGCGAGCAGTGCATCCACCACCGGTTCGTCGGCGGGCAACAACCCGACCCCGGCCAGGCGCTCGATGGCTTCCCAGCGCAGCGGCTGGCCCTCGAGGGCGCGGGGCTCGCCGCGGTACCTGAAGACCTCCCAGACATCGAGCAGAACCCTGCGATCGGGGTACTCATGGCGGCACTGGACCAGTGGCCCGGCCTCCAGCACCTCGACGCCGATTTCCTCGCGCAGCTCCCGTACCAGCCCGGCCAGCGGAGCTTCCCCCGGCGCCAGCTTCCCGCCCGGAAACTCCCAGCCACCCGCGAGATGGGAACCTGGCGGCCGCCGGGCGATGAGGACCAGGCCCTCCTCGCTGCGCAGGACGCCGGCGACGACGTGGATCTCCGCGCCTATTCCATGCGCCCGTGGCATTGCTTGTACTTCTTGCCCGAGCCGCAGGGGCAAGGCTCGTTGCGGCCGATCTTGCGGCCACCGCGCACGAAGGGCGTATCGCCTGCGGTCGGGGCCGGCAGTGGTGGCCGGACTCCCGGCCCCGCTGGCCCACGCACCGGGCCCGCCGTCGGCGCGGGTGCCGGCGGCGGCGCCATCGGCGAAGCGGCCTCGGCATGGGTGAACTGCATGCGGCGCTCGTCGGGTTCGCTGGCGGGCGCGACCGCCGCGACGTCCTGCTCGCTCTGCAGGCGTACGCGCGCGAGGATCGACACCACCTCGCGCTTCACCAGTTCGAGCATCTGCCCGAACATCTCGAACGCCTCGCGCTTGTACTCCTGCTTCGGGTTGCGCTGGGCATAGCCACGCAGGTGGATGCCCTGGCGCAGGTAGTCCATCGCCGCCAGGTGCTCCTTCCAGTGGTGGTCGAGCTGCTGGAGCATCACCGTCTTCTCGAGGTGACGCATGATCGCCGGCCCGATCTCCTCGCACTTGCGCTGGTAGGCCGCCGCGACCTCGGCGACGACACGCTGGCGCACCGCCTCGTCATCGACCTTGCTGTCCTCGCCCAGCCACTGGGCAATCGGCAGCTGCACCGCAAACTCGCGCTCCAGTGCCTGCTGCAGGCCCGGGATGTTCCACTGCTCTTCCATGCTGCCGTGGGGCATGTGCTCCTCGACGATGGTGGCAACCACCTCGTCGCGGATGCCGTTGACGGCATCCAGCACGTCCTCCGCCCCCATCAGCTCGTTGCGCTGCTGGTAGATGACCTTGCGCTGGTCGTTGGCGACGTCGTCGTACTCCAGCAGGTTCTTGCGGGCGTCGAAGTTGTGCGCCTCGACCTTGCGCTGCGCGCGCTCGATCTGCCTGGTGAGCATGCGGCTCTCGATGGCTTCGCCCGGCTGCATGCCCACCCGGGACAGCAGGGCCTTGGTGCGCTCCGGGTCACCGAAGATGCGCATCAGGTTGTCTTCCATCGCCAGGTAGAACCGGCTGGAACCCGGGTCGCCCTGGCGGCCGGAGCGGCCGCGCAGCTGGTTGTCGATACGGCGGGACTCGTGGCGCTCGGTGCCGATGATGTGCAGGCCGCCGGAAGCCAGCACGGCCTCGTGGCGCTGCTGCCATTCCTGTCGGCGGGACTCGCGCTCGGCATCGCTGACCTCGGCGCCGAGCGCCGCCAGCTCGGACTGCAGGTTGCCGCCGAGCACGATGTCGGTGCCGCGGCCGGCCATATTGGTGGCGATGGTGACGGCACCCGGCCGCCCGGCATCGGCGACGATCAGCGCCTCGCGCTCGTGCTGCTTGGCATTGAGGACCTGGTGCGGAATCGAGTCCTTCGCCAGCAGGCCGGAGAGGTGCTCCGAGGTCTCGATGGACGTGGTGCCGACCAGCACCGGCTGCTGCCGGCTGCGGCAGTCGCGGATGTCCTCGATGATGGCGGCGAACTTGTCCTTCGCCGTCAGGTACACGAGGTCGGCATGGTCTGCGCGCACCATGGGGCGGTGGGTCGGGATCACCGCCACCTCCAGGCCGTAGATCTGCTGGAACTCGAAGGCCTCGGTGTCGGCGGTTCCGGTCATGCCTGCCAGCTTCGCGTACATGCGGAAGTAATTCTGGAAGGTGATCGAGGCAACCGTCTGGTTCTCCTCCTTGACTGCCACGCCCTCCTTGGCCTCGACCGCCTGATGCAGCCCGTCGGACCAGCGCCGGCCAGCCAGGGTGCGGCCGGTGAACTCGTCGACGATGACCACCTCGCCATCGCGCACGATGTAGTCGACATCGCGCTTGTACAGCGCGTGGGCGCGCAGGCCTGCCGTCAGGTGATGCATGAGGCGGATGTTGGCGGCGTCATAGAGGCTGGCGCCTTCGCCGAGCAGCCCCTCGCGTGACAGCAGTTCCTCCACCTTCTGGTGCCCGGCCTCGGTCAGGAACACCTGCTTCAGCTTCTCGTCGACACTGAAGTCTCCCGGACCATCCTCGGCTTCCTGCCGGTTGAGGAATGGAATCAGCCGGTTGATCCGCAGGTAGAGCTCGCTGTTCTCGTCGGACGGTCCGGAAATGATCAGTGGCGTGCGCGCTTCGTCGATGAGGATGGAGTCCACCTCGTCGACGATGGCAAAGTTGAGTTCGCGCTGCATCTGGTCCTCGCGGCGAAAGGCGAGGTTGTCGCGCAGGTAGTCGAAACCGTACTCGTTGTTGGTGCCGTAGGTGATGTCAGCGGCATAGGCATCACGTTTCTCGGTACGGCTCTGGTTGCTGCGGATGACGCCGACGCTCATGCCGAGGGCCCGGTACACCGGCTCCATCCAGCTCGAGTCACGCTGTGCCAGGTACTCGTTGACCGTCACCAGATGCACGCCCTTGCCGGGCAGCGCGTTGAGGTAGGCCGGCAGCGTCGCCACCAGGGTCTTGCCCTCGCCGGTACGCATCTCGGCGATCTTGCCCTGGTGCAGCGCCAGGCCGCCCACCAGCTGCACGTCGAAGTGCCGCATGCCGAGCGTGCGCCGGCCGGCCTCGCGCACGGCCGCGAAGGCCTCGGGAACCAGGTCATCGAGGCTGGTGCCGTTGCGCAGGCGCTCGCGGAACTCGTCGGTCTTGGCGCACAGCTGCTCGTCGGTGAGCTGCTGCATCCCGCCCTCCAGGGCGTTCGCCCGGGCGACCACGGTGGCGTACTGCCGTAGCAGGCGCTGGTTGCGGCTGCCGAACAGGCGGGTGAGGACATTGGCAAACAAAGGTCAGGTTCTCCCGGCGGCAATATTCGTGGACTGCCAGCTCGCCGCCTTGCGGGCCTCGCGGATTGCAGCGGTTTGCGGCGCCGCGCGCACACGGCACCCACCCCCCGGACGTTCGGGGGCGCCTATTCTACGGCCCTTTGGGGGGATCCGGCACAACTGCGCGGCCCCGCGGAGCCGGGGGCCCTTGCCGCAATGGGGTGGGCCTCAGCTGGCCTGACGGATGAACCGCTGCGGATCCACCGGCCGCCCGTTGTGCCAGACCTCGAAATGCAGGTTCGGCCCGGTGGCGCGGCCGGTCGCGCCCATGAGGGCGATGGTGTCGCCCTGCTGCACGTGGTCGCCCACGCGCACCAGGTTGCGGGCATTGTGGGCGTAGCGGGTCACGTAGCCATTGCCGTGGGTGACCTCCACCATGCTGCCGTAGCCCTGGCGCGGACCCGCCCAGGTGACGACGCCAGTGGCAACCGCCACGATCTCGGTGCCGAGCTTGGCCGCAAAATCGATGCCGCGGTGCTCGCGCAGCTCGCCGGTGAACGGGTCGGTGCGCCGGCCGAAATCGCTGGATATGAAGCCGGCCTTGACCGGGCGGCCGCGGGGCCGGATTTCTTCGTTCAGCTTGCGATCGACCAGCAGCGTCGCGAGGATCGACAACTGGCGCTGCTGGTGGCCGAGGCGGATGTCCAGGTCGTCGAGTTCGCTGCCGAGGCCGGCCATGCCACTGGCGCTGACTGCAGGCTCGTCAGGCCCGCCGACGCCAGGCGCGGCTGAAAAGTCGAACTCCCCGTCATCCAGCTTCGCCATCTCCGTGAGCCGGCCGCCGAGCGCATTGAGGCGGATGACCTGGGCATTGAGGCTGGCGACACGGATGGCGAGCGCGTTCACGCGGTCGCGGGCGGCGTCGCGGGCCTGCTCCACGGCCGCCTGCTGCCCGGCGATGGCCTGCTGCAGTTCCACGATCCGTTCATCGGCCGGCACGTGGCCGAAGCTGCGCGCCATGCCGAAGCCCAGGCCGAAGCAGCCCGCCAGCACCGCAAGCGCCGAGATGGCGATGCCGGCCGCCAGCGGCGGCGTCAGCGTCAGGTGCCGCGTGCCGCGCGTGCTGCGGCAGAGAACGATGAAATTCATGCGCCGGATCCCCCTGGGCGCTGCGTCCCGCTTGTTGCTGTTGTTGTCGCGGCGGTCGCCACCGGTACTGCCGGCTGGCGGACCTGCGCCCAAGCTGTCGTCGCCGCGGGCCCGCGCCCGCGAGTTCGGCAACCCCGCTATCATAGGAATCGCTCCTGAAGACCGGTGGCTTTGCGTCCCCGCCTTTCGACGGGTTTGCCCTTATCGCCAGCGCGACTATGCCGGGCGATTTGATATAAGACAAGAATGCGGCTTCACATTGCCCGGGCCGCGGACCGTGATGGATGTCCCGGAAAATACCCAAGCCCCTGTCCGAGATCGTGTTCCGCCCTGGCACTCAGCTCCAGGAACTGGCGGACCGTGCCGCAGCGACCGTCAGGCTCGGCGATGCGCTGCGCGCCGGGCTGCCCCCCAGCCTGGCCGATCAGGTCCGTGGCGCCAGCCTGCGCGATGACGGCACGCTCGTGGTCCTTGCCGCGAGCCCGGCCTGGGCGGCACGGCTGCGCTTCGAGGCCGGTGCCCTGCTCGATTGCGCACGCCGGCAGGTACCGGCGGCAAAGCGGGTGGAGGTGAGGGTGGCAGGGCCGGGCAACCCCGCGGACGGCTGAGCGCCGTCGGCCAGGCTCAGACGACCGCTGCCGGCGCCAGGAAGGAAATCGGTGCGCGGCTCTGGTTCTCGAACGTCACCAGTTCCCAGGCCTCTCGTTCCGCCAGCAACGCGCGGCACAGCTGGTTATTCAGCGAGTGCCCGGACTTGAAGCCGGAGTACTCGCCGATGAGCGCATGGCCCAGCAGGTAGATATCACCGATGGCGTCGAGGATCTTGTGCTTGACGAACTCATCCTCGAACCGCAGCCCGTCCTCGTTGAGGATGCGGAAGTCATCCAGCACGATGGCGTTGCCCATGCTGCCGCCGAGCGTCAGGTTGCGGGCGCGCAGCGCCTCGATTTCCCTGGCGAAGCCGAAGGTGCGGGCGCGGCTCACTTCCTTCAGGAAGGAGGTCGAGGAGAAATCCACCGACGCTTCCTGCGAGTGGCGCTTGAAGACCGCATGGTCGAAGTCGATGCGGAAATTCACCCGCATACCAGCATAGGGACGGAACTCCGCCCACTTGTCGCCGTCCTCGACCCGCACCGGCTTGCGGATGCGGATGAAGCGCTTCGGCGCGGACTGCTCGGCGATGCCCGCCGACTGCAGCAGGAACACGAAAGGCGCCGCACTGCCATCCATGATCGGCACCTCGGGCGCGGTGAGGTCGACATAGGCATTGTCGATGCCGAGGCCGGCCATCGCGGCCAGCAGGTGCTCCACCGTGGCGACCTTCACCGAGCCCTTCACCAGCGTCGTGCCCAGCATCGTTTCGCCGACGTTGAGCGCATGGGCGGCCACGTCCGCGGGCGGCTCGAGGTCGACCCGGCGGAACACCACGCCGGTGTTCTCGGCCGCCGGACGCAGGGTCATGTAGACCTTGCGACCGGTATGCAGGCCGATGCCGGTGGCGCGGATCGCGGTTTTCAGGGTTCGCTGCTTCAACATCGCTTTACTCCCCGGGACTGGCTGCGGGTACCGGCCAGGCGCCCGGCGCCCGACCTTGTCGCAGCAGTGCCACAGTGATGCCCACTCGCGGCATTTCACCAGGCCCGGAATGTTCTCCAACTGCGCACTTTGGATCTCGATAAGTCTTTGATTTGCCAGATAATGGCTGCTGACTTACCAGATATCGCAGACACAACGCGCGCACGTTAACACAGGACGTGATGCAGCCGCAACGAACCCATTGCCCCTCGCCTCAGTCCGCCTGCCGCCGCAGGAACGCCGGGATGTCCAGCATCTCGAAGTTCGCCTCCGCCGCCGGACCCGACATGACCGGCGATTCGTTCACTGCCCGCCGCCGGTAGGCCGGCCGCTCGTAGCCCTCGTAGCTCGGCTGCACCGGCTCGGGCGCGGCGGCTGCCGGACTTGCCGCGCGCGGCACCACGCGCATCGGCGTCACCTCGGGCTGGCGCAGCGCCTCCGGCCGGCCGAGGCCGGTGGCGACCACGGTGACGCGGATGCTGTCGGACATCTCCGGATCGATGACCGTGCCGATGACCACGGTGGCGTCGTCCGACGCACACTGCTTGACGGTCTCGCCCACCTGGTGGAACTCGCCGATCGAAAGATCCATGCCGGCCGTCACGTTGACGAGGATGCCGCGTGCGCCCTGCAGGTTCACTTCCTCGAGCAGCGGGCTGGAAATGGCGGCTTCGGCGGCCTCGCGGGCCCGGTCCTGGCCGGTGGCCGTGCCGGAACCCATCATGGCCATACCCATCTCGCCCATCACGGTGCGTACGTCGGCAAAGTCGACGTTGATCAGACCCGGCCGGGTGATCAGCTCGGCGATGCCCTGCACCGCACCCTGCAGCACTTCATTGGCGGCGCGGAAGGCATCGAGCAGCGTGGTCTGCGAACCGAGCACCGACAGCAGCTTCTCGTTGGGAATGGTGATCAGCGAGTCGACGTACTTGCCGAGGTCGTGGATGCCCTGGTCGGCCGCGGTCAGGCGCTTGCGGCCTTCCATCTTGAAGGGCTTGGTCACGACGGCGACCGTGAGAATGCCGAGCTCCTTGGCCACCTGGGCCACCACTGGTGCTGCGCCGGTGCCGGTGCCGCCGCCGAGGCCGGCGGTGATGAACAGCATGTCGGCGCCGGTGATCACCTCGATGATCCGGTCGCGGTCCTCCATGGCGGCCTGGCGGCCGACATCCGGGTCCGCACCCGCACCCAGGCCCTTGGTGATGTTGCAGCCGATCTGCAGTGCCGTGCGGACATTGGACCCGCGCAGGGCCTGGGCGTCGGTGTTGGCGCAGATGAACTCCACGCCCTCGATACCGCAGCTGGCCATGTGCTTGACGGCGTTGCCGCCGCCACCGCCGACGCCGATGACCTTGATCACCGCGTTCTGGCTCATCGTATCCATCAGTTCAAACATTGCCGTATCTCCTCCACAAACAACAACAACGCACCCTGGGGCCTCTATGAGTCAGGGGCCCCTTAGAAACTTCCCTGGAACCAGGCCTTCATGCGGGCCCAGACGTCCTGCATCCCGGGGCTCAGCGGTGGCTCACCGCCTGCCCTCGCCGCCCGGTCGCGCGCATACAGCAGCAGGCCGACACCGGTGGCGTGGATCGGGTTGCGCACCACGTCGCCAAGCCCGCGCACGTGCTGCGGCAGGCCGAGGCGCACCGGCATGTGGAACACCTCCTCCGCCAGTTCCACCGCACCTTCCATCTTGGAACTGCCGCCGGTGAGCACCACGCCCGCCGCCACCATCTCCTCGAAGCCGCTGCGGCGCAGTTCGTCGCGCACGAAGCCGAAGAGCTCCTCGTAGCGGGGCTCGACCACCTCCGCCAGCGTCTGCCGCGCCAGGCGCCGCGACGGGCGATCGCCCACGCTCGGCACTTCGATGGTCTCGTCGGCCGTCGCCAGCTGCGACAAGGCGCAGGCGTACTTGATCTTGATCTCCTCGGCGTACTGGGTCGGCGTCCGCAGCGAGATCGCGATGTCGTTGGTCACCTGGTCGCCGGCGATGGGGATCACCGCGGTGTGGCGGATGGCGCCGGAGTTGAACACCGCGATGTCGGTGGTGCCGCCGCCGACATCCACCAGGCACACGCCGAGTTCCTTCTCGTCGTCGGTGAGCACCGCATGGCTGGAGGCCAGCTGCTCGAGCACGATGTCCTCCACCTCCAGGCCGCAGCGCTGCACGCACTTGACGATGTTCTGGGCCGCGCTGGCCGCGCCGGTCACCATGTGGACCCGGGCCTCGAGGCGCACGCCGGACATGCCGATCGGCTCGCGGATGCCCTCCTGCCCGTCGATGATGAATTCCTGCGGCAGGACATGGAGGATCTTCTGGTCGGCCGGGATGGCCACGGCACGCGCCGCGTCGATGACGCGGTCGACGTCGCTGCGGGTCACCTCGCGGTCACGGATGGCGACGATGCCATGGGAATTGAGGCTGCGCACGTGGCTGCCGGCAATGCCGGTGTAGACCGCATGGATCTCGCAGCCAGCCATCAGCTCGGCCTCTTCCACCGCACGCTGGATCGAGGTCACGGTGGACTCGATGTTGACCACCACGCCCTTCTTCAGGCCGCGGGAGGGATGCATGCCGAAGCCGATGACCTCCAGCGAATTGTCTTCCTGCAGCTCGCCGACGATGGCCACCACCTTCGAGGTGCCGATGTCGAGTCCCACCAGCAGCCGTTGCTCGGATTTCTTAGGCATGCGGCCGGCGCTCCTCGTCGGTTGTGGTGCGTGCCGCGGCGGGACTCTTCCAGCCGATGGCGAAGCCGTTGGGATAGCGCATGTCCACGTAGTCCACTTCTCCCGCCATATGGGTCAGGGTCCGGTCCAGCACCTGGAAGAACCGCGCGATGCGCTCGTCGATGCTGTTGGCACCGAGGCGCACCTGGAGGCCGTTGCTGGTCTGGAACGCCCAGGCGCCGCGCGCATCGAGCGTCACGCTGGCGGCGGACATCCCGCGGTGCTCGAGCTGTTCCTGGACGGCGAAGTAGCGTTGTGTCACCTGTGCCTCCGTTCCCGGCGGTCCCTTCAGGCGCGGCAGTTCGGCAGGAACGTGCCCGGCATCGGGCAGGAACAGTTCACCGGCGGCGTTGAGCAGGCCGCGCTCGCCCCAGCAGGCGATGGGCTTTTCCTCGCGCACCGCGACCTCGAGCGTGCCCGGGAAGCGGCGGCGCACTTCCACGTTGGCCACCCACGGCAGGTCGGTGAGCGTCCGGCGGATGCCCTCCAGGTCGACGTCGAGGAATCCCGCCCTTGCATAGGGCTCCACGAGCGCCTCGACCTGAATCGCCGTGACGCGCTGGAACTGGCCACTGAGCTGCAGCGTGACGATCGGCCGGTTCAGCAGCCAGGCGCTGGCCTGGTAGCCGCCCAGCGCGAGGACCAGCACCGCGGCCGCCACCCCGATGACACGCCAGGGAATGGCCGGCATCTTCAGGGCCGGCCGCTCGGCGCGACGACGGTTACGCCTGCGCAGCATGCGCCTCGCCCTCCCGCGGAAAGCTGGTCTCGAGGATGCGCCAGACCAGTTCATCGAAGCCGGTGCCGGCCGCGGCAGCCGCCATCGGCACCAGGCTGTGGCTGGTCATGCCAGGCACCGTGTTGACCTCCAGTACCCTGGCGATGCCATCCGCACCGGCCATCAGGTCCACCCGCCCCCAGCCCGAAGCCGCCACCGCATCGAAGGCAGCGGCGGCCACCGCCGCGAAGCGCTGCTCGGTCGCGGGCTCCAGGCCGCAGGGGCAGATGTAGCGGGTCTCGTCGCTGAAATACTTCGCCTGGTAGTCGTAGAAGATGGCCCTGGCCTCGATGCGGATCAGCGGCAGCACGCGGTCATGGAGGATGGCTGCGGTGTACTCGGCACCCTGGATCCACTCCTCGCAGAACACCTCGTCACCGAAGCGCGCGGCGGTGGCATAGGCGTGGGGCAGGTCTTCTGCTCGCTGCACCTTGCTCATGCCGATGCTGGAACCTTCACTGGCCGGCTTGACGATCAGCGGCAGGCCAAGCTCGGCCAGCGCCGGGGCAAAGTCGCGCTCGCCGGCGAGCACGTGGAAGCGTGGTGTCGGCACGCCGACGGCCGCCAGCAGACGCTTGGTGCGCAGCTTGTCCATGGCGATGGCCGAGCCAAGCACGCCGCTGCCCGTGAACGGGATGCCGAGGCAGCTGAGCAGGCCCTGCATGCTGCCGTCCTCGCCGCCACGGCCGTGCAGGGCAATCCAGGCGCGGTCGAAGCCGCCCTGCTGGAGCGCGGCCGGAAAATCGCTGGACGGATCGAGCCGCTCCGCGCGCACGCCCTGGCGCAGCAGGGCCTGGTGCACGGCCTCGCCGGTCAGCAGCGAGATCTCGCGTTCCGAGGACTTGCCGCCGAGGAGCACGGCCACCTTGCCGAAGGCTGCCGGATCGCTGATACGTGGATACCTGCCGGAACTCATTCCCTGGACTCCCTGTCCGCCGCCTCGCCCAGCACATGCACTTCGGGCACCAGGCTGACGCCATGCACTGCCGCGACCCGTGCCTGCACGTGGCCGATCAGCGCCTCGATGTCGGCAGCGCTGGCCTTGCCGGCGTTGATGATGAAATTGGCGTGCTTCTCCGAGACCTGGGCGCCACCGATGCGCGCGCCCTTCAGGCCCGCCGCCTCGATGAGGCGCCCGGCGAAATCTCCCGGCGGGTTACGGAACACCGAGCCGCAGCTCGGCATGCCCAGCGGCTGCTTCGCCTGGCGCTCCTGGATCAGCGTGCGCACCGCCTCGAGGCTGGTGGGGCGCGCGGGATCGAAGCGGAAACGCGCCGCCAGGAACCACTCCCCTTCCGGCCCCCGGACTTCGCGGTAGGCGATGCGGTAGTCCTCCGGGCTGCGGCGTGTCACCTCGCCGCGGCGATTGACCACCTCGACCTCGACCACCTGCTGCCAGGTCTCGCCGCCAAAGGCACCAGCATTCATCACCAGCGCCCCGCCCACGGTGCCGGGAATGCCGGCGAAGAAACTGGCGGGCCCGACCTGCCAGCGCGCACAGTGGCGCGCCAGCACCGTGCAGGGCACGCCGGCCTCGGCTTCCACCAGCCCGTCGCCGAGGTGGCGCAGGTGCTCCAGGCAGCCGGCGGTGGCGATGACCACGCCGCGTATGCCGCCATCGCGCACCAGCAGGTTGCTGCCGAGCCCCACCCAGTGCACCGCGGTAGCCGGATCCAGGCGGCGCAGGAAATCCACCAGTTCATCGCGCGACCGCGGCCGGAAATAGATGTCGGCCGGCCCGCCCACGCGCCAGGACGTGTGCCGCGCCATCGGTTCACCGTAGGAGATCCTGGCTTTTTCCGGTGCCGCCACGCCCATGGCCCTCACGGGTTGCGTCTCTGGCCAGGCCGGCGCGCCAGCGCCGCCGGGAGTTTCTGTGCTGCCGCGCCGATGTCACCCGCGCCCAGCGTCAGCACCACGTCGCCGTCCTGGACCACGCTCGCCAGCTGCCGCGGCAGCCGGTCCAGGCGCGACAGAAACACCGGCTCCACGGCGCCGCGGCTGCGCACCGCGCGGCAGATGGCACGGCCGTCGGCACCGGCGATCGGATCCTCGCCGGCCGCGTACACCTCGGTCACCAGCAGCGCGTCGGCAGTCGCGAGCACTTCGGCGAAGTCGTCCAGCAGGTCCCGCGTGCGGGTGTAGCGATGCGGCTGGAAGGCGACGACCAGGCGCCGGCCGGGCCAGGCATCGCGCGCCGCGCGCATGGTGGCGGCGATCTCCGTGGGATGGTGGCCGTAGTCATCCACCAGCACGATGCGGCCGCTGGCGGTCTCCACCTCACCGAGGACCTGAAGCCGGCGGTCGATGCCCTGGAACTCCGCGAGCGCGCGCTGCACCGCCTTGTCGTCGAGCGCCAGTTCGTCGGCCAGCGCCACCGCTGCCAGCGCATTGCGCACGTTGTGCCGCCCGGGCAGGTTCAGCGTGATCTCCAGCGGCGGCCGGCCGCCCGGCCGCGTCACGCGGAAGTGCGAGCGCAGCCCCTCGGCGCGGATGTCCAGTGCCCGCACGTCCGCGCCTTCGCCCAGACCGTAGGTGATCGTCGGGCGCTGCACCTCGGCGGCGATGGCGGCGACGCCCGGGTCGTCGAGGCAGAGGATCGCCAGCCCGTAGAACGGCAGGTTGTGCAGGAACTCGACGAAGGTCTGGCGCAGGCGACCGATGTCACCGCCATAGGTGCCGAGGTGGTCGCTGTCGATGTTGGTCACCACGGCGATCATCGGCTGCAGGTGGATGAACGAGGCATCGCTCTCGTCCGCCTCGGCCACGAGGTAGCGGCCGGCACCGAGCCGCCCGTTGGTGTCGGCACTCTTCAGGCGGCCGCCGATGACGAAGGTGGGATCCTCGCCGGCCTCGGCCAGCACGCTGGCCACCAGGCTGGTGGTGGTGGTCTTGCCATGGCTGCCGGACACTGCGATCGCGTAGCGGAAGCGCATCAGCTCGGCGAGCATTTCCGCGCGGCGCACCACCGGCTTGCGCTGGGCACGGGCCGCGGCCAGCTCGGGATTCGCCGGGTCCACGGCGGTGGACACCACGACCACGTCGGCGCCATCGATGTTGGTGGCCTCGTGGCCAATGAAAATGCGGGCACCGAGCCGCGCCAGGCGCGCGGTCATGGCCGACTCCCTGAGATCCGAGCCCTGCACCTCGTAGCCGATGTTGAGCAGCACCTCGGCGATGCCGCCCATGCCGACGCCGCCGATGCCGACCAGGTGGATACGCTGGATCTTGCGCATGCGCTGCTTCATGCGGCCTCCGCCACCTGCAGGCAGAGATCGGCGATGGCCTCGGCAGCCCCGGGCTGCGCCTGGGCGCGGGCCCTGAGGGCGCGCTCGAGCACCAGCCGGCGCGCGGCATCGTAGGCGCCGATCTCCGCGGCGAGGCGCGCCGGCGTCAGTTCCGCCTGCGGCAACAGCACGGCGGCACCGGCATCGACGAGGAAGGCGGCGTTGCGCGTCTGGTGGTCGTCCACCGCGCCCGGGAACGGCACCAGCACCGCCGGCAGTCCCGCCGCCGCGAGTTCGGCGATGGTCAGCGCGCCAGCGCGGCAGATCACCAGGTCGGCCCAGGCATAGGCGGCCGCCATGTCGGTGATGAAGGCCTCGGTGCGCGCCTCGATGCCGGCCTGGCGATACGCGGCGCGCGCCAGTTCCAGCGTAGCCGCGCCCGCCTGGTGCCAGACCTCCGGGCGCGCCGCGGCTGGCAGCAGCGCCAGCGCCGGCGCCAGGTTCTCGTTGAGCACCCGCGCGCCCTGGCTGCCGCCGAGCACCAGCAGCCGCAGCGGGCCGCTGCGCCCGGCAAGTCGTTGCGCCGGATCGGGCAGCCGTTCGATGTCGGCGCGCACCGGATTGCCGGTCAGGCGACGGTGTTTTCCGCTGGAAAAACTGCCCGGGAAGGCTTCCAGCACTTCCCGGGCCAATCCAGCCAGAAGGCGATTGGTAAGGCCGGCCACGGCGTTCTGT
Source organism: Gammaproteobacteria bacterium (assembly GCA_014337915.1). GTDB lineage: Bacteria > Pseudomonadota > Gammaproteobacteria > Steroidobacterales > QUBU01. The sequence goes on from QUBU01000004.1 coordinate 135,611, forward strand.
TCGTGGATGACCAGCGGCCGGCCGAGCAGCCAGGCCGCCACGCCGCCCGGCCCGGAGGCGAAACCTCCCATGCCGAGCACGGCCTTCGGGCGCCGGCGGCGCATCACGCGCAGCGCATCCGCCAGGGCCAGGGCCAGCAGCCAGGGCGCGCCGAGCCAGGCGAGCAGGCCCTTGCGGCGCAGGCCGCTGACGCGGATGGTCTCGATGTCGAAGCCGTCCTGCGGGACCAGCCGCGTTTCCATGCCGTTGCGGCTGCCCAGCCATACGACCTGCTCGTCGCGGCCGCGCAGGACGCGCGCCACCGCCAGTGCCGGAAACACGTGCCCGCCGGTGCCGCCAGCCATGATCAGGACCGGTGCGCGCTTCATGCGGCGGGCCTCCGCTCGGCCGCGGCACGCCGGCGGCCAACGGCGCCACGGTTCTCCATGTCGATGCGCAGCAGCAGCCCGAAGCCGATCAGCGTCACCAGCAGGCTGCTGCGGCCGTAGCTCACCAGCGGCAGCGTCAGGCCCTTGGTGGGCAGGATGCCCATGTTCACGCCGATGTTGATGAACACCTGCGCGCCCTGCCAGGCGGCGAAGCCGAAGGCGACGCAGGCCTGGTACCACTGCTCGCGCAGCGCGGCCTGGCGCGACACCAGCAGCACGCGCCAGACCACCACGCCGAACAGCGCCACCAGCGCCACGCTGCCCAGCAGGCCGAACTCCTCGGCAATCACCGCGAACACGAAATCGGTGTGTGCCTCCGGCAGGTAGAAGAGCTTCTGGACGCTGCCGCCGAGACCGAGCCCGGACCACTCGCCGGTGCCGATGGCGATCAGCGAGTTGGTGAGCTGGAAGCCGGTCTTGTAGGGATCCAGCCAGGGATTGAGGAAGGACGTCAGGCGCACCACGCGGTACGGTGCGGCCACCGCCGCCAGCGCCCCCAGCACCAGCACCGTGCCGGCGCAGAGCGCGAAGTCGCGGATGCGCCCGCCGGCCACGAACAGCACCGCCAGCGTCACCACCATGAGCATCATGGCGGCGCCGAAGTCCGGCTGCAGCAGCAGCATCGCGCAGGCGACGATGCTCAGGCCGATCGGCCTGGCGAAGCCGGCAAAGCTGCTGCGCAGTTCCTGGTTACGCCGCACCGCGTAGCCGGCGAAGTACAGCAGCATCAGCAGGCGCGCCGGCTCCGACACCTGGATGAGGTTCATCCCGGCCACGCTGAGCCAGCGCGTGCTGCCGTTGACTGTGCGGCCGAGGCCCGGCAGCAGCACCGACAGCAGCAGCACCAGTGCCAGCACCAGCAGCGCCGGCCCGAGCCGCTCCCAGAACGTGGTTGGCGTACGCAGCATCACCCAGCCACCGAGCAGACCGATGCTGACGGCGCCCAGTTGCCGCCAGAAGAAGTACAGCGGCCCGCCGTAGCTGCGTTCTGCCAGCGACATCGAAGCCGAGGCCACCATCACCAGGCCAATGCACAACAGGGCCGCCACCGCGAGCACCAGCACCAGGTCGAAGCGCGGCTCCGCCCGCAGCGAGAGCATCCGCCCGGCCTCCAGGCGCGCACTCACGCGGCCACCTCGCGCGCCGCCGCGGCGAAGACCTGGCCGCGGTGCTCGAAGTTGCGGAACATGTCGAGGCTGCTGCAGGCCGGGGCCAGCAACACCGTGGCGCCGGCCGGCGCCAGCTCGCTGGCGCGGCGCACGGCACCGGGCAGCGTGTCGGCCAGTTCCACGGCGGCGGTACCACGCAGTTCCTGCGCCATGCGCGCGCGATCCTGGCCGATGAGGATCACCGCCGCATCACGCCCCTGCAGCGCCGCGGCCAGTTCGGCGAACTCCTGCCCCTTGGCGTCGCCGCCGGCGATGAGGACCAGCGGACCGTCGACGCCGCGGATTGCCGTCACCGCGGCCGCCACGTTGGTCGCCTTGGAGTCGTCGATCCAGGTGATCCCGCGCGCCCTGGCGACCACCTGCATCCGGTGCGGCAGTCCATGGAAACTGCGCAGCACGGCGGCCGTGTCCAGCGGACCACCGGCTGCTGCCACCAGCGCCAGCGCCGCCAGCGCGTTGGCCACGTTGTGGCGCCCGGTGGTGCCGAGATCGGCGACCGGCAGCAGCAGGCGCTCGCCCTGTGCCAGCCACTCGCTGCCCTGGCTGTCGACGAGGCCGAAGTCCTCGCCCGCGGGGCGACCGAGGCCGAAGCCGATGATCCGCGTGCCGGGCGGCACCATGGCGGCGAGCGCGGGCTCGTCCCGGTTCAGGACGGCGACTTCGCAGCGCGCGTAGATGCGCGCCTTGGCCGCCGCATAAGCCGCCATGCTGCCGTGCTTGTCGAGGTGGTCCGGGGCGACGTTCAGCACCACGGCCGCCTTGAGCGCCAGCGGCGCGCTGCGCTCGAGCTGGAAGCTGGACAGCTCCAGCACGTAGGCCTGCACCGTAGCATCGAGCAGGTCGAGCGCCGGCGTGCCGAGGTTGGCGCCGACCGCAACGGGCCAGCCACCGGCCGCAAGCATGGCGCCGACCATCGTCGTCACGGTGCTCTTGCCGTTGGAGCCGGTGATGCCCAGCATCGGCGCCCGGCAATCGGCGGCGAACAGGTCGAGATCGCTCAGCACCGGAAGGCCGCGGCGGCGCGCCTCGATCAACACCGGCAGGTCGAGGTCAACGCCCGGCGAGACCACGATCCTGCCGACTCCCGCGGGCAGCGTGGCCGGCATCGCGCCGGCCAGCAGTCCGGCCCCGGGCATCGCCTTGCGGATGGCAGCCAGGCCGGGCGGCTCGGCGCGCGTGTCGGCGAACCAGGCGCCGTGGCCGCGCGCGGCGAGGTGGCGGGCGCAGGATGCGCCGGTGACGCCCATGCCGAGCACCAGCACATCGCGGGAGACGGCGGTCTCCGGCCCGGGCCTGTCGGTGCTGCGCGCAGCCATCATCGGATCTTCAGGCTCGAAAGCCCGACCAGGACCAGGATCACGGTGATGATCCAGAAACGCACGATGACCTTCGGCTCGGCCCAGCCCTTGAGCTCGAAGTGGTGGTGCAGCGGCGCCATGCGGAACACGCGCTTGCCGGTGAGCTTGAACGAGGCCACCTGGATCATCACCGAGACGGTCTCGGCGACGAAGATGCCGCCCATGATCACCAGCACCAGCTCCTGGCGCACCACCACCGCCACGGCACCGAGCGCACCGCCGAGCGCGAGCGCGCCGACATCACCCATGAAGACCTGGGCCGGATAGGCGTTGAACCAGAGGAAGCCGAGGCCGGCACCGGCCAGCGCCGCGCAGAACACCAGCATCTCGCCCGCACCGGCCACGTAGGGAATGCCGAGGTAGCGCGAGTAGATGACATTGCCCGCGGCGTAGGCGAACACCCCGAGGGCGCCGCCCACCAGCACCGCAGGCATGGTTGCCAGGCCGTCGAGGCCGTCGGTGAGGTTGACGGCGTTGCTGGTGCCGACGATCACCAGGGTCACGAAGGCGATGTAGAAGCCGCCCAGCGGGATGGCGATGTTCTTCAGGTACGGCACCAGCAGCGCCGTCTCCTGCGGCCGGTCCGCCAGCGCGTACAGGTAACCCGCCGCCGCCAGCGCCACCAGCAGCTGGCCGCTGAACTTGGCACGGGCCGAGAGGCCCTTCGGGTCGCGGCGGGTCAGCTTGCGGTAGTCGTCGACGAAGCCGATCAGGCCGTAGGCCAGCGTCACGCCGAGGACCACCCAGACATAGTGACTGCGCAGGTCGGCCCAGAGCAGCGTGCCCGCCGCGATCGCCAGCAGGATCAGCGTGCCGCCCATGGTCGGCGTACCGGCCTTCGGCAGGTGGCTGCCCGGGCCGTCGTTGCGCACCGTCTGGCCGATCTTCTTCTCCGTCAGGCGGCGGATCAGGCCGGGCCCGAGCATGAGCGAGAGGATCAGCGCCGTCAGCGCGCTCATGATCGCGCGCATGGTGATGTAAGTGAACAGGTTGAAGCCCGAGACGAAGCGCGTGAGGAACTCTGCGGCCAGGTACAGCATTGCCGTCGTCACTCCCCCGCCGGGCTGCCGTCGGCAGCGAGCGCCTGCACCACCCGCTCCATGCCCATGGAGCGGGAACCCTTGACCAGCATGGTGATGCCCGGCCGAACTTCGCCGGCCAGTGCTGCCGCCAGTGCCGGAACCTCGCTGAAGTGGCGCGCGTTGCGGCCGAAGGCCTCGGCTGCTGCCTGGCTGTGGCTGCCCGCGCAATAAAGCCGGGAGATGCCCGCCAGGCGTGCGCATTCGCCCATCTCGCGATGCATCTGCAGGCTGTCCGGCCCGAGTTCGGCCATGTCGCCCAGCACCAGCCAGCGCTCGCCCGCCTGGCTGCCGAGGAAAGCGATCGCGGCGCGCACCGAACCCGGATTGGCGTTGTAGCTGTCGTCGTAGAGCGTGAAGCGCTGCCGGGCCGGCACCCGGCGCAGGCGGCCGGCAACGTTGCGCACCGCCGCCAGTCCGGCGGCGATGGCAGCCGGCTTCGCTCCCGCGGCATGGGCCGCGGCAGCGGCAGCGAGCGCATTGAGGACGTTGTGGGCCCCGGCCATGGCCAGGCGCACCGGCAGGGCGCCACCGGGCCCGTGCAACGTGAAGCCGATGGTGCCGGAGACGACGATGTCGGTGGCGCGGAAATCCGCGTCGGGATGCAGGCCAAAGCCCAGGCGCTGGCGGCCAGCACTGCGCTCCCACCAGGAATGGAAGAAGCGGTCATCGCGGTTGATGACGGCGGTACCGGTCGCCGGCAGGAAGTCGTAGATCTCGCCCTTGGTGGCGGCGACCTCGTCGATGCTGCCGAAGCCCTGCAGGTGGGCACGCGCTGCGTTGGTCACCACGGCAACGGTGGGGCAGGCAATGCGCGCCAGGTAGGCGATGTCGCCGCGTTTCGCCGCGCCCATCTCGATCACCGCCGCGCGGTGGGTTTCGTTCAGGTACAGCAGCGTGCGCGGCAGGCCGATCTCGTTGTTCAGGTTGCCCCAGGTCACCAGCAGCGGATCCACGCTGCCGCCGAAGGCGGCGCGCATGATGGCCGCCGTCATCTCCTTGACCGTGGTCTTGCCATTGGAACCGGTAATGCCGATCAGCGGCAGGGAGAAGCGCGCGCGCCAGGCCCGCGCCAGTTCGCCCAGGGCAAGGCGCGTGTCGGCCACCTCGACCTGCGGCAACGTGCCCGGCTGGCGTGCACTCACCACGGCGCCGGCGGCACCGAGCCGCGCCGCCTCGGCGACGAAGGCATTGCCGTCATTGCTGGCGCCGCGCAGGGCGAAGAACAGCTCGCCGGGCTGCAGGCTGCGGGTGTCGGTGCTCACCGCCGCGAACTCGGCATCGCTGCCGACGAGCGTGCCGCCGACCGCCTTCGCCACCATGGACAGGCGACCCATGCTCATGGCCGCCCGGCGAGCGCAGCGCTCGCCACCGCCTGGTCGGAAAAGGCACGCGCTTCGTGGCCGACGATCTGCTGTGCCTCGTGCCCCTTGCCGGCAATCAGCACCACATCGCCGGGGGCGGCCATGCCTACCGCATGCTGGATGGCGGCGGCACGGTCGCGGATCACCTCGACCTGCGGGCCGCGACCGGCGCCTGCGAGGATGGCGGCGACGATGGCGTCCGGATCCTCGCTGCGCGGGTTGTCGTCGGTGATGACCAGGCGATCGGCGAGCTCGCGCGCGACCGCGCCCATCAGCGGCCGCTTGCCGGCGTCGCGATCGCCACCACAGCCGAACACGCACCACAGGCGCGCTGGCGCCGTCTCGCGCAGCGCTTCCAGTACGCGGCGCAGCGCATCGGGTGTGTGCGCGAAATCCACCACCACGCACGGCCCCGCGGCGGACGGCAGCAGCTGCATGCGTCCCGGCGGCGCCTGGCAGCTGGCGAGCGCGGTGGCGATCGCCGCCGGCGCGAAGCCCTGCGCATGGAGGATGCCGGCGGCCACCGCAAGGTTGTCGCGGTTGAAGCCACCGAGCAGTGGCGAGTCGAACTGCAGGTCCGCAGCAGCCACCCGCAGCCGCAGGCGCTGGCCGGGACCACTGGCGGCCACCGGCTCGATGGTCAGGCTCGCGGCGGTACCCGGCATGGCAGCGACGCCGACCAGCCGGGTGCCCGGCGGCAACCGGCCCGCGAGGTCCCGACCGAAGGCATCGCCGAGGTTGATGACGGCGACGGCGGCGCCAGCCTCGAGGAACAGCCGCGCCTTGGCGCGGGCGTAGCTCGCGAGGTCGCCGTGGTAGTCGAGGTGGTCACGGCTGAGGTTGGTGAAAGCAGCGATGCGAAATGCCACGCCATCCACGCGGCCCTGGTCCAGCGCATGGGAGGACACCTCCATGGCCACCTTCCGGGCGCCGCCATCGGCGAGTTCGCGCAGCTGGCGATGCACCGTCACGCAGCCCGGCGTGGTCAGCGCGGCCGTGCGCAGCGCGCCGATGCGGCCGTGGCCCAGCGTGCCCATGTAGCCCGCGGGCTGGCCGAGGTGCTCGAGCGCCTGTGCCAGCAGCCAGGCCACGGTGGTCTTGCCATTGGTGCCGGTGATGCCGACGACCTCGACGCTGGCCGACGGACTGGCGAAGAAACGATTGGCGATGCCGCCGAGTTCACGCTGCAGCCCGGGGACCCGCAGGCCGGCGACGCCCGCGGGCAGCTCCGGTGCCGCGGCTCCCGGCTGCGGCTCCCAGGCGACGGCGCTGGCGCCGCGATCGAGTGCATCGGCGAGGAAGCGCAGGCCGTGGCTGCGGCCGCCGGCGCAGGCGAGGAACAACCCGCCCGGCACCACGTCGGCGCTGTGGGCGGCGATGTCGCAGACATCGAGCGCCGGCGGCGCGGGGGTGAGACCGGGAAACAGGCGGTTCAGCTGCATGTCGGCTTCCGCTGCGTCCATCACGGGTTGTTCGCTGCCGTGATCGCCGGCTGCGCTTCCCGGCGCGACGGCGCCACAGGCTTGTCCGGGGCGATGGCCAGGATGCGCATGGCACCCGCCACGATCTTCGAGAACACCGGTGCCGCCACAGCGCCGCCGTAGTACTCGCCGGCCCGCGGCTCGTCCACCACGACCACCACGGCCAGGCGCGGCCGGCTCACCGGTGCGACACCCGCGAACACTGCGGTGTAGCGCTCGGAGGAGTAGCCGCCGATATCGAACTTACGCGCCGTGCCGGTCTTGCCGGCGACGCGATAGCCGGCGACCGCGGCACGCAGACCGGTGCCATCGGGCGCCACCACGTGCTCGAGCAGCTCGACCATGGCGCGTGCGTTGTCGGTCGACAGCACCTTGCGGCCGATCGGCGGGTGATCCACGCGGATCAGCGACACCGGGCGCATCACGCCGTCGGCCGCGAACACCGCGTAGCTCTGGGCGAGCTGCAGCGGCGTGACCGACAGGCCGTAGCCATAGGCCATGGTGGCCTTGGCGATCGGTCGCCAGTTCTCGTAGGGACTCAGCAGGCCCGCGGACTCGCCGGGGAAGCCGCTGGATGTCGGCCGCCCGATGCCGAAGCGGGTGAGCACGCTCCACAGTTGCTCGGAGGGCAGCGACAGCGCCACCTTAGTGACACCGACGTTGCTCGAGCGCGCCAGCAGCGTGGCGAGGTCGATGACGCCGAGGTTGTGCTCGTCCTCGATGACCTTGTTGGCCACCTGCAGCATGCCCGGCGAGGTGTCCACGCGGCTGCCGGGCTGCCACTGCCCGCTCTCCAGCGCCGCGGCGATGATCAGCGGCTTGAAGCTCGAGCCGGGTTCGAACAGGTCGGTGATGGCGCGGTTGCGGAAGCGCGCCGGCGCGTACTGCGAGCGGTCGTTGGGGTTGTAGGAGGGCTGGTTGACCATGGCCAGCACCTCGCCGGTCTCGGCGTCGAGCACCACGGCGGAACCCGACAGCGCCCGGTTCTCCTGCACCGCGGCCTTGAGTTCCCGGTAGGCCAGGTACTGGATGCGCAGGTCGATGGATGCGGCAACCTCACGCCCCGGGCTCGGCGGCTCCAGCCGCTCCACGTCTTCCACCACGCGGCCCAGCCGGTCGCGCAGCACCAGCTTCTTGCCCGGGTGACCACGCAGCCAGCCATCGAACTCCAGCTCCATGCCCTCCTGGCCGTCGTCGTCGACGTTGGTGAAGCCCACCAGGTGCCCGGTGACCTCGCCGGCCGGGTAATAGCGGCGGTACTCCCGCAGGACATGCACGCCGGGAATGCCGTTGTCGAGGACGGCGCGGGCATCGGCGGGGTTCATGTGCCGCTGCAGGTACATGAAGTCCTTGTCGACGTTGCGGGTGATCTGCCGCGCCAGCGCGCCGGGCTCCAGTCCCAGCGCCCTGGCGAGCCGCGGGATGTACTCCGGGGCACGCGCCAGTTCCTGCGGGCTCACCCAGAGGCTGTCCACCGGCATGGAGGCGGCGAGCGGCTGTCCATTACGGTCGGTGATGACGCCGCGGTTGGCCGAGATCTTGGCAGTCCGCAGGTGGCGCGCCTCGGCCTGGCTGATGAGGAAGTCCTTGTTGAAGACCTGCAGGTGTACCGCTCGCCCGACCAGCACCAGAGCCATCAGCACCAGCAGGCCGCAGGCAACGGCCCAGCGGATCCGGAAGCTCTGCTGGGGCGCCCGCCCCACTGCGTCACGCTCGTTCATGGCAGCGACCGGATCTCATCCGGACCTGGGCTGCGCATATGCATCTGCTCGCGGCCGAGCTGCTCGACCCTGGCATGCGAGGACCAGACGCTCTGCTCGATCTGCAACCGGCTCCAGTCCACCTCCAGCTGGTCGCGCTGCTGCGTGAGCGCCTGCAGTTCGGCAAACAGCTTGCGGTTCTCGTGCTTGGCGTAGACGACTGCGACGGCCGAGGCCAGCACCGCCAGCACCAGGGCCGCGAACAGGCCGCGGTTGCGCAGCGTCGCGTTCATGCCAGCTTCTCCGCCACGCGCAGCACGGCACTGCGCGCCCGCGGATTGCGGGCCAGCTCGGCGTCACTGGCATGGATGGCGCCACCGATGAGCCGCAGGCGCGGCCTTGCCGACTCGGGCACCACCGGCAGCTGGTCCAGCGCCGGGTCGACCCGCGAGTGATCGCGCAGGAAACGCTTGGCAATGCGGTCCTCCAGCGAGTGGAAGCTGATAACACAGAGCCGCCCGCCGCTGGCGAGCAGTTCCAGCGCCTGCAGCAGGCCAGCCTCCAGCACCTCGAGCTCGCGGTTGATGAAGATGCGGATTGCCTGGAACACGCGGGTCGCCGGATGGCGCGGGCCACGCCGCGGCATGACCGAGAGCACCACCGCGGCCAGGTCGGTAGTAGTGAGGATCGGCTGGTGCTGGCGCTGTGCACAGATGGCGCGGGCGATGCGGCCGGCGGACGGCTCCTCGCCCAGCCGGCGCAGCACGCCGGCAATCTCGCGCTCCTCGGCGGCATTGAGCCAGTCGGCCGCGCTCGGGCCGCTGGCCGGGTCCATGCGCATGTCGAGCGGGCCCTCGTGCTGGAAGCTGAAGCCGCGCTCGGGCGTGTCGAGCTGCGGCGACGAAACGCCGAGATCGAACAGGATCCCGTCAACCCCGCTTGTCAAACCCTGTGCTTCCACAATCCGCCGCAATCGCCCGAAGCTTTCTTGTTCTATCGCGAACCGGGAATCCGCCTGCGCCAGCTCCCGGCCCACCCTCACCGCATCGGGGTCCTGGTCCAGCGCGAGCAAGCGGCCGCGCGGTCCCAAGGCCCCGAGGATCATCCGGCTGTGCCCGCCACGGCCGAAGGTCGCATCCACGTAGGTGCCGTCGGGCCGGACGGCAAGGCCGTGGAGCACCTCGTCGAGGAGTACCGGAACATGGCCTTCCACCTCCAACCCCCAGCGCCAGCTGCGACGCCCGCAGTGGCTGCGCCCGACGAGGAGGCCGTCGACCTCAGAGAGACAGCTGGCCCAGTTCTGCCGGCAGGTCCATGCCCGTGTCGGACCCGTCCGCCAGCCACTGGTCACGCCGCTCGTTCCAGCGCGCCTCGTCCCACAACTCGAACCTGTTGCCCTGCCCGAACAGGATGGCCTGCCGGTCCAGGGCCGCGAATTCACGCAGCTCGCGCGGTATCAGCACCCGCCCATGGCTGTCGAGGTCCAGCTCCGATGCATAGCCGACCATCAGCCGTTGCAGCCGGCGCGCCTTCTGGTTGAGCGAAGGCAGGCGCATCAGCTTGCGCTCGATCTCCTCCCAGTCCGGGAGCGGGTAAATGAGCAGGCAGTAGTCCGGGTCCACGGTGCACACCAGCTGACCGGCACAGCGCGTGGCCAGCCGCTCGCGATAGCGGGCCGGGAAAGCCAGCCGCCCCTTCGCATCCAGCGTGATCTTGGTTGCCCCACGGAACATGGCGGATAGGGCACTGAAGCCCATTTCCTCCCACTTTGTACCACCTTCGGCCACTATAGGAGCGCGACCCGGGAGCGTCAACAGAAAGCTAGAACTAAATTCTTTGAGGACAGCGACTTAGCCGTGACGCCGCAGGTGCCGCCTACAACAGAGGCAGCCGGCGAATCAGAAATCATGGGGTTATGGCAAATTCCTTGGCGACTTCTGAGCTGAAGCCGCCGGGCGGAATCGCACCGGATCGGCGCCGACCGCACGCCACCCGCGCAGATTTGCGCAACTAAAAGGTGCCTGACATATTTTCCGGCCATTTTCCTGGCCGGACGGCAGGGCGAAACAGAGAATGGAGCCGGCCGATAAGCCGGGTTCTGTCGTGGGCGATCATCCCTCTGGGACCGCTGTCACCAGCGGCCTCAAGCGACCTACCCGGAAGCCCGCGGGGCGACGGTGCGGAACCGTTGCCGGCGCCGCTGCTTCCCTATTTGGTCTTGCTCCAGGTGGGGTTTTCCCTGCCGCGGCGTGTTACCACCCGCGCGGTGCGCTCTTACCGCACCTTTTCACCCTTACCGCAGGCGGTGAAGCCCGAGGCGGTATGTTTTCTGTGGCACTTTCCGTGGGCTCGCGCCCCCCAGGCGTTACCTGGCACCCTGCCCGCCGGAGCCCGGACTTTCCTCCCGGGGTTGCCCCCGAGCGATCGCCTGGCCGGCTCCGCTGGCCACGTTAGACCATCGGCGAACGCCGGGCAATTCAGGTTTCCGACGGCGGCCCTGCATGTCGCGCCAGGGCGTAGGCTTCGCGCCGCGAAGCGCCGGTGATGCGGGCAGCAAGGCGTGCGGCCTGCGACGCCGGTAACTCGATCATCAACACGCGCATCACGCCGGCGAGGTCCGCAGCCGCGGCGCTGGCTCCGGCATCGGTTGCGCCGGCCACCACGATAGTGAACTCGCCACGATTGCCGCCCGGATCCGCGGCAAGCGCAGCGCCGGCATCGGCGAGCCGGCCCCAGTAAATGGTCTCGTGCAGCTTGGTTAGCTCACGCGCCACGCAGGCCTGGCGGTCCGCGCCAAAGATCGAGGCCAGGTCCTCGAGCGTTTCCCGCACCCGGTGCACGCCTTCGTAGAACACCAGGGTGTCGGGGCAGTCCTGCAGTTCCTGCAGCCGGCTGCGGCGCGCAGCGGCGCGGGCCGGGAGGAAGCCCTCGAAGCGGAAGCGGTCGGTGGGCAGCCCGGACACCGACAGCGCGGCAATGGCGGCACAGGCGCCGGGAATCGGCGTCACCTTGTAGCCCCGCTCGCGTGCGGCTGCCACCAGGCGGTAGCCGGGATCGCTGATGAGCGGGGTGCCGGCATCGCTCACCAGCGCCACCGACTCGCCGGCGGCGAGGCGCGAAAGCACCGCGTCGACGCGTGCGGCTTCGTTGTGCTCGTGCAGCGCCAGTTGCCGCGTCTGCAGGCCGAGGTGGGCCAGCAACTGCCCCGTGTGGCGGGTGTCCTCGGCCGCCACCAGCGCCACCCGGCCGAGGACGGCCGCGGCGCGCGAGCTGATATCATCGAGGTTCCCGATGGGGGTCGCGACGACGTAGAGCACTCCGGGATCGTTCACGGCTACTGACCTTGATGTTGCGATGACCTTGTCGATGCAAGAAACCGCCGCCCCCTGCCTGGCCCATGCCCTGTTGCGGATGCGGCCGACGGGCCTGCTGCGCGGCCTTCTGCTGGTCTGCGGCTCGGCCATTGTGGGGGCGGCCTGCGGACCGCTACAACAGCCGGAGGCAGGCAGCGCGCCGGCCAGGCCTGTCACCACGCCCACACGCCCGGGCCGCCAACCCGCGGCAGTGGCTCCCGCCACGGTCGTGGTGCCCGTCGCCCAGGCACACAAGCTGGCGCTGCTGCTCCCGCTATCCGGCGCGCAGCGCGCCGCCGGCGAAGCCATCCGCGACGGCTTCCTCGCTGCCTATCTCGCCGATCCGGCGGGCAGCGAGCGGCCGGAAGTCCTGATCCTCGACGAAGCCAGCCCCGGACCGGCGGCCGCCTACCAGGCCGCACTCGGCGCCGGCGCCGACGCGCTGCTCGGTCCGCTGCTCAAGGAATCGGTCGCCGAGGTGGCCCGCGTTGCCGGACCGTTGCCATGGCTGGCGCTGAACAACCTGGACACGCCTGCGGCGGCCAGCAATCCCTACCAGTTCGCGCTCACACCCGAGGACGAGGCACGGGCGGTCGCCGAGCGCGCTGCCGCGCAGGGCCAGCTGCGTGCGCTGGCGCTGGCACCCGACAGCGACTGGGGCCGGCGCCTGCTCGGCGCCTTCACCGCGGCGCTGGAAGAACGCGGTGGCACTGTGGTCGCCTACCGCTTCTACGACCCGGCCATGCGTGACTACACCGCGCTGATCCAGCGCCTGCTGCTGCTGGACGAGAGCCGCACCAGGCAACGCGAGCTGGTGGCAAATCTCGGCGTTTCCCTCGAATTCGAACCACGCCGCCGCGACGACCTCGACTGTATATTCCTCGCCGCGAACCCGGTATCCGGCCGCCTGCTCTGGCCACAGCTGCGGTTCCTCAATGCGGGTGACCTGCCCATCTATGCGACATCAGCCATCTACCAGCCCGGCGAAAGCGGTGGCGTGGACCGCGACGGCATCATGTTCACCGACGCACCAGCGGTCGTCGGCAGCGACCCGCGTGCCAGCGCGCTGCGTGCGACGCTGGCCAGCCGCTGGCCGCCGGGTGCCGCCGGCCAGATGCGCTTCTACGCCATGGGTTACGACGCCTATGTGCTGGCGCGCACCATGATGGCCGGCAGCAGCCCGGGACTGACGCCCGTCGACGGCCTCTCGGGCGGACTGTCGCTGGACGGCAACCGGCGCTTGCACCGGCGCATGGCCTGGGCGGCATTCCGCAACGGGCAGGTGGTCCCGCTCGAGGATGCACCACCACCCGCACCTGCTGGCGGCCCGGACCCGGGATGACCCGCGGTGGCCCGTGGACGGCTGCCGGCCGGCGGCACGGCGGCCACAGGGGCGCTGGCCGAAGCAGCAGCGCTGCGTTTCCTGTACGGCCGGGGCCTCAGCCTGGTGGCGCGCAATTTCCGCTGCCGCGCCGGTGAACTCGACCTGGTGATGCTCGAGGGCAGCGCGCTCGTCGTCATCGAAGTGCGCTACCGTCGCAGCGCCATCTGGATCGACCCCGCAGCCACCGTCACGGCCGGCAAGCGCCGGCGCCTGCTGCAGGCTGCGAGCCGGTTCCTGCAGGCCCGCCCCGCGTTCGCCGATCACCCGCTGCGCTTCGACGTGCTGGCGCTGGCCGGCGACCTCGACGCGCCCGCCTGCGACTGGATCCGCGGCGCCTTCGACGCCGGGGACGCCTGGTAAGTCTGCCGCTGGCGGCCGGCGAGCCGGTATCATGGCGCCCATGGACACACAGGACGCCATCCGCCGCCAGTTCACCGAGAGCATCGCCGTCAAGCAGGCAGCGTTGGCCACACTGGCCGAACCGCTGGCGCGCGCCATCGGCAGCATGGTCAAGACCCTCAGGGGCGGCGGCAAGATCCTCGCCTGCGGCAATGGCGGTTCCGCCGCCGACGCCCAGCACTTCTCCGCCGAACTTCTCAACCGATTCGAACGCGAGCGCCCCGGGCTGGCGGCGATCGCGCTGACCACCGACTCCTCCACGCTGACGTCCATTGCCAACGATTACGCCTACGAGCAGGTGTTCTCCAAGCAGGTGCTGGCGCTCGGGCAGGCCGGCGACTGCCTGCTCGCCATCTCGACCTCGGGCGGCTCGCCCAACGTCGTGGCCGCCATCGAAGCCGCGCACCGGAAAGGGCTCCAGGTGGTGGCGCTGACCGGCCGCAATGGTGGACGCATGGCGGCGATGCTGCGCCCCGGGGACATCGAAGTGCGGGCTCCCGCCGAGCGCACCGCGCGCATCCAGGAAGTCCACCTGCTGGCGATCCACTGCCTCTGCGACGGTATCGACAGCATCCTCTACCCCTGAGCGGTGCGGATGCCGGCTACTTGACCAGCTTGAGCTTCGCCCGGCGCGAATCGCCGGCTGGCGCGCCGCCGCCTCCGTCCGGTGGTGGGTCCTCCGGGGCTGCCGGGGCGGCCTCCTCGTCCGAGAAGATCATGCCGCGGCCAGTTTCCTGGGCGTAGATGCCGAGCACGGCACGCAGCGGCACGAAGATCGCGTAGGACGCGCCGGAGAAGCGCGCATCGAAGCGCAGCATCTCGTTGCCGATGTCGAGGTTGGCCACGGCATTGTGGCTGACATTGAGGACGATCCTGCCGTCGCGCACGTACTGGCGCGGCACCTCGACGCCTTGCACCGTGGCATCCACCACCACATGCGGCGTCTGGCCGTTGTCGGTGATCCAGGCGTGCATGGCCCGGAGCAGGTAGGGCCGCTGGGGAATGGCGCCGGGTGGCGACATGCGCTGGCCGCCTACTGGCGCATTTCCTGCTCGGCGTCGGAGAGGCTGTCCTGGAAGGACCGGCGTGCGAACACCAGGTCCATATAGCGGCGGATGGGCTGCACGCTGCCCTTGAGCTCGATGCCGAAGGCCGGCAGGCGCCAGAGTATCGGCGCGATGCTGCAGTCGACCAGCGAGAACTCGTCGCTGAGGAAGTAGCGCCTGGCAGCGAAGACGTCCGAGCTGCCGACGATGCTCTCCTCGAGCTGCTTGCGGATGCGGGCGGCCTGCTTGCGGTCCGTCGCCTTCAGCAGCTCGTCGGCCAGCACGTACCAGTCGCGCTCGATGCGGAACAGCGCCAGGCGGAACTGGGCGCGGGTCACCGGGTCTACGGGCATCAGCGGCGGGTGGGGGAAGCGCTCGTCGAGGTACTCGATGATGACGCGGGAGTCGTACAGAACCAGGTCGCGGTCCACCAGCGTGGGTACGCTGTGGTAGGGGTTGAGGTCGAGCAGGTCCTCCGGCAGGTTCCCGCCCTCCACGTCCACCACGTCGATGGCAATGTTCTTCTCGGCCAGCACCATGCGGGTGCGGTGGCTGTGATAGCAGGTGGGACTGGAGTAGAGCGTCATGAGTCCGGGCTGGTCTCCCCCGACGGCAGCGCTGTCACCCCGTCGCAGTGCGCTGGCAGTATCCATGCGACCGGTTCCGGCATGCGGTTACTTGACGTCTTTCCAGATCTCCTGCTTGAGCAGGTAGGCCAGGATGCCGAAGACGAGCAGGAAAGCCAGCACCCAGATGCCGAGGCGCTGGCGCTCCAGCTGCATGGGTTCGCCCACGTAGGCGAGGAAGTTGACGAGGTCGCGCACGAACCGGTCGAACTCCGCGGGCGACAGCCGGCCAGGGCTCACCTGGCGGAACTCCTTGAATACCTTCTGGGCTGCATCGCCCTCGCCCGCCGCTTCCTCGAAGACGGCCTCCTGGGTGCCCTGCAGCTCCCAGAGCACGTGGGGCATGGCCGCATTGGGCAGCATCAGGTTGTTG
>QUBU01000005.1 GCA_014337915.1 Gammaproteobacteria bacterium
GCCAGGACCTGCCCTGGGTCGGGCCGACCGTGAATCCGGTGTACTACCTGCCCGGCAGCCCGCATGCGGCGCCTGGATACGTGCCGGTGGCCGGCGATGACCGCATCGCGCCGACCCTGACCGGCACGCTGGTCATCGACGACCGTGGCACCCGCGATGCGGCCGATGACCGCATCGCCGGCACGCTGGTGGTCGGCCCCGCCGCGCGCTCGGTGGTCGCCAACGTCAACGAGCTGGCCGGCGGCCCGGCCGGGCGCCCGCCGCGCGCGGTGATCTCCTGGACCGCTATCAACCACAGGCTGGAGCCGACGCCGGTGTCGAGCGCCACGCGCAATGCCGCGGGCGGTTTCGACTACGTCATCGGCAGCAAGGGCTTCCCGACGCGCATCTGCCGCGCCGCCGACGCCTCGGATTGTTTCCCGAGCGCGCGCGCACCGAAGACCACCGACGGCCAGAAGGGCGAGGGTGTCTGGGCCGCGCCCGCCAGCGTCGGCAACACCCGTGACAGTGCCATGGACGGCAACGCCGGCGCCCGCACCAGCGCGGTGATGGAGGGCTACCACTGCACCGATAACCGTGGCGGCATCACCTGCCCGAGCCACAACGTCGTCTGGCGCAATGCGGAGGAGCCGGCGCCGGGCGCGCGCAACCTCTCCGAGGCACCGGGCCTCGACAACCTGCTGCTGCGCGTGGTGACCGATGCCGGCGGCCGCGTGGTCGCGGCGCAGGGATTCTGGACGCAGGAGTACCGCATCGATGCCGGGCCCGACGCCTTCCAGGTGCCGGAGGGCCATGACAATTCCTGGCAGGGTGGTTACCTGGAACTCGAGGCCAGCGGGAGGACCCCATGATGCACCAGCGATTTGCCGCGGCGGCCTGCTGCCTCGCGGCCTGGGCCACGGCCAGCCTGGCCGCGGAGCCCGGCAATCTGCGCCTGGCCGAGGACCTGAACCCCGATCCGCACATCCTCGAACTGCGGCTGGTGGCTGAGCCGGCCACCGTGGACCTCGGCGGCGTCAACGCCCATGCCTTCACCTTCAACGGCGCCATTCCCGGGCCCGAGCTGCGGCTGAAGGTAGGCGACGAGGTCATCGCGCATTTCACCAACCGGCTCCCCGAGCCGGTGAGCGTGCACTTCCACGGCATCGAACTCGACAATGCCCACGACGGCACCACCACCACCCAGGACCCGGTGCAGCCCGGCGGCAGCTTTTCCTATCGTTTCCACGTCACGCGCCCCGGCATCTTCTGGTACCACCCGCACGCCATGATGCCCACCGACCAGGTCTTCAAGGGCCTGTATGGCGTGGTCGTGGTGGAGGACCCGGCGGAGGCGGCGCTGGTTTCGCGTGGCGTGCTGCCACGGCAGGACTACACGCTGATGCTGTCGGACACCACGGTGTGCAAGGCACCGGGCCGCAATGACACGGCGACGTTCCCGGCCGATCCCGCATTGCCCTGGTCGCTGACCGCGAAGGGGCTGGGCAGCTTCCCGGGCAACAACGCCTACCCGACGCCGAAGGATCTCTGCGAGACGCCACGCGATGGCCACGGCCATCCGCGGCCCGGCCCGCTGGCGGCCGGTGACATCCCCAACGTGCAGCCGCCCGGCAACTGCGGCGGCAAGACATCCTGCCGGGTGAACGAAGGGCAGATCGTGCTCGGCAACGGCCGCATCGCCCCGGAGGTGGAAGTCCGCGCCGGGCAGGGCCTGCGGCTGCGCCTGGTCAACGCGGCCGTCAGCCGTTACTTCCGGCTCTGGCTCGCCGATGCCAGCGGCCAGCGCGTCAACCTGGTCCGCGTGGGCGGCGAGGGCGGGTTGCTGGATCGCGCGCGCCTCGAGGGTGGCCGCCAGGGCAGCCTCGACCTGCAATACGATCCCGGCGAGATCATGCTCGCCAATGCCGATCGCGCCGATGTCGTCTTCACCGTGCCCGATGCGAAGCCAGGCGAGGTGCTCACGCTCTGGACCGGCGACTACCAGCACTACGGCACCACCGAATACCCGTTCGGCTATGGCGGCGTGCCCTCGGCGCCGGTGCTGAAGTTGCGCGTGGCCGGCCCGGCGAAGGCGCGCGAACGCTACAGCATCGCGGCCGGCGCGCCGCTGCGCCTGCACCCGGCGGTGCAGGCGCCAGTGGAGGACCTGCGCGGGCTGCCGATCACCGCGCACCTGCAGGACCCGGCGAAATTCGAGGTGCCACTGCCCGGCAGCGCAGACGAGAGCATCCTGTTCACGGTGCTCGGCCTGCGCGAATCCATCGACGGCATCCACGGCATGGCCCTCGAAGGCGGCGCCGGTGGCGGCTATCGCGCCATCCCGTACCTGGCCTCCAGCCGCTACGCGCGCGTCGGTGACCTGCTGGAGCTCACCATCCGCAACGGCACCCAGCAGCACCACCCGCTGCACCTGCACGGCTTCTCGTTCCAGCCGGTACGGCTGCTCGATTCCACCGGCAAGCTGGTCTACGAGTACGACTACAACGAGTTCATGGACACCATCGACGTGCCGGCCACGCACCAGCTGGTGTTCCGCGTGCGCCTGCACGATCGCCCGCTCGCCGGCAGCGACAAGGCCGGTGGTGCGGCCGGCCGCTGGATGCTCCACTGCCACATCTTCAACCATGCCGGCATCGGCATGATGGCGGAACTGGTGGTGCTGCCGTAGGGGCCGGCCGCGGCGCCCGCCTACGGGCGCTCGACCTGCACCAGCTTGAGGCGGCCGGAAGCCCCGGCCCTGATGCGCACCGCGGAGCGCGGGCAGCCGAAGTGCGCGGCCACCAGCGCGACCAGTTCCGCGTTGGCCTTGCCGTCGACCGGCGGTGACTTCAGCTGCGCGACCCAGCTGCCATCGGCCGCCTGCTGCAGCGATGAGCTGCGGCTGCGTGGCCTGACCTTGACCTGCAGGGTGAGGGCGGTCATTGCCCTGGTGCTGCGGCCATGAACCGGGTGCCCCGCGGGCGCTGCCGGATTGCGCCGGCCATCACTCGTAGCGCAGGGCCGCGATGGGATCCATCCTCGCCGCCTTGCGCGCCGGCCAGAGGCCGAAGAACAGGCCGACGCCGGCGCTGAAGCCGAAGGCCATGGCGATGGCGGTCAGCGATACGGTGGCCTGCCAGCCGGCGACGGCGGTCAGCAGCCGGGAGACGCCGAGGCCGAGCAGCACGCCGATGGCGCCGCCCAGCAGGCAGATGATCATGGCCTCGATCAGGAACTGCACCAGGATGCTGAAGCGCGTGGCGCCGAGCGCCTTGCGGATGCCGATCTCGCGCGTGCGTTCCGTGACCGTGACCAGCATGATGTTCATGATGCCGATGCCGCCCACCACCAGGCTGACGCTGGCGATGCTGGCGAGGAGGTAGGCGAAGATGTTGGCCGCGGTCTGCTGGAAATCGAGGAACTGGCGCGGGTCCTGGATGCTGAAGTCGTTGTTCTGGCCCGGGCGGATCTGGTGCTCGCGGCGCATGATGCGCTCGATGTCGACGATCGCCTGCTGCATGCCCACCCCGCGCATCGGCTTGACGCTGATCAGGTCCAGCGCCGTGGTGCCGAACAGGCGGTAGCGGCCGGTGTTGAGCGGCACCCAGGCCTGCTCGTCGACGTTGCGGAAGCCGGTAGTGCCTTTCTCGCGGAACACGCCCTCGACGCGGAAGGCCAGGCCGCGGATGTAGATGGTCTTGCCGACGATGGATTCGGCGGTCTCGTCGAACATCGGCGGTACCTTGGCGCCGAGCACCACCACCGCGCGCTTGGCGACGTCGTCGGCGGCGTCGAACATCCGGCCCGCATCGATGCTGTAATCCTGGACCACCGCGAAGTTGGCGGTGGTGCCGACCACGCGCAGGTTGCGGTTCTGGTTCATGAACTTGATCTGCTCCATGCCGGAGCGCTCGGGTACCGCCGCGGCGACGGTAGCGCCGTCGGTCAGCAGGGCCGTGACGTCGTCGATGTCGAGCTTCTCGGAGGCCTTCGCCACGCCCATCTGGAACACCTGGCCGGGGCGGATGCTGAGCAGGCCGGCGCCAAGGGCCTCGATCTGCTTGTCCACCGCGCCGCGGGCGCCCGCGCCCACTGCCAGCATGGTGATGACCGAGGCCACGCCGATGATGATGCCGAGCATGGTGAGCATCGAGCGGAACAGGTTGGCCCGCACCGATTGCAGCGCCACCAGCAGCAGTTCACCGAGCTGCATCACCGCCTCCCTGCCGGGTGCCGGGTTGCGCTGCGGGCTGCTCCGGCTTGTCGGTGGCGGCGGGCTGGCCACCCTGGCTGCCCTGGCTGCTGCCGCCACCATTCTTCGCGTCCCCGCGGCCCTTGCTGTCCGGCTTTTTCGCGCCGCCGGTGGGCATGACGCTGAAGCGGCGCATCATCTCCTGGCCGCGGGCCTGCTGCTCTAGCAGGCCGGTGCTCGGCAGCATGAACACCGCATCGCCTTCGTTGAGCCCGGCCAGCACCTCGCTGAACTCCAGGTCGGTGATGCCGGTTTCCACGTTGACCGCGACCGGCTTGCCGTCGCGTCTGACGAAGGTCCAGTAGTGGCCGCCGTACTCGTAGCCACTGCCGCTGGTGCCCGGGCCAGCGGCCTTCGCCAGGCCACTGCCGAGTTGCTGGCGCACCGCCGCCTCGTCGAGGCCCATGGCGGTGGCATCGGTGCCGATCTCCCGGGGCGTGCGCAGCGCCACGGTGGGCACCGCCAGCACGTTGCGGCGCTCGGCGACCTTGATCTCGACGTCGGCGTTCATGCCCGGGCGCAGCAGGCCCTGCGGGTTGGGCAGGCGGATCAGCACCGCGAAGGTGGTGACGCTCTGGTCCTGTTTCGCCTGCGGCTCGATCTTGTAGACCTCACCGGGGAACGGCTGGTTGGGGTAGGCGGTGACCCTGACGGTGACCGGCTTACCCGGCTCGATCTTGCCGACGTCGGTCTCGTCGACCAGCGCGCGGACCTGCACCGTGGTCAGGTCGGCCATCTTCATCAGCGAGGTGCCGCCGCCGAAGTCCTTCATGGGCGAGGAGATCACCTGGCCGGTTTCCACCAGTTTCTCGATGATGGTGCCGGTGATGGGCGCGCGCACGTCGGTGTCGTCGAGCGTGATGCGGGCGTTTTCCACCGCGACCTGGGCGCTGACCACATCGGCTTTGGCATTCGCCAGCTCCAGCTGGGATTTCTCGTAGTCCACCTCGTTGATGGTGCGCGACTGCACCAGCTGCCGCGAGCGCGCCTCCTGGGTCTGGGCGATGTTACGCCGGGCGATGGCCGCCTCCAGCGAGGCCTGCGCCTGGGAGAGCAGGTTGCGCGGCGTGCGCTTGTCGATCTGCACCAGCAGGGTGCCGGCCTGGATCAGCTGCCCGGTCTCGCCGTTGACCTTCAGCACCTCGCCGGATGCCTTGGACTTGATCTCCACGGTCAGCAGCGGCTCCACGGTGCCGGCGGCCTCGACGGCGACGACGATGTCGCGCCGGCCGACGGTCTCGGTGCCGTACTTCGGCCCGGTGTCCTTGTCCTTGGAGCCGCAGCCGGCGAGGAGCAGCGCGCCACAGGCAGCCGCGACGATGAGCAGGGGTCTGGTGTCATGCATGGGCAATGTCCGTCTCGATCTTTCCGTCTCTGAGCCTGATGATGCGCCGCGCGCGGTGCGCCACCTCGTCGTCGTGGGTGACCAGCACGATGGTGTTGCCGGCCGCGTGCAGCTCGTCGAAGGTGGCGAGGATCTCGGTGGCGGTGTGGGAATCCAGGTTGCCGGTGGGTTCGTCCGCCAGCAGGATGCTCGGCCGGTTGATCAGCGCGCGGGCGATGGCCACCCGCTGGCGCTGGCCGCCGGACAGTTCGTTGGGCCGGTGGTGCATGCGCTCGGCCAGGCCCACCCGGACCAGCGCCGCGCTGGCGCGCTCATGCCGCTCGTGCCGACCGACGCCGGCATAGACCAGGGGCAGTTCCACGTTGCGCAGCGCCGTGGCCCGCTGCAGCAGGTTGAAGGTCTGGAACACGAAGCCGATCTCGCGGTTGCGCACATGGGCGAGTTCACTGTCCCCCATCCGCGCAACCTGCCTGCCGTTGAGCGTGTACTCGCCGGTATCCGGGCGGTCGAGGCAGCCGATGATGTTCATCAGCGTCGACTTGCCCGATCCCGAGGGGCCCATGATGGCGACGTATTCTCCGCGGGCCACGTCCAGGTCCACGCCGCGCAGGGCATGCACCACGGCATCGCCCATGGCGTAGCTGCGGCCGATGCCGCGGATGGTGATGACCGGTTCGCCGGCAGTGCTCATGGGAGACAGTCGCCCTCGGGTTTGCGCGCCACCATGCCATGGCGCTGAAGCAGCCACTGTAACAATTTGTTTCTGAAGGGCCGACCGGCGCCGGTCAGCCGGTCCGACGTTGCCAGGCCAGCACCGAGCCGGCGAGTCGGCGCGCGGCCAGCGGGAACAGGCCCAGCAGGACCAGGGACAGCACCAGGCCCGGCGACAGCAGGTCCGCGACGCTGCCGACCCGGGCCAGCTGCGCGCCGGCATTCACGAACAGAAAAGTTGACGGCAGCATGCCGACCTGGCTGACCCAGTAGAACGTCCGCAGCGGCAACCGGGTCAGGCCCATGGCGAGGTTGATGAGCCAGTAGGGCACGACGGTGGCCAGCCGCAGGGCGAGCAGGTACCAGGCACCATCGCTGCGGACACCGGCATCGGCGCGGGCCACTGCCGCAGGAAACCAGCGCTCCACCGGGCCGCGCAGCAGGAAACGGGAAATCGCGCAGGCCAGGGTGGCGCCGGCGCTGCTGGCGAAGGACACCAGCACGCTGCCCCAGGCGAGGCCGAACAGCGCTCCGCCCGCCAGCGTGCAGGTCAACGCTCCGCCGGGAATGCCGGTGGCCGCGATGCCGATGTAGGCCAGGGAATACAGCAGCGGCGCCGCCACCGGATGGGCGTCTGCCAGGGCGCGCAGCGCGACGTAGTGCTGCTGCAGCGCTCCGATGCCGAGGTACTGGCCGGCATCCAGCGTCACCCAGGCCAGCGCGACCATGGCCAGCAGCACCAGCAGCAGGAGTCGATGGCGGTTCATGCGCGGTCCACGGCGCCCGGCGGAGGGCGCAAGATACAATGCATGCCCGGCCAGAGGAACCGTGCGTGCAGGACCAGCGGCGTTTCTATATCGGTGGGCGCTGGGTCGAACCGCTGGCGCCGCGCGAGTTTCCGCTGACCAACCCGGCCAGCGGCGAAAGGGTGGGCAGCATCACGCTGGGCGGTCCGGTGGACATCGACCGCGCCGTCGCCGCCGCGGGGGAGGCCTTCCCGGCCTTTGCCCGCAGCAGTGTCGCCGAGCGCCAGGCCCTGCTCGGCCGCATCGCCATGCTCTGCGAGCGCCGGCGCGAGGACCTGGCGCGGGCGATCTGCGCGGAGCTCGGGGCGCCGATCAGCTTCGCCCGGCGTGCGCAGGCCCGGCTCGGCGCGGGCCATATGCAGGCGATGGTCGAGGTGCTGGGGCGCTACCCCTTCGCCGAGGATCGCGGCCGGCTGCGCCTGCTGCGCGAGCCCATCGGCGTCTGCGGACTGATCACGCCCTGGAACTGGCCGCTCAACCAGATTGCCTGCAAGGTGGCGCCGGCGCTCGGTGCCGGCTGCACCATGGTGCTCAAGCCGAGCGAACTCGCGCCGCTGTCGGCCGTCGTGTTCACCGAGATCCTGCACGAGGCCGGGGTGCCGCCCGGCGTGTTCAATCTGGTGCCGGGCGATGGTCCGCTGACCGGGCAGGCGCTCGCGGCGCATCCGGGGGTCGACATGGTCTCGTTCACCGGTTCCACGCGCGGCGGCATCGCGGTCGCGAAGGCGGCTGCGGACAGCGTCAAGCGCGTGCACCAGGAACTCGGCGGCAAGTCGCCGAACCTGATTCTCGATGCCGCCGTCCTCGAGCGGGCCGTCACCTGGGGCCTGCGCGAGTGCTTCGAGAACAGCGGCCAGTCCTGCAACGCACCGACGCGCATGCTGGTGCCGCAGGCGCTGCAGGCGCAGGCGGTGGCGATTGCCTGCCAGGCCGCTGCCGCCCTGCGCTGCGGGGATCCGGCCGATCCGGCAACGGATCTCGGGCCGGTCATCAGCCGCGGCCAGTACCAGCGCATCCAGCGCCTGATCCAGTCGGGCATCGACGACGGCGCAGAGCTGGTGCTCGGCGGTACCGGCCACCCGCCCGGCCTGGAGCGCGGCTTCTACGTGCGGCCGACGATCTTCGCCGGCGTCGATCCCGGCATGACCATCGCGCGCGAGGAAATCTTCGGCCCGGTGCTGGCCATCATGCCCTTTGCGGATGAGGCCGAGGCCGTGCGCATCGCCAACGACAGTCCCTATGGCCTGGCCGCCTATGTCTCCGGCAGTGACCAGGAACAATTGCGTCGCGTCGCCGGGCAGCTCCGCGCCGGCATGGTCCACATCAACGAGGCGCCGATGAACCTCCACGCGCCCTTCGGCGGCTACCGGCAATCGGGCAATGGCCGCGAGTGGGGCGAGTTCGGGCTGGAGGCATTCCTCGAGCTGAAGGCGCTGCCGGGATACACGGCCGGCTGATGGCTCGCGTTCTGCTGTCGGCAGCAGCGGCCTGCCGGCCGGGGAATCTGGCCGGGAAGACCGGCGGCTGCCGGTCTTCCCGACCCTGGCGCCCGCGATCCCCCGCGACAGCGCTCTCCCTCCCCAGGGACTGGTGCTGGGCCGGCTTGGGCTGCCGGCCCGGGCTTGTCGGGATTGTAGCAACTGCCATGGCGGCCGCCAGCGGTTTGTTTCGCGATGTCTGCGACACCCTGCCGCTTGCCCGGGACGCCGCCGGCGGGACAGACTGCGGCCAGGTGGCAGGGGAGAAGCCTTGATGGACAACGGACAGGCTGGGCCGCGGGACCCTGCGCCAGCACGCCTCGGTCCTTTCCATCTCTCGGCGGGCACCACCCGCGGTAATGCCGCGACGCTGCTCTTCGGCACCTTCAGCACCATCGGCCTCGTCACCTTCCTGAGTTTCGTCAACCCCTACCTGTTCCATGTGCTCGGCATCCCGGTGGACGAGCAGGGTGCACTCTCGGGCCTGCTGGTCTCGCTCAGCGAAATCACCGTGGTGCTGCTCGGCGCAGGTGTCGGCGCCTGGTCGGACCGCATCGGGCGCCGGCCGGTGCTCATCGTCGGCCTCGGCATCATGGCCTTCGGCTTCGCGGTGTACCCGCTGGCGCCGTCGGTCGGCTGGCTGGTAGCGCTGCGGCTGGTCTACGCGATCGGCATGGCCGCTGCCATCGTCATGCTGTCGACCTCGATCGCGGAGTACGTCGCCGAGCGTTCGCGCGGGCGCTGGATGGGCGCCGTGGGCGTGTGCAACGGGCTGGGCGTGGTGGTCACCGCGACGGTGCTCGCCAAGCTGCCGCTGGTGTTCGCCAGCAGCGGCTTCAGCGAGGTCATGGCGCTGCGCCTGAGTTTCTGGGTGCTGACGCTGGCGGCACTGCTGCTGGCCTGGCTGATGCACTCCGGGTTGCGGGCGCCGGCCCCGGCGGGCAGGCGGGGCCGCGAGAATCCGCTGCGGCTGACGCTGCGCGGTGTCGCCATCGGCCGCGCCAACCCGCGGGTGGCGCTCGGCTACCTGACGGCCTTCGCGGCGCGCAGTGACCTGACGGTCATCACCACCTTCCTGTCGCTGTGGATCGTGCAGGCCGGCATCGCCTCCGGCATGAGCGTCAGTGCGGCGACGGCGCGCGCCGGCATGGTGTTCGGCATCTCGCAGTCGGTGGGGCTGCTCTGGTCCTTCGGCATGGGGCTGCTGCTGGACCGCCTGCCACGCATGGCCGGCGTGGCGCTCGCCTTCGCCGCGGCCGCGGCCGGCTATCTGGCTCTGGGGCTGGTGGATGACGCGCTCGGCAGCGCCATGATCATTGCGGTGATCGTCGCCGGCCTCGGTGAGGCCAGCGCCGTGGTCAGCGCCGGGACGCTGATCGGCCAGGAGGCACCGGCGGAGGATCGGGGCGCGGTGCTCGGCACCTTCACCCTGGCCGGATCCAGCGGCCAGATCCTGCTGACGGTGGCCGGCGGCCAGCTCTTCGATGCGGTCGGGCCGCATGCGCCCTTCGTGCTCATGGGATGCGTCAACCTGCTGGTGTTCGCTGCCGCATTCGCAGCCTGGCGTCGCGAGGTGCGGGACAGGGCGCGCGCGGCCATCGTGGAAGGAACCTGAGGATGCGCGAACTGGTCAGGCGATTCGTCGACAGCGAGATCTCGCGGCGCGATTTCACGCTGGGACTTGCGGCACTTGGTTTTTCCACGTCGGCCGTCGATGCAGTGGCCGCCGCGCTCGATCCGGGCGTGGCGCTGCCGATGCCGCTGCCTGCGGCCGGCACGCGCATGAAGGGCACCGGGGCGGAGGTGTTCGTCGAGACCCTGCGTGCGGCGGGCATCCACAATGTCTTCGGCACCACGGCCACCGGCATGTCGCCATTCTTCGACGCCATCACCCTGCGGCCGGATGTGCGCCTGATCCTCGCGGTAGCCGAGTCCCAGGCCACCAGCATGGCGCAGGGCTTCGAGCTGGCGAGCCTGCGGCCGGCGGCGCTGTTCGTGCCGGGTGTGGCGGTGCCGAGCACGCTCAACAACCTCTACAACGCCTGGAAGGACCGCTCGGCCATTGCCGTGTTTTCCGACGGCCCGGGCAACGAGATACCTGGCCGCGACGGCTTCGAGCAGATGGACGACTGGCTGGCGCCGGTCGCGGAGTTCACCCGCTGGCGCTGGCAGGTCAACCAGACCAGCCAGATCAGCGAAATGACCCGCCGCGCCATCCGCGTCTCGCAGACGCCGCCGGGCGGACCGGTGCACATCCGCCTGCCGAACGAGGTGCTGGCGGCGCGTGACGTCGAGCAGGTCATCTATCCGCAGGAGCGCTTCGCGGTGCCGCTGGCGATGCAGCCGAAGGCGGAGCTCATCGAGGCGGCGGCGCGCGCGCTGCTCGAGGCGCGACAGCCGCTGCTCTGCGCCGGTGGCGAGGTGACGCGGGCCGGGGCCAACGCCGAGTTCCTCGCGCTGGCGGAGCTGCTGGGCGCGCCCTTCACCCAGGGGCTGAGTGTCTATGGCGACGTGCCGTTCCGCCACCCGCTGTTCGCCGGCTTCCATGGCCTGGGCTTCCCGCGAGCCAGTGCCGGCACCGATGTGTTCTTCAATGCCGGGGCCGCCATGCCGGACCCGGCCTTCATCACCGCGCCGGTGCCGCGCGACGCCTACGTGATCCAGGCGCGGGTGGAGACCGGGGCGATCGCCCTGAGCCAGCCGGTGGACCTGCCGATCGCGGCTGGTGTGCGCGAGACGCTGGTGGCGCTCACCGATGCCATCCAGGGCATGGCCAGCGCCAGCCGGCTGCAGGCGATCCGCGAGCCGCGGCTGGCGGCGGCGCGCACCGCGGCAGGCGAGGCGGATGCCCGGCGCCTGCAGGCGGCCAAAGAGCACTGGGATGCGAGTCCGATGTCCTGGGAACGGGTGTCCGCCGAACTGGAGGCGGTGCTCGAGCCCGACGCCATCGTGGTGCCGGAGCTCGACTATCGCACGCCCTACCAGTGGCTGGATTTCTCTCCCGGCAGGAAGCGGCTCATCGGCCAGACCACCGGCTTCGCGCTCGGCTGGGGCATTGGTGCGGCGCTCGGCGTGAAGACCGCACTGCCCGACCGTGAGGTGGCCTGCCTGCTGGGCGATGGCGCGATGCTGTTCGGCCAAGTGGAATGCCTGTGGACGGCGGCACGCCATGACATCCCGGTGCTGATCCTGGTGCTCAACAATCGCAGCTACGACAACGAACGCAATCGCATCCAGGCGGCTTCGCCGCTGTGGCGCAACCAGGCGACCCGCGACCAGTGGCGCGACCTGAGCGGCTACCTCGGCCGGCCCGCGGTCGACTTCGCCGGGCTCGCCCGCAGCTTCGAGATCGAGGCGGCGAGCTGCACCAGGCCCGACGAGATGCGCCGTGCCCTGCGGCGCGCCAAGCGGGTGCTGGCCGAGGGGCGGCCGTTCCTGGTCGACGCCCTGATCATGCAGCTCGACCGCGGCATGAAGCGCACCGAGCAGACCTGGTATCCGAAGATCTCCATCGCCGCCGGGCGCCAGCGCAAGGTCTAGGGATGGCCGCGCCGGGGCAGCATTCGCCAGCCACGGCGCAGACCACGCGCTTTGCCCCGAGCCCCAGTGGCCGCCTGCACCTCGGCCATGCGCTGGCCGCGGTGACCGCCGCGCGCCTGGCAGAGGCAAGCGGCGGACGTTTCCTGCTGCGCATCGAGGACATCGACAGCGTGCGCTGCCGGCCGGAGTTCATCGATGGCATCTTCGAAGACCTGGCCTGGCTCGGGCTGCGCTGGGAGCTGCCGGTGCTGCTGCAATCGACGCGCCTCGCGCAGTACCGTGAAGCGCTCGCCGGCCTCGCGGAACGTGGCCTGGCCTATCCCTGTTTCTGCACGCGGGCGGAGATCGCCGCGGAAATCGCTGCCATGCCCGCGGCACCGCAGGGTCCGGAAGGGCCGCTGTACCCGGGTACCTGCAGGGACCTGTCCGCCGGGCAGCGGCAACAGCGACGGGCGGCCGGCGAGCCGCATGCCTGGCGGCTCGATGCGTCCGCCTGCCTGGCAGCGCTGGGCGGGCGCGAGCTGTGGTTCGAGGAAACCGGGCGCGGCCCGGCCGGTGAGTCCGGCCACCAGCCGGTGGCGCCGCTCGCCTGCGGCGATATCGTGCTCGGCCGCAGGGATGTCGGCGTCAGCTATCACCTGGCCGTGGTGCTGGATGATCACTTTCAGGGCGTGACCCTGGTGACCCGCGGCGAGGACCTGTTCGCCGCCACCCATGTGCAGCGCCTGCTGCAGGCGGTGCTCGGCCTCGATGCACCACGCTACCACCACCATCGGCTGCTGCGCGATGCCAGCGGGCGGCGCCTCGCCAAGCGTGACCACGACCTTCAGCTCGCCGAGCTGCGTGCCCGCGGCCTCGCGCCGGCGGCGGTGCTGGCGCTGGCACAGGGCGGTTGAGGCCTGATAACTTGCCGGCGATGTCCCCCGGAAACCCATTGCTGGTGACCAAGGCCAACGGCGAGCAGGTCCCATTCGATGCCTCGAAGCTGCGCCGCTCCCTGGAGTGCGCGGGCGCTACGCCGGACATGAGCGCGGCCATCGCCGCGGCCATCCAGCCGGAACTGCAGCCGGGTATCACCACGCGGCGCCTGTACAGGATGGCCTTCCGCCTGCTGCATCGGCAGTCCCGCCGGGTGGCCGGCCGCTACCGGCTGAAGCAGGCCATCCTCGACCTGGGGCCGTCGGGCTTCCCGTTCGAGGATTTCGTGGCCCGCATCCTCCGGCACGAAGGCTACAGCGTGCAGCTGCGGGTCCTGGTCGAGGGCCTCTGCGTCCGCCATGAAGTCGATGTCATCGCCGACCGCGAGCACCAGCATTTCCTGGTGGAGTGCAAGTACCACAATGTCCCGGGCCGGGTCTGCGACGTGAAGATCCCGCTGTACATCCAGGCGCGCTTCACCGACGTGGCGCAGCGCTGGCAGCAGCAGCCGGGCAACGGCGCACGCTTCCACCAGGGCTGGCTGGTGACCAACACGCGCTTCAGCAGCGATGCGTTGCGCTATGGCCAGTGTGTCGGCCTGAACCTCGTGGGCTGGGACCAGCCGGCGGGCGGCAGCCTGCGGGAGCGCATCGACCGTTCCGGACTGCATCCGCTGACCTGCCTCGCGGGGCTGGCCCGGGCGGAGAAGACGCGCCTGCTCGAGCAGGGCCTGGTGCTGGCCCGTGACGTGCTGGAGCAGCCCGCGGTACTCGACCTGCTGCGGCTGCCGGCCTCGCGCCGCGAGCGCCTGCTGCGCGAGGCGGCGGAGCTCTGTAGCGGCTGAGGGGCCGGGGTCCGTCTTCAGCCGGCCTGCGGCCGGGCCTGGCGAAACAGCTCGCCGAGCTGGCGGAAGTCCGCGCCGCGGGCCGAGCGGCGCCGCCAGCACAGGGCGATCTCGCGGCCCGCCCCACCGGGCAGCGGCCAGGTGCGCACGCGGGTGTGCCGGAGCAGCGCCGAGCCCACGGCCATCTCCGGTACGAAGCTGATGCCAAGGTCGCCATCCACCATCTCCAGCAAGGTGTGCAGGCTCGAGGCGGCAAACGGGCTGACCCGGCCGCGGCTGCGCAGGCGGCAGGCGGCCAGCGCGTGGTCGCGCATGCAGTGGCCTTCCTCGAGAAGCAGGATCGATTCCGGCGCCAGCCGGTTCACCAGGAAGTGCTGCGGGTCAGTGAGGCGCGTGTCCTCGCGGCAGGCGAGCAGGAAGCGTTCGTGGAACAGCGGCATGACCTCGGCGCCCGGCAGCTCGTGGGGCAGGGCGACCAGCAGCAGGTCCAGCGTGCCCTGGGCCAGTTCATCGAGCAGCGTACCGGTCAGCCCCTCGCGGATGAACAGATGCAGAGCGGGAAACTTGCGCCGCAGCCGCGGCAGGGCCGCGGGCAGCAGGAACGGCGCGATGGTGGGAATCACGCCCAGGCGCAGCGGGCCGCTCAGCGCCTGCCGGCGCTCCTGCGCCATCTCCACCAGGCTCTCGATGTCCCCGAGGCAGAGCCGGGCCTGGGTGGCGATGTCGTGGCCGCTGGGGGTGATGGTGACGCGCCGGTTGCTGCGCTCGACCAGGCTGATGCCGAGCAGGGTCTCGAGTTCGCGGATGGCGACGCTGAAGGCGGACTGCGAGACACAGCAGGCCGCTGCCGCCCGGCCGAAGTGCCCGAGGCGCTCCAGGGTGACGAAGTAGCGCAGCTGGCGCACCGTCGGCAGGTGGCGGGGCTTTGCCGCCTGATTCCTTGCGCGGGCCATGGTTGATCCAGAAAGGCGAACAATCCGTTCACAACATTCTACTGGAATGATTCCGCGGGCGGGCTAGGATAGAGCCGTGGAAAACCAGAGGAGAATCCCGTGGCAATCGACATCGGCATCAAGGACAAGGACCGCAGGGCGATCGCGGAGGGACTCGGCAAGCTGCTGGCCGACAGCTACACGCTGTACCTGAAGACGCACAACTACCACTGGAATGTCACCGGGCCCATGTTCAACACGCTGCACCTCATGTTCGAGGGACAGTACACCGAACTGGCACTGGCGGTGGATGTCATCGCCGAGCGCATCCGTGCCCTGGGTTACCCGGCACCGGGGTCCTACAAGGCTTTCGCCAGGCTGACCTCGATCGAGGAACAGACCGGCGTACCGGCCGCCGAGGACATGATCCGTGACCTGGTGGCGGGGCAGGAGACGGTGGTGCGCACGGCGCGCAAGCTGTTCCCGCTGGTCGACAAAGTGGGCGACGAGCCGACCGCCGACCTGCTGACCCAGCGCATGCAGATCCACGAGAAGACTGCGTGGATGCTGCGCAGCCTGCTGGAGAACGCCTGATCCGTCCGCGGGGGCGCTGTGGGCAGCGGCTCGCAGCGCCCCCGTTTTGCTATTCTCTGCGCCCTGTCATCACCGAGGTGGTTCCATGGCCGAGCGGCGCATCATGTTCGTGTTCCCGGGGCAGGGTTCGCAGTACCGCGGGATGGGCAGCGACCTCTGCGCGGAGTTCAGCGTTGCCCGTGAGACCTATGCCGAGGCCAGCGAGGCCCTCGGCTTCGACATGGCCCGCCTGTCCTTCGAGGACCCCGCCGGCGAGATCGGCCTCACGCGCAACACCCAGCCGGCGCTGCTCACCCACGAGGTAGCCTGCCTGCGGGTATTCCGCGAACTGCTGGGCCAGCCGCTGGTGCCGGCGCTGGCCGCTGGGCACAGCCTCGGCGAGTACACCGCACTGGTCGCGACCGGCAGCCTGGGGCTTGCCGATGGCCTGCGGCTGGTGCGCCGGCGCGGGGAGCTGATGGGCGAGCACGGCGAGGGCGGCATGCTGGCGCTCGGGCTCGATGCCGCCGCCGCGCGCGCCATCGCCGACCGGCATTACTGCCAGGTGGCGAGCATCAACCTGCCCGAGCAGACGGTGGTCGGCGGCCGCGATGCCGACCTCGAGACGCTGGCCGCCGAGATGGAGCGTATCAATCCACGCAGGCGTCCGGTACGGCTGGCCACCGAAGGCGCCTTCCACACCTACCTGATGGTGGAGGCGGCGCGGCGTTTCCGCGAGACACTCGATGCCACGCCGTTCGCCCCGCCCACCGCCGGCGTGCTGTCCAACTACAGCGCGGAGGTGCACGAGCCCGAGGCAGGGGCGATCCGCACGCGGCTGTTCTTCCAGCTCTTCAATCCGGTGAACTGGGTGGGTTGCCTGGCGACCGCCATGCAGCAGGGCGTCAGCCACATGATCGAGTTCGGCGGTGGCATCGGCAGCGGCGAGGGGCCCGGTGAAAAGCGGCCCAACCTCGAGAGCATCGTGCGCAAGACGCTGAAGGGCGCGGGCTACGAGGCGCAGTATGCGGCGGCCATCAACAGCGCCACGCTGCGCGCGGCCGCGGCTCAGTTCGCCGGCTGAGGCCTGTCGGGACGCGGGCGGTGGCGCAACTAGCCGGCCTGCTCGATCTCGAGCAGCGTGCCGCAGAAATCTTTCGGATGCAGGAACAGCACCGGCTTGCCATGGGCGCCGGTCCTGGGCTCGCCATCGCCCAGTACGCGGGCGCCGGCGGCGCGCAGCTGGTCGCGGGCCGCGTATATGTCGCTGACCTCATAGCAGAGGTGGTGGATGCCGCCGGCAGGATTGGCGTCGAGGAACCTGCGGATGGGCGAGGCCGCGCCCAGCGGGTGCAGCAGCTCGATCTTGGTGTTCGGCAGTTCGACGAACACCGTGGTCACGCCGTGCTCCGGCAGCGGTAGTGGTGCAGACACGCGTGCCCCGAGGGTGTCACGGTACAGGGCCGTGGCCGCCGCGAGGTCGGGGACGACGATGGCCACGTGGTTGAGTTTGCCGATCACGATTGGGCCTTTCCGGACCTGAGGAAGATGTCGACGAGTTCCGCGGCGGCGACCCGCGGTGCAGCACTGCCCGCGGCGACGGCGGCCTCGATGGCGTCGAGCTTGCCCTGCATGGCGCGGTCGGCGCGCAGGGCGTCGATCAGGGTTTCCGCCATCTCGCTCCACAGCCAGGCGCGGGCCTGCGCGGCGCGGTTGGCGGCGAAGTCACCGCTGGCAGTCACCGTGGCACGGAAGCGGCCGATGGCCTGCCAGGCCTCGGCGATGCCGGCGCCATCGCGCGCCGAACAGGCCTGGACCGGGACCTGCCAGCTGGCCGCGCGCCGCTGCAGCAGGCGCAGCGCGTTGCGGTAATCGGCGGCGGCACGCTGCGCGGCGGCCTGCAGATCGCCATCGCATTTGTTGACCA
Source organism: Gammaproteobacteria bacterium (assembly GCA_014337915.1). Lineage (GTDB taxonomy): Bacteria > Pseudomonadota > Gammaproteobacteria > Steroidobacterales > QUBU01. Next base: position 17,306 of record QUBU01000005.1, read on the forward strand.
GCACCAGGTCGGCGCGCTCCATGATGCCGCGCTTGATGCCCTGGAGTTCGTCGCCACCGCCGGGCAGCAGCAGCAGGAGGAACATGTCGGTCATCTCCGCCACCGCGGTTTCCGACTGGCCGACACCGACGGTCTCGACCAGGATGACGTCGAAGCCGGCGGCCTCGCTGACCAGCATGGCTTCGCGCGTGTGGCGCGTGACGCCGCCCAGGGTGCGGCCGGCAGGCGAGGGCCGGATGAAGGCCTCGAGCCGGCGCCCGAGCTTTTCCATGCGGGTCTTGTCGCCGAGGATCGAGCCGCCGCTGATGGCCGAGGAGGGGTCCACGGCCAGCACGGCCACCTTGTGGCCCTGGTCGATGACATGGTTGCCGAGCGCCTCGATGAAGGTCGACTTGCCCACCCCGGGGACGCCGGATACGCCGATGCGGATCGACCGCCCCGCATGGGGCGCCAGCAGCGCCAGCAGCCGGTTGGCCGGCGCCTGGTCCTCGCGCCGCGCGGACTCGACCAGGGTGATGGCGCGGGCCAGCGCGCGACGGTCGCCGGCACGCAGCGCCGCGGCCAGGTCTTCCGGGTTGGTCTGGCTCCGGGCGTTCATGCAGGCACTGCGCGGCGTTGCGGCCGGTGGCTCAATCGAAGGCCAGGATCGGCTGGTCCACCGCCAGGCTCTGGCCCTCGGTGGCGAGCAGCTTGCCGATCTTCACGTCATCCGTGGCGCGCAGGCTGTTCTCCATCTTCATGGCCTCGACCACGGCCAGTTCTTCGCCGGCTTTGATTTCGTCGCCCACCTTCACCGCGAGGCGCTTGAGCAGCCCCGGCATCGGCGAAAGCAGGAACTTCGACAGGTCGGGGGGCTGCTTCTCGAGCATCAACTGTTCGACGGCTGCCGTGGACGGCGTGACCACCAGCGCATCGACCTGCGAGCCGCGGCGGGTGAGGCGGTAGCGGATGCCCACGCGATCGACCTGGATGCAGACCGCCTCGCCGTTGACCGTGCCGCGGAACAACGGCTGGCCCATGCGCCAGTCACTGAGGACCTCGTAGTCCGTGCTGCCGACGCGCACCCGGCAACCGCCCGGCAGGCACTCCAGGGATGCGCCGTGGTGCCTGCGGTCGATGATGACGACGAAGCTGGCCCCGACCACGCGCTCGTGGCTCGGTAGCTGGCCGGAGAGTTTTGCCGCGCGGTCCATGAAGCGGCGGTGGATGGTCGCGGCGACGGCGATCAGCAGCCCGGGGTCGGCCTGCGGCACGTCGGCGGCGTGGAAGCCGTCCGGATACTCCTCGGCGATGAAGCCGGTGCTCAGCCGGCCATCGCGGAACCGCTGCTTCGACAGCACCGCGTTCAGGAAGGCAATGTTGTGGGAGACGCCACGGATGTAGTACGCATCGAGCGCATCCTGCATGCGGTCGATGGCCTGCGCGCGGGTATCGCCCCAGGTCACCAGCTTGGCGATCATCGGGTCGTAGTACATCGACACTTCGCTGCCTTCCTCGATGCCGGTGTCGATGCGCACGGCGGCGCTGGCCTCCGGCGGCTGGCAGCGCACCAGGCGGCCGGTGGAGGGCAGGAAATTGCGGAACGGATCCTCGGCGTAGACCCGGGCCTCGAGCGCCCAGCCCTTGAGCTTCACGTCCTGCTGCGCCATGGGCAGTTTCTCGCCGGCGGCGACGCGGATCATGAGTTCCACCAGGTCGACTCCCGTGACCATTTCCGTCACCGGGTGCTCCACCTGCAGGCGGGTGTTCATCTCCAGGAAATAGAAATTGCGGTTCTGGTCGGTGACGAACTCCACGGTGCCGGCGGAGCAGTAGTCCACGGCCTTCGCCAGCGCCACGGCCTGTTCGCCCATGGCGCGGCGGGTCTTCTCGTCCAGCAGCGGCGAGGGCGCCTCTTCCAGCACCTTCTGGTGGCGCCGCTGGATCGAGCACTCGCGCTCACCCAGGTAGATGACGTTGCCGTGCTGGTCGGCCAGCACCTGGATCTCGACGTGGCGCGGGTCCTCGATGAACTTCTCGGCAAACACGCGGCCATCGCCGAAGGAGGCCACCGCCTCATTGGTGGCGCGCTGGAAGCCATCGCGGCACTCGGCATCGCTGCGCACCACCCGCATGCCCTTGCCGCCGCCGCCGGCGGAGGCCTTGAGCATGACCGGGTAGCCGATCTCGCGCGCGATCTTCACCGCATGGTCCGGCCCCTCGATGACCCCGGTGAAGCCCGGGATGGTGGTCACGCCGGCCTTCTGCGCCAGCAGCTTGGAGGCGATCTTGTCGCCCATGCTGGTGATGGCGTGCACCCGCGGCCCGATGAAGACGATGCCCGCCGCGGCCAGTGCCTCGGCGAATGCGGCCCGTTCGGAAAGGAAGCCGAAGCCCGGGTGCACGGCCTCGGCGCCCGTGTCCCTGCAGGCCTGGATGATGCGTTCGGCGACCAGGTAGCTCTGCGCGGAAGGCGCCGGGCCGATGTGCACCGCCTCGTCGGCCATGCGCACATGCAGCGAGTGCCGGTCGGCGTCGGAGTACACCGCCACGGTGCCGATCCCCATGCGGCGTGCGCTGCGGATGATGCGGCAGGCGATCTCGCCGCGGTTTGCGATCAGGATTTTCTTGAACATATTCGGTGCGGCCCCTGGTTGCGGGCGGGGATCAGAGCGGGATGTTGCCGTGCTTGCGCCACGGGTTCTTCAGCTCCTTGTTGCGGAGCATGGCGAAGGAGCGGCAGACGCGTGCCCGGGTGTCGCGCGGCATGATGACGTCGTCGATGAAACCACGGGCGCCGGCGATGAACGGGTTGGCGAACTTCTGCCGGTATTCCTCGGTGCGCGCCGCGATGGCCGCCGGGTCGCCGATGTCCTTGCGGAAGATGATCTCCACCGCACCCTTCGGGCCCATCACCGCGATCTCGGCGCTCGGCCAGGCGAAGTTGACGTCGCCGCGCAGGTGCTTGGAGGCCATGACGTCGTAGGCGCCGCCGTAGGCCTTGCGGGTGATGACGGTCACCTTGGGCACCGTGGCCTCGGCGTAGGCGAACAGCAGCTTGGCGCCGTGCTTGATGATGCCGCCGTACTCCTGCGAGGTACCGGGCATGAAGCCGGGCACGTCCTCGAGCGTCAGGATCGGGATGTTGAAGGCGTCGCAGAAGCGCACGAAGCGCGCGCCCTTGATGGAGGAGCTGATGTCGAGGCAGCCGGCCAGCACCATCGGCTGGTTGGCCACCACGCCGACGGTGGAGCCTTCGAGGCGGATGAAGCCGATGACGATGTTCTTCGCGTAGTCGGGCTGGATCTCGAAGAAGTCGCCCTCGTCGGCCACCTTCAGGATCAGTTCCTTGATGTCGTAGGGGCGGGCCGGATCGTCGGGCACCAGCGTGTCCAGCGAAGGCTCGGCGCGCAGCGGCGAATCCTGGGTGGGCCATACCGGTGGCTTCTCGCGGTTGCTGGCCGGCAGGAAGTTGAAGAAGCGCCGGGTGTTGAGCAGCGCCTCCAGGTCGTTCTCCATGGCGAGGTCGGCCACGCCGGATTTCGTGGTGTGGGTGACGGCGCCGCCGAGTTCCTCCGCCGTCACTTCCTCGTGGGTCACGGTCTTCACCACGTCCGGGCCGGTGACGAACATGTAGGAGCTGTCCTTCACCATGAAGGTGAAGTCGGTGATGGCCGGGGAGTACACCGCGCCGCCGGCGCAGGGACCCATGATCAGCGAGATCTGCGGGATCACCCCGGAGGCCAGCATGTTGAGCTGGAACACGTCGGCATAGCCGCCCAGCGAGGACACGCCCTCCTGGATGCGCGCGCCGCCGGAGTCGTTCAGGCCGATCAGCGGCGCGCCGACCTTCATCGCCTGTTCCATGATCTTGCAGATCTTCTTCGCGTGGGACTCGGACAGCGAACCGCCGAACACGGTGAAGTCCTGGCTGAAAACGAACACCAGCCGGCCATTGATGGTGCCATAGCCGGTCACCACGCCGTCGCCGGGGATTTTCTGCTCGGCCATGCCGAAGTCCGTGCAGCGATGCTCGACGAACATGTCCCATTCCTCGAAGCTGCCCTCGTCGAGCAGCAGCGCGATGCGCTCGCGGGCGGTGAGCTTGCCCTTGGCGTGCTGCAGCTCGATGCGCTTGATGCCGCCGCCGAGTTTCGCCGCCGCGCGCTTCTCTTCGAGCTGCCCGATGATGTCCTGCATGCCTTGCCTCTCCAGATGTCAGATTGCCTGCGCGGCGCCTGCCGCTGCCCGGTCCGGGGCCGCGTGAGGCGCTACCGGCCGCGCCCGTCCTGGCCCGTCCGCTGCCGCTGGCGCACCAGCTTCAGCACTTCGGCGGCGGACTGGGGAATGTTGGTGCCGGGGCCGAAGATCGCGGCGACGCCGGCATCCCGGAGGAACTGGTGGTCCTGGGGCGGGATGACACCGCCGCAGACCACGACGATGTCGCCGGCGCGCTCGCGGCGCAGGGCCTCGATGAGCTGCGGCACCAGCGTGCGATGGCCCGCCGCCTGCGAGGACACGCCGACCACGTGCACGTCGTTCTCGATTGCGTGGCGCGCGCCTTCCTCGGGGGTCTGGAACAGCGGGCCGACGTCGACGTCGAAGCCGAGGTCGGCGAAGGCCGTGGCGATCACCTTGGCGCCACGGTCGTGGCCATCCTGGCCGAGTTTCACCACCAGCAGGCGTGGCCGGCGGCCTTCCTCGGCCGCGAAGCGCTCGACGTCCTGCCTGATGGCGGCGAAACCGGCATCGCCCTCGTAGGCCGAGCCATACACACCGCTGATGGACTGCACCACGGCACGATGCCTCCCGTAGACCTTTTCCAGTGCGTCGGAGATTTCCCCGACCGTGGCCCGCGCCCTGGCCGCGGCCACCGCCAGCTCCAGCAGGTTGCCCTGAGCGGATTCCGCGGCCTGCGTCAGCGCGGCCAGCGCCGCCCGCCAGGCCGCTGCATCGCGGGTACTGCGCACCTGTTCCAGGCGCCGCAGCTGGGCCTCGCGCACGGCGCTGTTGTCGATGGCGAGGATTTCGATCTCCGGTTCGTCCTCGCGCTGGTAGGCATTGACACCGACGATGACTTCCTCGCCGCGGTCGATGCGCGCCTGGCGCAGCGCCGCCGACTGCTCGATGCGCAGCTTCGGCATGCCGGACTCCACCGCGCGGGTCATGCCGCCGAGCTTCTCGACCTCGTCGATGAGTGCGCGCGCCTCGCGCGCCAGCGAGGCGGTCAGGCTCTCGACGTAGTAGGAGCCGGCCAGCGGGTCGACCACGCGGGTGACGGCGCTCTCTTCCTGGATTACCAGCTGGGTGTTACGGGCGATGTGGGCGGAGAACGGCGTGGGCAGCGCCAGGGCCTCGTCGAAGGAGTTGGTGTGCAGCGACTGCGTGCCGCCCAGCACCGCAGCCAGAGCCTCGATGGTGGTGCGGATCACGTTGTTGTAGGGGTCACGGCTGGTGAGGCTGACACCCGAGGTCTGGCAGTGGGTGCGCAGCATCAGCGAGCGCGGGTCGGCGGGCTGGAACAGCTCCTGCATCAGCTGCGCCCATACCAGCCGGGCAGCGCGCAGCTTGGCGACCTCCATGAAGAAGTTCATGCCGATGCCGAAGAAGAACGACAGCCGCGGCGCGAACTCGTCGACCTTCAGCCCGCTACCGATGGCGGCGCGCACGTACTCGATGCCGTCGGCGATGGTGTAGCCGAGTTCCTGCACGCAGGTCGCCCCGGCCTCCTGCATGTGGTAGCCGGAGATGGAGATGGAGTTGAACTTCGGCATGTGCCGGGCGGTGTAGCCGATGATGTCGGCGACGATGCGCATCGACGGCGCGGGCGGATAGATGTAGGTGTTGCGGACCATGAACTCCTTGAGGATGTCGTTCTGCAGGGTGCCCGACAGGCCCGCCTGCTTCACGCCCTGTTCCTCGGCGGCGACGATGTACATGGCCATGACCGGCAGCACCGCGCCATTCATGGTCATGGATACCGACATGCGATCGAGCGGGATGTCCGCGAACAGGATCTTCATGTCCTCGACCGAGTCGATGGCCACGCCCGCCTTGCCGACATCACCCACCACGCGCGGGTGGTCGGAGTCGTAGCCGCGGTGGGTCGGCAGGTCGAAGGCGACCGACAGCCCGGTCTGGCCCGCGGCCAGGTTGCGGCGATAGAAGGCGTTGGATTCCTCGGCGGTGGAAAAGCCCGCGTACTGGCGCACCGTCCAGGGCCGGACCGCGTACATGGTGGCGCGCGGGCCGCGGGTGTAGGGCGGCAGGCCGGGGAGCGAGTCGAGGTGTTCGAGGCCGGCGAGGTCCGCGGCACTGTACAGCGCCTTGACCGGGATGCCCTCCGGCGTCTGCCAGGTCAGCTCGTCAGCGGGCTGGCCACCGTTCTCCTTGGCGGCCAGCCGCGCCCAGTCGGTGAGGGTGCGTTTCGGAAAGCCTGTCATTCCCTGTTCCTGTCAGGATCCCCGGCCTCGACGCTGCAGGCGGCGTGCAGGCCGAGCAGGCGACGCGCCTCCTCGGCATGCAGGCGCTCCACCATGCGCCCATCCAGCACGGCGATGCCCTGGCCGGCGGCTGCCGCCGCCTCCCAGGCCGCCACGACACTGGCCGCCGCGGCCGCCTCGGCCGCCGACACGCCGAAGCAGTCGTTGGCGGTGGCGATCTGGGCAGGATGGATGAGCGTCTTGCCGTCGAAACCGAGCGCCTTCCCCTGCTGGCAGGCGGCCCGCAACCCCGGCTCGTCATGGAGATCCGTGAAAATCCCGTCCAGTATATCAAGACCCCGGGCCCGGGCTGCCAGCAGACACTGGCCGAGCGCCGGCAGCAGACCCAGCCGCGACGGGTCTGCCGGCAGGCGCAGCGCCCGGCCGAGGTCGGCCGTCCCCATGACGATCACCGCCACGCGCGGGGCCAGGCTGGCGATGGCGTCGATGGCCAGCACCGCCTGCGGCAGCTCGGCCATCACCCAGACCGGCAGCCGGCCGCCGCCGGCCTGGTCGAGGCGCTGGATGCTCGCGCGCAGCTGCGGGCCATCCTCGACCTTCGGCAGCAGCACCGCATCGGCCGGCATGCGGGCCACGGCGGCCAGGTCGTCGGCGCCCCAGGGCGTGTCGAGGCCGTTGATGCGCACCACCAGTTCACGGCGGCCATAGCCGCCCGCGGCCAGGGTGGCGGCGACCTGCTCGCGCGCCACGGCCTTCGCTTCCGGGGCGACGGCGTCCTCGAGGTCCATGATGAGCACGTCGGCGTCGAGGCTGCGCGCCTTGGCGAGGGCACGGGCGTTGGCGCCCGGCATGTAGAGCGCGGAACGGCGGGGGCGGGTCATGCGGGTGTTCATCCTGTCATCGCTGCCGGTATCCTTGGCGCATGCTAACGATCTATCACAATCCCGCCTGCAGCAAGAGCCGGGCGACGCTGGAGATACTGCGCGCCAGCGGCGTGACCCTGCGCGTGGTGGAGTACCTGCGCACGCCACCGACGACGGCCGAGCTGGCCCTTATCGTCGACCGCCTCGGCATCCGGCCGGCCGATCTGGTGCGCCGGGGCGAGACGATCTTCCGCGAGCGCTATGCGGGCCGCGAGCTTGGGGATGTCGACTGGCTGGCCGCGATGGCGGAGCATCCGATCCTGATCGAGCGGCCCATCGTGGTGTCGGATGCCGGCGCCGTCATCGGCCGGCCGCCGGAAAACGTCCGCCGGCTGCTGCCCGCGCCGGGCGGCTGAGCGCCGGCGACCCTCAGGCGGCGGGGCGCGCCAGGATCCGTCCCAGCGCGGCGTCGTATCGCGCACCAGCCGGCACCTCGATGCCGAACAGGCCAGCCAGTGTCGCACGCAGTTCCGCGATGCTGGTGAACCGCCGGCTCTCGCTCCGGCCGTCGGGGTCGTGCAGCTTCAGTTCATCGTTGAACAGCGACTGGCGGCGCTGGCCGGCCGGCAGCGCCACCATCAGCACCTGGGTGAAGCGCGAAGTCGGGTGGGCCGCCACGAACCAGTTGGCCACCTCGTAGTCGACGGCTTGCTGCGGCTGCAGGTCGAAGCGGTAGACCGGCTGCCAGGCATCGCGCAGCTGCACCTCGAGATGGAACTGGTCACCCTGCTGCAGCAGCCGGTAGGGCTCGATCGGCGTCGCCTGTGCGTGGCCGGCGACCAGTTCCAGCGGGCCGGGCAGCGAGGCGCCACCGAAGCCGGTATCGGTGATGTACGTGCCTTCGGGGAGATCGATCTTCAGCAGCATGTGGGTGCGCGGCCCGGTGCGGTCTGGCGGCGCCTTCCACAGCACGCGGGCCGCCAGGCCGGTGACCACGTAGCCCAGGCGCTGGAGCGCGGCGGCATACAGCAGGTTGTGCTCGAAGCAGTAGCCGCCGCGGCGGCCCCGGACCATCTTGGCCTGCAGGGCCGCGAGGTCCAGCGGCACCGGATCACCGGCGAGGCTGGCGAGGTTTTCGAAGGGGATGGAGCTGATGTGCCGCCACTGGATCTCGCGCAGCGTGGCCAGGCTGGGCTCCCGCCCGCCGTGGTAGCCGATCCGCGCGCAATAGGCGTCGAGGTCGAGCGCAGCGAGATCGGGAAACTGCAGGATCGATGACTGCCGGTGCATCGCTGCATTATTGCGCAGGGCCGCGGCACCGGCCAACGGCCGCGGGTTGGCCACGACATATATAAGTAGCGGCGCGGCGTGCCTCCGGCACGCCGTCATCCCTTAGGATGGCGACACCATGACCGCCCCCACCCGCAGCGTCGCATTGCTGGTCACCTGCCTCGTAGACGCCCTGCGCCCTTCGGTGGCCGAGGCCACGGTGGCGCTGCTCGGGCAGGCCGGTTTCGCCGTCGCCGTGCCGCGCCAGGGCTGCTGCGGCCAGCCGCTGCTCAATGCCGGTGATGCGGATGGCGCGGCGGATCTTGCGAGGCGCATGATCGCGGTGTTCGCCGGTTACGATTTCGTGGTGGCGCCCTCGGGTTCCTGCATCGCCACCCTACGCGAGTATCCGCGACTGTTCGCGCCCGGCTCGGCCGATGCGGCCGCGGCGCAAGACCTCGCGGCGCGCGCTTTTGAGATCTGCGACTTCCTCGATCGCCACGCAGCCGTGCTGGAGAACGCACCACGCTGGGACGCGTCGGTGGCTTACCACGACGCCTGCTCCGGCCTGCGCCAGCTCGGCATCCGCAACCAGCCACGGGCGTTGCTGTCGCAGCTGCCGGGGCTGGAGCTGCGCGAGCTGGCGACGGCCGAGGCCGCGGAATGCTGCGGCTTCGGCGGCCTGTTCTGCGTGAAGTACCCGGCAGTGTCGGCGCAGATCGCCGACCGCAAGCTCGATGCCGTGCTGGCCACCGGCGCCGATTTCCTCGTCGGCGGTGACCTCGGCTGCCTGCTGCATCTCGAGGGTCGCCTGCAGCGCCGTGGCCTGCCGCTGCGCGCCGTGCATGTCGCCGAAGCGCTGGCCGGACAGGTTCCCGGTGGCGGGCAGGGACCCGCGGACGGATCGGGCCGTGGATAGCCGGGACTTCCCCGCCCAGGCGGCGGCAGCGCTGGAGCAGCCGACACTGCAGCGTTCGCTGGCCGCCATGCGCACGGCCATGCCCGGGCTGCGCGCCACGGCGCTGGCGGGACTGCCCGACTACCCGGCGCTGCGTGCGCGTGCCCGCGACATGCGCGATGCGAGCATCGGCAGCCTCGGCGAGCTGCTGCGTGCCTACGAGGCCCGGGTCATCGCCGCCGGCGGCACCGTGCACTGGGCGCGCAACGCGGAGGAGGCTTGCCGTATCGTCGGCGAACTCTGTGACGCGGCTGGTGCGCGTCGAGTCATCAAGAGCAAGTCGATGGTGACCGAGGAGATCGGCCTCAACGACAGCCTGCAGCGTCGTGGCCTGCAGGTGACCGAGACCGATCTCGGCGAGTACATCATCCAGCTGCGCGGTGAACGGCCGAGCCATATCCTGGCACCGGCGCTGCACCTGGGCCTGGCCGATGTGGCCGCCACCTTCGAGCAGCATCACCGGCGGCCACGCGCGGAACCGTTGCGCGAGGCGGAGGACATGCTGGCCGAAGCCCGTGCCGAACTGCGTGCGGCCTTTCTCGGGGCCGACGTCGGCATCACCGGCGCCAATTTCCTGGTCGCGGAAACCGGTGCGGCGGTGATCGTCACCAACGAGGGCAACGCAGATCTCAGCATGACGCTGCCGGCCACCCACATCGTGGTAACCGGCATCGAGAAGGTGGTGCCGACGCTCGAGGACCTGGGCGTGCTGCTGCGCCTGCTGGCGCGATCGGCGATCGGCGAGCCGCTCAGCGCCTACACGACCCTGGTGCATGGGCCACGCCGCCCGGGCGACGCTGCCGGGCCCCGTGCATTCCACGTGGTGCTGGTCGACAACGGCCGCAGCTCGCTGCTGGGCACCACGCAGCAGCCGCTCCTGCGCTGCATCCGCTGCTCGGCCTGCCTCAACCACTGCCCCGTCTACACCAGCGTCGGCGGCCACGCCTATGGCTCGGTGTATTCCGGTCCCATCGGCGCGGCGCTGACGCCGGCGCTCACGGGCATCGCCGCAGCGGCCCATCTGCCCAATGCCTCGACGCTCTGCGGCCGCTGCGAGGACGTGTGCCCGGTGGCGATCCCGATCCCGGACATCCTGCGCCACTGGCGTTCACAGGCGCTGGCGGCGCGCATCGGTACCGGACCGGAGCGGCCCGGGTTGCGGGCCTGGCGATACCTGGCCGCGCATCCCTGGCTGTATGGCCGGGTCCTGGCGCTGGCAGCGCGCGTGCTGCGGCTGCTCTCCGTGCCGGCGGGCGCGCGGCGGCGGCTGCGGGGCCTCGGCTCCCTCGGCCGTGGCTGGTTCGCCTGGCGCGACCTGCCCGCGCCGGACGGCGAGACCTTCCAGGAACGCTGGCGCCGGCGTCGCCTGCGGCAGCGGGGCGCATGAGCGCGCGCGACGCGATCCTCGCGCAGCTCTCGCGCGCGACGCCGGCGACCCTGCGGCCAGCAGCCGTGGCGCCGGCGCCGGTGAATGGCGGATCTGCCGTGAAGATCAGACGTTTCGCGGCTGGCCTGCAGGCGGCCTCGGCGACGTTTGCGGTGGTGAGTGGGCCGGCGGCCGTGCCCGGCGCCATCGCCGCGTACCTGGCTGCGAATTCGTTGCCGTTGCGAATCTGCCCCGGCGAGGTGCCGGCAGCGGTCGATCTGCGCAATGCTGCACAGCTCGAGTACGGCGCGGATCGGCTCCCTGACGATGGCGGCACGCTCGTGACGGGCTGCCTGGCGGCGCTGGCTGAGGAGGGGGTGGTGGTGCTGGCTTCCGGCACCCGGCAGGTGGCCGCGGATGCGTTTCTCGCTGCGACGCACATCGTCATCGTCGAATCCGGCCAGTTGCTCGACGGCATGGACGATCTCTGGCCAGTGCTGCGGCAGGGGCCGCTGCCACGTTCCCTGCACCTGATCCGTGGTCCGTCGCGAACCGCCGACCTCGGGGTGCCCAGTCGCCTCGGCGCCCATGGTCCGCTGCGCGTGCATGTGATCCTGGTTGAACCGGCTTATGTCGAATGCGCTGATCCGGGTGATACCTGACGTTGCTTTTTTTTCTGTGGCGGAATAATTTTGGCTTGCGGCACCGCACTTGGGGGCGGCATGCAGGCGGCGAAATCGCCAAGCCATAACGACAAAACAACTGCGGTGAACGACATGAAGTTTTTCAATCAGACCCTGCTGCTGGCGGCGTTGTCGGCAGCACCGCTGCTGGCAGGAGCGACGACCACCAGCTGTGGCCCCGATATCTGCTACGAGTACGATGAGACCCAGGCAGCGGTCGCCTGGTTCGGCATGCCGGTGCGCGTCGGCAATGAAATGCAGTTCCTGCCTGCGGAGTTCTACGCGCTGTCCGAGAACGGCGCCGGGCTCAGCTCGCAAACCGCAACCTTCGTCTTCGACCGCGTGTACACGCTGAGTGGCGTAGAGATCCTCGGCCTGTCGGTGGAAGAAAGCGGGGATTACGAAATCGTCGGCAACGGGTCCGTGAGCGCCCAGCTCGACCTGACGGTGGACAGCAACCTGCTGGGTTCGGACAGCACCAGCACCTCGGCGCTGTTCTCGGCGTCGACCGATTCGGGTGGCCCGGACCTCTGGGGTACCACGGCGTCCGTCTGGCCATCCGCGGCCTTCGTCGGGCTGGCCACCGATCTCAAGGTCGCCATCGCCAATACGCTGACGGCCAACACCACGGCCACGGGGCAGTACGCGCTGATCCAGAAGAAGTTCACCATGGAGGTCCAGTGGCTGCCGGGTACGACGGTGGTGCCGGTGCCGGCGGCGGCCTGGCTGCTGGGTTCGGGCGTCGGGATCCTGGGCATCCTGCGGCGTCGTTCGCGACAGGCTGGCGCCTTATGTTAAGGCGGTCACGGCGACTGTTCTGAGGGGACAATTCAGCCGTTTACAAGATCTGGCATTGCGAATATCTTGGCCAGACGAGGGTCACGGGTCCTGCCGGGAACAGCGGCATCGACCCGGAAGAAAAACGACGCGACAAGACACGATACAGGCGGGGAACACATCGTGAACATGAAGCAACTCCTGACGCTGGCGATGACAGCGGGCGCGCTCGGTGCCGTGATGCCGGCCAGTGCGGCGCTCGTGACGGACTGCCCGATCACAGCCATCGTCTGCTACGAGTACGACAACGCCCAGGCTGCCGTGGCCCTGACCGGCCTGCCGACGCGCGTCGGCGACGATATGCAGTTCACGCCGGCGAGTTTCCTCGCACTGTCCAACGGCGCCGGCTTCGTCACTGCTGGCCCCGCGAACTTCGTCTTCAGCCGCGTCTGGACGCCGGGCGGGCAGGAGATCGTTTCGTTGACGGTCAACGAGGAGTTCGACTACGAGATCGTCAACGGCGGTGATGTGCGTGCCACGCTCTACATGCAGGCACGCAGCAACCTGGTGTCCAGTGACAGCCTGAGCAACATCTGGAGCCTGCCCATCGCCGGTGACTCCGGCGGCCCGCAGATCGCCAACCTCAGCGGCTCGCTGTTGACCGCTGCCAGCTTCGCCCAGGCGGCAAACGACATGCGGGTCACCATCCAGGACACGCTGCGCGCCAATGCCGGTGCTGGCCAGCTGGCCTGGATCCAGAAGAAGTTCACGCTGGTGACCGAGACCGTCGTGCCGGTGCCCGCTGCCGTCTGGCTGCTGGGCTCGGGCCTGGGCCTCCTCGGCATGGCCAGGCGCCGCCAGTCGCTCAACTGAGGCCGGCGAACAGCTTCCGGCAAACCTCCACAGGGCCCGCCTCCAAGGCGGGCCCTGTTTTTTTGTGCGCCCGGGAGGTTGGCGCCAGCGCGACGGCTGATCTGGACCCGGGTCTCACTTCCGATAATGGATCAGTGGGTTATGGAAACTTTCGGTAGGTTTTCCGAGGATCTGTCTGTAGTCTTGCGCGCAACAAGCAACACGCGGGTCCGGCTGCCCCCTGCAGCCCGAAACCCGCTCCAGACCACGGTTCCAACGGAGTTCCATCGCCGATGCGCAGCCTGCCCATCCTCGCCACCCATTCCATCCGCATTCTGGCCCCGCGAGGTCTCTGCGGCCTGCTGGCGGCCTGGCTGCTGCTGGCCAGCGGCACGGCGACGGCCACGACCATCGACTTCCGTGCAGCGGGCGGCAGCGGGGGCTACGGCAACAGCCTGGTCTTCAGTAGCGGTGGCATCAGCGTCACCGCGAGCGCCTGGGCCGAGACCGGCGCGGCCCTGCCCGCCAGCCCGGGCTATTTCGTGTTCCAGACGGCGGAGATCCACAGCTGGGGAACCGGCCTTGGCATCTGCAACCGCAGCGAGGGCCTTGCCAGCGCCGGTTGCAGCAGTAACGAACATGAAGTCGACAGCGCCGGCCGCGATGACCTGCTGGTGCTGGTGTTCAGCCAGCGGGTGAACTTCCTCGGCCTGACCGTCGATCCCTGGGATGGCCCCGGCAGCGACCCCAATGACCGCGATATCGTCTACCGGATCGGCGACCTGCTGGGCGGAGTGCCGGACCTGTCATCGCATGGCTTCGCCACCTTGGGTGACATCGCCGGCATGGGTGGCGAACAGTTGAGTGCGGCGCTGTCAGCCTATAGTCCGCTGACCCATGCGCTCACGGGTACGGGCAACGTGCTGTTCCTGGGCGGCAACCACCACGACCGGTCCTGCAGCAGCCGCAACATCAGTGCCGACAGCGAGTGCGAGGCTTACAAGATCCGCGGCATTGCCTTTACCCTGGCACCCGCTGTCGTACCGCTGCCGGCCAGTTCCTGGCTGCTGGCAACGGGCCTCGGCGTGCTCGCCCTGGTCCGCCGTCAGTCCCGCTGGTAGCCCGCCGGACCAGTGAGCGAGGCGTCGGGCTTGCCGGGCTCGATGCCCCAGCGCGCGGCAAGGTCCTTCAGCTCACGCCGCGTTACGGCCCGGCGCCCGGCCAGAGCGGCCGCCGCCGCATGGGCGATGTAGGCGGCGCTGACCTCGAAGTGCCGGCGCAGCTCTTCGCGTGATTCACTGAGCCCGTAGCCATCGGTGCCGAGCACCGTGTACGGGCCCGGGACCCAGCGGGCGATGGAGAGCGGCAGCGCCTTCATGTGGTCGCTGGCGGCGACGAACACGCCCTGTTCATCCTCCAGCAGGGCCTGGACCCAGGGCTTGCCGTCATGGCCGAGGCGCTGTTCGCGCTCCACGCGCAGCGCTTCGCGGCTCAGTTCGTTGTAGCTGGTGACGCTCCAGACATCGGTGGCGATACCGGCGCCCTCCAGCAGCCCCGCCGCTTCCAGCACCTCGGTCATGATGGCACCACTGCCGAAGAGGTGGGCCTTGCGGCCGCGGGTGACGCCGAGGCTGGACCTGCGGAAGCAGTACATGCCGCGCACGATGCCGTCGGCTGCGGCCGCCGGCACCGGCGGCATGGCGTAGTTCTGGTTGTAAAGGCTGATGTAGTAGATGAGGTCTTCCTGCTTCCCGTACATGCGGTCGATGCCGTCGCGCACGATGATCGCCAGTTCGCCGGCGAAGGCCGGGTCGTAGCTGCGGATGCTCGGGACGGTGTTGGCGATGACCTGCGAGTGGCCGTCCTGGTGCTGGGGCCCTTCGCCGTTGAGCGTGGTGCGCCCGGAGGTTCCACCCAGCAGGAAGCCGCGGCAGAGCATGTCGCCGGCGCTCCAGATCATGTCGCCGACACGCTGGAAGCCGAAGATCGAGTAGAACACGTAGAACGGGATGGTCGGCACGCCATGCAGCGCATAGGCAGTGCCGGCGGCGATGAAGGAGGCCATGGCGCCGGCCTCGCAGATGCCTTCCTGCAGGATCTGGCCATCGCGGGCCTCGCGATAGGGGCTCAGCGTGCTGCTGTCCACCGGGCGGTACTTCTGGCCCTCGGAGGAGTAGATGCCCGAGCGGCGGAACAGCGCTTCCATGCCGAAGGTGCGTGCCTCGTCGGGCACGATGGGCACGATGTAGCGGCCCAGCCCGGGATCGCCGATCAGCTTGCCGAGCATGCGCACGAAGGCCATGGTCGTCGACAGTGCGCGGTCGCCGGAACCCGCCAGGTGCTCCTCGAAGAAGCCGAGTTCCGGTGCCTGCAGTGACGGGCATTGCACGACGCGCTGTGGCCAGGGACCGCCCAGCGCAGCCCGTCGTTCGCGCAGGTAGCGCATTTCGGGACTGTGCTCCGGCGGCCGGTAGAACTCGGCGCGGGCGGCCGCCGCATCCGCGAGCGGGATGCCGAGGCGGCGGGCGGTCTCGATGCGCTCCTCGGTGGCGAGGTTCTTCTTCTGGTGCACGACATTGGAGCCTTCGTAGCCCTGCATGCCGTAGCCCTTGATAGTCTTGATGAGGATGGCCGTGGGCCGGTCGCTGCTCTGCGCGGCGCGGTGGAAGGCGGCGTGGATCTTGCGCTGGTCGTGGCCACCGCGGCGGATGCAGCGGATCTCCTCGTCGGAGAGCACCGCCATGATCTGCGCGAGGCGCTGGTTGTCCTCGACCCAGTGCTCGCGCACCTCCTGGCCGCTGGAAACCGAGTACATCTGGTAGTCGCCGTCCACCGCGCGTTCCATGCGCGCCTGCAGCACGCCGTCGTCGTCGATGGCGAACAGCGGGTCCCACTCGCCGCTCCAGATCACCTTGATGACGTCCCAGCCGGCACCGCGGAAACTGCGCTCCAGCTCCTGGATGATCTTGCCGTTGCCACGCACCGGGCCGTCGAGGCGCTGCAGGTTGCAGTTCACCACCAGCACCAGGTTGTCGAGGCGTTCGCGTGCGGCGATGTTGATGGTGCCGAGGACTTCGGGCTCGTCGGCCTCGCCATCGCCGACGAATACCCAGACCTTGCCGCCGTTGGCGGGCTTCAGGCCGCGGTTCTCCAGGTACTTGGCGAAGCGCGCCTGGTAGATGCCGCTCGGGGTGGACAGGCCCATGGAAGCGCAGGGGGCCTGCCAGAAGCCCGGCATGTTGCGCGGATGCGGATAGGAGGAGAGCCCGCCGCCGGCCTGCAGCTCGCGGCGGAAGTGCTGCAGCTGCTCGAGGCTGAGCCGGCCCTCGAGGAAGGCGCGGGCATAGATACCGGGTGCGGCATGTGCCTGGATGGTCACCAGGTCGCCGCCGTAGTCTGGGCCGCGGTTGCGGAAGAAGTGGTGCAGGCCGACCTCCAGCATGGTGGCCGTCGAGGCATAGGTGCCGATGTGGCCGCCCACGCCGCTGCCGCTGTCATAGCCCTGCAGCACCATGGCCATGGCGTTCCAGCGCAGGATATTCTCGATGCGCTCCTCGACGGCGATATCGCCCGGGTAGGCCGGCTGCTGCGCCAGCGGTATGGTGTTGCGGTACGGGGTGTTGAGCGTGGCTTCCTCGACGATGACATGCTCGTCGGTGAGGAAATCGCGCAGCGCGCGGAAGATGTGCTTCGCCCGGTCCGGCCCGTCGGCCTGCAGCAGCGACTCCATGGACTCCAGCCACTCGCCGAGTTCCGGGTCCTGGCTGATGATGTCGCCCTGACGCGTGGCCATGCCGTTCGCTCCTCACCGCTCGCCCCGCCACGGGGCCGGAAATGCAACCGCCGGCCAGCATAGCCGGTTTTTGCCGCGTCTTGCCGCTTCCCGCCGCGGCCTGGAGGGACTATCGTGCCGCGACCGGGAGGTGGGACCGAGATGCCAGAGGAAGCAACACGCCTGGCGGCGCGCCGCGAGCTGCTGCGTTTCCTGCTGCAGTCGCCGCTCGCCTGGGCCGCGACGGGGCTGGCGACCGCCGTCCAGGCACGGCCGGAACTCGCGGTGCCGGGCAATGCCGCCGAGGCGCTCGACGTCTTCCAGATCGAGCGGGTGGCACGCCAGACGCTCTCCCTGCCGGTGATCCACTACATCGTCAACGGCGCGGACGATGGCAAGACGCTGCAGGCCAATCGCGATGCCTTCGATGCCTGGGCGATCCGCGTGCGGCGCCTGGTGGATGTCAGCCACATCGACCTCGGCACCCGGCTGCTCGGCGAGCAGCTGCCCTGCCCGGTGATCCTCGCGCCGGTGGGCAACCAGCAGTCGATCCATGCCGCTGGCGAACTGGCCACGGCGCGCGCCGCGCGGGCCGCCGGCCAGCTGATGATCGCCTCCACCGTCAGCAATGCCAGTGTCGGCGCCATTGCGCGCGAGGCCGGCCCGCTGTGGTTCCAGCTCTATGCGTCGCCGGACCAGCGACTCATGGAGAAGCTGCTCCGTGATGCCGAGAGTGCCGGCTGTCGTGTGCTGGTACTGACTGTCGATTCCAACACCCGGGGTAACCGCGAGGGTGAGGCCTGGTGGGCACGGGTGGCTGGCGGCCCGGCCGCCGGCCGCCAGCCGGCCTTGCCCCTGGGCAATTTCGCGGATTACGACGGCCCGCCGCGCGTCGGCGACGTGGCGCTCGACTGGAGCATCATCGACTGGCTGCGCGCCCGGACCTCGATGAAGCTGGTGCTGAAAGGCATCGTCACGCGCGAGGACACGGCGCTGGCGGTGGAGCGCGGCGTGGACGGCATCATCGTTTCGAACCACGGTGGCCGCCAGGAGGAAAGCCTGCGCTCCACGCTGGCGAGCCTGCCGGAGGTGGTGGAGGCCGCGGCGGGGCGGGTCCCGGTGCTGGTGGATGGCGGCTTCCGGCGTGGCACGGATATATTCAAGGCGCTGGCGCTCGGCGCCTCGGCAGTCTGCATCGGGCGGCCGTACCTCTGGGGCCTGGGCGCCTACGGCGAGGAGGGCGTGGACCGCGTGCTGGCGATCCTGCGCGAGGAGCTGAGGCGTATCATGCAGTTCGCGGGCACCACGGCGCTGGCGGCGATCAATCGTTCCTATCTCGACAAGCCCGGCTGAACCCTCGCACGCGGTGGCTGCCCTTGCGGCCGGGGTCTCCGAAGTCGCTCCACGTTATTCGCCTGGTTCGGAGACCCCGGCCTCCGGGCAGCTCAGCGCCGCGCCGCCTGGCTCTACGGCACCAGCACCGTGTCGCGGGCTTCGCTGTCGGGCAGGGTCTGCGGGTAGTCGCGGTTGAAGTGCAGGCCGCGGCTCTCGTGGCGGGAGAGGGCGCTGCGGATGGTCAGCTCCGCCACCAGCGCCAGGTTGCGCAGCTCCACCAGATCGTTGGTGATGCGGAAATTGCCGTAGAACTCCGCAATCTCCTCCTGCAGCAGGTTCACCCGGTGGCGGGCCCGCTCCAGTCGCTTGTTGGTGCGCACGATGCCCACGTAGTCCCACATGAAGCGCCGCAGCTCGTCCCAGTTGTGCGACACGATCACCTGCTCGTCCGGGTCGGTGACCCGGCTCTCGTCCCAGGCCGGCAGGCGCCGCGGCAGCGGCGGGGTGCCCGGCAGGTCGGCGGCGATGCGTTCGGCTGCAGCGGCGCCGAACACCGCGCACTCCAGCAGCGAATTGCTCGCCAGGCGGTTGGCACCATGCAGGCCGGTGAAGCTGCACTCGCCAACCGCATGCAGGCCGCGCAGGTCGGTGGCGCCGTGCAGGTCGGTCATGATGCCGCCGCAGCTGTAATGGGCCGCGGGCACCACCGGGATCGGCTGGCGGGTGATGTCGATGCCGTACTCGCGGCAGCGGGCGGCGATGTTGGGAAACTGCTCGAGGATCTCTGCGGCTGGCTTGTGGCTGATGTCGAGCCAGACGCACTCGAAGCCGCCGCGCTTCATCTCGTAGTCGATGGCGCGGGCGACGATGTCGCGCGAAGCGAGTTCGCCGCGTGGGTCATGGTCCTGCATGAAGCGGCGCCCGTCGGGCAGCAGCAGGCGGCCACCCTCACCGCGTACCGCTTCGGAGATCAGGAAAGTGCGTGCCTGCGAATGGTACAGACAGGTGGGGTGGAACTGCACGAACTCGAGGTTCGCGACCCGGCAGCCGGCACGCCAGGCCATGGCAATGCCATCCCCCGTGGAGGTGTCGGGATTGGTCGTGTAGAGGTAGGTCTTGGAGGCGCCGCCGGTGGCCAGCACCACGGCGCGTGCCGTGTGCGTCACGACCTGCCCGCTCGCGCGGTCCAGGGCGTAGGCGCCGAGGCAGCGGTTGTCGCCGCTGGCCCCGAGTTTCGCCGAGGTGATCAGGTCCACGGCGATCTCGCCGCCGAGCAGGGTGATGTGCGGGTTGGCCAGCACCCGGGCGGAGAGTGCCTCGACGATGGCGCGCCCGGACGCATCCGCAGCATGGACCACGCGCCGGCGCGAGTGGCCGCCCTCGCGGGTCAGGTGCAGGCCGCCGCCATCGCCGTTGGCGGTGAAACGCACGCCCTGGGACTGCAGCCAGCGCACGCAGTCCGGTCCGCGGGACGCGACCCACTCGACGGCGTCGCGGTGGCAGAGGCCGGCACCCGCCACCAGGGTGTCGGCAACGTGCAGTGCCGGTGAGTCGTCGCTGCCGATGGCTGCGGCGATGCCGCCCTGGGCCTGGCTGCTGGAACTCTCGGCGAAGCCT
Organism: Gammaproteobacteria bacterium; assembly: GCA_014337915.1. Taxonomy (GTDB): domain Bacteria; phylum Pseudomonadota; class Gammaproteobacteria; order Steroidobacterales; genus QUBU01. The sequence goes on from QUBU01000005.1 coordinate 37,220, forward strand.
TTCTTCGCCATCAGCGCCACCCGGCAGTCCGGCCCGGCGAGGCGCAGGGCGACCGACATGCCGCCAAGGCCGGCGCCGATCACCAGGACGTCAAAGGAATCGCGGTTCAACTGCGTGTATGCAGTGGCGGCCTCAGGCCGCGACCGCGCTGCGCCCCACGGCCAGCATGCGCTCCATGGAACGCCGCGCGCGGCGCGCGACCTCGGGGTCGACTTCGATCGCCGGCGTGAGGGTCTGCAGGCTGCGCAGGATGTTCGGCAGCGTGATGCGCTTCATGTGCGGGCAGAGGTTGCAGGGCCGCACGAAGGACACGTCCGGGAATTCCACGGCGACGTTGTCGCTCATGGAGCATTCGGTGATCAGCACCACCTGCCTGGGCCGCGCGTCGGCGATGTGGCGGATCATCCCGGAGGTCGAGCCGACGAAGTCCGCCTCGCGCAGCACTTCGGGCGGGCATTCGGGGTGCGCCATGACGTGCACACCCGGTTGCTGGCGGCGGTACTCGCGGATCTCCTGCGGCGTGAAGCGTTCGTGCACCTCGCAGGCGCCTTCCCAGAGGATCACTTCCACGTTGGTCTTGCTGGCCACGTAGCGGCCGAGGTAACCGTCGGGAATGAAAATGACGCGGTCCGTGCCCAGCGACTCGACGACCTTCACAGCATTGGCGGAGGTGCAGCAGATGTCGGCTTCGGCGCGGACGTCGGCATAGGCATTGACGTAGCAGACCACCGGCACGCCGGGATACCGGGCCTTCAGGCGGCGCACGTCGGCACCGGTGATGGAGGCGGCCAGTGAACAGCCGGCCTCGAAGTCCGGCAGCAGCACCGTCTTCTGCGGGCTCATGATCTTGGCGGTCTCGGCCATGAAGCGCACGCCGCAGAGCACGATGACATCGGCATCGACCCGCGCGCCTTCCTGGGCCAGCCCCAGCGAATCGCCGCGATAGTCCGCCACGCCGTAGAAGATCTCCGGCGTCTGGTAGTTGTGGGCCAGGATCACCGCGTTGCGCTGGCGCTTGAGCTCGTTGATGGCTGCGATGAGCGGTGCGTGGACCGGCCACTCGACTTCCGGGATGACCCCGCGGACCCGCTCGTAGATGGCCCTGGTGGCGCGTTCGACTTCGGCTGTGAACGGCAGCGGGCTGGCCCCGGCCTGTGCTTCTGTGCTCATGATCGCCAACACGCGCCCGGGCGGGGCGCGGAACTCCTTGAATATGAACCGGCAGCGCCGGTGGGGGCCATCCTAGTCGCAGCCGGGGGGTCGGTCAACGCGACGCCGTGGCGCGGCGAACTGGGAGGGCGGTCACGGCCCGCCCGGCCTCGGCCGGGCATTATGTCCCGAGCCCCGGAGATCCCTCGAGCACCCATGGCCGAGCCCGCAGACAAGGATGCCGTCTTGCGCGACTACGCCGCCTTCCTCAAGGCGTTGTTGCCGCAGGCCCAGGGCTTCGTCTGCCACGATTCCCAGGGGCGTGTGTTCTGGAGCGAGGCGCCGCCTGCCGGCGTACCGCCGGTGTCCGATGCCTACCGTGACCTGCTGGCGCGGTTGCTGAAGGGCGACCCGCTGCCTGCAGAAGGCACGCGCCTGAAGCTCGGCGACTACTACGCCCACCTGGCGCTCCTGCATGGCGAGGATGGCCGGGCGCTCGGTGCGCTCAACGTGCTGCTCGACCGCGACGCCGCCAGCATGCCCAGCCAGTTCGTGCTGGACGTACTCGCGCCGGCGCTGCGCAGCCTGCAGCGCGAGCTGGCCCTGCGGTTCAAGGTGCTGGACAGCCAGCGCAAGCTGCAGGTGCAGGCGGCTGAGGAACGCCTGCTGCACCAGGTGGAGACGCTGCTGCACGATGCCGGGCAGTCCTGCGACGCCGCCATGACCGGAATCCTGGCCCTGTGCTGCGCGCATCTCGACGTGGCGGGCGTCTGGCTGGTCATTCCCGACAAGCGCATCGCGCTGGCCGAGGGCGCTGCCGTCGATATTGCCGGGGCGCGCAGCGCCTGTACCGGTTTGATGGCGGCGGCCCGCGACGCGGACCCTGGCGTGCGCGAGGTGGGCCACGACGAACAATTGATGTGGACGGCAATCCGTTCGCGCAGCCAGTCGGTCCAGGGCATGCTGGCCTTTGCCGGCTGGCGCTCCTCGCGCTTCAGCGAGCGGCGCCTGGCACGCATTGCGCGCTACGTCGGCTCGCATGTCGAGGCACTCCTCGACCGCACCTATGACAGCCTCACCGGCCTGCTGGCCTGGCCGGTGTTCCAGCGCGAACTGGCCGCGGCGCTTGCCGACCACGAGAGCATGGTGCTGGTGCCGGACGTCGACCGGCTGCATGTATTCAACGAAACCTTCGGCAGCGACACCGGCGACGAGGTGCTGGTGCACCTGGCGGCGGTGATGCATGAGGAGCTGCCGGGCCGGCCGCTGACGCGGGTGACCGGCGACCAGTTCGCGGCCCTGCTGCGCCATACCAGCCTCGAGGAGGCCCGCCAGCTCGGCGATCGCATCTGCACGCGCTTCGCCAGCCGCAGTTTCGAACGCGGCGACCAGACGCACCGGCCCTCGGTCAGCATCGGCATCGGCGCGCTGGGGGAGGGCGGCGAGAGTGGTGGCGAGATGGGTGCCGCGCGCATCGCGCTCCAGGCGGCGAAGGACCGCGGCCGCGGCCGCACCGAGGTGTACCAGTCGGCCGATGCCAGCATCGTGCAGCGCTTCGACGACATCCAGCTGGTCGGCTACGTGCGCAACGCCATCGAGAACAACCGGCTGGTGCTGGTGGCCCAGCCGCTGATCGCGCTGAAACCCGGCCGCGTAGCCGACTACAACGAAGTCCTGGTACGCATCGTCGACGACTCCGGGCAGCACGTTCCACCCGGGGAGTTCATGTCCGCCGCCGAGCGCTACCAGCTCATGGAGGAACTCGATCGCTGGGTGGTGTCGACCACGCTGCGGCTGCTGGCGCAGAAGGGCCGGCACCTGGCGGGCGGCACGGCGCGCTTCGCCATCAACCTCTCCGGGCAGAGCCTCGGCAGCGAGCGCTTCCTGCCCTTCGTCGAACATGCGGTGCGCTCCAGCGGCGTAGACCCGACCGTCCTCGCTTTCGAGATCACCGAATCCGTGGCGGTGGCGCGCATGCAGCAGGCCCAGGCCTTCATGCATGCCATGCGCAACCTGGGCTGCCACTTCTCGCTGGATGATTTCGGTACCGGCCTGAGCTCGTTCGCCTACCTCAAGCTGTTCCCCGTGGACACCCTGAAGATCGACGGTAGCTTCGTCCGCGACGTCACCAGCAACGTGGTCTCACAGTCCGTGGTGGCCGCCATCGCCGAAGTGGCCCGGGTCATGCAGCTGGAAACCGTCGCCGAATTCGTTCAGGACCAGGCTTCGCTCGACCTGCTGCGGCAGCTCAACATCAGCTACGCACAGGGGTACTTCGTCGGCAATACAGAACTGCTCGCCGACAAGATCGCCAGCCTCGACGATACCGTGCGCCGTGCGGCGCGCGAGGTACCGGCCACCCGCTGAGCCGGCGGCCCCGCGGTCGCGCGTTCAGGCCCGGCGGCGCCTGCGTGCCAGCAGCGGCAGGCCGGCCAGCAGGATGCCGAGGCCCGGCCAGTCGAGGCTGCTGCCGCCGGATGGCAGCTGCGGGCCATTGCTGCCGCCAGCGCTGGCACCGTTGCCGCGCACGTCGACGACGAACTGGCCGGTGACGCTGTCGCCATCGACGTCGGTGATGCTGTAGCTGCAGCCACCCGTGCCGTTGCCGGCACCCGCAGTGGGTGTGAAGACCAGCTGGTCGCCATCGACCCCACCCGAGCCCGAGACCGTGCAGCTACCCAGCGTGCCGGTGCCGGCTGCGAGCCGGTGCTGGGCCAGGCTGCCGCTGCCGAGCGAGCCGGCGGTCAGGGCCGTGACGGTGGCCGTGCCGCCGCCGCTGGAGCTGCCGTTGAGGTTGCCCGCGACGGGCAGCCTGCGGGTCACGGTGATGCTGACCGTGGCCGGCGCCGACTGGTTGCCCAGGTCGTCGACCACCCGGTAGGTCAGGGCATCCGGGCCGTCGTAATAGACGTTTGGCGCTGGTTCGGTGGTGCTCGGGGAATACAGGATCGAGCGCCCGTCGCCTGAGACCGTGGCCGCGCCATGGGCGGGGCCACTGACGATCTGGACCTGGTTGGGCTCCGCGCAGCCGAGGGTGTCGTTGACCAGCACCTGGAAGACGGCATTCATCGTGCCCTCGACCACGCTGGCGCTGTCGTCGACGGCGAGCGGCAGCGAGCAACCGCGGAAGTCGAAGCGGCCGCCGTTCCAGGAGTTGTTGGTGGTCCACTGGTTCGGATTGGTGGGATCGTTGCCGATGCGGCTGCCGAAGCCGCGGATCATGTACTCACGGGTCCAGTAGGCCCGGGCATCGGTCACCCGGCCGTTGGCATCGGTGCTGAGCAGCAGGATGACGTTTTCGAAACCCGGCGGGCTGGTGCTGCCGCCGCCCTCGCTCTGCGAACCGAAGATGTACTCGCTGGTCGAGCAGTCGTTGTCGCCGGTGTCATCGGTGCAGTGATAGTTGGTGAAGCTGCCGCTGGTCTGGCCGCCAATATTGGGCTGCAGCGTGGCGGTTCCCGGGTAGGGATTGCCGCTGATGTTGCCGAAGCCCGGGGAGCGTTCGATGCCCACCCGCTGGGAGACGCTGGCGAGGTCCGTCGCGCCGCTGGTCATCCAGCGCAGACCAGCCGGGTTGGCGATGTCCGCCTCGGCCCGCTCCGACGGGAACGGGTCGGGGTTCAGGGTGCCATCGCCCGGCAGGGAGCCGTGCGGGAAGGCGCCGGTCGCCGGCGTGGGCTTGCCGCGGCTGCCGACCACGTAGTCGAAGCCGCCATTGGCATTGGCCACGCTGGCGGTCGGGTTGACTGCGGTCGGCGCCATGACATGCGTGAAGCTGTCCCAGGTCTCGATGGCGTAGTCATTCTGCTGGACCTGGGTGTGGTGCACCGCCTGGCCGAAGGTCCAGGTGGCGGCGATGCTGTCGTCGGCCGGGCTCGCCGTACCCTGGTCGTCGATGGTGACGCTGCCCAGGAGCGGGATCGGGTATTTGTTGTCCCCCACCGAGTGGCGGAAAGCCAGTGCGCCGGCGGCGCCGGCCGGGCCGAAGGGATCCGCCGGGCTGCCGGCGGCGTAGAAGCCGGCGGCGTAGGTGGGGCCGATCCAGCTGCCGGCGGTGGTGGCTGCGCCATTGGCCGTGCCGCCGCTGGTCTTGCCGGGGTAGCGGGTGGCGGCGTAGCTGCAGTCACCGAGGTTGAAGCCGTCGATGACCGCAAAGCAGGTGTTCGTCACCGGGGCCATGGCACCGCTGACCGGGCTGGTCACCTGGTCGGGATGGCCGTTGGCTGCCTGGACGCTGGCTGCGCCGAGCATCAGGCCGACGAAGGTGCCGAAAACCGCGAGCTTCCCCATGACGAACGAGCCTCCCCAGGAATGGCGCAATGATTGCAACCGGAGGTCCCGGCACCCGGTGCTCAGGCGGGATGCATGCGTCGACGTGGAGCCGGTGGCGAGTCCCGGGCTTCAGGGCGCGCAGATCCGCGGCGCCTGTCCCCCCGGTGCCCGGCCTGGTCATTGTTGTGTGTCAGGGCGCAACCCTACCCTGCGGTCCAGGTAGTGGCAATACGCCACACCCCCCTGGTGTCCACCCCGTGGATAGCTCAGCGCCAGCAGCGATCGCTGTTGTCGGCCCCACCGCTGTCGGCGGCGCTGCGCAGGCCCTGGGCGGTGACGCTGAAGCTGGCGCAGTCGGTGTCGTCGGCCTGCTCGCCACCGGCCACCACGGTCGCAGTGGCCGTGTAGCCGGTGGTGAGGTCGGCAGACTGGATGTCCAGGGCGTAGTAGCCGCGGTCGGTGCTGGGAATGCCGAGGCCTGCCGGCGGCGCATCGTCCAGCAGGTCATTGGAGGCATAGGTGTTGTTCTGGATGTAGAAGCGCTCCTGCTGCGCCGCCAGGCGCAGCAGGGCGGTGGTGGCGTCGGCCCGCTTGGCCCGCATGGCGTACTGGCGGTAGGAGGGCACGGCCACCGCGGTGAGGATGCCGGCGATGGCCACCGTCACCATCAGCTCCATGAGGGTATAGCCCGACGAGCGCTGCCTGGTCATGGGGATTCCTTTCACGGCGGGCCTACTCGGTCCCGTCCTGGTTCCAGTGGGTACGCCGCGGCGGGTTGGCGAAGCCCGGATCGAAGCACTCGACGCCGATGCAGAGCGTGGGCTGGCTGCCATCGCTATTGCCCTGCTGGTTGTCGTCGCAGTTGTCGCCGAGGCAGGCCACGGGGTCGCCCGTCGTGAGGCCGCCATCGGGCGGCGAGAAGAACACCGCCGGATCCGGGGCGATGCCGCCCTGGTTCAGTTCGCGATAGCGGTCGTCGGCCGTCAGCGCCGTGTCGGGCGAGCCATCCGGGTTCAGCGAGCCGTCGAGGTTGGTCACCGGCGACCCGTCGCGGGCGCTGACCAGGTACAGGCGGTTGAGGCCGCCGGCCGCGACGCAGGCGTCGCCCTGGCCTCCCGGGGTGAAGGAGGTGAACAACACGACGTTGTCGAAGGTCAGCGACTCGGTCATCACCTTCTCGCCGGCGCTCAGGTCCAGGCGCAGGCGCCAGCCCGGCGAGTTGTAGGCGATGGTGGGCGCCAGGTCACTGGTGATGTCCACCAGGTCCGTCACCTGGATCGGTGCCGGGTAGCTGGCGGTGGCGATGCTGTCGAGCACCTTGTAGTCGCGCAACGCGAAGAACTGGTCATCCGTGGCCGTATCCAGCGGATGCGCACGGTGCCCCGAGCCGATGTTGATGCTGAGGTAGGCGCGGTTGTTGGCGACGATGCGCGCCACGTCCGGGGTGGCGAAGAAGCGCCGCGCAGCGCTGTCCGGCACCGGGGCCGTGACCGCCGCACCGCCCAGGCTGGCGAACACGCCGCCATCGACCAGGCTTGCGGCCGGCTGGCCATTGTGGATGTCGAAGCGCCAGACCTGGCCGGCCATGTCGCCGACGTACATGCGGTCTGCGAGGCCGTCGAGGTCGAGGTCCAGCACCCGCAGGCCCGCCGGGATGGCGTGGGTCATGGCAGTCAGGTTGAGATTATTGCCAGTGCCGCCGCCGGCGCGCCACAGCAGCTCGCCGGTGAGGGCGTCCACCATGTAGACCGCATTGCCGCGGCTGTCGGCACTGCGGTAGGCGGTGGCGTCTTCGGCATCGTCATAGCCGCCGCCGAACAGGGCCACGTTGCGGATCGTCGCATCGACCCGCACCTGCGCCGTGACCGGCGGTGACCAGGTCTGGCCGAGGCGGCTGAAGCCGGTGGTGCTGCTGTTGATCTTCCACAGCACCTGCGGGTTGCTGCGGTCGGTGACATCCAGCGCGTAGAGCGTGTCGCCGCCGCGGCGCATGCCGAACAGCAGGATGACCCGCTCCGCGCCGCTGATGCCGGGGTTGCCGTCATCATTGGCGATGTAGACGCTGATCTCGCCGTCCAGGCCGTAGGTGCGGGTGGCCGTGGGCTCGTCGAGGTAGAGGTCGTAGAGGCGGCCCAGCATTTCCACCGGTACGAAGGCCCAGAGTTCGCTGCCGTCGTCCGGGTCGATGGCATGCAGGTAGCCGTCGTTGGTGGAGACGAAGACCGTGGCATCCGGGCTGGCCATGGTACCGCCGTAGAGCACGTTCACCGGGCGCACGTGCAGCGGGTCACCCATGATGTGGCGGATGTCGGTCATGTCGCCGTCGTCGTCTTCGTCGTTGCTGTCCAGGCCGCGGGCCCAGTTGATGACGGTGTCGCGGTCGGCAGCCGGTGCGCCGATCATCGCCGCCGTCAGCGCGGTATTCGCCGTGCTGACGGCGTTGGAGCTGGCTGCGATCTGGTTGCTGGCGATATTGGTGTACAGGTTTCGGGCGGTGTACACCGGCAGCTCGCCGGCGGCGCCACCGAGCTGGGCGCTGTTGCCGTCGACGGCATCGGACCAGTAGCTCCGGGAGGTCTTGGAGAAGAAGCCGGTATCGGCATCCACGGCCGGCTGGTCGTTGACGTCCACCAGGCGCCCGTTCCGCAGCTGGTACTTCTTCAGGTTGCCCGCCCAGTGCTCGGTGGCCGAGGGTGCGAACACCGAGACGAACACGTCGCTCATGTTGGTGGTGCGGTTGAAGGCGTTGACCGGCGCCGTCGGCGTCGAGAACGTGGTGGCATCGTCGAGGATGTCGTAGACGATCGCGGTCAGCGCGGCCTGCAGCGTCGCGGTATCGCCGGCGGGGAAATACTTGCCGCCACCCTTGTTGGCGGTTTCCTGCAGGAAGGTGGTATCACCCAGCGTCAGGTCGACGCCGAAGCCGATGGTATAGGTGGTCACGGTCTGGGTGCCCGTCAGGCTGGAGTCCAGGTCGTGCTTGCGCAGGTACTCGGCCAGGTCGCTCATGCACTGGCCGTCGCTGCCGGCAGCGCCGCTGCAGGCAGGCGTGGTCACCGTGGCCGCCCACTGCGGCAGGGCCTTGATCTTGGCGGTGGCGCTGACGTCCCTGGTGGGCAGGCCGTCGGTCAGCAGCACGATGTAGTTCTTCTGGCAGGCATACAAGACCGGCTTCTTGTAGGTGGTGCCGGCGACCGTGCCGGTGGTGCGCGAGGGTCCGACGCTCAGCACCGGGCCGGTATTGCCGTAGTCGACGTTGCGGCCCATGTAATAGTTGCCGGCCTCATACAGGGTCTCGGACAGCGGCGTCCAGGTGCTGGCGGTCAGGCCGCTGACCGCGGCCTGCAGGCTGCTGCGGGCGGTACCAATGGGCTCGATGGCATGGGCCACCGTGCCGCCCTGGTCGACGTTGAAGTGCATCAGGCCGACGTTGACGCCGTTGAGGCTGGCCAGCATGTTGTTGGCGACGTTGCGCACGATTTCCATGCGCGTCTGCGTGACGGTACCGCCACTGGAATACCAGTTCAGCCAGTTGCCGTCCCAGATGGTGTAGTCATTGTTCCACGACGGCTCGGTACCCGTACCGGCCGCCCAGGGACCGCCGATGCCGGTGGCCGCATAGGGCTCACCATCGCCCGCCGCCTGGCCGTGGACGCCGCGATCGTTGCGGCACTCCATCGGCCGCGTGCGGTTCGAGCCACCGCTCAGCGCCACCCAGCTGCGATTGCTGCTGCGCCAGGCGAGCATGCGGTCGGAGTAGCTGCCAACGCTGGCCAGCGCGTTCTTCGAGGCGTCGCAGTAGTTGGCGGTTTTTTCAATGTAATTGCTGCTGCCGCAGCCCGGCCGGCTGCTGTTGGTCGAGAAGTACAGGCGGTTGGCGTTGTAGCAGCCGCTGAAGGTGGTGCTCGGGTTCCAGGCCTCCTGGGTCGTCACCGTGCTGTCCATGCTGCCGGAGTTGTCGATGATGAACAGGATGTTGGGCTTGGCCCCGGTGATCGAGGGGTCCTGCGAGGCGATGAAGATCTCGGTGTCGTCGGCGGTTGCCGGCAGGGCGATGAGCCCGAGCAGCAGGCCACAAGCCAGGGAGCCGAGGCGATGGGTGAAGGTGTTCATGATGATCGCAACCTCTCTGGATGTGTCGGCGGATCAGCCGGCGCTCAGGACGACGCGGGTCACGACGTTGTTGTCGAGCCGGTAGAAGACGGTGAGCAGGCGCTTGCCGGCGCCGGGCCCGTGCAGGGCCTCGCGCATCTGCTCCAGACTGACCGCAGTGCCGGCGGCCAGGAACTGCGTGGCCTCAGTGACGCGCAGCGTCACCGGCTTGCAGCCGCTGCAGCTGGTGACCACCAGCTGGCCGGTCGCCACGGAGGGCAGGCTGACCTGCTGCGCCGTGACCTCGTAGGCGTTCTCGATATTCTTCATGCCGGCCATGGCGCCGCCGGCGACGAAGCCCAGGGCGGCCGATGCCAGGAATATGCCAATACGCTTGCGCATGACGGAATCTCCTTGGAATCTCTTGCGTTCAGCAGGCGTCAGGGCCGATCAGGAAGAACTCCTGCTGGTTCTGCGACTGTGCGCCCCGGGAGGACTGGCCCACCGAGGTAATGCGGAAGTGGTAGGCGCGGAAGTTGGCGCTGTAGCCATCGCGCATGGTGCAGGCCTGGTAGGTGGTGTTCGCCTGGTAGGTGCCGATGGGCCTGCCGCCGGTATCAACGACCTGGGTCTGGGCGATGGCGTTGGCTGGGCAGCCATTGCCGGCACAGAACGGGCCGTTGTTGATGGCGACCTCGATGCCGGTCTCGGCGAGCTGGAAGGCGTTCTCGCTGTACTGCATGTTGCCGGCCATGGTCAGGCCGAAGGTGGCGCTGTTCATGGTGGAAACCGCCAGCACCGAGAGCACCAGCAGCAGCACCAGTCCGATGACCAGCGAGGCGCCGGCCTGGCGGGGACGATTGTTGACAGGATGCTTCATGGCCTCATGAGCTCCGCATGTTGCGCAGCACGACAGTCTTGTTGAGCAGCTGGCGACGGAACTGATCCGCCGGCGAGTAGTTGGCGACGTTGGCGAAGTTGTAGGTGGCACCGTCGGTGTAGCCGACCTCGATCTGCCCGGCCCGCAGCATGATCCAGATGCGCACTGCCATGATCCGCGCCGGGTCGACCACCGGCGTCACCAGTGCATTGCCGGGATCGACGTAGCGGTCCACGATGCCGTCGGCATTGGTGTCCACGCCGAGCTCCACCTGCAGGTTCTCGACGCCGGCAATCAGCTCCTGGTCCTGCCACACGCCGTTGACCAGCACCATGCGCCGCAGCGACGGTACCGCGGCACCCAGCGAGGAGCCGGAGGACACGTAGTAGGCGTTGGTCTGCCAGTCGTAGATGCAGCAGGCGGCGGGCGCCGCGCCACTGTCGAACACCCGGCTGTTGGAGCGGTCGCTCTGGATCTGGATGATGCCGGCGGTGGGCAGCACCTGGGCGCCGCTGGCATGGCGCAGTACCAGGACGTCGGTGCCGGCCTGGTAAGGAGTCGCGGCGGGCGCCGGGCAGGGCAGGTTATACGCGGAATCGTCCGCCGCCACAGGCGTCAGCGGATCGAGCAGCCAGGCGGTGGCGTCGCTGCCGTCGCTGCAGGTGGCGTTCACCCCGGCCGGCACATCGACGTGGGGGCCGACGTTCTGCATGCCCCAGCTGCCGGTCAGGCGCAGGTCGGGCTCCATCTGGCTGAGGATGAAGCGCGCGTTTTCCTGCATCCGCGCCACGGTGTCGTTGGTGCGGTAGGTGTTGCGCGTCTGCGAGAACATGGCGATCACGCCGATCATCAGGAATGCACCGATGACCAGGGTCACCATCAGCTCGATGAGGCTCAGGCCGGCCTCGCGGGTGGCATGCATGCGGGTCATCACATTTGCACCGTGAGGGCGTACTCGAGTGCGCCGTTTGCGCCTGGCTCGTTCCAGTCCAGGGTGATCGTGTAGACGTTGGGTCCACCGGCGCCGGCGGCGAAGGTGAGCACGCCGACACCGGCCGGGAGCAGAGCCGTCACCTGCTGCTGCCAGAAGAACAGGTCGCAGGCAGCCTGGGCGGCGGCGCTGAGGTTGGCGCCGGCGTTGACGCAGCCGGCACCGTTGGCGGCGGCGGCCCCGGCATAGGCAGCCTGCCCGGCTGTATTGGCGCGGATGCGATCAGCCATGTCCGCGGCAAGGTCCACCGCCACGGTGCGGTAGATGGAGGTACGGCCCGCGCGCAGGCCTTCCACGTACATCGCCGCAATGCCGAGCATGCCGACGGAGATGACGACCATGGCGACCAGCGATTCCACCAGCGTGAAGCCGGCGACGCGCGGGGACGAATGACGATGCAGCTGTTTCATGGGTGCCTCAGCAACCGCCCACCGGATTGCCCTGGACCTCGGCCTGCATGCGATAGGTCTGCGGGCGACCCGTGGGGCCGATCTGGATCCAGCGGCCTGCAGCCACGCCGCCACCGGTGTCGTGGTCGCCGCGGGCATCGCAGAGCTGGATGTCGTTGATGGCGGGACCGACGCCCGCCGCCTGCGGAAAACCATTGGCGCCGTAGAGGATGTAGGGCAGCGCTCCGGCATCGATCGCGAGATTGATGCCGTCGGCCAGCGGAGCGTGGGTCAGTACCACGGTGTCGCCGGCGTCGACGCTGGCATTGGCGTTGACGTCGACGAAGACGATCCAGCCGGCGCCGCCGCCAAGGTCACAGGCCGGCGCCGCATCCGCCCAGTTGCTGCTGGCGCAGAGCGCCACCGGCTGGCGGCGCTTCACGGCTTCGGTGCGCGCGGCATGGATCGAGGTGACCAGGTCGTTGGCCGCCGCAGCCATGCGGTTGGTGGCCATGAAATCGGTGAACGACGGGATGCCGAAGCCGAGCACCATGCCGGCGATCATCAGGGTGATCATCAGTTCCAGCAGGTTGTAACCGCCCTGGCGGGTACCATTGCAGTGGTTCATGTCGTCAGGCCTCCGGCCCGGCCGGGCAGCGCACGACTGCGCCGTCACGGCCCCGTGCAGCCAGCGTCGGCAGGCCGCTGGCCCGCAGGATGACCACCCGTGCGGCGTTATCGGCACCGGCCTCGCAGAAGGCGAACTCGCCGGCGTGGGTGTCGCCGGTGGCGTTGCTGGCATGGCCGTCCGCGGCATAGCTGAAGCCGGTGGCGAACTGCGCCGAAACCAGCACCATCCCCGGGGCCGGAACCCGGTCCACCAATGCCTCGGCGCTGCTGCGCTCGAGGTTGCCGTCGCTGTCGAGGAAGGCAATCCAGCCGTCGCTCCAGCTTTGGCCGTCGCAACGCTCGCCGCCCGCACTGGCGCAGACCGCGACCCGCGCATTGCGCATCACCGCTTCGCTGCGTGCCATGTGCATGGTGCCGACCAGCTGGTTGACGGCCACGGCCTGGCCGTTATCGCGACTGAAGGCCTGCAGGCCGGGCACTGCCAGCGTGAGGCCGATGCCGGCCACGGCCAGCGCGGTCAGCGTTTCGCCGAGCGTGAATCCCCGTTGCCTGTTGGTGGTCCTGCTGCGCATGGCGCCTCTGCCTGGGAACTGCCTCGAGGGCGCAATCTAGGGAGATGGGCGCCGCGAAACCTTGAAGCAGTTCCGCAGGGAGGCTCCGGAAGGCCGCGCCTGGACCTGTTGCCGGTGCTGGGGGCGCGGACTTCCAGGCGGCTGAAGACCCGTAGATAATTAAAATGAAAACAAAAACTTAAACGATGTTTTTAATTCGGATGAGATCATGGTGCACGAGCCTGCCCGACGCCTGATTTGTGACAGGGTTCACGGAACCGGACGCTGCCGTTGGGTGGCGACGGGCGGGGAGGTGAGGGCGATGACCGGTCGCCTCCGGTTGTCGCAATGCCTGCTGCCGGTCTGGTCTGCGCAAGCCCCACTGCCGCAGTCCGGCTTGTACTGTGGTTATGACAATAGGGTAAAGTTGCCGCCGTCCCGGCGGCGCCCTGCGCCCTGGCGGGGGAGACTGTGTCCGATTCCTATGAATGGCTGCGCTTCGCGCATGTGATCCTGTTCGCCTACTGGCTCGGCGCCGATCTCGGCGTGTTCCTTGCCGGTGGCGTCATGTCGCGTCCCGGTCTGCCGGTACCGGAGCGCAACCGCGTGCGCGCCCTGCTCATGGACATCGACCTCGCGCCGCGCATCGCCTTGCTGGGCATCCTGCCGGTGGGGTTCCAGATGGCGCTGCAGTGGGGCGCGCCATTGCCGCAACCGGTGGTGACGGGCGTGTGGGTCGCCGCAGTGGCCTGGATCGTCATGGCCCTGGTCATCCACTTCGGCCACAGCCGAGCACCGGTGGCGTGGCTGCTGCGCATCGACCTCTTCTGTCGGGTTGCGCTGCTGGCCGGCTTCAGCTTCCTGGCCTGGCGGCAGTGGCAGCTGCCCGGGAACACGGTACCGGACTGGCTGATCCTCAAGCTGGTAGTGGTGGCCGCCATCGTCGTCGACGGCATGGTGCTGCGGGTCTACAGCGGGCAGTGGCGCCTCGCCATGGAACGCTTCGCGGCCGGTGACGTGGGCGGTGGCGAGCGCCTGCTGCGCGTGCGGCGGCGCAAGGCGGCGACGGCGGCCCTGGTGATGTGGGCCCTGGTGGCGCTGGCGGCGTTCCTCGGCGCCGTGAAGCCGCTCTGAGGCCGGTCCATGGCTGAGACCGCCACAACGCAGGCCAGGAGTGAACCGCCGCTTCCCGCTGCGCGGGCGCTGCTGGTCATGGTGACCCTGCTGCTGGCCACGGCGATGGCGAGCCTCGATTCGAGCTTCATGCCGCTGGCCTTCGCCGACATGATCGATGATCTGGACTCCAGCACCAACCAGATCGTCTGGGTGGCGCTGGGCTACCTCGTGGCCGCTACCGGACCCATGCTGCTGGCAGCGCGTGTCGCCGACGCCTTCGGCCACGCGCGGCTGTTCCAGATCGGAGCGACCATCTACTCGCTGGCGATGATGGCCTGCGCGTTCGCGCCGGATGTGCCGGAACTCATCGGGCTGCGGCTGGTGCAGGGCTTCGGCATGGCGCTGTTCCTGCCCACCACTTTCACCATCGCCACGCGCATCTTCGGTCCCGAGCGCCGCGGCCGCGCGCTGGGCTGGCTGCAGGCGGCCAACGCGCTGGGCTTCATCCTCGGGCCGATCTTTGCCGGCTGGCTGCTCGATGCCTACGACTGGCGCGCCACGTTCTGGAGCCGCATCCCGCTGGCGGCGCTGATCATCGTGCTGGCCTTTGCCGCGCTGGGACTGCGCCGGCCGATGGCTCTGGCCGGCGCCTCGCGGCGTTTCGACCTGGCCGGCGCGGTCTACCTGACGCTGGCGATGTTCGGCGTGCTCTATGGCTGCACGCAGCTGCCGGTCGAGGAGAACTGGCGGGATCCCTGGTCCTGGCTGGTGTTCATCGCCGGCTTCGTGTTCGCGGGCCTGTTCCTGCGCCACGAGCGGCGCGCGCCGGAGCCGCTGATCGACCTCGGGCTGTTCACCCGCAGCCGCGAGTTCACCCGCGCGGCGGTTGCTTTCGCCACCATGTTTGCCAGCCTGCCGCTGACGCTGTTCGTGCTGCCGATCGTGCTCATCAACGCGCTGGAGATGCGCGCCTGGGACGTGGGCCTGATCATGGCGGTGTCCGCGCTGTTCACCACGCTGATGAGTCCGGTGTCGGGCTGGGCCTCGGACCGCTTCCGGCCCGAGATCATGAGCAGCACCGGTGCGCTGGTGCGCGGTACCGGCTACCTGATGCTGCTGGCGGTGACGGTGGATTCCAGCGTCGCCGGCCTGCTGCCGGCGCTGATCGTCATCGGCATCGGCACCGGGTTGTTCTTCTCGCCCAACAACGCGCTGCTGCTGGCCCACGCGCCGCCGGAGCGGGCCGGCATGGTGTCGGGCCTGTTCGGGACGCTGCGCCAGTCGGGATATGCGCTCGGCTTTGCGCTGATTGCCAGCCTGTTCGCCGTGATCCAGAAGAATTTCGAGCTCGACTGGGTCTACACCGGGCTCGGCGAGCTGCCGGCCGCCAGCGCCACGCGCCTGGCGGCGATCTTCCAGGCCGGCGGCATCTGGTCCCCGGGCCTGCTGATCTTCATCCTGCGGGTGGCGGTGCTGGCCTGCACCGCGATCCTCGTCCTGAGCCTGCTGAATTCGCTGCCGCGCCTGCACCTGTCCTGGCGGCGCCAGCTGGCCGCTGCGGTGGCACTGGCGGGCCTGGCCTTCGGTGGCAGCTTCGCGCTGAGCACGCTGTTGCCGGGTGGTATGACGGTGGCCGTGAGTGATGCCGATGCCACGGCAGTGGTGCAGCCGTTGCCGGCCGTCGCGCCCTTCGGCATGGCGCGGCGCGCGGCCGTGGACGTGGCGCCAGCGCCAGCCGAGCATGCCGCGGCACCGTTCGGCCAGTACTGCAGCGCCTGCCATGGCATGCGGGCCGAGGGCGTGGCGGGGCTGGGCGTGGACCTGCGGCAGTCCGCGTTCGTGCGCAGCCAGGACCTCGAAGGTCTGAAGCGTTTCCTGCGCAGCGGCCGCGACCCCTCCAGCCCGGAGAACCGCACCGGGCGCGCCATGCCCGCTTTCGGCTGGCTGCCAGAGGCAACCCTGGACGAACTCGCCCGCTACCTGCGCGAGGCAGCGGCCAGCCCGCGCTGAGCCGGCCCGGCGTTACTCGTCCGCGTCGGCCTGGCGCGCGGCGCGGCGTCGCGGGCGCGCCGTGCCCGGGACCTTGCCGTGGGCCGCGTCGTCGGCATCGTGCTCGTGTTGTGCAAAGAAACGCTCGACGACGTGATCGGACGAGAGTTTCTCGTCACCGTCGTCCCACAGGTCCTCGTCGATCTTGCGCTGGCGGTTCATGGGACGCCTCTGCGATAGCGTTCCTAGAAGATAATCCCCGGCATTTCGATGTCAAGATACATGGACGGCATCCGGCGTGGCCGGTAATCTGGGTGGCCATGGAAGACCAGGTCGACAGGCTGCTGGGACAGTGGGCGCGGGAGCGGCCGGAGCTGGACTGCTCGAGCCTGAGCGTCGTGGTCCGCGTGCAGTACCTGGCGAAGTTATGTCAGAAGGAAGCCGAGCGCGCGCTGCTGCGGCTCGGGTTGCGGATGTGGGAGTACGACGTGCTCTCAGCGCTGCGCCGCCAGGGGACGCCATTCCAGATGCCGGCGACGGCACTGGCGCGGGCATCGATGCTGACCAGCGGCGCCATGACCAATCGCATCGATCGCCTGGAGGCGCGCGGGCTGGTTGCCCGGGCCGCGGAGCCCAGTGACCGGCGCGGCGTCAACGTGCGCCTGACCGAACGCGGGCGCCAGCTCATCGACCAGGCCATCGAGGCCCGGCTCACGGCGGCCGACAGCCAGCTGGGTGCGCTCTCCGGCACGGAGCGGCGCACGGCTTCTGCCGTGCTGCGCAAGGTGCTGCTGGCTGCCGGCGACGGTGGCCGGCAGCAGCCGTAACGGACGGCTCAGCGCGCCTTGAGCAGGTCGCGGATTTCGCCCAGCAGTTTTTCCTCGGCGCTCGGCCCGGGCGGCGCGGGTGCCGGCTCGGCCTTCTTCAATCGGTTGATGGCGCGCACCAGCAGGAAGATGGCGAAGGCGACGATGACGAAGTCCAGCAGCGTATTGATGAACGCGCCGTAGCGGATCACCGGTGCGCCGGCGGCCTCGGCGGCGGCCAGGCTGGCGTAGCCGGCGCCCGAGAGGTCGACGTAGAGGCTGCTGAAGTCCACCTTGCCGAGCAGCATGCCGACGGGTGGCATGATGACGTCATTGACCAGCGAGGTGGTGATCTTGCCGAAGGCGCCACCGATGATGATGCCGACCGCGAGATCGACGACATTGCCCCGCATGGCGAATTCCCGGAACTCTTTCAGCACTGGACTGACCCCCTGCGTGTGGCATGCAACACCGCGCGATGATCGCCGTCACGCGCAACCGGCGTCAAGCGAGCCGCGTGGCGCCGCGGTGCAGGCGGCGCCATGATCCGCATCGAATTCTGCGGCGCTGTCGGCGAGGTCACCGGCTCCGGCTATCTGGTGCACGGCGATGCAGCGACAGTACTGGTCGATTTCGGTGCATTCCAGGGCGGCAGCGATGCCCGGGAGCGCAGCGCCTCGCTTGGCCCGGTCCAACCTGAAAACCTCGACGCCGTACTGCTGAGCCATGCGCACATCGACCACTCCGGCAGGCTGCCGCTGCTGATGGCAGCCGGCTACGCCGGTGCCGTCCATGCCACGCCCGCGACGCTCGACCTGGCGACGTTGCTGCTGGCGGACCTCGGCCGCATCCAGGAAGCAGACCTCGCCAGGGAAAACCGCCGACGCCGCCGCGCGGGCCTGGCGTCGCTGCGGCCGCTGTTCGATGCCACGGACGTGCAGCGGGTGCGGGACCGTGGCCGCGCACTGCCCTATGGGCGGTGGCAGGAAGTAGCGCCCGGTGTCACGGCGCGGCTGGCGGATGCGGGCCACATCCTCGGATCCGCCAGCATCGAGCTTGCCGTCGGCTACGGCGACAGCCGCCGGGTGCTGGTGTTCTCCGGTGACATCGGTCCCTGTGGCGCGCCGATCCTGCGTGATCCGCAACGCCCGCAGGCGGCGGACCTGGTCGTCATGGAGTCCACCTATGGCGGGCGTGACCGCGAACCGCAGGCGCGGACGCTGGCGCGCTTCAGGGATATCCTGCGCGAAGCCGTGCGCAGCCGCGCCCGCATCATCATCCCGGCATTCGCCGTGGGCCGCACGCAGCTGCTGCTGTTCCATGTTGCGGAGGCCATCCGCGAAGGCGTGATTCCGCAGCTGCCGGTGTACCTGGACAGCCCGATGGCAACGGCCGCGACGCTGGCCTACATGCGTCACCAGGATCTCTACGACGAGGAACTCGGCGGCCTGGTGCGCAGCGGCCGGATCCGCCAGGACCTGCAGAGCCTGCGCGTGGTGGAATCTGCCGAGGAGTCGCGCAGCCTCAACGAGCGCGAGGAGGCCTGCATCATCATCAGTGCCTCGGGCATGTGTGATGCCGGCCGCGTGGTGCACCACCTGCGTCATGCGCTGTGGCGCGAGAATGCCCACGTCATCCTGCCGGGCTACATGGCACCGGGGACGCTTGGCCGCGCTCTGGCCGATGGCGCCCGGCAGGTGGAGATCTTCGGTGAACCACTGGTGGTCAGGGCCACGGTCCACCACCTGAGCGGCTTTTCCGCGCATGCCGGGCAGGGCGAGCTGCTGGACTGGCTGGCTGACGTGGCGGGGCACCGCCCGCGCGTGGTCCTGGCCCATGGCGACGACGCGGCACGCATGGCGCTGCGTGAGCGCATCCACGCGCGCTATGGCATCAGTGCCGAGTGTCCGGCACCGGGGAGCGTGATCAGCCTCGACTGAAGGCCGGCTTGACAGCATGCAGCGATTGCTGCGACGTTCACGCCATGCTTGCCCTGTGGATCCTCGGCGCATTTGTATTCGGCCTGCTGGCGCGGCAGCTGGCCCTGCCGCCGCTGGTGGGCTTCCTCGCGGCCGGCTTCCTCCTCAACGGCTTCGGTGTCGAGCCGGTTCCAGCGCTCGGCCGCATCGGCGAGGTCGGCGTCTGGCTGCTGCTGTTCACGGTGGGCCTGAAGCTGCGCTGGCAGAGCCTGGTAACGCCTGCAGTCTGGGCAACCGCGAGTGTGCACCTGCTGCTGAGCGCCGCGCTTGCCGCCTTCATCGCCAATAGCTGGATCGCGGTGCCCTGGCCGACTGCCTGGCTGCTGGGTGCCGCATTCGGCTTTTCCAGCACGGTACTCACGGCTGCCATCCTCGAACCGAAGAAGGAGTTGCGTGCCTTCCACGGGCGCATTGCGATTGGCATCCTCATCATCCAGGACATTGCCGCGGTAGCTGTGCTGGCCATTGGCGCCGACAAAGCGCCGTCGCCATACGCCGGCCTGCTGGTACTGGTGATCTTTGCCAAGCCGATGCTGGACCGGTTGGTCGATTTTGCCGGGCATGACGAAATACTCGCCCTGTTCGCGGTGCTGCTGGCCGTCGGTGCCGGCGGTTATGGCTTCGAGGCGCTGGGCCTGAGCGGTGAGGTGGGTGCGCTGCTGCTCGGTGTCCTGCTGGCCGGTCATCCGCGGTCGGTGGAACTGGCCGATGTGCTCTGGGGCATGAAGGAGGTGTTCCTCGTCGGCTTCTTCCTCAGCATCGGCCTGGCCGGCCTGCCGAGCATGGAATCGCTGCTGGGCGTCTCTGTGTTGCTGCTCGCGCTTCCGGTAAAGGCGCTGCTGTTTTTCGCGCTGCTGGTGCTGGCAGGCCTGCGTGCCCGCAGCAGTTTCCTTGCCGCTCTCAGCCTGGCGACCTATGGCGAATTCGGCCTCATCGTCATGCAGATGGGGGTGCGCCAGGGTCTGCTGGACCCGGCCTGGCTGCCACTGGCAGCGGTGGCGGTGGCAGGATCCTTCGTGCTGGCGGCGCCGGCGAACCGCGTGGCGCATGCGCTGTATGGCCGCTGGGAGCCGTTCCTGCAGCGTTTTGAGAACAGCCGCCGGCATCCCGACGACGAACCGCTGTCGGTGGGCGCGGCGGAGGTGCTGGTGGTAGGGATGGGCCGCGTGGGCAGCGGCGCCTATCGTTACCTGCGCGAACGGGGAGTGCAGGTGGTGGGCCTCGACAGCGACATGGGCAAGGTCGAGGCCCATGTGCGCGGCGGCCGGCGCGTCGTCTATGCCGATGCCGAGGATCCCGACCTCTGGCACCGCCTGCAGCTGGATCGCGTGCGCGCCGTGATGCTCGCCGTGCCCGACACCGAGGCGAAGATCATCGCCAGCCGCCGCCTGCGCCTGCGCGGCTTCGCCGGCCTGATCGCCGCCACCCATGTCTATGACGAGGAGCGCCAGTCGATCCTCGATGCGGGCTGCGACGTCACCTACAACTATTTCTCCGAGGCCGGCACCGGCTTCGCGGTGCACGTCAGCGACTCGCTGCAGGATCTCATCGGGGCGGAGAAACGCCGGCGTCCGGCATGAGCGCCCCGGCCGGCCCGGTGCGACTCAGGCGCGCCTGGCGAGGTGTGCGGCCAGGGCGATCCCGGTATGCGAGCGCCGGCAGGCGGCGACTTCCTCGGGCGTGCCGGCAGCCACCAGCCGGCCGCCACCGGCGCCGCCTTCGGGACCGAGGTCGATGATCCAGTCGGCCTGGGCCATGACCTCGAGGTTGTGCTCGATCACCACCAGCGTATTGCCGGCCTCCACCAGCCGCTGCAGCACCGCGAGCAGCCGCCCGACGTCGCTCATGTGCAGGCCCACGGTGGGTTCGTCGAGCACATACAGGGCGCCGCTGGCACCCGGACGTGCCCGCGCCAGTTCCGTCACCAGCTTCAGCCGCTGCGCCTCGCCGCCCGAGAGGGTCGGGCTGCGCTGGCCGAGGCTGAGGTAGCCGAGCCCGACTTCCTCCAGCAGGCGCAGCGTGTCGCCCAGGCGCGCGTGTGCGGCGAAGAACTCCACCGCTTCGCTGATGCTCATGGCCAGCACCTCGCCGATATGGCGGCCGCGGTAGCGCACCTCCAGCGTTTCGCTGTTGAAGCGCGCGCCGTTGCAGCTGTCGCAGGCGACCTCGACATCCGGCAGGAAGCTCATGGCGATGCGCTGCACGCCCTGGCCTTCACAGGCCTCGCAGCGCCCGCCGGCGACGTTGAACGAGAAGCGGCTGGGCGAGTAGCCGCGGATGCGGGCTTCCGCTGCCTGCGCGAACAACCGGCGCACCTCGTCCCAGAGGCCGGCGTAGGTAGCTGGGCAGGAGCGGGGGCTCTTGCCGATGGGCGTCTGGTCGACCTCCAGCACGCGCTGGATCTCCTCCCAGCCCGTCAACCGCTTGCAGCCGACGGGCGCGGCGCGGCGCCCGCCGCGGGCCAGGCGCCGCTGCAGGCTCGGCAGCAGCACGTGGCGCAGCAGCGAACTCTTGCCGCTGCCGCTGACGCCGGTGACCACCGTCAGCCGGCCACGCGGGAAGGCGACGTCGAGATCACGCAGGTTGTGGACGCTCGCGCCGCTGACGCGGATGTGTGCGCGCTCGCTGCAGGCCGGGCGCTGGTGCTGGCGGGGCGGTGCCGGCAGTGACAGCAGCCGGCCGGTGACCGAGCGTGGTGCCGCGGCCAGGTCCGCGGCCCGCCCGCAGCCCACCACCTCGCCGCCGCCGCTGCCCGCTCCCGGCCCGAGGTCGATGACATGGTCGGCCTGGCGGATGCTGTCCTCGTCGTGCTCGACCACCACCACGGTGTTGCCATGGTCACGCAGGCTGCGCAAGGTGGCCAGCAGCCGCTGGTTGTCGCGCGGGTGCAGCCCGATGGTCGGCTCGTCGAGGATGTAGCACACGCCACGCAGGTTGGAGCCGAGCTGGGCCGCGAGGCGGATGCGCTGCGCCTCGCCGCCCGAGAGCGTGGTGGCGGCCCGGTCCAGTGTCAGGTAGCCCAGCCCCACTTCCTGCAGGAAGCGCAGGCGCGAGCGGATCTCCTGCACAGCATCGCGGGCAATGGCGGCCTCGCGGCCGGCGAGACGCAGGCGGTCGAAGTACTGCCTCGAGGCGTCGATGCTCGCGGCCGTGAACTCGCTGATGCCCTGATCGCGGAAGCGCACCGCCAGCGCCTCGGGCCGCAGGCGCCGGCCCTGGCAGCTGCCGCAGGTCCCGGCTTCGGCCTGCTGCTGCCACTGTGCCTCCTCGCCGCTCTGTTCGGCATCGAAACCCTCGATCTCCAGGCCGGTGCCGAAGCACTGTGGGCACCAGCCATGGCGCGAATTGAAGGAGAACAGCCGCGGGTCCAGCTCGGGGAAGCTGCGGCTGCAGGCCGGGCAGGCCCGGCGCACCGAGTACAGCACCGCGCTGCCACCCGGGGGAATGACCTGCACGCTGCCCTTGCCGAGCTCGATGCCGGCGAGCAGCAGCTCGCGCAGGCGCGCCTCGTTGCGCGGCTCCACGCGCACCTCGCCCAACGGCAGTTCGATGTCGTGCTCGATGAAGCGGTCGAGCCTGGGCCAGGCGGCGGTGGGCGTCAGCTCGCCATCGACGCGCAGTTCGTCATGGCCGCGGCGTGCGGCCCAGCGTGCAAGCTCCGTGTAATAGCCCTTGCGCGCCACCACCAGAGGCGCGAGCACCTGCACCGTCCGGCCACGCTGCGCGCGCATGATGCCGGCGACGATGGCGTCAGGATCCTGCGGCACAATGCGCGTGCCGCAGTCCGGGCAGTGCTGGGTGCCGAGCCGGGCGAAGACCAGCCGCAGGAAATGATAGGCCTCGGTCAGCGTCGCCACCGTGCTCTTGCGACCGCCACGACTGGTCCGCTGCTCGATGGCCACCGTCGGCGGGATGCCGGTGATGCTGTCCACGTCCGGCCGGGCCGCGGGCTGCACGAACTGCCGCGCGTATGCGTTCAGTGATTCCAGGAACCGGCGCTGGCCTTCGGCGAACAGCACGTCGAAAGCCAGCGTACTCTTGCCGCTGCCACTGACGCCGGTGATGACGCTGAAGCGGTCGCGCGGCAGGCTGACGTCGATGTTCTTCAGGTTGTGCTCGCGCGCATGCCGCACGCGGATGTCGCTGGCTGGTGGCGCCGTGGCCGCTGCGGCGGGCGGGGCGGGCGGAGCCAGCGCGGCTGCAGCGCCTCCGCGCAACCGCCTGCTGTGCGCCCTGAGCGCCTGGCCGGTATGCGATGCCGCCACCGTGGCCAGCTGCCGCGGCGTGCCCTCGGCGACCAGCCGGCCGCCGCCTTCGCCGGCTTCCGGGCCGAGGTCGATGATCCAGTCGGCGTTCCAGATGACGTCGAGGTTATGCTCCACCACCACCAGCGAGTGGCCCTGGGCCAGCAGGGCGCGCAGCGCCGTGAGCAGGGCCGTGATGTCGTGCAGGTGCAGGCCGCTGGTGGGTTCGTCGAGCAGCAGCAGGTTGCGCGCACCGCTGGTGCGCGCCAGCTGGCCGGCGAGCTTCAGCCGCTGCGCCTCGCCACCCGAGAGCGTGGTCACCGGCTGGCCGAGGCGCAGGTACTGCAGGCCGACGGCCGCGAGATGCTTCAGGCCACGCTGCACATCGGGATGCCCGGCGAAGAATGCCGTCGCTTCGGCCACCGTCATGTCGAGCACGTCGGCGATGGACTTTCCGGGTCCCTGGCCATCGGGCGCGGCGAGGTGCACCTCCAGCACCTCGGGGCGGTAGCGGCGGCCATCGCAGTCCGGGCAGCGCAGGTAGACGTCGCTGAGGAACTGCATCTCGACGTGCTCGAAGCCGTTGCCGCCGCAGCTCGGGCAGCGTCCATCACCGGAGTTGAAGCTGAAGGTGCCGGGCGTGTAGCCGCGCAGCTGCGAGGCGGGCAGCTCGGCGAAGGCCTTGCGGATGGGGCCGAGCAGTTCCACGTAGCTGGCGGGATTGGAGCGGGTGGTCTTGCCGAGTGGCGCCTGGTCGACCATCAGCACTTCGTTGATGCGCTCGTGGCCCAGCAGTTCACGGCAGCTGCCACCGGCTTCCGCGGGCCTGCCCTTGAGTTTCTGCAGCAGCGGGAACAGCAGGTCCTCCACCAGCGTTGATTTTCCCGAGCCGCTGACGCCGGTGATGCACACCAGCCGCTGCAGCGGGATGCGCAGGTCGAGGTCCCGCAGGTTGTGGGCACGGGCACCGCGCAGCTCGAGCCAGCCGCTGGCGGCATCGGGTGCATGGCCCCGGCCCGAGTCATCCGCAGCTACGCGGCGCTCGCCACGCAGGTAACTGCCGGTGAGCGAACCCGCGTCCGCCGCCATGGCGGCCGGGGTGCCGGAGAAGACGACGCGCCCGCCGTCGCTGCCGGGCCCGGGACCCATTTCCAGCAGGCGGTCGGCGGCGAGCATGACCTGCGGGTCGTGCTCCACCACCAGCAGCGAATTACCGGCATCGCGCAGCCGTCGCAGCACGCCTATGACGCGGTCGAGGTCGCGAGCATGCAGTCCCACGCTCGGTTCATCGAGCACGAACAGGGTGTTGACCAGCGAGGTGCCGAGTGCGGTGGTGAGGTTGATGCGCTGAACCTCGCCACCGGACAGGGTGCGCGACTGGCGGTCGAGCGACAGGTAGCCCAGCCCGACGGCAACCAGGTAGCCGAGCCGGCTCCGGATCTCGCCGAGCAGCAGTGCGGTCGCCTGGTCCAGCGGCGCCGGCAGCCGCAGGGCTTCGAAGAACGCCTGCGTGCGCTGCAGCGGCAGCAGCATGAGGTCGTGGAGGCAGAGGCCGGGGAGCGCGGCGAGCAGGGCGTCGCTGCCGGTGAAGCCCTGCGGCCGGAAGCGCTGCGCCGGATCGAGCACGGCATTGGCCTCCTCCACGCTGCCCAGCCGCCAGAGCAGCGGTTCGGGTTTCAGCCTCGCGCCCCGGCAGTCGGGGCAGGTGGCGTAGGAGCGGTAGCGCGCGAGCAGCACGCGCACATGCATGCGGTAGGCGCGGCCCTCCAGCCAGGTGAAGAAGCGCCGCACGCCGTACCACTTGCCCTCGGCACGGCGTCCCTCGCCGTCGATCACCCAGCGCTGCTGGCCGGCGTCGAGTTCCTGCCAGGGCGTCTGCGTCGACAGGCCGCGCTGGCGCGCGAAGCGCAGCAGGTCATCCTGGCATTCGCGGTAGCTGGGGCTCTGGAAGGGCTTCACGGCACCGTCCGCCAGGCTCAGCGAGCTATCGGGAATCACCAGTCCATAGTCGATGCCGATGGTGCGGCCGAAGCCGCGGCAGGTTTCGCAGGCGCCGGCCGGCGAGTTAAAGGAGAACGCTGCGGGTGTGGGTTCACGGTAATGGATGTCGCAGCTGGCACAGTGCAGGTCGGCGGAAAAGCGCAGCGGCGCTCCGGCTTCACTGCCCGCCAGCGGCCAGGCCGCAAGGCGGCCACGGCCGAGCGCGAAGCCCTTCTCCAGCGCCTCGATGAGCCGGCCGCGGCCCTCCTCATCGAGGCGCGCGCGATCGAGGATCACCTCCAGCCGCTGGCCGTCCTGCTGGTGGATGCGGTCATGGCCCTGGCGGGCGAGGAGGGTGGTGACCTCCTCGATGGTGAAATTGTCGGGCACCATCACCGGGGCGGTAATCATGACCCGTGTACCGGCCGGGAGCGCCGCTTGCAGCGCGGCCAGCACCGAGTCGGGGTGGTCGCGGTTGACCGGCTGGCCGCAGTGGTGGCAGTACAGCGCGGCGGCGCGGGCGTAGAGCAGCTTCAGGTGGTCGGCCAGCTCGGTCATGGTGCCGACGGTGGAGCGCGAGGTGCGCACCGGGTTGCTCTGGTCGATGGCGATCGCCGGCGGGATGCCCTCGATGCGCTCGACGCGCGGCTTGTCCATGCGGTCGAGGAACTGCCGCGCATAGGGCGAGAAGGTCTCGACGTAGCGGCGCTGGCCCTCGGCGTAGACGGTGTCGAAGGCCAGCGAGGACTTGCCCGAGCCGCTGACACCGGTCACCACCAGCAGCTGGCCGAGCGGCAGGTCGAGATCGAGGTTCTGCAGGTTGTTCTGGCAGGCACCGCGGATGGCGATGACGCCGGCATCCGGGCCGTGCGGTGCGGCAGTGGCGGGCGGCTTCTGGCGTCGCTTGGGCATGGTTCTGGCAGGCAGGCGGATCGCCCAATATATAGGAGGCCCGTCCGGCGGGAACAGCTGCGCCGGTGCCAGCAAAGCGGCTATGATTCGCGCCCGGAATATCCATGCGCCGGCAGCAAGGAGCCGTCCCGATGCAACCCGACCTGGCAGGCCGGCTCTACCACGTCATCGACACCAGCGGCTTCGACCGCAGCCTGCTGGACGAGCTCTGCGACCTTACCACGCGGGTGCGCAATATCGCCAAGACGCCGGACGGCGCCCAGGCGCTGCAGCAGCTGCTGCCGCATGCGCGGGCGATGCTCTACTTCCCGCAGCCCTCGACGCGGACCTTCCTTTCCTTCAACAACGCCTGCCATATCCTCGGCATCCGCACCAGCGAGATCCGCGATCCGGCGACCTCCTCCGAGGTGAAGGGCGAGAGCTTCGACGACAGCATCCGCACCTTCAGTTCCTACGTGGACGTCATCATCATGCGCACCCCGGAGGCGGGCTACGCAGCCCGGGCCGCGGCCCAGATGAACCGCATCCCGCGGCCGGTGCCCATCGTCAATGCCGGCTCGGGCAAGGACCAGCACCCGACCCAGGCGCTGCTCGACATCTACACCCTGGAGCGCAGCTTCGCCGCCCGCGGCGGCATCGATGGCAAGGTCATCGCCATGATGGGTGACCTCAAGCGCGGCCGTACCGTGCGCTCGCTCTGCGGGCTGATGCACAATTATCGCGGTGTGCGCCTGGTGCTGGTGGCGCCCGAGGGCTTCGCGATGGAGGACGACGTGCGCAGCCGGCTGCGCGCCCAGGGCATCGCCTTCACCGAGACCAGCCGGCTGGCCGACGTGCTGCCGGAGATAGACGCGCTCTACGTGACGCGCATCCAGACCGAGTGGGACACGGCCAACGAGTCACGCGGCATGGACTATGCGCAGTTCAGCATCAATCCCGGCAACCTGCAGCTGCTGAAGCGCGATGCCATCATCATGCACCCGCTGCCGCGCGGGCCGGAGATCGACCCGGCGGTGGATGCCGACCCGCGCGCCATGTACTGGCGCCAGGAGCGCAACGGCATGTGGATGCGGGTGGCAATCCTGGTCAAGATCTTCCGGCTGGAGGATCGAATCGCCGAGCTGGCGGCAGCCCTGCCTCCGGAGCCTGCGGGCCCGGCTCCGGCACGCTAACCGGCTGCACGGCCGCGGGACGCACCAGCACCCCGCCCGACACCGCCTGCAGCGGCGACATCAGGTCGCGTGGCGTCAGCGGCGTGGCCATGCGCTGCTCGACCCAGTCGATGAGCGGTGCCCAGCTTTCCAGGTCCTTGGCCGTCTGGGCCTGTGGCAGTTCGTGGATGCCGAGTCCCTGCTCGGCGGCATGCACGTAGTTCTGGCTGTCGCGCAGCCTGGCGACCACCGGGATATTGAGTGACTCGAGGAAGCGCATCAGGCGCCGGTAGGCCAGCGTGTTTTCGCGCACCCGGTTGGCAATGACGCCCAGCCGGCCCATGCGGCGGCTGACCTTGGCGACCAGCAGCAGGTCGGCCACCAGCTGCGACACTGCATGGATGTCCATGTCCGAGGGCAGCACCGGCACCAGGATCGCATGGGCGCCGCGCGTGAACTGCGACAACCGCTGCGCCGTGAGCGCCGCCGGTGTATCCACCACCAGCTGGCGCACCTCGGGCGGGATGCGCAGCTGGAAGCTGCGCGTGACCCGCGGATTGGTGGCGAAGGCCGCGACACTATAGATATAGGGCCGATCCTGCGGGCGGTTGTGGACCCAGCGCATGGACGAAGCCTGCGGGTCGAAATCCATCAGCGCCGTCCTGCGTTCCCGGGAGGCGAAGTACGCCGCCAGGTTTGCCGCCACCGTGCTCTTGCCGGACCCGCCCTTCGGGTTCAGCAGCACGATCTTGCACAGCTCCGGATGGCCGGGGATGTTGAGCAGCATGTAGCTATTATCGGCGCTTGCCGGCCGGAACTTAAGTCAAACTGCCGCCTCGCCCCGCTGCGCATCCCGCGCCCGCTGCAGCAGGGTCCGCAGCAGGCGCCGCAGGCTGTCGCGGGCGGCCTCCGGCTCGCCGAGCGCCGGCAGGACATCGGCGATGGCCTCCAGCGTCGATACCCATTCGCGCCGCGGCTCGCGCCGCAGCCTGCCGTACATGGACGCCTCGCGCGGCACCAGCACCAGGCGTGGCAGCTTCAGCAGCCAGGGATTGCGCCACCACAGCGTCTTCGCCTGACTCCAGGTGCCATCCAGCACCAGGATGCCCTCCAGGCCGTGCCGCCGGCGGTCGAGCAGGGCGCCATGGCGGTCGAGCAGCGCCACCTGATCACGCCTTGCCGCCGCGAGCGCCGCTTCCGGCACTTTCGTCGCTGCCAGCACGGCCCAGCGCTGGTGATCCGCCCGCGGATCGCCCAGCGCGCCGGCCAGCGATGGCCATGACAGCCCGACGCGGACCTCGGCACGCGGCAAGGTCAGCGTCACCAGCCTCGCGGTACCGAGCAGCGCATCGTCCTCGCGCGGATGCTGGAGGATCACCACGCGCAGCCGGGTGTCCACCGGCTGCACCCGATCGCAGATGCACAGCGCCGGTGGCCGGGCGCAGCGGGGGCAGTTCTCGGGGTTGTCGGCGGTGACCGTCATCCGCTCATTCTAGCGGGGGGCGGGCGAACGACTCGGTGATCACCATGGGACCGCAGTGCACTGGTCGGGGTGACAGGATTCGAACCTGCGACCTCTTGCTCCCGAAGCAAGCGCTCTACCAAGCTGAGCTACACCCCGCGAACCGCTTGCCCCGGCCCCGCCGGGTGCGGGGCGTTGCGCAGGCCGGCGAGCGGCCATGCGCTGGCAAGGGCGGGCATTTTGCGGGAACGGCGCGGGCGCGTCCAGTGTCGGGCGGCGGCGGGGAAGCGGCCGCCAGCGGCGGTCAGTAGCGGCGCTCGACGGCGAAGTCGGCGAGCTGGACCAGGGCGTCCTTGTAGGCGGAGCCGGGCATGCGGGCCAGTGCGGCGACGGCCTGGCGCGAGGCTTCCCGTGCCCGGGTGAAGGTGTAGGCCAGTGCACCGGTGGTCTGGATGGCTTCGAGGATCAGCGCCAGGTCCTCGATGCCGCCGTGCTCGATGGCGCGGCGGATGGCGAGCTGCTCGCGGGCCGAGCCGCGCTGCAGGGCGTAGATCAGCGGCAGTGTTGGCTTGCCCTCGGCGAGGTCGGTGCCGATGTTCTTGCCGAGCTCGCTGGCGTCGGCCTGGTAGTCGAGCGCGTCATCCACCAGCTGGAAAGCGAGGCCGACCTGCTTGCCGTACTCCACCAGCGTTTCCTCCATGGCCAGGGTCTGGCCCGCGAGGATGGCGCCGATCTGCATGCCGGCCTCGAAGAGCTTGCCGGTCTTGCGGTAGATCACCTGCAGGTAGCGCGCCTCGGTGGTCTCCGGGTCACGGCAGTTCATCAGCTGCATGACCTCGCCCTCGGCGATGGTGTTGGTGGCGTTGGCCAGCACGTCCATGATGCGCATCTGGCCTACCTGCACCATCATCTGGAAGGCGCGCGAGTAGAGGAAGTCGCCGACCAGCACGCTGGCCTGGTTGCCGAACACGCTGTTGGCAGTTTCCTGGCCACGCCGCAGATCGGACTTGTCCACCACATCGTCGTGGAGCAGGGTGGCCGTGTGGATGAACTCGATGATCGCCGCGCAGAGCACGTGCTGCTGCCCGCCGTAGCCGCAGGCGCGTGCCGCCAGCAGCACCAGCAGCGGGCGCAGGCGCTTGCCGCCGCTGCCGATGATGTAGTGGGCGACGCTGTTGACCAGCGCCACGTCGCTGCTCAGCTGTACCTGGATCTCGCGATTGACCGCGTTCCAGTCCTCGCCGACCAGCCGGCGCACGCTGTCGAGGTCGAACGGGGCCGCCTTGGCTTGGACTAGCTGCATTGCGTGGCAATCATGCGCCCGACGCGCAGCTCTGTAAAATTCGGTTTTCTCTTATGGGATCTCGCCGGGCTGCGCCGGTCGCTGCATGTCGGCCGCCCGGCATTGATCGCGGCGCGTGCCCGCGGGCAGGAGGCATCCCGGCAGGCCAGCAGCCCGCCTCGCCAGCATGCGACTGACCGGTGCTGGCCTGCGCCTGGCGGGGCGGCCCAGCCGTACGGGCGGCCCGGGGGTAGTGCCGGCTGCCCAAGCCGTTGAACCGGCAGGGCCGAATCATTAGAATGCCGGCTCTTTTCCGGTTCCTTCCGGGCCGGACCTGCGGAGAAGTTCAGGATGTACGCCGTATTTGTGACGGGTGGCAAGCAGTACCGCGCGAGCCCGGGTGACCAGCTCCAGGTGGAAAAGCTGCCGGTTGCCGAGGGCGACAACGTCGAGTTCACCGACGTGCTGCTGATCGGCGAGGGCCGCAACCTCAAGGTCGGCAAGCCGAAGGTGGCGGGCGGCAAGGTCAAGGCCAGGGTGCTGGCCCAGGGCCGCAGCGACAAGGTGAGCGTCATCAAGTTCAAGCGCCGGACCACGTACAAGCGCATGGGTACGCACCGGCAGTCCTTCACGCTGGTGGAAATCACCGGCATCACCGGCGGGCCGAAGCAGGGCGACGGCGCCGCGGCGGAGTAAGGCCAGATGGCACATAAAAAGGCAGGCGGCAGTACCCGCAACGGCCGCGACTCGGAGTCCAAGCGCCTGGGCGTCAAGCTCTTCGGTGGCGAGGACGTGGTGGCGGGCAACATCATCATCCGGCAGCGTGGCACCCGCTACCATGCCGGGGCGAACGTCGGCATGGGCCGCGACCACACGTTGTTCGCCAAGGCCTCCGGCACGGTGGCCTTCCAGCGCAAGGGCCCGAAGAACCGCCTGTTCGTCAGCATCGTTCCCCAGCAGGGCTGAGGCAGCCCGCGCCGGGTACGCCAGGAACCCCGCTGCGGCGGGGTTCGTCGTTTCTGGATCCAGGCCAGCATGAAGTTCGTCGATGAAGCCACGGTTCGCGTGCAGGCCGGCAATGGCGGTGCCGGCTGCGTCAGCTTCCGTCGCGAAAAGAACATCCCCTGGGGCGGGCCCGACGGCGGTGACGGCGGCGACGGCGGCAGCGTCTGGCTGGTGGCCCGCGAGGGCATCAACACGCTGGCGGATTTCCGCGTCAACCGCCGCTACCGGGCCGGCCATGGCGACCCGGGTTCCGGCGCCAACTGCAGCGGCCGCAGCGGCGAGGACCTCGAGGTGCCGGTGCCACTCGGCACCCGGGTGATCGAGGACGAAACCGGCGAACTGCTCGGCGATCTGACCGCCGATGGCCAGCGCCTGCTGGTGGCGGCCGGCGGCCATGGCGGCAAGGGCAATACCCGCTTCAAGAGCAGTATCAACCGCGCGCCCAGGCGCTCGACGCCGGGCACCGCCGGCGAGGCGCGGGCTCTGCGCCTGGAGCTGACGCTGCTCGCCGACGTCGGCCTGCTCGGCAAGCCCAATGCCGGCAAGTCGACGCTGATCCGCGCGGTGTCCGCTGCCCGGCCCAAGGTGGCCGACTATCCATTCACCACGCTGTACCCCAACCTCGGCGTGGTCTATGTGGGCGCGCTGCGCAGTTTCGTGATGGCCGACATCCCGGGCCTGATCGAGGGTGCGGCGGAGGGCGCGGGGTTGGGCACGCGCTTCCTCAAGCACCTGCAGCGCACGCGCCTGCTGCTGCATCTCGTGGACCTCGCGCCACCCCCGGGCACGACGTCACCGGCAGACGATGCGGTGGAAATCGTTCGCGAACTCGAACGCTTCAATCCCGAGCTGGCGGCCAAGGAGCGCTGGCTGGTGCTCACCAAGACCGACCTGCTCGAGCCCGGCGAGGCGCAGCGGCTTGAGGCCGAGGTCGTGGCGGCGCTAGGCTGGTCAGGCCCGGTGCATCGCATCAGCGCGCTGTCGGGCGAGGGCACGGCGCGGCTCACCGGTGAGGTGATGACGCGGCTGGAGGACATCCTGCGGCCCCCGGAGGCGGGGACGCCGGAAGACTGAGTGATACGGCGGCCTGCCGGCGTGCTGCCGGCCGCGACGCCGGCCTAGCCGGCCTTGGAGGCCTTGAGGGCCTTGAGCGCCTTGTTCAGGCGGCTCTTGTGGCGCGCGGCCTTGTTGCGGTGGACGAGGCCCTTGCTGACCATGGTGTCGATGGCCGGCACGGCGGCCTGGCAGGCGGTCGTGGCAGCGGCGGCGTCCCCGGCCTGGGTGGCCTTGACGGCCTTCTTGATGGCGCTGCGCATGCGGGTGCGCAGGGCGACGTTGCGCTGGCGGTGCTTTTCCGCCTGCCGGGCCTTCTTCGCTGCTGACTTGATGTTCGCCAAGGGAGTGACCTGACTCGTCGGGCGCCGGGCCTGGGCGCCGGCAAGGCCGCGTATTCTTTGGGTTTGGCCCACCCTTGTCAATACGCTGGTAGACTTCCGGCCCGATGCCTGGCCAGTCACCGCAGCCGTCCACCCACGTCTCCGGGCGCCAGCTGCTGAAGTCCACCACCACCGTCGGCGCCATGACCCTGCTGTCACGGCTGCTGGGCCTGGTGCGTGACATGGTCTACGCGCGTTTCTTCGGCGCTGGCTTCCTGATGGACGCCTTCTTCGTGGCGTTCAAGATTCCCAACATCTTCCGGCGCTGGTCCGCGGAGGGCGCGTTCTCGCAGGCCTTCGTCCCGGTGTTCGCCGAGCACGACCAGAACCGCTCCCGCGAGGAGGTCCGCGAGCTGGTGGAGCGGGTGACGGGCACCCTGGGAGCCGCGCTGCTGGTGTTCACGGCCATCGGCGTCCTGGCCGCGCCGCTGCTGGTCCTGCTGTTCGCGCCCGGCTTCGCGACCGAGGCCGCCGATGCCGACCGCTTCGGGCTGACCGTCGACATGCTGCGGCTGACCTTCCCGTACCTGTTGTTCATCTCGCTGTCGGCCGTGGCCGGCGGCATCCTCAACACCTACCATCGCTTCGGCGTGCCGGCCTTCTCGCCGGTGCTGCTCAACCTGGTCATGATCGGCTTCGCGGCCTTCGTGGCACCGTACTACGCGCGCCCCGGCATGGCGCTGGCGGCTGGCGTGTTCGCCGCCGGGCTGCTGCAGCTCGGCTTCATGCTGCCCTTCCTGCGCCGTATCGGCATGCTGTCCTGGCCGCGCTGGGGCTGGTCGCACCAGGGCGTGCGCCGGATCATGACGCTGATGGTGCCGGCGGTGTTCGGCTCCTCGGTGGCGCAGGTGAGCATCCTGCTCGATTCGCTCATAGCCTCGTTCCTGGTGACCGGCAGCATCAGCTGGCTGTACTACTCCGATCGCCTCATGGAATTTCCGCTGGGTATCTTCGGTATCGCGCTGGCCACGGTGATCCTGCCCAACCTGTCGCGCCAGCATGCGAGCGCCTCGGCCGCCCAGTTCACGGCCACCCTGGAATGGGCGGTCCGCGTGGTCATCCTGATCTCGGCGCCGGCTTCCGTCGGCCTGGTGATCCTCGCCGGCCCGATGCTCGGCACGATCTTCTATGGCGGCCAGTTCACTATTACCGATGTCCACATGGCGAGCATCAGCCTCATGGCCTATGGCGGCGGGCTGGTGGCGCTGACGCTGGTGAAGGTGCTGGCGCCGGGCTACTTCGCGCGCCAGGACACCAGGACCCCGGTACGCGTCGGGCTGATCGCGCTCGGCTGCAACATGGCCTTCAACGTCGCCGTGGTCGTGCCCTGGGCGCTGGCCGGGATGCCGGCGCCCCATGCGGGCCTGGCGCTGTCCACCTCGCTCGCCGGGTTCCTGAACGCGGGGCTGCTCTGGCGCGGGCTGCGTCGCGATGGCGTGCTGCCGCCAGCCAGCGGCCTGCCGCGGTTCCTGCTGCGGGTGGCGGTGGCCTGCGGCGTCATGGCCATGCTGCTGGT
Organism: Gammaproteobacteria bacterium; assembly: GCA_014337915.1. GTDB lineage: Bacteria > Pseudomonadota > Gammaproteobacteria > Steroidobacterales > QUBU01. The sequence goes on from QUBU01000005.1 coordinate 71,052, forward strand.
GATCGTCACGCCGCCGCTGCCGCGCTGGCTCGAAGCGGCCGTCTGGCTGCGCTGCCTGTGGCTGGCTGGCGTCATCGCGGTCGCGGTGGCCGCCTACTTCGCGACGCTGCTCGCAGTGGGCCTGCGCCCGCGCGAGTTGCGGATGAAATCACCGGGCTCGACCGTATAATCCGGCTTTTCCGAGCCGCAATCCCGATGAGACTGATCCGCCGCCCGGCCGAGGAGGCCCGCATCCTGCCGCCCGGCTGCGTGGCCACCATCGGTGCCTTCGATGGCCTGCACCTGGGGCACCAGCGCATCCTGGCCCGCGTGCTGGCCGAAGCGCGCGTCCGCGGGCTGGCGGCGCTGGCTTTCACCTTCGAGCCGACGCCGCGCGAGTATTTCAGCCGGGGGCGACCGCCGGCGCGGCTGACGCGGCTGCGGGAGAAGGTGGGCCTGCTCGCGGGCCTCGGGCTCGACTGGATGTTCTGCCCGCCGTTCGACGCCCGCATGGAAGCGCTGGAGCCCGGCGAGTTCATCGAGCGCCTGCTGGTGCGTACCCTGCGGGTCCGGCACCTGGTGGTCGGTGACGACTTCCGCTTCGCACGCGGACGTGCCGGCACGCTCGCAGACCTCGAGGCTGCGGGCGCGCGCTTCGGCTTCGGCGTGGAGCAGGTGGGCAGCGTGGTCATCGACAGCATCCGGGTGTCGAGCACGGCGGTGCGCGAGGCGCTGGCCAGCGGCGACATGGCCGGCGCACGCCGGCTGCTCGGCCGCCACTACGCGATGACTGGCCGCGTGGTGCCGGGGCGGCGCCTGGGACGCCAGCTTGGCATGCCGACCGCCAACCTCAACCTCTGCCGGCGACAGAGCGCGCTGGCGGGAATCTTCGCGGTGCGGGTCGCCGGCCTGGGCGCGGGACTGCTGCCCGGCGTGGCCAGTGTCGGCACGCGCCCGACCATCGACGGGGTCGAGCCGCTGCTCGAAGTGCACGTGTTCGATTTCGACCGGGACATCTACGGGCGCTACATAGAAGTGCAGTTCGTGGCCCGGTTGCGTGACGAACTGAAGTTTCCCGACCTGCCGGCGCTGCAGCGGCAGATGCACCGGGACGCAGAGGCCGCCCGGCGCATACTGGCGGCAGCCTGATGGAGTGCATGAGCGCGTGAGCGAGCAAGACTACAAGGCGACGCTGAACCTGCCGGAGACGGCATTCCCGATGAAGGCCGGCCTCGCGCAGCGCGAGCCCGGCATGCTGGCACAGTGGGAGGCCGACGACGTCTACGGCCGCATCCGTCGCGCCGCTGCCGGCCGGCCGGTGTTCCTGCTGGTCGACGGGCCGCCCTATGCCAATGGCCAGATCCACCTCGGCCACGCGGTCAACAAGGTCCTCAAGGACATGGTGGTCAAGTCCCGGACGCTGTCCGGCTTCGATGCACCCTACATCCCGGGCTGGGACTGCCATGGCCTGCCCATCGAGCTCGAGGTGGAGAAGAAGCACGGCAAGGTCGGCCACAAGCTCGATGCGGCGCAGTTCCGCGACGCCTGCCGCCAGTACGCTCGTGCCCAGGTGGACAGCCAGCGGCGCGATTTCCGCCGGCTCGGAGTGCTCGGCGACTGGGAGCGGCCCTACCTGACGCTGGATCCGGCCTTCGAGGCCAACCAGGTGCGCGGCTTCGCGCGCATCATGCAGAACGGCCACGTGCAGCGCGGCTACAAGCCGGTCCACTGGTGCCTGGACTGTGGCTCGGCACTGGCCGAGGCCGAGGTCGAGTACCAGGACAAGACCTCCACCGCCATCGACGTGCGCTTCGCGCTGCTGGCGCCGCAGGAGCTGCAGGCGCGCCTGCAGCAGGCCGGCATCAACGTGCCGGCAGGCCAGGTACCGGTGTCGCTGCCCATCTGGACCACCACGCCCTGGACCCTGCCGGCCAACCAGGCGGTGGCGGTGGGTCCCGGGCTCGACTACCTGCTGGTGGAGGTGGAGATCGGCGGGCAGGCGGAGCGGCTGATCCTGGCCGCGGACCTGGCCGAGGCGGCCCTGCAGCGCTATGGCGCCGGGGGCGCACGGCAGCTTGCCCGCTTTCCGGGCGCGCTGCTGCCCGGCCTGAAGCTGCAGCATCCCTTCTATGACCGCCAGGTGCCGGTCATCGGCGGCGACCACGTCACCCTGGAGGCGGGCACGGGTGCCGTGCATACCGCGCCAGGCCACGGCCAGGACGACTTCGCGGCCGGTGTCGCCAACAATCTGCCACTGGAGAATCCGGTGGATGGCGCCGGCGTTTACCTGCCCGGCACCGGGCTGTTCGCCGGCCAGCACATCTACAGGGCGAACGACGCCATCATTGCGCTGCTGGCCGAGCGCGGACGCCTGTTGCGCGCGGCGAAGGTCACGCACAGCTATCCGCACTGCTGGCGCCACAAGTCACCGCTGATCTTCCGCGCCACGCCCCAGTGGTTCATCGGCCTGGACCAGAACGGGTTGCGCGGCCAGGCGCTGGCCGCCATTACCACCGTGCGCTGGGTGCCCGACTGGGGGCAGCAGCGCATCGAGAACATGGTGGCGGGGCGCCCGGACTGGTGCGTGTCGCGCCAGCGGGCCTGGGGCGTGCCGATCCCGCTGTTCGTGCATCGCGCCAGCGGCGAGCTGCACCCGGACACGCCGCGCCTGCTCGAGGAGGTGGCCCGCCGCATGGACGCGCGTGGCATCGATGCCTGGTTCGAGCTCGATCCACGGGAACTGCTGGGTGACGCCGCGGCCGACTACGAGAAGATCGCCGACACCATGGACGTCTGGATGGACTCCGGCATGGTGCACCACTGTCTGTCGCAGGCGCGGCCGGAAGTGGGGTTCCCGGCGGATCTCTACCTCGAGGGCTCCGACCAGCACCGCGGCTGGTTCCAGAGCTCGCTGCTGACCTCGGTGGCCATGCATGGCGTGGCGCCCTATCGCGGCGTGCTCACCCACGGCTTCACCGTGGACGAGAAGGGCCGCAAGATGTCGAAGTCGCTGGGCAATGGCATCGAACCCCAGCAGGTCTGCAATTCACTGGGGGCCGACGTGCTGCGGCTGTGGGTGGCCGCCACCGATTACCGCGCCGAGATGAGCGGCTCGGCCGAGATCCTCAAGCGTATTTCGGAGTCGTACCGCCGCATGCGCAATACCGCGCGCTTCCTGCTCGGCAACCTCCACGGCTTCGATCCGGCAACGGACCAGGTGGCGGAGGACGTACTGGTGGACCTCGACCGCCAGGCGCTGGCGCGCAGCGCGGAACTGCAGCGGGAGCTCGTCGCCGCCTACGAGGCCTTCGAGTTCCACCGCGTCTACCAGCTGCTGCACAACTTCTGCGTGGTAGACCTCGGTGCCTTCTACCTGGACATCATCAAGGACCGCCTCTACACGACGCCGCGCCGGGGTGTTGCGCGCCGTTCGGCGCAGACCGCCATGTACCACATCGCCGAGGCCATGGTGCGCTGGCTGGCGCCGGTGCTGAGCTTTACGGCCGAGGAAATCTGGAAGGCGCTGCCGGGCCAGCGTGACCTCACGGTGTTCACCAGCACCTGGCATGAGCTGCCCGTAGTCTCTGCGCGCCGCGTGGACTGGCCGGCGGTGCTGCGGGTGCGCGAGACCGTGGCGCGCGCCCTGGAGGCGCTGCGGGTCGCCGGGCAGATCGGTTCGGGGCTCGATGCCCGCGTCCGGGTCTATGCCGATGGCGTGCTGGCCGACACCCTGCGGCTGCTGGGCCCGGAACTGCGCTTTGTCTTCATCACCTCCGCGGCCAGCGTGCATGCGGCTGCGGATCGGCCCGCCGGGGCACTGGAAGGCGAGGGTTTCGCGGTGGCGGTCGCGGCGGTGGAGGATGCCAAGTGCGTGCGCTGCTGGCACCGCAGTCCCGAGGTCGGCATGCTGGCCGCGCATCCGCAGCTCTGCGGGCGCTGTGCCGGCAACGTGGAGGGCCCGGGCGAGCACCGGGTGTTTGCCTGATGGCGGAACGCATCTCCTGGGGGAACTGGCTGCTGGTGTCGCTGGCGGTGATCGCTGCCGACCAGGTCACCAAGCTGCAGGTGACCGGGGCGCTCGGGCTGTACGAGCGCGTGCCGGTGTTGCCGTTCTTCGACCTGGTGCGGCTGCACAACCCGGGGGCGGCCTTCAGCTTCCTCGCCGGCGCCTCGGGCTGGCAGAACTGGCTGTTCAGCGGCGTGGCGGCGGTGGTGAGCCTGGGCGTGTTCTGGTGGCTGACGCGCCTGCCACGCAGCGGCCACGGCCTGCTGGCGCTGGGCCTGGCGCTGCTGCTCGGCGGTGCCATCGGCAACCTGATCGACCGGCTGCTCTACGGCTATGTCGTGGACTTCATCCTGCTGTACTACCGCGACTGGTCCTATCCGGCATTCAACCTGGCGGACGCGGCAATCACCTGCGGCGTGGTGCTGGTGCTGTTCGACGGGCTGGTGCTCGACCGCCGGCGTCGCTCCTAGCGCCAGCAGCGGTCGGTCACGGCCGCGCCGGCAGCGCCATCCTGGGCCTCCGCGCCGCGCAGGCCGCGCTCGTTCACGCTGAGTACCCAGCACTCGCTGTCGTCGGCCTGGGGCCCGGCGGCCGCCACCGTGGCTGTGGCGGTGTAGCCGACCGCGGCACCGTCGTCATCGATGAGGATGTCGAGGACGTAGTAGCCGCGCTCGGTGCCCGCGATGCCGAGCCCGGCCGGCGGGGCCGGCGCCATGGCGGCGGCATCGGCGTACTGGCCATTCTGCATGTAGTACTTCTCCTGCGCGGCGGCCAGCCGGAGCAGGGTGGCAGTGGCATCCACGCGGTTGGCGCGCCGCAGGTACTGGCGGTAGCCGCCGACCGCGAGCGAGGTGACGATGGCCATGATCGCCAGTGTGACCAGCAATTCGATCAGCGAAAACCCGCCTGCCGCGGGCCGCGCGGTCCTCACCGCGCCCGCTCCTGCATCCAGTAGGTGCGCGAGGCTGTCCCGGACCCGGCCGGCGGTGGGAAGCAGCTGAGGCCGATGCAGCGCGTGGGCTTGCCGATGCCATTGGGCGGGAAGAGGAGTGCCGGCCCGGGCGCGATACCGGTCTGGCTCAGGGTGACGAAGCGGTCGGTGATGGCCAGCGGGTCGTCTTCGCTGCTGCCGTCCAGGTTGGTGAGCGGGCGGCCGTTGCAGATACCCACCTGGTAGGCGCGGTTGATGCCAATGCCGCCAGCGCAGGCGCTGACGGCGGCGCCGGGTGCGAAGGAGGTGAAGAACAGCGTGTTGTCGAAGGTCACGGCCGGGGTCAGGACTTTCTCGCCGGGGTCCTGCTCGAGCCGCAAGCGCCATCCCGCGGCATCGACTGGCACCTCGGCATCCGGATCGTCGGTGATGTCCATGAGATCCGTGACCCGGATCGGCTCCCCGTAGCTCGCGGTGTCCAGCGCCACGTAGACGTTGGGGTCGCGCACCGAGAAGAACTGGTCGTCGGCATCCGTATCCAGCGGATGGCCGCGGTAGCCCGAGCCGATGTTGATGGCGAGGAAGGTGCCGCGTATGCAGTCCACCAGCACCACGTCCGGCGTGGCATGGAAGCGGCGCACGTCGGCCGCGTCGGGGCTGGCGAGGTCCGCGGCACCGAGCGAGGCCAGCACGCCGGCGCTCACCAGGCTGGCGCGGTCGTGGCCATTGAGGACGTCGAAGCGCCAGAGCCGGCCACCCATGTCGCCGACGTAGAGGCGGTCGGCCAGGCCATCGCCCGTAAGGTCGATGACCTTCGGTGCCGCCGGGATCGAGTGGCGCATGGTGGGCAGGACCAGGTCGTGGCCCTGGCCGCTGGCGCCGGCGCTCCACAGGCGTTCCCCGGTCAGCAGGTCGATGAAGTACAGTGCGTTGCCGACGTTGTCCTCGCGATAGCCGCGGTTGTCCTGGGCATCGTCGTAGCCGCCGCTGAGGATCACCGCTTCGTGCGTTGCGCTGCCGATGGTGAGCTTTGCCACCTCGGGTGCGGCCCAGGTCTGGCCAAGGGCGCCAAAGCCCGGGCTCTGGCGGTCGATCTGCCAGAGCAGCACCGGATAGCCGGGGTTGGTCACATCGATGGCGAATACGCCGGTGCCGCCACGGCCCATGCCGAACAGCAGGATGGCCTGCTCGCTGCCGGTGATGCCGGGCTGGCCATCGTTGTTGCGCACGTAGAGGCGGATCTCGCCGTCGAGGCCGTAGCTGCGCACCGGCGTCAGGGCGTCGAGGAACAATGCATTCTGTCGCGCCAGCAGCCGTGATGGCAGGTAGGCCCAGTGCTCGATGCCGTTGGCAGCGTTCACCGCGTGCAGGAAGCCGTCATTGGTAGCGACGTAGACCATCGTATCCGGATCGTCCGCGCTGCTGCCGTAGTTCACGGCCACTGGCCGCACGTGCAGCGGATCACCCATCTGCCGGCGGGTTTCGCTGCGGTCGCCGTCGCCATCGATGTCGGCGGCATCCGCGCCGCGGATCCAGTTGATCAGCTCTTCGCGCTGGGTCGCAGCCACGCCGAGCATGGCGGCGGTGAGGGCGCTGTTGGCCACCTCGACGCGGTTGGCGGCGGCCGTGAGCTGCGGCCCGCCGATGTCCGTGTAGACATGGCGCGCGGCGTGCGAGGGCAGCTGGCCCGCGGCACCGCCTTCCGCGACGCGATCACCATCGGCGACTGCGGACCAGAAGCTGCGTGCCGTCGGCTGGATGAAGCCGGTCACCGGGTCCACGGCCGGCTGGCCGTCCTGGTCGACCAGGGCATTGCCCGAGAAGCGGTACTTTTTCAGGTTCCCGGGCCAGTGCGCGGTGCCGGTCGGCCTGAACATCGAGACATAGACGTCACGGTCGCTCGCGGCGCGGTTGTAGGCGTTCACCGGGATGGCGGGCGCGACGAAAGTCCCCGAACGCTCGGCAATGCCGGCGATCACCGAGGACAGCGCGGTGGCGAGGCTGCCGGTGTCGTCGGCGACGTAGTAGCGGCCGCCGCCACGACGCGCCGTGGATTCCAGCAGCGGCACATCGAGTTCGAAGCCGATGGTGTACGTGACTACGTTCTGCAGGCCGGGGATGCCGGGGGCGGCATCGGCGCGATTCAGGTACTCGGCGAGGTCGTCGAGGCAGGCGCCGTTGCCGGAGCCATCGCAGCTGCCGATCAGCGCCGGGAAGCCCGGCAGGTCCGCCACCAGGCTCGGCGTGCTGTTGTCGTCGCTGGAGGGTTCGCCGTCGGTGAGCAGGATGATGAAATTCCTCTGGCACTCGGCGGTGACCGGCGAGAGGTAGGTGTTGGAAGAGGCGTTGCCATTGAGGCGCGCTGCGGGGACGCTGAGCACCGGGCCGACGTTGCCGAAGCCGACCGGCCCGCCACGGAAATAGTTGGTGGCTTCGAACAGCGACTCCGAGAGCGGCGTACGCGTCGAGGCCGTGAGGGCGTCCACCGTGTCCTTGATGGCCTGGCGTGATGTCGAGATGTCGGCGATCGCATGGCTGACGGTGCCGCCCTCGCTGAAGTTGAACTGCACCAGGCCGACGTTGACGTCCTGCAGGTTGTCGAGCACGTCCTTCACGACCTGCTGCACAATCTCCAGCCGGCTGCGGGTCACGGTCGGCGGATTGCTGCGCCAGTTGAGCCAGTTGCCGTCGAATACCGTGGCCTGGGCAGTCCAGCCGGGCTCGTTGCCTGCATTGGCTGCCCAGGGGCCGGCACTGCCGTTGGCGGCATAGGCATTGCCGCCGCTGCCGGAACCATCGACGCCGCGATCGGCGTGGCACTCCAGGTAGGCGTTGGCGCCGCCGGTATCCAGCGGCTGCCAGAGCTGGGCATCGGGATCCCAGCCGAGCAGCTGGTCGCTGTACTGGCCGCGGCTGCGCAGCGCAGGCAGGGCCGCCGCGCAGCGGTTGGCGGCCTTGGGCACCTCGACCGCACCTGCGCAGGGTGGCGGCGCGCTGCTGTTGCTGATGTAGACCGCATCGCTGCGGAAGCAGCCGGAAAACTGCTGGTCGGGGTCCCACTCGGCCTGGGTCTGCACCGCCGACTGCATGCTGCCCGAGTTGTCGAGGATGAACAGGATGTTGGCGTTGCCGGCGGCGGGATTGCCCGCGGCCTGGCCGATGTACAGCTCGGTGTCATCGGCATGTGTCGCGGCCAGCGGCAGCCACAGTGCGGCAGTGGCCAGGATGGCAGGTGCGGCGCGGCGGATCAGGCCGGGACGGCTCATTGCGTGGCATCCAGCACGATCCGCCGCACGATGCCGGAGCGCGGATCGAAGTAGACGAAGATCGAGGTGTGGCGGCGGTTGATGACCCGCGCGGCCTCGCGGCGCAGGACCTCGAGGCTGACATTGCCACTGCCGGGCCTCATCTGGAACTGCGTCTGCGCATCCACGCGCAACAGTTCGGCCGCGCAGCCCGCGCAGCGCCGTAGCGCGAGGCTGCCACCTGCCGCGGCCGGCAGGCTGACCTGGCCGGGGTCGAGCTCATAGGCCTGTTCGATGGCCTTCAGGGTGGCCTGCGCGTTGCCGGCGGCGATGAGCGCCAGCAGGGCGGGTACCGCCCGCTTGATCCACGGCATCATTCTTCGTACTCCCGGTAGAAACCCTGCGCATGGATGGCTTCGGCATTGCGCTGGTCGGTGCGGCCGCGGGACTCGATGCGATAGTGCAGCTGGGTGAAGCCGACGCTCGAGCCGACGGCGTCCTGCGTCCTGCCGGCGGCGCACAGCCGCACTTCGTAGCGGCCCCTGAGCGCGGGCACCGGCACTGCCGCCTGCCAGGGCAGGGCCGCGGCGCTCCAGGGCCGCGGGCTGGCCGGGCAGGGGGGCACGAGGTCCAGGTTGATGGCATTGGCCTCGACCCGGCGCAGCGTGGCGCGGATGCCGGAATCGGCGAGCTGGAACGCGTTCTCGCGCAGCTGCGCATTGCCCGCCATGACGAGGTCCAGGGTGGCGGTGCGCATGGCGGAGATGGCGAGCACCGTCAGCACCATCAGCATCACCAGGCCAACGATCAGCGCGGCCCCGCGCTGCTGCCGGTGTTGCGACCCTGCCAGCTGCGCGTTCACCGGGCCACCGCATTGCGCAACAGGACGGTCCGGGTGACCTCCACGCGCTGGAAGCGCGCGGGATAGTCGGCATCACCCGGGGTAATGGCGGCTGCATCGAGGTCCAGCGGCTGGTAGCTGCGGGTGTCGGTGAAGCCGGGACCCGGAGATTCCTCCGAGCGCACCAGCAGCCAGATGCGGACCGCGACGATGCGCGCATCCTCCAGGTAACCGGCGGCGCCCGGAGTGACGGCCGGGCTGTTCGGGTCCACGTAGCGCTCCACGCTGCCGTCGCCATTGGTGTCCAGGCCGAACTGCAGCTGCAGGTTCTCCACGCCGGTGATCATCTCCTGATCCTCGATGATCCCACCCTTGACCAGTGTCAGCCGGCGCAGTGAAGGCACACCGGGTGCGAAGCTCGAGGAATTGTCGACGTAGTAGGCATGCACCTGCAGGTCGCGGGTCTCCGCACCGGCCGTGACGATGTCGGCCGGTACGACGCCGTCGTCGAACAGCCTGGCCATCGCCAGGTTGCTGGCCACCTGGATCTGCCCGGGATCCGGGCTGGCCGGCAGCTCCCCGGCATGGCGGATGATCAGCACGTCGCTGCCGGCACGGGCGCTGTCGTGCGGCCCACAGCCGGCGATGTCGTAGGCATCGTCGCTGGCGCTGACGGGCCGCTGCAGTTCCAGTGCCCAGCTGCGCGCATCGTTGCCGGCGCAGGTCACCGCAATGCCCGTGCTGTCGGGCGCGAAGGCGGTGTTGGTGCTCAGCCCCCAGAACCCGGCGAGGCGCAGATCCGGCTCGATGGTTTCCAGTGCGAAGCGGGCGTTCTCCTGCAGCCGGTTCGCCACCTCGGCCGTCCGGTAGTTGCCCTTGCTCTGGACGTACACCTCAAAAGCGCCCCAGGTCAGGAACAGCCCGATGGTCATCGCCACCATCAGCTCGATCAGCGTCATGCCCAGGCTGTATTGCCGCGCGCTCATAGCTGCAGTGCCAGTGAGTAGCTGACCGGTGCTTCCTGGCCTGCCTCGGGCCAGGACAGCGTGATCGCGTACTGGCGCACCGGTGCGAGGTCCTGCTGCTCGATTACCGCGGTGGCTCCCGCCGGCAGCCGCCGCCGCAGGTCTTCCAGCCAGCGGAACCAGTCATCGGCTGCCAGGTCGTTCGGGCTGCAGTCGCCGCCGCCGTTGACGCAGCCGCGGTTGGCTCCCGGGCCGGTGCCGGCATAGGCACCATCCGGGTTGGCGCGGATGCGGTCGGCCATGTCGCCGGCCAGGGTGATCGCGGCACCGCGGTACACCGAAGTGCGCCCGGCGCGCAGGCCTTCGATGTAGAGGCCGGCGATGCCGAGCATACCTACCGCCATGACCACCAGCGCCACCAGCACCTCGACGAGGCTGAAGCCACGACTGCGCTGCCCGTGCTGTCGGCCACCCATGGTCAGCAGCCTCCCAGCGGGTTGGATGAAGCCTGCAGCTGGCTGACCGTGTCGACCAGTGCCGTGTGGCCCGCCGGGCTGACCATGATCCAGCGGCCAGCGGCCCGGCCGCCGCCAGTGTCGCTGTTGCCGCGGGAGTCGCAGAGCTGGATGTTGCGCAGCCCGGGCCGGCCAGCGACTACGGCCGGGAACCCGTCGGCGCGGAAGCTGAGGAACTGGGGTGTGCCGCCGTCGGCGGCGCTGCGCGCCTCGCCACGGATGCCGGCATCGATGGGACCGTGGGCCAGCAGCACGGCCTCGCCCGGGTCGCGGGCCGCATCGCCATCGCCGTCCTCGAACACGATCCAGCCATCGAGCAGCGAAGCACCCTGGGCGCAGGCCGGTTCCTCCGCCTCCCAGTCGCTGCTCGCACAGAGCGTGACGGGGAGGCTGCGCGTCGAGGCCTGTGCGCGCGCGGCACGGATGCTGCTCACGAGGTCGTTGGCGGCCACGGTCATGCGGTTGTTCGCGACCATGCCGTTCATGGCCGGTACGCCGAGGCCCAGGGTCAACGCCAACACCATCATCAGCACGAGGAGCTCGATGAGGGTGAAGCCTTCTTGGTGCTTCTTGCCCATCAGGGGCCATCCTGCCGCGCGCGCCGGCTGCGGTCAGCCTGCTCCGATGAGCGGCGCACATCCGGGGATGAGCGGCCGGCATGCGTGGTGCGTTCAGGTCGGGCATGTCAGCGGGCGACCATCGGCGGCGACCCGCGACAGCCGTGGCCGGCCGCTGTAGCTGATGATCACCGCCCGGGCCTGTGCCGGGCCACGGGCATCGCAGAAGACCACGGTGCCATTGCTGGCCCGCAGGGCGAAGGGACGCAGGGCATAGGCGCGGCGATTGCTGCGCACCGACGCCAGCGGCAGGGGATGGCCCACCGCCAGTACCGGCTCATCCGGATCGATGGTGGCCGGGTCGTCGCCATCACGGTTGACGAACACCAGCCAGCCGCTGGTCCAGTCGCCCGCCGGCGCGCAGTGCTGGGCATCCAGGCTGCGGCAGACCACCACGTCGCGGGCCTCGCTGGCCGCGGTGACGCGGGCGAGATGGATGGCATGCACGAAGCCGTTGACTGCCGCGACCATGCGTCCTTCCAGCAACAGCTCGCGACATAACGGGACGGCGATGGTCGCCAGGGCTGCCATGCCGAGCAGCGCCACCAGCATCTCCAGCAGGGTCAGGCCACGGGCATGCCGTTCCATGGCGGGCAGCTTAGGCGGCAGCGGCCGGGGCCACAGCCGGCGTTTCCGCCGGGAATGACCGGATTCCGCTGCCGGATGCTGCGTTTACAGCAATCCGGCCGGCCCACTAGAATGCCCCGCAGGAGCCTGGCCGGCCGGATACGACAGTTGGACCTACGTGAGCGCGTGAGCGCACAACTCCTTGAACATGGCGTGCGGCCGACTGCCCAGCGCCTGCAGATCGGCATGCTGGTGCTGGACCGCGCCTGCCATTTTTCTGCCGACCAGCTGCTCGCCACCCTGCGCCAGTCCGGGCAGCGCGTGTCCAGGGCGACGATCTACAACACCCTGAGCCTGTTCTCCCGCCGCGGCCTGATCCGCGAAGTGGCCGTGGACCCGGAGCGCCTCATGTACGACTCCACCACCGCGCCGCACCATCATTTCTACAACGCCGAGACCGGCGAACTCACCGATATCGATCCTGCGGACCTGCGGCTGTCACGGCTGCCGCCGCTGCCGCGTGCCACCGAGGCGGAAAGCGTCGAGGTCATCATCCGCATCCGGCCGCGCAAGGGCGGGTGACCCGCGGCCCCGAGCTGCTATACTTCGCCGCCGCGCCGGCGTAGCTCAGTTGGTAGAGCAGTCGCTTCGTAAGCGAGAGGTCGGGGGTTCAAGTCCCTCCGCCGGCACCACAGTCCCGCCACCGGGGAATCGCCATGCGGCTCATCGTCGGCATATCGGGCGCCAGCGGTGTCATCTACGGCATCCGCCTGCTGGAAGTACTGGCATCACAGCCGCAGGTGGAGACCCACCTGGTCATCAGCAACGGCGGCAAGCTCAATATCGCGCTGGAGACCGGCCTCGGCCCGAAGCAGGTCGGCAAGCTCGCCAGCGTGGTGCACAGTGACCTCGACCTTGCCGCCAGCATCGCCAGCGGCTCCTTTCATACCGACGGCATGATCGTCGCTCCCTGCTCCATGAAGGCGCTGTCGGGCATCGTCAATTCCTATGCCGACACGCTGCTGGTGCGCGCTGCCGACGTGGTGCTCAAGGAGCGCCGCCGCCTGGTGCTGGTGCCGCGTGAGACGCCGCTGCATGAAGGCCATTGCCGGCTGATGCATGAGGCGAGCCGCATGGGTGCGATCATCGCCCCGCCGATGCCCGCGTTCTACACGGCACCGCAGTCGGTGGACGACATCGTCAACCATACGGTGGGGCGCCTGCTGGACCTGTTCGGCATCGACAGCGGCCTGGTCCGGCGCTGGCAGGGTGCGCGCGGCAGGTCGCGGTCCGCGGCGAAGCGGCCGCGATGAATGCCCGGGGCCCGGGGCCGGACCGCGCCGCCATCGCGGCCATGCTCGCGGCCCACCACACGCTGACCCTGGCGACCTGCCGCGACAGCCTGCCCTGGGCGGCGACGGTATTCTTCGCCAGCGACGCGGACTTCAACCTGTACTTCGTTTCCGATCGCCGGACCCGCCACGCGCAGGACATGGCCGCCTGCCCCGAGGTGGCGCTCGCCATCGATGCGGATCCGGATGGCTGGCACGCGGTGCGTGGGCTGCAGGTCGCCGGCACCGCGACCCTGGTGGCGGGCACTGACCGCCCACGGGTACTCGCGCTCTACCTGGAAAAGTTTGCCAGCGTGAAGGCGCTGTTCGAGCAGCCACGCTCGGCGGACGAGAAGATCATCGCCTCGCGGCTGCAGCACACCGACTTCTGGTGCGTGCGGCCGGACTACATTCGCCTGGTCGACAACTCGAAGGGCTTCGGCTTCCGCATCGAGTGGCGCCCGGGGGGCGCCACTGCCGCGTCGCCGGGCTAGCGCCCGGGCAGCGGCGGTTCAGTCGGCATCACCGCCAGAGTAGGGCGGCAGCTTGCCGAGGTGGATGCCACTGTCGACGATCAGCGTCTCGCCGGTGATCAGCTCGGCATCGGTGAGGAACCACACCAGCACCCGGGCGATATCCTCGGCGGTCGCCACCTTCTTCAATGGCAGGGCCTGGGTCTGGGCGTCGAGCATCGCCTGGTACTGCTCCTCGCCGAGGCCGCCCTTCAGCCAGCGGGTCTGGATCATGCCGGGGACCACCGCGTTGATGCGGATCTCCGGCGCCAGCACGTGCGCCAGCGACTTCGTCATCAGGTTCAGCGCTGCCTTCGATGCCGCGTAGGGGATGGAGGAGGCGATGCCGGTCACGCCACCGATGGAGGAGTCGTTGACGATGGCACCGGCGCCCTGCTGCTTCATGTAGGGCACGACAGCCCGCACCATCTGGTAGGCGCCGACGACGTTGACGGCATAGATGTCGAGGAAGTCCTGCTTGCTGACGCCCTCGAGCTGCGGATAGGGATTGAATTTCGTACGCGCGGCATTGTTGATGAGGTAGTCGATGCGGCCCCAGCGGTCGGCTGCGGCCCTGGCCATGGCGCGGCAGGCACCATCGTCGGCTACGTCGGCCTGGAACACGATGGTGTCGGCACCCCTGGCGCGGCAGGCGGCGGCGGTTTCCTCCGCCTCGGCCTGGCTGCGCGTGTAGTTGACCACGACGTTGCAGCCGCGCGCGGCGAGCATAATGGCGGCGGCGGCACCCACGCCGGTGGCGGAGCCGGTGACGATGGCGACCTTGCGCTCGGTCATGGGCAGATCCCCGGGAATTCGCTGGCGACCGGCGCATGATACGTTGGAACCTCACAAATGCTATGTTTGCGCTGCGGACAGGATCACCGGCCGCAGCGTTGCAGACCGCCCGATTCCGGAGAATCGCCCGATGGCATACAGGGACTTGCGTGACTTCCTCGCCCAGCTCGAGCAGCAGGGGCAGCTCCGGCGTGTCAGCGTGCCGTTCAATGTCGAGCGTGGCCGCAACGAACTCCAGGCGCTGATGCGCCACCTGGCGCAGACCGATGGCCCGGCCCTGGTGCTGGACCGGCTCGAGGGCTACAACACACCCGGCGTGCCGCTGGTGTTCAATCCCTACGGCACCCGCGAACGCACGGCGATGATCCTCGGCACCCGCGACCCGCTGGAGGCCAAGCTGCGCCATGTGAAGGTGCTGCAGGAGCCCGGCAGCTGGATCAAGCCGACGCTGGTGGACCGCGCGCGGGCCCCCTGCAAGGAGGTGGTCATCCCGCGTGACCAGGTGTCGGTCGACCGGCATATCCCGCATGTGTTCTTCGGCCGCGAGGGCTCGTCCTACATCACCGGCGGCGTGGTGGTGACCAAAGACCCGGAGACCGGCGTCCGCAACGTCGGCGCCTACCGCGTCACCAGTTTCTGGAACTGCGAGCACCCGCAGGGCGGCAGCTACAGCGAAGAGCAGATGAAGAAGCAGCTCTCGATCTTCGCTTTCTGGAACCCGCCCATGAACCACATCGGCCTGCACCTGGCACGGGCGCAGAAGCTCGGCAGGCCGCTGGAGCTGGCCATTGCCTGCCAGGTGGATCCGGCCCTGCACCTCGCCTGCGCCACCGGCATTCCCTTCGGCATGGACGAGTACGACTACGCCGGCGGGCTGCGCGGCAGTCCCGTGGAACTGGTGAAGTGCGAGAGCGTCGACCTCGAGGTGCCGGCCACCGCCGAGTACATCATCGAGGGCGTGTTCCGCCCGGACGTGCCCACCGACATCATCGGCTGGCATTCCAACTCCGTAGGCTACTACGACAAGCACCAGATCTTCCCGATCTTCGATATCACCGCCATCACCCACCGTCGGGATCCGCTCTGGTACGGCACCATCGAGATGATGCCGCCCTTCGACCACAACTACATGGCGCTGCTACCGGTGGAGGGCGAGCTGCTGGCGGACCTGCAGCGCAAGCTGCCGGAGGTCAAGGACGTGGTGGTCACGCCGAACATGACCTACATCGTGCAGCTCAACGTGGACGGTGCCGCCAAGCCCCACCCGGAGTTCGGCAAGTACGTGCTGCACGCGGCCTGGGGCGCGGCGGGCCGCTGGCCACGCACCGCCAAGATCCTGGTAGTCGTCGGCCCGGACGTGGATCCCTACGACCTCGAGGCCGTGGAGTGGGCGATCCAGACCCGGGTGCAGCCCTACAGCGACATCATCATCAACCGCAGCGCGCAGGCCATGGTGCTCGATCCGTCGGCGCCCAAGGGTCCGCAGGGCTTTCCGACGACCTCGGAGCAGATGGGCATCGATGCCACCATCAAGGTCCCGGAGCGCTTCAGCGAGTACGCCGAGGTCAGCCAGGCGGATCCCGCCCAGGTGCGCAGCGTGGCCGCGAAGCTGGCCGGGATCCTCTAGGCGCGGGCCCGGCATGGCCAGACGATGAACACCGCCTGCGTCTTCGGCCTCGGCGCCATCGGCAGCTGGCTCGCGGCCCGGCTTGCGCTCTCCGGCGTGCGTGTCACGGCCATCGCCCGTGGTGCCACCCTCGAGGCGCTGCGCGCGCGCGGCCTGGTGCTGGTGGAGGGCGGAAAGCGCGAGGTAGTGCAGTTGCGGGCCGTCGCAGGCGCGCAGGAAGCAGGCCCTCAGGAACTGCTGTTCCTGACGGTCAAGGCCAACGACCTGCCGGCCATCGCCCCGCAGCTGCGCCCGCTGCTCGGGCCGGGCACGGCCGTGGTGACGGTGGGCAACGGCTTCCCCTGGTGGTATTTCTTCCGTGCTACCTCGGGGGGCATCAATCCGACCCTGGCCACGGTGGACCCGCGCGGATCGCTGTGGCGACTGGTCGGGCCCGAGCACGCCATCGGCTGCGTCGTCTATCCGGCGGTGCGCGTGCTGGAGCCCGGCGTGGTCGAGCACGTCTATGGCAACCGCCTCTCGCTGGGCGAGCCTGATGGCTCGCTGTCCGCGCGGGTGCGCGCCATCGCCGCCATGCTGTCGGCCGCGCGCATCGAGGCGCCGGTACGCCAGGACATCCGCACCGAAGTCTGGACCAAGCTCGCGCTCAACGCCGCCTACAACCCGGTCAGCCTGCTCACCGGCGCCACGCTCGGGCAGATGCTCGACGACCCGGCCGCCGCGGCGGTGCTGCAGGCGCTGATGCAGGAAGCCATCGGCGTGGCAGGCGCGCTGGGGGTGCGGGTGCCGATGCAGCCGCGCCAGCTCATGGAACTGACCCGCCCGCTGGCGGCCCACAAGACCTCGACCCTGCAGGACCTCGAGGCCGGCCGGCGCCTCGAGATCGACCCGGTGGCCGGGGCGGTGGCTGAAATCGGCCGCCTGCGCAATGTGCGCACGCCGGCGCTGGACGGCCTGCTGGCGCTGGCGCGGCTGCGTGCCCGCCTGTCCGGTTGCCATGGCTGAGGCCGGCGCCGGCCCCGGGATCGCTGCTGGTTGCGGTGCTGGCAGCGCAGGCCGGACGCTGGCGCAGAAGATCATCGCCCGCGCCAGCGGGCGCAGCCAGGTGCTGCCGGGCGAGGTGGTGACCTGCCGCGCGGACCTGGTGCTGCTGCTGGATTCCGGCGGGCCGCGGCGCATCTGGCCGCGCCTGCGCGAGCTGGGCGTCGGCCTGCACGATGCCGGACGCATCGTGCTGGTCAACGATCATTTCGTGCCGGCGGTGGACGCGGGTTCCGCCGCCATCCTGCGGCTGACCCGCGACTTCGCGCGCGAGTTCGGTATCCACCGCTTCTTCGACATGCAGGGCATCGGCCATGTGCTGCTGCTCGAGCGCGGGCTGGTGCAGCCGGGCATGTTCATCTGCGGTGGCGACTCGCATACCAGCAACGCCGGGGCGGGGGCCGCCTACGCCATGGGCCTCGGTGCCATCGAGATGACCGGCGTGGCCGTTACCGGCGAGATCTGGGTGCCGGTGCCCGAGACCATCCGCGTGGACTGCTCCGGGCGTTTCGCCCGCGGCGTGGTCGCGAAGGACATCATGCTGCAGCTGTGCCGCGAGCTCGGTATGGACAACGCCTTCCGCGCCATCGAGTACGGTGGCACGGCGGTGGCGGCGATGCCACTGGCGGAGCGCGCCGTGCTCTGCAACATGGCTGCCGAACTGGGCGCCGAGACCGGGCTGGTCGAAGCCGATGCCACGACGCTGGCGGCGCTGCAGGCGGCTGGGCAGCAGCCAGTGGACGATGCGCTGGCCTGGCGCAGCGACGTGGACGCGCGCTATCTCGAGGTCCACGCCCTGGATGTCGCTGCGCTCGCGCCCCAGGTGGCGGCACCGCATTCACCGGCGAACTCGGCACCGGTGACGCAGTTCGCCGGCACCGCCATCGACCAGGCCTACATCGGCTCGTGCATGGGCGCGAAGCTCGGTGACCTGCACTGCGTCGCCGAGGTGCTGCGCGGCCGGCAGGTGGCGGCGGGTGTGCGGCTGCTGGTCGCACCGGCCTCGCAGCGGATCTGGGCCGCAGCGGCCGCGGATGGCACGCTCGCGACGCTCACCGCCGCCGGTGCGACACTGCTGCCGAGCGGCTGCGGTGCCTGTGCGGCGCTGGGTGCGGGTGTGCTGGGGGAGGACGAAGTGTGCATTTCCTCGACCAACCGCAACTTCCGTGGCCGCATGGGCGCCAGCAGCGCGCAGGTCTACCTCGGGTCACCCTATACGGTAGCGGCCTCGGCCGTCGCCGGCCGCATCGCCGATCCGCGGGAGTTCCTCGCATGAGCCCGGTGGCGCCACTGGCCGGCAGGGCCTGGCTGTTCGGCGACGACATCGATACCGACGTCATGGCGCCTGGGCTGTACTTCAAGGCGCCGCTGGAGGAGATGGCCAGGCATTGCCTGGAAGCGGTGGACCCGGCCTTTGCCGCGAGCGTGCGCCCGGGCGACATCATCGTCGCCGGCCGGCGCTTTGGAGTGGGTTCGGCGCGCGAGCAGGCGGCGATGGTGCTGGTGCAGCTGGGCGTGGGCGCGGTGCTGGCGCAGTCCTTCGGCCGCATCTTCTACCGCAATGCGCTGAACTTCGGCCTGCCAGCGCTGTTCTTCCCGGCCGCCGGCGAGATCCTGGCGGGGCAGCAGCTGGAAGTCGAACCGGTGGCGGGGCTGGTGCGCAACCTGGACACGGGGCGGGAGTACCGGGTCAACGGCATTCCCGCCCACCTCATGGACATGGTGGCCGCCGGCGGGCTGGTACCCTTCCTCAGGCAGCGGCTGTCCCGGCCGCCAGCGGAGCAGGCCTGATGTCCCATGCCCGGAGACTGCGCGAGTTGCTGGCCGGGCCGGCATTCATTGCCCCGGGCTGCTACGACGCGCTCACCGCATTGCTGGTGGAGCAGGCGGGGTTTGGCTGTGCCTACGTCAGTGGCGCCAGCATCGCCTTCACGCGCATCGCGCGTCCCGACCTCGGCCTGACGACACTCAGCGAAGTGGCCGATACCGTCGCCGGCATGCGCGAGCGCGTCACGCTGCCGCTGATCGTCGATGCCGACAACGGCTTCGGCAACGCGCTCAACGTGCAGCGCACCGTGCGCCTGCTCGAGCGCATGGGCGCCTCGGGCATCCAGCTCGAGGACCAGCAGGCCCCGAAGCGCTGCGGCCACCTCGATGGCAAGGCGCTGGTATCGACCGCCGAGATGCTCGGCAAGATCCGCGCGGCGCAGGATGCCCGCGCGGATGCCGACACCGTGATCGTGGCGCGTAGCGATGCGGTGGCCGTGGAAGGACTCGATGCCGGCCTGGCCCGCGCTGCGGCCTATGCGGAGGCCGGTGCCGACGTGGTGTTCGTCGAGGCACTGCGCAGCACGGAGGAATTCGCGCGCGCCGGCCGCGAACTCGGCCAGCAGGTGCCGCTGCTGGCGAACATGGTGGAGGGAGGGCGCAGCCCGCTGCTGTCCATCGGCGAACTGCAGGCGCTGGGATTCCGCCTTGCCATCTTCCCGGGCGCCATGCTGCGCGTGGTGATCCATGCCGCCTCCGGCTACCTCGCGACGCTGCGCCGTGACGGAACCACGCGGAACATGCTCGGCCAGATGGCGGACTTCAAGGGTATCAACGCGGTGATCGGCACCGATGCCCTGCTGGCAGCCGGTGAGCGCTACCGTGATCCTGCATCCTGAAAGGACTGGTCTGTTGGACAGGAGCTGCATTTTTTCCGCATTGCTGGGCCTTGCGATCGCCGGCCTGGCGCCCGGCGCGCGCGCCGCTCCGTTGCCGGCATCGGCCTCGCCCGAGTTCTGCATCGCCGCCCAGCAGTTCCTCGCCAGTACCGCCATGCGCGGCGAGAACAGGGTTTTTACCGACATGCCGTCGTACCGGCACTCCAAGCCGCAGGCGCGGCCGCTGCGGATCTACCAGGTGGTGACTTACGCCGGATCGACGCCGATCGTCGTCTCCTGCAAGGTCAAGACGGCAGCGCAGCTGCGCGCGACTTATGGCCCGCAGGCGGCGGGCGCGCAGCGCTCCTGCCCGGACCTCACCCGCCTGGTGCGTGACCAGGCGGTAGCCGCCCTGCGCGCGGCCGGCGAGGATGCTGCGGCGGCGCGCGCGGCTGCCTTCGTTATCGACGCCAATGAGCCCTACGTCACCGGCCAGTCCTACCTCGGTGATTTCCAGGCGATCTACGCCGCTGCCGATGGCCGCGTGCACCTGGCCTCGCCCGGGCTCTACCAGGACTTCGACGCCTGGTATACGCGGCTGCTGCCGGAGCGCTTCCAGGGCCAGTGTTACTGCCACCTGCCGACGGTGGACTACATCGAGGCCGTGGCCAGGGGCGCCATGCCTGCCGGCGCGACCATCACCGCGGGCGAGGGCGCCGCGGTCACGCCACAGTAGCTGCCGGCCAGCGCCGTGCATCACTGCCTCGCCCGGCGTGACCCACGGCTGCGCGCCACCGTGACTGGCGTCCGTGAGCTGTGCTGGAAAGACGCTGCGGGTCCGGGCCTGCCGGTGCGTGGCGGGTCGAGCCTCGCCTGGTTCGGCAACCGGCTCGCCGTGGCCCAGGACAGCGCCGATGCCGTCGCCCTGGTGGATCCCGCCGACGCCGCCGTGGACATGGTGCCGGTGCCGCGGCGCGCGGACGACCCACCCCGTTTCGACTTCGAGGCCTGCGCAGCTATCGGTGGTGCAGGGCAGACGGAGGCGCTGCTGCTGTTCAGTTCCGGCAGCCGCAGTCCTCCCTGGCGCGTGGCCGTGCTCTGCGACCCGGCACGGCCGCGGATCACGGTGTACGCTGCCGATGCGCTGTATGCGGTGCTGCATGCCACCACGACATTCACCGGCGGCGTGCTCAACATCGAAGGCGCTCTGGCCCAGCGCAGCGGACTGCGGCTGTTCAACCGCGGCGGGCGTGGCGGCAGCAATGCGAGCCTCGACCTGCCGCGGCGGGTGCTGCCCCTGCAGGCCGACGCGGTTTGCGCCAGCTGGCGCCCCGGCTGCGTGACTCGTTACGAACTCGGCTCGATCGAGGGCGTGGCGCTGGGTTTCACCGATGTCGCGGCAGCCACGGGCGGCGGCACGCTGTACCTGGCAGCGGCCGAAGACAGCGCCGGCCCGGCGGTGGATGGGGCGGTGGCGGGCTCGGCGCTTGGCATCATCCGCCGCGGACGCGCACGCTGGATCGAGTTGCGCGAGGCGGGCGGCGCGGTCCATGCCCACAAGCTCGAGGGACTGTGCCTCGACCCGGCTGACCCGAACCGTGGCTGGGCGATCAGCGATCCCGATGACGCCAGCCTCCCGGCCCGCCTCTGCCGGATCGAGTTGCAGGGGCCCTGGTAGGCGAGCGGAGCGGCGCCGCTTTCCAGTTGCGGACTCGGCAGGCGCAGCGGACAATTCCGCCCTGCGGGTGCCAGGGCAGGATTGGAATGGCGATAATAGTTTTACCAGATCAACAGGATAGGAGCTGATTTGAATCCTGGAGCTCATGCCCGTGCCGGTACCGCGGGGCCGCTGGATGCCGCCCAGCTGGCGCGCTTTCGCAGCGACGGTTTCCTGGTGCTGCCTGGCCTGTTCACGGCCGCGGAGGTGGCGGACATCCGCCGCTGGACCGACGAGGTCCAGGCCTGGCCGGAGACCGCGGGCCGCCACATGATGTACTTCGAGCAGGCTGGCACCGGCCAGCGCCTGCTCAACCGCATGGAGAACGTGCTGCCCTGGCACGCGGGCTTCCGGCGTCTGGCGACGGGCGTGAAGCTGCAGGGTGCCTGCGGCCAGCTGTTCGGCGAGCCCGCGGTGCTGTTCAAGGACAAGATCAACTTCAAGCTGCCTGGTGGCGGTGGCTTCGAGCCGCACCAGGACGTGCAGGCCGGCTGGTCGCGCTATGCGCAGCTGCACATCACGGCGCTGGTCACGGTCGATCGCGCGACCATCGCCAACGGTTGCCTGGAGATGGCCAGCGGCTTCGATGGTGCCCACCAGCTGATTGGCCGCGAGTGGGAACCGCTGACCGCCGCCCAGCTTGCCGGCCTGCGCTGGCGGCACATCGAGGCCGAGCCGGGCGACGTGGTGTTCTTCGATTCCTTCATCCCGCACCGCTCGGCTGCCAACAACAGCGGCGAGGCACGCCGCGTGCTCTACTACACCTACAACCGCGCCAGCGAAGGTGACCACCTGCTGCAGTACTACGCTGACAAGCGCGCCAGCTACCCGCCCGACATCGAGCGCGAGGCGGGACGGGAATACCGCTACCGCGTCTGAAGCGGGCAGGGTGGATCGCAACATGGTCGCAAACCTCAAGCCGCCGGATTCCGGGCCGGAGCGCCTGCGCCGGACCACGCGTTTCCGGCAACTGCTGCAGAGCGCCGAACTCGAGTTCCTGCTCGAGGCGCACAACGGCATCAGTGCCCGCATCGGCGAGGAGGCGGGATTCAGGGGCCTGTGGGCCGGCGGCCTGTGCATGTCCGCGCAGTACGGCGTGCGCGACAGCAACGAGGCCTCCTGGACCCAGGTGCTGGAGATGCTGGAGTTCATGGTGGACGCCACCAGCGTGCCCATCCTGCTCGACGGCGATACCGGCTACGGCAACTTCAACAACGTGCGCCGGCTGGTGCGCAAGCTCGAGCAGCGCGGCGTGGCCGCGGTCTGCATCGAGGACAAGATCTACCCCAAGACCAACAGCTTCATCGATGGCGAGAAGCAGCAGCTGGCCGACATCGACGAATTCTGCAGCCGCATCAAGGCCGGCAAGGACGCGCAGCGCGACGACGACTTCTGCATCATCACCCGCGTCGAGGCCTTCATCGCCGGCTGGGGCCTCGCCGAGGCGCTGCGCCGTGCCGAGGCCTACCACGCCGCCGGCTCCGACGGCATCCTGATCCACAGCGCGCTCGCCACGCCCAAGGAAGTGCTGGCCTTCAAGCGCGAGTGGGGCGATCGCAGCCCGGTGGTCATCGTCCCCACCAAGTACTACGCCACGCCCACCGACGTGTTCCGCGAGGCCGGCTTCTCCATCGCCATCTGGGCCAACCACCTGCTGCGCGCGGCCATTCCCGCCATGCAGGCCTGCGCGGCGACGCTGGCGCGCGAGCAGAACCTGCAGGCCATGGAAGACCGCGTCGCCCCGGTGCGCGAGATCTTCCGGCTGCAGGGCGCCTCGGAGCTGCAGGAAGCCGAGGAGCGCTACCTGCCGCGGCAGGGCGACGAGGCGCGCGTGGTGGTGCTGGCGGCCTCGCGTGGCTCGGCACTGGGCGAACTCACCGCAACGCGACCCAAGACCATGGTGGAGGTGCGCGGCCAGCCGCTGCTGGCGCACATCATTGCCGCCTACAACGCCGCCGGCATCAAGCGCATCACCGTGGTGCGCGGCTACCTGCCGGGCGCCATCGACCTGCCCGGCCTCGCCTACGTCGACAATGCCGAGTACGCCGACACCGGCGAACTGCTGTCGCTGGCCCGCGCGCTGGAGGCCGACGCCGATGACGGCAGCGACCTGTACGTTTCCTACGGTGACGTCATCTTCAAGCGCTACATCGTCGACAGCCTGGCGGAGCCGGGCGACGATTTCGTGATCGTCGCCGACACCGACTGGCGCGAGTCGGTCAACCGCGGCCGCGCCGCCGACTATGTCAGCTGCACCGAGCCGCACTCGCGCCATGCGTTCTACCACGACATTTTCCTCAGCCGCTGCGCCGAGGACCTCCCGGAGCGCGAGCGCCATGGCGAGTGGATGGGGTTCCTGCGCGTGCGCGCCCAGGCACTGCCACGGCTGCGGGCCCTGGTGCGCGAGCTGGCCGCGCTGCCGGGCAACCGCCGCGCCAAGCTGCACCAGCTGCTCACGGCGCTGGTGGAGCGCGGCGAGCGCGTCCGTGTGGTCTACACCACTGGCCACTGGCTCGATGTGGACAGCCTGGCCGACGTGCTGGCGGCCGGGAGCTTCGCGTGATCGCGGCGGCGAGTTTCATCGAGGCTGCCAGTGCCCGCGGCTTCGGCCTGTACACCGGCGTGCCCTGTTCCTACCTGACGCCGTTCATCAACCACGTGATCAATTCCCGCGAGCTGCGCTACGTCGGCGCGGTCAACGAGGGCGATGCCGTCGCCGTGGCGGCCGGGGCGGAACTCGGTGGCCTGCCCAGCATCGTCATGTTCCAGAACTCCGGGCTCGGCAACGCGGTCAATCCGCTGACCTCGCTCACCTGGACCTTCCGCCTGCCGGTGCTGATCATCGTCACCTGGCGTGGCGAGCCGGGCGCGGCCGCCGACGAGCCGCAGCACGAGCTGATGGGGCGCATCACGCCGCAGCTGCTGGAGCTGATGGGCATCGCCTGGGAGCCGTTCCCGTCGGCGGCGGAGGCCATCGCGCCCGCCCTCGACCGCGCCTGCGAGTACATGCGGCGCGAAAGCCGGCCTTACGCACTGGTCATGAGCAAGGGCGCGGTCGAGCCCACGGAACTGGAGGCCCGGACCCCGCAGGCGCTGCGCCGGCGCCACGGTGGCGAGATGGCCTCCGAGCGCATCGCGCGGGCCACGCGCCGCAGGATGCTGGGCGCGGTGCAGATGGCGCTGCGCACTGATGACATCGTCGTCGCCACCACCGGCTACACCGGGCGCGAGCTCTGGGCGCTGGATGATCGTCCCTGCCAGCTCTACATGGTCGGCTCGATGGGTTGCGCGGCGAGCTTCGGCCTCGGGCTGGCCATCGCCCGGCCGGACAAGCGGGTCATCGTCCTCGATGGCGATGGCGCCATGCTGATGCGCCTCGGCGCCTTCGCCACGCTCGGCACCGAGCGGCCACCGAACCTGCTGCACATCCTGCTCGACAACGGCATGCACGAATCCACCGGCGGCCAGGCCACCGTATCCCGCAACGTGGACTTCTGCGCGCTTGCCGCGGCCGCCGGCTATCCGCGCGTGATCGTGACCAGCGACCCCGACGAGCTGCGCGAGCATGTCGACTGGCGGGCAGCGGGCCTGCGCCTGGTCCATGTGCCGATCTGCCCGGGCGTGCCGGACAACCTGCCGCGGCCGGCCACCGCACCGGCGGAGGTGGCCGCACGCCTGCGCCAGCACCTCGGCCCGCGCCCGGCCCTGCCGGCCTGACGGCGGATCGCGCCGGCCATGGATCGCAGCATCCTCCTCAATCCGGGCCCGGTGACCCTGACGCAACGCGTGCGCGCCGCGCTGGGCCGCGGCGACTGGTGCCACCGCGAGCCGGAATTCGCCGCGCTGGTCCAGGGTATCAACCGGCGATTGGCCGGGGTGTACGCGGAGCTGGCGGCCGACTTCGACGCCGTGCTGCTCAGCGGTTCAGGCACCGCGGCGGTGGAGGGCATGCTGCGTGCCTTCGCACCGCGCGACCGGACCACGCTGGTGCTCGCCAACGGCGTGTACGGCGAGCGCATGTCCCGCATGCTCAGGGCGCTGGGACGGCCGCAGCAGCTGCTGGCGCAGGACTGGTTGGCAGGGCCCGGCATCCCGCAGCTGGAGGCCGCGCTGGCGCGCGATCCGTCCATCAGTCACGTGGCCGTGGTGCACCATGAAACCACGACCGGCCGGCTCAATGACCTGGAGATGATCGGCCGTGCCTGCCGCGCCTGGGGCGTGCAGCTGCTGCTCGACGGGGTCAGCAGCTTCGGTGCCGAGTACATCGCCGGGCGCGACTGGAACCTGGCAGCGGTCGCCGCCACCGCCAACAAGTGCCTGCATGGGGCGCCGGGCCTGTCCTTCGTGCTGGCACGGCGCGACCTGTGGCGGCGCCCGGCAGCGGACGCCGGCAGCGTGTACCTCGATCTCCACGCCTGCCACGCGGCCCAGCATGCCGATGGCTACTCGCCGTTCACCCAGGCCGTGCAGGTCGCCTTCGCGCTGGATGCGGCACTGGACGAGCATGCGGAGCAGGGCGGCTGGACCGCGCGCCGCGCCTGCTACCGCGAGCGTGCCGCGCGCATCGCCGCGACGCTGGAAGCCCGCGGCGTGCGCCCGCTGCTGCCGGCCAGCGCGTTCGGCAGCGTGCTCTGGTCCTATCGCCTGCCGGGCGGGCAGGACTACGCGGGCCTGCACGATGCGCTGAAGCGCCGTGGCTTCATCATCTACGCGGGGCAGGGGCGGCTCGCGCCGGGCATCTTCCGCATCGCCCACATGGGCGACATCAGGGAGGACGACCTGCAGCGCCTCTGCGGCGCGCTGCGCGCCGCCATACCCGGGCGGCGCCGGTGACGGCTGCAGTGCGTTCGGCGGTCATCCTGGCGGCTGGCCAGGGAAAGCGGCTGCGCGCCGAGGTCAGCGGCTACCCGAAGGGCTTCCTGCGCCTCGGCGACCGGCCGATCGTCGAGGAATCGGTGCTGCGGCTGCTGACGGTGGGCATCGCCGAGGTGGTCATCGTCACCGGCTACAGCGCCGGGCATTACGAGGCGCTGGCGAAGGCCTACCCCGGCTGGATACGCACCGTCCACAACGCCGAGTTCGCCCATTCCGGCAGCATGTACTCGCTGTACTGCGCGCGGGATGCGCTGCGCGGCCCGTTCCTGCTGCTGGAATCCGACCTGATCTACGAGCCCCGCGCGCTGGAGGTCCTGCTGGCGCAGGAAGCGGCCGACGCCGTGCTGCTCTCCGGCCCGACCGGGGCGGGTGACGAGGTCCATGTGGAGGCCCCGGGCGGCCTGCTGCGCGCCATGTCCAAGGACCGTGCGCAGCTGGGCCCCGAGGTGGCCGGCGAGCTGGTGGGCATCTCGCTGATTTCGGCGCCGCTCTTCGCGCTGATGCAGCGCATCGCAGCCCGGGCGTTCCGCAAGTCGCTGGCCTTCGACTACGAGACCGACTGCCTGGTGGCGGCCGGCCGTGAGCGCCCCATCGCCTGCCCGCTGGTGCCGGACCTGCTCTGGGGCGAGATCGACGACCCAGCGCAGCTGCGGCGTGCCCGCAGCGGCCTGTATCGGCAGATCACGGCCCTGGATGCCGCGGCCCGCAACGGCATTGCACCGCGCGGTCATTGATGCTAAACAGCGGCCGGGCACGCAGTGGCCGGCAAGGCCCGGGAGATTGGCGATGAACAAGACAAACGCGCGGAGCCTCGCTCCCATCCTGCTGGTTTCGCTGGCCATGGTGGCGCCCGAGGCCTGGGCCTATCTCGACCCCAGCACCGGCAGCATGATCCTGTCGGCCATCGTCGGCGTGTTCGCCACGGCGGCGCTGGCGATCAAGACGTTCTGGTACAAGCTCAAGGGTCTGTTCCGTCGTGATGCAGGCAACCCGGTGCAGCCTCCCGGGCCGCCTCCCGCGCAGCCCGCCAGGGCAGCGGAGGCCGGGGAGCCGCCTGCGTCCCGGGACTGATGCGAGGCTTCCTCGGCGAGTGGTGCGAGTACCGGCGCTTCAACCGCCTACCGCGGTCGGCGCGGCACATCGTGCTGTACTCGGAGAGCGGCCAGGACTGGCACCATTTCCAGCCGATCGTCGCCCACCTGACCGGCGTGCTGGGCGAGCGCATCTGCTACGTCAGCTCCGACCCCGCCGATCCCGGCCTGCACCAGGCTGACGCGCGCATCGGCGGCTTCTGCATCGGCAAGGGGCTGGTGCGCATCTGGTTCTTCCAGTTCCTGCAGGCCGACCTGCTGCTCACCCAGCTGCTGGACCTCGGCAATTTCGACCTCAAGCGCTCCATCCACCCGGTCCACTACGTCTACATGTTCCACTCGCTGATCAGCACCCACATGGCCGATCACGCGGATTCTTTCGACCACTACGACACCATCCTCTACGCCGGGCCGCACCAGGCGCGGGAGATCCGCCGGCGTGAGGAACTCAAGGGCCTGTCGCCCAAGCGCCTGGTGGCCCATGGCTACCACCGCATCGAGCAGCTGCTGGCGGAGCGGCGCGAGCCGCCGCCGGTCGCCAGCGACGCCGACATCCATGTACTGCTCGCGCCTTCCTGGGGCGAGCAGACCATCCTCAATACCTGTGGGCTGGAGCTGGCCGGCATCCTGCTCGATGCCGGCTTCCGGCTGACGCTGCGCCCGCATTTCCAGACGCGCTGGCAGACCCCGGAAGTCATCGACCGCATCACCGCGCGCCATGGCAGCAACCCGCGCTTTCGCCTGGTCGAGCAGATGGGGGAGAGCGACTCGCTGTTCGACTCGCATGTGATGATCACCGACTGGTCGGGTGCCGGCCAGGACTACGGCATGGGCCTGGAGAAGCCGGTGCTCTACATCGACCTGCCGCCCAAGAGCCGCAACGACAGCTGGCAGGAGCTGGGCATGGAGCCCTTCGAGTCCTGGGTGCGCGCCAGGCTGGGCGCGCTGCTGGCACCGGACCGGCTGGCCGATGCGCCGCGCCTGGTCCGCGAGCTGGTGCTTGATCCGGCCCGCGCCCGCGAGAACGCTGCCGCCCTGCGCCGCGATTACATCTGCAACGTCGGCAGCAGCGGCCGCGCCGCGGCCGAGGCCGTGGCGGCCATTGCCGCCGAGGTCGCCGCGGGCGCCGCCAGCTCTGTGGAGCAGCGCTGATATGACCACCCGTCGCCAGCTGCTGCGCTGGACCGGCTGGTTCGTCGCCGCCAATGCGGCGCTGTTCGCCCTGCTCGGCCTGCGCTTCATCTGGCTGGTGCCCTGGCAGAGCGATGCCCTCGGCCTGGTCTACGCACTGCTGGCCTACGTTGGCCACTTTTCGCTGCTGGCAGCGTTGCCGGCGCTGCTGGTCGTGATTCCGCTGTGCCTGCTGCTGCCCTCGCGCCTGCTGGTCATGGCGGTCGCCGTGCTGCTGGCCGCGGCGACGGCCACGCTGCTGGTGGTCGATGGCAATGTCTTCGCCAGCCAGCGCTACCATCTGACCTGGCTGACGGCGATGCTGTTCGAGCGTTCTACCTGGCTGCTGGTCGGGCTCATCGGCCTGCTGGCTCTGGTGTTCGAGACGCTGCTCGCTGGCAGTGTCCGTGGCTGGCTCGAGGGCCGGCCTTCCCGCGGTGGGCGCTGGGTGGCGCTGGTGCTGGTCGTCGCCTGGCTCGGCAGCCAGGCGATCCACATCTGGGCGGATGCGCTCGGTTACCTGCCGGTCACGCAGCTGACGCGCTACCTGCCCGCGTATTTCCCCATCCATGCGAAGCGCCGGATGGTGCGCCTGGGACTGGTCAGCCAGGCGCAGGTGGACCGGCAGCTGCAGTTGCAGCGGGTCGGCGCGGATGGTGGCGGGCAGCTGCAGTATCCGCTGCAGCCCATGCAGTGCACCGCGCCGGCGCCGACGCCGAATATCGTCTGGGTGATCGTCGATGCGCTGCGCCCCGATGTCATCGATCCGGCGCTGATGCCGGAGCTGGACCGCGTGCGCCGAACCGGCCAGGAGTTCGCCAACCACTGGAGCGGGGGCAACTCCTCGCGCGCTGGTATCTTCTCCATGTTCTACGGCCTGCCGAGCACCTACCTCGACACTTTTTATGGCGTGCAGCAGCCGCCGGTGCTGATGTCCGAGCTGCGCCGGCGCGGCTACCAGCTCGGCCTGTTCGCGGCGCCCGGCTTCGGCACGCCGACCGATATCGGCCGCACCGTATTCGCCGGAGTGCCGGGCCTGGGCGGCGAAACACCGGGCATTTCCGCCGTGCAGCGCAACCGCGCGGTCACCGATGGCTGGCTGGCCTGGCTCGGCAAGCGTGACCACTCACAACCCTTCTTCGGGTTCCTTTACTACGACCCGCCGATGGGGGAGATGTCGGCCGATCCCGGGCCGCTGCCGATGGACGGCCGCTTCGGCAGCAAGCCGGAGGTGCAGGCCGCCTGGCGGCAGTACCGGCGCTCGGCACAGATGGTCGATGGCGAGATCGGCCGCGTCATGGCGACACTGCAGGCCGAGGGGCTGCTGGAACAGACGCTGGTGATCATCCTCAGCGACCACGGCTACGAGTTCGACGACAACGGCCTCGGCTACCTCGGCCATGCCAGCGACTACAGTGCCGCCCAGCTGCGCGCCACGCTGGTCATGCACTGGCCCGGGCGCGCCCCGGCCGTGTACCGGCATCGCAGCTCGCATTACGACCTGCCGGTGACGCTGCTGCAGGACCTGTTCGGTTGCCGCAACGATCCGGCCGATTATGCGGTCGGCCACGAGCTGTTCGCCGCCAGGGACTGGCCCTGGATCATCGCCGGCAGCTACAACTCCCACGCCATCGTCGAGCCGGGCCGGGCCATCGTCACTCACCCCGGCGGCTTCGTCGAGGTGCTCGGCCCTGACTACCGGCCGATCCCCGGAGCGAGGTTTGATCCCGTGGTAGTGGCCGACGCGCTGCGCGACATGCGGCGGTTCTACCGTTGATGGCACCGCGTCGACCCGGTGGCAGCCGGCTGGAGCGGCTCGCCTGGCTGGCCTGCGTGCTGGCTGGTGCCGGCGGGGCGACGGCCGCGGTGGCCGGCGATATCGAGCTGCACTCGCGCTCGGTGGAAATGACGATCAGCGGCCAGGGTGGCCTGCCACTGCGCTGGCTGGCCTGCGCCGGCTCCTGTGCCGACCCCGGCAGCCGGCGTCAGGATCTGGTCACCCCGGGCGATGGGGCGCTGCGCTGGGCGGCCGACGATCCCGCGCAGGCGGCGGCCATGGCGGCCCGCCAGTACGAGGCCAGGCTGCGCGAAACCGCCGATGCGATCATCGTCGAGCTGGTGTCGGCGGCCGCTGCCGGCCAGCCGCGGCTGGTGCAGCGCTACGAGCTGTCGCGCACCACGCACCTTCTGCGCCTGAGCCTGTCAGCGCTTCCGGGCGTGCGCCTGGAGATGTCGAGTGGCGCGGCGCTCGTCCCGCCACGGATGCCGGGATTTGGCGCGGCGTTCTCGGATGTCGAAGCCGTGCGGGTCAGCGTCGCCGGGCAGGAGAACCTCGGGCCGGCGGCAGGCGCGGCCACCACGACCGGGGCGGGCCGCGAGGTCTGGACCGGGGTGCGCTCGCGCTTCTGGGCCTGGCTGCTGCAACCGACGGTTGACAGCGCGCTGACCGTGCAGACGCCGTCAGACAACCGGCACCTGCTCGCCTGGGAACTGCCGGCGGGACAGCTGGAGCTGGCGGTCTATGGCGGGCCGGTGGAATGGAAGTCGCTGCGCGTGGTATCCGCGGACCTCACGGAGCTGCTGTTCGCCGCCCTCTGGGAGCCGCTGCGCTGGCTCTGCCTGGCGCTGCTGTTCCTGCTCGGGTTCATCAACAGCTGGGTGGGCAGCGCCGGAGTGGCCATCGTGCTGCTGTCGCTGGCGGTGAAGTTCATCCTCTATCCGGCGACGCATGTCGCCGACCGCTGGCAGGCGGAGGTCAACCGCGCGCAGAGCCGGCTGCAGCCCCGGCTGGCTGAGATCCGCCGCCAGTACCGCGGCGAAGAGGCGCACCGGCTGACGCTGCAGGCCTACCGCGAGGAGGGCGTGCATCCGCTCTACACCTTCAAGAGCCTGGCGGGATTCGCGATCCAGGTGCCTATGTTCATCGCCGCCTTCGACATGCTGGCGGGCAACTTCGCGCTCGACGGGGTGGGCTTCCTGTGGATCGCCGACCTCGCGGCGCCCGACCGCCTCGCGCAGCTGCCGTTCACGCTGCCGTTCTTCGGTGCCCACCTGAACCTGCTGCCGTTCCTGATGACCGCGGTGAGCATCCTTTCCGCCGTCGTCCAGCAGGAAGCCTCGCTGAACGCCACGTTGCAGGCCCGCCAGCGGCGCAACCTGTACCTGATGGCGCTGGCCTTCTTCCTGCTGTTCTACACCTTCCCCGCCGGCATGGTCCTCTACTGGACCGCCAACAACGTCTGGCACCTGGTCAAGGTACTGCTACTGCGCCGTTGATCGGTGGCGGATTGATACCCTGATCCGGCGCTTTACGGCGCACGCGCCAGCGCCGCGTCGCCGACGAAGGGATTGCTGCGCCGTTCCTCGCCGAAGGTCGAGGTCGGGCCGTGGCCTGGCACGAAGCTGACGTCGTCGCCCAGCGGCCAGAGCCGCCCGGTGATGGAGGCGACGAGGGTCGGGAAGTCCCCCCGCGGGAAGTCGGTGCGGCCGATAGATCCGGCAAATAGCACGTCGCCGACGAAGGCAATGAGGTCGCGGCGGTGGAAATACACGACATGGCCGGGCGTATGCCCCGGCGTGTGCAGGACTTCCAGTTCCTCGTTGCCCACCGTGACCCGGTCCCCCTGTTCCAGCCAGCGCGTGGGCGTAAAGGCCGCCGCCGGCGGGAAGCCGAACATGCGGGCCTGGTCGGGCAGCTTGTCGATCCAGTACTGGTCCTCGCGCTGCGGTCCCTCGATGGGGATGCCGAGCCGCTCCGCGAGCTCGGCCGTGGCCCCGGCATGGTCGATGTGCGCATGGGTCAGCAGGATCTTGCCGATGTCGATGCCCTCGGCAGCTGCCGTGGCCAGGATCTGGTCGATGTCGCCGCCGGGATCGACCACGGCCCCCGCCGCGCTGGAGTCACAACGCAGCAGCGAGCAGTTCTGCTGGAAAGGGGTGACGGGGACGACGACGACCTGCATGGGCGCTATTGTGGACTATCGGTGCTGCCGTGAGGGCCTGGCCGCTCGATCATTGGCCATAATGCTCTGGCACTGGATGTCCCCGGCACCGCCAGCCCCTGTCCTTCAGTATGATCCACAGGTGGCCACCTTCCTTTCCAGCCCAGGGGTTGGCAATTCTGCTACGCCCGGCGAGCGCCGTTTCGCGGATCGCCTGAAGGGCCTGCTTGAAGACGACTACCTCTGCTGGTTCAACGTCCCGGTTGGTGCCCGGCACCAGCACCCGGATTTCCTGGTGCTGCATCCGGGAAGGGGACTGTTGATTCTCGAGGTAAAGGACTGGCGGCTGGAGACGATTCACGATGCGGACCCGGTCCGCTTCACCATCGATACCGGCAGTGGCCATAAGGTCGTACCCAACCCGCTGGAGCAGGCTCGCCAGTATGCCCATGCGGTGGTGGACCTGTTGCGGCGGGATGTCCAGCTTGTTGAGCCACCCGGCTCGGCATTTGCGGGACGGCTCAATTTTCCCTACGGCTACGGGGTTGTGCTGACAAACATCACCCGTCGCCAGTTCGAGGTATCAGGTCTTGCTGAAGTGCTGCAGCCACATCTGGTCATCTGCAAGGACGAGATGACGGAATCCGCTGAGCCCGAAGCATTTCAATCCCGGCTGTGGGGGATGTTCAATGTCAGCTTTGCGAGCAGGCTCACATTGCCGCAGGTGGAACGTATCCGCTGGCGCCTGTTTCCGGAGTTACGCATCCATCAGCCGGGGCTGGATCTTGCAGCTGTGGAGCCAGGCAGGCGCCGCGCAGGTACTGAAGACCTGCTGCAGGTCATGGACCTCGCGCAGGAAGAAGTCGCACGGAGCCTCGGCGAGGGTCATCGCGTCATCCACGGTGTTGCAGGGTCAGGAAAGACGCTGATACTTGCTTATCGTTGTCAGTACCTGGCACGCACACTCCATAAGCCAGTTCTCGTGCTGGTTTTCAATCGTTCTCTCGCCTCATGGCTGCGCCACCAGTTTGCCATGCAGGGATTCAGCGACCAGATAACGGTACGCACCTTTCACGCCTGGTGCGCCGATCAGCTGCGGCTTTACCATGTTGCAGCACCTTCGGGCGGCACATACAACGAGCTGGTACTTGCGGTGATCCGGGCGGTGGACCGTGGGCAGATTCCGCGGGCGCAGTACGGTGCGGTGTTGATCGACGAAGGGCACGACTTTGCACCGGAGTGGCTGCAACTTGCAGTACAGATGCTGGATCCGGAGAGTAATTCCCTCCTGCTGTTGTATGACGATGCGCAGTCAATCTATGGAGCCAGCCGGGCACGCTCATTCTCTTTCCGGAGCGTGGGCATTTCAGCGGCTGGCCGCACGAAGATTCTGCGGCGCAATTACCGGAATACGGATGAGATTCTGGCCTGCGCACGTGGATTTGCCGCGCAACTGCTGTCGCCAGTGGATGCTGATGACGACAGTATTCCACTGCTGAGCCCGGAGGCGGGTGGTCGCAAGGGCGCGCCGCCACGGTTCGCTCAACTGGCTTCCCTGAAGGCGGAGGCCGAGTACATAGGCGGCCAGTTGCTGGCATTCCATGCTGCCGGCATCCCGTGGAATGAGGTGGCCGTGCTCTATACGGCGCCGTTTGTTGCCGAAGAGCTGGTGACCGCTCTGGAGCGCCAGTCGGTGCCGTTCGACTGGCTAAGGGATGCAAAAGCCAAATCTTTTGACCCAGCGCGCGTAAGCGTAAAGCTGATGACCCCTCACAGCAGCAAGGGCTTGCAATTCCGCGTCGTCATAATCAGCGGGCTCGGGTTCTGGCCGTATCATGCCGAGGCCGAAGAGGCACGTCTTCTTTATGTCGGCATGACACGGGCCACGCATGAGCTGGTCATGACGAGTTGCAAGCCGAGCTTGTTCAGCGAGCGGGTCAGAAAGCTATGCGATCGCGCGGTCGCCTGACTTTGACTGCCCGGTGGGGCTGATCGTCGGCTGATTTGAATCGGCGGATGGGCTTCAGGTACGGGGAACTGATCGACTGGATGAATGTGGCGGGCCAAGCGTTGTCTATTCATGGGCTTAGCTTGTATTCCATGAAATTCATGTCAGAATGCGACGGAAGCGTCTGGGGAGACGCGGCAGCTGGGGGGTCTGGGTTAACCTCGCGGCAGCCACCTGCGGGTTCGCGAATTCATCCGCCCTTGGATCGACGAGAGCAATCGCCACCGTGGATCACGGCTCAACGCTGACGGGACTGCAGCAGCTGCTCGGGAGCAGCCGCACGGCTGGCGGCCTCGATATTGCGCTGACCAAGGTTGCCGTCGACTTCCAGAACCTCGACGAGACCGATGCCGCCGCGCTGGTGGCTGGCGGTGCCGAGACCCTGCGCTACGGGACCGGCTGTGATGCCGTTGTCGTGGTGCTGCTGGACCCGGCCGGGCAGCGCGTGCAGCGCGTGTTCGCCGCCCGTGATGCCTTCACGGCCATCAATCCCGAGATCCTGCAGGGCGAGGCTCTGGCTGCCTGGCCCTGGCTCGACGCCAGCCTGGTACACCTGCGCCTGCTCGGCATCGCCGACACCGCGGCCGCGACGGCCGGCCAGCAGGTCGATGCCGGCCGCCTGCGCAGCCTGGGCGCCGCCGCGGTGCTGCTGGTGGGCTTCGACGTGGCCGGGCGGCGGGCCGGCTGCATCGCCTTTTTCTATGGCCAGCCGCAGGCCAGCTGGAATGCCGACCACCAGCTGCTGCTGAAGCTGCTGGGCTCCAGCCTGGCATCCGGCCTGGAACGCTCCCGGGCGCGGCAGGCGCTGGCCGAGATCGCCGAGCGCGATGCGGTGCTGATCGCCACAGCCAACGACGGCACCTGGGATTTCGATCCGCGCGACGGCCAGCTGCAGTACTCGCCACGCTGGCTGGCCATCATGGGCTACAGCGAGGAGGACCTGCGCCAGGAACCGATCGACTGGCGGCGGCTGGTGCACACCGACGAGCTGCCCAGGGTGCAGGCCAGGCTGCGGGACCACATCGCCGGGCGCACGCCGCTGTTCGAGAGCGTGCATCGCATGCAGCGCAAGGACGGCGAGTGGCGCTGGATGCACTGCCGGGCCCGTGCGCTGCTGGACTCCGAGGGTCGCCTGCGCCGCCTGATTGGCGTGGAGACGGACATCACCGAGCAGAAGATCTACGAGGAAGCGCTGTTCCGGGAGAAGGAGAGCGCGCAGATCACGCTGCAGTCGATCGGCGACGGCGTGGTAACCACGGATGCGGACTGCCACGTGGAATACCTGAACCCGGTGGCCGAGGAACTCACCGGCTGGCGCCTCGAAGAGGCTGCCGGCCGCAGGATCGACGAGGTCTTCCGCGGCTTCCACGAGGAGACCTGCGAACCGCTGGAAAATCCGCTGTCGGTGGCCATCCGGCGCACCCGGCCCATCAAGTCGGTGCGCCCGACGCTGCTGATCCGCCGCGACGGCAACGAGATCTACATCGAGAGCACCGCAGCGCCGATCCGCAATGATCGTGGCGAGGTGACCGGCGCGGTACTGGTGTTCCACGATGTCAGCGAATCCCGCGAACTCAACCGTCGGCTCTCCTACCATGCCAGCCACGACATCCTCACCGGGCTGGTCAATCGCCGCGAGTTCGAGAACCGGCTGGAGCGCGCGCTGAAGAGCGCGAAGGCAAAGGAGACCTCCTACGCCCTGTGCTACCTCGACCTCGACCAGTTCAAGATGGTCAACGACTCCTGTGGCCATGGCGCTGGCGACGCGTTGCTGGGCCAGCTCGGCGCGCTGCTCAAGTCCAGGATCCGCTGGCGCGACACCCTGGCGCGGCTCGGCGGCGACGAGTTCGGGCTGCTGCTGGAGAGCTGCTCGCTGGAGGAGGCGCTGAAGGCCGCCGAGGGCCTCAAGTCGGCCATCCAGGAGCACAGGTTCAACTGGGACGACCGCAGTTTCCGCCTTGGCGCCAGCATCGGCGTCGTGCCCATCACCGCCGAGACCCAGGACGTGGCGGCGCTGCTGTCGGCCGGCGACAGTGCCTGCCAGGCCGCCAAGGCGGCCGGCCGCAACCGCATCTACAGCTACCAGGAGAACGACCTGGACCTGATGCGCCGGCGGCGCGAGATGCAGTGGGCGGCGCGCATCACCAGCGCGCTGGAGGAGTCACGCTTCGAGCTGTTCCGCATGCCGATCCAGCCGCTGCAGGCGGATGAGTTCGGCGCACATTACGAGATCCTGCTGCGCATGCGCGACGAGCAGGGCGCGCTGGTGTCACCCGACCTGTTCATCGCCGCTGCGGAGCGCTACGGTATCACGCCGCGCATCGATCGCTGGGTGGTGGAGACCGCGTTCCGCTGGCTGGTTTCGGACACCGACGAGCGCGAGCGCCTGGCGCTGTGCTCCATCAACCTCTCCGGCCAGAGCCTGGTGGACGATGACTTCCTGCCGTTCGTGGTCCGGCAGTTCCAGCGCAGCGGCCTCGACCCGACGAAGATCTGCTTCGAGATCACCGAGACTTCCGCCATCGCCAGCTATGCCCAGGCGAGCCGCTTCATCAATGCGCTCAAGGAACTCGGCTGCAAGTTCGCCCTGGACGACTTCGGCACGGGACTTTCGTCCTTCGGCTACCTCAAGCACTTCCCGGTCGACTACCTGAAGATCGACGGCAGCTTCGTCAAGGAAATCCTCCACGACCCGATCGACCGCGAGATGGTCCGCTCCATCAACGAGATCGGCCACCTCACCGGCAAGCAGACCATCGCCGAGTACGCGGCCAACACCGAGATCATCACCATGCTGAAGGGCATGGGTGTGGACTACGCCCAGGGCTACGGCATCTCCGAGCCGAAGCGCATCCTGATGGCGGCCGCGGTCATCAACGGCTGACCGCCTGCGGCGGCCGGGCCGGCCTCAGCCGGCGACCGTCACCCTGATCATGCGATCGCCCTGTTTGATGGTATCGACCACGTCCATGCCGCTGGTGACCTTGCCAAACACCGTGTGGCGACCGTCGAGGTGGGGCTGCGGCCCGTGGGTGATGAAGAACTGGCTGCCATTGGTGTCAGGGCCGGCGTTGGCCATGGAGATCACGCCGCGTTCATGGCGCAGCGGGTTGCCCTCAAACTCGTCCGCGAAGCGGTAGCCGGGGCCGCCGCGGCCGCTGCCCGTGGGGTCGCCGCCCTGGATCATGAAGTTGGCGATGACCCGGTGGAAGCTGACGCCGTCGTAGAAGCCGTCACGAGCCAGGAACAGGAAGTTGTTCACTGTCTGCGGCGCATGCGCGGGGAACAGCTCCAGCCCGATGTTGCCGCGGCTGGTCTCGATGGTGACCTGGTAGGTCCGGTCGGTGTCCACCTGCATCGGTGGCGGGGCGGGATACTCTCTGGCGGCCATGGGCTTGCTCCGGTCTGGCGTGAATGGGCGGTCCGCGGCGTCAGTCGCGGAAGTTGGTGAATTGCAGGGGCAGTTCGATGCCTGCGGCGCGGACCTGGGCGATGGCCGACTGCAGGTCATCGCGCTTCTTGCCGGTGACCCGCAGCTGGTCGCCCTGGATGGCGGCCTGCACCTTCAGCTTCGAGTCCTTGATAAGGCGCTGCAGGCGCCGGGCGGTCTCGGCGTCGATGCCGTGCTTCAGCGTCACCCGCTGCGTGGCCGACTGGCCGGCGACCACCGGGTCGCCGACCTCCATGCAACCGAGGTCGACACCGCGCCTGGTCAGCCTGAGCCTGAGGATCTCCAGCATCTGCCGGAGCTGGAATTCGGCCGCGGCATGCAGCGTCACCACGTGATCCACCAGCTCGAAGCGGGCATTGCTGCCCTTGAAGTCGAAGCGCGTGGCGACCTCGCGGTTGGCCTGGTCCACCGCGTTGCTGACCTCGTGTCCGTCGAGTTCCGAAACGATGTCGAACGAAGGCATGGCGGCATTATCGCGGATCA
This sequence comes from Gammaproteobacteria bacterium, assembly GCA_014337915.1. Taxonomy (GTDB): domain Bacteria; phylum Pseudomonadota; class Gammaproteobacteria; order Steroidobacterales; genus QUBU01. The sequence continues at coordinate 109,405 of QUBU01000005.1, forward strand.
GGACCCCTGCGGCGCAACCAGTCGGTGACGACCATTCCGGCCTCGACGCTGAACTCGCCCCGCGCCAGGGCGGCGGCCACCTCGGCGGCTGTCATGCAGTAGAAGGCCTGCACCTCGCCGTCCTGGCACTGTGGCGTGAACTCCGGTGGCAGGAGCAGGTCGGCGCAGATCACCGTCTCGTCGTGCACCCCGTGGGCGAGCCGGCGCAGGCTGTGGAAGGCGATGCCGGGAAACGTCGCACGCGCGGCGATCGTGGCGGGCACGCCGGCTTCTTCCCAGAGTTCGCGCGTCGCGCACTGGACCGGACTCTCCCCGGCGCTGATGAGCCCGGCGGCGAGGTTGTCGAGCCGGTTGGGCGCGCTCAGCTTGCTGGCGCTGCGCCTGGCAATCCATAGCCTGCCGTCGGCGCGGTAGCCGTTGACGTGCACCGCACGGTTGCGCAGGCCGAGCGTGCGGAATGCACCGCGCTCGAAGCGCGCCAGTTCGTACTCGCCATCGAGCAGTGCGCAGAGCTCGTCGCGCCAGCCGGGAACCAGGCCGCGCTCGCGCAGGGCATGGGCAGCCTGCTGCAGCAGGGCGCTGCGCCCGGCGGCGTCGAGGCCGGCATCGCGCAGCGTGAAGCTGCGGGTGCCGGCGACGAAGTACTCGCCCATGGAGGCCAGTGCCGCGGCGACCGCCGGTACCAGGCGGCCGCGTGCTGCGCCAGCCACCTGCAGCGGCAGCGTATCGGCGAGGTGGGCGGAGTCCGTGGTGGAAGCGGCTGCTGTCATCCCTGGCGGCAGTCAGTCGCCGAAACGGAAGCGCATGGAGAGGTCGACGGCCTGGATGTTCTTGGTCAGGTCGCCGATGGAGATGAAGTCCACGCCGGTGGCGGCGACCTCACGCAGGTTGGCGAGCGTGATGCCGCCTGAAGCCTCGAGGCCGGTGGCCGGCGACCGGGCGTCACGCAGGGTCACGGCCTCGGCGACCTGCGCAGTGCTGAAGTTGTCCAGCAGCAGGCGATCGGCGCCCGCGGCCAGGGCGTCCGCGGCCTGTGCCAGCGTCTCGACCTCGACCTCCAGCAGGATACCCGGGCTCTGACGGCGTGCGGCGGCCACCGCCGCAGCGATGCCGCCGGCCGCAACGATGTGGTTCTCCTTCACCAGGATCGCGTCGAACAACCCGATGCGATGGTTGTGTGCCCCGCCGACGCGTACCGCGTACTTCTGCGCCAGGCGCAGGCCGGGGATGGTCTTGCGGGTGTCGAGGATGCGCGTGCGGGTGCCGGCCACCGCATCCACATAGCGGCGCGCGGCGGTTGCCGTGGCGGAAAGCGTCTGCAGGAAGTTCAGCGCCGTGCGTTCGCCCGTGAGCAGCGGCCGGGCCAGGCCGCGCAATTCGCAGGCGACGCTGCCGGCCTCGACCCGCGCGCCCTCCGGCAGCCGCCAGTCGATCTGGATGGCGGGATCGAGCTGGCGGAATACCTCGGCGACCCAGGCCTGGCCGCAGAGGATGGCGCTGTCCCGGGCGGTGATCCGCGCCACCGCCGTCTGGGTGGCGGGTACCAGCGCGGCCGTGACGTCGCCGCTGCCGAGGTCCTCGGCGAGCGCGCGACGCACCTGCTCGCGCAGGTCGGCAGGCAGTTCCGGCGGGGCCGCCGTGCTCATCGACGCTGCGGCCCCGCCGTGCGCATCAGAACGGCAGGCCGTGGCTCTGGCCACCCATGCACATCAGCATGGGAATGGACAGCACGAAGTTGACCCGCGAGGCCAGCGTGGCGGTCTTCCGCGCGCTGGCCTTCTCCGCGTCCGTGGCGGGCTTGATGCCGAGCACCTTCTTCTGGTTGGGCCAGATCAGCACCCAGACGTTGAACAGCAGGATCAGGCCGAGCCAGGAGCCGATGCCGATGACGGCGAAGCCATCCTTCAGCATGAGGACCTGGCCGAGGCCGGCGCCGGCGCTGGCCCGGTAATGCGACTCGATGAAGAGTATGCCGCTCAGCACCGTGACCACCGCCGCCCAGCGGAACCAGAGCAGCGCGCGCGGCGCGATGTAGCGGGTGATACCGGCGCCGCCAGGTCCGCCCGGGTCGGCGTTGGCGGCGGCCAGGCCCGGGATCTGTACCACGTTGAAGTAATAGAGCAGGCCGATCCAGGTGATGCCCGCGATGATGTGCAGCAGGCGGTCGAGGCTCGCGAAATCGAAGCCGCCCGGCAGCGCGAGGGCGACGAGGACCATCAGGACCACGCCGGAAACGATGGCGCCAGTGACGCTGTTCAATGGATTCATGGAATGCTCCCCCCGGAACAAATTGACTGGCACCGCCGATGGGCGGCACCGAAGCTGGAGGATAGGGGGAGCGGGCAGCCCGATCAAGCTTCGCGGGGGTCCGCATCCGGCTCGGCGGCCGCCGCAGGCAGGGCCGGCGTGGCTTCGTACACCGGGCGGAAACGGTTGACGATCTCGCAGAACAGGTCCGCGGTGATTTCCGCGTCATAGACCGCGGAATGCGCTGCGCTGCTGTCCCAGCCGAGGCCGGCGGCCACGGTCGCGCGTGCCAGCACCGTCTGCCCGAAGGCCACGCCAGCAAGTGTCGCGGTGTCGAAGGTGGCGAAGGGGTGGAAGGGGCTGCGCTTGATCTCGCTGCGGGCGATGGCCTCGTTGAGGAAGCCGAGGTCGAAATGCGCGTTGTGCCCCACCAGCACCGCACGGCTGCAGTTTGCCGCCGCCATCGCCGTGCGTACTTCACGGAAGATGCGCTGCAGGGCCTCGCGCTCCGGGATGGCGGGGCGCAGCGGGTGATGCGGATCGATACCCGTCACCTGCAGGGCTGCGGCTTCCAGGTTTGCGCCCTTGAAGGGCATGACATGCCAGGCATGCGTGGCATCGCGCAGCAGTCGTCCGTCGGCATCCAGCCTGAGGGTGACCGCGGCGATCTCCAGCAGTGCATCGGTGCGGGCGTTGAAGCCGCCGGTTTCCACGTCCACCACCACGGGCAGGAAACCGCGGAAGCGTTCGGCCATGGTCGTGGTCTGCGGCATGGACGCCGAAATCTCAGGCGCGCCGGCGCTGCGGCGCCAGCAGCGGGGCCAGGCTGGCCTGGCCGTCGAGCAGCAGGTTCAGCGTCAGGCGCACGCCGAAGCCGGTTGGGCCGGCAGGCACCTGGCCCAGCGCCTTCTTGCGCGTCGCGGCGCTGAGGTCCACGTGCACCCAGGGCAGCGATGCCGGCACGAAGCGCTGCAGGAACCGCGCAGCGAGGATGTGGTCGCCTTCGTTCTCCGGCGAGCACTGCAGGACATCGGCGACCTGCGAGCGCAGTTCCTCGTCGAAGTCCGCGTCCATGGGGAACGGCCATACCCGCTCGCCGCTGGCGCGGCCGGCGGCCACCAGCAGCTCGTTCAGGGCCGGGCGGTTGGTGAAGACACCGCTGTAGCGATCGGTCAGTGCATTGATGCACTGGCCCGTCAGCGTGGCGTAATCGATGATGAGGCCTGGCTTCTCGCGCGACGCCAGTGCAAGGGTGTCGGCCAGGACCATGCGGCCCTCAGCGTCGGTGTGGATGACTTCGATGGTGCTGCCGTTGGCAGCCTGCACGACGTCGCGCGGCTTGTAAGCCTGCGGACTGTTGCGGTTTTCACTGATTGCCAGCCAGCAGTCCACGGCCAGCGGCAGGTCGAGCCGGGTCATGGCCAGCAGCGTGGCCAGCGCCACGGCGCTGCCGCTCATGTCATGGTGCATGTCGAGCATCGAGCGGAACGGCTTGAGGTTGGTGCCGCCGGTGTCGAAGATGATGCCCTTGCCCACCAGCGCCACATCCGGCCGGGTGTTGCCGCGCGGCCGGCGTGCCAGGTGAAGGATGCCGGCGCCCGGGTCCGGCTCGCCGTTGCCCTGGGCCACGGCCAGGAAGGCACCGGCGCCGAGGCGGCGCAGGGCGGCGCGGTCGAGGAAGCGCAGGCTCCAGTCGTGGTGTTCGCTCAGCTGCGCGACCAGCCCATGGTAGCTGGCAGCCGTGAGTTTGTTCGGTGGCAGCGCGGTGAGCCAGCGCACCAGGTTCACGGCCTCGATTTCCGCCTGTATGCGGCGCAGGTCGAGCGCCGCATCGAGGCCGAGCAGCTGCACGCTGCGCAGGCGGCAGTGCGCCTCCGGCTTGCGGCGGAAATCCGGCATGCGGAAGGCGGCGGCGCCCGCGGCCAGCAGCAGCGCCTGCGCGATATCGGCGGCCTGGCCTGGCGGCAGGCCTGCGACCAGGATGCCGAGCGTCCGCGGCCGGGAGCCGAGCGCATCGGCCAGCGTCTCGCCCGCCCACTTCAGGCGCGTGAACGCCGTGTCCTGCTGCGGCCGGGACGCGGGCAGGCAGGCAAGCGTCACGCCCGCATCCAGGGTGCCGCTGAGGCGGCTGCGCAGCAGGCCGCGTGTGGCGGGATCGCCGAGTTGCTGCAGCTGGCGGCGCAGGCGCGCAGCCTCGGGCACGCGCTGCCACGCGGCTTTATCAGGTGCATGGGGCAGCACCACCAGCAGCTGATCCAGGGCAGCCAGCGCTTTGCGTCCCGCAGCGCCGGTGGACTGGTGCAGGCGCAGGGCGGGATCGGCCGGCAGAAGCTCTGACATGCGTCAATTCTTTCTCGCGATGGAATCGCGGATACGCTGCCTGCCTGGCCCATGCCGGTGACAGCGCAGGGACAATCCGCTATTCTTCGAAGCCGCGATTATAGGGCAGAGCAGGATGCGTGCGGTCGCTGTTTCCCGCATGCGGAAGTCAGGTTCAGGTCGAGCGGGCCAGTGCGGGATTTCAATCGATTTGATGACATCGATCCGGATGAAACCCAGGAATGGCTTGAGTCCATAGACTCCGTCCTGCGAACGGGTGGTGCCTCGCGAGCCCACTTCCTGCTCAATCACATGATCGATTACGCGCGCCGGTCCGGCGCGTACCTCCCGTACAGCCCGAATACCGCCTACGTCAACACCATCGCGGTGTCCCAGCAGCCGGAGTACCCGGGCGACCGCGCGCTGGAGCGGCGCATCGAGGCTTACATCCGCTGGAACGCGCTCGCCATGGTGACGCGGACCAACAAGATCAGCACCGAGTTCGGCGGCCATATCGCCAGCTACGCCTCGTCGGCCACGCTCTACGAGGTCGGGTTCCATCATTTCTGGCGCGCGCCCAGCGCCGCGCATGGCGGGGACCTGGTCTTCATCCAGGGCCATTCGGCGCCGGGCTTCTACGCGCGTGCCTTCCTCGAGGGGCGACTGAGCGAGGAGCAGCTCAAGCGCTTCCGCCAGGAGGTGGGTGGCGGCGGGCTGTCCTCCTACCCGCATCCCTGGCTGATGCCCGATTTCTGGCAGTTCCCCACGGTGTCGATGGGCCTCGGACCGATGATGGCCATCTACCAGGCGCGCTTCATGCGCTACCTGGAGCACCGGGGCCTGATTCCCGCCGGCGACCGCAAGGTCTGGTGCTTCCTCGGTGATGGCGAGACCGACGAGCCGGAGTCGATGGGCGCGATCGGCATGCCGGTACGCGAGAACCTCGACAACCTCGTGTTCGTCATCAACTGCAACCTGCAGCGCCTCGACGGCCCGGTGCGCGGCAACGGCAAGATCATCCAGGAACTGGAGGCCGCCTTCGGCGGTGCCGGCTGGAACGTCATCAAGGTGCTGTGGGGCTCGCGCTGGGATCCGCTGCTCGCCGCCGACCACCAGGGCATCCTGCGTCGGGTCATGGAAGAGGCCGTCGACGGCGAGTACCAGGCCTGCAAGGCCTTCGGTGGCGCCTATACCCGCGAACATTTCTTCGGCAAGCAGCCGGAACTGAAGGAGATGGTCGCCAACATGTCCGACGAAGACATCTGGCGACTGAACCGTGGCGGGCATGATTTCGTCAAGGTGTACGCCGCCTACGATCGCGCCATGAAGCATACCGGCGGTCCCACCGTGATCCTCGCCAAGACGGTGAAGGGCTTCGCCATGGGCACCTCCGGCGAAAGCCGCATGACGGCCCACCAGACCAAGAAGGTCGACCTCGAGAACCTGAAGAACTTCCGCGACCGTTTCAATATCCCGCTGTCGGACACCGAGATCGAGGCCATCCCGTTCCTCAAGCCCGCCGAGGACAGCGACGAGATCCGCTACCTGAAGGAGCGCCGGGAAAAGCTCGGTGGCTACCTGCCGGCACGCAGCGTGCGCGCCGAGCCATTGCAGGTCCCCGGGCTCGACGCCTTCCGCCAGGAGCTCGAAGGCTCGGGCGAGCGTGAAATCTCCACCACCATGGCCTTCGTGCGCCTGCTGACGCGCCTGATCCGCGATCCGGTGGTGGGCAAGCTCGTGGTCCCCATCGTCGCCGACGAGGCGCGGACCTTTGGCATCGACGGCATGTTCCGCCAGTTCGGCATCTATTCGTCGGTGGGCCAGCTCTACCGCCCGCAGGATGCCGACCAGCTGTCCTACTACCGTGAGGACAAGCAGGGCCAGATCCTCCAGGAAGGCATCAATGAAGCCGGCGCCTTCTGTTCCTGGCTGGCAGCGGGAACCAGTTACGCCAACCATGGCGTCAACATGATTCCCTTCTACATCTACTACTCGATGTTCGGCTTCCAGCGCATCGGCGACTTCATCTGGGCGGCCGGCGACATGCAGGCCCGCGGCTTCCTGCTGGGCGCCACGGCCGGGCGCACGACGCTGGCCGGCGAGGGCCTGCAGCACCAGGACGGCCACAGCCAGATCCTCGCGCCAACGGTGCCGAACTGCCTGGCCTATGACCCGGCCTACGCCTACGAGCTCACGGTCATCATCCAGGATGGCCTCAGGCGCATGTACCAGGACGGCGAGCGGGTGTTCTACTACATCACCTGCATGAATGAGAACTACGTGCAACCGCCGATGCCGCCCGGGGTCAAGGACGGCATCCTGCGCGGGCTGTACCAGCTGCAGGTCGGTGGCCCGGGCAAGGTACGGGTGCAATTGCTCGGCTCCGGGACCATCCTGCGCGAGGTCATTGCCGCCGCGGAGATCCTCGAGCGCGACTACCGCATCCCGGCTGACGTCTGGAGTGCGACCAGTTTCTCGGAACTGCGCCGCGACGGCCTGGACTGCGAGCGCTGGAACAACCTGCACCCGGGGGAGCGCCTGCGGCGCTCCTATGTTGAGCGTACGCTGGGCACGCAGGGTGGGCCGTTCGTCGCCGCCACTGATTACATGCGCATCGTGCCGGACCAGATCCGGCAGTGGATCCCGGGCCGCTACGTGGTGCTCGGCACCGACGGCTTCGGGCGCAGCGATTCGCGTGCGGCGCTGCGCGACCACTTCGAGGTCGATCGCCGGCACATCGCCGTCGCGGCCCTCAAGGCCCTCGCCGACGATGGCAGCCTGGACATGGCCACGGTGCGCGCGGCCATCAAGGCGCTGAAGGTCGATCCGGACCGGCCGAATCCGGTGACGGTGTGAAGTCTCCCACTGGGCTGGGTATATGACGCGACGGGAGGAAATCCGGGTTCCCGACATCGGCGATTTCCACGACGTCGAGATCGTCGAGGTGCTGGTGGCCGCCGGCGACACCGTGAGCGCCGAGGCGCCACTGATCACGCTGGAGACCGACAAGGCGTCGATGGAAGTCCCGGCACCGAAGGCCGGGCGCATCGTCGAACTCAAGGTGGCCAAGGGCGGCCGCGTGTCAAAGGGCAGCCTGATCGCGCTCATCGAGGTGGATGAGGCGGCAGCCCCAGCGGCGAAGCCGGCAGCGCCTGCACCAGCTGCCGCAGCGCCCCCGGCCCCCGCGACGCCCAGGCCCGCAGCAGTCGCTGCGGCGCCAGTTGCGGCACGGCCTGCACCGTCGGCACCAGCTACCTTGCCGCCGATCGACGAGGCGAGCTTTGGCAAGGCCCACGCCAGCCCTTCGGTGCGCAAGTTCGCCCGTGAACTTGGGGTCAACCTGATCGCAGTGAAGGGCAGCGGCGCCAAGGGGCGCGTGCTGGCCGAAGACGTCAAGGCCTACGTCAAGGCGATCCTCGGCGGGCAGGCGGGCGGCGGGCTGCCGAAGCTGCCGGTGGTGGACTACGCGAAGTACGGCGAAATCGAACTGGTGCCGCTGTCGCGGGTGCGCCGCATCTCGGGGCCGCGCCTGCAGGCCAGCTGGCTCAACATTCCCCATGTCACGCAGCACGACGAGGCGGACATCACCGCGCTGGAAGCGCGCCGGGCGGCCCTCAAGGCCCAGGCGGAGAAGGCGGGTGTCAGGCTGACGCCGCTGGCGTTCATCATCCGGGCCTGCGTGCTGGCGCTGCGCGAATTCCCGGACTTCAACTCCTCGCTGGCGGAGGATGGCACCGCGCTGGTGCACAAGAAGTACCACCACGTCGGCTTCGCGGCGGATACGCCCCAGGGGCTGGTGGTGCCGGTGATCCGCGATGCCGGCCAGAAGGACCTGTTCAGCATCGCCCGTGAGCTGGCCGACCTGAGCGCGCGGGCGCGCGAGGGCAAGCTCAGCGGCGAGGAAATGCGCGGTGGCAGCTTCACCGTGTCCAGCCTCGGCGGCATCGGCGGCAGCTTCTTCACCCCGATCATCAATGCGCCCGAGGTCGCCATCCTCGGTATCGGCCGGTCCGCGCAGCGGCCGGTGTGGCAGGACGGCGCCTTCGTGCCGCGGCTGATCCTGCCGCTGTCACTGTCCTACGATCACCGCGTCATCGACGGTGCCACCGGTGTGCGTTTCACGTCGTTCCTGGTGCAGGCACTGGCCGACCCGGACCGGCTCGCAGGCTGAACGCATCGTGGCCAGCCTGACGGACGTCACCGTTCCGGATATCGGCGACTTCAAGGATGTCGCGGTTATCGAGGTGCACGTGCGCCCGGGTGACCAGCTGGTTGCCGAACAACCGCTGATTACCCTGGAGAGCGACAAGGCGGCCATGGAGGTGCCGGCCACCGGGCCGGGTCGGGTGGTCGAGGTGCTGGTCAAGGCCGGTGACCGTGTTTCCAAAGGGACGCGCATCCTGCGCATCGAGGTCGATGCACCAGCGGCAGCTGCTTCGGCAACTTTATTGGCACCAGCTCCCGCCACGGCATCGACGGCGAAGCCGCCGCCGGCCGCAGCATCGGCGCGGCCGTCAGCACCGCCCGCGATTGCCCCCGTGCCAGGAGCCGCGAGCTACACGGGACCGGTCGATCTCCAGGCCGACCTGGTGGTGCTTGGTGCCGGCCCCGGCGGTTACACGGCGGCATTCCGCGCCGCGGACCTCGGCCTCTCGGTCACGCTGGTCGAGCGCTGGCCGTCGCTGGGCGGGGTGTGCCTGAACGTCGGCTGCATCCCGTCGAAGGCACTGCTGCACGCCGCGCGCGTCATCGAGGAGGCGGCGGAGATGGCCAGCCTCGGCGTGGACTTCGGCACGCCGAAGATCGATGCGGCCAAGCTGCGCGAGTGGAAGAACAAAGTCGTGGGCCGGCTCACTGGCGGCCTCGCGCAGCTGGCGAAGCAGCGCAAGGTTCAGGTCATCCGTGGCAGCGGCCGGTTCCTTTCGGATCGCCATCTCGAGGTCACGGGCGGGCAGGGCCGGCAGGTCCTGGCATTCCGCCAGTGCATCATTGCCGCGGGCTCGGAGCCGGTGCGGCTGCCGGGCCTGCCCGATGACCCGCGCATCATCGATTCCACGGCCGCGCTGGAGCTGGATCTGCCGCAGTCGCTGCTGGTCGTCGGCGGCGGCATCATCGGCCTGGAGATGGCCACGGTCTACGATGCCCTGGGCGTGAAGGTCAGCGTGGTGGAGCTCCTCGACCAGCTGATGCCGGGCGTGGACGCGGACCTGCTGCGGCCGCTGGAGCGGCGCCTGCGCAAGCGCTATGCAGCGGTGATGACCGGCACGCGGGTGCTGTCCATGAAGCCGGTGGCGCAGGGCATCGAGGTGGAGTTCGAGCAGGCGGGCGCCCGGAAGTCCCAGGTCTACGGCAAGGTGCTGGTGGCCGTGGGCCGCAGCCCGAACGGGCGCGCGATCGCCGCGGATCAGGCGGGCGTCGCCGTCAACGAGCGCGGCTTCATTCCCGTCGACCGGCAGATGCGCACCAATGTCGCGCACATCTTCGCCATCGGAGACATCGTCGGCCAGCCGATGCTGGCCCACAAGGCGAGCCACGAGGGCAAGGTGGCGGCCGAGGTCGCTGCCGGCCACAAGCGGGCCTTCGATGCCCGCGTCATTCCTTCGGTGGCCTACACCGATCCGGAGGTGGCCTGGGTGGGCCTGACCGAGAGCCAGGCGAAGGCGCAGGGCATTGCCGTGGAGAAGGGCAGCTTCCCCTGGGCGGCCAGCGGTCGCGCACTGTCGCTGAACCGCGACGAGGGCCTGACGAAGCTGTTGTTCGACCCGGTCACGCGGCGCGTGCTCGGTGCCGGCATCGTCGGCCCCAATGCGGGCGACCTCATCGCGGAAGCCGCGCTCGCCATCGAGATGGGTTGCGATGCGGAGGACATCGGCCTCACGGTGCATCCGCATCCGACGCTGTCGGAAACCGTCGCCTTTGCCGCCGAAGCCTTCGACGGCACGCTGACGGACCTCTACCTGCCGAAGAAGGGCTGAGCCGGCGCGTGCTCAGCGCGCGTAGGTGGCCACCAGTTCGGCATCCGCCAGCGCGTTCGCCCGCACGTTGAAACTGACGAAGGCCGCCGTGGCATTGGGCGGCAGGTCGAGCCTGTCGACCTTCAGCGCATAGAGCCGGAAGTGGTAGTGGTGCGGCTTCGAGCCCGGGGGCGGGCAGGGACCGCCGTAGCCCGCTGCACCGAAGTCGGTGTTGCCCTGCACGGCACCGGCGGGCATCAGCCCGGCGGCGGGGTCACCGGACCCGGCAGGCAGCGTGCTGGTGCCGGCGGGGATGTTCCAGACCACCCAGTGCCACCAGCCGCTCCCGGTGGGCGCGTCCGGATCATGCACCAGCAGGGCGAAGCTTTTCGTGCCGGCCGGCGCACCCTGCCAGCTCAGCGCCGGTGAGACGTTGTCGCCGCTGCAGCCGAATCCCCTGTAGACCTGTTTCAGTGCCATCGGCTGGCCGGCCGCGAGGTCCGGGCTGCTGAGGCGGAAGGCAGGCTCGGCGGCCTGGCTGCTGCCCATGACGAGCAGGGCGATGGCAAGAGCGAAGCGCATGGCTGGATCTCCGGCTGGGCGCGGCCAAGGCCGCTGGCGCCTGACTGTATAGCAGACCCGGCGATCGGGTTGAACCCCGTCGCCGGAGGGTGCTCAGTGCATGCTCGCCGGTGACTCGATGCTGGCCGCCAGCTCGCGATGCAGGCGCTGTTCACGCCAGATGAGGTAGAGCCCGGCTGCCACCACCAGGCCGCCGCCGGCGAGCGCACGCAGGCCGGGCAACACGCTCCAGACCGCCCAGTCGATAGCCACGCCCCAGAGCAGCGCCGTGTATTCGAAGGGCGCGATGACCGAGGCCGGCGCATGCCGGAAGGCTTCGGTAACGAAGTGCTGGCCGATGATGCCCAGCAGGCCGAGGCCGAGTATCCAGCCCCAGTCCGCGCTGCGCACTGGTACCCAGTCGCGCCAGGCGATCAGCCCCGAGAACAGCGTCAGCAGCACCAGGAACCAGAACACCATGCTTACCGTGGTGTCGGTGCGTGTCAGCACGCGTACCGAAATCGCGCTCAGGGCGTAGGCCACCGCGGAGAGCAGCGCCCCGGCCATGCCCAGGGCGCCCATGGCGTGCCCGGAGGGCCGCAGCATGGTCAGCACGCCGGCCAGGCCGGCGAAGATGGCAAGCCAGCGGCGCCAGTCCACCCGTTCGCCGAGCAACGGCACCGCGAAGGCGGTGACCATCAGTGGTGCGACGAAAAAGATCGAGTAGGCGTCAGCCAGCGACAGCACCTTCACCGCGTAGATGAACCCGGCCACCATCACCAGGCCCAGCACGCCGCGCAGCAGGTGCAGGCCGATGCGCACCGGACGCAGCTCGCGCCAGCGGCCGAGCAGGGCGACGCCGGCCAGCAGGAAGGGCAGCGATGCGGCACCGCGCAGTGTGCCGACCTGCATCGGCGGGTAGCTGGCTGCCAGCAGCTTGAGCAGGGCATCCATGCCGGCGAAGGCCGCCACTGCCACCAGCATCGCGGCGATGCCGCGCAGGTTCTGCGAGATCATCGATGCCGTGCTGCACCAGGCCGGGCATCAGCCCGCCTGGTCACCGTCGAGCAGCTGGGCCATGCCGGCGATGAAGCCGGCGGCGTCGGTGGCGGTCACCGCGCAGTTGCGCAGGTCCTCCCAGCCGCCGGCCCGCAGCGCCTGCTGCAGCACCAGCCTGCGATCACGGCCGTTCCAGACGATGCGCTGGCGCTGCTCCCCGGCGCTGAAATGCAGCAACCAGCTGCCCTGGCCGCCGAGGGCCGCCACGAAATCCCCGGGAGCGAGCCCGCGCGCCTGGCAGGCGCTGCGGATGGCGGGTTCCAGCGCGGCAGCAGGCGGGGGTGCATCCGCTGCCTGCTGGGTGCCGGGCTTGCCGCCCAGCCAGAATACGGATTCTTCCTTCACGGTGCCTCCACCCGGAAAAGGCGCATCTTACACGCCCGCCGCCTGCGCTCCGGGCAATGCGCAGCGCGCAGCGCCTCAGCTGCCGGCTGGCGTCTTGCTGCGGTACTCGCAGAGATCCGCCAGCAGGCAATCCGGGCAGCGTGGCCGGCGGGCCTGGCAGGTGTAGCGACCATGGAGGATCAGCCAGTGGTGGGCATCACGGCGGAACTCCTCCGGCACCACGCGCAGCAGCTTCTGCTCCACGGCCAGCGGTGTGCGTCCCGGCGCGAGGCCGGTGCGGTTGCAGACCCGGAAGATGTGGGTGTCCACCGCAATCGTCGGCTCGCCCCAGGCGGTGTTGAGCACCACGTTGGCGGACTTGCGCCCGACACCCGGCAGCGCCTCGAGAGCTTCCCGGTCCTGCGGCACCGCGCCGCCATGCCGGTCGACGAGGATCGCGCAGGTCCTGATGATATTGGCGGCCTTGGTGTTGAACAGCCCGATGGTGCGGATGTAGGGCTTCAGCCCGGCCTCGCCCAGCGCCAGCATCCGCTGCGGCGTTGGCGCCGCCGCGAACAGCGCCCCGGTGGCCTTGTTGACGCTGACATCGGTCGCCTGCGCGGAGAGCATCACCGCGATCAGCAACTGGAAAGGACTGCCGTAATGCAGTTCAGTGGTGGGCTGCGGGTTGGCCGCGCGCAGGCGCCGGAAGATCTCGGCGCGTCGGGCGGCGTTCATGCACGGTGCAGGCGCAGGGACTGCAATGCCACGCTGCCGCCGGCAAGTAGGAAAAACGCCATAGCCGGCAGCAACCCAGCCGGGCCGAGCCATTCACGCAGGGCACCGACCAGCGCCAGCGCAGCGGCGCCGACGAGTGCGTTGCGCCAGGCTGGCCCGGCCTGGCTGCCATGGGCTTCGCCCGCGGCCGTGCCGGCCACCTGGCCATGCAGGGCAGCGAGCGCGAACAGGCCGCCGCTGGCCAGCGCGAGTTCCAGGGCCAGCGCTTCGCAGGCCAGGTGCAGGATGACTGCGATGCCGCCGCCGATGAGCAGCAGGCCGGTGATGCCGGCGCCGCCGCTGGCGGTACCGCGCACCGGTACCCGATGGATGCCGAGCAGCACGACGCAGCTGACGGTGCCGAGCAGCAGCCCGTGGGCCAGCGTATCGGCACCGGCCAGCAACGGGCAGATGCCGAGCCAGAGGAGGGCATCGCGGGCGGCACGAGGCGGCGTCACGGTGGTCATGCGCGGTTGCGTCCTGTGGTCGCGGCTGCTGCTCCGGGCCGCGGCATTCTAGCCTGCCTGCACTGCATGCCGCGCGTCACTCCGGTGGCCGCCCGAAGAGCGCTGACTGGTGCGTGGCGAAATACTCCGCCGCGTGGCGTACGGCATCCACCACCGCGCGGCTGGTGACCGTGGCGCCGGTGATGGCATCGAATTCGCCGCCGTCGCGGCGCAGGGCCCAGCGCGCTGCGGCCGGGTCGCCGAGCGAGCGCCCGGTGAAGCTGTCGATCCAGCTCGACTTCGCGGCATCGATGCGGTCGCCGAGCCCGGGTGTCTCCTGGTGCTCCACTGCCCTGACGCCGAGCACCTGGCCATCGACGCGCATCGAGACCAGCAGCCGGATGGGGCCGACGTAGCCCTGGCGGGCCACCACGGTCAGGATGGCGGCAACCGGCTGGCCTGCCATGCGGGCGCGGTAGACCGGTAGTGGCTCGGCGCTGCCGAGCAGGGCCGCATCGGTCACGTCGATGCGATCCCCGGCCGGCTGGTTGTCGTAGCTGCCGGCAGGAAGCAGCGTCGCCAGCACGTCGAGCTCACGCGCTGCCGTGTTGCGCTCGATGCGTGTCCGGGTCGCGACCACGGCCAGCGCCACGGCCGCAGCGACGCCGGCCGCCACCACGGCCAGCCAGGCCAGGGTGCTTCGCCACTGCGTTGCCGCTGCGTCGTTCATGCCGGGGTCAGCGTCCGTAGATGTGTGGCCGCGTGTAGCGGTCGATCACCGGCACTGCGGCATTCATGAGCAGCACGGCGAAGGCGACGCCATCCGGGAAGCTGCCCCAGGCGCGGATGACGAAGGTCAGCAGCCCGCAGCCCAGGCCGTAGATGACCTGGCCGCGGCTGGTGACCGGCGAGGACACCGGGTCGGTGGCGATGAAGAACGCCGCCAGTAGCGTGCCACCGGTCCAGAGCTGGAACAGCGGCGAGGGATGCGTCTCCGGGTCAGCGAGCCAGAACAGCAGCGCCGGCAGCAGGATGCCCGCCAACGTGGCTGCCGGAATCTGCCAGCGGATGATGCCCCGGTACAGCAGCCAGCCACCACCGAGGGTCACGAAGTTGCCGACCCACTCCCAGCCGGCACCGCCGAAGTCGCCGAACACCGGGTTGCTGCGGATCTCGCTCATGGTGTGCATCTGGGCGAGCCCGGTCTTCGCCAGCTCGAGCGGCGTAGCGCGGGTGACGGCATCCAGCACCAGGCCGTCGAGGAGCCGGCCGCTGAAAACATAAAAGAGTGTCTGCCCGATCGACAGCGTCCGGTAGTCGAGGTCGCCAATCCGCGGTGGCGGCCAGGCCGTCAGCTCGGCCGGGAAGCACAACAGCAGCAGCGCGAAGCCGGCCATCGCGGGATTGAAGATGTTGAGGCCGAGTCCGCCGTAAAGGTGCTTGGCGACGCCGACTGCAAAGACGGCGCCCGTCACCGTCACCCACCAGGGCGTGAGTGGCGGCAGGCAGAATGCCAGCAGCACGGCTGTCACCACGGCGCTGCCGTCGCTCAGGAACAGCCGTTGCGGCTGTCCGCGCCAGCGCAGGGCGAGCGCTTCCGTCGCCAGCGCAGCGAGCGTGGCCACCAGTGCGTTGACCAGCAGGCCGGGCCCGTAGAAGAACACATGGGCCGCGGCAGCGGGCAACAGCGCGTAGAGGACCTGGCGCATCATCGCCGGTACGCTGCCCGCGCCATGCCAGTGCGGTGCCGGCGCCGCGGGCTGCGTCATCGGCCGGTCCCGCTGGTGGCTGCGGCCCTGGCTGCGGCAAAGCGCGGGGTCAGTGCGATGGCGCTGGGACAGACGTAGTCGCAGCTGCCGCACTCGATGCAGTCGGCGAGGCCGAGTTCGGCCAGCGCCGCGGCATCGCCCCGCACCAGGGCACCGAGCAGTTCGTTGGGCAGCAGTCTTGCCGGGCATACCTGCACGCACTCGCCGCAGCGGATACAGGGCAGTTCCGGTTGTGGTGGCGCCAGCTCGCCAGCCGCAGCCGCTACCAGGCAGTTGGTTGCGCGCGTGACCGGCAGGCTGGCGTCGGCCAGCGCGATGCCCATCATCGGCCCGCCCATGAGCAGGCGCTGTGCAGTCACGCTGTAGCCACCGGCCGCTGCGACCAGGTCCGCCAGCGGCGTGCCGATGCGCGCTTCGAAGTTGCCTGGTGCGCTGATGGCTCCGCCGGTGACGGTGACGATGCGCGAGATCAGTGGCCGGCCAGTGTCGAACAGGTCGGCGACTGCCGCGGCCGTACCTGCGTTCTGGCAGACGTAGCCGATGTCACGCGGCAGGCCGCCCGAGGGCACCTGCTCGCCGGTGAGCAGTTCGATCAGCTGGCGCTCGCCGCCCGCCGGGTACTTCGCGGTGACGACGGCGATGCCGATGTGGTCGTCGGCCTCCGCCTGCAGGCGATCAGCCAGGGCCACGCGCGCCTCCGGCATGTCAGCTTCCACGGCGATCACCGCGCGCTGCGTACCGAGCGCGCGCATCATGATGCGCGTACCGCGGATGACGCTGGCCGCGCGTTCCCGCAGCAGCATCTCGTCGCAGCTGATCCAGGGTTCGCACTCCGCTCCATTGATGACCAGTGCGCGGATGGCGCGACCGGGCTGCAGTTTGACGGCGGTGGGGAACAGCGCGCCTCCCAGGCCGACGATGCCACCGGCGGCGATGTGCGCGGCGATTTCCTCGGGTGCCAGCCGGGCGGGATCTGCCGCTGCCAGGTCCGGCCAGAAGTGCTCCGGGTCGGTACGCCGCAGCACCACGCAGGGCATTGCCGCCTGGCCTGGCACCGGCCGGGGTTCGACCGCAACCACCGTGCCGGTGATCGATGCGTGCACCGCCGCGGCTGCGTCGCTTCCCACCGGCTGCCCGGTCAGTACATGGTCGCCTGGGCTGACCAGCGGTCTGGCGCTGCCACGGGCATGCCCGAGTGGGATCACCGCCTCGGCGGGCAGTGGCGCCTGGCGAATCGGGTGGCCCATCGACGCCAGCTTGAGTGTCGGTGCGTACAGGCCCCAGTCCGGCCGCCGGGGCCGGGGATCGTAGGTCCATGCGGCGGGCGGCGCGGCGGTGGAGGGCTCTGCCATGGCCGCTGCCCTCAGCTGTGCCAGAGGCCGGCGAAGCCGCCGAGGCCGAGGGACAGGATGCCGGCTGTGACCAGCATGATGCCGGCACCGCGCCAGGCCAGGGGCAGCGCGCTGCTCGCGAGGCGATCACGCAGGCCGGCGCAGCAGAGATCGAGCGCTCCCAGCGCTGCACCGCTGGCACCGCCAGCCACGATTGCCGCAAGGAAGCTCGCAGGTGCCGGCGTGGCGCCGAGCGCCAGGCCGGCCGCAACTGCATTGAACGTCAGGCGCGAGCGCGGCAGCGCGATGTCAGCGCCGATCCAGGCATCGTGGAGGCGCCCGGCGAGCTGGGAGACCAGCGCTGCAAAGACGATGATGGCGAGCGGCTGCAGTTCACCGAGTTGCAGTGGCGCCAGCAGCTGCTGGTCGAGCAGCCAGGTGAGCGCCGTCGATGGCGCGACCACCAGCGGCAGCAGCAGCGCCAGCCGGGGCAGCGCCCTGCCCGGGGCAATGCTGGCAGCCTGGGCATACAGGCTGGGGAAGGCGGGCAGCACCAGCACATTGACCATGGCCACGCCGAGCAGGATCGCGGGCAGGTCGTGCATCCCGGCCTCAGCGCACGCGCATGCCGGCCTTTGCTCCACTGTCCGGCGTGACCAGGAAGATGCCCGCATCGTCGCCGGCGGCCAGCAACATGCCCTCCGAGGTCCCGAAGCGCATCTTGCGGGGCTTGAGGTTCGCCACCAGGATCACCTGGCGCCCTACCAGCGTTGCCGGGTCGTAGGCACGGCGGATGCCGGCGAGCACCACCCGCTGTTCGCTGCCGATGTCCACGGTGACGCGCAGCAGGCTGTCGGCGCCTTCGACGGCCTCAGCGGACAGGACGGTGGCGACGCGCAGGTCCGCTTTGAGGAAGGTGTCGATGTCGATGGTCACGGGCTTCTCCTCCGGCGCGCTGGCCGCTGCGGGCGCGGGTGGTGCTGCTGCCGCCCGGGTTGCGGCGACCAGGTTCGCCACGGCAGCGGGATCGACGCGCGTGACCAGCGGCTCGTAGCTGCCGATGCTGTGGTCGAGCAGCGGCTGGTCGTGCTGGTCCCAGTGCAGCGGGCCGGCGCCGAGGAACGCCTCGGCACGCTGGGCGATGGCCGGCAGCACCGGCTTGAGGTAGAGCATCAGCAGGCGGAACAGGTTGATGCCATCGGTGCATACGGCCTGCACCTCGGCGGCCCGCGCCGGGTCCTTCGCCAGCGCCCAGGGCTTGCGCTCGTCGATGTACTGGTTGGCCCGGTCCGCGAGCGCCATGACCTCGCGCAGTGCGCGGCTGTACTCACGTGCTTCGTAGTGGCGGGCGATGAGCGGGGCGGCGGCGGCGAACTCCTGGAACAGGGCCGGGGTGCCCAGTGCCGGCGCCAGCCGGCCGCCCGACAGCCGGCTGATGAAGCCGGCGCAACGGCTGGCGATGTTGGCGAACTTGCCCACCAGGTCCGCGTTCACGCGGGCCACGAAGTCGTCGAGGTTGAGGTCGATGTCGTCGGTGCCGGGCCCGAGCTTGCAGGCGTAGTAGTACCGCAGGTACTCCGGCTGCAGGTGGTCGAGGTAGGTGGCGGCGGGGATGAAGGTGCCCCGCGACTTCGACATCTTCTGGCCATTGACCGTGAGGAAACCGTGCACGAAAACGCCGCTCGGTTTGCGATAGCCGCTGCCCTCGAGGACGGCCGGCCAGAACAGGGTGTGGAAGTAGGCGATGTCCTTGCCGATGAAGTGGTACAGCTCGGCGTCACTTTCTTCGGACCAGTAGTCATTGAAATCAACAGGTTCCGGAGAATTCTTGCGCCTTTCACACAGGTCAAGGAAGCTGGCCATGTAGCCTACAGGGGCGTCGAGCCAGACGTAGAAATACTTGTCGGTGGTGCCAGGGATGCGGAAGCCGAAATAAGGCGCATCGCGCGAGATGTCCCAGTCCTTTAGGCCGGCGGCGAACCACTCCTCGAGCTTGCGTGCCACGCTGGGATCGAGGTGGCCGGCAGCCGTCCAGCTGCGCAGCGAGGATTCGAAGCGGCCGAGGCTGAAGAACAGGTGTTCGGAGTCGCGTTGCACCGGCGTCGTTCCGGTCACCGCCGAGCGCGGATCGATGAGGTCGGTGGGCGCGTAAGTGGCGCCACAGGACTCGCAGCTGTCGCCGTACTGGTCCGGCGTGCCGCAAACCGGGCAGCTGCCGCGGATGAAGCGGTCCGGCAGGAACATTTTCGCCTCGGCGTCGTAGGCCTGGCGGATGCTGCGCCAGGCCAGCAGGCCGCGCTCGCGCAGGCGCGCGTAGATGCCCTCGACCAGCACGCGGTTTTCCTCGGAGTGCGTGCTGTGGTAGTTGTCGAACTCGATGTGGAAGCGTGAGAAGTCCCGCAGGTGCTCGCTGCGGAAGCGCGCCACCAGGTCCTCGGGCGTCACGCCGAGTTCCTGCGCCTTGAGCATGATCGGCGTGCCATGGGCATCGCTGGCGCAGACGTACAGGCAGTGGTTGCCGCGGAGCTTCTGGAATCGCACCCAGATGTCGGTCTGGATGTACTCCACCAGGTGCCCCATGTGGATCGAGTTGTTGGCGTAGGGCAGGGCGCTGGTGACCAGGATCTTTCTGGGGGCGGTCGGCATCGGCGGGGGTTGGCTGCAACTGCTCGCGGACAGGGGCGCCTATGCTAGCAGTGATGCCGGACAGCGTGTAGGCGCGGGGATGGTCCCCGCCGGCTCAGCTGGTGAAGTCCTTCACGTCCTCGAACTTCTTCTTGTCGAGCGCGGCTTCGTAGGCGGCGCGGCCGGTGACCTGGCCGCGGTCGAAGAGTTCGCGCAGCGAGCTGTCCATGGTCTTCATGCCGGCCGCCCGGCCGCCCTGCATGGCGTTCTCCAGCTGGTCGAGCTTGCCCTGGCGGATGAGGTTGGCCACCGCCGGCGTGTTCACCATGATCTCAAGAGCCGCCACCAGGCCCGGCTCGCCCTTGCGCGGCACCAGCTGCTGGGAGATCACGCCGCGCAGCGAGGTGGAGAGCATTGTGCGTACGTGGGATTGCTTGTCGGTCGGGAACGAGTTGACGATGCGGTCCACGGTCTGGGCCGCG
The DNA here is from genome assembly GCA_014337915.1 of Gammaproteobacteria bacterium. GTDB lineage: Bacteria > Pseudomonadota > Gammaproteobacteria > Steroidobacterales > QUBU01. Next base: position 129,299 of record QUBU01000005.1, read on the forward strand.
CCGTTGGTGTGCAGGGTGCCCATGATCAGGATGCCCATCTCTGCGGCGGTCACCGCGATGCTGATGGTTTCGAGATCGCGCATTTCGCCGACCAGGATCACATCCGGGTCCTCGCGCAGCGCCGAGTTCAGCGCGTCGGCGAAGCTCGGCGTGTGCTGGCCCACCTCGCGCTGGCTGATCAGGCACTTCTTACGCTGGTGGACGAACTCGATGGGGTCCTCGATGGTGAGGATGTGCCCGGTCTCGCGGTTGTTGATTTCGTCGATGATGGCCGCGAGCGTCGTCGACTTGCCTGAGCCGGTCTTGCCCGTCACCAGGATCATGCCCTGCGGCTGGCGGGCGAGCGAGCTGAGGACGGCCGGCAGGTCGAGGTCCTTGAGGGTCTTGGCCTGCGAGGGAATGCTGCGGAACACGGCGCCCATGCCGCCCAGGTGCCGGAAGACGTTGACGCGGAACCGCGCCACGCCCTCCACCGCATAGGCGAAGTCGGTGGAGTCGCGCTTCTCGAAGTCCGCGCGAGCCGCCGCCGACATGATCTGTAGCAGGACTTCCTCGGTGCGTGCCGCGGTCAGTACCTCGCTGGCGAGCGGCTGCAGGTCGCCGTACAGGCGTACGCGGGCCGGCTCGCCGGCCACGAAATGCAGGTCGGAGCCGCGCTTGCCCACGACGGTCCGGAGGAACTCGTCGATGGCGTTCCCGGCGGGGCGGGGCGCTGTGCTGGCGTCAGGCTGGGACATCGACTTTCGGCAACATGCTGGTGTCGGTGACGAAGCGTGTGAACAGGCCCTTGTCGGTCGCGTAGCGGAAGGCGTCGTCGGGGTCGAGTTCCTTGCGCTGGATGGCATCGAGCAGCGCCTGGTCCATGAGCTGCATGCCCTGGTCGCGGCCCATCTGCAGCTGCGAGGGTATCTGGTGCGTCTGGTCGGTCATGATGAGTTTGGCGATCGCGCGGTTCATGACCATGATCTCGGCGATGGCGCGCCGCGCGCGGTTGTCCGGGGTCTTGACCAGCACCTGGCTGATGACGGCCAGCAGGCTCTGCGACAGGAAGCTCTTGGTCTGCTCGCGCATTTCGCCGGGGAGCGCATCGATGACGCGATCGATGGTCTTCACCGCACCGGTGGTGTGCAGGGTACCGAGCACCAGGTGGCCGGTCTCGGCGGCGGTCATCGCCATGGATATGGTCTCGGCGTCGCGCATCTCGCCCACGAGGATGACGTCGGGGTCCTGGCGCAGGGCGGCACGGATGCCCTCGGCAAAGCTCGGCAGGTGCGAGCCCAGCTCGCGCTGTACCACCTGCGAGCGCTTGCTGCGGTGGACGAACTCGATGGGATCCTCGAGGCTGATGATGTTCAGGTTCTGCGTGCTGTTGAGGTGGTCGATCATGGCCGCCAGCGTTGTCGACTTGCCGGTACCGGTCGAGCCGGTGACCAGGATCATGCCCTGGTGGTAGTCGCAGAGCCTCTGGATGATCTTCGGCAGCTGCAGCTTTTCGAGCTTGGGGATATCGCCGGGGATGAAGCGGAAGGTGGCGCCGACGCCGGTTTCCTTGCGAAAGACGTTGACGCGGAAGCGCCCGCCGTCCTCGGAGACGTAGGAAAAATCCACGTCGCGGCCGGAGCCGAAACGCTCCTTCTGTCCAGGAGTGAGGATCTCGCCGACGTAGCTCTCGAGTTCTGCGGCGCCGAGGTCGCGGAACTTGATGGGCATGAGGTCGCCGTGCAGGCGGAGCATAGGCGGTACGCCAACGGCGAGGTGCACGTCGGAGCAGCCCTGGGCCAGGCCGAGTTTCAGGAAGGCGTCGATGCGGGGCACGGCGGGCTCCTGCTCAGCTGGCCTGCACGGCCTGGCGCAGTTCGTCCATGGACTCGTAGCGCTTCATCTTGTCCACGTCCATGGCCCTGCGCACCACGGCAGCCAGGGCAGCGGGAATCTCCGGATTGATCTCCTCGCAGGGTTTGCAGCGGCCCTGGACGTGCTGGTACATCACGGACATGTGGTCGCCCTTGGAGTAGGGCGGCACACCGGCCAGCATCTCGTACATGATCACGCCGAGGCTGTAGATGTCGGCGCGATGGTCGACCTTTTTGCCGAGGATCTGCTCCGGCGCCATGTACTTCGGCGAGCCGATGACGTAGCCCGTCTTGGTGAGCTGGGTGTCGGCATGGGAAGCCACGGCGGCGACGCCGAAGTCGACGATCTTCAGCAGGCCCTCATCGTTGATGAGGATGTTGGCAGGCTTCAGGTCGCGGTGCACGATGCCGACCTGGTGCGCGACCGACATGCCGGTGGCGATGTCGATGGCCCAGCCCCGGCTTTTCTCGAAGGGCAGGGCCTTCTTGCCGCTGATCTCGGCGCCGAGGGTGTGGGACGGGAAGTACTCCATGGAGATGGCGTAGTTTCCCCCGAGGTTGAGGAAATCGTAGATGCGGATCACGTTGTTGTGCGTGATCTTGCGTGAATAGCGCAGTTCGTGGACGAAGCGCTTCATCATCTCCTCGTCCTGGCTGACGTTCGGGTTCAGGAACTTGAGGATGAGGCGCTCGTCGACCACCGTGTCTTCCACCAGGACCACGGTGCCGAAGGCGCCCTTGCCGATCTTCTGGATGTAACGGTAGCGGCTCTCGATCATGTCGCCCTGGTTGAGCAGGCTGATGTCGAGCTTCTGGTTGCTTTCGGCTTCGCGGACGATGCGCTCGACCTCGGCCGGCTCCACCAGCAGCGTGCGGTTGGGCGAGGCGTTGCGCTCCTGTTTCTCGGCAGCCTCGACCGCGGTGGCGGAAAAGCGGTTTTCCAGCCGGACAACGGCCTCGGCGGCCGCCTTGGCGATGGTCTCGTCGGCGCCGGCCATGAAGGGCTGCAGCCTGGACTTCACGGTGTTGGCGTTCTGGTGGTCGGCCAGGCGCGCGACGGCGGCAACGGCTTCGAGCCGGATTGCCTTGTCGGCGTGGTCAAGCAGCGGCATCAGCGTCGGCATGATTTTCGAGTCCCCGAGCCGGCCCAGCGCACGGACGGCCGCGGGGGCCGAACGTACGTCGCCGCCCAGCATCTTCACCAGTGCGGGAATAGCCCTGGCGCTGCCGATTTCCGCCAGGGCGTCGGCGGCGCGCTCGCGCACCCACCAGTCCTTGTCCTGGGTGGCCGCCATCAGGTGCTCGACGGCACGCTGGTCCCTGGTCTGGTTGAGGATCTCGATGGCGGCGCGGCGGATGTTCTCGTCCTGGTCGCGGACCAGCTGCAGGACCGCATCCATGACCTTCGGCCCGCCGATCTTGGCGAGCGCATCCGAGGCGCGCGACCGGACCCACCAGTCCTGGTCCTCGAGGGCGGCCAGCAGGTACTTGAGGGTGGCGACATCGGCGATGCCGTTCAGCACCTCGACCGCGGCGCGGCGCGCATCCTCGGACTCATCGCGCAGCACTTCGATCAGGTGCTTCATGGTGTCCGGGTGGCGCGCCTTGACCACGAGGTCGATGGCCTTGCTGCGGGATTCCATGTCGGGATCCCGTAGCATCACGCAGAGCAGTTCCAGGTTGCGTTCGCCAGGCATGTTCTCGATAGCCTGCAGCGCCGCCTTGCGCACCGCCTTGTTCTTGTCCTTCAGCTGCTCCTCGAGGGCCTTGGCCACCTCCGGCGTGTTGAAGCGGGCGAGGACGTCGATGATGTGCACGCGCACCGAGGGGTCCTTGCCCTCGAGGCGGTTGAGCAGGTCGGGTACCAGGTCGGCAGTGGCGATCTCGGCGATGATCCGGAAAACAGCGGCCTTCTCGCGCGGCTCGAGGTCGTAGGCGCGGCGCAGCAGCTCACGCGCATTGAGGCGCGTGCGGATGGTGCGCAGGACGTCGATCAGCGCCGAGACGGAAATGTCATCGCGGCCGAGGTAGGCGAGCAACCCGTTGGGATCGTAGTCGCTGGCGGCAGCCAGCGCCGCGGCAGCGCCGGAGACGCAGCGGGCGTTGCCCTGGGAGAGGCCGGCGACGACTTCCTTGAGTGTGCGGTCGTTGACCTGCGATGCCAGGGTCTGGACCAGCGCCGGGACCTGGTCCTTGTCAGCGCTGGCGAAGGCCTCGATCAGCTTCGGGATGGCAGTGGCGCCGATCTTGCGCAGGCTTTCCATGGCCTTGCGCGCCACCGGCGCCTGCATGTCGCGCTCGGCGAGCAGCTGCGCAATCGAGCGCTCCGCCTTCAATGTGCTGATGAACTTCATGTCCCCGGGAAACGCCCCTTGCCACGCACACCACGACCACGCGGCCGCGCACCGCCACGGGTTATGTCACGAGGATACGCCGGGTCAAGCCGCGCCTGTCGCATTATGCCACATGCCCGCTGCGTTCCCGCCCCCGGCAGCGTCCCGGCTGTGGCCGGGGCGCGCCCGCGCCATTGCGCTACAATGTCGCCGGTCGAGCCTGCCTCATACTGTTAACAACGTCACGAATCATGCCGGACCTGCCCGTACACGCCATCGAGCGTGCCATTGCCACCATCCCCGTCGCCGGACTGGATGCCGACCTCGAGGGCCTGGGGGCCCGGATCGAGGTCGCGGCCGAGGGCGCCGGAGCCGCTTCGGTCCGGGTCATCCTCGGGTTTCCGGTGCGAGGGCTGCGCGAGGCCCTGGGCAGCGCCATCGAGGCAGCAGTCCGCGGGGCCTGCCAGGCTACGCGGGTGGCTGTCAGCATCGAGGCGGCCATCGTCGCCCACGCGCCGCAGGGGACGCTGAGCCCGCTGCCGAACGTGCGCAACGTCATCGCCGTGGCCTCCGGCAAGGGCGGTGTCGGCAAGTCCACCACCGCCGTGAACCTGGCGCTGGCACTGGTGGCGGAAGGTGCCCGCGTCGGCATCCTCGATGCCGACGTGCACGGGCCGAGCCAGCCGCTGATGCTGGGGCTCTCCGGGCAGAAGCCCGAGAGCCGCGATGGCAAGACCTTCGAGCCCCTCGTGGCCCATGGCCTGGAGGCGATCTCCATCGGGTTCCTCGTCGACCAGGCCGCACCCGTGATCTGGCGTGGACCCATGGTGACGCAGGCGATATCGCAACTGGCCTTCCAGACCGCATGGCATGACCTCGACTACCTGCTGGTGGACCTGCCACCGGGTACCGGCGATGCACAGCTGACCTTGAGCCAGAAGGTGCCGCTGGCCGGGGTCGTCATCGTCACCACGCCGCAGCAGCTGGCCACCGAGGTCGCAATGCGCGGGCTGCGGATGTTCGAGAAGGTCGGCGCGCCGGTGCTCGGCATCATCGAGAACATGAGCAGCTTCATCTGTCCCGGCTGCGGCCACGAGGACGCGCTGTTCGGCACCGGGGGAGGCGAGCAGCTGGCGGCTGCCTGTGGCGTGCCGCTGCTCGGCAAGGTGCCGCTCAACAGCGCGATCCGTGCGCAGACGGACGCCGGCCGGCCACCGCTGGTGGCGGAGCCGCAGGGGCCTGTCGCCCGGCGCTACCGCGAGATTGCCCTGCGGATGGCCGCCGGGCTCGCACGCCGGCCACTGCCGCGCAGCTATAAGTTCTTCAAGAACGCCACCAGGGACGAGCAGTGAGCATCAAGTCAGACCGCTGGATCCGCCGTATGGCGGAGGAGCGCGGCATGATCGAGCCGTTCGCGGCCGGCCAGGTGCGCGAGCAGGACGGCCGGCGCGTGATTTCCTACGGCACGTCGAGCTATGGCTACGACGTGCGCTGTGGCCGGCACTTCAAGATCTTCACCAACATCAACTCCACCATCGTCGATCCCAAGGCTTTCGATCCCTCGAGCTTCGTCGACATGGAGGGCGATGTCTGCATCATTCCGCCGAACTCCTTTGCGCTTGCGGCCACGGTGGAATACTTTCGCATCCCGCGCAATGTCCTCACCGTGTGCCTCGGCAAGTCGACCTATGCCCGCTGCGGCATCATCGTCAACGTGACGCCGCTGGAGCCGGAATGGGAAGGCCACGTGACGCTGGAGTTTTCCAACACCACGCCGCTGCCAGCGCGCATCTACGCCAACGAGGGCGTGGCGCAGATGATCTTCTTCGAGTCGGATGAGGTCTGCGAAACCTCGTACCGGGATCGCGGTGGCAAATACCAGGGCCAGCGCGGCGTCACCCTGCCGCGCACCTGAGGCCGCCGGTTCAGCCTGTCTCGTCGATGATCTCCGGGCCACTGGCCCGCTGCCCGTCGCGCCAGACGACGCCGTCACGGCAGACGACCCGGCCTTCGGCCAGCCACTGGATGGCCTGCGGGTAGATCCGGTGCTCGCCGCGCTGTACGCGCTGGCGCAGCGAGTCCTCGGTTTCGCCCGGGCGGATGCGCACCCGGTACTGGAGGATAGCCGGCCCGGCATCGAGCTCCGGGATCACGAAATGCACGGTCGTGCCGTGCCAGGCATCCCCGGCCTCGAGCGCGCGCCGGTAGGTATCCAGGCCCGGGTACAGCGGCAGCAGCGAGGGGTGCACGTTGAGCATCCGGTCGCGGTGGCTGTCGACGACCGCGGCGGGCAGGATGCGCATGAAGCCGGCCAGCACCACCAGCTGCGGATCCAGGCGCTGCAATTCGCCCTGCAGCCTGGCGCCAAAGGCCTCGCGGTCCCCGCAGGCCCTGTAATCCACGGTGATGCCGGGAATCCCGGCCTGGCGTGCGCGATCCAGCGCCAGGACCCCGGGGCGGTCGCTGATCACGCCGACGACGCGCGCGTCGAGCGTGCCGCTGCGGCTGGCGTCGATGATGGCCTGCAGGTTCGAGCCGCTGCCTGAGACGAGCACCGCGACGCGCAGCGGCGGGCGCCGGGTTGCGCTCATGGATCGATGCGCACCTGGCCCGTGCCCGGTTCGATGCTGCCGATGACCTGCGCCGTTTCGCCGGCATCGCCGAGCAGCGCCAGCGCCAGCTCGACATCCGCACTGGCGAGCACCACGGTCATGCCGATGCCGCAGTTGAAGGTACGCAGCATCTCGGCATCGGCGATCCGGCCGGTCTTCTGCAGCCAGTCGAATACCGCCGGCCGGCGCCAGGACGAGCTGCGGATGCGCGCATCGACGCTGGCGGGCAGGACGCGTGCGAGATTGCCCGGCAGCCCGCCGCCAGTGATGTGCGCGAGGCCCCTGACCTCGCAGGCAGCGATGAGCTTGAGCAGGCTGCGTACATAGAGGCGGGTGGGGGTCAGCAAGTGCTGCGCGAGGCTGGTGCTGCCTTCCCAGGGGCGCCCCGCTGCGGCCGGATCCAGGGCGAGGATGCGGCGGACCAGCGAGTAGCCGTTGGAATGCGGCCCCGAGGAGGCGAGTCCCAGGACCACATCGCCCGGCGCAATGCGGCTGCCGTCGATGATGCGGTCGCGGTTGACGATGCCCACCGCGAAGCCGGCGAGGTCGATGTCCCCCGGGGCGTACATGCCCGGCATTTCCGCGGTTTCGCCGCCGAGCAGGGCGCAGCCGCTCTGTTCGCAGCCGGCGGCGATGCCGCGGATCACGGCCTCCGCCTGGTCGAGGGAGAGCTGGCCGGTGGCGTAGTAATCGAGGAAGAACAGCGGCTCGGCGCCCTGCACCACGACATCGTTCACGCACATGGCCACCAGGTCGATGCCGATGGTGTCGAGCTTGCCGAGGTCGAGGGCCAGGCGCAGCTTGGTGCCCACGCCGTCGGTGCCGGCCACCAGCACCGGACGGGGGAAGCGGCCGGTGTCGATCTCGAAGAGGCCGCCGAAGCCACCGATGCCGCCGAGCAGGCCGGGGCGTGCGGTGCGGCGCGCCAGCGGCTTGATGCGCTCGACCAGCGCGTCACCGGCATCGATGTCGACGCCGGCGTCCTTGTAGGTCAGGGATGGATCGGGGCTCATGGGGGTCCTGTGACAGCGCGGGCGCCGGCTGGAGTTGGGGGGTGTTGCTGCCGACCGTGTCTATAATAGAGCAGGCATGGGAGCGGGCGCATGATCCACATTTCCGGGAGCCAGGCAAGGATCGTACTGCTGTTGTTGCTCCTGGCGCTCGCTGGCCTGCCGGCGATGGCCATGGCCGCGCGGGTTACTGATCTTTTTGCGGCATCGGTACCCGCCAGCACGGCTTCGACGACGGGAAATGCGGCGGCCTTCGCCGTGGCGCTGCGCCAGGTGCTGGTGAAGGCCTCCGGCCGGCAGGCGGCAGCCGAACCCGCGGTGATTGCGACCTTCGGTGATCCGGGCGCCCTGGTCCAGCAATACCGACGTGACCCGGCCGGCAACCTCTGGGTGCAGTTCGATCCGGCGGCGATACGTCGCGGCCTTGCTGCCGCAAACCTGCCGGCCTGGGCCGAGGATCGGCCGGGCACGCTGGTCTGGCTGGCGTACGACAACGGCGCCGGGGATCGCGACATCGTCCCGGGAAGTGGCGGGACCGGCGTGGCCGTTGCGCTGCGCGAGCAGTTGCTCGAGGCCGCAGCCGGCCGCGGCGTGCCGCTGCTGCTGCCGCTGCGTGACTCGCAGGAGCTCGAGGCGCCGGGCGTCGGGGATGTGTGGGGCGAGTTCACCGATGTGATTCGCCGTGCTTCGGTACGTTACCAGGCCGACGTCATCCTCGTGGGCCGCGCCAGGCTGTTCGCCCAGGGCCCGGCCGACGTGCGCTGGACGCTGCTGGCGGGCGCCCAGCGTGCGGACTGGCGTGGAGGCATCACCGATGGCCCGGGTGGGCTGGCCGAGCGCCTGGCGGCAGATGTTGCGGTGGCACCGGCCGGGCAGGGCAGCGTCAGGCTGGCGGTGAGCGGGGTCCAGACCTTCGACCAGTACGGGGGCCTGCTCACCTACCTGGCCGGCCTGGGCGTCGTGCAATCGGTCGCCGTGGCCGACATCCGCGGCGAATACCTGAGCTTCGACCTGCAGCTGCGGTCCGATACCGCGGAGCTTGCCCGGCAGCTCGCCACCCGGCGCGTCCTCGAGCCCGACCCCGCGGCTGGCGCCGGCGACGGGTTGTTCCACTACCGGCTGGCGGGCCAGCCCTAGGCCACGGCCATGCGCATGCCCAGGTCATCGGACATCCCGAACCTGATCTGCATCCTGCGGATGCTGCTCGTGCTGCCCATCGTGGTGTCGCTGCTCGAGGATCGCATCGGCATCGCCCTGGTGCTGGTGGCCATTGCCGGCATCTCCGACGGGCTCGACGGCTTCCTCGCCAAACATTTCCATTGGCAGAGCCGCCTCGGCGGGCTGCTCGATCCACTGGCGGACAAGCTGCTGCTGGTGTCGCTGTTCGTCACGCTCGCCCTGCAGGCACTGATTCCGGCCTGGCTGGCTATCGTGGTTGTGAGCCGTGACCTGGTCATCGTCAGCGGCGGCGTGCTCTACAACAGCCTGGTCGGCCCGGTCCAGCCGGAGCCCTCCGGCGCCAGCAAGCTCAACACTCTTGCCCAGCTGCTGCTCATCCTCGCCGTGCTGCTCCAGCGCGCCATGGGCTGGGCGCTGGAACCGCTGGTGACCGTGGCGGGTGCCGCGGTACTCGTCACCAGCGTGGTCAGCGGCCTGCACTACGTGATCCGCTGGAGCCGCAAGGCACTGGCGCTGCGCGCTGCCTGAGCCGCGACATGCAGGACATGCGGCAACTGGCGCTGGACATCCGGCTGGCGGATCACGCGGTGTTCGACAGCTTTCATGCAGGCTCCAATGCACTGGCCGTCGCGACCCTGCGCGGCATGGCTACCGGCGAGCGCCCGCCCGCCGCCTGGATCTGGGGACTGCACGCTGCCGGCAAGAGCCACCTGCTGCAGGCCACTGTGGCCCTGGCCCATGCGGCTGGCGCATCGACGGCCTGGCTGCCGCTGGCCGACCTGGTGCGCATGCCCGCGACGCTGCTCGATGGTATGGGCGGGCTGCACCTGGTCGCGCTGGATGACATCGCCGCGGTGGCCGGGAACCCCACCTGGGAACGGGCGCTGCTGCGTCTGTACGAACAACTGATGGCTGGAGGTGGCCGGTTGCTGGTGGCGGGTGGCGCGCCGCCCGCGGCGAGTGGCATCGAGCTGCCCGACCTGCGCTCACGGTTCTCGGCCGGGGCGGTGTTTCGCCTCGAGCCGCTCGCCGAGGCGGACTGCCGGCAGGCGTTGCAGCGGCGTGCGCAGTGGCGGGGCTTCAGCCTTCCCGACGACACCGCCGACTACCTGCTGGCGCGGGTCGGGCGCGACACCGGCAGCCTGTTCCGCCTGCTCGACAGGCTGGACCGCGCGGCACTGGCGGCGCAGCGGCGACTGACCATTCCGTTCGTGCGCTCGGTCCTTGAGGCAGGCGAGTGAGCCGTCAGCGGCGACGGATCGAGTCCAGTGCGGCGAGGAAGATGCCGACCGTCAGCAGTGAAAAGAGCAGGGCGCGCCTGCGTCCGGGCGGATCGGTGAGGATCTCCATCACGCCGTAGCTGAAGTAGACCAGCATGGTGCTGGCGGTGACCACGGCCCAGGTCCGCGTCGGCCAGCGGGCCGCCAGCAGCAGCGCAACCAGTGGCAGGATGGCGAGGAGGGTACCTGGCTGCGGCGGCAGACCAATCATCAGCCCGAGCAGCAGCAGCCCGGCCAGCGCCGCCCGGCGTGAGAGCGCGGCGCTCACCGCGGGCGGGCAGGCGTGAGGCGCAGCGCCACCTCGGCGACACGGCGACCGAGATGCAGGGCGATGCGCGCTTCTTCCTCGCTCAACGTGGTCTGCGCCGCTTCCGGCGCCAGGTGCGAGGCGCCGTAAGGGCCGCCGCCAGCCCGCGTGGCCGACACCGCGCCTTCGGTGTAGGGCACGCCGACCAGCAGCATGCCGTGGTGCAGGAGGGGCAGCGCCATGGACAGCAGCGTGGATTCCTGGCCGCCATGCATCGAGCTGCCCGAGGTGAAGACACCAGCGGGTTTGCCACTCAGGCTGCCGTTGAGCCATTCGGTGCCGCTGCCGTCGAGAAAGTGTTTGAGCGCTGCGGCCATACCGCCAAACCGGGTCGGGCTGCCGAGCAGCAGGCCGGCGCAGTCGCCGAGATCGTTGAGCGTGGCGTAGGGCGGGCCACTGGCCGGGATCGCTGGCAGGCGTTCACCCGCCTGCGCCGTCACCGGCGGGACGGTACGCAGGCGCGCAGCCACCCCGGGGACTGCGTTGACGCCCCGGGCGACCTGGCTGGCCAGCGCGGCGACCGAGCCATGGCGCGAGTAGTACAGGACCAGTACTTCGAGGTTCATGGCCGGCTATTCTAGCGGCCATGCCGCGGACTTTTCCTGCGGCTCACGGCGTTACCACGACAGGCGGGTCCATGACAGCGGATGACACAGCGCTGCGATTCATCGTCGCAGGAAAGGTGCAGGGTGTGTTCTTTCGCGCCAGCACCGCCAGGGAGGCCGCGCGCCTCGGCCTGCGCGGCCATGCCATCAACCTGGCCGACGGGCGCGTGGAAGTACTGGCCGTGGGTCCTGCGCCGGCCGTCGCGGAACTGGGCCGCTGGCTGCAGCGCGGCCCGCCGGCGGCGCAGGTGACGCGCGTGGACAGCGAACCGGTGACCGGACCGATAGCCGGTGACGGGTTCCGTACCGGCTAGCACGACGATGCCCGGCCCTCAGTGCAGGTACCTGATATCCAGCCGGCCGATGCGACCGTTGAACGCAAACGGGGCACGGTCGAAGTAGGCAGCGGATACCGGCGAGTAGCTGTCGGTGCCGACATCGAAGGCATCGTTCGCCGTGAATGCCAGCGCAGCGGTGCGCGGCACGGTGCCCGTCGCCACTTCCTTGCCGTTGACACGAATGGTGACCGCCGCCGCGCCCCTGGGCGTCGCGATATGCGTCTCGACCTCGATGGTGGCCTTTCCCGTGGGCAGGGCATCCCTGGCTTCGATGCGCGTGCGCTCGATCTCGAACAGGTTGTACTCGTAGGCGAGCTTTCCGTCCTCGACCCACAACGCCAGGCCGCCCGAGAAGGCACCGAGCGCGTAGAGCACCCCCGCGGACCCGGGCTGGAGATCAGCCTCGATCTGCACGAGATTGCTGCGTGCCCCCAGCTTGGGCCCGGCGAATTCCGGAACGCCCACCACGTCCTGCGTGTAGTGGAACTCGGTGGCAGGGTTCTGCGGCGCTGACTGCGGGCTCCAGACGATCGACCAGAGTCCGCCGCCGACCGGGTAGACATGATTGGCATGTGCTTCCCGATCGAACAGTTGCTTCATTTCCGCGACCTTGTCCGGATGGCTTGCGGCGACGTCCGTGGCCTGGGAGAAGTCCTTCTTCAGGTCATAGAGCAGCCAGGAATCCTTGTCCGGGCTCCAGGTGGCGATGCTCGGCGGCAGGCCGGGCACCCAGGGGATGCGTGGGCCCCATGCGGCAGCGAACCAGCCATCGGCGTAGATGCCGCGGTCACCCATGATCTCGAAGTACTGCGGGCCCTTGCGTCCCGGTGCCCTGGCATCGCTGAAGGTATAGGTCATGCTGATGCCGTCCAGCGGCTGCTGGGTCACGCCGTCGACCTCCTGCGGCGCCTGGATGCCGAGCACGTCGTAGATGGTGGGCACCACGTCGTTGACGTGATGGAACTGCGCCCGCACCGTCTTGTCGGCCTTGATCGACTTTGGCCAGCTCACGGCAAGCGGCGTGCGGGTTCCGCCAAAATGGCTGGCGTTCAGCTTGGTGCCCTGGAATGGCGTGGATCCCGCCCATGCCCAGCCCGCGTGGTACATGTTGTCGGTCTTGTTGCTGCCGAGGGCGTCCAGGCCGCCGAGGTCCTCGAGCGCCCGCAGGTGATCCTTGATCTCGGAACGGATGCCGTTTTGCGCCAGCAGCTCGCTGATGGTGCCGAGCTGCCCCTCCGCGCTGGAACCGTTGTCGCCCCAGACGTAGAAGATCAGCGTGTTGTCGCGCAGGCCCAGCCGCTCGAGTTCGTCGATGAGCCGGCCGGCCTGCGTGTCGGCATGCTCGGTATAGCCGGCGAAGACTTCCATCAGCCGGGTCTGGAAGGCCTTCTCATCCGGCGGGACGCTGTCCCAGGCTGCCAGCGTGGCCGGACGGGCCGTGAGCCTGGTGTCGGCGGGGATCCAGCCGAGCTTCTTCTGGCGCGCAAAGATTTCCTTGCGCAATTCATCCCAGCCCTGGTCGAAGCGGCCTTTGTACCGGTCGGCCCATTCCCTGAAGATGTGATGCGGGCCATGCGAGGCACCTGGCGCCCAATACATGAAGAACGGCTGGTCCGGGGCGATGGCGTGCTGGCGGCGCAGCCAGGTCACGGCCTTGTCGGTCATGTCCTCGGTGAAGTGGTAGCCCTCACGGTGTGGCGCGGGCAGGCGCACCGTGTTCTCCACGATCGCAGGTTCCCACTGGGAAGATTCGCCGGCAAGGAAGCCATAGAAGTAGTCGAAACCGACCAGGCGCCCCGTTGGCCAGCGGTCATACGGCCCCTGGCTCGTGGTCTGTTCGGCGGGCGTGTTGTGCCACTTGCCGAAAGCCGCCGTGTTGTAGCCGTAGTACCCCAGCACCTTGGCGACGGAGGCCGTCGTTGCTGGCCAATGGCCGGTGTAGCCGTCCCAGTCGTTGGCGAGTTCGGCGATCTGCCCGAAGCCGCTGCGATGATGATTGCGGCCGGTGAGCAGCGAGGCGCGGGTCGGCGAGCACATCGCCGCATTATTGAAGGAGTTGTAGGAAATGCCACTCCTGGCGATGCGGTCCAGCGTCGGTGTGCGGATCGGGCCACCGTAGGTGCTGGGCAGCGCCGGCCCGACATCGTCCAGCATGATGATCAGGACATTCGGTGCATTGGCCGGCAGGTGGTTCGCCGGCGGTGCCGGCGAATACTTCGACTGGGCGATGGTCGGCCCCGCGGTACTGCCGGATGGTTGCGCTGGAAATGGCAAGCTCTGCTGGGCCAGGCCAGGAGTTGCCAGCAACAGGGAGGCCAGAAGCCCCGCCAGCCTGAAGCGCTCGTTCATAGGTTTCTCCCCCTCGCGGCATTTTTTTGCCGATCACGTGTACAGGCACGTGGCCTGCAGTACTGGTGTCGCCGCGAATTCTGCTGCACCGCGAACCCCAGGTGGCACGCTAACACCCTGCATGCGGTGTGCGCAACCCGCATGCCTGTGGTATCGCGGCCCGGGCGGCGCTATTGCTGGAACCAGCGCCGGCTGAGGCGATCGAGGACCTTCTGCGGGTAGTCGGGCCGGCCGAGGCTGCCGTTGTAGCGCGCGAGTGCGCGGTTCCAGTCGCCCTTTTCCATGTCGTAGTAGTACCGCAGGATGGTGCAGCCCATGAGCAGGTTGTCGCCGATGTCCACCAGGCGCCGGTGCCCGAGTTCCTTGCGCCAGAAGGGCATGACCTGCATCAGGCCCTGGGCCCCGGCCGAGGACACGGCGTAGGGATTGAAGGCGCTTTCGACATCGATCACGGCCAGCACCATTTCCGGGGGCAGCCTGGCGCGGCTTGCCTCGCGGTGCGCAGCCTTGAGGATCTCGATGCGCGTGGCCGGGTCCGGGACCTGGTTGCCCAGGCGGCTGGCCATGTCGGTGAGCCAGACCTGGGCATCGAAGCGGTCCTCGAAGCTGTCGGCCTGTTCGAGGACGGCACGCACCCGGGCGCGCAGTTCTGGTGTCGGCACCTGGCCGGCGCCGGCCGTGCCCGCGGCCAGCAGCAGCACCAGCGCCAGCCAGCGACGCCAGGCGCGGGGCTCAGCCGTGCCTGTCGGCCGCCAGCCGTTGCTGCAGGAAACCGCAGGTGTCATGCAGGGCCACCTTTTCCTCGAGGCCGCCACGACGCTGGCGGTACTCGACCATGCCTTCCTTCAAGCCGCGTTCGCCGAGCACCAGGCGGTGGGGGACACCGAGGAGATCGGCTTCGGCAAATTTCACCCCGGGCCTGGCGTCGCGGTCGTCGAGCAGGACTTCCAGCCCGGCCTGCTGCAACTCTAGGTACAGGGCCTGCGCCGCGGCTGTGACGGCTTCGGAATTTTTCGGATTGAGCACCAGCAGGGAGACATCGAAGGGGCTCATGGGGGCCGGCCAGATGATGCCGTCCGCGTCGTGGTTCTGCTCGATGGCGGCGGCGACGATACGCGAGACGCCGATGCCGTAGCAGCCCATGGTCATGACGCGTTCCTTGCCGTCCTGGTCCAGCACCACGGCGTTCATCGCGCGGCTGTACTTGTCGCCGAGCTGGAAGATGTGGCCGACCTCGATGCCACGCGCGATGGCGAGCGCGCCGCCGCCGCCCGGGCTCGGGTCGCCGGCGACGACGTTGCGCAGGTCGGCCACGGCAGGCTCGGCCGCATCACGCCCCCAGTTGACGCCGCTCTGGTGGTGGTCCTCGCGATTGGCGCCGGCGACGAAATCGGCCAGCGC
>QUBU01000022.1 GCA_014337915.1 Gammaproteobacteria bacterium
GGCACGGCGCTCGGAGAGCTTCTGGTTGTAGGCCTCGGCGCCGGAGCTGTCGGTGTGGCCGACGACGGTGCCGGAGACGAACTTCAGGCGGGTGAGGGTATCGGCGACCTCGTCCAGGGTCTTGCGGCCCTCGTCGGTGAGTTCGGCGGAGTTGAGCGCGAACTGCACCTGGCGGGTGACGTCGCAGGAGCAGCCATGGCTGCCGACGCGGTCGCCCTTGGGCGTATCCGGGCACTGGTCGAGGCTGTCGACGACGCCATCGCCATCGCTGTCAGCCGGCGGCGGGGGCGGAGGCGGCGGGGGCGGCGGTGCCGCCGCGGCGACCGGGGCCGGTGCCGCCTTGGCACGGCTCCCGAGAGCCACCTGGAAACCGGCGTTGATCATCCAGTCGTTCAGGCTGTCGCTGGCATCTTCCCAGCGGTACAGGGCTTCGGTGCGCAGCGCCACGCGCTCGCCCCACAGGTCCGTGAACAGGCCGACGCCTCCCTGCGCCTGGAGGTTGTCCTGGTCGCCGATCGCGCCCCCGGCATCGTCATTGACGAAGCCGACGCCGGCGATCAGGTAGGGCGAGAAGCGCCCGGCGCGGTTGTAGACATTGAGGAAGTTCACGATCAGCCCGGTCTGGTCGATGCTGTCGCTGCCGTGCTCGGCGTCCAGCGTCAGGCGCTGAATCGCCAGTTCGACGTTCCAGTGCTCCTCGAGGGCGAAGCCGGCGGCCAGCTGCCCGCCCTGGACACCGTCGTCCAGCTTGATGCCATTGATCCGGCCATCGGGGTTGATGTACGTCGCCAGCGGCGTGATGTATGCCTGGCCGACTTCCTCCAGCGCCTGTGCCGCCGGGAAGCTCAGGCCGAGGGCAATGGCAGCCGTTGCCAGTGTCAGTGTTCGCATGGGCATCCTCGCTGTCTTTGTCCGTTATTGCGGATCCGCCGCCGCTGGGCGTTCGCGGAGTCGCGCCGATTGTAGCCCGGGACATGGCGCATGCATACGGCCACTGCCGGCACCCGATCTGCTATCGTCTGGACCCTGCAACGGAGCGGGAGGAGGCGCCACGGGCGGCGCGCACGGGGTGGCCTTGCCCCGGTCCGCCGGAAAGCGCAGAGCATGCCGCAGCCGCCACACATATCGAGGTTGCCGGTTCCACCGGAGAGCCGGCTCGATGCCGACCTGCGCCGCTATTTCGAGGTCTGCCGGGAGCGCCTCGGCCTGCTGCCCAACGTACTGTCCGCCCTGAGCCTCAAGCCAGCCCGCCTGCGCAACTTCATCAGCACGTACAACGAAATCATGCTGGGCAAGGACTCGCGGCTGTCGCTGCTCGAGCGCGAGATGATCGCCGTGGTCGTGTCCAGCCATAACCGCTGCTATTACTGCCTGGTCGCCCATGGCCAGGCCGTGCGCGAACTCTCGGGGGATCCGGAACTCGGTGAGATGCTGGTGATGAACTATCGCGTTGCGCGCCTGCCGCCGCGCCAGCGCGCCATGCTGGACTTCGCCTGGAAGCTCACTGCGTCGCCGGGGGATGTCGGCGAAGCTGATCGCAGGGCGCTGCGTCGCGCCGGCTTCAGCAGTGGCGATATCTACGACATCAGCGAGATCGTCGGCCTGTTCAATCTCAGCAACCGCATGGCCATGGGACTCGACATGATGCCCAACCGCGAGTACCACGCCATGAGCCGGACCATCGCGAAACCCGGTGGCGGCAAGGCGCGCGCCGGCCGCAAGCCTGGCCGCAGGGCGGGACGAAAGACAGTCCGAAAGACGCCAAAGAGTCACTGATGAGCCAGCAACAGCCACCACCCACCGAGCACGGCCTGGTCTGGGCCATGATCCTCGACCGCAGGGGCGGCGGCAGCCGCATCGGCTGGGAAGGCCTCGCCAGCTGGCGCCCGGAGCAGGGGCTGCTCTGGGTGCACTTCGACATCAGCGAGCCTGCGCCCGAACAATGGCTCGAGGAGAAGAGTGGTCTCGAACTGCCGATCGCCGCGGCGCTGGTCGCCGAAGACACGCGGCCACGCAGCGCGCCCTCGCGCAACGGGCTGCTGGTCATCCTGCGCGGCGTGAACCTGAATCCGGGCGCGGAGCCCGACGACATGGTCTCGGTGCGGGTCTGGCTGGAGCGCGACCGCATCTTCACCGCGCGGCGCCGCCAGCTGCGCATCAGCGGCGAGATCAAGGCGGCCATCGAGAGCGGGGAGGGGCCGTCCAGCCCCGGGGAGTTCCTCTGCGTGCTGGTGGAGGGCCTCGTCGACCGCATCGGCGAATCGGTGGACGACCTCGACGAGCACATCGATGCCCTGGAGGCGGCCGCCGGCGAGCACAACATCATGGAAGTGCGTGGCCAGCTCGCCGACATGCGCCGGCAGACGGCGCAGCTGCGCCGCTTCCTGGCACCGCAGCGCGACGCGCTGGACCGGCTGGTGCGTCAGCCCGACGCGATCCTTTCGGAAGCCGACAACCTCGCCATCCGCGAGCAGGCCGACCGCGTGCAGCGCTTTCTCGAGGACCTGGACCTGATCCGCGAACGCGGCATGGTCTCGCAGGAAGAGGTCGTCAGCCGCCTTGCCTTCCAGCAGAACCAGCGCATCCTGGTGCTGTCGGTGCTCTCGGCCGTGTTCCTGCCGCTGACGTTCCTCACCGGGCTGATGGGCATGAATGTCGGCGGCATCCCTGGCGCCGAAACCACGCTCGGGTTCTTTGCGGCTTCGGCACTGCTGGTGGCCCTCGGGGCACTGATCGCGGTCTATTTCCGCCGCAACAAGTGGTTCTGAAGCCATTGCGGCACCAGGAGGGCAGATGACGCAGCGTCGACAGTTCCTCGGGAGCCTCGCCGGTATTGCACTGGCCGCGCCATTCGGCCGGCTGGCCGGGGCCGCGCCCGCGCCGTCACCGGGGCTGCCGTCCGGCGCCGTTGAGTCGGGCATCCTCGCGGCCCTGCCGGGCAAGAAACCGCTGATCAAGCGCAGCTTCCGCGCGCCGAACTACGAGACGCCGCTGCAGTACTTCGACCAGCTCTACACGCCCAACGACGCATTCTTCGTGCGCTACCACCTCTCCGGCATTCCCCGGGTCGATGCCCGCAGCTGGCGCCTGCGCGTGGGCGGTGCGGCGGCCGTGGCGCCGCGCGAGTTCAGCCTCGATGAACTGCGCAGCGGGTTCGAGCAGGTGGAAGTCGCGGCGGTCGCCCAGTGTTCCGGCAACCGGCGCGGCCTCTACACGCCACATGTGCCCGGGATCCAGTGGAGCATCGGCGCCATGGGCAATGCGCGCTGGCGCGGCGTGCGCCTGCGCGATGTGCTGGCCAGGGCTGGCGTGCGCCCCGGCGCCGTGGAGGTGGCGTTCGACGGCGCCGATACCGGCGTGCTGGCGGCCACGCCCGACCTCGTCAAGAGCCTGCCCGTGGACAAGGTGCTGGATGAACACACGCTGGTGGCGTTCGAAATGAATGGTGAGCCATTGCCGCACTGGCATGGTGCGCCTGCACGGCTGGTGGTGCCCGGATGGACCGCGACCTACTGGGTCAAGCACCTCGCCAGCATCAGCATCCTGCCGGCCGCCTTCGACGGCTACTGGATGAAGTCGGCCTATCGCCTGCCGCGCGCTGCCTTCCCCGGTGCCGCGGCGTTCGCCTCCCAGGCCAGCGAGTCGACGACACCGATCACCAGCATGGTGGTCAATTCGCTGGTCACCAACATGGTGAGCGGCCAGCGGGTGGCTGCGGGTGTGCCGCTGGAAGTCCGCGGCATTGCCTGGGACGGTGGCCATGGCATTCGCAGGGTGGAGGTTGCCCAGTCGATGGACGGCCCCTGGATGGCGGCCCGGCTTGGCGTGGATGCCGGACGGTTTTCCTGGCGGCAGTGGCAGTACAGCTTCCGTCCCGGGGCGCAAGGCAGCCAGCGCCTGCTGTTCCGCGCCACCAGCCACGCCGGCGAGACGCAGGGCAGCCAGCTGGTGCCCAATCCCGCCGGCTACCACCACAATCTCATCCAGGCGCTCGACCTGGTGGTCGGCTGATGGAGGTTGCCATGAAAAATGCCGTTGCCGCCGCGCTGTTGCTGCTGGCCGTGCCGGCGCATGCCGACGAGAGCCAGATCCAGCTGCGCGAAGGCCCGGGCAGGGTGCTGGTACAGGCCAACTGCATCACCTGCCACAGCCTCGACTACATACCGATGAACTCGGTATTCCTCGACCACGCCGGCTGGCAGAAGGTGGTCGACAAGATGATCCGGGTGATGGGCGCGCCGATCCGGCCTGAGGACGTCGGGCCGATCGTCGACTACCTGGCAGCCGCCTACGGCCGCCCGGCCGGCTGACGCTACCTCACCAGGGGATCTCGCTCCGGTCCTCGTAGGAGAGGAACTTGCCGTTGTCGGCAGGCGTGAGGCTGTCGATGATGCGCAGCATCTTTGTCACGCTTTCCGGTGCCTCGATCACCCCCGGCCGCTTGATGGCGCGCAGCTTCGGATCGGTCAGGGTGTTGACCTGCCCGGGCGAGAGCAGCACCAGGGTGACGCCCTTCTTCGGCGTTTCGAAGGCCAGCGTGTACATGTACATGTCCAGCGCCGCCTTGCTGCCGCGGTACTCGTACATCATGGGCATCTTCGGGCTCTCGGCGAAGGACCCGCCCTTGCTGGAGAGCACTACGATCTGCTTCTTCGCCGATGCCGCGACCTGGCCCATGAAGGCCTGGCACATCTTCAGCGGGCCAATGGCATTGACCAGCAGGCTCTGGCGCGCGATGTCGAAATCCACGCCGGCGAGCGGCTTGAAGGCGGAGGGATAGCTCGGGGTGACCGCCGCATTGAGCAGCAGGATGTCGATGGGCTGGTCGCGATAGCGGGCCGCCAGGGCATCGATAGCCGCGTGGTCGGTGACGTCCAGCGGCTCGATCACCACGCCGGCATGCGCCTTTGCCAGTTCCTGCAGTTCGGTGGCCTCCGCCGGCTTGCGCACCGTGGCGATGACGTTCCAGCCGCGGGCAGCGATCTGGCGCACGTATTCCAGGCCGATGCCGCGGTTGGCGCCGGTGACGAGCACCGTGGGCTTGCCGGCCTCCATGCCGGCTGCGGTGGAACTCGCGGCCAGCGTCGCGAAGGCCAGGGCAGCACCAAACAGGTTCCTGATCATGGCAGTGGGTCTCCTGCATTCATCCGGCGCCGGTGGCCGGCAACCGGGCGATCATAGGTGCAGCTGCAGCCGTGCCTCAACGCGGTCGCTGCCGTTGTCCCCACAGTGGTGGCAGCTTGCCGCATCCCGGCCCCGGATGCGGCAGCGCGTGCGATAATTCCGCGCCCACAGCCCGCCCGGAATGCAGACAAGGGAGAAGAACACCATGAGTGCCGCCCATCGCTGGCTCGAACCCGAGAACTGGCCCAAGGTTCCCATGCCGCGCCAGGATCTCGAAACGCGGATCGAGCGCATCCTGACGCTCACCAACATCGCCTACCTGGGTACGCTGGGAAAGAACGGGCCGATCGTCAGCCCGCTGGAGTTCTACGCCGACGGCCTCGATGTCTACGTTTTTCCGCAGCCCAACAGCCCGAAGCTCAAGGCGATGCAGCGCGATCCGCGCATCTGCCTGGCGGTAGCCAACCCGATGGCCGGCTGGGCCTGCGCCATGGGCTGCCAGCTGTTCGGCAACGCCGAACTGCTCGATCCCGGCACCAGCGACTGGAACCGTGGCATGCAGGTCTTCAAGTGGGTGGCGTCATCCTTCGAGATCGGCCGGATCTCCAGCGAGCCGCCCAGGGGCCAGCTGATGCGCCTGCGGCCGGATCGCATCGTCTACACCGAGCATTTCCTGCGCCGCGACGGCTTCGCGCCCCGGCAGATCTGGCTACGCAATCCCTGAACCACGATCGCCGGCGAGGCCTCGCCGGCGTCAGTGGCCCGGCCCGGGTCCGGCATTCCTGGAGCGTCCTGCCGTCGCGATGAACAGCAGCAGCGCGGCGGCGATGCACACGGCAGCCACGTAGTTCGCGGCGGCATAGCTGCCGCCGGCCAGGAAGAACCGGGTGAGCGTCGGGCCGAGGAAGAAGCCGCCGATCTGGATCGTGGGAATCAGCAGGCTGAACTTGCCGGTCGTGTCATTGGCGGCGACGTTGCCCATGAGATAGGGCCCGGTCATGTTCCAGAAAGTCTGGAAGGTGGCCACGGTCATGGCGAACTGCAGCCAGGGCATTTCGCCCCTGAGCAGCAGCACCATGACGAGCTGTACCGCCAGCGCCAGACTCACGGGCAGCAGGCGGCCGAAGCGATCGGCCATGGCTGCAGCCGCCAGCGCGCCGATTACCGCGATGCCGGTCGAGAGTGCCAGCGCCTTGCCCACATCCACGGCCGCCGCCGCACTGGCCGTGGCGTCGCAGCCGGGGCAGGTGACTTCCACGCCGACGAGCTTGATGGAGGCCCAGATGGCGCCGAGGCCGGTGCACCAGAGCAGCATCACCGCCAGCGCAGCGAGGGCCGGTGCCACCGGGCCGGCGGGCTGCGCCGCCGCGGCCTGCTGGCCGCTGGCGGCGGGCTGCGGGATCCAGGCAGCGGCCAGCAGCGCGAGGACCGCCAGTCCCGCCATGGGCAGCGTGACGCCGGCAACACCGGCATCCTGCGGCATGGGCAGGAAGCGGAAGAACAGCACGCCGAGCAGCACCTGCGCCGCGACCAGGAAGGCAAAATTCCGGTCCTTCTGGCGGGTGTTGCCGACGATTGCGACGGCCAGCGCGAAGGCGGTGCCCTCGCCAAGCAGGCCGATGAGGAAGCGCAGAACGCCGAGCGTGGTCGCGCTGGCTTCAAAGGCCGAGAGGATGTTGCCGCCGATGATGACCAGCAATGCGGAGACTGCGGCCAGCCGCCAGGGCAGTCGCTGCATCCAGGACAGTGCCAGCACCGGTCCCAGCGCCGTGCCGAGGGCTTCCAGTGCCGTGATGGAAAACGCGTCGCCAGCCTGCATGCCCAGGCGGGTGACCAGCACCTCGACCAGGATGGGCTGGCCCATGATGGCGAATACACCGCAGCAACCCAGCAGCAGCGCCGCGACGACGGTGGTCGGTCTGTCGGCCATGTGATCCCTTCCCCCTGGCAGGGCAGCCCGGAGACCGTCCGGCTGCGGTGCGTGCCTACTGTACCCGAATGATGTCGTCCAGCGTTTCCCGCAGGCGCTGGCGCATGCTGCGGATGAGCGCCTTCTCGCGCGGCCGGATCCGGTCCTTGCCGCCGGACAGGGTCAGGACCAGCATGACCCCGGCGGCCTGCGCGGGTACCGGGATGCAGACCGACCCGACGCCCTTGAGCAGCACGTCGTAGCCGGCGAAGTAGCCCTGCGAGCGGATCTGGCGGATCTGCTGCTGGATCTGCTCGCGCTGCTGGCGCGAGCGCGGGCCACTGCGCGGATCGAGCTGGTCGAAGAACGCCGCCAGTTGCCGGTCATCGAACGCCGCGAGCAGCGCGCGGCCCGCGGTGCTGCGCCAGAGCGGCCCGCCCATGCCCGTGGCGACCTGCATCGCCAGGGCATGCGTGGCCCGGCGGACGTAGAGCACCTCCACATGGCCCTGGGTTGCGGTGCTGAGCGTGCAGGTCTCCTGCAATTCGCTGGCCAGCGAGTCCACCAGTGCCACCAGTGGATCCGGCAGCAGGATCGTTTTGCCGAGCCAGTCGCCGAGATGACGGACCCGCGCGGTGGGGAAGTAGGTCTTCGTCGGCATGGCGTAGGCGAGGTAGCCGATGCCGACCATCTCCCGGAGCAGAACCCGCACGCTCGGCTGCGGGATGCGCAGCGCGTGCTGGATCTGTGCTGCCGTCATCGGCTGGCGCCGCTCGTGAAACAGTTCCAGCACCCGGAAGCCGCGGGAGACGGACTTGCTGATGTTGGCCTGCGGTTTCATGCGCAGCCGCGCTGCCGTCCCGCGGGGGTTACGGCTGCCGGCCAGCGCCGTCGCGCTGGTAGCGCGCCTTCCACTCGGCGTATGGCATGCCGTAGATGCGCTCGCGCGCCGCCGCGTCGTCCAGTTCGATGCCGCGCTCCGCGGCAGCGGCCCGGTACCACTTCGCCAGGCAGTTGCGGCAGAAGCCCGCGAGGTTCATCAGGTCGATGTTCTGCAGGTCCCTGCGCGAGTCCAGGTGCTGGAGCAGGCGGCGGAAGGCCGCCGCCTCCAGTTCGATCCGGGTCTGGTCGTCCATGTTCCTCCTGGTGCCGCCGGTCGCGGCTCGGCAGCCAGTGGCTGGCTACCGCGGTGGCGCGGGTTGTTGTTCCCTGGCGTAGTGTTCCAGGCTCGAGTGGCTCGGGCCGTAGTCCTCGGTGGGTGCCTTGAGCATGTCGGGCCGGTGCTTCATGGCGTAGTCCACCACCTGCCGCGGCAGCCGGTCGATGGAATCGTAGCCGGTCATGCTGGAGGCGTACATGCAGTGGCCGGGCGTGGTTCCCATGAGCATGAACGGCAGCCAGGGCGTGATGCGGTGCCAGGTACCGACATAGGGAACTGCGGTCAGTGCCGGGTTCTCCAGGTCCCTGCGGCTGACAAAGTAGCGCATCATCTCGGTGGCCTGGACCTTCGGACCCGAGGACTCGCGCGGCCATTTTTCCGGCGCCAGCGGATTCGGGTAGTTGAGGTGCATGTCGGTGGACAGCACGAGCGTGTCGCTGCCCAGTTCCTGCCAGGGGAACAGCAGCGGAATCTTCGGCAGCTTGCTGCGGTCACCCGCGAAATCCTCGGGCGCGAGGATCAGCGTGTCGCTGATGGTGTAGTTGAACGGGTCGTTCCACACCTGCACGATGCGGTTGGTCTCGCCGGTGAAGGGATTCCTGAACTCCTCGATGATGGCGCCAGGCTCGCCGCGCCGGCTGAGCTCGGTGTAGAACACCACCTCCTTGTTGAGGCGACGGATGTTGCCATCCGGCAGCGGCACCAGGCGCGTGGCCAGGAACACCTGGAAGCCGAGGAACGGCTTGACCGCTTCGCCCGGGCGCACCGCCATAACCGTGCCGCTGCAGTAGCCGATGCGCTCCTTCGACGAGTCCATGTCGCCGTGGATGCGCGCCCAGGCATCGCGGTTCCAGCGGGGATTGTTGAAGTCGATGCGGGTCTCGAAGGGAATGATCGCCATCGCCGTGCTCGCTCCGGTGGGCTGGGGTTGCTGTTGTCCAGGCGCGCAGGCCGGGCCAGCCGCAGTGTAGCGGAATCCCGCGGCCGGCCTGCGGCCCGCCCGGGCTGCGCGCGGCTGCCGTCCACCACGTGGAATGCTCTATGCTGGCGGGTGATGGCAATCGGTGTCTTCGATTCGGGCGTGGGTGGGCTGACGGTGCTGCGCGCGCTGCGGCGCGAGCTGCCGGGGCGCGATTTCATCTACCTCGGCGATACGGCGCGCCTGCCCTACGGCACCAAGAGCGCGGCTTCCGTGGTGCGCTACGCGGAGCAGGCCGCCGATGCGCTGGTAGCGCGCGGCCTGAGCTGCCTGGTGATCGCCTGCAACACCGCTTCCGCCGTGGCGCTGGACGTCCTGCGCCGGCGCTACGCGCCGCTGCCGGTCGTGGGCGTGATCGAGCCGGGCGCCGCGGCGGCGGTCGCAGCCAGCCGCTCCGGCCGGATCGCCGTGATCGCCACCGAAGGCACGGTGAATGCCGGCGCCTATGATGCCGCCATTCGCCGCCTGCGCCCCGACGCCCGGGTGCTGTCGGCGGCCTGCGCGCTGTTCGTCGCGCTGGCCGAGGAGGGCTGGACGGAGGGCGAGATCGTCGAGCTCACCATCCGCCGTTACCTGGAGCCGCTGCTGCAGGCCGCCGCGCCGCCGGATGTGCTGCTGCTCGGCTGCACGCACTTCCCGGTGCTGGCAGCGGCGATCCGCCAGGCCATGGGCCAGGTCATGGGCGAGGCCATGGACCAGGGTCTGGCCATCGTCGATTCCGCCGCAACCACTGCCAGCGTGGTGCGCAGCGAGCTGCGCGATGCCACGGGACCGGCCGGCAGCCGGGGCAGCGTGCGCCTGCTGGCAACCGACGGCGTGGCGCGTTTCGCGCGTGTCGGCAGCAGCTTCCTCGGCGAGGCGATCGTCGCCGACGCAGTCGAGCTCGTGGACCTCGGGCGCTGATGCTGACGCTCTACGGCATCAACCTCTCCACCTTCACGCGCAAGCTGCGGCTGGCGCTGGCGGAGAAGGGCATCGACTATCGTTTCGAGCAGGCGCCCATGGGCTCCGCCCGGGTGCGCGCCCTGCATCCGCTGGCGAAGATCCCGGTGGCAGAGCATGACGGCCTGGTGATCCCGGATTCCTCGGTGATCATCGCCTACCTGGAGCGGCTGTGGCCGCAGCCGGCGCTGTATCCGCAGCCGGCCGCCGGCTTCGCGCAGGCGCTGTGGCTCGAGGAGTACGCCGACACCCGCCTGCGCGAGGTGACACTGCCGTACTTCGCCGAGCGCATCGTCAAGCCGCTGTTCCAGGGGCGGCAGGCCGACGAGTCGGTGCTGGAGCGCGCGGGCCCGCTGCGCGACGAGGCATTCGCCTACCTGGAAAGCGTGATCGCTGGTCGCTGCTACGCCGTTGATGACCGGTTCAGTGTTGCCGACATCGCCATTGGTGCGCAGCTGGTGACCTACCAGCAGGGCGCGGGCCTGCCCGACGCCGCGCGCTGGCCAGGGCTGGCCCGCTACCTCGAGGGACTGCTGGTCCGCCCGGCCTGGGTGACGCTGCTGGCCGAGGAGGCGGACGCGCTCGCAGCCGCCCGCGCGCGCCGTCGCTGAGTTGCCGCTACCGCAGGAGCGGCAACTCCTGCCCTACGGTGCCTGCCCGCAGTCGGTGCGGCGCAGGACGACGCGACGGTTCTTCGCACGGCCTTCGGCGCTGGCGTTGTCGGCCACCGGATCGGCAGCACCCTTGCCCGAGGCCACCAGGCGTCCTGCGGCGATACCGTGGGAAGCGAGGTAGTCGGCGACGGCCTGCGCGCGGCGCTCGGAGAGCCGCTGGTTGTAGTCGGCGTTGCCGACATTATCCGTGTAGCCGGTGACGCTGCCTGCGACGAACTGCAGGCGCGCCAGCGTTTCGACGACTTCGTCCAGCGTGGCCCTGCCGGCGTCGGTGATCTCGGCGGAGTCGAAGGCGAACTCGACTTCGCGGCTGACATCGCAGGAGCAGCCCTGCGCACCGACGCGCTCGCCCTGGGGCGTATCCGGGCACTGGTCGACGCTGTCGGCAATGCCGTCGCCATCGCTGTCGGCCGGTTCTGCAGGCGGCGGTGGTGGCGGGGGCGGCGGGGGCGGCGGGGGCGGGGCTGCGGCCGCCATGGCCGGTTCGGCCTGCGGGCGGCCACCGAAGAAGTACTCCAGGCCGATGTTCAGCGACCAGAGGTCACCGACGTCGGTGTCGAACCAGTCCAGGTCCGCGCGCATGCCGAACCTCGCTGTCAACGGCACCATCACGCCGGCGCCGGCGGTCAGGCCGGTCTCCGAGGCGCTGGAGGTGACCGCGCCGTTGAGGCTGAGTTCGTCGTCGAAGTTGAAGTAGCCGGCCTTCAGGTAGGGCTGGATTTCCTCGCTGGCGAACGGCAGGTACAGCAGGCCATCGATGCTGAAGCCGTCGAACTTCAGCTTCAGGTCGCCGGGGGCTGAGTTGTTCAGCGACAGGTCCTTGAAGGTGCCGAGGTCGTGGTAGGCGCCCTCGAGGCCGAACCAGCTGTTGAACTGGTATTGCGCATAGACCTTCAGGCCCACCGAGTTGTCGTCGATGAAGCCCTGGCCCAGCGACGGGGTGATGGAGTCATCGCCCTGGAAGTCGGTGAAGCTGGCGGCGCCACCGATGCGCCAGCCCGGTACATCCTGTGCAACGGCCGTAAGGCTAGCCAGGGCAAGCAGCCCTGCCACCGCAGTGCATTTCATGCGCAAACCCCCAGAGCAGATGAGCGAATCCCTGGCGTAGACCTGGCGCCGACCTGGCGCCGACGATCCCGCGAATCGACCGGCAGTATACGGGTGCCGGGCGGGCCTTCAATGCGCTGCGTGCCGGCTGCGCGTCAGGTGAACAGGGCCAGCAGAGCGGGCAGCCACTGCTCCTGCGCCCCGGGCAGCAGCTGCGCGGCAAGGCCGCTGCGGCTGGCGGCTGCATCGCGGGTGGCCCCGAGCCAGGCGCTATTGCTCGCGGCACCGATGGCCAGCGCACCACGTTGCGTGGCCAGCGCCGCCGTCACCGGGTAATCGAGCGTATCGGCGAGCAGGGACTGCCAGGACGGGGAGGCGCGCAGCAGGTCGAGCAGTTCGGCCTGCAGGCCGGTCTCGTCGAGGACGGACTCCAGGCGTAGTGCGCTGGCCTGGCGCCGGTCGAACCAGGGGAAGAACAGGCGGGCGTCGCGCAGCATGTGCCAGGCCTCGAGCAGATGGCCACCATGCCAGCGGGGCGCGAGATCCGGCAGGCCGTGCTCGCGGAATGCCGCCGCGCCGCTGTCCGGGAGGAACGGCAGGTCGAGGAGTGCCAGCGGATGCGCGCGGGCGCGCGAGCGCCGGCCCATCTCCAGGGCGACGCAGGCGCCCGTGCCGACGCCTGCCAGCGTGCAGCTCGTCAGGCCGGCTTCGCCCAGCACTTCGAGGCAGGCAACGGCCGAAGAGGCGATGCCCGGACCCGTGGCCGGGCGGTCCGACTCGCCATGCCCGGGGAGATCCGCAACGATCAGGGGGCTGGTGCCGGCAATGCCCTGTGCCAGCCGGTTCATGGCGTCGGCGGACTGGCCGGCGCCATGCAGGATCATCACCGGCTCGCCCTGGCCATCGAGGCGCTCGCGCACCCGGACCTGCCCGGACGGCAGCTGCAGCATGCGGTTCCACAGCCGCCCGGGCAGCGCGCGGGTAGCCACCGGCGCCGGCGCGGGATCGCCGCGTCGGGCGAGCAGGTGCCCGAGGCAGCGCTCGATGGCGGGTTCCCGGCCAGCAGAGGGCGCGACCTCGGCGCCGGGCGGCAGTTCACCCAGCCGGCCGAGGTGGGCCTGCAGCGGGTCGCCGGCTGCCGCGGTGACCAGCAGCGGTACCCGCAGTCCGGGCAGCACGGTGTCGGGGCGTGACTCGAAAGCGGCGCGGTAGGCAACGGCGTAGTGGTCCCCGGCGCGCAGGAAGTCCATGAACGAGTCGTGCAGTACCGTGGCCGGAGGCACGTCGAAGGTCATGCGCGCCGCCGGGCGATGGTCATACCAGGGGAAAAACAGGGTCTGCTCGCGCATGCGGCCCCACATCCAGGCGAGGTGGCTGCCGTCCCAGGCGGGCACCACCGGCGGCAGGTAGTTCGCGAGGATGTCGCGGCGTTCTGCGTCGGTGAGCTGCGCGAGGCCGTTGGCGGCCATGGCCGTGACGCGCGCGGGCTGGCGCGCCGCATACCACAGGCCGATGCTGGCCCCGGTGTGGAAGCCGTAAATGCCGAAGCGGCGCAGGCCGATGGCATCGACGAACTCGCCGAGGGCCTCGGCGAAGTCCGCGATGCCCAGGCTGGCGGGACCCAGCGGATCGGACTGCCCGTAGCCGGGCGTGTCGGGGGCGATGAGCGTGAAGTGCGCCGACCAGCGCTGCATCAGCCCGGCCAGTTCGCGCGAGGACTGTGGTGACTGGTGCAGCAGCACCAGTGCCGGGCCCTGGCCGCTGCGGCGATAGTGGACCTGGCGGGGACCCCAGCGTCCGTCGATGGTGGCGTAGTGGCGGCTGATCGGCTGGTTCATGCAAAAAAGTCTAGCGCCCGGTGGGCCGCCTGTCCCGCCGCCCTGCGTTTGCGCCTAAGATTGCCGCCATGGGCGCCACCACTCCGGCTGCTGCATTGCCGGCATTCGATCCCACTGCCGATGTATTCCTGGCGCAGGCGAGCCGGCCCGTGGGGCTGGACGACGTGGACGTGGCCAGCCTCGACCCCTACCTGCGCAGCCTGCTGGTGATCGACGGCACCGTAACCCGGTTCATCGAAGCCTATTGGCTCGAACCGGTGGAAGTTCGCCGCATTGCGCAGGAGGAACTGCGCCTCGGACAGCCGGAGCCCTGGCTGGGGCTTGCGGCGGGCGACCCCGCCATCCGCCGGCGGGTACTGCTGGTCGGCGCCGGCAGCGGCCGTTTCTTCGCCTGGGCCGATACCCTGATCGCCGCCGCGCGCCTCGGCCCCGACGTGCGTCGCGGCCTGGAACGCGATGGCGGCGGGCTGGGGCGCATCCTCATCGACACTGCGGCCGAAACCCGCCGCGAGGGCCTGTGGTTCGGCCGCGAGCAGGCGCCGGCAAGGCCTGCGGAAGTCGCCGCGCTCTGCCGTGGGCCACTGCTGGCCCGCAGTTACCGGGTGGTCTGCGATGGGCAGCCATTGATGCAGATCACGGAGCGCTTTCCGCTCTGAACAGCCGTCGCCGGCCGTGAGAACCAGTACATGGCGCCCGTACCGCGGGCCGGGCTAGGCTGCCCACTCGATAATGGGTGTCCCGGCAAGGCGTTATGTTAACCATCCAGGAGATCATCCTGATCTTTGCGGTCATTGGCGTCCTCGGCGGCTGGGCCGTGGGCCGCGTGGTCGTGCGCCTGGCGGCCCGGGGTCGCGGCGGGGTCAGGTCCGAGGAGGCGAACCACCGCATTCGCGCACTGGAGGCGGACCTGCGCGTCGCCCAGCGCAAGGCGGAGGAGGCGGAACTCGCGCTGGAGCGCCACCGCGAGGAGTCCGAGGCCCTGCGCCGCGAGATGGAGGCAAAAGGCGGCGACCTCGAGGAGCGCAACCAGGAGATCGAACGCCTGCGCAGGAGTCTGGCCGACGAGTGCGCCAAGACCCAGGCCCTGCGGGGGGAACTGGTGAACCGGGCCGAGGAGACCATCCGCGCCAGCGTCCGCGTCAAGGATGCGGAAACCGAGCTGTCCGTCGCCCGGGCGGGTTCCGATGCGGTGGCTGATCAGATCCAGCGCCTGGCCGCCGAGCGCGAGGAGCTGACCGGCCGGCTGCAGCAACTGCAGAGCGAGCTGACCGGCCGCAGCGCCAAGGTCACGCGGCTGCCGTTGCGCGATCCCAAGGAGCGTTGACCACGCCCATGTGATTTCTCCCCCCGGCGGGGCTAAGCTGGCCGCAGGCCGCATCGGGGAGTCCTACATGAAGCTCGGTTTCGTCGCTGGCTATGGCACCGCCCAGGCCCAGCTGCCCATGGAGCAGATCCTCGAGGCCGAGCGCCTCGGCTTCCACTCGGTATGGACTTCCGAGGCCTACGGCATGGACGCCGTTTCCACGGCCAGCTGGATCCTCGCGCGCACCAGCCGCATCCATGTCGGCACCGCCATCATGCAGATGCCCGCGCGCACACCGACCTGCGCGGCCATGACCGCCATGACGCTCAACACGCTCTCCGGCGGGCGCTTCATCCTCGGCCTGGGGCCGTCCGGGCCGCGGGTAGTGGAGGGCTGGTATGGCGTGGCCTACGGCAGGCCGCTGGCCCGCACCCGCGAGTACATCGACATCGTGCGCCAGGTGGCGGCGCGCACCGGTCCCCTGGTCCATCAGGGCCGCGAGTACCGCATTCCCTACGACGGTCCGGGCGCCAGCGGACTCGGCACGCCGATGAAGGGCATCCTGCACGCCGATCCGACCCTGCGCATCTTCACCGCGGCAGTCACGCCCAAGGGTATCGCCTGCGCCGCGGAAGTGGCCGACGGCGTATTTCCCGTCTGGCTGAGTCCGGAGCATCCGGAAATCATCGAGCCCCACGTGGCCGAGGGCCTGGCGCTGAGCGGGCGTGCGCGCGCGAGCTTCGAGGTGGCGCCGGCGGTGCCGGTGTCGCTGGACGATGACCTCGAGCGTGCCCGCGCGCCGGTGCGCGAGAACCTGGCGCTCTACATCGGCGGCATGGGCCCGAAGGGCCGCAACTTCTACTTCGACTACGTGACGCGCATGGGCTATGCGGATGCCGCCCTGCGCATCCAGGACCTGTACCTCGCCGGCAAGCGTGCCGCCGCCGCCGCCGCGGTGCCCGATGCGCTGATCGACCAGGTGGCCCTCGTCGGCCCGGCCGCGCGCATCCGCGAGCGCCTCGGTGCCTGGAAGGAGGCCGGCCGCAGTGGCCGCGTCGGTTCCATGCTGGCCAGCGGCTGCAGCATCGAGGCCATGCGGCTGCTGGCCACGGAGCTGCTGTAGCGGCCATGGACGTCGACGTCATCCTCGACAGCCGTGCATCGGCCGGGGAACTGGCGACGCTCGGCGAGCTGGCCGAGCGTTGCGGTATCAGCGGCCTGTGGGTGTCGAGCCTCAACGATTCGCGCGACCCCTGGGCGAACCTGGCGCGCACCGCGTTGCGCACCAGCCGCATCACGCTTGGGCCCATCGCGGTGAATCCCTACGACACGCATCCGCTGAAGATCGCCGCCAGTCTGCTGACCCTGAACGAGCTGGCCGGCGGGCGCGCGCGGGTCGTCATTGGTGGCGGCGGCGAAGCACTGCAGGCGCTCGGCCTCGCGCCGGCGCGTCGTGTGCGCGCGGTGCGCGAATGTGCGGCGATCATCCGTGCGGCGGCCAGTCGCGAGCCGGTGGAATTCGGCGGCGAGATGTACGAGGTGCATGGCTGCCGCTTCGGCTGGGCCACCGCGCCGATGCCGCCGGTGTACATCGGCGCTGGCCAGGCGCAGATGCTGCGCATGGCCGCCACGGCGGGTGACGGCATCATGATGAGCGACGTACCGCCGGGGCCGGCCGCGCAGGTCATCGCCACGCTGGATGCCGCGCTCGAGGCCGGCGGCAGATCCCGCGCCGGCGGTTTCTGGACCAGTGTCTTCACGGCCTGGCATGTCTACGCCGACGAGGCCGAGGCACGGCGCGAGGCACGCCGCTGGCTGTTCCTGCGCGGCATCTTCCGTCCCTGGCTGCTCGCGGAGTTCCTCGACCCGGACGACGTGCGCCTGGTCATGGGCAGCCGCGCGGCCTTTGCCCGCGCCTTCGCCGCCGGCAGCCACCAGGTCGAAGGCATTCCCGAGCCGGTGCTCGATGCGCTGGTGGACAACGTCACGCTGTGCGGCACGCCGGCTGCGCTCAATGGCCTCATTGCCAGGCTGCGACACCTGCGGGAAGCGGGCCTCGGTAGCGTGGCGCTGCGGCTCTATGCGCACCCCGCCGAGTCCATCCGCCTGATCGGCGAGCGGGTGCTGCCGGCGCTGCTCTGAGCTTGCCCCGGGGCGGGCGCCGCACTGAGCGTCAGGCGTCGGGCCCAGGCCTGGCGCGCAGGCGTTTGGTGGCCGCGGCTTTCTTCTTGCTTTCCAGGCGCCGCTGGCGCGAGGCGCGGGTCGGCCGCGTCGGGCGCCGCGTCTTGCGCTTCACCAGCGCCAGTGCCAGCAGTTCGGCCAGCCGGGCCAGCGCATCGTCGCGGTTCTGCTCCAGGTTGCGAAAGCGCTGCGCCTTGATGACGATGACGCCATCGCTGCTGATGCGCCGGTCTCGCAGTTCACGCAGCCGTTCCTTCACCTCCAGCGGTAGCGACGAGGCGCCGATGTCGAAGCGCAGGTGCACCGCGGAGGCGACTTTGTTGACGTTCTGTCCGCCCGCGCCCTGGGCCCGCACTGCGCTGAGCACGATGTCCGACAGCGGAACGGCGACAGTCGGCGAGACCTGCAGCATGGGAATGGGGAATTAAAGGGAATTAAGGGGACAGTTTACTTATCTGTTCTTGAGATGCGGTCCTGTTTTGAGAATGGTAGTAACAGATAAGTAAACTGTCCCCTTAATTCCCCTTAATTCCCCCCTTAACTCCTCAGTCAGCTGGCGGCGCCGTGGCACTTCTTGTATTTCTTGCCGCTGCCGCAGAAGCAGGGATCGTTGCGACCGAGCTTCGGCGTGTCGCGGCGATAGGGTTCGGCCGGTTCGTGGTGGTGGTCGTGGTCATGGTCGCAGTCGGGGCCATGCACATGGGGTTCTGCCGGGGCGGGTTGTCGCTTCTGGGTCACGCGGGTCACCGTGGATCGTGGTTGTGGGGTCTCAGGAGGCAGCCTGGTAGTCGCGCGCGGCGCGGAAACTCATGGCCGCGAGTTCGGGTGCGTCGTAGGACTGCGCGATGCGTGCGGCCGGCGGCTCGCCGTAGAGCGTCGTGCGCTGGCGCGGCTGGCGGCCGACGCTGCGGATCAGGGCGTCCATGCGTTCGGGCGGCAGTTCCTGGCCGTGGGCCGCGCCGGCGGCGCGCGAGATCGATTCGTTCATCAGCGTGCCGCCGAGGTCATTGACCCCGGCCTGCAGCAGCTGCGCTGCGCCGGCTTCGCCGAGCTTGGTCCAGGAGGCCTGGATATTGGGGATCAGCGGGTGCAGTGCCAGCCGCGACACTGCATGCATCAGCCGCGCCTCGCGCCAGGTCGGGCCCGGGCGTGCGCGGCCGCGACGGTAGAGCGGTGCCTCCATATGCACGAAGGGCAGCGGCACGAATTCGGTGAAGCCGCCGGTCTGCTGCTGCAGGTCGCGGATCGCCAGCAGGTGGCGCGCCCAGTGCCGTGGTGCCTCGAGGTGGCCGAACATGATGGTCGCCGTGGTGCGCAGGCCGACCTGGTGCGCGGTCGCTACCACGTTGAGCCACTGCAGGGTATTGACCTTGTCCGGGCAGATCTGCCGGCGCACCTCGTCGTCGAGGATCTCGGCGGCGGTGCCGGGCAACGTGCCGAGGCCCGCATCCCGCAGCTGGCGCAGGAACGCCTCCACGCCAATGCCCAGGGTGCGCGCGCCCTGGGTCACCTCCAGCGGTGAAAAGGCATGCACGTGGATGCCCGGCGCGGCTTCCTTCACCGTGCGCAGCACGTCGAGGTAGGTCTGGCCGGTGAATGCCGGGTGGATGCCACCCTGCAGGCAGACTTCCGTGGCGCCGCGGTCCCAGGCTTCAGCCGCGCGCCGGCCGATCTCGGCGAGGTCGAGCACGTAGGGCGCGCCGCGCAGGTCCTCGTCGGCCTTGCCCTTGGCGAAGGCGCAGAACTGGCACTTGTAGGCGCAGAGGTTGGTGTAGTTGATGTTGCGATTGACGACGTAGCTGACCGTGTCGCCACAGGCCTCCGCGCGCAGCGCATCGGCGGCCGCGCAGAGGCGATCGACATCCGCGCCACGTGCTGCGAACAGCCGCTCGAGGTCCGGGGCATCGAGGCGTTCGCCGGCCCGTGCCCGGGCCACGGCCGCCGCGATGGCGCGATCGGCGAAGCCGCCGCTGGCGGCGGCAGCCGCCGGTGCGCGCGACCTGCTGTCGCCCGCGGCCCAGCTGTCGTCACGGGCGAAGCCTGCGGCATCGGCATGGCGCAGCACCGCGGTGACGAGGCTCGCATCCAGCCAGTGCTGGCGCTCGCGCAGGTAGGCCGGGTAGAGCGTCAGCCGTTCCACCAGCGTCTTGCCGGCGGCTGCGGTCTGCTGCGCGAGTTCGGTGAGTTGTGGCCAGGGAGACTCCGGGTTGACATGGTCCGGCGTCACCGGCGAGACGCCACCCCAGTCATTGATGCCGGCCGCGATGAGTTCGCCGAGCCGGCCCTCGTTGAGGTTCGGCGGCGCCTGGATGTTCATCGCGGGGCCGAACAGCAGCCGCGCCACGGCGATGGTCCACTGTAGCTCGGCGAACGGCGGTGGCGGGGCAGCGGCGAGCTTGGTGCCGGGCTTGGGCACGAAGTTCTGGATGATGATTTCCTGCAGGTGGCCGTGGCGGCGGTGGCTGTCGCGCAGGGCCACCAGGCTGTCGATGCGCTCGCGCCGTGTCTCGCCGATGCCGACGAGCAGGCCGGAGGTGAGGGCGACGCCGGCGACGCCGGCATCCTCGATGGCCTTGAGGCGCACCTCCGGCAGTTTGTCCGGGGAGCCGAAATGCGGGCCGCCGCGCGCGGCGAGCCGCGGGCTGGCCGACTCCAGCATGATGCCCATCGAGGGCGCCACCGTGCGCAGCGTGCGGTAATCGTCGGCGGCCAGCACGCCGGGATTCAGGTGCGGCAGCAGGCCGGTTTCCTTCAGCACGCGCTCCGCCATGGCGCGCAGGTAGGCCAGTGTGGAGGAGTAGCCCAGTGCCCTGAGCGCATCGCGCGCGGTGCGGTAACGCAGCTCCGGCTTGTCGCCCAGGGTGAACAGCGCCTCGCGGCAGCCCTGAGCCTGGCCGGCCCGGGCGATCGCCAGCACCGCCTCGGGATCGAGGTAGGCCGCCTGCAGGCGCCGCGGCGTCTTGGCGTAGGTGCAGTAGTGGCAGACATCGCGGCAGAGTTCGGTCAGCGGGATGAAGACCTTGCGCGAGTAGCTCACCACCGCGCCATGCCCGCTGTCACGTGCCGCCGCCGCGGCGGCGAGGAGTTCGGGCAGGGGCATGGCCGCCGCCTGGTCCGCAGCCTGCGCGCCGTCGAGTTGCTGCCAGTCTGTCATCGTGTTCGCCGTTTTCAGCCGCACGCCCGCAGGCGCGCGCAGATGCCGCTGTGTTCGAGGTACTCGCGCGCCGTTCCGCCATCCGGTTGCGCGCAGAGCCAGCGCACATCATCCACGGTGTCGAGGTCGCGCGCAAAGCCGGGCAGTGCCAGCAGGCGGGCGGCGACACCGCGCTCCCGCGCGGCCTGCAGGTGCGCCTGCGCGCTGTCCGGCCCGAAGCGGCAGGGCGCCGCAGCGGGCGGCGTCATCACCAGGGCGTTGGTGCCACCGTCCGCGGCAGCCGGCACCACCGTGACGCCGCTGCCATGGCCGGCGAGCAGGGTCTCGAGGTCCGCTGCGGCCAGCAACGGCAGGTCGGCGGGCACGACCACCACGGTCTGCACACCTTCGCCGGCCAGCTGGGCCATGGTAGCGTCCACGTTGCCGGACAGGCCGAGCGCTGGATCATCGGGCAGCCAGCGGCAGCCGTTGGCCTCGGCCAGGGCGCGCGCCGCGGCATCGCCAGTGACCACCGCCACCGCATCGATGCCGCGGGCGGTCTTGGTGGCTTCGATGACGGATTGCACCAGGCAGCGCGCCAGGGCGGCGCGTTCGCTGGCGTCGAGGGTTGCTGCCAGGCGGCTCTTCGCGCCGGTCAGCGACCGGACCGGTAACAGTGCCCAGGTGGTCATGCGCCGGCGGTCACGGGCGACGCAGCGTCGCGGCGAACTCCAGCGCGAAGCGCGCCAGCGTCATGCGGTCTTCCAGCGTCTGCATCACCGTCGACGTGGTGATGGCACGGATGCCCAGCGCCTCGACCGCCGCCACTTCGCCGGCATCGGCATGGTCGAGGACCAGGCCATCGATGAGGCCCCGGTAATGGCGCGCGATGCCCACCTGGTTCACCGGCATGCCCAGTTCAGCCATGATCTTCGCCGTCGGGCCCTTGATGGCCTGCCCGGCGACGATGGGCGAGACCGCGACGCGCGCGACGGTGCTTTTCTCCAGCGCGGCACGCAGCGCCGGTATCGCCAGTATCGGGTCGATGCTCAGCCAGGGATTTGAGGGTGCGATGAGGATGGCGCGCAGCCCGGGATCGCCCAGTGCCGCCATCGCCGTGGCTGGAGGCACGGCCTCGGCTGCGCCGGCAAAGCGCACCTCGCTCACCACCGGCTGCGCGCGCTGGCGCACGAAGTAGTCCTGGAAGGCGAGCACACCCGCGTCCGTCACTACCCGCGTCTGCACGCGACGGTCGCTGGCCGGCACGATGTGGCTGCCGATGCCGAGCCGCTGGCAGGTCTCGCGCGTGATCGTCGAGAGAGCGTCCCCGGCCTCCAGGCGCCGGCTGCGTTCGACGTGGCTGGCGAGGTCGCGGTCGCCGAGGCGGAACCAGGTCTCGCCGCCGAGGCGCTCCAGCTCCGCCATGAAATTCCAGGTCTCGTCGCGCCGCCCCCAGCCCGTATCCGGGTTCACAAGGTCCGCGAGCGTATAGATGAGTGTGTCGATGTCGGGCGAGATGGCGAGCCCGAGGTGGCGGAAGTCATCGCCGATGTTGGCGATGATGGTGAGCGCAGCCGGCGGCAGCGCGCGGTGCAGGCCGAGCGCCAGCTTGGCGCCGCCGACGCCGCCGGAGAGGAGCACCACGCTGTCGGTCGCCTGCACCATGGTCGTCATCGCTCAGCGAAACAGGTCTTCCGCGCGCGGTCGCAGCACCACGCGCGCCGGCGTATCGGCGCCGCCGCCACCGGCGCCGCGCAGCAGGACCACCGGCCAGCCCTCGGCGGCCTCGCCCATCACCAGCACCGCGGCCGCGGCCAGGCTGTCCGCCGGCGCGATCTCGCTCACCTGCAGCGGCCGTCCGGCGAGGTCCTGGCGCCCGCGCAGGTCGGCAAATGGCGCCACGCCTGCCGTGCCGATGGCAATGCCGACGGTGCCGCGGCGCCAGGCACGGCCGACGCTGTCGGTGATGATGACACCAAGCGTGGCGCCGCTCACCTGCTGCAGCGCCTGGCGCAGGCGGACCGCCGATGCATCCGGATCCTCGGGCAGCAGCAGCACGGTCTCGTCGTCGCCGCCGAGGTTGGAGCGGTCGATGCCGGCGTTGGCCAGCACGATGCCGAGCCGGTGCTCGGCGATGAGCAGGTCCGGCCGCGTGCGCAGGATCGCCTGCGACTCCTGCAGGATCAGTTCGACCAGCCGCGGGTCCTTGCGGGTCTCCGCAGCCAGCGCCTGCGCCCGCGCCGAGGGCTGTACGTCGGCCAGGCGCCGCTGGCGGCCCTCGGCCTTGGAGACAATTTTCTGCGTCACGGCCAGCACGTCGCCGTCCGCCAGCACCAGCCCGGCACGCTCCAGTGCCGCGGCGATCAGTGCCGCGAGGTCATCGCCGGGCCGGATGGCGGGCAGCCCCGGCAGCGGCGTGAGTGAAAGCGCGGGGGTGGTCATGCTGGCAATGGCGGGCGTCCGGCGGGCGCCGGCGCCCTCAGCCGCCCGCGTGGCCGACGCCGGCGATGCGGATGCCGGCATGCTCGCTCTTGTAGTGCTTGTTCATGAAGATCAGCACCGAGGTCAGGGCCTCCATGGCAGCGGAGTTGGCGAGCGGCCCCGCATGCCAGGCGCGCAGCCCGGCGCGGTGCGCCAGGCCGATGACGGTCTCGCGGGCGTCAGCCCTGTCGCCGGCGACCAGCACGTCGCAGCCGGGATCGGCGTCCGCGGCGAGCACATCGGCGGCCACGTTCTGGAATGCCGAGACCACGGTGGCCTCGGCGCCGACGATGGCCTGGGCGATGAGCGCGGCGCAGCCTTCGGCCGGCAGCTGCACCCGCATGACCTTCGGCGGCACCAGCGGCACGGTGGCATCGACGAGGATCTTTCCCTTCAGGGCGTCGCGGATGGCTTCGAGGGTCGGCCGCTGGTGCGCGAAGGGCACGGTCAGCACCACCACCTCGGCGGCGGCCGCGGCCTCCGGGTTGGCGTGGCCGCTGACGGTCGCACCGGGCAGGGCGGCGGCGAGGGCGGCCGCGGCTTCAGCCGCTTTGGCCGCATCGCGCGAACCGATGTGGACGGCGAGGCCGGCGCGGGCCCAGCGGCGGGCCAGGCCGCCGCCGAGTGCACCGGTGCCGCCGATGACCGCGACGCTGCGGATCGTCTGGGTGGGGGTGTTCATGGGCGCCCATTGTAGGCGGGCGCGCAGCCTGGCGTCACGGCGCCGCCGGGGCAGGCGGTCCCTCGTAGCGTTCGAATGCTGGCAGCAGCCGTTCGGCCAGGATCTTCAGTCCCGCCATGGGCTCGTCGAACAGCCGGATCGACAGCTCGGTCAGGCCGGCGCGTTCGAATACGCGGAAGCGCTCGATCTGGGCGTCGATGGCGTCGAGGCCGCCGGCCGAGGAGCAGGCGGCGATCAACCGGCTGACGATGGATTCCGGCACGTCCTCGATCACGCCGCTGCGGGTCCAGAACGCCTTGGCGAAGTTCTGCCACTTGTCGATCACCAGCTGGCGCTCCTCCGGCGTCACGTAGGGCAGCATGTCGTACTTCGGTGGCAGCAGTTCGCCGCGAAACACCAGTTCGCGGCGCGCCTCGTACAGGGACTTCGCCGGGTCTTCCTTTATATGCCAGGCCCAGAAATTGCTGACGCGGAAGTCCGCCGCCGGCGACTGGCGCTGCGCCAGACCCCGGCGCAGGGCTTCCATGTGCTGGCCGATCTTCTCCGGCGTGACGTCGCTCATCTGCGTGCCGTCGGCAACGCGCCCCGCCATTTCCAGCATCTTCGGCCCGGTGGAGCAGCTGAACACCCGGGCCGTGGGCGCCTTCTTCCAGGCATGGCGGAACGGCCGTGTGACCTTGAACACCTCGCCGGGATAGCCCATGCACATCTTGCCCGACACCACCGCGCGGGTGATCTCCACCGCCTCGCGCACGCCGCGTACCATGCGCTGCGCCTTCGGGTCGAAGGTGATGCCGCAGGCGCCCATCACCGAGCCGCCGCCGCCAATGGCCACCACGGCCCGGCCCTGGCTGAACTCGTTGAGGGTCAGCAACGCATTGCCGATCTTCAGCGGCTGCATCTCATAGGGGCTGATCGCCAGCACGCCGAGCCGGATGCGCCGGGTAGCCAGCGCCGCAGGCACCAGCATCATGAAGGCATCCGGGTTCTGGTGGTAGTTCGAGTGCCACAGGGTGCGGAAGCCGTAGTTCTCCGCGGCGACCGCGAGTTCGGTCACCTGTGTGGCACTCAGGTCCGGTTCGAGGATGATGTCGATCTGCATCTGGTTGCTTCCGCTGGTGGCTGGCAGTCCGGGAGCAGCTTACCTGGCGCGACCATGGCGCGCGGCAACTGCCTGTTCCACCAGCCAGGTGGTGGACAGGCGTGCTCGCAGGCGGGCGGCTGCCGCGCTCAGGCGACCCTGCGGAACCCGAGGAACAGGGCCACCCAGAGCGCCGTGCGGAAACTCATGGCGCGCAGGCTCTGGATCGCGACCTCGTCGGTGCCGAGATAGAACCAGACGACGATGCCGAGCATCACCGCATTGGCGAGGCAGATCAGCGCGGCGCCGTTGCGGGCGGCGCTGGCGCTGTTCCAGCCGGCCACTCCGGTGGCGACGTAGGCGAAGCCCATGATGGAGTTGAAGGTGAGCAGCGGCATGAACACCGTGTAGCCGGGATCACGCAGCCCCAGCAGGACGCTGCCGCCGGCGCCCAGCGTGACCAGGCCGAAGACGATGGCCAGCAGTGCCAGGGCGCGTTGCATCCGGGGTCGTCGCAGCGTCGTGTCCATGTCGCCGATTGTCGGCCGGCCCGGCGGCTGGCCGCAAGGCTGCTGCCGGTCTTGCCCGGGATTCGCTGCCTAAGCCGGCATCCCGGCAAACGCCGGGAGCGCGGCGAGGTCATGGTCCCAGTGCGCCCGGCTGGCCATGAAGAGATGCGCATCCGGCACGCGATCCAGCGCGGTATCGAGGCAGCCCGCCGGCACCACCAGCATCCTGCCCTGCGACCAGGGCAGGGCCGAGCCGCAGCTCTCGCAGAATGCCCGGCTGTGTCGTGTCTGCGGCAGGTTGAAGAGCCGCACGCTGTCCTGGCCTGACAGCCAGGTGATGCTCATGGTGGAGGAAAACAGGTTCGCCCCGTGGGCTGAGCCGCTGCCCTTGCGACAGCGTTCGCAGTGGCAGAGGAAGAAGCGCTCGACAGCACCATCCAGCCTGAATCTGACCTGGCCGCAGAGGCAGGAGCCGCTATGTAGGTCGCCCATGATGATCTCCCGGGGGGGCAGTGCCGCTTCGTGCCGGCGGAAGCCAGATCGTAACGCCAGCCGATCCCGGCCGCTGATGCGGTTGCCGGCGCCTGCTATGCTTCGGGTCCCTGCCGGGCAGCTGACGCAAACCATGGGAATGAACTCCTTGCTCTGGGCGGCCGCGCTGCTGCTGGTCGTGCTCGGGCTCGCCGGGCTGATCCTGCCGGCGCTGCCGGGCATCCCGCTGCTGTTCCTGGGCCTGGTCGCCGCGGCCTGGGCCGAGGGCTTCGCCCATGTCGGCGCCGGCAGCATCGCCGTGCTGGCGCTGCTGGCACTGCTCGCCTGGGGAGCGGACTTCGCCGCCGTCGCCTTCGGTGCGCGCCGCTTCGGCGCCACGCCGCGCGCCGCCTGGGGCGCGGCGGCCGGCATGCTCATCGGGCTGTTCTTCGGGCTGCCTGGCATCCTGCTCGGGCCGTTCCTCGGGGCGATGCTCGGCGAGCTCGCCGGCAACCGCTCGCTGCGCGAGGCGGGCATGGCGAGCCTGGGTGCCACGCTGGGCCTGGCCATCGGTGCCGCGGTGAAGACGGCGCTCGCCTTCGTGATGCTCGGGATATTCCTGGTGGCGCGCTTCAGTTCCCCGGGTGGCGGCTGACCGCCAGGCTCTGCAGTACGCCAGGCCGGTACGCCCTCAGTACGGCCACTTCCAGTTGCGCTCGGCTTCGCGGTCGATGCCGTGCTCATGCGCGTAGTTGCGGCACTCGATCTGCAGGTTGCGCAGCTTTTCCTTGACGTGCGCGCCGGCAACCTGCAGCCGTGGCACGCGGTCGATCACATCGATCGCGAGGCTGAAGCGGTCCACCTCGTTGTTGATGGCCAGCTCGAGCGGCGTGTTGATGTTGCCCTTTTCCTTGTAGCCGCGCACGTGCAGGTTCGGGTGGTTGCGGCGGCGGTAGGCGAGGCGGTGGACCAGCCACGGATAACCGTGGAAGTTGAAGATGATCGGTTTGTCGACCGTGAACAGCGAGTCGAAGTCGCGGTCGGACAGCCCGTGGGGATGCTCGCTGGGCGGCGTGAGCCGGTAGAGGTCCACGACATTGACGAACCGGATCCGGAGGTCCGGGAAGTGCTGCCGCAGCAGCGCTGTCGCGGCGAGCGCCTCCTGCGTGGCGATGTCGCCGCAGGATGCCATCACCACGTTGGGCTCGGCGCCCTGGTCGGTGCTGGCCCGCTCCCAGATGCCGATGCCCTTGGTGCAGTGCTTGATCGCCGCATCCATGTCGAGGAACTGCAGGTGCTTCTGCTTGTCGCAGACGATCACGTTGATGTCGTCGGTGCTCCTGAGGCAGTGGTCCGCCACCGACATCAGGCAGTTCGAATCGGGTGGCAGGTAGATGCGCGTCACCCGCGGGCTCTTGTTGACGACGACATCGAGGAAGCCGGGGTCCTGGTGGGTGAAGCCGTTGTGGTCCTGGCGCCAGACGGTCGAGGTAATCAGCAGGTTGAGCGAGGCCACCGGCGCGCGCCATTGCAGGTCTTCGCAGATGTCCAGCCACTTGGCGTGCTGGTTGAACATCGAGTCGATGACGTGCGCGAAGGCCTCGTAGGTCGAGAAGAAGCCGTGGCGGCCGGTGAGCAGGTACCCCTCCAGCCAGCCCTCGAGGGTGTGCTCCGAGAGCATTTCCATGACGCGGCCATCGCGCGCCAGCTCGCCGCCCTCGGCATCCACCGGCAGCATGTCGGCCAGCCAGGTCTTCCTGCTCGCCTGATAGACGGCGTCGAGCTTGTTCGAGGTGGTCTCGTCGGGACCGAACACGCGAAAATTCCCGGGGTTCAGCTTCAGGATGTCGCGCAGGAACTCGCCGAGCTTGCGGGTGTTCTCGGCCTCGGACGCGCCGGGCTTCTTCACCGGCACGGCGTAGTCGCGGAAGTCCGGCAGCCGCAGCGCGCGGCGCAGCTGGCCGCCGTTCGCGTGCGGGTTCGCGCCCATGCGGCGGCTGCCCTTCGGTGCCAGCGCCCGCAGGTCCTCGACCAGTCGCCCGCTGGCGTCGAACAGCTCCTGCGGCCGGTAGCTCTTCAGCCACCTCTCGAGCAGTTTCAGGTTATCCGGGTTGTCGCGCACGTCGATGATCGGCACCTGGTGGGCGCGCCAGTAGCCTTCGACGGTCTTGCCGCTGACTTTCTTCGGGCCCGTCCAGCCCTTGGGGCTCCTGAGCACGATCATCG
Source organism: Gammaproteobacteria bacterium (assembly GCA_014337915.1). Classification (GTDB taxonomy): domain Bacteria; phylum Pseudomonadota; class Gammaproteobacteria; order Steroidobacterales; genus QUBU01. Next base: position 27,740 of record QUBU01000022.1, read on the forward strand.
GCCAGCGTGGGCGCACCGCTTTGCCGGATTTCCGCGCGTCGGCCTGGATGGCGTGGATGTCGCGCACGCAGCGTTCCATGGTTGCCGCCATGAGCTGGTGCATTGCGGCCGGATCGTCGCCTTCGACGAAGTGGGGCGTCCAGCCATAACCGCGGAACAGCGCCTCGAGTTCCTCGTGGGATATGCGCGCGAGGATCGTCGGATTGTTGATCTTGTAGCCGTTCAGGTGCAGCACCGGCAGCACGGCCCCGTCGCGCACCGGATTGAGGAACTTGTTGGAGTGCCAGGCGGTGGCGAGCGGCCCGGTCTCCGACTCGCCGTCGCCCACGACCACGGCCACCAGCAGGTCGGGATTGTCGAATGCCGCACCGAAGGCGTGCGAGAGGCTATAGCCGAGCTCGCCACCCTCGTGGATGGATCCCGGGGTCTCGGGCGTGCAGTGGCTGCCGATGCCGCCCGGGAAGGAGAACTCCTTGAAGAACTCCCTCATGCCGGCGATATCCTCGCCCTTGTTCGGGTAGATCTCGGAGTAACTGCCCTCGAGGTACACGGGCGCGAGTACGCCCGGCGCGCCATGCCCGGGGCCGGCCAGGAAGATCGCGTTCAGGTCGTACTTCCGGATCAGCCGGTTGAGGTGCACGTAGATGAAGCTCAGCCCCGGGCTGGCGCCCCAGTGGCCAAGCAGCCGGTTCTTGATCTGGGCTGGCTGCAGCCGTTCGCGCAGCAGGGGATTGTCCTGCAGGTAGATCATGCCGACCGCGAGGTAGTTGCATGCACGCCAGTAGGCGTCGATGCGGCACAACTCGTCGGGGCCCAGCGTCGCGGCGGTCCTGGTGGGGCGTTTCGCGGGCTTGCGCTTGCTGGCCGTGTTGGACACTCCCGGGTGACGATTGAGTGGCTGGGCCTCGCGCCAGGCTTGGTCGAGGCTCAGTCGTCGCCCATGCCGAGCAGCGCCAGCAGGTTCACGAAGATGTTGTAAATGCTGACGTAGAGGCTCACGGTGGCGAGGATGTAGTTGTCCTGGCCGCCGTGGATGATGGCGCTGGTCTCATAGAGGATCATGCCGGCCATCAGGATGACGACGCCCGCGGAGATCGCCATCTGGAATGCCGAGAGATCGACGAACAGGCCGACGAGGATCACGCCGAGCAGGCCGAAGAGGCCGACGGTGAGGAAGCTGCCCATGAAGCTCATGTCGCGGCGCGACCGGATGCTGTAGGCGCTGAGCCCGGCGAACAGCAGGCCGGTGACACCGAGGCTGGTCATCACCAGCTCGCCACCGTTGGGCACGGCGCGCAGGTAGGCGCTGATCAGGGGTCCAAGCGTCAGGCCCATGAAGCCCGTCAGGGCGAACACCGCCACGATGCCGGCAGCCGAATTACGCAGCCGGACGGTCAGGAACAGCAGGCCGAAGTAACCCACCAGCGTGACGATGGGCCCGAGGAAGGGCATGCCGAACGCCATGGCGACGCCGGCCATCGCCGCGCTGAACAGCAGCGTGGCGGCCAGCAGCAGGTAGGTGTTGCGCAGCACGCGGTTGGTTGCGAGTTCCGAGGGCCGTGCAGCCGCCCCGGCCAGGCTGTCGCCCGGGTTGCCGCGTCCAGCTGTCACCATCCGCAAATCGCGCTCGTCTGCCATGCTGCATCTCCTGCCGCGCAAGCGGCTGCCAGTTGCAGGCCATTATGCCGGGCCGGCCGTGGGACTCAAGGACCCGTTCCCGGCCCCGCGCTGGCACGGGCGTTATGACATGATCCCGGCAGGCCACGGGGAGCAGGGCGGCATGAAACTGCAGGGACAGGTCATCTGGATCACCGGCGCGTCCTCCGGTGTCGGCGAGGGCATGGCCCGGGTTTTCCACCGCGAGGGCGCCAGCCTCGTGCTCTCGGCGCGGCGCCAGGCCGAACTCGAGCGCGTGAAGGCCAGCTGCCAGGGACCCGGGACCATCGACATCCTGCCGTTCGACATCTGTGATGCCGCGGCACGCGCAGCCGCTGCGCAGGAGGTGCTCAGCCGGCATCCGCGCCTCGACGTGCTGGTCAACAATGCCGGCATCGGGCAGCGTGCCGCGGCGCGGGATACCACGCTGGACGTCGTACGCCGCATCATGGAGATCGATTTCTTCGCGCCGGTCGCGCTCGCCGGCCTGGTCCTGCCGCGGATGATCGAGCAGCAGTCGGGCCGCTTCGTCGTGACCTCCTCGGTGGCCGGCAAGCATGCGGTACCGCACCACAGCGCCTACTGCGCGGCCAAGCACGCGCTGCACGGCTACTTCGACACCCTGCGCGTCGAGCACCTGCGCGACAACATTCACGTGACGCTGCTGGTGATCGCCGGCATCCGCAGCAACGTCTTCCGCCATGCGCTGACCGGCAGTGGCGCCGAATACGGCCCCAGCAGCTGGGACAATCGCAACGGCATGCCGGCGGAGGACTGCGCGGCACTTGTGGTGGACGGCATGCTCGCCAACGAGCAGGAGCTGGTCATCGGCATCGACCAGGCGCTGCAGGCGATGCGCCTGCGCGAGCGGGACCCGCAGGCCTTCCTTGAGCGCATGGCCGGCATGATGCAGTGGCTGGAGTCGCGCTAGGCCAGTCGCTGTCCTGCAGAGCCCTGATGCCGCAGCGGCCCTGCGCGGCGCTGCTGTGATCGGCTCGCGGGCAGCCGGCGACGCGGGTGGCTTCGCAGCCGCAACCTCATGCAGAATAGGGCCACCCGGACCTTGGTCACGCCCGGGTGGCATAAATAAGTTCTTATAAACAAGTAAGTTACAGAATATTCCTCATTCGGGAAAGACGTCGAATCCGCGTCCTTTCCCGCCCTGCACAGCGAGTCGCAATGGAGATCTACAAGGAGTTCATGTTCGAGGCGGCGCATCGCCTGCCCAACGTCCCGGAGGGACATCGCTGCGCCCGCCTGCACGGCCACTCGTGGAAGGGCACGCTGTACGTGCGCGGCGCGGTGGGCGAACACAGCGGCTGGATCATGGACTACGCCGATATCCGCAAGGCCTTCGATCCGCTCTACCAGCAGCTCGACCACAACTACCTCAATGACATCGAAGGCCTGGAAAATCCGACCAGCGAGGTGCTGGCGAAGTGGATCTGGGCACGGCTGAAGCCGCGGCTGCCGGGCCTCTCGCGCGTGGTGATCAACGAGACCTGCACCTCCGGCTGCATCTACCAGGGCGAGGAGGAATAGGCGGCATGGCTCCCGGGCAGCCGGCCACCAGGGCGGGCGCAGTGCCGCCTGCGGCGGAAGCTGCCATGCGCCGGGCGCTGGATGCCGCACGTCGTGCGGCTCTCGCTGGCGAGCCGCCGATCGGCGCCTGCCTGGTGCGTGATGGCGTGGTGCTGGCCGCAGCATCCAACTGCGTGGTGTCGGAACTCGACATCACCGCGCACGCCGAGATGGTGCTGATCCGCGACGCCTGCCGGCGCGGGCGCACACTCAGCCTGGCCGGCTGCGAACTGGTGGTCACCGTGGAGCCCTGCCCGATGTGCCTCGCGGCGAGCCGCTATGCCGGCATCGGGCGCATCGTCTTTGGCGCGACGCTGGAGGACCTGCATGCACTGACTGGCGGCGAACTGCTGTCCGGTCCGCGTGGCAGCCAGCCGGGAGGGCCCACTGTCGAAGGTGGGCTGCTGCGTGCGGAGTCGCTGGCATTGCTGCGGGCCTGGGCTGGCGGAGGGCAGCGATGAGCGTGGCGCCGGGCGAGGCGCGGGCGGCGCAGTACGACGCCATTGCCGTGCCGTACCAGCGCTCGAAGGAATCGCCAGTACGGCGCTACGTCGAGGGCTACAGCTTCTTCAGCCTGCTCGGCGAGGTCGGCGGCCTCGCGGTGCTGGACCTCGCCTGTGGCGAGGGCTGCTACACGCGCCAGCTGCGCCAGCGCGGCGCCGCGCGCGTGCTGGGCGTGGACATCTCCACGGCGATGATCGAACTCGCGCGCAGCCAGCTGCGCGCCGGCGAGGCCGGCATCGAGTACCTGGTGCACGACGTGCAGGACCTGCCGGCGCTCGGTCGCTTCGACGTCGCCACCGCCGCCTACCTGCTGCACTATGCGCGTGACAGCGGCGAACTCGGCCGCATGTGCCGCAGCATCGCCCGCCAGTTGCCGGCGGGCGGCCGCCTGGTTGCCATCAACGAGAACCCGCAGCAGCCCGAGGCGCGCTACGGCGGCTACCTGCGCTACGGCTTCAGCAAGAGCGTGGCCACGCCGCGCTGCGAGGGTTCGCCGATCACCTATGCGATGGCCAGCGGCCGCGAGCTGTTCCGCTTCGAGGTCTATCACTACGAGCGCGCCACCTACGAGGCGGCGCTGGCGGCTGCAGGCTTCACCGACATCCGCTGGCATCCGCTGCAGCTGGACCCGCAGGGCCTGGCGCTCATGGGCGCGGAGTACTGGTCGGAGTATCTCGACAACCCGCCGGTGGTGGGGCTGACGGCGCGGCGCGCGCCCTGAGGCGGGGAGCGCGGGCATGGCCGCTATGGACCTTCGTGCAGCCTCCGCCGGCGGCAGCGTGCGCAGCCTCGCACACAGCGTCGAGCGCCTGGCGCGCGAGCGACCGGACGCGGTGGCCCTCAGCGGCATCGGCGGCAGGCTCGAATACGCTGAACTCAACCGCCACGCAAACCGCATCGCCGCCTGCCTGGTCGCGCGTGGTGCCGGCCGTGGCAGCCTGGTCGGGCTGGCGCTGCCGCGGGGACCGGCGCTGATCACGGCGCTGCTCGGCATCCTCAAGGCCGGGGCCGCCTACGTGCCGCTGGATCCCGATCATCCGCCAGGGCGCCTGCGCCGCGTGCTCGGCCGCGTGGGCCTGCAGCAGCTGGTTACCGAGTCAGCCCTGCTGCCGGTGCTGGGGACGGAGCTGCCGGCGCTGTGCCTCGACCGCGATGCCGCGGTCCTTGCTGCCGCCAGCGATGCGGATCCCGCCAGCGGCCCGGTGGCGGAAGATCCCTGCTACATCATGTTTACCTCGGGCTCCACCGGCGAGCCCAAGGGCGTGGTCGTCACGCATGGCAACGTGGCGCGGCTCTTCGATCATCTCGGGCCGCGCCTCGGCTGCGGCGCGCACGACACCTGGAGCCAGCTGCATTCCTGTGCCTTCGGCTTCTCGGTGTTCGAAATCTGGGGTGCGCTGAGCCATGGCGCTTGCCTGGCGCTGGCACCGGCAACGGCGGGTGCCGACGCGCTGGTGCTGCGCGAATTCCTGCAGCGCGAGCGGGTAACGGTCCTCAGCCAGACACCGTCGGCCTTCCGCGAGACCACGCTCGGCCCTGTCTTCGACGGCCAGTGGCCGCGGCTGGCGCTGCGCCTGCTGGTGCTGAGTGGCGAAGCCGTGCAGCTGGATGACCTGCGACGCTGGGCGGCGACGCGCGCGGCCGGCGGGCCGCGGCTGGTCAATACCTATGCCATCACCGAGACCGGCGGCAACGTCATGCTGCGCGAGTACGCGGCGGGTGACGTGGATGCGCGCAACATCGGCCGTCCGCTGCCCGACGTGCCGCTGCAGATCCTCGATGCCGACGGCCAGGCGGTGGCGCCCGGCGAGCCGGGCGAGCTGCACGTCGGCGGGCCCGGCATCGCCGCCGGCTACCTCGGCGATGTCGCGCTGACCGCCAGCCGCTTCATCGGCTCCGGGCCGGATGGCGCGCGCCTGTATCGCACCGGCGACCGCGTGCGCATGGCCGCCGATGGCAGCCTGGAGTTCCTCGGCCGCATGGACCAGCAGGTCAAGTGGCGCGGCTTTCGCCTCGAGCTCGGCGAAATCGAGTCGCTGCTGCGCCGGCATCCGCGGATCAGCGCTGCCGCGGCGGCGATCCGCGCCGACGGTTCCGGCGAGGAGAAGCTCGTGGCCTACGTGGTGCCCGACACTGGTAACGGCACTGGTAACGGCACTGGTAACGGCACGCCGCAGGCCGCGGAGTTCTGGCCATCGCTGGGCGGCTACCAGGTCTACGACGATTTCCTCTACGGACTGATGGGCACCGACGAGCTGCGCAATGCGGCCTACCGCAGCGCCTGCGAGCGCCATGCCGCCGGCCGCGTGGTGCTCGACCTCGGCACCGGTCCGCAGGCACTGCTGGCGCGCATGGCCGTCGCGGCCGGTGCGCGCCATGTGTACGCGGTGGAACTGCTGCCGGCCGCGGCGGAGCAGGCGCGCGCGGCGGTGGCCGCGGCCGGCCTCGCCGGGCGCATCACCGTGGTCACCGGCGACGCGGCGACGCTGCAGCTGCCCGAGCCGGCCGAGGTCTGCACCCAGGGCATCATCGGCAACATCGGCAGCGCCGATGGCATCGCGGCCATCTGGAATCGCGTGCGCAGCCAGTTCGCCGCCGGCGCAGTGGCGATTCCCGCACGCTGCACCACGCTGATCGCGCCGGTGGAGCTGCCCGAGGGGCTGCGTGCCGCCCCGAAGCTGGCACCGCTGGCGCTCGACTACGCGCGGCGCATCTTCGCCGTCGAGGGCCGCAGCTTCGACCTGCGGCTGTGCCTGCGCAACCTGCCGCCCGGGCAGCTGCTGGCGCCTGCGCAGCTGTTCGAGGACCTCGATTTCTCGGCTGCGCTGCCGGAGGCCCATGCCGGCCGTGGCCGCTTCGAACTCGGCCGCGCTGGCCGCTTCGACGGTTTCCTGCTGTGGACGCGCGTGACCACCACGCCGGGCTGTGACATCGACTATCTGCAGCACCAGCACGCCTGGCTGCCGGTATTCATGCCGCTGCCGGAAGACGGACCCTGGCTGCCGGCGGGCACCGTCATCGAAGCCGCCTGGCAATGGCAGGCGGGCAGCGATGGCATCTTCCCCGACTACCAGATCGAATCCCGCTTCACCGCCGCTGGACAGGAGCAGCAGCACCGCTACCTGACACGCCACCATGAAACCGCGCAGGGCGCGACCGCTCTGCATCGCCGGCTGCTGGAACTGCCGGAGGCTTCCGCCGCCGGCGTCGCGCCCGGCGAACTGCGCGCCTGGCTGGCGCGCCACCTGCCGGAGCCGCTGCTGCCCAATGCCTGGATGTACCTCGATGCGCTGCCGCTCAATACCAGCGGCAAGCTCGACCGGCGTGCGTTGCCGGATCCCGCAGCGCGTACCTGGGGCGGGCAGGGTGGCGCGCCACGGACGGCGTTCGAGTCGGACCTCGCCGCGCTCTGGGCGGAAATCCTCGGCGTGGCAGCGGTGGGCATACAGGACAACTTCTTCGACCTCGGCGGCGATTCCATCGCTGCCGTGCGCCTCACCACCCAGCTGCAGCAGCTGCTCGACGCCGACGTCATGCTGGCGGCCATCTTCGAGGCGCCGACCATTGCCGCCCTGGCGCGCCAGCTCGGTGAGCGCCACCCGCAGGCGGTCGCCGCCCGTTACGGCGCGGCCCGCGGCCGCAGCCAGGCCGCGCACACCGGCACGCACCGCCCGCACGGCGAGCCATGACTGCGGGCGGCGGGCTCGCGCAGCGGCGCGTCGTGGCCGCGACGGCGGAAGATGCCGGCGCGCGCCTGCCGCTGAGCCCGGCGCAGGAGGGATTCTGGCTGCTGCAGTCGCTGGACCCGGCGGGCAGCGCGGCCAACGAGCAGTTCGCCATTTTCCTCGACGGAGCGCTGGATACCGCGGCGCTGGCACAGGCCTGGTGCGGCGTGCTGGCGCGCCACGAGGTGCTGCGCGCCCGCTTCGGTGCCGACGACGGCCAGCCCTGGCAGCGCTTCGATCCGCAGCCGGGCGCGGCGCCACGCCTGGTCGCCGGCCGCTTCACGCCGGAGCAGCTGCTGGACTTTGCCGCCGACGATATCTCCAGGCCCTTCGACCTCGTCCGTGGGCCGCCGCTGCGCGCAGCGCTGCTGCCGCTCGGCATCGATTCCCATGTGCTGCTGGTCACCGCCCACCACATCGTCGCCGATGGCCTCTCCGTGCCGATCATCCGCGACGATCTTGCAGGGCTGTACGCCGACCTGGTGGCCGGCCGCAGCGGCGAGTCGGGCACGGCGCCGGGCTACGGCGCCTTTGCCCTGGCCGAGCAGCAGCGGGCGGGTGGTACGCAGCAGGCCCGCGACCTGGAGTGGTGGCGCGGCCAGCTGGCGGGTGCCCCGGCCCGGCACGCATTGCCACAGCGGCTGCGGGCGGCAGCCGCTGCCACTGCTGCAGCCCCTGGCGCTGCAATGGCCAGCCGCCGTGTCGCCTTCACCATCCCGGCGGCAACTGCCGAGCGGGCGCGCCGGCTGGCGCAGGCCTCGGGCACCACGCTGTTTACGCTGCTCACGGCGGCACTGCGCGTCCTGCTGCTGCGCCTCGGTGGCCAGGACGATCCGCTCCTTGCAGTGCCAGTGACGCGGCGCGATGACGCGGCACGCCGGCGCATGGTGGGCTGCCTCATCAACACCGTGCTGCTGCGCACGCCGCTGGCGCCGGATGACAGTTTCGCGGCGCTGCTGGCGCGCGAGCGCGCCACCCTGCTGGGCGCGCTGGAGCACCGCGAGCTGCCGTTCCAGAGGCTGGTCGAGGCCTTGTCGGTGCCGCGGCGTCCCGGCGAGCAGCCGCTGGCGCAGGTCCTGTTGCAGTTCGACCTGGCGCCGCCGCCGCGGCAGGCGGGCGGCATCAGCCTGCGCATCGAGCCGCTGCCGGTGCCGCGCGCTTCGATCTGGGACCTGGACTGGTCGTTCACCGACCAGGGTGCGGGCCGCGAGCTGCATGGTCACCTCGGCTATGCCTGCGAGCGCTTCGAGGACTGGCTGGCCGAGGCAATGCCGCGGCAGCTGGCGGTGCTGCTCGATGCCGCCACCCGCGAGCCGGAGCGGCCCATCGGCCTGCTGCCGCTGCTCGACGAGCGGCAACGGCAGCAGCTGCTGGTGGAATGGAACGCGACGGCCGCCGCCTATCCGCAGGCGGCCACGCTGACCGCCCTGGTGGCGGCACAGTGCCGGCGTACGCCGCTGGCGGTGGCGCTGGAATCGGCTGCAGGCAGCCTGCGCTATGCGGAACTCGCGCGCCGGGTCGACTGGCTGGCAGCGCGGCTGGTCGCGGCCGGCGCCGTGCGCGGCAGCCGCGTGGCGCTGTCGATGGCGCCTTCGATGGAACTGGTCATCGCGCTGCTGGCGATCCTGCGCGCGGGTGCGGCCTGCGTGCCGCTCGACCCGGCCTATCCCCGCGCCCGGCGCGAGTTCATGCTGCGCGACGCCGACGCCTGCCTGCTTCTGGTACGCGGCGCCGTGGACCTCGACTGCGGGGCGACCGCCTGCCTGGACCTCGACGCGCTCGGCGGGCCGGCGCCCGGCGAGGCCGTGCCCGCCGTCGCGGAGGGCGCCACGCCGGATGCTCCCGCCTGGCTTTTATATACCTCCGGTTCCACGGGTGAGCCCAAGGGGGCCATCGGCCTGCACTGCAGTGCCGTCAACCGTGTCCACTGGATGTGGCAGCACTGCGGCTTCGCCGCGGGCGATGCCTTCTGCCTGCGCACCAGCCTCAGCTTCATCGACTCGCTCTGGGAAATCTTCGGCGCGCTGGCGCACGGCATCCGCCTGGTCCTGCTGCCCGACGGGGCCGCGAGCGACCCGGCACTGCTGGTGCCGGCGCTGGCCCGCCACCGGGTGACGCAGCTGGTGCTGGTACCGCCGCTGCTGCGCGCGTTGCTGGACTGGGCGCCCGACCTGGGCGCGCGCCTGCCCGGGCTGCGCCACATCATCACCAGCGGCGAACCGCTGGCGGTGGACCTGTGGGCGGCGGCGCGCAAGTCCTTGCCGGCGGTGCGCCTGCTCAACACCTGGGGCAGCTCGGAAATCTGGGATGCCAGCTGCTGCGACACCAGTGCGATCGAGACCGCGCCGGAGCGCATGCCGATCGGCCGGCCGATCGCCAACCTGCGCTGCTACGTGCTCGACGCGCAGCTGCAGCTGCTGCCGCCCGGCATCCCGGGTGAACTCTGCGTCGCCGGCCTCGGCATCGGCGCCGGCTACTGGCGTCGCCCGGAGCTGACAGCAGAGCGCTTCGTGCCCGATCCTTTCGGCGCGCCCGGCGAGTGGCTCTACCGCAGCGGCGATCGTGCGCGCTGGCTGCCCGACGGCAACCTCGAATGCCTCGGGCGCCTCGACCGGCAGCTCAAGCTGCATGGCTACCGCATCGAGCCCGGCGAAATCGAGGCGGTGCTGCGCGCCTGCCCGGGCGTGGACGATGCCGCGGTGCTGCTGCGCGAGGAGCAGGGGCTGCCGCAGCTGCTGGCCTGTGTCGCCAGCCGCGATGCGGGCCTCAGCCCCGCCGAGCTCGCTGCGCAGGCCGCGCAGCGGCTGCCGCGGTTCATGCGTCCTGCTGCCTGGCTGATCCTGCCGGCGTTGCCGCTGACGCCGAGTGGCAAGCTCGATCGCGCGGCACTGCCGGCGCCGGCGGCGCCCGGCGCGGCGCTGGATGTGGCGGCGCCCGCCGGCGACATCGAACTGCGCCTTGCCCGCCTGTGGTCGGCGGTGCTGGGCACCGCGGTGCCGGACCGGCAGCAGAGTTTTTTCGAGCTTGGTGGCCAGTCGCTGCTGGCCTTGCGACTGCTGGCCCGCGTGGCCAGCGAGTTCGGCGTGGTGCTGACGCTCCGGGACTTCTTCGATGCGCCCAGCATCGCCGGCCTGGCAGCCTGCATCGCCGTGGGCAGTGGCCGCGAGGCGCCGCTTCCGGCGCCGGTGCCCCTGCCGGCCGGCGCGCCGCTGCCGCTGTCCTGGGGCCAGGAGCGGCTCTGGTTCCTCGACCAGCTCGATCCCGCGAGCCCGGCCTACAACATCGCCTGGAGCATCGTGCTCGAGGGACCTCTCGACCAGGGACGGCTGCAGCGCGCGCTCGACGCGGTGCTGGCGCGCCATGCGGTGCTGCGCAGCGCCTACCCGGCCCAGGCGGGACGCCCGCTCGCGGTGCTGGCGCCCGGGCTCCGGATCGGCATCCGGCTGGAGTGCGTGGTGGACGGCGCGCTGGAGGCGCGTCGCCGCGCGCTCGCCCGCGAGCCCTTCGACCTTGGCCGCGGACCACTGTTGCGCGCCACGCTGCTGCGCCTGGCGGCGCAGCGCCACGAACTGCTGCTGGTACTGCACCACATCGTCACCGATGGAACCTCCAACGGCATCCTGCTGCGCGAGCTGGCTGATGCCTATGCTGGGCGCCCGGCGCCGCCGCCACTGCCGCTGCAGTACGCGGACTACGCCGCCTGGCAACGCCGCTGGCTGGACGGCGAGCGCAGCTGCAACCAGCTCGACTGGTGGCAGGAGCAGCTGGCCGATGTACCGCCGCTGCTGGAACTGCCCACGGATTTCGCGCGGCCGGCGGAACAGCGCTTTCGCGGCGCCTGGATCTGGCGCTCGCTGGACGGCCAGGCCAGCACGCGGCTGCGCCAGTTTGCCGGCAGCCGCCAGGCCACGCTCTACATGCTGCTGCTCGCCGCCTTCGACGTGCTGCTCCAGCGCTACAGCGGCCGCGACGATATCGTCGTCGGCACGCCAGTATCGGCACGGCCGCAGGTCGAGTTCGAGGGCCTGGTCGGGCTGTTCGTCAACACGCTCGTGCTGCGCACCGACCTCGGCGGCGCACCGGATTTCGACAGCCTGCTGTCCCGCGTGCGCACCACCGCCACCGCGGCCTTCGCGCACCAGGACGCCGCCTTCGAACGGCTGGTCGAGCGCCTGCAGCCCGGCCGCTCGCTGGCCCGCGCGCCGGTGTTCCAGGTCATGTTCAATCTGGTGCCGATGCCCGCGGAACCGCTCGAGGCCGGTGATGTCAGTTTCCGCCCCGGCCGCCTGCTGGACCACGGCGTTTCCAGCTTCGACCTGACACTCACCGTGGGCGAGCAGGCCAGCGGACTGGAACTGCTGTTCGAGTTCGACACCGACCTGTTCCTTCCCGGAAGCATCGAGTGCTTCGCCGACGCCTACCTGATGCTGCTCGATGCCGTGCAGGCCGCCCCGGGCGCGCCCGTCGCGCTGCTGCCGCTGGTGGACGCGGCCGAGGCTGGGCGCCAGCGACGCCTGCTGGCCGGTGCGCGTGCGGCTGCGCCGCCCACGGCCGACGTCGCCAGCCTGTTTGCGGAGGTGGTGGCACGCAGGCCCGCCGCAGCGGCGCTGACTGCGGCCGGCAGCACGCTGGACTATCGTGCCCTCGACCAGCGGTCGGCCCGCATCGCGCGCGGGCTCGTGGATCTCGGCCTGCGCCCCGGGGACCGCGTCGGCATCTGCCTGCCGCGGGTCACCGACCTGGTCGCGGCACTGCTCGGCGTGCTGAAGGCCGGCGCCGCCTACGTGATGCTGGAGCCGGAGCAGCCACCGGCGCGGCTGGCCGCCATGGCGCGCGATGCCGGGCTGTCGCTGCTGGTGGTCAATGCCGCCACCAGCACGCTGTTGCCGGAACCCGCGCTGCCGCGCCTGGACCTCGATGCCGGCGCCGCAGCGCTCGATGCGTTGCCGCCGCAGTTCACGGCGGTGCCGGCCAGCATCGAAGACCTGGCCTACCTGGTCTATACCTCGGGCAGCAGCGGCGAGCCCAAGGCCGTGGCGGTCACCCGCGGCAACCTCGCCGCGACTTTCGACGGCTGGCGCGAGGCCTACGGGCTGCTCGACAGCGACGTGCACCTGCAGCTCGCGAACGCGGCCTTCGACGTCTTCACCGGCGACTGGGTGCGGGCGCTGCTGTCCGGTGCACACCTGGTGCTGTGCCCGCGGGAACTGCTCGCGGAGCCGGCAGGTCTGCATGGTTTCATGCGCGGGCAGGGCATCACGGTAGCGGAGTTCGTGCCCGCCGTGATCCGCCCACTGCTCGCATGGTGCCGGGACAATGCGCAGTCGCTTGCCGGCCTGCGGCTGCTGGTCGTCGGCTCCGAGGCCTGGCTGCCCACCGAATACCAGGCGCTGCGCGAAACCTGCGGCGCGGCCACGCGCGTCATCAACTCCTATGGCGTCGCCGAGGCGACCATCGACAGCGCCTGGTTCGAGGGCGATGCGCAGGGTGCCGCGCGCCTGCCGATCGGCCGGCCGTTCCCGCAGGCATCGCTGCGGATCCTCGATGCGCAGCTGCAACCGGTGCCGGCCGGCATGCCCGGGGAAATCTGCATCGGCGGTGCCGGCGTGGCGCGCGGTTACTGGCGCCGCGAGAATCTCACCGCGGAGCGCTTCGTACCCGATCCCCACGCGCCCGCACAGCGTCTGTATCGCACCGGCGACCGCGGCCGGCTGCGGCCCGATGGCCTGGTCGAGTTCCTCGGCCGCATGGACGGCCAGCTGAAGCTGCGTGGCCAGCGCCTGGAGCCCGGCGAAGTGGAGGCGGCGCTGGCGGCCTGCGCGGGTGTCGCCCAGTGCGCGGTGGACCTGCGCCACACGGCGGCCGGCGAGCCGCTGCTGGTGGCCTGGGTGGTGCCTGCGCCAGCCGGGACCTGCAGTGCCGACGGCCTGCGCGCGGCGTTGCGCCGGGTCCTGCCGCCATCGCTGTGGCCTGCGCGCTTCGAGTTCATCGAGCGCCTGCCGCTGACGCCCAACGGCAAGCTGGACCGGCGTGCACTGCCGGCGCCGGCTGATGCCGGCGCTGCCGCGACGCTGGCGCCGGGCGCGGCGCGCAGCGCGCTGGAGGCCACGCTTTGCGAACTGTTCGGCGCGGTCCTCGGCAGCGACGCGGCGGTAGGCGTGCACGACGATTTCTTCGCGCTCGGCGGCCATTCGCTGCTGGCCACGCGGCTGGTGGCGCGCATCCGCGACACGCTCGAGGTGGAGTTGCCGCTGCGCACGCTGTTCGAGGCGCCGACCGTGGCCGGGGTCGCGGCGGCGCTCGCCATCGGGGCCGCGGCGCCGATGCCCGGGGTGGCGCGCCGGGAAGCCGCGGCCAGCGCGCCGCTGTCCTGGCCGCAGCAGCGGCTCTGGTTCCTCGAGCAGCTCGAGCCCGGCAACGACGCCTACCACCTGCACCTGGCGTTCCGGCTGCGGGGGACGCTGGATGCCACCGCGCTGCAGGCGGCACTGGACGACCTCGTCGCGAGGCACGAGGTGCTGGGCAGCACCATCACGCTGGTCGATGGCGAAGCCCTGCAGCACCCGGGCACGGCAGCGCCGCTGCGGCTGGCAAGCGCAGCGGTGGACAGCGACGCGCAGGCGGATGCGCTGCTGCGCGAGTGGATCGCGCGGCCCTTCGACCTGGCCCACGGGCCGCTGCTGCGGGTGCTGCTGCTGGATGTCGCAGCCGGCGAACGGCTGCTGCTGCTGGTCATGCACCACATCGTCGCCGATGGCTGGTCGATGGCGGTGCTGCTGCATGAGCTGTCGCTGCTCTACAACGCGCGGCTGGCAGCTGTTCCCGCGCGACTGGCACCATTGCCGGTGCAGTACGCGGACTATGCACTGTGGCAGCGGGACCTGCTGCAATCGGCCCGGATGCAGGCGCAGATCGAATTCTGGAAGCAGCGCCTGGCCGCTGCGCCCGAAACGGTGAGCCTGCCGACCGACCGGCCGCGGCCCGCGGTGCAGCGCCATCGCGGTGCCTGGTTCAGGCTGACGTTGCCGCCGGCGCTGGTCGATGGCCTGCGCGCGCTGGCGCAGCGCGAGCATGCCACGTTGTTCATGCTGCTGCTGGCGGGATTCCAGGCCCTGCTGTCGCGCCATGGCGGCGACGAAGACATCCTGGTGGCGACGCCGGTGGCCGGCCGAAGCCACAGCGCACTCGAGGGACTGGTCGGCTTCTTCGTCAACACCCTGGTACTGCGCGGCGACCTGCGCGGCAACCCGACGCTCGCCGAGCTGCTGGCACGCACGCGCCGCAGCGCGCTCGATGCCTTCGCCCACGCCGAGCTGCCATTCGAGAAGCTGGTGGAAATCCTGCAGCCGCGCCGCAGCCGCGCCTTCGCGCCGCTGGCGCAGCTGTTTTTTGTGTTCCACAGCCAGCCACGCAGCCCGCTCTGCCTCGATGGCGCCAGCGCCACGCCCGAGCTGGTCGAGACCGGGCGCGTGAAGTTCGACCTCGCCCTGCATGTGGCCGAGGAGGGCCGCGGCCTGGTGGCGGCCTTCGCCTACGACAGCGACCTGTTCGATGAGCAGACGGTATCGATGCTGGCGGGCGGCTATGCGCGGCTGCTGGGTGAGTTCGCGCGCGATGCGCAGCAGCGGCTGGGGGAGGTGGCG
>QUBU01000031.1 GCA_014337915.1 Gammaproteobacteria bacterium
GAGCCGTGCCCGAGCCAGAGCCGCCTCGGCCTGCTTGTACACGGAGGCGGCGATGCGCTCCTCGATCTGGGCACGCTCCGCGGCATCACCGCCACCGATCTGGCGCAGGCGCAGGTAAGCGCGTTCGGCGTCGGCGTAGCGGCCGAGGTCGAACTGGCCATGGGCCAGCACCGTCCAGGCGACACGCTCGAGCTGCGGCTCGGCTGGTGGCGTGCGTGTCACGACCTCGCCTGCCACTGCCACGGCCCGCGGCAGGTCGCCGCGTTTGTAGAGGTCCTCGGCCGCGCTGGTCTGCACGGCCGCAGCCTGCGGATGCTCCGGGAACGTGGCGACGAACTTCAGCTGGCTGTCGATGTACGCCTGGTGCCAGGCGGCGGCGGTTGCACCATCGAGCGCCTTCTCGCGCTCACGCGCAGCCAGCAGGCCGGCATAGCCTGCCTCGGCAGCCTGCGGGTGGTTGCCATAGCCATAGGCGGTGCGCTGGTACTCGGCCGTGGCCGCGTCGAAGTCGCCGGCCTCGAAGAGGAGCTCCGCGAGCAGGAAATTGCGGCGCGGCGACTCGGGGTCGTCGGGGAAATAGGCGAGGTAGCGACGATACCAGCCGGCCGCCTTCTGGTAGGCCTCCGGCGCGCGGGTCTGCTGGGCCCGCTGGTGATCGTAGCTGGCGAGGTCCGCCAGGCTCTCCTTCAGGTGCTGCACCACCAGCGGCCGCGCAGCGGGCGCGATGCCGGTCCAGTAGGTGCTATCGAGGCCGTAGAGCTCGACATACCGCGCCTTCGCCTCCAGCACCTTGCCCGGGAACTTGCCGGCCGCATACGCCGCGATGACGCGCGCCTGCAGGTACGGTGCCCGCGGATGCGTCGGCTCGCGCGCGACGAAGCGCTGGTAGGCACCGGCGGCATCGCCATAGCGCTCCTGGGAGAGGTAGAGATCGCCGAGGCCGCCGTAGATCACGTCCGCGAACGGCACGCGGCCGTGGCGGTCGAGCAGCGCATCGATGCTCGCCATACCATCGAGCTGCGATGCCGACAGGCTCATGGCCCGCAGCGTGTCCTCCACCAGCTCGCGCTCGGCCTTGCCGAGGTCATCGAGTGCCTGCTGGTCGCTCTGCTCGGTGACGCCGGAGAGCCGGCGGCCCAGCAGCGCGAGGAACGGCTCCATGCATTCCTCGTACATGCCGAGCTTGAATTGCGACCAGCCCAGCTTGTAGAGCGCCTGCTCGTAGAAAGCGCCGGCATCGCCGGCGGCGATGACCGCCGTGTACGCGCGCTCGGCGGCGCTGTAGTCGCGCAGCACGAACAGGCGCTCGCCGCGGCGGAACTCGGCCTCGGCGGCGACGGCGCTGCGCGGGTAGTCGCGCACCAGCCGGTCGAGCGTCGCCAGCGCTGCCGCCGGATCGCCCACGCCTTCCTGCGCGCGCGACAGCGAATAGAGCACCGTATCGGCGCCATCGCGCCCGGGGAACTCGTCCAGGTACTGGTGGTACAGGGCGATCGCGCGGACGAAGTCATCCTTGCCGCCACCGGCACCACTGGCGACCTCGGCGTCCTCGCCGGCAGCCAGGTGGAGGTCCGCCAGGCGACGCATGGACTCGGCACGCATGTCGCCCGGCGTGCCGGGCAGCGCGAGGAACTGCTGGTACTCGTCGCGCGCACGGGCGCTGCCGTCGGGCACGGCATCGCGCAGCTCGAGTTGCGGCGGTTCCCGGCGCAGGCTGCCGATGGTGGCATCGGCGCCACTGTCGCCGGAGAACGGCCAGAGGCCGCCGGCCACCGCGATGGACAGGCTGAGCGCGGCCAGCGTCACGGTGCGGCCCCGCGGCCCGTCGCGGCCTGGGTCGATGCGCGGTCGTACAGCGTCGCCAGCGCGAAGCGCGCCTGCACGCGGTAGCTCGCCAGCCGCTCCTTCTGCGCGCCGAGCTCCTGCACCGCCATCGCCACCAGCGTGTCCTCCTGCCGGTGCAGGGTGGCAGCCACCGCGGCCTGCAGGCTGCCGATACGCGGCGCGAGCGCCGCGATGCGCGCCGCGAATTCCTCGAACCGCGCCGGCTCCGCGGTGCCCGCCGCCTGGATGCCTGCCAGCTGCGCCTCGGCCGTGGCGAGTTCGCGGTCGAGATCGCGCAGGGCGCGGTGGGCGCGCCAGCTACGCTCCCGGAAGCCGCGGTCGAGGTCCCAGAGCATCACGCCCTTCAGCAGGCGATGGCGCTCACGGAGCTCGGGTGCGGCAGTGGCGAAGCCGGGATCGGCGGCCAGCTTTTCCAGCTGCGCCCAGTGCTCCTGCTCCCCGGAGGTCGCCAGCGCCGCGACGTCGCGTGTCGCATCGGCCTGTGCGAGCCGGTTTGCCAGTGCCGCGCGCTGCGCCTGCAGTCCGGCGATGTCCACGGTCGCGAGGCGTGCCTCGGTCGCCGGCAGGCGCGTGGCGAAGGCCGTACGCCGTGCCTCCACCATGTCGGCGTAGGTCTCCAGGCGCTGGCGCCAGTCGTCGAGGTGGCGCTCCAGGGCGACCAGGTCGCGGTAGTTCTTGAAGCCCTCCTGGAAGGCGTTGTCGGCCATCAGCAGGTAGAGGTAGCGGGAGTCCTCGTTGTCGGGCACCGCATCCAGCCGCCAGTACCAGCGACCCAGGTCGGCATCATCGTCCTGCAGCAGCGCCGGCAGCAGGCTGCCGCCGCGGGCGCGGTCGATGGCACCGTCGAGCCGTCCCATCTCGGTATCGAAGGTGGCGAGCGCCTTCTGGTAGCGCTCCACCGCCGAGCCATTGGCCTCCAGGTGGCCGAGGGCGTAGGGCACGGCGAGGAAGGATTCCTGCACCGCGCTGTCCATCAGGTCGCGGTCCATGAGTTCGAGCCAGGGCAGCAGCGCGGCGCGGTAATCGGCAGCCACCGCATCCGCCCAGCCCACGCCGAGCAGGGCCTTGCTGGCGAAGGGACCGTGCAGGCGCACGCGCTCGAGCACCGGCTTCGCCCGCGCCGCATCGTTGGCCTGCAGCCAGGCATAGCCCAGCGCGAGGTTGGCCTTGTCGCGCAGGTCGCGTTGCTCGTCGCTGTCGGCATCCATGCGGCCGACGCGATCGAGCAGCGCCGCGCCCTCCTCGACCCGCTGCAGGCGCACCAGCGCCACGCCGAGGTTGTAGCGGGCATAGGCCAGCCAGCTGTCGGGTGCGTCCCATTCCTCGAGCACGCGCCGCGCGCCGTCGAAATCGCCGCTGGCCATGTGGCACTGCGCCACCAGCATCGGCAGCTCCGCAGCCAGCGCTTCGGGCAGGCTGCTGCCGATGCGCCCGAAAGCGGCCAGCGCCTCCTGGTCCAGGCCACGCTGGTAGCGCAGCTTGCCGAGGTAGAACCAGGCGCGGTCACGCACCGCCGCGTCACCCGAACCCGCCAGCAGGCGCTGGAAGACTTCCTCGGCATGCTCGTGCTGGCCATAGGAGAGGTACAGGCCGCCGAGCAGCAGCTCGGACTCCGCTTCGTGATGCGGCACGCGGCCGGCATCGCGCGCCACCAGCAGGTGGGTCAGCGCGTCGAAATCATCCTGTTTGTAGAACTGGAACAGCGCTTCGCCGTAATAGAGGTCACGCACCACCGTGCCGCTGACCGGCTCAGCGGCGCGTGGCGCCGTGCCGCCCACCACGCCGCCGGCCAGCAGCAGCGCAGTCAGCCAGTCACTGAATCGCGGCGGACGACGCACCGGTCATTCCCACTCGCGGACCATGAACTCGGGCTGCATCTTGCTGGCACGGTCGGAGATCGCCAGCTCGACGAACTTGGCGCCGATGCCCTTCTCGAACTTCAGCGTTGCGCCACGGCGATAATCGCGCTCGTGGCTGCCCTGCCCGGTGAAGATCGCCACCAGCTCGTGGCCGCCGGCCTTGAGGTTGCCGAGGTACAGCCGGTGCACGCCACCGCGGTTGAGTGCCCGGGCCTCGCGTTCCGTGTACAGGTACTTGCTGACCGGCTTGCCGTCCAGCGTGAGCTGCACCGAGTCCAGCGCGAAGTATTCGCCCACGTCCATGGAAACGAACACCGCCACCTGGGTGTTCGCCGGGAACAGCAGCTCCTCCTCGAGCATGAAGAGCTCGCGGTTGAGGTCCAGCACCTCGTCCTTGAGGCCCTGCACCTGCTGATCCATGGCCTTGCCGTCCACGGCCTCGGCGGCCGGCGGTGCTTCCGGTCCGGCCAGGACCAGCGTGCTCGCCAGCCACAACGGCATCATCCAGCGCCATGCGTGTTTCATGTCGGTGTCACCTGTCTTCGTGGTTCGGGTCGCGCTACTCGGCGAGCAGCGCGCGCAGCTGCCGGTCCAGTTCCGCTTCTGCCACTGGCTTGCCATCCCGGTAGGCGGCGCGGAGCGCACCGCTGCGGTCGACCAGCATCAGCGTGGGCAGGCGGCCCACGTCGTAGAGACGGCCGGCTTCGCCCTCCGGGTCGAGCAGCACGGGAAAGGCGCCGGCGGCAATGCCGGTCGCCATGGAAGGCTCGTCGAAGCTGACGGCCATGACGTGCAGGCCCTGCGGCCCCAGCGTCTCCTGCAGCCGCCGCAGCTCGGCCAGGCTGTCGCGGCAGCCGCCGCACCAGCTCGCCACGAAGGCCAGCGCCACGACCTCGCTGCGATATTCCGACAGCCGCAGGTTCTGCCCGCCGCTGCTCTTCAGCGCGAAGTCCGGTGCCAGCGCCGGTGGCGGTTCGCTGCCCCGGGCTTCGCGGATGGCGTGGCCGACCAGCAGCACGCCGCATAGCGCCACCACCGCCAGCGCCAGCCGGCGGCTGCGCGCACGCGCCTGGAGGATCTCGGTGGAGCGGTCCTGCGGTGTCATCGGCGGCGTCCCGGGCTGGCCTGCGGGCCAACGCACCGGAGGATCGGGACGCCACGGCAACGCGCGCCCCACGCGGCGGGCGGATCACCGGCAACCCCGCTATCCGGCAACCCAGGCGGCGGGTCGCGGACCGGAGGCTTTGCGTCCCCGCCTCGCAGCGGGTTTGCCCTGAAACATCAGGAGGACGCGCGCCCGTGGCGGGCATCCTCCCGGCGGGAATGGTGGCAGGCGCCGGGCTCGATGCCTGTGATTGCAGTCACCGTTTGCCGGCGCGCCAGCGCCGGCCTGCCGTGGCGCGCGGAAATGCCGCAGGGCGCCGGCTGCATTACGTCAAAT
>QUBU01000006.1 GCA_014337915.1 Gammaproteobacteria bacterium
ACAATTAAGTAAACTGTCCCCCTATCTCCCCTATCTCCCCCCTTATCTCTTCCCCAGGTAGTGCAGGAATGCAGCAGGCAGGCCGGCCAGGTCCACCGTGTCCAGGTCGGCGGGATAGGGTGCCGAGCTGTAGGTGTTCCAGAACAGCACCCGCTTACCTTCGAGCCGGCCGCTGCGGGCATCGGCCATGAGTCCGGCGAACGCCTTGCCGGTGTAGGTGCTCTCCAGCTTCACGCCCTGCTCGCGCATCAGCTCGATGGCTTCCAGCGCGCCAGGCGTGGCTTCGGCATAACCTGAACCATAGAACTCGGGCCGCAGCTCGATGTTGGTCAGCGGCTCGTCGAGCAGCGGGAAGGCGGGATCGCGGGCGTGGATTTCCCGATTGGCTTCCTGCAGCTGCTCGGCGGCGTGTGCGGCCGACGCCGCTCCCGAGGGCACGGCACGCGGCGCGACGATGCGCGTCGCCAGCCCGGCCGCGCGCAACCCGAGCGCCAGGCCGATCACCGTGCCGAGTGTGCCGCCCGAGACATAGAGGAAGTCCGGCGGCGGATCACCGGCGTCCCGGACCTGCTGCGCGAGTTCGAAGGCGCCGGCGACGAAGCCCACGGCACCGCGCCAGCTGGACCCGCCCCAGGGGATGTCGCAGACGCGTGCGGCTCCGCCGGGATGGCTGTCGCGGATGCGCTCGAAGATCTGCCGCGTCTGGTTGAAGCTGCCGGCGGCATGGACCACTGCACCCGTCTTCAACAGGTAGCGCAGCTTCTGTGCCACCACCGGCGAGGGCGGCTGGTCCACCAGCACGGCATGCGGCAGCAGCCCGAGGCGCGTAGCGAACACGCTGGTGGCGAGCGCATGGTTGGAGCCCACCGAGCCGTAGGTGACGACGGCATCGCAGCCGCCCGCCAGCGCATCGGGCAGCAGGTACTCCAGCTTGCGGATCTTGTTGCCGCCGTACAGGGGCGAGCTGAGGTCATCGCGTTTCACGGCCAGCCTGCCCAGGCGCAGCCTGGCGGCGAGTTCCGGCAGTTCCTGCAGCGGCGTCGGCCACTCGCCGAGCACCAGGTACGGCAGCGCCGCCGCGAGCTGCGGATAGTGACGTTCGAGGCGGTTGCTGCTCATGGCGGCGTCCCACAGGCCGGCGCCGCCGTTGCCGGGCGGAAACCGCCGTCGGCGTCGAACAGCAGGCCACCGCCGCGCAGGTCGGCCTCGGTCATGCTGCGGATCAGGCGCGCGGCCTGCTGGCCGGGATCGAGCCGCAGTCCGTCCGGCCGTTCCTGCAGCACCGAGACGATACGCCCGGAAACCAGGCGTCCGCCGTCATCGAGCGTGGCCCGCAGGAGCGGCGCGTAGCCTTTGGGGCCGGCGATGCTGATGCCGAACCAGGTGCTGAAATTGCCGAGGCTGTAGGCGACCAGGTGGCCATTCCAGACCTCGATGGCACGCGGTACATGCGGGCCATGGCCGATGACCAGCGCCGCGCCGGCATCGACCATCGCCCGGCCGAACGCGACGACGTCGCCGCGATCCTCGCCGAAGAAGTGCTCGGTGCCGAAGGGCAGGTGCGTGGCATCGCCGCCCTCGGCGCCGCCGTGGAAGGAGACGATCACCAGGTCGTGGTCTGCCTTGAGTTCCCCGACCAGCGCGCGGGCGCCTGCCAGGTCGTTGAGCGGATGGGAGCCGCTGGTGAAGGAGAAGGCCACCAGCGCGATGCGCCGCCCGGCCTGTTCCCAGCTGGCGATGTCGCCGATGCGCCCGGAGTGGCGGATGCCTGCGGCATCCAGCGCCGCCATGCTGGAGCTGCGGCCGGCCTCGCCGAAATCCCGAGCGTGGTTGTTGGCGAGGCTCATGACATCGAAGCCGGCGTCGGCCAGTGTGCGGGCATAGCGTGCCGGCGAGCGGAACAGGAAGCAGACCTTCGGGTCCTGGCACTTCTTCACCGGTTCGCCGCCGTCCATGAGGACGCCCTCGAGATTGCCGAAGGCGATGTCGGCGGCACGCAGCTCCGGCGCCACGGCGGCCAGCAGGCCGCGGCCGTCATCGGGTGGCAGCCTGTCCTCGGGGAAATCGCTGCCGAGCATGATGTCGCCCACGGCCGCGATGTCGAGCGTGGTGCAGGCTGGCGCGCCGGGGGCCGGCATCGGTGCCGGCGCCGGTTCGGCAGCCGGTGCCGTTGCCACCGGCTGCGGCGCCGCCGGTGGTGGCCGGGTCGCGGGCGCACAGGCCGCGAGCAGCGCCGCCATGGCCAGCACGATGATCCGCAGGCCCCTGTCCATCATTCACCCACCCGGATGACCAGCACGTCGATCTTCGCTTCGCGTAGCCGCTGGCGCGTGCGATTGAGTTCGCTGAGGTCGTCGATGGGCCCGATGCGCACGCGGTGGTAGGGCTTCTCGTCCACCGTGATCTTCTGGATCTGCGAGCGGACGCCGAGCAGTGCCAGCCGCGCCTTCACCTTGTCGGCCTCGGCGAAGCTGCCGTAGGAGCCCGCCTGAAGCACATAGGCACCGGGCACGTCCACCGGTGCGGGGGTGCTGTCGCGGCGCACCTCGCGATCCTGCTCCGGGACCACGACCTCGAAATTCGGCAGCATCTCGTAGAACTCAAAGCGTTTCTCCGGCGGCGCCGTTGATGCCCTGGGCTTCGGTGCCGGCCGGGGCCGCTCCGTGGCGGCCTGGGCAGCCTGCGCCCTTGCAGCCGCCTGCGTGGCCAGGCGCTCGCGCACGTAGTACAGCGCTGCCACCGCAGCCGCGCCCAGCGCGAGGCCGGAGAGCACCAGCACCCAGGCGGGCGTACCGCTGCGGCCACGGCTGCCGCCGGCACGACGCCGGTTCTGGCGCGCGGCCATGGTCAGCACGACTCCCCGCCGCTCACATGGTCTCCAGCGGCTGGATGCCGAGCAGCCCCAGGCCAGTGGCGAGCACGGCCCGGCAGGCGGCCACCAGCGCCAGGCGCGCGCGTGTGGTCAGCGGATCCGCCGGATCGATGACGGTGCAGTTGTTGTAGAAGACGTTGTAGGCGCTGGCGAGTTCGTGCAGGTAGCGCGCCACCTCATGCGGTTCGCGCAGCGTCGCGGCCCGCTCCACGGCCGGGCCGAAGCCGCGCAGGGCGAGCAGCAGCGACCACTCCTCGTCGGCCAGGCTGGCTGGCATCTCCGGCACCGTGGCATCCGGTGCTGCCAGGCCCTGGGCGGCGGCGCGGCGAAAAATGCCGCACATCCGCGCGTGCGAATACTGCAGGTAGGGCCCGGTATTGCCCTCGAACTGCAGCACCGTGTCCCAGTCGAAGGTCACGTCGGAGAGGCGCCGGGCGGAGACGTCGAAGTACAGCAGCGCTGCCTGGCCGACCGCCTCGCTGACCGCATCGAGCTCACCATTTCCGAGCGCCGGAAAAGCGCGCGGGTTGGCGGCAGACTTCTCCTCGCGGATGCGCCGTGCCCGGTCGCGCGCCTCGTCGAGCACGGCCTCCAGCCAGACGGCCTCGCCCTTGCGGGTGGACATGCCGCGTACATAGCCGAAGCTGACGTTCTCGCAGTGGGCCGGCCAGCGGTGCTCCCAGCCCTCGGCCTCGGCGAGCCGCGTCAGGGCGGCAAACACCTGGGCGAAGTGGTCCTCCTGGCGCGAGACGACATAGATGTTGGCGGCGAAGCCGTAGCGCTGCCAGCGGTCCAGTGCCTCGGCGCAGTCGCGGGCCGCATACGTGGAAGCGCCATCGGACTTGCGCAGCATCAGCGGTGCGATCTCGCGGCCGATCACCGCGCTCACCTGCACCACCAGCGCGCCCTGGGACTGCTCGGCGACACCGGCGCGCAGGAAACGCTCGATCGTCGCCTCCACCAGCGGGTTCACCGCCGCTTCGCCGGCGTAGCTGTCGAAGCTGATGCCGAGCCTCTGGTAGGTCTTCATGAATCCCGCCAGCGACAGCTCGCGGAACTGCTGCCAGAGACTGGTGATCTCCGGGTCACCCTGCTCCAGGCGCAGGAACAGCAGCCGCGCCTGCTCGCGCACCCCGGGATCGGTCTCGCTCTCGCGATAGGCGCGCACGTAGAGTTCCACCAGGTAGTCGATGGCGCGTTCGCGCAGCAGCGCGATCTCGCCCCACTTCTGCCAGGCGTAGATGACGAAGCCGAACTGGGTGCCCCAGTCGCCGATGTAGTTCCTGCGAACCACGCGGTACCCGAGGAAGGCGAAGATCCGCGCCAGGTCGGCACCGAGGTTCGTGGAGCGCAGGTGGCCGAAGTGGAACGGCTTGGCGATGTTCGGCGCCGAGAAGTCCAGCACCACCACCTGGCCGCCGCCGAGGTCGCGTCGGCCTGGGCCCTGCGGATCGGCGAGCACGGCAGCGAGTACGCGCCGCGCTGCCTCGGGGCGTTGCAGGAAGAAGTTGACGTAGGGACCCTGTGCCACCGCCTTCGCCACCAGCGCATCGGCTTGCAGCCGGGCGGCGAGGTCCGCGGCGATTTTCGGCGGCGGCGCGCGCAGCGCCCTGGCCAGCTGGAAGCAGGGGAACGCGAAGTCGCCCATGGCCAGGCCCGGCGGTGCCGTCAGCATCCGGGCGACCTCCTCGGCGCGTTCCGGGGCGTACTCCAGCGCGGCGCAGAGCGCCTGCGCGATGTGGGTGGCGATGGGCATGGGGCGGATTCTAGCGATGCACGCCGCGGAATTCAGGCGTCAGAAGAGATCCACCGGGTCAACGTCCAGCGACCAGCGCGTGCGGCCTGCCTCGGGCAGCGCGGCGACCCGTTCGCGCCAGGCGGCGAGGAACTGCTGCAGCCGGCTGCGGCTGGCCGCTTCCACCAGGATCTGGGCACGGTAACGGCCGGCGCGACGCTCCATCGGTGCAGGCGCCGGGCCGAGCAGGCGCAGGTCCCTGGTGTCACAGTCCTCCCCGGCGGCCCGCGCGCGGCCAAGGAAGGCGAGCGCCGGTTCGCGTGTCACGGCTTCAGCGCGCAGCATGGCGAGAAAACTGAACGGCGGCCAGCCGGCGGCACGGCGCTCCGCCAGTGCGTCTTCCGCGAAGCGTTCATAGCCCTCGCGCACCAGGACCTGCAGCAGCGGGTGGTCGGGGAACAGCGTCTGGATGTAGACCTCGCCCGGGCGGTCGGCCCGGCCGGCGCGGCCGGAAACCTGCACGAAGGTCTGTGCGAGCTTTTCCGCGGCGCGGAAGTCGGTGCCGAACAGCCCCTGGTCGGCGTCGATGATGCCGACCAGCGTGACGCCCGGGAAGTCGTGGCCCTTGGTCAGCATCTGGGTACCGAGCAGGATGCGCGCGCGACCGCTGGCGACCTCGTCGAGCCGCTGCGCGATGCCGTCGCGGCCGCGGGTGCTGTCGCGGTCCAGCCGCACCAGCGGCTGGCCGCTGAACAGTTCGCCGAGTGCTGCTTCGAGCCTCTCGGTGCCCTGGCCCACCGCGAACAGTTCGCCGCCACAGGCAGCGCAGCGTTCCGGTACCGGGCGGCTGGCGCCGCAGTGGTGGCAGCTGATGCGCCGCTCGCGCCGGTGCAGGACCATGCGGGCATCGCAGCGCCCGCATTCGACGCACTGGCCGCAGCCGGGGCACATGAGCGTCGGCGCGTAGCCGCGGCGGTTGAGGTAGAGCAGCACCTGGCCGCCGGCGTCGAGATGGCGCCCGATGGCGGCGACCAGCGGTTGCGCCAGCCCGTCGGTGGCCACATGCCGGCGCAGGTCCACGAAATGCACGCTGGGGTGGCCGGCCGTGCCGGTGCGTTCCGGCAGCCGCAGCCGCTGGTAGCGGCCGGCCACGGCGTTCGCCAGGCTCTCCAGCGAGGGTGTGGCCGAGCCGAGCACCACGGGCACGCCGAGCTGTCGAGCGCGCCACACCGCGATGTCGCGCGCCGAGTAGCGGAAGCCGTCCTGCTGCTTGAAGGAGCCGTCATGCTCCTCGTCGACCACGATCAGGCCGGGCCGCGCCAGGGGCGTGAATACGGCTGAGCGGGTGCCGATGATGATGCCCGCCTGGCCAGCCCTTGCACGCTGCCAGGCCTGCAGCCGCTGCAGGTCGGTCAGCCCCGAGTGCAGCACCACGCTGCCGGCGTCCGGGAAGCGGCGGCGGAACCGCGCCACGAGCTGCGGTGTCAGGCCGATCTCGGGCACCAGCACCAGGCTCTGCCGGCCGGCGGCCAGTTGCCCGGCAATGCAGCGCAGGTAGACCTCGGTCTTGCCGCTGCCGGTCACGCCCTGCAACAGGAAGGGCCGGAAGCCATCGGCCGCGGTGATGGACGCCACCGCCTCGGCCTGGGCTGGCGTGGGCATGGGGGCTGGCTCGGCGGCGGCAGCGGCATCGCGTTCCCAGGCGTCATGGCGCCGGCGCCGGGCCCAGCCGCGGCGCTCGAGTTCGCGGGCAGCAGGCTGCCAGCGGGCTGCGACCGTGGCCAGGGCGTCGGCATCGAGGCCATCCGCAGCGGCGGCGAGGGCGGCGAGCAGGCGTGACTGGACCGGTGCTCGTGCTGCCGCGCCCGTCTCCTGCGCGCTGCGGCCCGCCGGCGTGAGTTGCCAGACCAGCCGGCCGGTGTCGGCATCGCGCCCATGGCGCAGCAGGCGCGGCATTGCCGTGGCACAGACTTCGCCGGGAGGATGCTGGTAGTAACCGGATGCCCAGTCGAGCAGCGCCAGCAGCGGCGCATCGAGCAGCGGTTCGGGATCGAGCACTTCGAGGGCGCGGCGCAGGCGGCTGGCTGGCAGCGTGGACTGGCCTGCCGTAGCCAGCACTACGCCCACGCGCTTGCCGTTGCGGAAGGGCACCCGCAGCCGCTGCCCGGGCTGCGGCGAGGTACCGGCTGGGGCCAGGTAATCGAAGGTGCCCATGACGGGTGCGTCGATGGCGACCTTGAGGATGGCGTCGCCGCTCAAGCCGGCCTCCGGGACAGGGTTTCGGCGCGCTGCGTCATTTATCCACAATTCCGGTGGATAAGTCTGTGGACGGCCGGCGGCTATGCGCCCGCAGGCCGCAGCACAGGCCACTTATGACAAGCTGGCTATTTTTTGTCCTTTGCAATTTTTTCTTTCTTTATCAAATTCTTGGCAGAGTATTCTGCCGTGCGACGCGCGTTCCCGGCGTAACGGTGCGTTTCCCTTGCGCGGTGTGGACAACAGCCGCCAATCCAGCCTCCTGCCGTCGTCAACCCATTGGCGGGACGGGCGTTCTTCCTATGCTATGCGCAATTCCAGCACCATGCCGGCCGGGGCCTTGCTCGGGGCGGGGCCGGATCTTCCAGCGAAGGAGAACGTTCTGACAGAGCGGGCCGCGATGGAGCGGTTCCTTGCGGGCGTGGAAAGGCGGGCGTTCCAGGTCGCGCGCTTTGCGGTGCGCGACAGCGATGATGCACTCGACATCGTCCAGGACGCCATGCTGCGGCTGGTGCGCGGCTACGCCCGTGCGCCGGAAGCCGAATGGCAGCCGCTGTTCTTCCGCATCCTCAGGAATCGTATTCTGGATCACCAGCGGCGTGGCAGCGTGCGCCGGCGCGTGCTCGCCTGGTTTTCCGCTGACGGTGAGGACGACGAGTTCGACCCGATCGCCGCGGCGCCCGGCCCGGCCGTGGACGCGCCGGACGAACGCGTCGCCCTGGCCGATGCCATGCAGGCGCTCGAGGCCGCGGTGAGCCGCCTCCCGGGCCGCCAGCAGCAGGCGTTCCTGTTGCGGACGCTGGAGGGCCTCGATGTGGCGGCCACCGCGCTTGCGATGGGCTGTTCCGAGGGCAGCGTCAAGACACACTACTCGCGGGCGGTGCACAGCCTGCGGGCCGAACTGGGGGAGCACTGGCCATGAACAGTGAACAGGAAGCGCGCCAGCAGCAGCGCTTTGAGCAGGCTGCCGGCCGGTTGCTGCGCCAGGCTGGCGAGGAACTGGACGCCGCCACGCTGTCGCGGCTGAACCGGGCGCGCCAGCGGGCGCTCGGGGAGTACGACCGCGCACGACACCGGCCGCTGGGCTTCGGCGGTGGCTGGCAGGCCGCGGTGGCGGCAGCGGCGGTCGCCGTGGTGGCCGTGGCGCTGTGGACCAGCCGCTCCCCGACGCCGGCCATTCCCGAGCCGACCGCCGCGGTCCAGGTGCCGGCCGATGTCCCGCATCCGGAGCAGGCGGCGGACCTGGAAGCCGTATTCACCAGCGACAATCTCGAGCTGATCGAGAACCTCGAATTCTACGAGTGGCTGGGATCCGCCAACGGCGCCACGCCGGACACGGACCTGACCAGTTGAGCCCATGATCGTGGACCGGACCAGCCGCATTGCTACCCTGCTCGCCACCCTGCTGCTCGGCGCTTCGCTGGTCGCGCAGGCGGACGATCCCGGGGTTGCCTGGCAGGCGCTGACGCCCGAGCAGCAGCAACTGCTGGCACCATTGGCACGGGGCTGGGACCAGTTGCCGCCCGAGCGCCAGGCCAGGCTGGCGACCGGGGCCCGGCGCTGGTCGACCATGACTCCCGAGCAGCGGGCCCGAGCCCAGGAACGGCTGCAGCGCTGGCAGGATATGACACCGGAGCAGCGCTCCGACATGCGCCAGCAGATGCGCCGCTTCGAACAGCTCCCGCCGCAGGAGCAGGCAAGGCTGCGGCAGAACTTCGAGCGCTTCCGCAAGCTGTCGCCCGAGGATCGCCAGGCCCTGCGCGAGCGCTGGGAAAAACTGACTCCGGAGCAGCGCCGGGCCTTTCGCGAGCAGCAGGGCGCGCGCCGCGCTGACCGCCAGGCCGCCCCGAGGGCCGGGCCGGCACCGAAGAAATCCAGCCCGCCCTAGCGATTGCGGTCACCCCGGATATCCCGGCTGCCAGCCAGGCCAGCATAATGGCCGCCGCCTGGC
The DNA here is from genome assembly GCA_014337915.1 of Gammaproteobacteria bacterium. GTDB lineage: Bacteria > Pseudomonadota > Gammaproteobacteria > Steroidobacterales > QUBU01. The sequence goes on from QUBU01000006.1 coordinate 8,815, forward strand.
TGCCGCCCGCAGCGTCCCGCATGGCCTCGCCCGGGACGGGGCAGGGCAGACGCCGCCCAAGCTGAGTATCATTGCCGCCCGGCGCCCGGCGGCCAGCCCCGCCCGGCTGCCGTTCGCCGGTTCCATGCCCTTGCCGAGGTTGCCATGCCACTGATGATTGGGGTGCCCCGCGAGAAGTTCGCGGGCGAGAAGCGTGTCGCCACGGTTCCCGATGTCGTCGGCAAGCTCATCAAGCTCGGCTTCGCGGTCACCGTGGAGAGCGGCGCTGGTGAAGCGGCTTCATTCAGCGACGAAGCCTATCGTGCCGCGGGCGCCACCGTTGCCGCGACGGCCGCCGAGGTCTGGTCCAGGTCCGGGCTCATCTTCAAGGTGCGCGCGCCGGACAGCGCGGAGATCGCCCTGATGCAGCCGGGCACCACGCTGGTGAGCTTCATCTGGCCGGCACAGAACCCGGACCTCATGCAGCAGCTCGCCGCGCGTGGGCTGACCGTGCTGGCAATGGACAGCGTGCCGCGCATTTCGCGCGCGCAGAAGCTCGATGCCCTGTCGTCGATGGCGAACATCGCCGGTTACCGCGCAGTGATCGAGGCAGCCCAGCACTTCGGCCGCTTCTTCACCGGGCAGATCACCGCCGCCGGCAAGGTGCCGCCTGCGAAGGTATTCGTGATCGGTGCCGGTGTCGCCGGCCTCGCCGCGCTCGGCACTGCGGTTGGCCTCGGCGCCGTGGTCCGCGCCAATGACACGCGCCCGGAAGTCGCCGACCAGGTGAAGTCCATGGGCGCCGAGTTCGTGCCCGTGGACTACGCGGAAGAGGGCACCGGCGTCGGTGGCTATGCGAAGGTGATGAGCGAGGGCTACCAGAAGGCGCAGCTCGCGGTGTTCGCGAAGCAGGCCGCGGAGGTGGACATCATCATCACCACCGCGCTGATCCCGGGCAAACCCGCGCCGAAGCTGGTCACCGCCGAGATGGTCCGGTCCATGCACCCGGGCAGCGTCATCGTCGACCTGGCCGCCGAGCAGGGCGGCAACTGCGAACTCACCGAACCCGGGACCGTGGTGGTGCGCCACGGCGTCACCATCATCGGCTACACCGACCTGCCGAGCCGCCTCGCCCGCCAGTCCTCCACGCTCTACGCCAACAACCTGCTGCGGCTCGCCGAGGAGCTGTGCAAGGCGAAGGACGGCAGCATCGACGTCAACTTCGAGGACGAGGTGCTGCGTGGTACCACCGTCATCCGTGACGGCACGGTGACCTGGCCGCCACCCGCGCCGAAGCCAGTGGCCGCGCCGCCAGCGAAAGCCGCGGCAGCGCCGGTGGTGGCGAAGAAGTCCACGCATGGCCCGGGCGAGCCGATGTCGGCAACCGCCCTCGCCACGGTCTTCGGCGTCGGCGCGCTGCTGTTCGCGCTCATCGGCCTGTATGCGCCGGCCTCCTTCCTCGCCCACTTCACGGTCTTCGTGCTGGCCTGCTTCATCGGCTACATGGTGATCTGGAACGTCACACCGGCGCTGCATACGCCGCTGATGAGCGTTACCAACGCGATCTCCAGCATCATCGCCGTGGGTGCGCTGATCCAGGTGGCACCACCGCAGGGACGGCCGTCGGGCCTGATCCTTGGCCTGGCGGTGGCGGCACTCACGCTCACGGCCATCAACATGTTCGGCGGCTTCGCGGTGACGCGGCGCATGCTGGCGATGTTCCGCAAGTAGGGGGTCGCGCGCATGTCATCCAGCCTCGTCGCCGTCGTCTACATCGGCGCTGCCATCCTCTTCATCCTCAGCCTCGGCGGCCTCGCCAACCCGGAGACCGCCCGGCGCGGCAACCTGCTCGGCACCATCGGCATGGTGCTGGCGGTGCTGGCCACCGTGCTCGGGCCGCGGGTCACCGCGGCCGGTTTCCCCTGGATCGTCGCCGCCATGCTGGTCGGCGGCAGCATCGGCCTGTACGCGGCGCGCGTGGTGCAGATGACGCAGATGCCGGAGCTGGTGGCGCTGATGCACAGCCTGGTCGGCCTCGCCGCCTGCCTGGTGGGTTTCGCGAGCTACATCGATCCCGACATGGAACTCAGCGGTGCGGAGAAGGCCATCCACGAGATGGAGATCTACATCGGCATCCTCATCGGTGCCGTCACCTTCTCCGGCTCGGTGATCGCCTTCGGCAAGCTGTCGGGCAAGATCAGCGGCCGGCCGCTGCTGCTGCCGGCACGCCACTGGCTGAACCTTGCGGCATTGCTCGTGGTGATCTGGTTCGGCTACGCCTTCCTGCAGGCGGCGGATGTCGCCGCGGGCATGCTGCCGCTCACCGTGATGACGCTGCTGGCGCTGCTTTTCGGCGTGCACATGGTGATGGCCATCGGCGGCGCCGACATGCCGGTAGTGGTCTCCATGCTCAACAGCTACTCGGGCTGGGCGGCGGCGGCCACCGGATTCATGCTGGCCAACGACCTGCTGATCGTCACCGGCGCGCTGGTGGGATCCTCGGGTGCGATCCTGTCCTACATCATGTGCCGGGCGATGAACCGCAACTTCATCAGCGTCATCGCCGGCGGCTTCGGCGCCGCCGAGGGCGCGGCCCCCGCGGCGGCCGGCAGCCAGCCCGCCGGTGAAGTAACCGCCATCTCGGCGGTGGAGACCGCCGAGCTGCTGCGCACGGCCAGGCACGTCATCATCGTGCCGGGCTACGGCATGGCGGTAGCCCAGGCCCAGCACACGGTCTACGAGATCACCCGCCTGCTGCGCGAGCAGGGGGTGGAGGTGCGCTTCGCCATCCATCCGGTGGCCGGCCGCATGCCCGGCCACATGAACGTGCTGCTGGCCGAGGCCAAGGTGCCCTACGACATCGTGCTGGACATGGACGAGATCAACGAAGACTTCCCGGACACCGACGTCGCCATGGTCATCGGCGCCAACGACATCGTGAACCCCGGCGCCGAGGATGATCCCGCGAGCCCCATCGCCGGCATGCCGGTGCTGCAGGTCTGGAAGGCCAGGACCTCCATCGTCATGAAGCGCTCCATGGCCTCCGGCTATGCGGGCGTGGACAACCCGCTGTTCTACAAAGAGAACAACCGCATGCTCTTCGGCGATGCGAAGAAGATGCTCGACGAGGTGCTGGTGGCGCTGAAGGGCTAGCCCCGCGCGGCAAGCAGTCACTTTTCCTGATGGCGCTGCCGGGAGGCAGCGGCCGTTGCTTGTAACCGGACTGGACAAGGATACCGACGATGAGTGTGTTACCCGAGGCGATCGAAACCATCTTCCAGCAGGTCAAGGTGCGTAACCCCGGCGAGGGCGAATTCCACCAGGCTGTGAAGGAGGTCCTCGAGTCGCTGGGGCCGGTGCTGGTCAAGTATCCGGAGTTCTCCGACCACAAGATCATCGAGCGCATCTGTGAGCCGGAGCGGCAGATCATCTTCCGCGTGCCCTGGCAGGACGACCGCGGCGAGGTGCAGATCAACCGCGGCTTTCGCGTCGAGTTCAACAGTGCGCTCGGCCCCTACAAGGGCGGGCTGCGGTTCCACCCCTCGGTGTACCTCGGCATCATCAAGTTCCTCGGTTTCGAGCAGCTGTTCAAGAACGCGCTGACCGGCATGCCGATCGGCGGCGGCAAGGGCGGCGCCGACTTCGATCCCAAGGGACGCTCGGAAGCCGAGATCATGCGCTTCTGCCAGAGCTTCATGACCGAGCTGCACCGACACATCGGCGAGTACACCGACGTGCCAGCGGGTGACATCGGCGTCGGCGGGCGCGAGATCGGCTTTCTGTTCGGCCAGTACAAGCGGCTGACCAACCGCTACGAGTCCGGCGTGCTGACCGGCAAGGGCATCGGCTGGGGCGGTTCGCTGGTGCGCAAGGAGGCCACCGGCTACGGTGCCGTGTACTTCGTCCGCGAGATGCTGCGCGTGCGCAGGGACTCGCTGGAGGGCAAGACCTGCGTGGTCTCGGGTTCCGGCAACGTGGCGATCTACACCATGGAGAAGCTGGCGGAGATGGGTGCGAAGGTCATCGCCTGCTCGGATTCGCAGGGCGTGATCGTGCACAAGAAGGGCATCGACCTCGAACTCGTCAAGCAGCTCAAGGAAGTGGAGCGCCGGCGCATCTCCGACTATGCCAGCCACCACAAGGATGCACGCTACCTGGAGGGCGGCAACATCTGGGACGTGCCCTGCCAGGTGGCCATGCCGTCGGCGACGCAGAACGAGATCAACGGCAAGGATGCCCGCAAGCTGGTGCGCAACGGCTGCATCGCCGTCGGCGAGGGCGCCAACATGCCGACCACGCCGGATGGCATCCGCGTGTTCCTCGATGCCGGCATCGCCTACGGCCCGGGCAAGGCGGCCAACGCCGGCGGCGTGGCCACTTCCGCGCTGGAGATGCAGCAGAACGCCAGCCGCGATTCCTGGAGCTTCGAGTTCACCGAACGCAAGCTGGACAGCATCATGACCGGTATCCACCAGGCCACCTGGGAGACTGCCGAGGAGTTCGGTGCCCCGGGCAACTACGTGGTGGGCGCGAACATCACCGGCTTCATGCGCGTCGCCAGGGCAATGCTGGCACTGGGCCTGATCTGACCGGACGGGCTTGCCGGGCAGCCGCCCGGCAGGCCGACCTGCCGCTTGCTTTTGCCTGCCGGTGCTGGAGAATCCCGGGCGGGCCACCTGGCCGCCGCACCTTCATCCACGGAGCCTGTGATGTCGAAGCCATTGTTCACCGCCATGTTCGCCGCCTTCCTGCTCGCCGGTTGCGGCAAGCCGGCCGCTACACCGCCTGCCGCGCAGCCGGACAGCCAGGCAGGCGCGCCCGCGCCGGCAGCGGCCGATGAGCTGCAGTCCCGCGCCGCCGCGCTCTTCAGGCCGCTGCCCGCGGAAATGACCAGCGAGCAGCGCCCCATCACCGAGGCGAAGGTCAGCCTGGGCCGCATGCTGTACTTCGATACGCGCCTGTCGAAGAACCAGGAGCTGTCCTGCAATTCCTGCCACGACCTCACCCGGTATGGCGTAGACAGCGAGCCGACCAGCCCGGGTCACAAGGCCCAGCGCGGTGGCCGCAATTCACCGACCACCTACAACGCGGCGCTGCACATTGCGCAGTTCTGGGATGGCCGGGCGGCGGATGTCGAGGAGCAGGCCAAGGGTCCGGTGCTGAATCCGATCGAGATGGCGATGCCGGATGCCTCCGCCGTGGTCAAGGTGCTGAAGTCCATCCCGGGCTACGCGCCGGCCTTCGCCGCCGCATTTCCCGGCGAGGCGGATCCGATCACCTACGACAACGCCGCGGCCGCCATCGGCGCCTTCGAGCGCCGGTTGCTGACGCCATCGCCGTTCGACCGCTTCCTCGCCGGCGACGCCGCGGCCCTGACCGCCGAGCAGCGCACCGGGCTGGCGACCTTCATGGACGTCGGTTGCACCACCTGCCACAACGGCGTGGGCATCGGTGGCGGGATGTACCAGAAGCTCGGCCTGGTGAAGCCCTTCGAAACCGCGGACACCGGGCGCGAAGAGGTCACCGGGAGCCCTGCCGACAAGTTCATGTTCAAGGTACCGTCGCTGCGCAATATCACCGAGACGGCCCCGTACTTCCACGACGGCAAGGTGGTCACGCTCGACCAGGCCATCCGCCTCATGGGCGAGCACCAGCTCGGCAGGAGCCTGACCGACGCGCAGGTCGGCGAGATCAGGAGTTTCCTCGGCAGCCTCAAGGGCGAGATACCCGCACAGTATGTCGCCATGCCGGAACTGCCGCCGAGCGGCCCGGATACGCCGAAGGCCGACAAGGGCTGAACACCCGGTCGCCGCCGTGCCCGGTCGCGCCGGGCGCGGCGGCGTCCCTGGTTCAGGTGCGCGAGGCCTCGAAGGTGCTCTGGATCGAGGCGTCCATCGCCTCGTCGAACTGCGCGTCGCTCTGCTGGGCCGTGAGGCCCTCGACCAGGGCGCGCGAGAAACTCGCGATCATGCCCTGCTGCCTGGCCAGCCGCCGGTTGGATTCCTCGCGGCTGTAGCCGCCCGACAGCGCCACCACCCGCAACACGTTCCCGTGGGCAATGCACCCGGCGTAGAGGTTGTCCTGCTCGGGCAGCGTGAGCTTGAGCATCACGCGCTTGCCTGCGGGCAGGGCATCGAGCTCCTTGAGGATCGCTGCCTTCAGCAGGCCCTCGGCCCCGGCCTTGTCCGGGCACTTGATGTCGACCTCGGGTTCGATGATGGGCACCAGGCCCGCGGCGAGGATCTGCCGGCCGACCTCGAACTGCTGGGCGACGATCCTGCCGATGCCGGCGGCATTGGCCTGCTTGATGACCGAGCGCATCTTGGTGCCGAAGATGCGCTTGGACACCGCCTTCTCCAGCAGCGCGCCCAGCGTGGGCATGGGCTTCATCAATTGCACGCCATCGGCCTCCTCGGCCAGGCCCTTGTCGACCTTGAGGATCGGCACCACGCGCTTGGTGTTCCACAGGTAGTCGGCGGTCGGCTGGCCCTGGATGTCGCGGTCCATGGTGTTCTCGAACAGGATCGCCGCGAGGATGCGGTCGCCGTTGAAGGCCGGCGTGGTGATGATCCGCGTGCGCATCTGGTGGACCAGCGCGAACATCTGCTCGTCGTTCGACCAGGCATCGTTCCTGATGCCGTAGAGGTTCAGGGCCTTGGGGGTGCTGCCGCCGCTCTGGTCCAGTGCGGCGATGAAGCCCTGCTGGCTGGCCATCTTGCGGGTCTGCTGCTCGATCCTGTTCATTGATTCTGCCTCGCGTGGGTGGGCGCCCGGGCTGGTCCGGACGCAACTCGGGATTGTAGAACAAGCGCCTGCAGCTGCCAGTCCGGGGAATCACATAAGCCGGCGCGCCGAAGCCGGTGCCGGCGGCTGCTAGAATCAGCAGCCGGTGACCGGGCGAGGATGGGGATCGGTGGCAGAGAACAGGGAATCGGCGACCAACTGGACCTTCTTCCGGGTGTCGCTGGTGGCCATCGCGTTCATTGGTGGCGTGATGGGTGCCCAGGCAGCGCTGGTCAGCGAGCGGATTCCCTGGATCATGCTGCTGGGGATGTTCGTGGCCTGCATCCCGGTGATGCTGCTGGTCATCGGTCTGCAGCGCGCGAACCCCTGGTCGGCCGCGATCTGGCAGTATCCGGACTGGTCGCTGAACCCTTTGCAGCTGCGCGAACCGCTGCAGTTCTTCCATTTCACCGGTTTCCTGCTGCTGGCGGCCGGACTGGGCGGCATCGCCGGCGGCCTGTTCGGCCCCAATGCCATCACCGCCAACAACCAGGTGCTGGTGGTCGGTGGCGCGGGCCAGCTGGCTGGCGTCCACGTCTGCACCATCGTCTTCCGCAACAAGATGGCAGCCCGCGGCGGTGACGGGCAGAAGCCCGGCCATGGATCGGACCAGGGATCGGACCAGGGTTCGAACCAGGGATCCGGCCAGGATACCGGCCAGCAGCGCCAGGACTGAAACCCGCCGTCCGGCGGGTGCCTATAGCTACATTCCGCAATCCAGCGGCGTTGTCAGCGGGCAACGACGTTGATAGCGTCGCACACCCCTCAACAATGGAATCGGTGCGGCCGCGGGCTGCGCCGGGCAGACCAGGAGACACCATGGCCGAGAGCTTTGCCGTGACCATCGACGTGCGGGAGATCCCGCCCTTCCAGCGCCACCCGCTGATCTTCGGGCGGTTCAACGAACTGCGCCCCGGGGAGGCCCTGCAGCTGGTCAACGACCACGATCCGCGCCCGCTGCACTACCAGTTCCAGGCACTGAACGCCGGGCAGTTTACCTGGGACTACCTCGAGTCCGGACCGGCCCTCTGGCGGGTGCGCATCGGCAAGCTGGCAGGCGCCGCGGCGGTCGCGCCCGCGGCCGGTGGTAGCTGCTGCTCTGGCGGGTCCTGCGGCTGAGGCCAGGCTGGTGGCGGCCGCGTTTGCGTCCTCAGCGGGCGCGGCGCGGGCGCCGCGGGTCCGGCAGCGGCACCGAGAGGATCTGCGCCAGCGGCCGGCGCTTCTGCACCAGGTCCGCGAGGCTGTAGCGGTCCAGCACGGCCTCGAATGCCTCCACCGCCTCGGCCAGCGCCTTGCGCAGCTGGCAGACCGGGGCGATGACGCAGCTGTTGCTGTCGTGGTCGAAGCATTCCGCCGGTATCGAACCGGCTTCGGTGAGCCGCACCACTTCCCCGACGTTGATTTTCGCCGGCGGCTGCGCCAGCTGCAGGCCGCCGCCCCTGCCGCGCACGTTGGCCAGCAGGCCGTTCTTGCCCAGGAAGTGCACGATCTTCATGAGGTGGTTTTCCGATACGTCGAATGCCGTGGCGATCTCGGCGATCGTGGCGCGCCGGCCTGGTTCGAGCGCCAGGTAGATCAGCACCCGCAGGCTGTAGTCGGTGAAGGTCGTCAGGCGCATCGCTTGGCTGTCCGTCGGTTCCTCGGCCAGGACGGCAACGGCTGCGGACAGGCCAGCGCCTGCCCGCAGCCGTTGCGGGTACGTCAGGCCGGCTCGGCCAGCCCGGCACGCAGGGCGGCACGCGCGCGCCTGCGCTTCCACAGCAGTTTCACGGTGTAGGCCCCGAGGAACAAGCCCCCTGCGGCAAATACCACGTCGCCGGGTACCCGCAGCCAGACCATGGCTTCCATGAACGGTGAGTGGATGACTTCCGGGGAGCGGGCATACCAGAGGCCCTCGGTGATGCTGGCCGCGGCCTGGTAGATACCTGCCGGAAGCAACGACAGGAACACCATCATCGCCAGGCCGATGTTCAGCCCCCACCAGGCCGGCGCGAGCAGGCCATCCGGATGCACGCCGCGCGGATACAGGCCGCGCAGGCAGAACAGCATCAGGCCGATGCCGAGCATGCCGTAGACGCCGAACAGGGCGGCATGGCCATGGGCCGCGGTCAGGTTAAGCCCCTGCACGTAGTACAGCGAGGCCGGCGGGTTCACCGCGAAGCCGAGCAGCCCGGCGCCGACGATGTTCCAGAAGCCCACGGCGACGAAGCACAGGATCGGCCAGCGGTAGGCTGCCATCCAGGGGGCCGCGCGGCTGCGCCGGTAGGTCTGGTAGCCCTCCAGCCCGACCAGCGCCAGCGGCACCACCTCGAGCGCGGAGAACACCGCGCCGAGTGCGATCACCGAGGTCGGCGTGCCGGTGAAGTACAGGTGGTGCAGCGTGCCGAGGATGCCGCCAAACAGGAACACCACCGTTTCCAGCACGATGGCCGAGTTGGCGGTGGCGGCGCGGACCAGCCCGAGGCGGGTGAAGATCAGGGCGATGACCGCGGTGGCGAACACCTCGAAGAAGCCCTCGACCCACAGATGCACCAGCCACCAGCGCCAGTACTCGATCATCGAGTAGTGCGTGGTCGGGCCCCACACCAGGGAGGTCGTGTAGAAGCCGCCGATGCAGATCGCGGACAGGAACACCATGGCGATCAGGCCGCGGGTTTCACCCGGCTGGCGCAGCGCCGGCCACAGCGCCCGGCCCATCAGCAGCAGCCAGAAGGCGAGGCCGACGAACAGCAGCAGCTGCCAGATGCGCCCCATGCTGGTGAACTCCAGGCCCTGGTTGCCGATCCAGAAGGCGTAGTCCGCGCCGTGGGCCTGCAGAGTGCCGAGCCAGCCGGTGGCGGTGGAACCGACGACGATGACGATGAGCGCCCAGAACAGCAGGTCGACGCCGGCTTTCTGCCACTTCGGCTCGTGGCCGGAGAGCAGCGGTGCGATGTACAGGCCGGTGGCCAGCCAGGCGGTGGCGATCCAGAAGATGCCGTACTGGGTGTGCACCGTGCGGCTGACGACGTAGGGCAGCACCTCGGCGAGCGCGAAGCCGAAGAAGGCCTGGCCCTCGACGGCGTAGTGCGCGGTGATCGCCCCCATGCCGATCTGTGCCAGCAGCAGGCCGACGACCACGAAGAAATACTTGCGCGTGGCGCGCATCGACGCCGTGGGCACTGCACCCAGCAGCGGATCGGCGGCCGGCGGCGCCGGGTCCCTGGCGTGGCCGCGGGCACCATGGAACCAGAGCATGGCGGCGATGCCGGCGATCAGCAGCACGATGCTGGCGATGGTCCAGATCACGCTGTCGGCGGTCAGCGTGTTGCCGACCAGCGGCTCGTGCGGCCAGTTGCTGGTGTAGGAGAGCCCGGTCTCGCCGGGCCGGTCGGTCACCGCGGCCCAGGCCGACCAGAAGAAGAAGGCGGTGAGCGCGCTGCGGTCCGCGGGATCTGCCACCGCGTCCGCCGTCATCGCGTACTGCTCGCGCAGCATATCGAGGCCGGCGGCATTGCCGAACAGCCCGGCGTAATGCCCGGCCACCTCGCGGATGGCCGCTGCGCGCTCGACCGAGACGGTCAGGGTATCGCTGTGGCTGCTGTAGCCGTTGTGGCGCATCTCCTGCTTCAGCGCCGCGTCGATGGCGCCCTGCTGCTCGAGGTCCAGCCCGGCGTAGGGCGCGTGGAAGCGCCGCTCGGCCAGGCGTTCACGCAGCGCCAGCGCCTCGCGGTGCAGCCAGTCCGCCGACCAGTCCGGGGCCACGTAGCTGCCATGGCCCCAGACGCTGCCCAGCTGCTGGCCACCGGTGGCCAGCCAGATGCGCTGGCCCCGCTGCAGCTGTTCGCCGGTGAAGACGATGCTGCCGTCGGCATCCAGCACCCGTTCGGGGATCGGGGGTGCCTGCAGGTAGATCTGCCGGCCGGTCCAGCCCAGCACGGCGAAGGAGAGCACGAAGACAATGCCCAGGCATTGCCAGAGTCTGCGCGTCGGTTGCATGAGGGAATCCCCGCGGATAGTGGTGTTGGCGAAAGCGGTTCTCGTAGATGTATACGAAATGCCGCTTATTGTACGAAGCGCTCCCCTTAAACCAATGCGTGAATTACATCTTTACAGGAGATGCGCCTTGCACTAGGCCGCCTGCGGCGGCCGGTGCCCGGGTCAGCGGTACAGGGCTTCGAGCTCCGCCTGCAGGCGCAGCAGCCGGGCCGGCGCCAGGCCGGTCTCCAGCATCGGGAAGAACTGGCGATCCTCGAGGCGCACATGGGCATTGAGCAGCTCGCCGAAGGCGGCGAGCGCGGCGGCATCGACGGCTGCGTCCGCCGCCAGCTCGCGGATGCGGCCGGTCATCTGCCGGTGCTCCGCGGCCAGGCGCTCCGCCAGTGCCACGGCTTCGGCGCCGCATTCGCGCGCTGCCGGAAACACCGCCTGCTCCTCGGCGGCGAAATGACGGCGCAGATGGCGCTCGTGGAACTGCGCCAGCGCCTGTGCCTGCGCGGCCGGACTGTCCGGCCAGTCGCTGCCGGCGCTGGCCCTGCCGGTCACCAGGCGCCGCGCAATCACCAGGCTCTCGTGGTGTTCGCGGGCAACCAGCAGCAGGGAGTCGTGGCGCTTCATGGACGCCGGCAGTCTACCGGAACCGCTGCCAGGCTGATCCAGGCCGATTCAGGCCGATTCAGTCCGGGGCTCGCCGTGCGCCCGCCACCTGGACCTTCCAGAACGCAGCGACCAGCGGATTGCGCAACTGCTTCTCCAGCGTGAACAGGCCGACTTCGAAAGGCAGCAGGGCCGGTCGCACCCCGAGCACCGCCACCTGCGCCGCGAGCGGGCTGTTGTCGAGCACGATCTGCGGCACCACGCCGATGCCGAAGCCGAGACTGACCATGCTGACGATGGCTTCGTTGCCGGCCACCTGGGCGTAGATGCGCGGCGCCACGCCGAGCTCGCGGAACCAGCGCTCGACCCGCTGCCGCGAGAGCCCGCTCTCGGCGAGGATCATCGGCGTCGCCGCCCAGGTGGCGGGATCCGGCCGGCGTCGCTGCAGCCCGGGCTGCAGCGCCTTTCCGGCCGGGGCGATGAACACCAGACGCGAACGGGTGATGGGCTTGAAGGCAAGGCCGGCCGGCAGCGCATCGGGCCGCGCGCCGATGGCGATATCCTCATGGCCGCCCAGGACCCGCGCGATGGCGTCCTCCGGGTCGCCGGTATGCAGCTTGATCTCGATCTGCGGGTGATCGCGCCGCAGCCGGCTCAGCAGTTCGAACAGGAAGCTGTAGCTGGCGGTCACCGAGCAGTAGAGGCTGACTTCGCCCTGCAGGATGCCCGACTGCTCAAGCAGCCGGTGGCGGACCTCGTCCCAGCCCGCCAGCACCTCGCGGGCCCAGCGCAGGAAGGTCTCGCCCTGGCGGGTGAGGGCCACCGTGCGGTTGTCGCGGTGGAACAGCGTGGCGCCCGCGACGGATTCCAGCTGGCGGATGCTGCGGCTCAGCGCGGAGGCGCTGACGTGGCTGGCGGCGCTGGCCCTGCCGAAGTGCAGGGTCTCGGCCAGCTGCACGAACTGCCGCAGTTGCCTGAAATCCATGCCTTAGTGTTGCACAAAACGGCATACGCCATTGCAAACATATCGTTTTACGCAACGCCGGGGCGGCGCTAGAGTGCCAGCCGGGCTGCATGGTGCAGGCAACCAGGGCGGGGCATCCGCCGGAGGCGAACGACATGAAGGTCTACTACGACAGGGACTGCGATCTTTCCATCATCCGCGGCAAGAAGGTCGCCGTCATCGGCTACGGTTCCCAGGGCCATGCCCATGCCTGCAACCTGAAGGACTCCGGCGTCGACGTCACCGTGGGGCTGAAGCCCGGCTCGGCATCACGAAGGAAGGCCGAGGCCCATGGCGTCAGGGTCGCCGACGTGCCGGCGGCGGTGAAGGCAGCGGACCTGGTCATGATCCTGACGCCCGACGAGTTCCAGGCGCAGCTCTACGCCACCGAGATCGAACCCAATATCCGCAAGGGTGCCACGCTGGCCTTCGCCCATGGCTTTGCCATCCACTTCGAGAGCATCAGGCCGCGCGCCGACCTCGACGTCATCATGATCGCGCCGAAGGCCCCCGGGCACACGGTGCGCACCGAGTACCAGGCGGGCCGCGGCATCCCGGACCTGGTCGCCGTCGCCCGCGATCCCTCGGGCAAGGCGCTGGCGACTGCGCTGTCCTACGCCTCGGCGATCGGCGGTGGCCGCACCGGCATCATCGGCACCACCTTCAAGGACGAATGCGAGACCGACCTCTTCGGCGAGCAGGCCGTGCTCTGCGGCGGCTGCGTCGAATTGGTGAAGGCCGGCTTCGAGACGCTGGTGGAGGCCGGCTACCCGGCCGAGATGGCCTACTTCGAGTGCCTGCACGAACTGAAGCTGATCGTCGACCTGATGTACCAGGGCGGCATCGCCGACATGAACTACTCGATCTCGAACAATGCCGAGTTCGGCGAGTACGTGACCGGCCCGAAGGTCATCAACCAGGAATCCCGCAGGGCCATGAAGGAGGCCCTGGCCAACATCCAGAACGGCTCCTACGCGAAGCGCTTCCTCGCCGAAGGCGCCGGCGGCTACCCGGAGATGACCCGGGCCCGGGCGGCCAACGCGCAGCATCCCATCGAAACGGTGGGCGCCACCCTGCGGGCGATGATGCCCTGGATCGCCGCCAACCGGATCGTCGACAAGAACCGCAACTAGGCGCCGGATGCCGGGCCGGAGCACGCTGTTTCCGGCGGCCAGGCAATTGATTTTTTTTCCGGAGTCTTGAAATATTCGGCGGCATGACCGCCAGCTGCGCGAGCGCCCTGGCTCCCGCGAACCAGGAATGGGACCCCCCTGTCAGGGCCGGCATGCCGGCCCGTGACGGGGAGGCCGCTGCCGCGGATTTCGCCCAGCAGGTGCTGCGTACCGACGTCGCCGGCATGCCGCTGGAGTGGATCGACTACCGCGAAGCGGTGCGCCTGTACTGCATGGAGCAGGTCGCCTACAGCTGCGGCTCGCTGCTCTACCGGGTGCATGGCGGCTGGAGCGCCCGCAGCGGGGATCGCAGCATCGTCGACGTCAACTCCATCGTCGCCACCGTCGGCCGCACGCCCGGCATCGCCGGGATGCGCGACGGCTACGTGCCGCCGCTCAACAACAAGACGCTGTTCCGGCGCGATGCCAACCTGTGCCTGTACTGCGGCGAGCGCTTCATGTCGCGCGACCTGACCCGCGACCACGTCACCCCGCTCAGCAAGGGTGGCCGTGACAGCTGGACCAATGTCGTCACCGCCTGCCGGCGCTGCAACAACCACAAGGGCGGGCGCACGCCCGAGGGCGCCGGCCTGCAGCTGATCGCGGTGCCCTTCACGCCGACCTACGCCGAGTACATCTACCTTAAGGGCCGGCGCGTGATGGCGGACCAGATGGAGTTCCTGCTGGCGCATATCCCGCGTTCGAGCCCGCTGCATGCGCGCCTGAGCACCAGCCTGAAGTCTGGCGGCCACGCGCTGCGCGTCTTCCACGACTGAGCCGGGCGGCCGGCGCGGCCCACCGGGTAGCGCTCGCGGCCGGCCGCAGGAGCCCCAGCCGCGCATGGTCTACCTCATCGACGCCAGCGTGTTCGTCTTCCGGGCCTGGTACTCGATCCCGGCCGACATGACCGACCCGGAGCACAACCCGGTCAACGCGCTCTACGGCTTCAGCCGCTTCCTCGGCGACTTCCTCGAGGAGCTGCGCCCCGAGCGCGTGGCGGTGGCCTTCGACGAGAACCGCTCGGCCAGCTGCGTGCGCACCGCCATCTATCCGGCCTACAAGGCCAACCGCGAACCCGCGCCGGCGGAGCTGAAGCTGCAGTTTGCCCGCTGCCGGGCGGTGGCCCGCGCGCTGGGACTGGCCGACTGTGCCGACAGCGCCTTCGAGGCCGATGACCTGATCGCGACGCTGGCCGCCCGTGCGCGCGCCGCCGGCCATCGCGTCACCATCCTCAGCCGCGACAAGGACCTCGCCCAGGTGCTGCAGCCGGGCGACGTGCTCTGGGACTATCCCTCCGGCCGGCGCATCGGCTACGAGGACGTGCCGGCGGTCTACGGCGTGCGCGCCGAGCAGATCGCCGATTTCCTGGCCCTCACCGGTGATGCGGTGGACAACATCCGCGGCGTGCGCGGCATCGGCCCGAAGACCGCGGCGGCGCTGCTCGGCCATTTCGCCAGTATCGATGCGCTTTACGCCAACCTCGATGCCGTCGCGCGCCTGAAGATCCGCGCGGCGCCGGCGCTGCCGGAGAAACTGCGCCACCATCGCCAGGATGTCGACGTCGCGCTGCAACTGACGCGGGTCCGCTACGACGCGCCGGTTTTCGACGACCCCGACGCGCTGTTGCGCCGCCCGCCCGATCTCGAGGGGCTCGGCGGCCTCTACGATGGTGCCGGCTTCGGCGAATCGCTGCGCCGCCAGGCGCGGCGCCTCGCCGAGGCCTGAGGGACCGGCGCCGCGGCGGCAGCGATGGCAAGCCTCAGCGAGCCGCTGCTCTTCGCGCTGCGCGCGGCCACCGGCGTGACGCTGGCCCCGGGCAGCGTCAGCAGCGTGGCCGGTGGCAGCATCAATGCCTGCTACCGGGTGGCCGAACGCAGCGGCAAGGCATTCTTCCTCAAGCTCAACGAAGCCGACTGCGCGCCGTTGTTCGCCGCCGAGGCTGCGGGCCTCGCGGAGCTGGCAGCGGCGCAGGCGGTACGTGTACCCGCGGTGATCGGCCATGGCGTCGCCGATGACGTCGCCTGGCTGCTGCTCGAGCACCTTGATCTCGAGCAGGGACATGCCATCGCAGCCGCGCGCCTCGGCGAGCGGCTGGCGCTGCAGCACCGGCAGGGCGCCGACCACTACGGCTGGCAGCGTGACAACAGCATCGGCACCACGCCCCAGCGCAATGGCTGGCACGATGACTGGCTGGGTTTCTGGCGCAGCGAGCGGCTCGGTTTCCAGCTGCAGCTGGCGCTGCGGCAGGGCCACGGGTATGAACTCGCCGACCGCGGCGAGCGCCTGCTGGCGGCATTGCCGGGGCTGTTCGCGGGCCACCGGCCGGCGCCGGCACTGCTACACGGCGACCTCTGGGGCGGCAACTGGGCGATGACCCCGGCAGGTGAGCCGGTGGTCTTCGACCCGGCGGTCTATTACGGTGATCGCGAGGCCGACCTGGCGATGAGCGAACTCTTCGGCGGCTTTCCGCGGGAGTTTTATGTCGCCTACCAGCGCGCCTGGCCGCTGCCGCCGGGCTACGCCGTGCGCCGCGACATTTACAATCTCTACCACGTCCTGAATCATCTGAACCTCTTCGGCGGCGCCTACCTCGCGCAGGCCGCCGGCCTGATGGACCGCATCCTGGCGGCCACAGGGGAACACAGCTGAAGGCGCAGCCCATGACCGACCAGAAGAGCCTCGATTCCATCCTCCAGGAACGCCGTGTGTTCCCGCCCGGCCCGGAGTTCACTGTGCGTGCGCGCATCAAGCCGGCGGACCGCGAGCGCCTGGTGGCCGAGGCCCGTGCCGGGCACGAAGCCTTCTGGGGCCGCATCGCCCGCGAGACGCTCGGCTGGCACAAGCCCTTCACCATCACCCTCGACCAGGCCAGTGCACCCAACTACCGCTGGTTCACCGACGGCGAGATCAACGCCTCCTGGAACTGCCTGGATGCCAACCTGCGCGAGCGTGGCGACAAGACCGCGATCATCTTCGAGTCCGAGCCGGGCGAGACCCGCCGGCTGAGCTACCGCGAGCTGACGGCGGAGGTCTGCCGGCTAGCCAACGCGCTGAAGGCGAGTGGCATCGCCGCTGGTGACCGCATCGTCATCTACATGCCCATGGTGCCGGAGGCGATCATCGCCATGCTGGCCTGTGCGCGCATCGGCGCGGTGCATTCGGTGGTGTTCGGCGGCTTCTCGACCCGCTCGCTGCGCGACCGCATCGAGGATGCAGGCGCGCGCCTGGTGATCACCGCCGACGGCGGGCACCGCGCCGGCAGGCTGGTGGAGCTCAAGGCGACCGCCGACGAGGCGCTGGCCGGTGCCTGCCCGAGCGTCGAGAAGGTCATCGTGCTGCGCCACACCGGCTGCGCGGTGGACATGAAGCCCGGTCGCGACGTCTGGTGGTCCGACGCGGTGGCGGGGCAGGCCGCGAGCTGCGCGCCGGTGTTCGTGCCGAGCGAGCATCCGCTGTTCCTGCTCTACACCTCGGGCTCCACCGGCAGGCCCAAGGGCATCCAGCACGCCACTGCCGGTTTCCTGCTCGGTGCGAAGCTGACCACGCTCTGGGCCTTCGACCTGCGCGAGGACGACGTCTTCTGGTGCACGGCGGACATCGGCTGGGTCACCGGCCACACCTATGTCGCCTACGGGCCGCTGGCGGCGGGCGCCACCGTGGTGATCTACGAGGGCGCGCCGGTGCATCCCGACCCGGGCCGCTTCTGGAGCATCTGCGAGCGCCATGGCGTGACCATCTTCTACACCGCGCCCACGGCCATCCGGGCGCTCATGAAGTACGGGGAGGCCATCCCCGCGAAGTACGACCTGTCGAAGATCCGCCTGCTCGGCTCGGTGGGCGAGCCGATCAACCCGGAAGCCTGGATCTGGTACCAGCGCAATATCGGCAAGGAGCGCTGCCCGGTGGTGGACACCTGGTGGCAGACCGAGACCGGGGCGACGCTGATCGCGCCGCTGCCGGGTGCGGTGGCCGCGAAGCCCGGCTCCTGCACGTTGCCGCTTCCCGGCATCGATGCCGCCGTGGTGGACGATGACGGCAACGAGATCAACGACCCGAACCGCGGCGGGCACCTCGTGATCCGCAAGCCCTGGCCGTTCATGCTGCGCACCATCTGGGGCGATAACGAACGCTACCTCGCCACCTACTGGGCGCGCTTCGGCAACCGCTACTACCTCGCGGGCGATACCGCGCACCGCGACCGGGACGGCTACTTCTGGGTGATGGGCCGTGCCGATGACGTACTCAAGGTATCCGGCCACCGGCTCGGTACCGCCGAGGTCGAGTCCGCCTTCGTGGCCCACCCGCGGGTGGCCGAGGCCGCGGTGGTCGGCCGTCCCCACGACATCAAGGGCGAGGCTATCTGCGCCTACGTGGTGATGAAGGGTGAGCGGCCCACCGGAGCCGCCGCCGAAGCCATGGCACATGAGCTGCGCGAGTGGGTCGGCAGGGAAATTGGCGCCATCGCCAAGCCGGACGACATCCGCTTCGCCGACAACCTGCCGAAGACCCGCTCGGGCAAGATCATGCGCCGGCTGCTGCGCGCCGTGGCCCGAGGCGAGGAGATCACCCAGGATGTCTCGACCCTCGAGAATCCGGCGATCCTCGACCAGCTGCGCGGGCAGGCCTGAATGGGGCCCGAATGGCCCGGGCGCCCCGGGTGGCCGGCATGGCATGCTGTGACCGCCTGCATTGACAACCTGGCCGGCCGCGCCTAGCGTCCCACGCAGGTCATCGACGGAGACCCGTCAAATGCGAATCCAGTCCATCCGGAAAACGATCGTTGCCCTGGCTGTCAGCGCCGCACTGGTGGCGCCGCAGGCAGTGCTGGCCGGCGGTTACGTAGACGAGCGGCCGGGCTTCGAAGCCATGTTCTTTGACGGACTGATCGTGCGTCCGCTGGGCCTGGGCGCCACGGTGCTGGGTGCCGCCACCTGGGTGGTGACATTGCCCTTCAGCGCGCTCGGCGGCAACGTCGGCGAGGCCACCGAAAAGCTGGTGGCGGACCCGGCGCGCTTCACCTTCACGCGGCCGCTGGGCGAACTCTGAGCAGGCCGCGCGCCAGCGCGCGCCAGTTTCGCGTTCAGCCCAGCAGCAGCCGCGTGCCCTCGGGCGCGCGCAGCAGCGGGTCGCCGCCAGGCCCGCGGCTGACGGGGAAATCCTGCGCTTCCAGGCTGCGAGCCAGCGTGGCAGCGTCGGCCTGCGGGTAGCGCAACGCCAGCCCGCGCGCCCGCGCCGCTTCGCGCAGCGCGAGCCTCAGGCCCGGGTAGTCGAGTCGGGTGACGGCATCTTCGCTATCCGCCTCGAGGAAGCCAGCGGCTTCGAAGAAGGCGCGTGTCAGGGACGGGTCGGCGCAATCCAGTGTTATTTCCGCGCAGCGGCCCAGGAGGCTGCTGCCGGTCGCTGCGGTGTCGCCGGGCGAAAAGGTCCTTGCCTCGATCATCAGCAGCAGCAGGCCGTCCGGGCTGCGCAGCGCCGCCTCGTGGAACTCGTCCTCACCCAGGTGGCAGGACTCGAACTCGAGGCCCGCCGCTTCCAGGGCGCGCACCTGGCGGGCCAGGTTGGGGCGCACGAAGCACAGCGCCGGCTCGTCCAGGCCGCCGCCATGCAGGCCGATGATGATGGCGCCGTCGGTCACCACGGCGTAGTGCCAGGGCCGGATGTCACCGGCCGGCAGCTCACCGAAGCCGAGGGCGCGGTAGAAATTCAGCGAACGCAGCACGTCCGCCGCGGGCACGCTGACCTCGAGGAACCTGCCGAACGATCCCATCATGGAGGCACTCTACCCGAGAACCACTTTGCATAACCTGCTGCCGGGACCCGCCCGGCAGGCGGGAATGTGACATATGACACGTCGCCATTTCACGCCGTCGGGGAAGCTGCGGCAGCCGGTCGTTCCTGCCTGAGGAAGGAACCGGCCGGCGCGGGTTCCCAGAAGGGCGTATGGCCATGATGCATTGGCATGAAATCGTTCCGGCGGCGGCATCCCTGCCGCACCGGCTGCTTCCCGTGGTTCTGGCTGCGGGCATTACCCTGGTCGCCGGTTGCGGGCCGCTGATGAAATACGAGCCCGCGCCCGGGCACCTGGAGTCCGAAGGCGCCAGGCAGGGCATACCGGCGACTGTGGGCCAGGTGCCGCTGCCGCCGCCGCCGCAGCCGGCGCAGCGCCCGGAGACCTTCAGCGTCGTCGTCACCGACATGCCGGTGCGCGACGTGCTGTTCGCGCTGGCCCGCGATGCCGGCATCAACGTCGACATCCATGGCGACATCCAGGGCCGGGTCACCATGAACGCCATCGACCAGACGTTGCCGCAGCTGCTCGAGCGGATTTCCCGGCAGGTGAGCCTGCGCTACCAGCTCGAGGCCGGCAGCATGGTGGTGATGCCCGATGCGCCGTTCTGGCGCAACTACGCCGTCGACTACGTCAACCTGGCGCGCACCAGCGAGGGCGAGGTCAGCGTTGCCACCCAGGTGTCCACCACCGGCGAGTCCGGGGTGGACTCCGCGGATTCGGGTTCCAGCTCCGCCAGTGGTGGCGGCAGTGACGATGGCGAGGGCAACACCTCTCGCACCAAGGTCAAGAGCGTCTCGGACAACAGTTTCTGGAACACGCTGGCGGTGAACATCCGCCAGCTCGTCACCGGCCGGGCGGCAGCCGATGGTGCCGGCGCAGAAGCCACCGCGGGCGCCGCGACCGACCCGGTGGTGGCCAATCCCATCGCCGGTGTCATCAGCGTGCTGGCCACCCAGGCCGGGCACGCCCAGGTCCAGGCCTACATCGACCAGGTCACGGCAAATGCCAAGCGCCAGGTACTGATCGAGGTCACCGTCGTGGAGGTGAACCTCAGCGATGCCTACCAGGCGGGCGTCGACTGGTCCAAGGTGTCTTCGGCGGGTGGTGCCGGCAAGGACGGCATCTCGATGCTGTCGACCCTGACCGGCAACAACCTGGCGGCGCCGCCGGTGTTCACGCTGACCTACAACAACTTCGACGCCGACGGCAGTGGCTTCTCCGCGGCGGTCAAGCTGCTGGCGCAGTTCGGCGACACCAAGGTGCTGTCCAGCCCGCGCATCATGGCGCTGAACAACCAGACCGCGCTGCTCAAGGTGGTCGACGAGCGGGTCTACTTCAGCCTGAAGCAGGACACGGTCGAGGGCACCAACAACAACAACCCGCGCACCATCATCACCAGCGAGATCCACACCGTGCCGGTGGGCTTCGTGATGAGCGTGACGCCGCAGATCAACCCCAACGGCAACGTCAGCCTCAACGTCCGCCCGACACTGACGCGTATCCTCGGCTTCGCGAGCGATCCGGCGCCGCAGATGATGGGCGCGGATTTCGAGAACCTGGTTCCGGAGATCCACGTCAACGAGATCGAGTCGCTGCTCGAGGTGGCCGATGGCCAGACCGTGGTGCTCGGCGGCCTGATGACCGACGAGCTGCAGAAAAACCGCGACGAGATCCCGCTGCTCGGCCGCCTGCCGGGCATCGGCCACCTGTTCTCCTACCGCGACGATGCGGTGCGCAAGAGCGAGCTGGTGCTGTTCCTGCGCCCGACGGTGATCCGCAGCGCCGGGGTCGCCGCCCCGGCAGTCGCCAGGGCTGCACTGCCGACCTCGCTGGCTGCGCCGGGCATTCCGTCGCTGGTGCGCCAGCCGTGAGCACGCTGCTCGACGTCCTGCACAAGCGGCCGTCGCGCGCCCAGCTTGCCGCGGCGGCCGAGGCACCAGCGGTAGACGAACTGCCGGCTGCGCCGCAGCCGGAGGCCACGCTCGACCTCGCGCTGGACGGCGATGCCGCCGGCGACACGCAGGGCTTCTCGCGCCGCTGGACCGACGAACCCGCGGCGCCAGTCGCTGCTCAGCCGGCAGCAGAACCTGTACCCGCACCGGCACCCGCAGCAGCGCCGGCGCTGGCACTGCCGTCTGCCACCGGCCTGCATTTCGGCCCGGTGGCGGTGGTCGCCATCGCGGCACTGGCCTGCGGCGGGTGGCTCACCTGGCAGTACTTTCGCAGCCCCGGCGCAGCCGCGCCGGTGGTGGAGGAGGAGACCGCGGACGCAGCTCCCGAAACTCCGGCGGCCATCCAGGCCGCGGCGCCAGCCGCACCCGCGCGCAGCACCACGCGTCGTCGCAGGGACGGGCCAGCAGTTTCCGGGCCCGCGCAGCCCGAGGGGACGCTGGCCTGGTACGACCAGCCCGCGCTGGGCGCCGACGCCGCCGCTGAAGCCCAGCCGCCAGCCGCCGCGCCGGAAGCGGAAATCCGCATCACGCGCGGCAGCAGGCCTGACCCCGTCTACGCGCGCCTCGATGCCGCCTACCAGGCCATGGTGGCCGGTGACACCGCCGCTGCCGAACTCGCCTACCGCGAGGTGCTGGCCGCCAACGCCGACAACATCGATGCGCTGCTCGGGCTCGGCACGCTGGCCGCGCGAGCCGGGCGCACGGCGGAGGCGCAGGAGCAGTTCCGACGCGTCCGGCAGCTCGACCCGAAGAACGCCGCGGCGGCGGCTGCGCTCGCCGCGCTGCCGGGTGCGGCCACCATGGGTGCCGGCGAAAGCCAGCTCAAGGGCATGCTGGCCGAGCAGCCCGGTTCGGCCGGGCTGCATTTCGCGCTGGCGCTGCGCTACGTCGCCGAGGACCGCTGGCCGGATGCCCAGCTGGAGTTCTTCGAGGCGGTGCGCCATGCGCCGCGCAATCCCGACTATGCGTTCAACCTGGCGGTGAGCCTCGACCGGCTGGGCCAGGCGCAGCCTGCGGCCAGCTACTACCAGCGCGCCATCGACCTGGCCGGTGGCAGCCAGCAGTTCGACGTCGAGGTCGCGAAGGCCCGCCTCGCGAGCCTGCGCGGGCCGGGTGGCTGAAGCCATGGCCGGCGCCAGCCAGCAGCCGCAGCCATCCCGGCCGGCCGCCGCCGCGCCGGCACGGGAGCGGCGTGCGCCGCGCAAGCAGCTCGGCGAGTTCCTGGTCGAGAAGGGGCTGATCAACCGTGACCAGCTGCGGGTTGCCCTGACCGAGCAGAAGCAGAAGAACGAGCGCCTCGGCAAGATCCTCGTGCGCCTCGGCCTGGCGAGCGAGTCGGTGCTGCGCGACGCGCTGGCCGAGATGCTGCGCGTGGAAAGCATCGACCTCTCCAGGGTGGTCCCGGACAGCGATGCCGTGGCGCTACTGCCCGAGGAACTTGCACGGCGCTTCCGCCTGCTGCCGGTGGCCTACGACCCGAACCGGCGGGTGCTCACGGTGGCGATGTCTGACACCTTCGACGTCGTCGCCCTGGACCAGGTGGCGGCATTGCTCGGCGGCAACATCGAGATCCGCACGCTGCTGGCCAGCGACGCCGAGATCCAGGGTGCCATCGAGACCTTCTACGACCATGGCTTCTCGCTGGCGGCGATCCTGCAGGAGATCGATGCTCCCCGCGAGGGCAGCGCTGCCGCCCAGGTGCAGGTCGACGACGATACCAGCCAGCCCCTGGTCCGCCTGGTCGATGCGCTGCTGGCCGATGCGGTCCGGCGCCGCGCCTCCGACATCCACCTCGAGCCGGAGGACGGCTTCATCCGCGTGCGCTATCGCATCGACGGCGTGCTGCGCCAGGTATCCACGGTGCACAAGAAGTTCTGGCCGGCGATGGTGGTGCGCGTGAAGGTGATGGCGGGCATGGATATCACCGAGACCCGCGCGCCCCAGGACGGCCGCATTTCGCTCGCCCTCGGCGGGCGCACCGTGGATTTCCGTGTCGCCAGCCAGCCCACCATCCATGGCGAGAACCTCGTGCTGCGCATCCTCGACCGGCGCTCCGGGGTCGTGCCCCTGGATGACCTCGGCCTGCCCGACGACCAGCTCACGCTGCTGAAGATGCTGATGGCGCGGCCCGAGGGCGTGATCCTCGTCACCGGGCCGACCGGCAGCGGCAAGACCACCACGCTCTACTCGATCCTCAACTACCGCAACGACGAGTCGGTGAACATCATGACGCTGGAGGATCCGGTGGAATACCCGTTCCCGATGATCCGCCAGACCTCGCTCGGCGATGCGGTGAAGCTCGACTTTGCCGGCGGCATCCGTTCGATGATGCGCCAGGACCCGGACATCATCCTGGTCGGCGAAATCCGCGACGAGGCGACCGCGGAGATGGCCTTCCGCGCGGCGATGACCGGTCACCAGGTGTACTCGACGCTGCACACCAACTCCGCGCTCGGTGCCATACCGCGCCTGCTCGACATCGGCCTGCGCCCCGGCATCCTCGCCGGCAACATCATTGGCATCCTCGCGCAGCGGCTGGTGCGCCGCCTCTGCCTGGAGTGCCGCCAGCCGCACGCGCCCTCCGACATCGAACGGCGCCTGCTGGGCATCGGCGCCGACGAGTCCCCGCAGCTGTTCCAGCCGGCCGGCTGCGAGCGCTGCCACGGAACCGGCTACCGCGGCCGCCTCGCAATCATGGAAATCGTGCGCTTCGATCGTGAGATGGACTACGCGCTGGCCGAGGGCAGGTCGCTCGGCGAACTGCGCACGCTGGCGCTCGCCAGGGGCTTCCGGCCGCTGGCCGACGATGGCATGCGCCGTGTGCTCGCCGGCGACACCAGCCTGGAGGAGATCTCGCGGGTCGTCGACCTGACCGAACACGCCATGGGGATCGGCCGGTGAGCGCCTACGCCTACCGCGCCGTGGCAGCCAGCGGCCGGCTGGTGCGTGGCCAGCTTGCCGCCGCGAGCGAGAGCGAACTCGATGCCCTGCTGTTGCAGACCGGGTTGCAGCTCATCGACTGCCGGCCGCTGCGCCGCGGGAGTGCCCGCGCAGCCGGCGTCCGGGTGAGCTGCCGCGAACTCATCAATTTCTGCTTCCACCTCGGCCAGGCCCACAAGGCGGGCCTGCCGATTCTCGAGGCCCTGCGCGACCTGCGCGACAGCACCGGGAACCCCGCGTTCCGCGACGTGCTGGCCTCTCTGGCGCTGGCGGTGGAGGGCGGAAGCGGGTTGTCGGAGGCAATGGCGGGATTCCCGGCCACCTTCGACCGTGTCTTCGTCAGCCTGGTCAGGGCGGGCGAGAAGTCCGGCGAACTCTCCGCGGTTCTGGAGCAGATGACCGCCTCGCTGAAGTGGCAGGACGAGCTGCTGGCGCAGACCCGCCGGCTCACGCTGTACCCGGCCTTCGTTGCCACGGTGGTGCTGGCAGTGGTGGCCTTCCTGATGGCCTATGTCGTGCCGCAGATGAGCGAGTTCCTGAAGAACATGGGCCAGGACATGCCGCTGCATACCCGTGCCCTGGTGGCGACCTCCGCCTTCGTGACCGGGTACTGGCCACTGCTGGTCGTCCTGCCGGTGCTGCTCGTCATCGGCCTGCGCCTGCTGGTGCGGCGCAACGCGCGGGCACGCCTGGCATTCGACCGCTTCAAGCTACGCGCCTGGTTCGTCGGGCCGATCCTCGAGAAGATCGTGATGAGCCGCTTCATCACCTACTTCCAGATCATGTATGCCTCCGGCATCACCGTGGTCGAGGCCCTGAAGACCTCGCGCGAACTGGCCGGCAATGCCGTGGTGGCCGACGCGCTCGCCAGGGCCCATGGCTTCGTGGAGCAGGGCAACAGCCTGAGTTCGGCGCTGGCCCAGGCGGAGCTGTTTCCGCCGCTGGTGCTGCGCATGGTGAAGATGGGCGAGGACGTTGGCCAGCTCGAGCAGTCGCTGCTCAATGTCACCTATTTCTACAACCGCGAGGTGAAGGAGTCCGTGGAGCGCCTGCAGTCGATGATCGAGCCGGCGATGACGGTGATCCTCGGGCTGGTTCTCGGCTGGGTGATGCTCGCGGTGCTGGGCCCGATCTACGACACCATCGGCCGGATCGCCATGTGACCGCCGTGCGTAACGAATACGTCATCTGCCTCAGCAGCTCCGGCGCCATGCTCTGGTCCTGGAAGGGCCATGCTGGTTTCGCACCAGTCCGCGCCGGCGGCGCCATGGACAGCGCCCAGCTGGTCGCGGCCCTGCGCGCGCTGCCGGCGGCGCCGGTCGCGGTGCTGGTCGACCGCGTCGACGAGGAACATGTGCGCGACAGCCTGCCGCAGGTCGGCCGGCGCGACCAGCAGGCGCTGCTCGGTCGCAAGCTGGCGCGCGCGTTTCCACGCTCGATGTTCCGTACCGCGGCGCTGCAGGGCCCCAGCCTGCGCAGTCCCGGCGAGATCGACGTGCTGCTGTCGGCGCTCACCCGGCCGGAACCGGTACGTGAGCTGCTCGATACCCTGGCAGCCGCGCGCATCCCGGTGACCGGCGTGCATGTCCCGGCCCTGCTCGCCGGTCGCCTGCTCGACGACGCGGCCCGCAGCGCCGATGCCACGCTGCTGGTCCTGCGCCGGGCCGGCGGGCGCCTGCAGCACTGCTTCTTTCGCCGTGGCAGGCTCGCCGGCAGCCGCGGCCTGCGCGCGGCCTCCGGGGCGCATCTGGGTGATGGACTGCTTCTGCAGCGCCAGATCGAGGAGAGCCTGCGCTACTTCGACGCCACCTGGCGGGGCAGCGCGGAGCAGCCGCTGCAGCTGCTGTTGCCTGCGGCCGACCTCGAGGCGCTCGTCGCAGCGGGCGCCGTCGGTGAGCACTGGCAGCCGCGTGCGCTGGCGCCAGCGGAGATCAGCCGCCGCCTGCGGCTGCCGGTCGCCTTCGATCCGGACAAGTCCGTGCGCAGCTTCATCGACATGCTGCGGGTACCGCCCACCGGCGATAACTTTGCCGCCGCCAGGGAGCGCCGCTACTTCCAGCTGTTCCGCGCGCGCCGGATCGCCGCGACCGCCTGCCTCGGCCTGACCGGGCTGGCACTGGCCGGCGCGCTGGGCAACGGCCTGGCGATCCTCGCGGCCGGCCAGCAGGCGGCGGGATCGGCAGCTGCGGCTGACCAGCTCGAGGCCGCACTGCCGGATCCAGGCAGCGCGCGTGCGGAAATGGACCCGCTGCGCATGCGTGCGGTGGTGATGGCCTATGACGCGGTTGCTGCGCACCAGGTCGATCCGGCCTGGATCCTCGCGGCGGTGGGCGAGGCCGTGACCGCGAGCCCACGGATCCGACTCGACGGCATCGAGTGGTCGGTTGGCCCGCCAGCAGCCGCGCAGGATGCAACGCCGGGAGATCCGGCGGCGGATTCGCTGACCGATCCGGCGTCAGCGCCGGCAGCGCTGCCAGCCGACGACAGCATCAGGGTCAGGCTCCGGGGCCATGTCGCGCCGTTCAGCGGCGACTACGTGCAGGCCTTTGCCGAGGTCGAGGCCTTTGCGGACGAGTTGCGGGCGCATCCGGCCGCAGCCCAGGTGACGTTCAAGTCCCAGCCGCTCGACATCAACCCCGGTGCGACGCTCACCGACGAAGTCAGCGGCGAGCACGCGGGCCAGGCCAAGGCGGGCTTCGCGCTGGAACTGCTCATGAGGCTTCCCGATGCGACGGGCTGATATCGACCTGCGCTTCCTGCTCGACGGCCTCGCCTGGCGGCTGGCGGCGTTCGCGGCTGCGCTGCTGCTCTTCGGCCTGGCCTACTGGGCGCGCGCCGGCATGTCGGTGGCCTCGCAACACCAGCAGCAGGAACTCGCCGCGCTCGAGCAGCAGCGTAGCGACCTCGCCGAGCGCCTGCAGGCGCGGCAGTCCTTCGAGTCGCGTTTCGAGGTCCTGCGTGAATCCGGCGTCGTGGGAGATGAGCAGCGGTTGCTGATCGCGCAGGGGCTGCGTGATGCCGCCGCGGCGCTCGGCCTGCCCTACCTGCGCTATGCCCTGAGGCCGCGCCAGGCATTCCAGCCCTCCTACCTTGAGACTGGCGAGGCTGCGGCGCCGGTGATGGCGACCGCGGTGGAACTGCAGGCCGGGCTGGTGCACGAACTCGACCTGCTGCGCCTGGTGTCGCAGCTGCAGCAGGTGCCCGGTTACTTCAGCGTGGCCGGCTGTTCGCTGGAGCAGGTCGGCGGCGACGCGGTGCCACAGGCGGGCAAGGCCAACATCGCCGGTGCCTGCACCCTGCGCTGGTACTCGATTCCCCTGGATGCACCAGCCGCGACGCTGGCCGGGGTGGCGCCGTGAACCATCCGGTGATCCGCGCAGGTCGCCTGGCCGGAACGCTGGCGCTCGCCCTGGGCCTGCTGGTCCCTGCGGCAACTGCCGTTGCCGGGACTCCCGCCATCGGCCGCCTGTTCCTGACCCCGGCGGAGCGCCAGGTGCTGGACCGGGAGCGGGCACGCGGTACCGGGGATGAAAGTGCGGTTGCGGGCGAGGCGAAGCCTGCCGCTGCGGCAGTGGACCAGCGGCTGGTGCTGAACGGCGTCCTGCGGCCCCGCCATGGCACCGCGCTGGCCTGGGTCAATGGCCGGCAGCGGCCGCTGGCCAGGCCACCCGATGCGCAGAACCGCGTCAGCCTGTCAGCGCCGGGTACGGGCAGCCCGCTGCGCCTGAAGCCCGGGCAGTCCTGGGATCCGGTCACCCGTCGTGTGCGCGAATGCGGCCAGTGCGCTGCGCCGCTGCCGGACCCCGGCCAGGCGGCACCGTGAACGCCCGTGCCCAGCAGGGCGCGGCACTGCTGATCATGATGCTGATCCTCATCCTCGGCGTCTCTGCCTGGCTGGTCCGCGGCCTGGATGCGCGGGCCACGGCTACCGCGAAACAGCAGCAGGCCACTGCGGCACTGGCGGCTGCCAAGGAAGCGCTGCTGGGCTACATGGTGACCACCGAGGCGGCGTTTCCCGGCAGCCATGGCCTGCTGCCCTGCCCGGATATCGATGCCTCGGGCAGCTTCGCCGAAGGCCAGGCCCACGACAGCGCCTGCCTCGCGCGCTATCGCAGTGTCATCGGCCGCTTCCCCTGGAAAACCGTTGGCCTGGCACCGGCGCGCGGCAGCGTCGGCGAGTGCCTGTGGTATGCGGTGTCCGGCAACTGGAAGGCGGCGACGCTGGCAACGGCGGAACTGCTCAACCCCGATACCAACGGCCAGTTCCGCGTGCTTGCCAGTGATGGCCGCCTGGTCGCCGGCGAGACGCCCGCCGCGCGCGCGGTCGCGGTGATCATCGCGCCCGGGGCGCCGCTCGCCGGGCAGGCACGCGCGAGCGCCGGCTCCGGCGTTGAGCAGTGTGGCGGCAACTACGTCGCGGCCCGCTACCTGGACCGCGACGTCGCGACCGGCACCGACAATGCCAACCTCGCGGCAGCGCCGGACGCCATCGACGATTTCATCACTGCAGAGCCCGGCCGCGAGGACCTCAACGACCAGCTGGTGTTCGTCACCCGCGCGGAAATCGAGGAGCGTCTGATGCGCCGGGCCGATATCCAGGCACGCCTGGGCGCCCTCACCGAAGCGGTGGCGAAATGCATCGCCAATTACGGCCGGACCAATCCCGGCGGCGCGGCCGACCGGCGCCTGCCCTGGCCGGCGCCCATGGCGCTGACGCAGTACCGGTCAGACGCCGCCTACGACGACGCTTCCATCGGCTGGCTCTCTGGCCGGGTCCCGGATCGCGTCAACGATTCCAGTGCCCGCACCGGTAATGCCCTGGCGCGGGTGCTCGGCAACTGCAATGCCGCGGCGGTGCCGGAATGGACACCCGCCATGCTGGCGCTCTGGCGCAACTGGAAGGACCACCTGCTCTATGTGGTGGCCGGCAGCTTCCAGCCCGACGCGGCACCGCATTCCAGCTGCGGCAGCTGCCTCAGCGTCAACGGCGCGGGCAGCCATGCGGCGCTGGTGATCTTCGCCGGCCAGCGCCTGGCGGCGCTCGGCCAGGTCCGTGACCAGCCCCCCATGGACGCCGATACGCGCGCGGTGGCGGGCAACTACCTCGAAGGGCGCAACGCCGCGAATTTCCCGGACGCCACGGGCGACAGCGACTACCAGTCCGGCGCACCCGCTGCGGATTTCAATGATGTCCTGTACTGCATCGACGTGAACCTGGGGGTGGCCGCATGCTGAGCACACCACACCGCGAACAGGGTTTCAGCCTCATCGAACTGGCCGTCGTGCTGACCATCATCGGCCTGATGCTCGCCGGCCTGGCGATGCCGCTCACGGCCCGCATCGACCAGCAGCGCTACGAAGGCACGAGCCAGCAGCTGGTGGACATCCGCGCGGCGCTGCAGGGCTACGCGCTGGCGAACGATGCGCTGCCCTGCCCGGCAACGCCGTCCAGCAACGGCCGCGCGGCGCCCACGGCGGGCGGCTGCCTGGTGCAGCACGGCTTCGTGCCGGCGGCGACGCTGGGCCTGCCCGGGCCGCGTAATGCCGACCAGCTGCTGCTCGACGCCTGGGGCAATCCGCTGCGTTACTCCGTCAGCCGCAGCGATGCCAATGGCGACGGCAACTGGGACTTCACCCGGCCCGGGCAGATGCGCACGGTGACCCTGGCTGCGCTCGCGCCCGACCTTGAGGTCTGCACCACCGCCGCCGGCTCCACGGCGACGGCCTGTGCCAGCAACGCCACCACGGTGGTCGCCAATGCGCCCGCCGTCCTGCTGTCGATGGGCAAGGACTGGGCCGCCTTCACCTCGCCCGACCAGGTCGAGAATGTCGGCGCCACCCTCGGTGGCGGGCCCTCGGGACTGGCCTATCGCGTTGCCAGTGACCTGGTTTTCGTCAGCCACGCGCAGGCGGCCGCCACCGACGCGGAATTCGACGACATCGTGAACTGGGTCTCACCGAGCAGCCTGTACGGGCAGATGGTGGCCGCCGGACGGCTGCCCTGAAAGCAGCGGGCGCGCGGCAGAAATGTGAGGCGTTTTACAGAAGACCCGGGGCAGCCTGTCGAACAATTGCTGCCACGCATTCGGGGCCGGCCGCTGGTGGCCTGACACAGACAGTGGAGATGAACATGAACTTTCCGCGCAGGCAGCAGGGTTTCACTCTGGTCGAGATCGCCATCGTACTGGTCATCATCGGCCTCATGATCGGCGGCGTCCTCAAGGGCCAGGAGATGATCACCAACGCCAAGGTCAGCCGGGTGGAGAACGACTACAAGGGTGTCAGCGCCGCCATCCTCGCCTACCAGGACCGCTACGGCGTGCTGCCCGGTGACGACCCGGCGGCTGCGACGCGCTTCGCCGGCACCTGGAGCGGTGCGGACAATGGCAATGGCAATGGCGTGATTGCCGGGGCCTGGAACAGCACCGTCAACAGCGACGAGTCGCGCAAGATCTGGAAGCACCTGCGCGGCGCCGGCTTCATCAAGGGCCCGGTCGACAACACCGCGGCCAGCTACCTGCAGCCCTCGCACGCGTTCGGCGGGCTCATCGGCTTCGAGCAGAACATCTACAACCTGAGCGGCCACGTGCTGGTGTTCGGCGCGCTGCCGGGCAACATCGGCCAGATCCTCGAAGCGCGTGGCGACAACGGCAACCCGTCCAGCGGCTCCATCCAGGCCAGCGGCGCGCAGACGAGCTACAACATCAACGCCAACTACAACATCGCGTTCCGCTTCTAGCCGGAGTCCTGCAGGCCGCGGGTGATGCCGTTGATGGTCGCCAGCAGCGCCTCGTAGAGCTGCGGGTCCTGGCGGTTGCCGCCGCGCCAGCGGCGCAGTAGCTCGACCTGCAGCAGGCTCATCGGATCGACGTAGGGGTTGCGCAGGCGGATGGCCCGGCGCAGCGCCGGGTTGCTCTCCAGCAGGACCGCCTGGCCGCGCAGCGCCAGCACGCGCGCCACACACAGGTCGAACTCGCTGCGCAGCCGCGCGAAGAAGCGCGTGTGCAGCTCGCCCGCCAGCTCCGAGTAGTGTTCGGCGATCCCCAGGTCGGCCTTGGCGAGTACCAGTTCGACGTCGCCGAGCAGCGCCTGGAAGAAGTACCAGTTCTGCGCCATGTCGCGCACCGCCGCTTCCCCATGCTGGTTCATGATCGCGTCGAGGCCGGTGCCGAAGCCGAACCAGCCCGGCATGATCATCCGCGTCTGGGTCCAGGCTGCCACCCAGGGCACGCCCTTCAGGTTACCGATGTCGTCGCCCGGCGCTGGTTCCTGTCCGGGGCGTGACTGCATACGCTCGATGGCGTCCACCGGCGTAGCCAGCTTGAAGTAGTCGAAGAAGCCCGGCGTGTCGTAGACCAGGGCCTTGTAGTGCTCGCGGCTGCTGCGCGCGAGGTCGTCCATCATGCCGCGCCAGGCGGCGCCATCCTCGTCGCTGCCCTGTCCGGACAGCGCGGTGGCCAGCGCCACAGAGCCCATGGCCTGCTCCAGGGTGCGCAGCGCCACGCCGCGGAAGCCGTACTTCGCACTGACCATCTCGCCCTGGTCGATGGCGCGCAGGCGGCCGCGGACCGCACCGGGCGGCGAGGCCAGCACCGCCGCGTGCGTCTTGCCGCCGCCACGGCTGATGGCACCGCCACGGCCATGAAAGAAGGTGAACTCCACGCCGGCGTCGTCGAGCACCTGCACCAGCGCGGACTGCGTCTGCTTCAGCAGCCAGCGGGCCGCGGCCAGGCCACCATCCTTGTTGCTGTCGGAGTAGCCGAGCATGATGATCTGCCGGCGCTCGCGCCGCGCCAGGTGTTCCCAGTAGATGGGATCCTGCAGCAGCTGGCGCATGGTGGCGTGGGCATTGGCGAGGTCCTCGGTGGTCTCGAACAGCGGCGCCACGTCCAGCGGCACGGAGCCGCCCGGCCCGTGCAGGTCTCCCCAGCGGCCGAGCAGCAGCACCGAGAGCAGGTCGTCGGTGCCATGGCTCATGCTGACGATGAACGGCCCGATGGCGCGCCGACCGTACTTGCGCCGGCAGAACGACACCGCCTGGAAGGCCGCCAGCACGCGCTTCGCATCGTTGTCGAGGTTCTCCCGCGGCGACTCGTTGCGGCGGATGGCTTCGCGGATGCGTTCGGCACGCTCCTCAGGCGTGCGTTCCAGCCACTGCGAGTCGTCCAGGCAGCGGCCGACGACTTCGCGGATGGCGATGGCGCTCTGCTTGAGGTCGAGCGCCATGAGGTGGAAACCGAAGGTCTCGACCCGGCGCTGCAGCCGCCGCACGGCGAACAGCCCGGCGTTGGTGCCGCGGTTGGCGCGCAGGCTGGCGGCGATGAGACCGATGTCCTCGAGGAATTCCTCGGGGGATTCGTAGGGGTAGCTGCCGTCGTCGTGGGTCGCCTGCAGGCGCGCCATCATCAGCCGCAGCAGCACGCGGTAGGGCATGTCGCGGTGGCGCAGCGGTATCGCGCCCATGGCACGGCCGAAATGCGCGGCGTACTGGCGGATGCGCTCGTGCACCGCGCCGTCGGCGGCCACCCTGCTGGTGCCCTGCGAGAGTTTGTTGGCGAGGTCGCGGCACTCGCGGTGGTAGAGGTCGAGGACCAGCGAGCGCTGCCGGGCCAGCACCTCGCGGATGGTGCGTGCGGTGATGTCGGGGTTGTCCTCCATGTCGCCGCCGATCCAGGACGCGAAGCGCACGATGGAGGGCGGGGCCGGCAGGCCCGCGCCGTAGGTCTCCGCGAGTGCCTGCTCGATGGCCTCGTAGAACGCCGGGACCACGCGGTAGATCACGTCGGTGAGGAAGAACAGCGCGTGCTCCAGCTCGTCGAACACCGTGCGCGCTTCCGCTGGGTACTCCTCGGTCTGCCAGATGGTGGTGATCTCGCTGCGGATGGCATCGACGAAGGCGGCGACCTCCGTCGGCGTCAGTTCCGGGTTCTGCATTTCCACCAGCCGGCGGGCGATCGCCTGATGCTTGCGCAGGATGGTGCGCCGCGTCGGTGCGGTGGGGTGCGCGCTGAATACCGGCACGATGCGCAGCGAGGCCAGCAGCCGGCCCGTCGCGGCCGGGTCCAGGCCGCTGTCACGCAGGCGGAAGATGGTCTCGCGGATGCTGCCCGGCTGCCGTACCGAGGCAGCCTTCAGGTAGTCGCGCCGGCGCCGGATGCGATGTACCTGCTCGGCGGTGTTCACCACCTGGAAGAAGGTGGAGAAGGCGCGAACGAAATCGCGGATGCTTTCGGTGCTGAACTGCTTCAGGACCGCGTCGATACGTGCCCCGGCCGTCGGATCGCCCTCGCGGCGGTCGATGGCCGCGCGCCGCGCGGCTTCCACGGCCTGGAACAGTTCCTCGCCGCACTGCTCGCGCAATAGTTCGCCGACCAGGTTGCCAAGTTCGTGGACGTCGCGGCGCAGCTGCGCGTCCTTCTCGGCGAACTCGATGTCCTGCCGCCGCTCGGTCGGCCTTGCGGTCGGGTGCAGGCCCGTGAGGTTGTCTGGATTCCAGGCGGACATCGGGGCCGGGGACGGATTCACTGCCCGTGCGGGGCGCTGGCCCCAGGTCCAGAAATCTTAGCACCGGGCCGATGCAAATCGGCATGAAGGCAGGCCATATCGGCGGCGTCTGCGCGCTGGCCCTCTGGCAGATTGCCAGTGCCGGAGCATCGCCCGCCGCTGGAGTCCCCGTTGTCGAAGCAACCGCTGCGTCGCCCGACCAATGCGCTGCCAGCCGCGGCCAGGCGCGTCGTCGATGCAGAACTGCTGGAGGCCGCGACCGCCGCGGAACCGGGGCCGCGGGCCTGGGTCGGCGAATTCCGCTGGCTGCTCGGCCATGCCGCCATCGCGCCGCTGGCGGCAACGGAGCCGGACGCGCCGTTGTCGCTCGGCGCCATTGCTGGGCAGTACGCGGCCTGCTTCCCGCGCGTGTCGGCGGACGAGGACTGGCTCGCCGGTCGCAGCATGGCAGTGGTGGCACGGCGGCTGGCACCGTTGCTGGCACCGGGAGCGGAGGTGGCACTGGACCTGTCCACGGTGACCCGCGGTGCCGAGGCGCAGGCACCGCGGACGGAACACATGCGCCTGGTGGCCTCGGGGCTCGAGGCGGCATTGCCCGGGGCGCTCGGACGTTACGGCATCGTGCCGGGGCGGCTGACGCTGTCCGCCAGCGCGGATCATCCCGGTATCGGTGACCTGCTGCGGCTGCGCCACTGTGCGGCGCTGGGCCGGCCGCGCATCGCCATCCGCCTGCCCGATGCACTGATGCTGGCGCTGCGCGGCGCCGAAACCGGCGAGTCCGCCGCCTGGCGTGGCGATCCATTGCCGCTCTGGCAGGGCCTCACCGGCATCGGCCACCGCGAACCGGGCGTGCACCTGCTGCTCCAGCACACGACGCGGCCGGCCTGCACGCTCGCCGGTGCCGAGCGCGGCGACACGGTGCTGCCGCTCGGCCTGTTCGAGGTCCGCGCGGACAGCGCCTGGCTCGCGGTGGAACTGCGCCTCGACGCCCTGCCGGGCCAGTCACCAGCCGAGGTGCTGGCAGGCCTGCGGCGCCTGCTGCGGGCGACGCTGCGGCTTGCCGACAACCTGGTGGAGCTGGCCGACTGGCCGTCGCCCGAACTGGGTCAGGACGCGCTGGTCAACCGCCGCCTGGCGCTGCATGTGACCGGCTTCGGCGATCTGGTGGACCGCTGGGGCCTGGACCCGGAGGAGTTCGGCACCGTGCGCCTGGCGCTGCGCTGGATCGGGCTGCTGCGCCGGCTGCTGCTGCGGGAATCCAATGCGCTGGCTCGCGAGCGCGGGCCATTCCCCGGGCTGGAGCTGCGCGAGCTGCAGGCCAGCCTGAGCCGCAGCTTCGGCGCCGAGCGGGCGCGGCGGGTGCTGCGCCAGGCGGGGCTGCGCCACCGCCACCTGCTGGTGCTGTCGCCCTACGGGGTGTTCCCCCGCGGCTGTCCGCGCCGGCCGCTGCCGGCCTACCTGCACCTGCTGCCGGTGATGCGCTACGCCGACACCATCGCCATGCACGGTGACGGCATCATCCGAGCATTGCCGCCGCAGACCTTCCGCCGGCTGCTGCGCCTGGCCTGGGCCATCGGCCACAACCGTCCTTGACCTCCCCGCGGGGGGCATGGATACTGCCCCGCATGTTTTCCGTGAACGAAACCGGTCGCTGGTGGCGCACCCTCTCCGCGGAGGGGGTTGCTGGCTAGCAGCTGTCGTTCGTCCGGCCAATGACCCATCTTCGCGGCAGCGGGGATGGGTTTTTTGTTGCCCGGAGGAAATGCGGGCACCAGCCATGGATGAGGTGAATGCAAGGACCATTTGACATCGCCGCGGACCTGGACACCCCGGTGTCCACGTTCCTGAAGCTGGCGCCGTTGCGGCCGCGCTTCCTGCTCGAGAGCGTGGAGGGCGGCTTCCAGCTGGCGCGCTACTCCTTCCTCGGCTTTGGCGGCGCCAGCGAGCTGCGCCTCGACGCGCAGGGGCTGCGCATCAATGGTGCCCTGCGTCCGCTCGCCCCCGGCCGCGATGCGCTGCTCGATGCCCTGCGCGCGGCGCTGGCCGCCACGCCGCGCCTGGCGCCGGAGGTGCCGGAACTGCCTTTCGCGGGCGGCCTGGTGGGAGTCGCCGGCTACGACATCGTGCGCCACTTCGAAAAGCTACCGCACCCGCCCGCGGGTGCAGCGCTGCCCGCCGTGCCGGAGGCCGCCTACCTGGCCACGGATTCGCTGCTGGTCTTCGACCACCTCACGCGGCGCATCGCGTTGCTGCATGCGGGCAGCGAGGGCGAACGCGCCAGCCTGCGCCAGCAGGTGATGCGGCTGCTGCGCGGCCCGCTGCCGGCACCAGTCCCGGAGCAGCGCCACGGGCCCGCGGTGCAGAGCTTCAGTGGTGAGGAATTCCGTGCCGCGGTGGAGCGCGCCCGGCATTCGATCTCGCTCGGCGACGTGTACCAGCTGGTGCTCTCGGTACGCTTTGCCGGCGAGCACAGCCTCTCGCCCTTCGAGACCTACCGCGCCATGCGGCTGATCAACCCCTCGCCCTACATGTTCTTCCTCGACCTCGGCGAGGTGCAGGTGGCCGGCTCCTCACCGGAAGCGCTGGTGCGCCTGCGCGGCGGCCGTGCGGCGCTGCGCCCGATCGCCGGCACCCGGCCGCGCGGGGACGACAGCGCCGCCGACCTGGCGCTGGAGGCGAGCCTGCGCGCCGATGCCAAGGAGAACGCCGAGCATGTGATGCTGGTGGACCTGGCGCGCAACGACCTCGGGCGGGTCGCGGTGCCGGGTTCGGTCCACGTCGATCCCTACAAGGCCATCGAGCGCTACAGCCATGTCATGCACATCGTCAGCGGCGTGCAGGGACAGCTCGCGCCGGGCCGCGATGCCTTCGACCTGTTCGCCGCGGCCTTCCCGGCCGGCACGCTGGTGGGTGCGCCCAAGGTGCGGGCCATGGAACTGATCGACGAACTCGAGCCGGTGCGCCGCGGGCTGTATGCGGGAACCGTCGGCTACTTCGGCAACAACGGCGACATGGACCAGGCCATCACCATCCGCACGCTGGTGTTCAGCGGCGGTCACTACAGCTATCAGGCCGGTGCCGGCATCGTCGCCGACAGCGTGCCGGAGAGCGAGTACCAGGAAGTGCTGGCCAAGAGCGCGATCCTGCGCCGTGCGCTGGCCATGGCGGAGGGCGGGCTGTGAAGCCGAAGCTGCTGCTGATCGACAACTACGACTCCTTCACCTACAACCTGGTGCAGGCCTTCCTGGTGCTGGGCGCCGACGTGCAGGTGTTCCGCAACGACGAGATCACGGTGGAGCAGGCGCTGGCCCTGGCCCCCAGCCACGTGTGCATCTCGCCCGGGCCGGGCCGGCCGGAGGACGCGGGCCTGTCGCTGGCGATGATCGCGGTCTTCGAGCAGCGCGTGCCGCTGTTCGGCGTCTGCCTCGGGCACCAGAGCCTGGTGCAGCATTTCGGTGGCCGCATCGTCGCCGCGCCACGCCTCATGCACGGCAAGACCTCGCTGGTGAGCCACGATGGCCGCGGCGTGTTCGCCGGCCTCGACAACCCCTTCGAGGCCGGGCGCTACCACTCGCTGAGCGCCGAGGACGCCAGCATGCCGGCGGTGCTGGAAGTCAGCGCCCGCACCGAGCGCGGCGAAATCATGGGCGTGCGCCACCGCAGCCTGCCGCTCGAGGGCGTGCAGTTCCACCCCGAGAGCGTGCTGACGCCCGCCGGCAACCAGCTCATGGCCAATTTCCTGGAACTGCGGCCGGCATGAGCCAGGCGGTCAACGCAGCGCTGGAGAAACTGCTGGGGCGCCAGGCCCTGGACGAGGACGAGGCGGCCCGGCTGCTGCAGGCGCTGGCCGACGAGGCGCTGGCCCCCGCGCTCTCCGGCGCGGTGCTGGCGGCGTTGCGCGCCAAGGGCGAGACCGCCGGGGAACTGCGCGGCTTTGCCGGCGGCATGCGCCAGCTGGCACGGCGCGTGGAGCTGCCCGCCGGCCTGGCTGCGGCCGATGTGGTGGGCACCGGCGGCGACGGCTCCGGCAGCCTCAATATTTCCACCGGCGCATCGCTGCTCGCCGCCGCCTGCGGCGTGCCGGTGGTGAAGCATGGCAACCGTTCGGTGTCGTCGCGCTCGGGCAGCGCCGACGTTCTGGAGGCGCTTGGCGTGCCGCTGGCCCGCGATCCGGCCGAGGCGCTGGCCTGCCTCGAGAGCTGCGGCTTCACCTTCCTGTTCGCGCCGAATTTCCATCCGGCCATGAAGGCCCTGGCCCCGGTACGCCGCGCGCTCGGTATCCGCACGGTGTTCAACGTGCTCGGGCCGCTGACCAATCCCGCCGCGCCACCCTTCGGCCTCATCGGCGCCTTCGACCTGCCCACCGCCAGGCTGATGGCCGAGGCGCTCGCCGGCATGCCCATCAGCCGCTGCTTCGTGGTCCACGGCGAGCCCGGCTGGGACGAGGCCACGCCCTGCGGGCCGTTCACGCTGTTCGACGTGCAGCCCGGTCGCGTGCGGCGTCAGCGCCGCGACCCGGTCCGCTATGGCATCACGCCCTGCACGCCGGCGGGGCTGGCGGGCGGCGACGCCAGGGACAACGCCCAGGCGCTGGAGGCGGTGCTCAGCGGCCGCGACCGGGGCCCGCATCGCGAGGCACTGGTACTCGGCGCCGGCCTGGTGCTGGAGCTGACCGGCCGCCGCCGCGGCCTGCGGCGCGGCGTGGAAGCCGCTCGTCGCGCGCTCGATGCCGGTGCCGGCGCGGCGCTGCTGGAACGGCTGCGCCGCTTTCGCGGGAGCGCGCCATGAGCGGCGTTGCGGGCAACTTCCTCGAGCGCATGGCGGCGGCGAGCCAGCGCCGCTGCGAGCAGGCGCGTGCGCGCATCGATGAAGCAGCGCTGCGCCGTCATGTGTCGGCGCTGCCGGCCCCGCCCGCGCCGCGCTTCGACGCTGCGGCTTTCCACCTGATCGCCGAGGTCAAGCGGCGTTCGCCTTCGGCCGGCCAGCTGGCGGCCGCATCGCTGTCGCCGATGGACCAGGCCGGGCTCTATGCGCGGGCCGGCGCGCTGGTGGTGTCGGTGCTGACCGAGCCCGAGGAGTTCGCCGGTGACCTCGCGGACCTCGAGGCGGTCACGACCGCGCTGCCGGCGCTGCCCGTGATGCGCAAGGACTTCCTGGTCAGCCCTTATCAGGTGCTGGAGGCGCGCGCAGCGGGCGCGGCCGGGGTGTTGCTGATCGCCGCGATGCTCGAACCCCGGCAACTCGAGGCCATGCTGGCCTGCGCGCTCGAACTCGGCCTGTTCGTGCTGGTGGAGGTCTTCGGGGCCGATGACCTCGCGCGTTGCCAGCCGGCCGTGCTGGCCGCGGCTGCCACGCCTGCAGGCCAGGGGCGCGTGCTGCTCGGCGTGAACTGTCGCGACCTGCGCACGCTGCGGGTGGACACCGGACGTTTCGCGACGCTTGCCCCGCTGCTGCCGGTGGCGCTGCCCTGGGTCGCGGAAAGCGGTATCGAGACCCCGGCCCAGGCCGGCGAGGTCGCCGCGCTGGGTTATCGCCTGGCGCTGGTCGGCACCGCGCTCATGCGCTCGGGTGATGTCGTCACCAGCGCCGCCGCGCTGCTCGCTGCCGGTCGCGCTGCGCTGCGCAGCCCTGCGGCCCGGGCCCGCTGAGATGCGGGTGTTCGTCAAGATCTGCGGCCTGCGCACGACCGAAGGGTTGCGCGCGGCCATCGAGGCCGGCGCCGATGCAGTCGGCTTCGTGTTCAGCGCTTCGCCCCGGCAGGTCACGCCCGCAGAGGCGGCGCAGCTCGCTGCGATCGTGCCCGCCGGCATCCTGCGGGTGGCGGTGATGCGCCACCCGGAGCCGGCGTTGTGGAACGAGGTGGCAAGGGTGCTGCGCCCGGATTGGCTGCAGGTGGATGCCGGTGATTTCGCGCGGCTGGAGCTGCCGGCCGGTGTCGGGCGGCTGCCCGTGTACCGCGATGTGCCGGACCTCGACAGCGCGGCGGTCTGCCGCGAGGAGCGCGTGCTGTTCGAGTCAGCCGACAGCGGCACCGGCCGCAGCCCGGACTGGGAACGCGCGCGCAGCCTGGCGACCCGCACCGCGCTGCTGCTGGCCGGCGGCCTGCATCCGGGCAACGTCGGTGCCGCCATCCAGCGCGTGCGGCCCTGGGGTGTCGATGTCAGTAGTGGTGTGGAGGCCGGGCGCGGCGCCAAGGATCCGGGAAAGATCGCGGCCTTCATCGCCGCCGTGCGCCGCGCCGAACAGGAAGGAACAGGACATGGATAGCCAGCAAGCGGCGGCGCTGTTGCAGCGCCTGCTGCAGGGGGAATTCCCCGATGCCCGCGGGCGCTTTGGTCCCTTCGGGGGCCGCTACGCGCCGGAGACGCTGATGCCGGCGCTGGAACGGCTGGAGGCCGGCGTCAGGAGTTGCCTCGGCGATGCGCAGTTCGCCGCCGAACTCGGGCGCGAGCTGCGCGACTGGGTGGGCCGGCCCACGCCGCTGACGCCGGTACGCCACCTCGGCCGCAGCTGGGGCGCGGAGGTTTACCTGAAGCGCGAGGACCTCGCCCACACCGGTGCGCACAAGATCAACAACGCGCTGGGCCAGGCGCTGCTGGCGCGCCGCCTGGGCGCGGCGCGCGTCATCGCCGAGACCGGGGCCGGCCAGCACGGCGTGGCGACGGCCGCGGCCTGCGCCCGCGTGGGGCTGCCCTGCACGGTGTACATGGGTGCGGTGGACGTGAAGCGCCAGGCGCCGAACGTGGAGCGCATGCACCAGCTCGGCGCCCGCGTGGTGCCGGTGGAAAGCGGCGACCGCACGCTGCGCGCCGCGATTGACGAAGCCTTCCGCGACTGGGTTGCCGATCCCGAGGGCGCGTACTACCTGCTCGGCTCCGCGGTCGGCCCGCATCCCTATCCCTGGCTGGTGCGCGAGCTGCAGTCGGTGATCGGCCGCGAGGCGCGCGCCCAGTTCATCGAGTTGACCGGCGGCCTGCCCGACATCGCGGTGGCCTGCGTCGGCGGCGGCTCCAACGCCATCGGCCTGTTCCATCCCTTCCTGGCTGATGCAGCGGTAAAACTGATGGGCGTGGAAGCCGGCGGCCGCGGCAGCGGCCTCGGCGAACACTCGGCCACCATCGGCCGCGGCAAGCCCGGCGTGCTCCACGGCAGCTATTCCCTGCTGCTCCAGGACGGCGACGGCCAGGTGCAGGAGACGCACTCGGTCTCCGCTGGCCTCGACTATCCGGGCGTGGGCCCCGAGCACGCGCTGCTGCAGGCCATCGGCCGCGTCGACTACGTCAGCGCCACGGATGACGAGGCGCTCGATGCACTGCGCGAGTGCTGTGCGGCCGAGGGCATCCTGCCGGCGCTGGAATCCTCGCATGCGCTGGCAGGCGCGCGCCGCTGGGCGCGGGAGCACCCGGGCCGGCGCATCCTCGTCGGCCTGTCCGGGCGTGGCGACAAGGACATGCCGACGCTGTCACAGGCCATCCCGGGGGCCGCCACCCCGAGCCACCACTGAGGCCCGCCATGGCACAGATCCAGCCACACGAGCGCGTCACCGCCGCCATCCGCAATGCAGCCAACAGCCACGGGATCGCGTTGATACCTTTCGTCACCGCCGGTTACCCGGAGCGCTCCGCATTCATTCCGACCCTGCGTGCGCTGGCGGAGGTGGCCGACGTCATCGAGGTCGGCGTGCCGTTCAGCGACCCGATGGCCGATGGTGTCACCATCCAGCGCGCCAGCCGCGCGGCCATTGCCAGCGGCGTGTCGCTGCGCTGGATCCTCGCGGAGTTGCAGAAGGCCGGGGAACTGCCGGCGCCGGTGGTGCTGATGAGCTATCTCAATCCGCTGCTGGCCCTCGGCGGCGAGCGGCTGGCGGATGCGGCACGCGCCGCCCATGTGGGCGGCTTCATCGTGCCCGACCTGCCGCTGGAGGAAGCCGGCGACCTGGGCATGCACCTGGACGCACGCGGCCTGGGACTGGTCCAGCTCGTCACTCCGGCCACGCCGGAGGCGCGGGTGCGCCGGCTCTGCGCGGCGAGCCGGGGATTTGTCTACGCCGTCACCTCCAGGGGCGTCACCGGCGGCGCCCGGGCCCTGCCCGCGGATGTGCCCGCCTACCTCGACCGGGTGCGCGCCCTGTCACCGCTGCCGGTCTGCGCCGGCTTCGGCGTGCGCAGCGCCGAGCAGGTGCGCGCCCTCGGCGGCCACGCCGATGGTGTCATCGTCGGCTCTGCCCTGGTGGAGGAACTCGAGGCGCGCCGCGACCCGGTCGCCTTCCTGGAGGCGCTGCGCAGCCGGCGCCACTGAGCGGGCCCCGGAACATGACGATCCGGTCGTGGTCTCAATGCCAGGAGCCCACCGGAAGGACCGCCATGGACGTCATCGACGCCGACACCGATCTCGAGCAGCTCATGCGCCGCTGGCACCACACCATCGAGTACGCCACGGCCGCCTGGGCCGAGTACCAGTCGCTGAGGGATGCCCTGACCGCTGCCGATGACCGGGTGGCCGCGGCCCGCGAACGCTGGCAGGCGGCTGACCGGCAACGGCAGGAGTTGCGAGCGGCGATCGCCGAGATCGAAGAGGGCGAACTGGCGCCGGCATTGTAACTCATTGTTAAAACTATAATTAAAACAGCCAGAATATTGTCAGTGACAATATCAGGCTGATTTCTGGCCGCGCCGGGCCGACGGTCAGGGCCGCGGGCGCCCCGCCCAGAGCGTTGCCAGCCCCGCGACCCCGAGCGCCCAGCCAACCCAGTGCGGGTCGGCACCGAGGCCGAGGAACAGCACGCCGCCAAGCAGCAGCGTGGCTCCGGCACCCAGCCAGTACCGCGATGAGGCATTGCCCCGGCTGCCGGTCGACGCCTGTTCCGGCACCGTGTTCGCGGCGGGCCGGTCGTTGGAATTCGCTTCGACGAAGCGCCGCAAGGCGCCCGGCAGTTTTTCCAGCGCGTAGCGCAGGTCAGGCAGTTCGCGGCGCAGCCGGCGCAGCGTCGCGCGTGGGCCCGCCTGCTCGCGCACCCAGGCCTTGAGCACCGGATAGCCGGTCTCCCAGAGGTCGAGCTCGGGATAGAGCGCGCGGCCGAGCCCTTCGATCTGCACCAGCGTCTTCTGCAGCAGCATCAGCTGCGGCTGCACTTCCATGTCGAACTGCCGTGCGGTCTGGAACAGGCGCAGCAGCACCTGGCCGAAGGAGATGTCCTTCAGCGGCTTGTTGAACACCGGCTCGCAGACCGAGCGGATGGCCGACTCGAACTCGTCCACCCGCGTGCCCGGCGGCACCCACTGCGAATCCACGTGCAGCTGGGCCACGCGCTGGTAG
Source organism: Gammaproteobacteria bacterium (assembly GCA_014337915.1). Taxonomy (GTDB): domain Bacteria; phylum Pseudomonadota; class Gammaproteobacteria; order Steroidobacterales; genus QUBU01. The sequence continues at coordinate 51,829 of QUBU01000006.1, forward strand.
TCGCGGTCGAAGAAGGCGAGGAAGTTCTCGGCCAGGTAGCGGCGGTCGCCCTCGCTCAGGGTGCCGACGATGCCGAAATCCACGGCGCAGTACTTCGGGTGCTCCGGGTCGCGCGCATCGACGAAGATGTTGCCCGGGTGCATGTCAGCATGGAAGAAGTTGTCGCGGAACACCTGGGTGAAGAAGATCGCCACGCCATTGGCGGCGAGCCGCGCGATGTTGACCTTCGCTGCGAGCAGGGCCGGCATGTCGTCGATGGGAATGCCGTGGATACGCTCCATCACCATGACATTGGGCCGGCAGAAGTCCCAGTAGACCTGCGGCACGTAGAGCTTGGGGTCGCCCTCGAAGTTGCGTCGCAGTTGCGCGGCGTTGGCGGTTTCCCGCATCAGGTCGAGTTCGTTGATGATGGTCTTCTCGTACTCGGCCACCAGCTCCACCGGCCGCAGCCGGCGGCTCTCGCGCCACCAGCGTTCGGCGAGCCGCGCCACGGCGTAGAGCACCTCGAGGTCCTGCTCGACCTGCTCGCGCACCCGTGGGCGCAGGATCTTCACCACCACCTCCTCGCCGTCCGGCAGCCTCGCGGCATGCACCTGGGCAATGGAGGCTGCGGCCAGCGCCTGCTGCTCGAAGTGCGCAAACACCTCGCTGGCCGGGCGTCCGTAGGCGCGTGCGACCTCGGCCAGCGCCTGTGCGGAGGGGAAGGGCGGCACCTGGTCCTGCAGCTTGGCCAGCTCCGCGCCGATGTCCGCGGGCAGCAGGTCCTGGCGCGTGGACACCGACTGGCCGAACTTCACGTAGATCGGCCCCAGCTCCTGCAGCGCTTCGCGCAGGCGCTGGGCGCGCGGCCGTGTGGTGTCGCGGCCCAGCCAGTAGAAGGGCCAGAGATAGAGCAGGAAGCGGAACGGCCGGAACAGGTGGATCTGGACGATGAACTCGTCGAGCCCGTGCCGGAACAGCACCCGCTGGATGGCGAGGAGACGCAGGAGGAGGCGCAGCCTGGGCATGGTCATGTTGCGGTTGCATCCGGCTGTTGCGCGCGCCGGTATTGGCGCGGCGCGGAGCAGTCAGGGATAGAGCGAATGACAGGGAACCACTGCGGGACGGTCGTCCGCCCGGCTCCCGCCGCCGTCAACCGTCCTGCCCCTCCTCCAGCCGCGCCACCCGCGCCTCGCTGCGCGCCACGTCGTTCGCCAGCGTGTCGACCGCCTCGGCGAACGCCCTGAGCTCGCAGCCCGTGGCCACCACGCGCGCCTCGTCCTGCAGGTAATCGGCAACGCTGCGCGCCACGCTGCGCCCGGCATCGCTGCCCCATGCGCCCGCCGCGCGCGCGGCATTGCCCAGCTGTCGTGCCAGCGGGTCGCCGAGCAACCGCGCCAGTTCCTCCTCGATGTCCGGGGCGGCGAAGCGCAGCAGCTCCCGGAAGCGGTTGGCGATATCGGTGTCGCCGGTCATGCGCACCGCGCCTTCGCGGACCGCGGCCTGCGGATCGTCGCGCAGCAGGCGGCCGAGGCCGAGCAGCGTGCCGCTCAGGGTGGCATCCGGGGCGGCGCCATCCGGCAGCGCCAGGCAGACGCGGCCGGCGCTGACCTTCAGGCGCAGGTCCAGCGGCGTGCCGTCGATGGCGAGGCCAAGGATGCGGCCTTCGAGGCCGCGCGCCAGCGCCTGGGCACTGGTGGACTGCGCCAGGCCGCGGTTGACCAGCATCTCGAAGGGGCGAAACAGCATTTCGGCGAGCATGGCCGGCGGTCCTCAGTAACGGAAGCCGAGGTGCAGCGCGACGATGCCGCCACTCAGGTTGTGGAAGCGGCAGTCCTCGAGCCCGGCATCGCCCATCATCTGGCGCAGCGTTTCCTGGTCGGGATGCATGCGGATCGATTCGGCGAGATAGCGGTAGCTGGCCGCGTCGCCTGCCACCACGCTGCCCAGCCAGGGCAGGACCCTGAACGAGTAGGCGTCGTACACCGGCTCGAGCAGGGGCAGGGCCGGCTTCGAGAATTCCAGCACCAGCAGGCGGCCGCCCGGGCGCAGTACCCGCGCCATGCTGCGCAGCGCCGCGGCCTTGTCGGTGACGTTGCGCAGGCCGAAGGCGATGCTCACGCAGTGGAAACTCTCCGGCGCGAAGGGCAGCCGCTCGGCGTCGGCCTGGACATAGGCGACGTTACCGACGATGCCGCGGTCCACCAGACGGCGCCGGCCGTTGGCGAGCATCGCGGCGTTGATGTCGGTGAGCACTACCCGGCCGTCGCGGCCCACCTGCCGGCAGAGGCCGGCAGTGATGTCACCGGTGCCGCCGGCGACATCGAGTGCCGTCTGCCCGGGGCGCAGCCCGGTGCGTGTCAGGGCGAAGCGCTTCCAGAGCCGGTGCAGGCCACCGGACATGAGGTCATTCATCAGGTCATAGCGGTCGGCGACCGAATCGAAGACCTGGCGGACCCTGCCGGCCTTCTCCGCAGTGGCAACCGTCTGGAACCCGAAATGCGTGGTGTCGGACACGGGGACAGTTTACTCAATTCCCGCAGACGTCATCCGCGATGGGAGTGGTCCTCGGCGCGAGATGAGTAAACTGTCCCCGGATTTCAGAGGATGTAGCGACTCAGGTCCTGGTTCTTCGCCAGGTCACCGAGGTGCCGGTCGACGTAGGCGGCGTCCACGGCCAGGGCCTGGCCGCCACGGTCGGCGGCCTCGTAGGAGACGCTCTCGAGCAGGCGCTCCAGCACGGTGTGCAGGCGGCGGGCGCCGATGTTTTCCATCTGCTGGTTGGCGTGGTGGGCGATCTCGGCGAGGCGCCGGACGCCGTCGGCCGTGAAGCTGATGGCCACGCCCTCGGTGGCGAGCAGGGCGGTGTACTGGGCGCAGAGCGAGGCATCCGGTTCGGTGAGGATGCGCACGAAATCGTCGGCGGTGAGCGAAGCGAGCTCGACGCGGATCGGGAACCGGCCCTGCAGCTCGGGCACCAGGTCCGAAGGCTTTGAGGCATGGAAGGCGCCCGAGGCGATGAACAGCACGTGGTCGGTGCGCACCATGCCGTACTTGGTGCTGACGGTGCAGCCTTCCACCAGCGGCAGCAGGTCGCGTTGCACGCCTTCGCGCGACACATCGGCGCCGCCGATGGCCTCGCCGCGGCGCGCGACCTTGTCGATCTCGTCGATGAACACGATGCCGTTCTGCTCGACGTTGCGCAGCGCCTCGGCCTTGATTTCCTCGTCGTTGACCAGCCGCGCCGCTTCCTCGTCCACCAGCAGGTCCAGCGCATCGCGCACCTTGAGCTTGCGCTGCTTGCGGCGCTGTGCGCCGAGGTTCTGGAACAGGCCCTGCAGCTGGCTGGTCATCTCCTCCATGCCGGGTGGCGCCATGATCTCCACGCCTGCCGGCATGGCACGCAGCTCGATCTCGATCTCGCGGTCGTCGAGCTGGCCCTCACGCAGCATCTTGCGGAACTTCTGCCGGGTCTCGGACTCACGGCCCTCGGCTGCGGCGGCACCGAAGCCGGCGGGCGGCGGGGGCAGCAGCGCGTCGAGCACGCGCTCCTCGGCGGCATCCTCGGCGCGGTGGCGCACGCTGGCGGTGGCGGTCTCGCGCGTCAGTTTCACCGCCGCATCCGCGAGGTCGCGGATGATGCTGTCGACATCGCGGCCGACGTAGCCGACCTCGGTGAACTTGGTCGCCTCGACCTTGACGAAGGGCGCGTTGGCGAGCCGCGCCAGGCGGCGGGCGATTTCGGTCTTGCCGACGCCGGTGGGACCGATCATCAGGATGTTCTTCGGCGTGATCTCCTGGCGCAGCGGCTCGGGAACCTGCATGCGCCGCCAGCGGTTGCGCAGCGCGATGGCCACGGCGCGCTTGGCCTGGTCCTGGCCGATGATGTGCTTGTCCAGTTCCTGGACGATCTCGCGCGGGGTCATCTGCGACATGCTGGCTCCCTGGGCCCGGCCCGCGATCAGCGGGGCAGGGTCTCGATGACGATATTGCTGTTGGTATAGATGCAGATGCCGGCGGCGATCTCCAGCGCGCGGCGCACGACGTCGGCCGCCGCGAGCTCGGTGTGGTCCAGCAGCGCGCGCGCGGCGGCCTGGGCGAACGGGCCGCCGGAGCCGATGGCCATGAGGTCGTCCTCGGGCTCGATGACGTCGCCGTTGCCGGAGATCACCAGCGACTTCTCCGCGTCGGCGACGCAGAGCAGCGCCTCCAGGCGGCGCAGCCGGCGGTCGGTGCGCCAGTCCTTGGCCAGTTCGATGGCCGAGCGGGTCAGGTTGCCATGCTGGGTCAGCTTGGCCTCGAAGAGTTCGAACAGGGTGAAGGCATCGGCGGTGCCGCCGGCGAAGCCGGCGATGACCCTGCCCTCGGCGAGCTGCCGCACCTTGCGGGCATTGGCCTTCATCACCGTGTTGCCCATCGTCACCTGGCCGTCGCCGCCGATGGCGACCACGCCGTTGCGGCGCACGGAGACGATGGTAGTGCCGTCGAACTGCTGCATGGTGGTACTCGCTGGCCTGGCGGCGGGGGTGAAGATGCTACACGACCCGCTGCTGATGTCGGGGCGCTTTGGCATCTTTCAACCGGCCAGGGGCAGAAATGCAGCGGGGCCCGGACGGGCCCCGCTGCGCCAGCTACGGATTGACGGCAGCTCAGGTCTGGGGCTTGCCCGCATCCTTGCCGTGCTTCTGCTGCCAGCTGTCACGCATCTGCTGCCTGTACTCCTTGCACTTCGCCGGATCGGCATCGCACTTCGCTTTCATGTCCCGCAGCTGCTGCTTGCGTGCCTCGCAGGCAGCCGGATCGGCGTCGCACTTCGCCTTCATCTGCTGCATGCGCTGCCGGCGCTCCTCGCGCTGCTTCTGGCACTCAGCGGGATTGTTCTTGCACCAGTCTTCGCGTTCGGCGCGCTTCGCCTTCATCTTTTCGCATTCGGCCGGGTTCTTCGTGCACCATTCCTCACGGTTCTGGCGCATCTCCGCGCACTTTTCCGGGTTCTGCTGGCACCACTCCTTCGCCTGCGGCATGTTCGGCGGGGCCGTGTCGTCGGCCCGCAGGGCCAGCGGCGCCAGTGCCAGCAGGGCGGTCATGGAAACGGTCGCGATCAGGGTCCTGGTTGACATGGATACTCCTTGGGGTCTGGCGGCCTGCACGACAGCGTCCACCGCTGCCAGCTCCGGCCACATGCAGGACAGGAACGCTGCAGGCCCCTGGCGGTTGACCGGTCCGGACTGCAAGCTGCCTGGCGGCGGCTTCATGCCTTGGGAGACCGGCGCGCCCGGGGATGGGCCTTGTCATAGACCTGGGCGAGGTGCTGGAAGTCCAGGTGGGTGTAGATCTGCGTGGTGCTGATGTTGGCGTGGCCGAGCATCTCCTGCACGCTGCGCAGGTCGCCGCTGGATTCCAGCAGGTGGCTGGCGAAGCTGTGCCGGAACAGGTGCGGGTGCACGCGCTGGCCGAGCCCGGAGCGGCGCGCCCAATGGCTGACCCGGGCCTGCACCGAGCGCGGGCTGATGCGCCGGCCGCGCAGGCCGGTAAACAGCGCGCGCTCCTCCACCGCAGCCATGCCGGAGCGCTGCCGCAGCCAGCCGGCCACGGCCTCGCGGGCGCTGCGGCCGACGGGCACCAGCCGCGTCTTGCGGCCCTTGCCGGTGACGCGCACCAGGCCGTCCGTGAGGTCGATGTCGCCCAGGTCGAGGCCCACGAGTTCGGCGAGGCGCAGCCCGGAGGAATAAAGCAGCTCCAGTATGGCGCGGTCGCGCACGGTCACCGGGTCGTCGCCGCGGATGCCGAGGAGATGGCCCATCTGGTCTACGTCCAGCGTTGCCGGCAGGCGACGCGCGCCCCGCGGGGCGGACACGCCGACTCCGGGGTTCGCGCTGATTTCACCCTCGCGGACCAGGTAGCGCAGGAAACTGCGCGCGCCGGAGAGCCGGCGCTGGATGCTGCGCGGGTTGAGGCCGGCGCCGTGGCTGGTGGCGGCGAAGCGGCGCAGGTGGTGGACCTGCAGTTCGCGCCAGTGGCCGATGCCCTCGCGGTCGCAGAACTCGGCGAGGCAGCCGAGGTCGCGGCGGTAGGCGCTGGCGGTGTGGGGAGAAAGGCGGCGTTCCAGCTGCAGGTGGCTGAGGAAGCGCTCCACCCTGGACCATTCGGCGGCTTCCATCGGCTGTGCCCGGGACGGCCCGCGTCGGTTGCCGCCGCGGCGTGCTCGCTAGTGCAGGCTCAGCGCGCAGGCCGTGAGCTCGCCCAGGCGCGCGAGGAAATCGATGCTTTTGGCGGGATGGAAGTGCTCCGGGTTGCGGTTGCCGATGGCGAGGAAACCGAACTCGGAGCGCGGGCCGAGTGGCACCAGCGCCATGGACTGCATGTCGGACCCCGGGCCGAAGAGGAAATCGCGCTGTGCATCGCGCAGCCGCGAGCAGCGGGGGGTCGAACTCTGCAGGAAGGACTTGAACGGCCCGAGGGCCGGGTCCTCGCGGTGCACCACGCGGACGAAGCTCGAGTGGCCCTGCGCCAGGCCGGGGACGCTGTCGAACAGCACCAGCGCCGCCTGGTCGACGCTGAAGCCCTCGCGCAGCTGCTCGTCGAGGATGTCGATGACGCCCTCGCGGCTGCGCGAGCGCATCAGCAGCAGCGCCAGCGAGTGGATTCGGCTGGCCAGGCGATCATTGCCGTGCGCCACCTCCACCAGCTCCTTCAGCCGCGTCTCCATGGCCAGGCTGCGCTGGCGCAGCACGTCGAGCTGGCGCTCCACCAGGGATATGGCACCACCGGTGGTGCGGTGGGGCAGGCGCAGGCCGGAGAGCAGGGCGAGGTTGCGTTCGAAGAAATCGGGGTGGGCCCTGAGGTAGTCGGCAATGGACTCCTCGGCAATTTCCGGGTACTCGAGCTGCGTGACTGAACTCATATGTCCACCGTCCCCTCGAATGCGGTAACCGCTTCGCCGGTGAGCCAGACGGGAGTGCCGGCTCCATCCCAGCGCACGATCAGCTCGCCGCCCGGGAGGCCGACATGCACCCGCGGGGCGAGCCAGCCGGCGCGCTGGCCGACAACCGCCGCTGCGCAGGCCCCGGTGCCACAGGCGCGGGTTTCGCCCACGCCGCGCTCGAAGACGCGAAGCCGGATGTGTTCCGGGTCGAGCACCTGCATGAAACCGATGTTAGCACGGTTTGGAAAGCGCTCGTGGCGCTCCAGCGCGGCACCGAGCGTGTCGACGGGCGCGCCGTCGATGTCGTCGACGTGCAGCACCGCATGCGGATTGCCGAGCGAGACCACGCGCAGCTCGACGTTGCGTCGGCCCACTTTCACCCTGTAGCTGGCGGCTTCGGCATCCGCCAGGAACGGCAGGCTCGCGGGATCGAAGCGCGGCACGGCGATCTCCACGCTGACCAGACCGTTGAGTTCCAGGCGCGCGCGGGAAACACCGCCGCGGTGCTGGAGCACCAGCGCGCCGGCACCTTCGCCACCCACCAGCCTGGCGATGCAGCGGGCGCCGTTGCCACACTGCTCGGCTTCCGAGCCGTCGGTATTGAAGATGCGGTAGTAGACCGCTGCGCCGGCGATGTGCGGCTTCTCCAGCCACAGCAGCTGGTCGAAGCCGATGCCGGTCTTGCGATCGGCGAGCGCACGGATGGCTTCCGCCGGTGGCGGCGGGCCATTGCCGGCACGTACCACGACGAAATCGTTGCCGAGGCCGTGCATCTTGGTGAAGGGAATCTGCATGGGATCCGATCTGCGACAGGCGCGTCATTATATCGGCATGGACTTTTGTCAAATGCCCGATTACCTTCTAGTTCCCCGGTGCGGAGCCGGGGGCTGCCGCCCGGCTCCCACGCTGCGGATGGCGGACCAACGCCGGGCAACCAGGGAATAAAAACGATGCGGCATATCATGGTGCTCAACGCCAAGGGCGGCTGCGGGAAAAGCACGATCGCCACCAACCTGGCCAGCTACTATGCAACGCAGGACAAGCGCGTGGCACTGGCCGACTACGACCCCCAGCGCTCCAGCCTCGACTGGCTGGCGCGGCGGCCGGCCGATCGCGCGCCCATCGAGGGCGTAGAGGCCTACAAGCACGGCCTGCGCGGCGTGCCGCGCAACTCGGAGGTGGTGATCATCGACGCCCCGGCCCGCGTCCACGGCCCGGAACTCACCGAGATGGTGCGCCATTCCGAGACCATCATCGTGCCGGTGCTGCCCTCGACCATCGATATCAGCGCCGCCGCCAAGTTCCTCGAGGACCTGGCCGACGTCGGCCGCGTCGAGCGCCGCGAGGTGCGCATCGCGGTGGTCGGCAACCGGGTGCGCGAGAACACGCTGATCGCCGGCGAACTCGACGAGTACCTGGACAGCCTGAAGACGCCCTACCTCACCAAGCTGCGCGAGGCACAGAACTACATCCGTGCCTACACCCGCGGCCTCGGCATCTTCGAACTGCCTGAATACCTGGCCTGGCCGGACTGGGAGCAGTGGGAGCCGCTGATCGAGTGGCTCGGCAGCCGCCGCAGCCGCCCGGTAGCCGCCTGACGCTGGCGCGAGCCTGCCGCGAAGCTAGCGCGCGACGGGCGCCATGGTCGGCGTCTTCGATCCGGCGGTGCTGAGCGCCAGTCCACGCTGGTAGGCGCGCGCCGCGGCCTCGCGGTCCCCGATGCGGTCCAGCAGCTGCCCCAGCGCGGCGCAACCTTCGGGCGTCGGCCGGATCGACAGGCTGGTTTCCAGGTAGCTGCGCGCCTTGCCCCAGAGCTGGTTGCGGAACGACAGCCGGCCCACGCTGAGCAGCAGGTCCGGGTCCTCGGGCCGTTCGCGCAGGAAGGCCTCGGCATTCTTCAGCTGCTGCGCGGCCTCGGGCAGCGGCAGCTCGCCGTAGAAGCGGATGAGGCTGGCATCCCAGCGCTCGCGCAGCGCCCGGCGGACTTCCGCTTCCGCCGTCGCCACGGCACCGCAGCGTGCCAGCGTGCGGGCCCGGGCCAGCACCAGGCGTGGCTCACCGCGCAGCAGTTTCGGCACCTCATCCCAGAGGCGGTCGAGGCCGGGCTCGTCGAGGGCGGGATCGGCCAGCAGGGCTTCGAAGGCATCCGTGGTCCAGAGGTTGAGCTTGGCCGGTGGCAGCGGTGGCATGGCGCGCAGGGCCGGCAGCAGGTCGAGCAGGGCACGCCAGTCCTGGCGGCGCCAGTAGAGGGCCGCGAGCAGCCGCAGCGCCTGGCCATGCTTCGGGTTGTGCTCGCGGATGCGGTTGAGCGTCGCCAGCGCCTGGTCGAAGGCCTGGTCGTCCATCTGCATCTCGGCCTGGGCCAGCAGCACGGCATCGGCGGCGGCCGGTTCTTGCTCATAGGCCATGCGCAGCCAGCCGTCGCGGCGGTCCGGGTCGTTGCGCTGGTGGGCGAGCCGTGCCGCAGCCAGATAGTTCATGAGCGGCGCGCCACTGCGGCGCGCGCCACGGGTGAGCAGCCGTTCGCCCTGGTCGAGCTTGCCAGCGGCAATGGCAATGTAGCCGCGCGTGGCCTGGCGCCCGGCCCAGCGCACCCGCGCCCGCGCGGTGGCCTCGCCCAGTTGCCGCGGCACGCGCCACAGCCAGGCGACCAGGCGCACCGCCAGGTAGGCCAGCACCAGCAGGGCGAGGGCGATCGGCACCGACATCTCGACCACATAGCCCTGGAAGCTGACCAGGACGTAGCCGTTGTCCTGCAGGAGAAAATGCCCGGCCAGCGCCCCGAGGGCCAGCGCCAGCGCAATGGCCAGCCCGCCCTTCATGGCGCCGGCTCACGCTCCCGCAGGCGGGTCAGCGCCGCCAGCGAGGCGGAGATGTCCGGCAGCGAGTCCGGCATGGCCGTTGCGGCGATGGCATCGAGCGTGGCCAGCGCCGCGGCGCCAGCGGCGGCATCGGTGTCGTAGTACTGGACGAGCTGGCGGCGGGTCTCCGCCAGCGCGGCATGGAAGGCGCGCGGCTCGCTCCTGAGCAGCGCCAGCTGCGCGATCTGCAGCTGGGTACCGAGGTTGCGCGCCACCAGGTCGCCGGTCTCGGCCGTCATGGTCGTGGCCGGCGGCGCATCCCTGCGGCGCACGCTGACGACGCTGAGGAAGGCATTGCGCAGGGTCGCCAGGGCGCGCTCGGTGCCGGTCAGTTCCGCTGGAGCCCGCGCCGCCTCCGGCCGGAACTCCACGGGCGCCTGTCGCTGTGGCAGCTGGCGCAGCTGGCCGGCCAGCGCATCGAGTTTCAGCACCAGGCCCTCGGCATCCACCACCGGCACTGCGCGCAGGGCCGCCTGCTCGCTGGCGATGAGCTTGCGCACCGGCAGCAGGCGCGGGTCGGCCGCATCGCGCAGGTACTCGTCGGCGATGGCCAGCGCCTTCAGCGCACTGCTGCTGTTGCCGGCGAGGTTCTCCTGGGCATTGGCGATGCGCAGGAAATAAGCCGCCTGGTCCACCAGCCAGGCGCTGCGCGTGTGTTCGCCACCGGGCAGCTTTGCCAGCTGCTCCTCGAGCCTGTCGATCCGGGCGACGATGCTGTCCTGGCCGTTGCCGGGCGGTCCGAGGCGCGTGACCAGGCGGGCGAGGTCCTCGCGCTCGTGGCTGATGCGGTCCTCGATCGAGCCCAGGCGACGTTGCAGCTTCGCCAGGTCCTCGCGCTGGCCTTGCGCCGCCTCGCGGCCGCCACCGAGCCACTGGGCGGCGGCTGCCGCCAGGGCGACGACCACGATGAACGCAACGAGCCGCGCGATGCGGCGGCCGCGATCTGGTCGGGGGGCGTTGTCGCTCGGTCCGCTCATGGCGGGAGGCTCGTGTGGCTGCGAAGACGACGTCATTCTGCCACGGCGCTGCGGCGGCGTCGGCATGCCGCCGCCATCGCGCGTCGGTCCTGCGGCACTCAGCCCTGGCTGGACCGGCGGCGCAGCGCCGCGGTGATCTGCTGCTCGAACAGCACCAGCGCCACGCCACCGAGCACCAGTGCCGCGCCCGCCGTGCTCGACCAGGTGACCGGTTCATCGAGGACCAGGCTACCGAGCACCAGGGCGATCACCGGGTTGACCACCGCGTAGGTCGTGACTTTTTCCGCCGGCCAGCGCGTCAGCAGCCAGAGGTAACTCGACTGCGCGAGGATGCTGCCGAACACCGCGAGGAACGCCAGTGCCAGCCAGCCGGCCGGCGCCACGGCGCCGAGGTCCAGGCCGGCGAACTCGCCACGCCACAGCGCTACCAGGCAGAGGAAGGCGCCACCGGAGGCGAACTGGCCACAGCCCAGTGCCAGCAGGCGCTGGCGCGGCACGGCGCCGCGCTGGACCAGGGTGCCGATGCTCCAGGCCGTGACGGCGACCGCCAGCGACAGCATGTAGCCGAGCCCGCGCAGCCCGGCCGTAGATGCGGTCTGGCTGACGATGAGCCCCACGCCGCCCACGCCGACCACCAGCCCGATGCCGGTCCAGGGGCTGGGCCGGCGCCGGCTGAAGAAGCCCCAGTCGAGCAGCGTCACGCAGATCGGGATGGTGGAGTTCAGCAGTGCAGCGATGCCCGAGGGTACGCCCTGCATGGCGAACACGGTGAAGCCGTTGCCGAGCCCGCACAGCAGGATGCCGCTGACGATCACCGTGCGGGTCGGCAGGCCGGCCATCGGCCTCGGCCCCTGCAGCCGCAGCAGGCCGTAGAGCAGCGCCGCTGCCAGCAGGAAGCGCATCGCGGCCGACAGGAACGGCGGCAGGTCGCGCAGCACGATGGCAATCGCCAGGTAGGTGGTTCCCCAGACGACGAGGATGCAGAGGAAGGCAAGCGCGATGCGCAGGCGGAGTGCGGCGGATTCGGGCATCGGCGGGGGCCTCGGCGGAGCCTCGAGCGGCGCGGCCGCTGCGATCGGGGCCCGCATGTTACACCCGCGCTCAGCCGGCTCCCGTTCGCAGGCCGCCGTTGCGCAGACTCAGCGCTTCCGCGACATGCGCGGCGGTCACGCTGGCCTCCGCTGCCAGGTCGGCCACCGTGCGTGCCAGCCGCAGGACACTGTCGCAGGCGCGGCGCGACAGCTGCAGCCGGGCAGCGGCCGCCTCCAGCAGCCGGATCCCCGCGGCCAGCGGCATGCAGCCATCGCGGATCTCCGGCGCCGTCAGCGCGGCGTTGGGCTTGCCGGCACGGCTGATCTGCAGCGCCCGCGCCGCGGCCACGCGCCTGGCCACCCGCGCGGAGGTCTCGGTGGCTTCAGCAACGGCGAGCTGGATGCCCGGGCGACTCACTGGCAGGCGGATGTCGAGGCGGTCCAGGAACGGTCCGGACAACCGCTCCTGGTAGCGCCGCACCTGCTCCGGCGAACAGCGGCAGGGACGGGCGAGGTCACCGTGGTAGCCGCAGGGGCAGGGGTTCATGGCCGCCACCAGCTGGAACCGTGCCGGGAACTCCAGGGTGCGGGCTGCGCGCGCCACGGCGATGCGCCCGGTCTCCAGCGGCTCGCGCAGCGCCTCCAGGGTACCGCGCGAAAACTCGGGCAGTTCGTCGAGGAACAGCACGCCATGGTGTGCCAGCGAGATCTCGCCCGGCCGCGGCCAGCTGCCGCCGCCGACCAGCGCGGCGGTGGTGGCCGTGTGGTGCGGGGCGCGAAATGGCCGGATCGCCCAGGCGCGTGGCAGCGGACTGCCGGCCAGCGAGCCCAGCGCGGCGCTCTCGACGGCTTCCTCCTCGGTCATCGGCGGCAGCAGGCCGGGGAGGCGGCGCGCCAGCATGCTCTTGCCCGTGCCGGGCGGGCCGATGAACAGGACGTTGTGACCGCCGGCAGCGGCGATCTCCAGGGCCCGCTTCGCCTGCTGCTGGCCATGGATGTCGGCCAGGTCCTCCAGCGCCGGCGGCGCATCCGCGGCGGGGGCCGCCGGCCGCGGCAGCGTCTCCTCGCCCTGGATGAAGCGCAGCACCGCCATCAGCTGGTCGGCGAGCCTGACATCGGCGCCACGCAGCAGCCCCGCCTCGGCCGCGCAACCCGCGGGCACGACGGCGCTGCGCCCGGCCCGTTGCGCCGCGAGCAGCGCGGGCAGCAGGCCCGCCACCGGGCGCAGGCTGCCGGTGAAGGCCAGCTCGCCCAGCAGTTCGAGCGCGGCCAGGCGGGCTTCCGGGATCTGCCCCGAGGCTGCCAGCACGGCCACGGCAATGGCGAGGTCGTAGCGTCCGCCGCTTTTCGGCAGGTCAGCCGGCGCGAGATTGACGACGATCTTGCGGGCCGGGAACTCGAAGCCGCACTGGCCGATCGCCGCACGGACCCGCTCGCGGCTTTCCTTCACGGTGGTTTCGGCGAGGCCGACGATGGCCAGCCCCGGCAGGCCACCGCTGAGGCAGACCTCGACACTGACCTCGGGCGCCTCGAGCCCGAGCTCGCCGCGCGTGATGGCGCAGGCCAGGCGCAAGGCCGCGCTCCGCGCCGCCGGCCGTCAGTGGCTCCGCGGCGCGCGGCTCTCCAGTTCGGCGATGCGTGCCTCCAGCGCCTGCAGCTTCTCGCGGCTGCGCTCCAGCACGCGCTGCTGCACATCGAACTCCTCGCGCGTCACCAGGTTCATGCGCGCGAGCCCGCCCTCCAGCAGGGCGCGAAAGTTCTGTTCCATGTCGGCCTGCAGGGCGCGCACGCCGGGCGGCACGCTGGCGACGAGCTTGCGGGCGAGTTCCTCGATCAGCTTGGTGTCCATCGTTTCTGGCTCCATTGTCCTGACTTTGCCATTGCGGCCGCCCCATGACCGGGCAGCCTCCCGCCATTGCGCCCCGTTGCGGTGCGCTTTCCGGGTGCCATCGCCGCGCGAGGCCACGCCAGGCCGCGAAATGGCTCGATTGCGGGTGCTGGCACGAAACCTGCAAATGACAGCCCCGACCCGGCCGCATCCTGCCAACACCCGCGGCCGGCAGCAAGGCAACGAAAGGATTGCGTCCGTGAAGAAACTCCTGTGCATGCTGGCCCTTGCCGGCTCCATCGCTACCGCGCCCGCCCTGGCCGTCGAGGCCACCGCCAACGCCGGCTTCATGAGCGACTACATATTCCGCGGCATCAAGCAGGCAGATTCGGCCGCAATGGGCGGCTTCGACGTCAAGCAAGAGGGGTTCTATGCCGGCACCTGGGCGGCAGACGTCGAGCAGGGCCTGGAGATCGACCTGTATGGCGGCTACAACGGCAGCATCGGCGACATCAGCTACGGTGCCGGCGTCACCGGCTACTACTACACCGATGACTTCGACGATACCTACCAGGAAGTCAACCTGAGTGCCGGCTACAAGGTCTTCAGCATCGCGGCCGCCTTCGGACAGTATGACAACTTCAAGGGCAGCATCGAGCCGGGAAATACCGAGCCCAACCGGAAGCTCGACTACAGCTTCATCCAGCCGCGGCTGGACTACAAGGGCTTCTACGGCCTGGTGGGCATCTTCGGCAACGACTTCGACGGCGAGTACTACGAGGCCGGCTACGGCAGCAGCTTCGAGCCCATCGGGCTGGATTACCGGGTCTCACTCATCTACAGCACCGGGTCCCTGCTCGGTGACGTCGACGGCGATGGCAGGAAGGACGACGACACGCAGCTCGCCTTCAGCATCAGCAAGACTTTCAGGCTGTTCCCATAGGCAAAGGCACGGAGGACGCGCCGTGAAGCTCATTACCGCAATCATCAAACCCTTCAAGCTCGACGACGTCCGCGAGGCCATCGGCGAGGTCGGCGTGCAGGGCATCACCGTTACCGAGGTCAAGGGGTTCGGCCGCCAGCGAGGCCATACCGAGCTGTATCGCGGCGCCGAGTACGTCGTCGATTTCCTGCCCAAGGTCAGGCTGGAGATCGCGGTGGCCGACGAGCTGCTGGACCAGGCGCTGGAGGCCATCATCAAGTCCGCCCGCACCGGCAAGATCGGTGACGGCAAGATTTTCATCAGTGACCTCAACGAAGTCATCCGCATCCGCACCGGCGAGACCGGCGCGGAGGCGCTGTAACCGCAGCGTGCCCCGGTGCAGGCTGCAACTGGCAGGAGCAGGACAGTGAACTACGACATAGCGACGAACCGATGGAAGCCGGCACTGGCGCTGGTGCCAGCCTTGCTGCTGGGGCCGCTCGCCGCCCTGGCGGGTGACGGCCCGGTGCCCGAGAAGGGCGACACCGCCTGGCTGCTCACCTCCACCATGCTGGTGGTGCTGATGACCATCCCGGGCCTGGCGCTGTTCTACGGCGGCATGGTGCGCTCGAAGAACGTGCTTTCGGTGCTGATGCAGGTGTTCATCACCTTCTGCGTCATGGTGCTGCTGTGGGCGATCTACGGCTACAGCATCGCCTTCACCCAGGGGAATGCCTTCTTCGGTGGCCTGGATCGCGCATTCATGATGGGCATGACGCCCGAATCGCTGGCGGCCACCTTCTCGAAGGGCGTGGTGGTCCCGGAAATGGCCTACTTCGCCTTCCAGGCGACCTTCGCGGCAATCACGCCCTGCCTGGTGGTCGGCGCCTTCGCCGAGCGCATCAGGTTCGGGGCGGTACTGCTGTTCCTGGTGATCTGGTTCAGCTTCGCCTACCTGCCCATCGCCCACATGGTCTGGTTCTGGGCCGGGCCGGATGCCTATACGGACGCGGATGCGGCCGCGGCTGCCAGCGCCACCGCCGGGTTCATCTTCCAGAAGGGGGCACTGGATTTTGCCGGTGGCACGGTGGTGCACATCAATGCCGGCATCGCCGGCATCGTTGGTGCGCTGTTCGTCGGCAAGCGCGTCGGCTACGGACGGGTGCCCATGCCGCCGCACAACCTGCCCATGGTCATGATCGGCACCTCGCTGCTGTGGGTCGGCTGGTTCGGCTTCAATGTCGGCTCCAACCTGGAAGCCAATGGCCTCGCGGCGCAGGTGTTCGTCAACACGCTGCTGGCCACGGCCGCCGCGGCGCTCGCCTGGTCCTCCGCCGAATGGCTCTGGCGCGGCACGCCCACCATGCTCGGTGCCGCGTCGGGTGCGGTGGCGGGACTGGTGGCCATCACGCCGGCCTGCGGCTGGGTCGGTCCCATGGGGTCCATCGTCATCGGCCTGGCGGCCGGCATCGTCTGCGTGCTGGCGGTCACCCGGCTGAAGGCGGTGCTGGGCTACGACGACTCCCTGGACGTGTTCGGCGTGCACTGCGTGGGCGGCATCCTCGGGGCGCTGCTGACCGCAGTGTTCTGCAATCCCGCGCTCGGCGGC
The DNA here is from genome assembly GCA_014337915.1 of Gammaproteobacteria bacterium. Classification (GTDB taxonomy): domain Bacteria; phylum Pseudomonadota; class Gammaproteobacteria; order Steroidobacterales; genus QUBU01. Next base: position 67,961 of record QUBU01000006.1, read on the forward strand.
ACCGGTGTCTATGACTACGCCATCGATGCCGTGGCGGAGTACTCGACCCTCGCACAGCTGGGCAGCCAGCTCTGGGGCGTGCTGGTCACCATCCTCTGGTCCGGAGCTGTCGCCGCCGCGGGTTATGCCCTCGTCGATGCCACCATCGGCCTGCGGGTCACGGAAGACGAGGAGCGCCAGGGCCTCGACACCGTTTCCCACGGCGAGAGCGCCTACACCTGAGCGATCCACGGGGCCGGCCGGCCAGTACCGGCCAGCGCCGGCCCCGTCAGTTTCCGGGCAATGGGCGTGGATATCGCGCCAATCCACGCCCGCCGGGCATTTTTGCGTGACGCGGTTCAAACTCCCGGGACCAGCCGCGATGGCATAATGAAACGTGTCGCGGGCCGCAGCTGCGGGTCCCGTACGGGTTGGAACCACGAGGGCGCTCACCATGAAAGCCGTTGCCGTCTGCTCCACGGTCATCGCGGCCGTTTTCCTCGCCGGGCTCGCTGCCCGTGCCGTCGCTGCCGAACAGGGCGCCGTGTACCAGTGGGTGGACAAGGACGGAACTCCGCACTACCAGGACCGCCCGCCGGAGGGCGCCAATGCCGGGCAGGCCGCAACGGAGCTGAACCTGCGCTACCGGATGACCGACGCGGAGGCCATGGCCGCCGCGGCGAAGAAGAAGTCCGACCTCGGTGACGCGGCGGAGCTGCGCAAGTCGCAGCAGGCCGAAGACGAGAAGGCCGCTGCCGACGACCGCGAGCAGGTCAAGAGCGAACGCGAGAAGGGCTGCCAGCAGGCCCGCGAGAAGCTGCAGAAGTACGAGACGGCGCACCGCCTTTACCGGCCGGGTGCCGATGGCCAGCGCCAGTACCTGAGTGACGAGGAAATCGATGCTGCCCGCGCTGAGGCTCGCAAGTCCGTGGCCGACTGGTGCGGGGAGTAGTAGCCCGGCCCCAGCGGTGACCGCCGCGCCGCCAGCGTCGCGCGCGGAGGCCTGCAGCTACCTGCCCGATCTCTGTGCGCCCATGGCGGTGCTGGGCGTGGTGCTCGTCGCCGAGCTCATGGCCATCACCCTGGCGCTGGCGCGCCAGAGCCACTGGGTCAATTTCTTTGCGGACCTGGGTTCCACCTCCGTGGTGCTGCAGTGGCTGGCGCTGACCTCCGCCGCCGTGCTCTGCGGCCTGCGCCCGCGCCTGGCGCAGCTGCCGCTGCGGCAGGGTTCGGCGCTGGCCTTCGCCGCCGTGCTGCTCAACCTGCTGCTGGTCTCCGAAGCGCTCTGGTGGGTGGGCTACGCCATTGCGCCGGGTGTCGCCATCGGCGCCTGGCTGCCGGCCGACCACTGGTTCTTCGCGGCGCGCAACCTGGCCGTGGGTGGCCTGATCACCGGCGGGCTGCTGCGCTACTTCTACGTTTCCGAGCAGTGGCAGCGCAATGTGCGCCGTGAGGCGCAGGCGCGCATCCACGCCCTGCAGGCGCGCATCCGCCCGCACTTCCTGTTCAACAGCATGAACACCATCGCCAGCCTGACGCGCAGCAACCCCGCCGCGGCCGAGCAGGCGGTGGAGGACCTCGCCGACCTGTTCCGCGCCTCGCTGGCCGACACCAGCCAGAACATCACGCTCGCCGACGAGCTGGACATCACCCGGGTATACGAGCGCATGGAGCGCCAGCGGCTCAGCGAACGCCTCGAGGTGCGCTGGGACGTGGGCGTATTGCCTGCCGATGCCATGCTGCCGGGCCTGACCCTGCAGCCGCTGCTGGAAAACGCCATCTACCACGGCATCGAGCGCATCGCGGGGCCTGGTGTAGTCGAAGTCCACGGCAGCCGCGAGGGCGCCACACTGCGCCTCACCGTCACCAACCCGGTGCCGTCGGCCGCGGCGGCAGCCGATGACGGGCGCCCGGGGCACCGGCTGGCGCTGGAGAACATCCGCGAGCGACTCGCGCTGGTCTTCGGCGACGAGGCCGGCCTCGCCACCGAGACGCCGTCCGGCCAGTTCCGCGTCACCCTGTGGTTTCCCTACCGGCCGCTGCGGCGATGAATGCGATACCCGGTAGCGTGCTGATCGTCGATGACGAACCGCCGGCGCGTGCCCGCCTGCGCCAGCTGCTGGTGGACATCGGCGGCTGGCAGGTAGCCGGCGAGGCTGCCCATGGCCGCCAGGCACTGGACCTCTGCCAGAGCCTGGACCCGGACGTGGTGCTGCTCGACATCCGCATGCCGGAGATGGACGGCATCGAGGTGGCGCGCCACCTGCACACGCTGGCGACGCCGCCTGCCGTGATCTTCACCACCGCCTACAGCGACTACGCCATCCAGGCCTTCGAGGCCCAGGCCATCGGTTACCTGGTGAAGCCGGTGCGGCGCGAGCGGCTGGAACGCGCCCTGCAGCAGGCGTCGCGCCTGTCACGCAGCGGCATGGCCACGGTGGCCGCAGCCACCGGGCAGGGCAGCCGCCGCAGCCATATCTGCGTGCGCAAGGCGAAGGGGCTGCGGCTGGTGCCGCTGGGCGAAATCCTCGGCTTCCAGGCGGACCAGAAATACGTGACCCTGATGCTGGCCGACGGCGAGGAGGTCAGCGACGAAACGCTGAAGGACCTCGAAGCCGAGTTCCCCGCGGAGTTCATCCGCATCCATCGCAACACACTGGTGGCGGTGAAGTTCCTGCAGCGGATCGAGACGACCGAGGACGGCCGCTCGCTGGCCTGGATCGCCCACCGCGAGCAGCCGCTGCCGATCAGCCGCCGCCTGCTGGCGGAGGTGAAGCGGCGGATGACCGGCGCGGCGGTGGGCTGACGCCGCGCTTCAGCGCGACTGGCTCACCATGTAGTCGACGGCCGCGGCGACCTCCGCATCGGAGAGGTTGGCCCAGCCCCCCTTGGCGGGCATCACGCCGGTCTTGCCCTGGTAGCCTTCCAGCGCGTGCTTGTGCAGGGTGTCGGCACCCTGGGCGATACGCGGCGCCCACGCACCCTTGTCACCCAGCTTCGGCGCGCCGGCGATGCCGGCGCCATGGCAGGCGTTGCATGCCTGGTTGAAGACCTGCGGGCCGGAAAGCGGCGCGGCAACCGGAGCCGCGGCGGCGGCGACCGGTGGCGGCTCGCTGCCCGGCTCGCCCGGCTGCGCCAGCTGGCCGGCCGGCTGCAGCCTCTCGGAGACCGCCTTGGCGTAGATCGGGTACTCACGCACCCACTGGTTCTGGGTGGCAGCGCCAATGGAGCGCGCGGTGACGATGAGGCCGATGGCGACCGCCACCAGGCCGCCGATCACGAGGATGAAAACGTCGAAGAACTTCTGGTCCTGGCTGCTCAAGCTGCGCCCCCTCTGCTGCTGTGCGGGCCGGTCCGCATCGCGGGGCCGCAGTATAAGCGCCGGGTCCGCAAACAGAAAGCCGGGCCGCAGCCGGTCGCCGCGGCGCTCAGCTGCGTGGCAGGCGCTGGGGGGAGGCGAAATCGACCACGCCGGCGAGCGCGCGCAGGCGGCCGAGGTCCAGCAGCTGCACCCGGTGGCTGTCCAGGCGGCGGATCAGGCCGCGCTTCTCGAGCTGGCCGAAGCTGCGGCTGACGGTCTCCTTCTGCAGCCCGAGGTAGTCGGCGATGTCCTCGCGGGTCATGGGCAGGCTCACGTCGCCGAGGGCCGGGCTGCCATCCTCGACCAGGCCATCGGCCAGGCGCCGGGAATGGCGCAGGTAGAGCAGGAACACGGCAAGGCGTTCCAGCGCCGTGCGCTGGCCGAGGCTGTAGATCTTGTCGAGCAGGTCCTCGAGCACGCGCAGCGTCATGTTCCTGAAGGTGCGATCGGCCTCCGGGTCGCGCAGCAGCCGCGATTCGAAGTCCGCGCGCGGGCGGCAGGCGACGCGGGCCGGGGTCACCGCCTGGATGGTGAAGTAATAGCGATCCGCGGTGGTGAGGCCGATGAAGTTGTCGCGGAACAGGAAGCTGAGCACCTGGCGGCGGCCGTCGCTGCCGGTGCGGCTCATCATGAGCATGCCGTCGAGTATGTTGAATACCTCGTCGGCGGGTGCCCCCGCGGCGAGCAGCACCTGCCCGGGAGCCAGTTCGCGTGTCGGGGCGCGGGCGAAAGCCTCGAGGAAAACGTCTTCGGGCAGCGGCAGGGCGGGCATCCGCCAAGCATGGCGCGGGTCCCGGCGCTGCCGCAAGCGGCCGCCCGGCCGGCCGTGGACGCCTTCCGAGGCCCGAGGGTATGATGGCCGCCCTTCGAAAGCGCCCGTAGCTCAGCTGGATAGAGTACTGCCCTCCGAAGGCAGGGGTCGTGAGTTCGAATCTCGCCGGGCGCGCCAATCCCGCGGACAGGGGGCCAGCTGCCCCCTGTTCATTGTCCAGCCCGTTGCCGGACGCTATCTTGCGGCGATGCCGCGCCTGTACATCATCGATCACTCGCTGATCTCGCCCGGCGGCCACCATTACGAGTACGACCTGCACGTCGCCGCAGCCGCCCGGCGGGCTGGCTGGGAGCCGGTGCTGGCCACCAACCGCCGCTTCGCGCCGCATGCGGCATCGCTGGCGCCCTGGCGGGTCATCGCCGCGTTCCGCAATGACAGCTACAACCGCTTCACGGTGACCTCGGGCGCGACCAGCCTGCCGCAGGATCCCTACCGTCGGGGCGCATGGCAACGGCTGCCACTGGGCGGCCGCGGGCCGCTGGCGCTCTGGCGCCGCTGGTCGATGCTGCTGAAGCAGCGTCGCCGCCTCGGGCGCTTCGTGCGCGGCTGCCAGGAACTGTTCGCCAGGGTTGCCCCGCGGCCGGACGATGTGGTGTTCGTGCCTACGCTGTCGGAGTTCGACCTGGTGGCCGTGGCGCGCTTCCTGGCGCGCCGGCCACCGGCGGCGGCCTGCCGTTGGCACCTGCAGTTCCACCTGAATTTCCTCGAGGGCGCCGAACCCGCGCACGAGCGCCAGTCGGGACGGGTCGCCGCCATGCGCGAGCACTTCGCCGCACTGCTGGCGCCCGGTCTGCGCCTGGAATTCCACGCGACCACCGCGCAGGTCGCCGCGCAGTACAACCGCATGGGCCTCGCGCATTTCACGGTGCTCGACTACCCGGTGAGCACGGCCTTCCGCCCGCTCGATGCACCGGAGTCGTCGCGGCCGCTGCGCATGCTCTCGGCCGGCGGCGCCCGCGCCGAGAAGGGAACCTCGCGCCTTGCCGAAGTGCTGCAGGCGGGCTGGGAGGAGTTCTTCGCCAGTGGCCGGGTCGAGCTGCTGGTTCAGGTCGGCAAGGATACCGAGCTCCCGGCGCTGCCCGGGCCCGCGCCGGCGTCGGGCAGCGTCAGGCGGCTGCCATTCCCGATGTCCGCCGACGATTACTGCGCCATGATCCGCGCGGCCGACCTCGGCCTGTTTCTCTACGACCCGGCGCGCTACCACGGGCGTGCCAGCGGCGTGCTGATCGAGATGCTCTGTTCCGGCGTGCCGGTCATCGTGCCCGCAGGCTGCTGGCTGGCCGGTGAAATCGCCGCGGCCAACTTCCAGTACCTCGATGGACTGCGCGCGCAGGCGGTGTCCGTGACCGCGCCAGTGGCCGCCCACTGGCAGCCGCTGCCGCCGGCCGCGGGTGAATCCGCACCCGTGCTGGCCTGCGACTGCGCCATCGCGCCAGGCGCGCGTGAACTGCTGCTGTCGCTGGTGGTGACCAGTCCCGCCGGCCCCGGCCATTACCTCGCGCTCGGTTGCGAGCAGCTCGACGGGCAGGGCCAGCTCCTGGCCTGCCAGGCCGAGGTTCTGGATCTGCGTGGGGATGGCGGGCCGCTGCGGCTGTTGCTGCACCTGCAGGCTGGTGCCGGCAGCCTGCGGCTGCGGCTGGCGCATGCCCACGAACCGCTGGCGATCCGCCTCGCAGCGAGCGAGCTCTGTTTCCTGGAAGCGGGGCCGGATGGCCTGCCGCTGGCTGCCATCGGGCTCGCGGCGGCCTCGGTGGCGGAGATTCCACGCCTGTTGCGCGACCTGGTCGCGCATCACGGTCACTATCGGACGCAGGCGCGACGCTTCGCGCGGGCCTACGGCGAGCTGCACTCGCCGGACACGGTGGTGGCGCGGGTCACCGCGCCGGATGCGCCGGCTGTCAGCGCTGCGGGCGCGGCGGCTGGCTGAAGCTCATCACCGGCACACTATCGTCGGCGTCGTCGCCGCTGGTGGCACTGGCGCCGGCGGCGCCGGCCAGCAGTGCGGTGATGTAGGGGTCCCAGCCGCCGTCGGTCACATCGGGTTCCGGTTCGTCGGCGGGTGCAGCCGCCCTGGGCAGTGAATGTAGAGGCATGGCGAGTGTTCTTTTTGTTCTACGCGCTGGAAATATAGTCCTTCGCGCCGGCGAATCCCATAGAGTCGGTCACGTTCTGACATAACGCAGCAGCCCGCCCTGCAGTGCTAGCATGGCCCGACGCCGCCGCAACGGCGTCATTGCATTCATCGACAAGCGCCAACCGCGCTGGGAGCAGGCATGAAGATCACGATCGTCCCCAATGGCCCGATCCTCATCGACACCGTGGGCGAGTGGACCTGGGATGGCGCGGGCACGCCGATCCGCAAGAAGGATCGCCTCGCGCTCTGCCGCTGCGGGGCATCGGCCGCCAAGCCGTTCTGCGATGGCAGCCATCGCCGGATCGGCTTCGAGGCGCCGGGCGGCAGCTGCGAGCTGACACCGCGCGAATCCTGAATCCCGGCAGCCTGGCCCGGCCTTGGTGCGGGGCCATGGCGGCCGTAATATGCCGCCATGCGTTTCCTCAAGCACCTGTTCCAGAACAACCAGGCCTGGGCCGAACGCATCAGCGCGAGGGATCCGGAGTTCTTCCTCAAGCTGTCGCGGCAGCAGTCACCGGAATACCTGTGGATCGGCTGTTCGGACAGCCGCGTGCCGGCCAACCAGATCGTCGGCCTGCTGCCCGGCGAGGTCTTCGTGCACCGCAACGTCGCCAACGTCGTGGTGCACACCGACCTCAACTGCCTGTCGGTGCTGCAGTTCGCGGTGGACGTGCTGCGCGTCAAGCACGTCATGGTGGTTGGCCACTATGGCTGCGGCGGCGTGGTCTCGGCGCTGCGCAACGAGCGTCTCGGCCTGATCGACAACTGGCTGCGCCACGTGCAGGACGTGCGGCTGAAGCACCAGCTGATGCTCGAGTCCCTCGCCAGCCAGTCGCAGCAGGCCGACCGCCTCTGCGAGCTCAACGTCATCGAGCAGGCGGTCAACGTCTGCCAGACCACCGTGGTGCAGGAGGCCTGGGCCCGCGGCCAGGCGGTGACCATCCATGGCTGGATTTACAGCCTCACCGACGGGCGCCTGCGTGACCTCAGCACCTGCATCGCCAGCCAGGACGAGCTCGTTCCGGTGTACTCGGAAGCGCTCGGCCGCCTGGGCTGAAGGCCGGTGGGCGCGTCCGCGGACCTGCCCTGCGTCGGCTTCTGGGCCCGGGTGCTGGCCGCGCTGATCGATACCCTGCTGCTGGCCCTGGTCATCGCGCCGGTGTTGTGGGCCGCCTACGGCTGGGGCTTCTTCGACGCCTATGTCGACCACTACCGGCAGGTGCTGGGCGGCAACCTGCTGGCCGCAGCGCCTGCCGATCGCGGCCCGCTCGATCCGCTGATGACCTATGGCTTCCCCGCGCTGGCCGTCCTCGCGTTCTGGATCGCCCGCGCCGCGACCCCTGGAAAGATGCTGATCGGCGCGCGCATCGTCGATGCCACCACCGGCGGGCCACCGACGACGCTGCAGCTCGTCGGCCGCTACCTCGGTTACTTCGTCTCCACCATCCCGCTGGGTCTGGGCCTGCTGTGGGTGGCATTCGATCCGCGCAAGCAGGGCTGGCATGACAAGCTGGCGGGCACGCTGGTGGTGCGGGGCAGGCGCGACCCGGGAGCCGCGGCCTGACCCGCCCGCCTGGCCAGCCCATGCGCCGCATCCGCCTCGTGCCGCCCGCCTACTTCCTGCTGGCCCTGCTGCTGCAGCTGGCGCTCGACTGGCTGCTGCCCGGCGCGGAACTGCTCCGGCCCGGCTGGCGCTGGCTCGGCTGGCTGCTGCTGGTGCCGGTGATCCTGCTCGCGGCGCCCGCAGCCCGCGCGCTGGCAAGCCGCGGCACCACCCTGCATCCGTTCGGCCAGCCGAGCCAGCTCGTCACCGATGGCCCGTACCGCTACACGCGCAATCCGCTGTACCTGGCGCTCGCCTGCATCCTGCTCGCCGTGGCGGTGTGGCTCGGCAGCCTGGCCGCGCTGCTGGTGGTGCCCGTCTTCTGCCTGGCGATCACCCGGTCATTCATCCGCCACGAGGAGCAGGTGCTGGCGGCGGCCTTTGGCGCGGACTACGCCGACTACTGCCGTCGCGTGCGACGCTGGCTCTGAACGCGCGTGAACCCCTACGGCGTGCTGGCCGACGCGGTGCTGCTGGTGCATGCGCTGTTCGTGGCTTTCGTGGTCATCGGCCAGCTGCTGGTGCTGGCGGGCCTGGCCTGCGGCTGGCGCTGGGTCCGCAACTGGCGTTTTCGCCTGTGGCACCTGCTGGCAATCGGCGTGGTGGTGCTACAGGCCTGGGCCGGCGTGCTTTGCCCGCTGACCATCCTCGAGAACGCGCTGCGATTGCGGGCCGGCGAGGCGGGCTACTCCGGTTCCTTCATCACCCACTGGCTGCATCGGCTGATTTTCTTCGATGCAGCACCATGGGTGTTCACTGTCGCCTATTCGGCCTTCGGGGCGCTGGTCCTCGCGACCTGGTACTGGGGTCGTCCGCGGCGCTGAGTGACGCCGCGCTGCCCCGGCCCTTCGAATTGCGCTATGGTGCTGGCCATGAAACTCGGCAATGACACGGGCCCGCAACTGGTCCTCGGGCCGCTGGAGCGCGCCGTGCTCGAAGCGCAGGGCCGTAACCTCGGCGACGGCGCGCCGGCCTGGTTTGCGCAGTGCCGGCGCGCCCGCGTGCTCAGCCGCAGCCACAGCGGCGTCGGTTTCGTCACGCGCTTCGAACTGCCCGCGGATGCAATGGCGCTGGATGCGGAGCAGGCAAGCCGGGTCCGCGCCGTTTACGCCAGCCATCCCGCGTTGCGGGAGCCGGCGGAGTTCCTGGTGCAGCTGCGGGAGGGCCGGCTGCTGGCGCTGGAGGCTTTCTGCTTCGAGGGCATGTGGCCCGAGGAGGAGGCCGGCTTTCGCATCAGCGCCCCGCCACCCGCATGACCCGCTACGCCAGGCTCAACCTGCTGGCGATGGCCGGCCTGCCGGCGGCTGCCAGCCTGGCGGCGCTCTGGGTCTTCGGCCCGCGGGCCGACACGCTTGCAGCCGTCGCGGGCATGAACCTGCTGGTGATGCTGGCCGCTGGCCTGTTTGCGGCCTTGCTGCTGCGGGCGGTGAACGCGCCGGACCGCCTGGCCGCCGGCATCGCGCTCGCGCCCGCGGTGATCCCGGCGCTCGCCGGCAGCGCCTGGTACCTCTGGCGCGCGCTGCGCCCGGAAGAGGTCGCGCCGGGACGCGAGTACCTCGCAGGCCCGCAGTACCTGCTGCTGCTCGCGGTGGCTCTATGGATCCTGGCCTGGGCCGCCGGGAGACTCCTGCGCGCGGTCCGCTGCCGCGGCGCCTGATCAGCCACCGGTTCGCCCACCGCCACTGCGACCATGGCACGGCGACATCCACCCCTGCGGTACCTGCCGTACCGCGAAGCCCGCCGGCTGCCGCATATCGTCGTCGACGGCGCGCCACAGGCCTCGACGGTGCTCACCCTCTCGCACTGGCCGAACAACGCCACGCCGGACCGCTACCGGCGCGACACCTCGACGGAGACCACGCTCGCCTGGCTCGAGGACCACGATCCACGCCGCGTTGCCGGCGTCGTCACCAACAGCCACTTCGACGAGGATGGCCTGTTCAGCATGTTCACGCTGCTGGACCCGGACCGCGCCTGGCGCCACCGCGCCCTGCTTGCCGATGCGGCGCGCGCCGGGGACTTCGGCGTGTACCGGGCCCGCGCGGCGGCGCGGCTGTGCTTCATCATCGAGGGCCATGCCGATCCGCAGCGCTCGCCGCTGCCGCGCCCGGTCTTCGCCGGGACAGCCACGGAGCGCATCGCCGCCCTGTACCGCGCGCTGTTGCCGCGCCTGCCGCGGCTGCTGGCCAGGCCCAATGGCTGGCGGCGCCTCTGGCAGGACCAGGACCAGCACCTTGATGCCAGCGAGGCGCTGCTCGCTTCCGGCCGCGTCTCGATCGAAGAGGAGCCGGAGCTGGATCTCGCCATCGTGCGCATCCCGGACGACCTGCCGGCGCGGCCGCTGTGGCGCTACCTGCGGAGAGAGGAAGCGGTGCTGCATCCCTGTGCGATCCACAACCGCAGCCGCGCCGGGCGCCTGGTGCGCATCCAGGGCCGGCGCGTCGAAGTGCAGTACCGCTACGAGTCCTGGCTGCAGATCGTCTCGCGCCGGCCGGCGCTGCGGGTCGACCTCGGCCCGCTGGCCCGCTGGCTGAATCGCCGCGAGCGCCATGGTCGCTGGATCTGGGAGGACAGCCTCGACATCGCGCCGCGCCTGTATCTCGCCGGCGGCGCGCCATCGTCGCTGCCGCCCACTGTCATCCTTCGCGAACTGCGCCGCCAGTTCGCGACGCAGCCGCCGGTCTGGGACCCCTTCGACTGGCCGCGGCGGAGCGCGCCGGCTTGACGCCCACTGTGCCCTCACGCATAACGCGGCCATGACCGACCGGCTGCCATCCCGGCACCAATCGCAGGCGCGGCTGCTGCAATGGGCCTGGCTGGCGCTGTTCTGGGGCGTGCTCGCCTGGTCCGCCATCGCTCCCCGGGACCGCCTGACCTGGTGGCTCGAGGTGGCGCCCGCACTGGCGGGTTTCCTGGTGCTGGTCGGGACGCGGCGCAGCTTTCCGCTGACGCCGCTGGCCTACACGCTGGTGCTGTTGCACTGCCTGATCCTGATGATCGGCGGCCACTACACCTACGCCGAGGTGCCGCTCGGGGACTGGCTGCGCGATGCCCTCGGGCAGGACCGCAACAACTACGACAAGCTCGGCCACTTCGCCCAGGGCTTCGTGCCCGCCATCCTGGCGCGTGAGCTGATGATCCGCCTGCGCATCGTGCTGCGGCCGGCCTGGCGCGGCTTCCTGGTGGCCTGCGTCTGCCTGGCGATCAGTGCCGCCTACGAGCTGCTGGAGTGGGCTGCCGCGCTGGTCAGCGCCCAGGCGGCCGATGCCTTCCTCGGCACCCAGGGCTACGCCTGGGATACGCAGTCGGATATGGCTTTCGCGCTGCTGGGTGCGTTGCTGGCGCTGGTGCTGCTCGGCCGCTGGCACGATCGCCAGCTCGCGCGGCTGTCCCGGGGCTAGGCGCGCCGGCTGTCGAGCTCGGCGCAGTCCCGGCACTGGGTGGCGGCCGGCCGGACCCTGAGGCGGCCGTCGCCGATCGGCTCGCCGCAGCTGACGCAGACGCCGTAGGTGCCGGCATCGAGGCGGCTGATCGCCGCCTCGATTTCCGCGATCTGTTGCACCGCTTCGTTCTCCAGCGCCGAGACCACCGCCACGTTGCCCAGCTGCGCGGCCTGTTCGGCCGAGTCCTGCTCGAGCGGGTCGCGCGCATGCTCGTGGATCGTGGTCACCCGCTTCTGCAGGTCGGCCTTGTGCGCCAGCAGGCGCGTGCGGATTTCCTCGGTTTCCTTCGGTGATCGATCCATGATGGTCCCCGTGCGGCAGGCGGCCGCGTGCTCAGGGCTCCCGCGAGACCAGCAGCGACATGCGCACCAGGTCTGCCAGGGAACGGGCGTTCATCTTCTCCATGACGCGGGCGCGATGGATTTCCACCGTCCGCTGGCTGAGGCTCAGGTCCATGGCGATGACCTTGTTGGCCAGGCCGCGGACCACGCAGTCCATGACCTCGCGTTCGCGCGGGGTCAGGCTCTGGAAGCGCTCGATGACACCGCGCCGGTAGTCCTCGTCCGAGCGGTGCTCCTGGTCCCAGGTGAGCGCCTGGTTGATGCGGTCGAGCAGTTCCTGGTCGCGGAACGGCTTCTGGATGAAGTCGAAGGCGCCGTGGTGCATGGCCTCCACGGCCATGGGCACATCGCCGTGGCCGGTGACGAAGATGATCGGCACCGTGCAGTGCATGGTCTTGAGCTTCTGCTGCAGCTCCATGCCGCTCATGCCCGGCATGCGGATGTCGAGGACGATGCAGCCGGCCATGTTGGGGTCGTAGTCGTCGAGGAAGGCCTGGGCGGAGTCGAACAGGCGCGCCTTCTGGCCCATGGACCGCAGCAGCAGGCCGAGCGAGTCGCGCACCGCCTGGTCGTCATCGACGACGAATACCTTTGGTTCCATCTTGGGCCTACTTTTCCAGTGCTGCCGGCAGCGTGAAGAAGAACGTCGCGCCGCCATCCGGGTTGTTGCTGCAGTCGAGTTTACCGCCATGGGCAGCAATGATGGAACGGCTGATCGCCAGGCCCATGCCCATGCCGGTGGGCTTGGTGGTGAAGAACGGCGTGAACAGCCGGTCGCGGACGCGCTCGTTGACGCCGTGGCCGCGGTCGCTGATCTCCACCCGGACCTCGCCCTCGGGGGTCGGCGCAGCCTGCAGCGTCAGCACGCGCTCGGCTTCGGGGATCTCGCCCATGGCATCCACGCCGTTGCGCAGGAGGTTCAGCACCACCTGCTGGATCTGCACGCCGTCGACGTTGATCATGGGCAGGTCCGGGGCGACGACGATGCGCAGGTCCACGCGGTTGCCGCGCGCGTCGAGTTCCGCCAGCGGCCGGATCTCCTCCAGCAGGTCGTCGAACACCACCACGCGCCGCAGCGATTCGCGGCTGCGGGTGAAGTTGCGCATGCGCTGGATGATCTGCCCGGCGCGATGTGCCTGGCCGCCGATCTCGCGCAGCGCCGCGATGATGTCGGTGCGTGCCTCAGGGCCCTGGTCGAGCAGGCGCTGGCAGGCGGCGGTGTAGGTAGCGATGGCGGAGAGCGGCTGGTTGATTTCGTGGGCGATGGTCGCGGCCATCTCGCCCATGGTGGTCAGCCGACTGGCGTGCAGCATCTGCTCGCGATGCTTCAGGGCCTCCTCTTCCGCCTCTTTCTGCGCCGTCAGGTCGCGCATCAGGCCGACGAAGCGCCGGCCCTTCGCGGAGTGGGCCTCACCCACGGATAGCGAGGCCGGGAAGATGCTGCCGTCGCTACGGCGGGCGAGCACCTCACGGCCGAGGCCGATGATGTTGTGCCGGCCGGTACGCTTGTAGCGCTCCACGAAGGCCTGGTGCGCGCGGGCGTCCATGGGCGCCATGAGCATGCCCAGCGGCTTGCCCAGCGCCTCGGCGGCGCTGAAGCCGAACATGGTCTCGGCCGCCTGGTTGAAGCGCAGCATGCGGCCGTCATCGTCGATGACCACGATGGCATCCACCGCGGCATTGAGCAGCGCGTCGAACTCGCTGGCCTCGGCCGGGTTGGCCGGACTGCTTTGGCTGGCCGGACTGGGCATGGCGCCCTGGGTGGGGCCGGGTTCTGTCACGTCTGGGGCTCTCCGGTTGGCAGGGCGCGGGGCGGGCAGAAGATACACCCGCCCGTCAGCCTGCGGCCAGCGGCCTGCCAGCGGGGTTATTGCGCGATGGGGGAGCGGACGGGGAGAATCGGGGGCAAGCGCCAATCACTGAATGAATGGACGGGGGAGCAATGGCGCCTGCCCCCGGAAGCGGCGGCCCGCGCGCTCAGCGCGGGCCGTTGAACCGGTGGCCAGCCCGGAATGTGGTTCCGTGGCCTGTCGTCTAGTGCAACTCCATGAAATCCGTGGCCTGGGGCCGGTAGGTCACCGGGCTTTCGAAGCGCTTCGGCTTCACGACCAGCACGTCGCAGTGCAGCCGGTCGAGCACCTGCTCGGCGGTATGGCCGAGGATGGCGTCCTGCAGCCGTGAGCGGGCCACGGCGCCCATCACCGCCAGCTGAGCGTCGAGCTGGCGCGCGGCGGCGGGGATGGCTTCGGCCGCCGGTCCGCTGCGCAGCTGGGCCCGGGCCGCGTCGATGCCGCGGGCCGCGGCCAGGTCCCGCAGGCGGGCGGCATGCTCGGCCTGCAGCTCTGCGCCCAGCGCCTCTATCTCGGCGCCGACGGCCGGCCCGCCGGCGGTGGCGAACAGTGCCGAGCCGTCGTGGCAGTGCACGGCATGGGCTTCGCCGCCGAGTCCGGTGGCGAGCGTGCAGGCTTCATCGAGGATGTGGCGATCGAGGTCCGCTGGCTTGTCGTGTTCGTGCGTCGGGTCGACGAAGGCCACCACCCGCGGCGCGTCGTCCCAGGATGCACCGCGGACCAGCCACAGGGGCGCCGGGCAATCGCGGATCAGCTGCCAGTCCGTGTGGGTGACCAGCGCGCGGGCGATCGTCGGATGATAGGTCGATTCTTTCATGACCAGTTGCGGCTCGCTGCGCAGCGTTTCGCGGATAATTGCCTCATGCAGTGGCCTGTCCCAGACCGCGTTCATCGTTACTTCGACACCGGTGCAGTCCCGCGCCAGGCGCTGCAGGACGCCGAGCTGCCGGCGCAGCAGCGCGCGGCGCACCTCCTGCGGATCGGCGCTGCGCGGCAGCCGCGCGGGCAGGCCGCCATGCATGCAGGCCAGCAGCCGCAGCTCCATACCGAGGCGGCGCGCCACGCTGGCACCACGCGCCACGGCCGGCTGTTCGGTTGCCGCCGGGTCGACGACCACGAGGATCCTGTGCACCCTGGCCAAGTCGTGAACTCCCCGTGCATCCCGTCCGGAGCCCACCAGTCCCTGTCTTCTTCTACGCCGCTCGCGAAGGCTTCGGCATACGCTGAACCGCGTACCCGACTGCGGCGAATACGGATTGATGGCAGCACCGCTTTCAGGCAAGCGGCTGGCCATGGTGCTTGACCATGGCGCCTGACCTGCCGGCACCACCGCTGGCCGGCCTGGTGCTCGCTGCGGGCGGTGCCAGCCGCTTCGGTGGCCCGAAGCAACTGGCTCTGGTGGCGGGGCTGCCGCTGGTCGGGCGCGCGGTGGCGCTGGCACTCGGCTGCTGCGACGCCGGCGTCGTGGTGGTCACCGGGGGCCACGCCCCGGCCGTGGAGCGCGCGCTGGCGGGCCAGCCCGTCCGGCTGCAGCACAACCCGGCCTGGGCCGAAGGGCTCGCCGGCTCGCTGCGCCTTGGACTCGAAGCGCTGCCGGCCGCTTCCGGCGCCTGCCTGGTCCTGCTCTGCGACCAGCCCGGCATCGAGGCCGCCGACCTTGCCCGGCTGGTGGCCGCCTGGCGCGCTGCGCCGGAGCGGATGGCGGCTGCGCACTACGCCGGCGCGCCCGGCGTGCCGGCCATCTTCCCGCGCCACAGCTGGCCGGCGCTGATGCGGCTGCAGGGCGATCGCGGTGCCAGCGGCCTGCTGGCCGCCGCGGCAACCCTCACGACCGTGCCCATGCCGTCAGCCGCGTCGGATATCGACACGCGCGCCGACCTCGAGCGCTGGAGCGGCCGCTGAGCCGCGCCCTGCCTTGCCGTTCCCGCGGGCCGGGGTGTACCTTCTCGCGCCTTGGCAGGAAGCCGTCGTGACGGGAAAGGGAACCATGGCACGCGTGCGTGTGGAGTACTTTGCGCTACTGCGTGAGCACACCGGGCGGGGTGCCGAGGAAGTCCACACGCAGGCCGCCACCGCCCGCGCGCTGTTCAGCGAACTCGATGCGCGCTACGGTTTCCCGCGCCTGCCAAGCCTCAAGCTGGCGATCAACGACGAGTTCCGCGACTGGGACAGCCCGGTGGCGGACGGCGACACCATCGTCTTCATCCCGCCGGTGGCCGGCGGCTAGCCGCGTGGACGCCGGCTTCTCCTTCTCCCGCGAAGCGCTGGACCCGGCCGCGCTCGCCCGGTTGCTCGCCGATGACAGCTGCGGTGCGCTGGTGACCTTCGACGGCCGCGTGCGCGACCACAACGAGGGACGGCGGGTACTGCGCCTGGAATACGAGGGCTACGAGGCGCTGGCGGTGAAGGAGGGCGGCCGGGTGCTCGACGAGGCGCTGGCGCGCTTCGCCATCGTGCAGGCGCGCTGCGTGCATCGCCTCGGGCCGCTGGCGCTTGGCGAGGTGGCGGTATGGGTGGGCGTCAGCGCCCATCATCGCGGCGATGCCTTCGCCGCCTGCCGCTACATCATCGACGAAGTGAAGGACCGGGTGCCGATCTGGAAGAAGGAGTTCTACGCCGACGGCGACTCCGGCTGGATCAACTGCGAAGTGCGCCAGGCGTAGGCGGGTGACCGGGCGCTGGCCGCTCAGCGCCGGCGTGCGCGCGCTCCCAGCACGCCGAGGGCCGAGACCAGCAGCCAGGCCGCGGCCGGCAACGGCACCAGCGCTGGCGGATCGCCGGTACCGGCGGCGACGTCGTCCCAGTACGCATCGCCCGTGAGCATCAGGTACTGCGACAGCGGGCCGGAGGCCGTGTAGTAGCGGCTGAAGCTGACATCGACGTCAGCGCCGCTGATGCTGAAATCGATGCAGCGCCCCTCGGCACCCGGCCCGATGCCGCAGTTGTCGGCGCTGGCATCGTGGACCATGCGCACCAGCAGCCACTGGTCGAGCGCGTCCGCCCCGAGGCTCGGCAGCGTCGCCGGCGGCTGGCCGGGGATCGCGGATTCGAACGAGGGCGTGCCCGTGCCCGAGATCTCCAGGTACCAGCCCCAGGTCGGCATCGCCAGGCGCGCGCCGACGCCGCCCGAATCCACGCGCACCCGGGCCTGCACCCACCAGTCGGAGGCGTAGCCCGTCGGGAAGGTGATCGAGGCCGACGGGTAGTCGCCCTGGGTCGCCGGATCGAGCGAGTGGGTCGCGCCGGTCGCCAGGCTGCCGCCCGAGCGCAGCGACTGCGTGCCGCTGAAAGCCTGCGCGTCGGAGATCGAGCCTGGCGAGTAGCCACCCCAGCCGCCCTGGCCGGCGCTGTACGGCGGGCTGCCGCCGATCGCGCCGACGACGTATGCCGGGCCCTCGAAGCCGACGCTGAGCGTGGTGATGGTGGCGGCCGATGCGACCATTGCCGGCGACGCGGCCAGCAATCCCGTGAGGATGACGGCGATGCGATCCATGGCTGATCTCCCCGGAGCGCCCCGCGCTCCTGCGACATGCATGTCGTCTGCTTATGTGGGGACTGCGATCCTGCTGCCACCGGCCGTCGCCGCAAGGCAGCTTGTGGCCAACGCTACGCCCGGCCGGGCCGCGCTGCAATGGCGGCGTGCTGGAGGAGACATAATGCCGTTGATGGCGGTGACGCCGGCGCCCGACCCGCGCTCAGATCTCGGTGTATTTCCTGCTGTTGCCGCGCGACTTGTCGACGGGATACTTCGACGCGTTGACCAGGATCTTTGCCTGGGCGGACTCCAACAGATCGACACCCAGCTGGTCCGCGAGCCGCACCAGGTAAAGCAGGACGTCGGCGAGTTCCTCGCGGATGCCGGCCAGTTCCTCAGCGGTCGGATGCCTCGATTGCTCTTCGGAGCGCCACTGGAAGTGCTCCATCAGCTCGGCGGCTTCCACGCTGAGCGCCATCGCCAGGTTCTTGGGCGAGTGGAACTGCTCCCAGTCGCGTTCGGCAGCGAACTCACGGAGTGAGTCGCGCAGGGCGTCAAGCTCCGGCATGGGCAGCGCCTCAGCGCCGCCGCTCGCGCTCCACCAGCTCGTTGGCGACGGCGAGCATGTCTTCGAGGCTCTTGATGCCCGGTGCGTCGGTGCTGTACTTGCCGTCGACGATCAGCAGCGGCACGCTGCGCACGTCGTAGCGCGCAGTCAGTTCCTTGGCGCGCTTCAGCTGGCTCTCGACGGCAAAGGAGCGGAAGGTCTTGCGGAAGTCGTCGGCGCTGACGCCGAATCTGGCGAAGAACGCCTGGATCTCATCCTCGGTGGTCAGCATGTGCTTTTCGACGTGCATCTCGCGGAAGATGGCGGAGTGCATCTCCTCGATCTTCCCGAGCGCCACTGCGGTGTAGTACAGCCTGGCGTGGATCTGGTGGGTAGGGTTCCACATCACCGGCAGGCGCACGAAGCTGACGTCGGCAGGGAGTTTCTTCACCCAGTCCTGCAGCAGCGGGTCGAACTGGTAGCAGTGCGGGCAGCCGTACCAGAAGGCTTCGGTGACTTCGATCTTGCCGGGCGCGCCGGTGGTGCCCTGGGCGGTGGTCAGCACCTTGAAGTCGGTGCCTTCCTTGAAGCGCCAGTTCGGCTCGCCGGCCGGGGTGGCGGCGCTGGCGAGCTTCAGCTGCTCGCCGCCGGTATCGCTGGCGGCGGATTCCTGGACACCGGCCGTGGCGGGGGTCGCGGCCGGCTTCGCTTCCTCGGCCGCAGGCGCTGTCGCCGGCGGCGCGCTTTCAGCCGCCGGTGCGGGTGCTGGGGCGGACGGCGCGGAGCTGCCGTTGCTCGAGGGTGAGCCGCAGGCGGCGAGCAGGCCGACCACCAGGGCGAGGAAGGCGTGGCGGAAGCGGGACGGGACTGGGCGGTTGGCGTTCAGCATGATTCGGCTTCTCCTGGCCAGCGATGCGGCCTTCAGCGCAGGCCCTGCACGTAGGACGCCACGGCATCGATTTCGGCGTCGGTGAGTTGCGCGGCGGTGTTGCGCATCATCTGGTTCAGGTCGGAGCTGCGCTGGCCGGCGCGATAGGCGCGCAGCTGCGCGGCGACGTAGGGAGCGTGCTGCCCGGCGATGGCCGGGTAGCCGGCCGGTGCATTGCCGGCGCCGTCGGGTCCATGGCAGGACAGGCAGGCGGCGACGCTGGTTTCCTTGTTGCCGCCGCGGAACAGGCGCTCACCGGCGCTCGCGTCCTGCGCGGTCGCGGTGCCCGGACGCGGCTTGCTGGCTGCGAAGTACGCGGCGAGATCCTGGATGTCCTGGTCGCTGAGGGCGGCGGCCTGGGCGGTCATGAGCACGTTGCTGCGCTCGCCGCTCTTGAAGGCATGCAGGGTGCGCTCGAGGTAGGCGGGGTTCTGTCCGGCGAGGCTTGGCCATTCGGGGTTCACGCTGTTGCCATCGACGCCGTGGCAGGCGGCGCAGACCACGGCCTTGGTCTGTCCCGCCTCGGCTGAGCCAGCGGCGCTGGCGGCGTTGGCGCCCATCAGGAAGCAGGCCAGCAAGGCCCAGGCGCCGGTGGCGGCTGGCGTGGAAAGGCTACGGCGCATCGATGTCATGGGGTCGCCTGCTCTGGTGGTCTGGAAAAAAGGGCGCCGCGATGCTCGTGCTAGACTCGGCGCGGCGCCGCATTCTACACCAATGCCCCCAGCATGCAGGCGCCGTGGGTGGGTGCCGGCGCCGGGCATTCCGCAGCCGATCAACCCGCAGCTTGCCGCGAGCATCCATGGCTGGTTTTCCCGAAGCCCGGTTCCTCAGCAGCGCCAACCAGCCCGCCCAGTTCCTGTCCGACGCGGGTGCCGAGGTCGCGTTCGCCGGCCGGTCGAACTCGGGAAAGTCCAGCGCCATCAATGCCATCACCAACCGCCGGCAGCTGGCACGCGCCAGCCGCACGCCGGGGCGCACCCAGCTGGTGAATTTCTTCCAGCTGGAGGCGGACAGGCGGGTGGTCGACCTGCCCGGCTACGGTTTCGCGCGCGTGACCGAAGCCATGCAGGCGCACTGGCGGCAACTGCTGGAGACCTACTTCCGTTCGCGGGGTTCGCTGCGAGGGCTGTTCCTCACCGTGGACAGCCGCCGCGGGCTGGGGCCGCTGGACCTGCAGATGCTCGGCTGGTGTGCGGCGCTCGGGAGGCCGGTGCACGTGCTGCTGACCAAGGCGGACAAGCTCGGCCGGGCCGAGGCGGCCGCGACGCTGAAGGCGGCCACGGTGGCGGCCGGGCCGGCGGTCACGGTGCAGCTGTTCTCGGCAACCACCGGCGATGGCGTCGATGCGGCCCGGGCGCGGCTGCGCCAGTTCCTGCAGGGCTAGCCCGGCCAAGGCACGGATCTGGCACAAAAAAATTGCCCCGGGCGCGGAGTACAGGGGGAGCGACCGGGGCAAACGATACGGCCGGTTTGGGGGGACCGACCGACATTGACCGCCCAGGGAGGTAGAGGCGGGGGCGTTCTTTCGACGCCCAATGCTTGGAGGCCCGGGCCACCGAAAAGTTCCGCGGCCATCGCAACCGGTGTGTCAGTGCGCCTCGTCCCAGTTCGCCCCTGCGCCGACGTCTACCCTGAGCGGCACCCGCAGCTGCGCCGCAGCTGACATGAGCCTGGGCAGCTCGGCCATGACCCCGGCGCAGGCCTGCTCCTGGACCTCGAGCACCAGCTCGTCGTGGACCTGCATCGTCAGGCGGGCGGCGATGCCCTCGCGGGCCAGCCAGGCGTCCACCGCCAGCATGGCCTTCTTGATGATGTCGGCGGCGCTGCCCTGCATGGGCGCATTGATGGCGCTGCGCTCGGCGTACTGGCGGCGCGCTGCCTGCCGCGCCTGGATGTCCTGCAGGTACAGCCGCCGGCCGAAGACCGTCTCGACGTAGCCGCGCTCGTGCGCTTCGCGGCGCGTGCGGTCCATGTAGGCCTTCACCCCGGGGTAGCGGGCGAAGTAGCGGTCCACGTAGTCCTGTGCCTGGTCGCGGCCGATACCGAGCTGGCGGGCGAGGCCGAAGGCGGACATGCCATAGATGAGACCGAAGTTGATGGCCTTGGCGGAGCGGCGCTGGTCGCTGCTCACGGCGGCGCTCTCCACCCCGAAGACTTCGGCGGCGGTGGCGCGGTGGATGTCGGCGTCCGCGGCGAAGGCCGCGAGCAAGCCCTCGTCCCCGGAGAGGTGCGCCATGATGCGCAGCTCGATCTGCGAGTAGTCCGCCGCCACCAGCACCTGGCCGGGCGGGGCGATGAAGGCCTGGCGGATGCGCCGGCCGGCGTCGGTGCGGATCGGGATGTTCTGCAGGTTCGGGTCCGAGGAGGAGAGCCGGCCGGTGGCCGCCACGGCCTGGTGGTACGAGGTGTGGATGCGCCCGGTGCGCGGCGAGATCTGCGCCGGCAGCTTGTCGGTGTAGGTGGACTTGAGCTTGGCCAGCGCGCGGTAGTCGAGGATCAGCCGCGGCAGGGGATACTCCGCCGCCAGTTCCTCGAGCACGTCCTCGGCGGTGGAGGGTTGTCCCGTCGGTGTCTTGCGCAGCACCGGCAGCTGCTGCTGCTCGAACAGAATCTCGAGCAGCTGCTTCGGCGAGCTGAGGTTGAACGGCCGGCCAGCCACCGTGTGCGCCTGCTTTTCGATCTCCGCCATGCCGACGGCGAACTCCTGGCTCATGGCCCGCAGCTGCCGCGCATCGACCAGCACCCCGGCCTCTTCCATGCGCAGGAGCACTGGTACCAGCGGTTGCTCGATGTCGCGGTACACCGCCGCCAGCGCCGGTTCGGCCTGCAGCCGGGGCCAGAGGGCCTGGTGGAGTTGCAGGGTGACATCGGCGTCCTCCGCCGCGTAGACCGTGGCCACGTCGACGGCGACATCCTCGAAACCGATCTGGCTGGCGCCCTTGCCGGCGACCTCCTCGTAGCGGATGGTGTCGCGGCCCAGGTAATGCTTCGCCGCCGAGTCCATGTCATGGCGGATGGCCGTGCTGTTGAGCACGTAGGACTCGAGCATGGTGTCGAAGACCATGCCTTCGAAGCGGATGCCGTGGTTAGCGAGGACGTGGGCGTCGTACTTCAGGTGATGGCCGACCTTCGCATGGCGGGGCGATTCCAGCCAGGCCCGGAGCATCCCGAGCACCTCCTCGCGTGACAGCTGCGGCGGTGAGCCCGGGCAGCGATGTGCCACCGGGACATAGGCCGCGGTGCCGGCGTCGGTGCAGAGCGACAGGCCGACGAGCTCCGCCTGCATGTAGTCGAGGCTGGTGGTCTCGGTATCGAAGGCAGTGAGGCTGGCCGCTTCGATCCGCTCCAGCCAGCGCGCGAGCTGCTCGCGTGTCAGCACGGTTTCGTACTGGCCCGCCACCCGGGGCGGGGTCGCTGTCACGGGCGCGGCCGGGGCGGCGGCAGCGGCCGGTGGCCCTGCCTGCTGGCCATCGAGCTGCCTCAACAGGCTGCGCAGCTCCAGGCGCTCGTAGAGCGCGCGCAGCGCGCTGCTGTCGGGTTCGCGGGGCCGCAGGTCCTGCGGTTGCAGGCCGAGGTCCAGGCTGCAGTTGATCGTGGCCAGCTGCCGCGACAGCTCCAGCGTCGCCAGGTGTTCCCGCAGGCTCTCGCCCACCTTGCCCGGGATCCTGTCGGCATTCGCCCTGAGGTTGTCGAGCGTGCCGTACTCCTTCAGCCAGCGCGCCGCGGTCTTCGGCCCGACCTTGGGTACGCCGGGGATGTTGTCGGAGCTGTCGCCTACCAGCGCCAGGTAGTCGATGATCTGCTCCGGAGCCACGTCGAACCTGGCGATGACGGCATCGCGGTCGTAGGTCTTGCCCGCCATGGTGTCGACCACGGTGACCTGCGGGCCGACCAGTTGCGCCATGTCCTTGTCACCGCTGGAGATCAGCGTGTCGATGCCCTGCCCGGCCGCGCGTTTCGCCAGCGTGCCGATGACGTCGTCGGCCTCGACCCCCTCGATGCGCAGCAATGGCAGGCCGCTGGCCTGCACCGCTTCGATCAGCGGCGCCACCTGGGCGCGCAGCTCGTCGGGCATGGGTGGCCGGTGCGCCTTGTAGTCGGCGAAGAGTTCATCGCGGAAGGTCCGGCCGGGGGCATCCATGACCACGGCGATGAGCTGCGGAGCTTCCTCGCGCAACAGGCGGTGCAGCATGTTGAGCACGCCGAGCACCGCGCCGGTGGGTTCGCCCCGGCTCGAGCTCAGCGGCGGCAGCGCGTGGAAGGCGCGGTACAGATAAGAAGAGCCGTCCACGAGGACGAGGCGCGGGGCGGGAGGCATGGGCGGATTATAGGGTCGGGTCGTCCGCCAGCGGCTTCTCCAGCACGGCGAATTCCAGCGGCAGGCGCGGGATGCCGAAGCTCGCGTCGCCGAAATCGAAGGGGCGGGTCTCGCCGGTGGGCCGGAAGCCCAGCCGGGCGTACCAGGCGATGAGTTCGTGGCGCCGGGAAATCACCGTCATCACCAGTCCGCGCAGGCCGAGCGCGCGGGCATGGTCCTCGGCCGCAGCCATGAGCCGCGTGCCGATGCCCTGTCCCTGCAACTCCGGGCTCACGGTCAGCATGCCGAGATAGAGCAATTCGCCCTCCGGGCGCAGTTCCGCGCAGGCCAGTAGCCGACCTTCGGCCTCGGCGACCAGTATCCGGCAGTCCTGCGCAGCGAGCAGCGCATGGACGGTGTCGAGGCTGATGCGGGTGCCGTCCAGCAGGTCGGATTCGGTGGTCCAGCCCTGGCGGCCGGAGTCACCGCGGTAAGCGCGGTTGACCAGTGCCGTGATCGCCTCGGCATCGTCGGCACGCGCGGTGCGCAACTGGATGTCCATCCGCTGGTGCCCGGCTTCCCTGCCGGCTAGCCCGTGGGCGGCTGCTGCCCTTCGCGTTCCGGGTCTTCCGGCTGCGAGGCCGGGGCGGGCGCAATGGCTGGCTCAGCTGGAGTGGCTGGAGTGGCCGGCGTCGCCTGTTCCTTTGGCGGTGGCAGGTAGAGGTCACCCTTGAGTCCGCAGGCGGTGAGGCTGGCGCAGAAGCCCAGTGCCGCGGCGGTCAGCATTAGCTTGTGCATCGGTGGATTATACGGCGCGAAAGCTGGCGTGCCGGCGCGCAGCGGCGCCGGCACGTTTCAGCCCTCGCCGGATTTCTTCAGCTCCGCCGCCACGCGCTGGTAGGCATCGCGGAAGCTCAGGCCTTCCTCGAGCACCAGCCGGTTGGCGCGGCCGGCCGCGTAGATGCTGGCATCCAGGTGGATGTTCTCCGGCCGGAAGGCGACCCCGTCCAGCAGCGGCTTCATCACCGCGCAGCTTTCGGCGCTGACATCGATGGCGCGGAACAGCGGCGCCTTCATGCGCTGCAGGTCGCGCTGGTAGCCGGAGGGCAGCTTCGCCGGCAGCGCCAGCAGTTCCAGCAGCGAACCCTGCAGCGTGGCGGTGGCGCCGCGCACCAGCTCCAGCACGTCGGGATTGCGCTTCTGCGGCATGATCGAGGAGCCGGTGGTCATGCTGGCCGGCAGCTTAATGAAAGCGAATTCCTGCGTGTAGAACAGCAGCAGGTCGGCGGCGAGGCGGCCGAGGTCCTGCACCAGCAGGCAGAGTTCGAACACCAGCATGGCCTCGCCCTTGCCGCGCGAGATCTGCACCGCCGTCACCGGTTCCTGCACGCTGTCGAAGCCGAGGTGCCTGCGGGTCGCCTCGCGGTCGATGGGCAGGCCGGGCACGCCATAGCCCGCGGCGCTGCCGAGCGGGCTCTTCGCCAGGCGCCGCCGGGTGGCGGCGATGCCCGCCGCATCGTCGCGGATCTCGGCGGCGAAGCCCTCGGCCCAGAGCGGCACCGAACTCGGCATCGCCTGCTGCATGTGGGTGTAGCCGGGCAACGCGGTTTCCGCCTCGCGCCGGCCCAGCGCCGCCAGCGCTTCGGCTACCTCCAGCGCGCTGCGCTCCAGGCTGGTGGCGGCATCGAGCAGGTACAGGCGCAGGGCGGTCAGCAGCTGGTCGTTGCGCGAGCGCCCGAGGTGCACGCGCTTGCCCGCCTCGCCGATCCTCTCGGTGAGACGGCGTTCCAGCGCCGTGTGCACGTCCTCGTCCTCGAGGCCGATATGCCAGTCGCCGGCGGCATGGTCCGCCGCCAGGGCCTCGAGTCCCACGCAGATGGCGCGGTAGTCGGCATCCTGCAGCAGCTGCTGGCCGTGCAGCATGGTGGCGTGGGCGATCGAGCCGCGCACGTCGTAGGGCACCAGGC
This sequence comes from Gammaproteobacteria bacterium, assembly GCA_014337915.1. Taxonomy (GTDB): domain Bacteria; phylum Pseudomonadota; class Gammaproteobacteria; order Steroidobacterales; genus QUBU01. The sequence continues at coordinate 92,718 of QUBU01000006.1, forward strand.
GCTCGTCGAGCAGGTGGTCCTCGCCTGCCGTGTAGCGCAGCACCCGGGCGTCCAGCGACTCACCCTTGTCCCATAGCCTGCTCATCCTGCGCTCCTGTGCCCGCGGCCTGGCGTGCCGCTAGGCGTTCTTCTCCGCCTTGGACAGCGTATTGATGTTCTCCACCACCAGCGTGCCGGTGCCTTCGTTGGTGAAGATTTCCAGCAGCAGGCTGTCCGGCACCTTGTAGGAAATCACGTGCACGCGGGAGACGCCACCGCGGATCGCCGCGGCGATCGCCCGCGCCTTGGGCAGCATGCCATCGGCCAGCGAACCGGCCTTCTCCAGGCGCTCGAGCCCGGCGAGGTCGAGGTAGGACACCAGCGAGGAGGGGTTGCTCCGGTCCTCGAGGATGCCCGGCGCGCCGGTGGCCAGCACCAGCTTGGCGGCGCCCAGCGAGGAGGCGAGCGCGGCTGCGACGGTGTCGGCGTTGATGTTGAGCAGCGTGCCGTCGGCGTCCGCGGACAGCGGGCTCACCACCGGCAGCAGGCCGTTCTCGAGCTGGGTGCGCAGCACGGTCGGGTCGACGCCCTCGATGTCGCCGACGAAGCCGTAGTCCACCGGCGCCGACTGCCCGGCCACGGTCGCGGGCGGCCGCTTGCGCGCGCGGATCAGGCCGGCATCCACGCCGCTGACGCCGATTGCCGGCAGCTCCAGCTGGCGGCAGGCGGCGACGATCTGGGTGTTGATCTGGCCGTTGAGCACCATAGTGGCCACGCCGAGCGTGCGCTCGTCGGTGACGCGGCGGCCCTCGACCATGCGGGTCTCGATGCCCAGCGATTCGGCGAGCTGCGTGTTCTGCGGCCCGCCGCCATGGACCAGCACGGTGCGGATGCCGACCTGATGGAGGATGGCGAGCTGCTCGATGAGCGCGCGCGTGCTCTTCGCGTCGGCGAACACCTCGCCGCCCGCCTTGATGACGAAGGTCTTGCGCCGGTACAGGCGCACGTAGGGGGCGGCGTGGCGCAGCGCGGCCACGACGATATCGCGGTTCTGCTGGTTCTGCGGCATGGTCAGGCTCCCGGTCCCATCATCTGGTAAAGCACGGCCATCTGGCCCCACATGCGGTTCTGCGCCTCGTGGATCACCACGCTGCGCGGGCCGTCGAGGACGCGGTCGGTGACCGCCACGCCGCGGCGCACCGGCAGGCAGTGCATGAAGCGGCAGTCGGGCCTGGCCGTGGCGAACCAGGGGTCGTCGACCCGCCAGTCCTGCAGTTCCTCGCGCAGCTTTGCGTCCGCGACCCGGTCACCGTAGTGGCGGGTGGAGGACCATTCCTTGGCGTAGATGACATGGGCGCCCTCCAGCGCTTCCTTGCGGTCGCCGGTCTCGCGCACCGAACCGCCCGAGAGCGCGGCCGCCTTGCGCGCCTTGTCCATCACGGCCGGCGGCAGCTCGAAGCCCTCGGGCCGCACTACGGTGACGTCCATGCCGCGCATCGCGGCCATGTGCAGCGTCGCCGACGGCACGGCCAGCGGCAGCGCCTTCGGATGCCAGGCCCAGGACAGCACGAATTTGCCCCCCTGGCGCGGCATGCCCAGCTCGTCCATGGTCTTCCAGTCCGCCAGGCTCTGGCAGGGATGCTGGATGGCGGACTCCATGTTGATGAGTGGCTTGCTGACCAGCGCGCGCATCGCGGCATACTCCTTGTCCGCGAGGTCGTCCTCCAGCCGGGTGCGGCCGGCGAAGGCGCGGATGCCCACCGCGTCGCTGTAGGAGGAGATCACGGGAATCGCTTCGCGCATATGCTCGGCCGCCGCGCCATCCATGACGATCCCGGAGCGGGTCTCCAGGCCGTGGATCGACATCTCCGGCGAGATCACGAAGGCGCCGCCGCCGAGGCGGACCATCGCCGCCTGGAACGACGACAGCGTGCGCAGCGAGGGCGACAGGAACAGCAGTCCCAGCACCTTGCCGGCCAGCGCCTGCGGTTCCGGGTGCTGCTGCAGGCGGGTGGCGAGCTTCAGCAGCGCCTCGACCTCCGGAATGCGGAAGTCGGCCAGGTCGTTGAATTCCTTCAATGGCATCTTCGGCCCCTTGTGGTGGATACGGTCAGCCCGGGCCGATGTCGGCCAGGGCGTTGAGGAGCGCGTGCACATGTCCGCGCTCCAGGGTCAGTGGTGGCAACAGCCGCATCACCGCCGGATCGGCACTGGTGCCCACCAGGATGTCGCGGCGGAGCAGTTCCTCGAGCAGCTGCCGGGCGGGGCGCCGGCAACGCAGGCCCAGCAGGAAGCCCTTGCCCTGCACGGCCTCCACCGGGCCGAGCGGCATGGCCTCGATGATCTCGCGCGACAGGACCTGCACGTTATCGATCAGCCGGTCGCGCTCGATGACCTCGATCACCGTCGACATCAGCGCGCTCGCCAGCGGGCCGCCGCCGAAGGTGGTGCCGAGGTCGCCATGCTTGAGGCTGGCCGCCAGCTCGCGCGTCATCATCAGGGCGCTGCAGGGGAAGCCGGCGCCCAGCGACTTGGCGACCGTGAGCATGTCGGGCCGCACCCCGGCCAGTTCGATGGCGAAGGGCGCACCGCAGCGGCCCATGCCGGTCTGGATCTCGTCGGCGATGAGCAGCGCGCCATGGCGCTGGCAGGCGGCGGCGATCTCGCGCAGGAAGCCGGCGTCGAGGTCGAAGGCGCCAGCCTGGCCCTGCACCGGCTCGAGGATCACCGCGGCGACGCTGGCGTCCACCATGGCGGCGACGGCTGCGCTGTCGTTGCGCGGGATGAAGTCGACGTCGAACGGCGTGCGCGGGAAGCCATACCACTTGCCCACGGCCGACCAGGTCACGGCGGCCGCGGCCGCGGTGCGCCCGTGGAAGCCATGCTCGATGGCGAGGATGCGGCTGCGGCCGGTGACCCGGCAGGCGAGACGCAGGGCATTCTCGTTGGCTTCCGCGCCGCTGTTGACGAAGAACACCAGCTCCAGCCCCTGCGGCGCGAAATTCACCAGGCGCCGCGCGGCTTCCTCGCGCACCTCGAGTGCCACGGCATTGCTCTGGAAGAACAGCCGGCGTGCCTGGGTCTCGATGGTGCGCACGATGTCCGGATGGCCGTAGCCGAGGCCGGCCACGGCATGGCCGCCGTAGAAGTCGATGATGCGGCGGTTGCCCGCCATCAGGTACACGCCCTCGGCCGACTCGGGCCGGAACGGCAGGTACGGGTAGACGTCGAGCAGGTGGCTGCTGCTGCTCATGCCCAGGCCATCCCGGGCGCGGTGAGGCCGGCGGTCTCGGCGAAGCCGAGCTTGCGGTTGGCCCACTGGATGGCGCCGCCGGCGGCACCCTTGACCAGGTTGTCCTCGACCACCATCACGGCGACGCTGCCGGCATCGACGGTGACGCCGAGCTGGGCGTGGTTGCTGCCGACGATGTCCTTGAGCCGCGGCATGCCGTCGACCACCGTGACGAAGGGCGCGCCGGCGTAGAAGTCGCGCAGCCGTCCGCGCAGCGTGTCGGCATCGGCGGCAGCCTTCAGCCGGGCCTGCATCGTCAGGTGGATGCCCCGGGCGAAGGGCCCGGACTGCGGCACGAAGTGCAGCTTCGGCCGCTGGCCGCTCGCCTGCTCGCAGAGTGCCGTGACTTCCGCGGCATGGCGGTGCACCAGCGGCTGGTAGGCGAACAGGTTCGCATGCCGCTCGGGATGATGCGTGGTGGCGATGGGCGTGCGCCCGGCACCGGTGCTGCCGGTGATGCCGACCGCGAACAGGTCGCTCTCGGCGATGCCGAGCTTCAGCAGCGGCACGGCGGCGAGCAGCAGTGCCGTGGCGAAGCAGCCCGGGTGGCCGATGTGCGGCCGGTCGCTGGCCGCCAGGTGTTCGGGCAGCGCGCTGGCGAACTGCGCGAGCAGCTGCGGGGCGCCATGCGGGTGCCTGTAGACGGCCTCGTAGGCGGCCGCCGTGGTGAAGCGGAAATCAGCCGAACAGTCGACGACCGTCAGCTCCGTGCCGCGCTCGCGGCCGCGGTCGATGAACCCGGCGAGCAGCCCGGCGCTGACGCCGTGGGGCGCGCCGGAGAGCAGCAGCCAGCGCCCGGTCCCGAGGCGTTCCAGCAGTTCTTCGCGGCTGCCGAACTTCAGGTCGCCGACGGCTGCGCGCAGATGCGGGAAACTGGCGGCGACCGCCGTGCCGGCCTGGCTGTCCGACATGATGCCGGCCAGTTCGAGCCCGGGATGGCCGAGCACCAGGTGCAGCAGTTCGCCGGCGACGTAGCCGCTGCCGCCGAGGATCAGCGTCGGCACTGCCTTTGCCTGCGCCGCGCTCATGCCGGCACCTCGAAGCCGAGGCTGCGGGCCACGACGTTGCCGAGTTCGGCGGCGTCGGTGACGGCGTTGACCGCCGGCACGCCGCTACGCTCGGCGATGATGTCGCGGCCCACCTGGTTGTCGGTGGCCGGGCCGGTGACGACCTTGGGGTCGATGCCGAACTCGCGGCGCAGCAGTTCGACGCCGCCCCAGGCGGCGACCGGATCGTTGGCCGAGAGCACCACGCAGGTCAGTGCGGCGCGGATTTCGGCGTCGCGCAGGATGGCTTCCACGCCATAGGCGCCGAGGATGCCGTCGCCGAGTTCGAAGACGATGACATCCGGCCGGCCGGTGGCGAGCCGCGTCAGCATGGTGCGGGTGACCGCCGGGCCGTTTTTCGCGGTGGTGCAGACCACGCCGAAGTCCGAGAAGATCATGGTCTTCCTGGCGCCCGCATCCTCCATGGCGAGGATGTCGCGGCGCAGGGCGACGCCGGTGGACTTGAAGGCGTCGACCGTGTAGCCGAGGTGCCGCAGGCGGCTGACGATGGCGCAGGCGGCCGCCGTCTTGCCGGCGTTCATGCAGGTGCCGGCCAGCGCCACCACCGGCACGCCCTGGGCGTCGAGCGGCGCGTTGTAGTCCAGGCGCTCGGCGCCGGCGCGCGCCGGCACGCCGATGCGCTCGCCGAGGTAGGGGAAGTCGAGCACGGTGCCGAGGATGCGTGCCTCGAAGGGCTGGCCGAAACTGGCGTTGATCGAATCGCAGACGCCGATGACGCCGCCCATGTTCAGCACGTTGAGCACGTCACCCACGGCGACTTTTTCCGGCAGGTGGCCGGAGTAGCCGAACAGCGCCTTGCGATGGCCCAGCGCGCCGACGATGACATCCCCGCGCTTGACCTGCGCCTGCCGGCCGCTGGTCAGCTCCAGGGTGTTGTAGGTGCCCTTGCTGTTGAGGATCTCGGCGGCGACCAGCACCCCCTCTTCGCAGGGGATGTCCGCACCGAGGCGCAGCTCGCGCGACAGGTGCGCGTGCTGGGCCACCGAGCCGATCTTGTCGGCGACGACGGTCTTCACTTGCGCCCCCCCGCGGCCCTGGTCTGCAGGATGCCGGGCAGCGAGAGGATGCGCGAGTAGCCGAGCGCGTCGGCCGGCGTCCACTCACCGGCCTTCTCGCCGTAGACGCCCTTGGTGGCGGCCATCAGCGAGTGCGGCGACACCGCGCCCTCGACGAACAGGTTGCCAGGCCGGAACAGCAGGCGCACCTCGCCGGTGACCCGCTGCTGGGAGGAGCCGAGGAGCGCCTCGATGTCACGGCACACCGGGTCGAGCTGCTTGCCCTCGTGGACGAAGTCGCCGTACTGCGTGGCTACCTGGTCCTTGATGCGCTGCTGCAGGCCGGAGAGCACCAGCTTTTCCAGCTCGCGGTGGGCTACCAGCAGCACCTCGGCCGCCGGGGCCTCGAAGGCCACGCGGCCCTTGGTGCCGAGCACGGTATCGCCCACATGGATGCCGCGGCCGATGCCGTAGGGGCCGGCCAGCTTTTCCAGTGCCTCGATCAGCTCCACCGGGCCCATGGCCTTGCCATCGAGCGCGCTTGGCACACCCTGGGTGAACTCCACGGTATGCCGGGTCGCCGGCAGGTTCTTCGCGAAGGCATCGGGGGACAGCACCCAGGCGCTCTCCGGAATGGATTCCTTCGAGTCCAGGGTCTCGCGCCCGCCGATGGTCACGCCCCAGAGGCCGCGGTTGATGGAATAGGAAGAACCCCGCACCGGCACCGGGAAGCCGCGCTCCTCGAGGTACTTCTGCTGTTCGCTGCGGATGAAGGCCTGGTCGCGGACCGGGGCCAGGACCTCGAGCCCTGGGCTGATGGTGCGCAGCGCCACTTCGAACCGCACCTGGTCGTTGCCGGCGGCAGTGCAGCCATGCGCGACGGTGGAGCTGCCGCGCTCCCTGGCGAGCTCGGCAAGCAGCGTGGCCTGGATGCCGCGCTCGGCGCCGACGCAGAGCGGGTACAGGTGCCCGCGGCGCACGTTGCCGAAGATCAGATACTTGAGCACGCGGTCGAAGAACACCTGGCGGGCCTCGACCAGCAGGTGTTCCTGGGAGCCCAGGGCCTTTGCCCGCTGCTCCAGGTCGCGGGCGGCTGCGGCATCGATGCCACCGGTGTTGATGGTCACCGTGACCACGGGCCGCCCGTAGTGCTCCTTCATCCAGGGGACGCAGAAAGAGGTGTCCAGCCCCCCGGAGAAGCCGAGGATGATGGGGGAGGTGTTGGCCTGGGTGGTCATGGAGTCAAGTCCTCGATCTAAAAGGCAAAAACCGCTGGGGCTCAGGCCCCCTCGTGAGTCAGCAGCGAGCGCAGCCGCACCAGCAGCCGACGCTGTTCGCCACCCCCGCGGGTGGCGACGAAGATCGTGTCGTCGCCGGACACCGTGCCGACGATCTCGGTCCAGCCGCTGCGGTCCAGGTACAGCGCCACGCGCTGTGCCGCGCCCTCCACGGTCTTCACCACCGTGAGGTGGCCGCCGGCGGTGCGCACCTCGCGCAGCAGCTCGGCCACCATGGCCGCATCACGGTCGGCCTCCGGCTGCGGTTGCTCGAGCTGCTGGTAGCCGGTATCGAGCTTGGTGATGCCGAGCTGCTGCAGGTCGCGACTCACGCTCGACTGCGTCACGCGGATGCCGCGCTCCTTCAGCAGGCGCACCAGTTCCGACTGCCGGGCCACGCGCCGGGCACGCAGGATTGCCAGGATGGCCTTCTGGCGTTTCTGCATGGAATCGGTGGCCTGGGGCATCTCAGCTCATGCGCATAACGAAAAATGGATGCGCATAATATGCAAGAGCGGCGAAAAGTCAAGGGCGGCTGTGCAGCCGCGCGGCCGCCATGCGCAGCGGTGGTCTAGCGGGCCGGGGCGCGCCGCCGGCGCGGCAGCAGGGCGGCGCCCGCCAGCAGCCCGAGCAGACCGGCGTCGAGGCCCATGAAACCGGAACTGGCGCCACTCGGTGACGGGCTGGCTGTGGGCGGCGGCTGGTAGCCGTTGCCCGCGACCGCAACGGTGGCGCTGGCCGTGTCGGGATCGTTGCTGGGGATGTCGAAGCTGTCGCTGTAGCTGGTCGCGGCGGCGGGTGTGAACCGCAGCCGGATCGTGCAGCTGGCCGCCGGCGGCAACGTGGCGCCGGAGCAGAGGTCGGCGCCGGCCACGAAGCTGAACGGTGCCGCCAGCGGGTTGGCCATGCCGACGCTGCCCAGCAGGAGGTCGGCGAGCCCGGCGTTGGTCACCGTGACCACGCGGTCATAGGCCTCGGACGGGCGCACGTCGCCGAAGGACAGGCTGCGATCGTCGGCGGGCGCCGTCGGGTCGGTGATGGCGATGTCGGGCAGGGCGGCCGCGGCGCCGGTGCCGCTGAGGGCCAGCAGGGCCGTCGGCGTGTCGGCGTCGTTGGAGGGAATGTCCAGACTGGCGCTGGCGGCGCCGGTTGTCGTCGGCTGGAAGCGCAGCGTGGCCGTGCAGCTGGCACCTGGCGCCAGCTGCTGGTTCGAGCAGCCATCGGCTTGCAGGTCAAAGGGGGGCAGCAGCTGGCCGGCCGCGCCGAGCTGGCCGAGGAGCAGATCGGCGGTGCCGTTGTTGGCCACGGTCACCGTCTGCTGCGCCAGGCCGCCGACGGTCACGGTCCCGAAGGGCAGCTGGCCATCGCCCGGCGGGGCCACTGAATCGGTGACGACGATATTTGGTACCGGTGCCGCCACGCCCTGGCCGCTGACGGCAATGCTGACCGTCGGGGAATCGGCATCGTTGGAGGGAATATCCAGGCTGTCGGAGTAGGGCCCGACGAAGCCCGGGCTGAAGACGATGTCCAGCGTGCAGGACGCACCCAGGCCCAGGCGCTGTCCCGAGCAGCCGTCGGCGGTCATCGAGAACGGGGCGGCGAGGCCATCCGCCTGACCGATGGTGCCGATGGCCAGGCTGCCGCCGCCGTTGTTGGCGATCGTCAGGGTGTGCGTCGCCGAGGTCAGCTCGGTGACGTCGCCAAAGGTGATCGCGTGGTCATTGCCGGGTGGCGCGGAGTCGGTGACGGCGATGTCGGGGACGCCGGAGTTCAGGTTGGCGTAGACCAGCGAATTGTTGGCGGTCTGGCCGATGAAGCTGCCGGTGAAGGAACCGAAGCTCGCGTCATAGTCGATGAGCAGGCGGTAGCGCAGCATGTCCAGCGTCGGCAGCGGGATCAGATTGCAGAGTGGGCCGGTACAGCTGGTCACCACCTGGGACAGGGTGCTGAAATCCACCGCCGTGGCTGGCTGCAGGTTGACGAGGAACTCGGCCTGGCCACTGGCATTCACGGCCGCCACCTGCGGCGCGGCGTCGAACACGAAGCCGGCGCCGGTCGCCGTGACCACCGTGCTGCCGCTGATGGTGATGACGAGCACCGGGAAGCGCAGGGTGCCGCCGGCCAGCGTCAGCGTGCTGCGGTCCGCGGCGAGTGTCAGGTCCAGGTAGGAGCCCGCCGCCGGGGCCGGGCTGATACCGCCGGGCACGCCGGTGCTGGTGGTGGTCGGGTTTGGAGTGATGGCCAGGGCCCGCTGGACCGGCGGGTCGCCGCCGAAGAACGGGCAGTAGCCTGGCGAGCCAGCGTTGCAGGGCGATAGCGCCGGGTCGAAAGTGGCGCTGTAGATGTCGAAGATACCGTTCTGGGGGTTGGCGGTGTCGATTTCGACCGCGGTAGCCATGGTCGGCGAGGCTGCCAGGAACAACAGGCTGGCTGCGAGGAATGAAGCGCAACGACCGGCTTTCATCGAATCTCCCAACCCTGGCAGCCGTTGAGGACGAGTCTGGAATAAGCCCCGGCGGTTGGCAACCGCGGGGCACGGCTGCGGCCAGGCATGAAAAAAGCCCCGCGGCCTTTTCAGGTCGCGGGGCCTGGCCCGGGTCGCGGGTGTCGTTGGCGTCTCAGCTGCGGCGGCGGCGAGCCCGTGCGGCGATCGCGCCGGCGGCGGGCAGTAGCAGCCAGCCGGCGGCGGGCACCGGCACGACTGTGGAGTCGAGCGTCGCGAAAATCATCGAATTGTTCGAGGTCTGGCCGATGAACTCACCAGTGAACGAGGTGAACGTCGGGTCGAAATCCAGGAACAGGCGGTAACGGACCATGTCCAGGGACAGGATCGGCAGCAATCCGCAGAGGGTCGCGCCCGGTGACGGCGTGCAGCTGGTCACCACCTGGGACAGGGTGCTGAAGTCCGCCGCCGTTGCCGGCGCCAGGTTGACCAGGTACTCGGCCTGTCCATCGGCGTTCAGGACGCCCTCCTGGACCGCGGGGTCGATCACCATGCCGGCGCCGCTGGCGACGACCACGGCACTGCCCGCGCCCAGGGCCGCGCCATTGATGGTCAGCGACAGCGTCGGGAACGTAATGGTGCCACCGGCCAGCGCGGCCATCGTGTGACTGGCATCGACGGTGACGTTGAGGAAGGACCCCGCTGCCGGTGCCGAGGCAAAGCCGCCGGGCACGCCGTTGGCCACGCCGGTGGGCGTGGGCGAGATGGTGATGTTGCGGACCGCGCCCGGCGTGCCGCCGAAGAACGCACAGTAGGACGGCGAGCTGCCCGTGCAGGGCGACAGGGCGCCGTCGAAAGTCGCGCTGTATATGTCGGTGATGCCGTTGAGCAGGTTGGCCGTGTCGATGGCCATCGGTGCTGCTGCGGCGGCGTGGCTGGCGAGCGCCAGTACGGCGCCGGCGGCGATGCGCGAGAAGCTGATCCTGAGCATGCGTGCCCCCTCGTTATGGTTCTGGGATCTTCTTCGACAGCTTCAACTATAGTCCTGTGGGTTCCAACCGCAAGGCCGACCAGACATAAGCTGGCGGACGCCCCCGGTATTCCGTCCCGCCAACCGCGGGCCGCTCAGTCCCCGAACCGGTAGCTGGCCTGCAGGGCGACATTGCGCGGGCGGTCGATGAAGCCGTAGAAGGTCGGGGCGCCGAACTGGCTGAAGGCGAGCGGCGTGTCGTTGGCGTAGCTGATGATCTTCTCGTCGGTCAGGTTGCGGCCGAGCAGCGCCAGTTCCCAGCGGCCGGCGGCGTCCCCGAGCGCCAGGCGCAGGTTCCAGGTCGCGTAGGCGTCCTGCTCGACACGTGGGTCGAGGTTCTGCGAGGGGTTGTAGGCGTCGCTGAACTGCATGTCCAGCGTGGAGCGCAATTCGAGCTCGCCGACCGGGCGCTGGTAGGTCAGCGCCAGGTTGCCGGACCAGCGCGCCACGTACTGGTTGCTCTTGCCGTCATAGCTGCACTTGCCGGTCGCGGGGTCGTCCGGTGCCTGTCCCTGGTTGCACTGCCCGTTCGGAAACTCGTCGAAATCGAAGTCCAGGTAGCCCAGCGAGCCGTTCATCGACCAGCGGTCGCTGATGGCCCAGCGGCCGTCGAGTTCCACGCCCTGGGAGGTGGCCTTGGCCGCATTGCCGACATTGAAGCCAAGGGTGCCATCGAAGATGCTCACCTGCAGGTTGTCGAAGGTGGTGTAGAACAGTGCGATGCTGATCTCGGCGGTATCCCCCAGCAGCTGCATCTTCGAGCCGGTTTCCCAGGAGGTCGCCTTCTCGTCCTCGAACTCGAGGGAACCCGGGTCGACATTCTGGACGGCGCTCAGGGTCGCCGGATCCGCGGGGTAGAGGAAGCCGGCGCCGCTGGTCCCGGGGACCGGTTCGCTGTTGGAGCGGGCGTCGAAACCGCCTGACTTGAACCCCGTTTTCACCGAGCCGTAAACCATGACATCTGGGGTGAGGTCGAAGTCGGTGACCAACTCGAAGGCGGTGCTGTTCTCGGTGCGATGGCCCGCCAGGCTGTGGAAGGCGACGTTGAAGATCGAGGCGAACAGCGGCGCGCCGGTGGTCAGCAGGTCTTCGTCGGGCTGCACGCCGAGGACGAAGGGGCGCCGTTCGAGGTCACCCTCCCGCAGGATGCGCGTGGCTTCCTTTTCCATGTGCGAGTAGCGCAGGCCGAGGCTCGCCCGCCAGCGCTCCGTCAGCTCGTAGGCCAGCTGGCCGAACAGCGAGCTGACCGTGTTGTTCTGGTCGAAGTTGCGGAATGCCGAGGTGTTGCCCAGCGAGTCGATGGCCCCCGCCGGGTCGCCCTGGGTGGCGTAGCCGACCAGTTTCACTACGCCGCTGTCGGCCGGCAGGAAGATCTGGTCGCCGAACCCGAGTTCGTCGTGCTGGTAATACAGGCCGGCCAGCCAGCGCAGTCTTTCGGATTGCGGCGAGGCCAGCCGCAGCTCCTGGCTCCACTGGTCGTAGCTCTCCTCCGACAGCAGGCTGAACATCGGCGCGCCGGTGAAGTCGCAGTCGCAGAGTTCGCTGTAGTCGTAGGTCAGATAGCCGGTCACCGAGGTGAGCTGGTAGCCATCGAGGTCCCAGTTGAGCGTGAGGACGGCCGCATCCACGTCGTTGTCGCTGCTGTCGCCGTTGGCGCCACGCCGGTAGTCGGGATGACCGTCGCCGAGGGACGGATTGCCCTGGATACCGGGGCTGTCGTCGAAGAACTCGTCCAGGTACTCGAGGTAGCTGCGGCCCGGCTGCCAGAGCCCGGCGCTGCCGGTGTTGTTGCTGAAGCCGGTCTGGCTGGAGCCGCGCGTGGTGGCCGGGTCGGCCCGGATGATTTCGATCTGCCGTCCCTTGACATCGAAACTGTCATGTTCGAGCTTCAGGCTCGCATCCCAGCCGTCGGCGTCCCAGTCCAACGTCAGCCGCAGGCTCTTCTCGTCGCGTTCGGGTTCGTCCCGCCCGCCGAGGGTGACGTTCTTCACGTAACCGTCGAAGGACCGGTAGCGGCCGGACAGGCGCGCGGACAGGCGCTCGGTCAGCGGCCCGGACAGGTACGCGCTGATCTCCTCCTCGCCCTGGTCCGGTTCGTAGAGCAGGCTCACTGCCGACTCGAACTCCCGGGTCGGCCGGGCGGTGACCAGGTTGATGGCGCCGGCGATGCTGTTGTTGCCGAGCAGGATGGCCTGCGGCCCCCGCAGCGACTCGGCCTGCGCCAGGTCCATGAAGGGCACGCGGGTGAGCTGGGCCCTGCCGTAGTAGATGCCATCGATGTACAGGCCCACCGACTGCTCGAAGCCCTGGTTGATCCCGGAGCCGATGCCGCGCACGTAGAGGTTGGTGCCGATGCCGGTCTCGGACATGGCGACGTTGGGGACATAGGCCACCAGTTCCTCGATGCGGTTGACGCCCTGTTCGGCCAGCGCGCCGCCGTCGAGCACCACCGCGGACAGCGGCGCGTCGTTCAGGCTCTCGGTGGTCTTGCGGGCGGTGACGACGATTTCATCGAGTGGTGCCGGTCCGGCGCCGGCGGTCGCAGCCTCCGCGGCGTCGCCGGCCGGCGCCTGCCCTGACGCGGTTGCGTCGGCGTCCTGTGCCAGGCTGGCGGGAGGCACCGCCAGCAGGAGGCTCGCAGCCACCATCCATAATGAGCCACGGCCCGGCGCCTGGTGAATCCGTCGTTGCATCGCAGCCCCCAACGAAGCGCCCCCGCCGTTGGTCCCCTGGCGGCGGGAGCCTGTGCGTCCGAAGCGTAGCACAGCGCATCACCGGAGCCGCCCGCGTGCGAGGCCTGTCAACGTCCCGCCACCTCGTGCGTTGATGCGGCCGGGATCGGCCCGCAGGCTGCGCTTCGCAGCATTCCGTGGCACGGGAACCCGCGTCGGGGGCGCTGGTCACAGCCATTGGCTCCGCTGCGCAGGATCGCGCCGGCGGAGGAGCCCACATTCAGGGAAAGGGGAGTTCGCTTGGATACATCGAGGCCATCTGTCACCCGTATCGCTGCTGTCTGGCTTGCCGGTGCCGGCCTGCTTGGCCTCAGTGCCGCGGCCCTGGCCGGCCCGCCGACCGCCATCAGCGTCCAGGTCGCGACGCCAGGTTTTTACACCAGCTTCTCGACGGGTCCGCAGTGGGCGCCCTACCACGTCCACCCGGTCGTACCCGTGGTGCCGGTGTACGCGGCGCCGGTCTACGCGCCGCGCTACTACACCTGGGGGCCACCGCCGGGCTACTGGCGTTCGCGCCACGTGGACTACCGCCACTCCGGCTGGGAGCGGGGCTGGCGTGACGATGACGACCATCACCACCACTACGACCGTCCGCGCCATCACCGGCATGACGACCGGCGCGGTGGCCGGGGCCACGGCGACCGGCACTGACCGTTTGCTGCCACAGGGCCACCCCGCCCCCGGGCCGCGCAGCGTTCAGCTGAAGCAGGGGCCGTGCAGCCAGGACACCAGCGTGAACCGGCGGCCCTGGGTGATGGGGTTGACCTTGTGCAGCAGGTAGGCGGGGAAGATGGCGGTCGTGCCCTGCGCGGGCCGCAGGGGCGGGCCGCCGTCCATGAACAGCAGTTCGCCGCCGGCGAACTCCTCCGGTGGCGTCAGGAAGGTCACCATGGTCAGCTTGCGTGAGGCGGTGGGTCCGGCCCCCAGGTCCATGTGCCAGTCGAAGAAGCCGTCCAGTTCGTATTCCAGCAGGTGGGCGGTGATGCGATCGTCGAGCCGGAAGCCGTAGCTCTGGTCGTTGGTCTCCCGGGCGAACCGGTTGAGCCGGCTGAACACCCAGGAAAATTCCCGGTTGCGCGGCAGGATGCGTTCGCGGGTACGGCGCAGCTCGCGGTCCACGCGGGCATCCGGTCCGCGGCTGTCGTAGACCTCGGCCGCGGCGTCCGGCAGCGGCACGCCACTGAGCCAGAGGCATTCATCCGGCGTGAACATGTCGGCCTTCTGGCCGACGGCGGTCATGTACGGGTTGTCCAAGGGAAGTGCATTTCACGCGGACTACGGGCCGCGGTCGCGAGCGGGTCGGCAGTGTCGCCTGTCGCCGCGCGCGCGCGCAAGCGGCGCCCACGGCTATCATTCGAGATCGAAGCGTTCGCTGACCTCGCCCTGCAGCCTGCCCGTGGAGTCGAAGCGCCGCTCGCTGACCTCGCAGCTGCCGGCGGCGTCCATGGTGATGACGGTGCTGGCCCGCGTCCCGTAGTGCTCGCCGACGATGAATGGCAGGCGACTGATGGCGGGGCTGTCGTCCCGGTCGCCACCGCTTCCCTGGCCGGGCACCGGATCGCGCCGCTCGAGCAGTGCAAACAGGCGCCCCGGCTCCACTGCGTCATCGGCCAGCGCTGCGGCCAGCGCCGCCTCCAGATAGTGCACCTTCGGCCAGGGTTGCTCCAGCGGTGAGTTGCTGACGGCGGACACGCCGGCCGGCAGCGTCCAGCGCCCGGGGTGGCTGCCAGGCGGCGTGACGATGCCGCGCACCTGCACGCGCGTGCCGACGAGCAGGCAGAAGCCCGGGTAGCGGTCGGCTTTCGCCTGCACGCCGTCGAGGAAGCGACCGCTCGGCCGGTCGCCGGCGACGAAGTCCTGCACCAGCTGCCCGCGGCTTGGCCCCGGCTGCGGGCCGGGCGGGCGCCGCGGGTTGTTGGTGATCGCCGCGAAGCGCCCGCTGCGGCTCACCGCGAGCCAGCTGCCGCCGGCACGCAGGTCGCGCCCGCCGAATACCTGGCTGGCGTCCGCCCACCAGGCTGCCGGCGCGGCCGGCCGGCCGTGGTCCTCATCGCGGTTGGCGACGATGACCAGCGGATACCGCGGATGCGCCCGCCAGGCGATGGCGACCAGGCACATGATTCAGCGCTGCTCCGGCGTCGCCCCGGCGGGGCGCAGGAAGGCGCCGTCGCGGTGCAGGCTGGCGAGGCCCGGGCCGGGCACGGCATCGAACCAGGCCTCGATCAGCCGCCAGGCGATCGAGGCGCGTGGCGGCAGCACGATGCCGTCGCCAGCCAGCTCGGCACGGCTGAACCAGCGGGCCTCGGCAAGTTCGGCGTCGTTGAGGGTGATGTCGGCAGTTGCGGCGGCGGCGTGGAAGCCGATCATCAGCGAGGCGGGGAAGGGCCAGGGCTGCGAGCCCAGGTAGCGGCAGTGCGCGAGCTGGATGTTGGTTTCCTCGGCGACCTCGCGCCGCACGGCATCCTCCAGCGCTTCGCCGGGCTCGACGAATCCGGCGATGGTGGAGAACCGCTGTGCCGGCCAGGACGCCTGACGCCCGAGCAGGCAGTGCCGGTCGTGGTGCACCAGCACGATGATGGCCGGGTCCATGCGCGGGAAGCTGCGGTGGCCGCAGCTGGCCGCCGTGCACCGGAGCACGAAGCCGCCTTCGTCGGCGCTTACCGGCGCACCGCAGGCGCCGCAGTAACGGTACTGGCGATGCCAGTTCACCATCGCCCGCGCGTAGGCGAGCAGGGCCGCATCGCGCGCCGACACCAGGCTGATCAGGTCACGCAGCCCGCCGAAGTGGCCGAACTCCGCCGGCGCCTCGCGTGACTCGAGCTGCACCGCGAACCGCGCTGCTCCCGCTTCCAGCCCGAGGAATACGCCCTGTCCGGGCGGCGGCAGGCATGCGCCGAGTTCGGCCGCGCTGAGCCGGCCGGCCGCGCCATCGCGGATCAGGCACTGCGCCTCCCAGACCGGCAGGAAGCGCGTCGCCGGGTCCTGCCAGGCGGCTGCGAGCGCCGCGGCATCGCGGCGCAGCCCGCTGGCGCGATCGATGTCGGCGCCGGCGAATAGGGTCTCGATCTCGGCCATCGGGCTCCGGGCGGGTGTTCAGGCGCTGGGCAGGGCGCGGTGGTCCTTCATTTCGCAGAACGGGCAGCGGTGGTAGTCGAGAGCGTACGCATCCTGCACGTAGCGGCCCCCGCAGCCTTCGCAGGGGGCCAGGTACAGCTCATGGCTGTCCACCAGCGAATGGTACAGATTCCAGGCCCATTCGAACGACAGCCGCGGGTCCGGGTGCAGGCCGCGGTAGGCCTCGAATGCCTGGCAGAGCCGCTGGCCCAGGCCGACGCGGTCGGTGCCGCGGGCGCGGCTGATCCGGCCGCCATCGTCGAGCTCGCCGGCTTCGCAGAGCAGGAACAGGCCGGCCAGCACCGTGGCCTCCAGTTGCCGCGGCGTCGAATTGACGAACTGGTGGATGCGCTTCGGTGACTTGCCGCGCCGGCGGCGCACCGCGCTGGCGCCGCTGCCCTTGAAGTAGGCGCCGTAGATCTTGCGGATGCGGTCCTCGCTGAAGCCGGTGCAGGCGCGGATGGTGCCCGTCCGGGCTTCGTGCTGGATCATCCGGACGGCCAGATCGAACTTGTCGAGCTCCGCCGAGTAGCGGTGGTCGGTGATGCGCATCGCGAATTCCTCCGGTATCTCCAGAAAGGGTTCTGGGAGCCCGAACCCGGCGCTTTTTGCCATATATGGGAAAATTTTCCCATATATGGCAAATATACTACCTCCACGCAGCATGGCCGTGAGGAGGGCGCAAATGGAGCGGGAAGCACCGGATAAGCATTTCTACGCCGAAATGCGTGATTTGAACCTTGAGTTCCTCGCTCTCCTGGCCCAGTGCCGCCATCGCCCACCGGGCGCCCCGCTGTTCGGCCTCGATGCCGCGGTGCTGGAGCCGCTGGGCCGCCTCGGCGCGGCGCAGCTCGAGGCCATGGCCGCCACGCCCTGCCTGCTGGCGGGTTTCCGTACCGCGCCGCCCCGCGGCCTGGCGCGGGTGGCCGAGCCGCGGCAGGGCGAGGAAGCAGACTGCTGTCCGGATGCGCGCGTGTTCGCCGCGAGCCTGCTGACCTATGCCTGGCAGATGGCGCGCCGCGATCCGCTGCGGGCAGCCCTCTGTGCGGGTGCGCCCGGCAACGAACCAGCCACCGGCCTGCGGCTGCGTGACATTCCCGGCTATGCCAGCCGGGCGTTCCTGTACCTGGAGGCGCGCTTCTGCCGCCATGCGCGCTTCTGGCCGGACCTGGTGCGGGCCGCCCGCGACGGCCAGCCCCAGCGCATGGAACTGGCACGCCTGGCTGCCATCCAGCTCGCCATGGCGGAAGCGAGCCCGCCACGGCGGCCGGCGGGCCATGCCCTGCAGGCCAGCAGCGCCGCCATGCGGTAGTCGGCCCCGTCAGGCTGGCGCGCTGGCCGCGCCTGTGCACAATGGCGCGCCATGCTCGCCCTCGCGGTCCGCAGTCTCGTCAAGACCTACCCGAATGGAGTGCAGGCGTTGCGCGGCATCGACCTCGAGGTGCCGGAGGGCGATTTCTTCGCGCTGCTCGGCCCGAACGGGGCCGGCAAGACCACGCTGATCGGCATCATCACCTCGCTGGTCAACAAGACCTCGGGGGAGGTGCGCGTCTTCGGCCACGACATCGACAGCGAACTGGCGCTGGCCAAGGCGGCCATCGGCGTGGTGCCGCAGGAAATCAACATCAACTACTGGGATTCGGTCCTGAACATCGTGACCACCCAGGCCGGCTTCTACGGCATGACGCCGCGCGCGGCCCGGCTGCGGGCCGAGGACTGCCTGCGGCAGCTGCAGCTCTGGGACCGGCGTCGTGACACCGGGCGCAATCTTTCCGGCGGCATGAAGCGCCGGCTGATGATCGCGCGGGCGCTGATGCATCGCCCGCGGCTGCTGATCCTCGACGAGCCGACGGCCGGCGTGGATATCGAGATCCGCCGCTCCATGTGGGAGTTCCTCCGGGAGATCAACCAGGCCGGAACCACCATCATCCTCACCACGCACTACCTGGAGGAGGCTGAGAACCTCTGCCGCAACGTCGCCATCATCGACCACGGGCAGATCATCGAACGCGGTGCCATGGCGGGCGTGCTGCGCAAGCTGGGCGCCGAGACCTTCGTGCTGAACCTGCGCGAGGCCGTGGCCGCGGCCCCGCAGCTCGACGGCTACGCGGTGGCGCGCACCGGGGACCACGAGATCGAGGTCGAGGTGACCAAGGACCGGAGCCTCAACGAGGCCTTCGCCGCGCTGACGGCCGCCGGGCTGCACGTGGTCAGCATGCGCAACAAGAGCAACCGCCTGGAAGAGCTGTTCATCCGGCTCACGGCGCGTTCACCGCGGCCGGGCTGATGGAACGCCACCGATGACCGCGGGTACCCAACTGGTGGCGCTGTGCACCCTGGTGCGCAAGGAATGCACGCGGGTGTTCCGCATCTGGCTGCAGACCATCCTGCCGCCGGCGATGACCACGGCGCTGTACTTCCTCATCTTCGGCAACCTGATCGGGCGGCGCATCGGCCAGATGGACGGCTACGACTACGCGCAGTACATCGCCCCCGGCCTCATCATGATGCAGGTCATCACTACCTCCTACGGCAATGTCGTGTCGTCGTTCTTCGCGGCGAAGATGCAGCGCCACCTGGAGGAGATGCTGGTGGCCCCCATGGCCAGCTGGGCCATCGTCCTCGGCCACGCCCTCGGCGGCATGGTGCGCGGCCTGGCGGTGGCAGCCGCGGTCACCGTGGTGGCGCTGTTCTTCACCCACCTGCACGTGGCCCATGTGCTGGTGACATTCTCGGTGGTGGTGCTGACGGCCTTCGTGTTTTCCCTGGGCGGGCTCATCAACGCCATCCTGGCGAAGAATTTCGATGACGTTTCCATCATCCCCTCCTTCGTGCTGGCGCCGCTGAGCTACCTGGGTGGCGTGTTCTACTCGATCGCGCTGCTGCCGGAGTTTGCGCAGCAGCTTTCGCGGCTCAACCCGATCCTCTACATGGTCAACGCTTTCCGCTACGGCATGCTGGGCGTCTCCGACATCGACATCGGCCTCGCCTACGCCATCATCCTGGCGTTCGCCGCGCTGTTGTTCGGCGTCTGCCTGCTGCTGATTCGCCGCGGTACCGGCATCCGCAGCTAGCAGCAGGGCCGCTATCATGCGGTCATGTGCGGTCGCTTCGCCTTCCATTCACCCCGTGAAGCCGTGCTCGCTGCCTTCGGCGTGCAGTTCCCCTTCGAGCTGGAGCCGCGCTACAACATCGCGCCCAGCCAGCAGGTGGCGGCGATCCGCAGGGCTGCCGACGGCGCGGCCGAGGGGGTCAGCCTGCGCTGGGGCCTGGTGCCGTTCTGGGCGCGAGAACCGGGGATCGGCAATCGCCTGATCAATGCCAGGGCCGAGACGCTCGCGGAAAAGCCGGCGTTCCGCAACGCATTGCGCAGGCGCCGCTGCGTGATCCTGGCGAATGGCTTCTACGAGTGGCGCTCTGCCGGCAAGGGGCCGAAGACGCCCTGCTACATCGCCCCGCCCGACGGCCGGCCCATCGCTTTCGCTGGCCTGTGGGAGTACTGGGAAAAGGGCGCGGCGCCGCTGGCAACCTGTACCATCATCACCACCGCTGCCAACCGTAGCCTACGCGCCATCCACGACCGCATGCCGGTGATCCTGGCGCCGGATGCGCTGCGCCTGTGGCTCGATCCCGCGCAAGCACCCGAGTCGCTGGCGACGTTGCTGGTCCCGGCGCCCGAGGACCTGCTTGCCAGCCATGAAGTCAGCCGGGCGGTGAACAGTCCCGCCCATGAAGGGCCCGAACTCATCCGTCCCCTCGAGGCGGGATAGCTCACCGCAAGCTCGCTCAGGCCAGCGGGCGCAGTGCTTCCGGCGGCTGGTATTCCAGGGCAGCGATGCCGAGTGCACCGGGCCCCGCGTGGACGCTGGCGGCGGCGCCGAGTTCGACCAGGTAGATGGCATCGGCCTGCGGCCATGCGGCCGCCAGCGCATCGCGCAGCCGCGCGGCACGCTCCGGGCAGCCGGCATGGGCGATGGCGAAGCGATAGCGTCGGGAGCGATCCGCGTGGCGCAGCAGCTGGCGCAGGAGTGCCGGGACCGGGTCGCCGCCACGGCGGATGAGGCCGGCGATGCCGATGCGGCCGCCACCGACGCGCAGCACCGGCAGCACCGGCAGGATCGCGGCCAGCCAGGCGGCGAGGCGCGGCAGGCGCCCGCCGCGGATGGCGTAATCGAGGTCGGCGACCGTGGCCCAGAGGCAGGTCGTGGCGATGGCGCGTTGCACGGCGCTGAGGATCACCGGCAAGGGAAGCTCCGCGCGGGCGCATTCCGCGGCGTACATGGCGATCAGGCCCTGGCCCACCGAAATGCTGTGGCTGTCGATCACCGTGATGCGCTGCGGGTCGCGGCTGCGCTGTGCGGCCGCGCGCGAGGCCTGCAGCGTACCGCTGGCGCGACCGAGCAGCGTCAGCGAGATGACGTGCCCGTAGTGGCTGGCGAGGAAGTCGTAGCTGCGGCGCAGGTCCCCGGGCGCCGGCTGTGAGGTCTTCGGGTGCACGTTGCTGGTGGCGACTTCGCGCAGGAATTCCGCCGGCGTCATGCCTAGCCGATCGAGGAAGCTGCGCTCGCCGAAGTGCAGGCGCAGCGGCACGGTGTGGATGCCGAGCTCGTCGCAGATCTCCCCGGGCAGGTCCGCGCCGGTGTCGGTCAGCACTACCGCCTCCTGGTGGCGTTCGCTGCAGGCCTGGGCCTGCCGGTCCATGTCGTCGGCTTTCTGCTGGGCGACCAGCCCGTAGCCCGCGGCCAGCGCGAAGACCGCGGCCGGCGTATCGCTGTGGATGTGGATGCGCAGCTTGTCGCGGTTGCCGGCGACGACGAGGCTGTGGCCGAGCGCTGCCAGTGCCTCGCGCAGCCGTTGCCGGTCGATGCCCGTGCCGCTGATCACGCACTCGGTGCAGTAGCGCCCGGCGCCCGCTGCCTCCGCCGGCCAGGATGCGTGGAGGGCGTCTTGCGCAGCGCAGCCGGTGGCGTTGCCCGCATCGGCCAGGCTCTCCCCCGGCGGCAGGCCGGGCGTCGCCTCGACCGCGCCCTCGAACAGCAGGAGGAAGCCGCGGGCGCCGGCATCCTCGACTGCGGCGCGGCGCAGGACCGGCAGCATCTCGACCGTGTGTGCCACGGCCGCGCGCGTCGCCGCCAGTGCCAGCGGCAGGATGGCGCGCAGGTCCGCGCGCGGTTCGCCACCGGCTTCCGCCAGCGCCCGCGCTGCGGCCGAGATTGCCGTGAGGATCGTGCCTTCCTCGGGCGCCTCGAGTGCGCCGCGCGCGTAACGGTCGGCGTTGGCGAAGGCCGCGGCCAGCTGCGCGGCATCGATGCAGCGCTGGCCGGCGACGGCGTCAGCCAGTCCCTGCAGGAACGCCGCCATGATGGCGCCGGAGTTGCCGCGGGCCCCGTCCAGGGCGGCGTCGGCCGCCCGCGCCAGCACCTCGCCGGCGTTGCAGCTCGCCGATCCCGCCAGCGCCTGATCCACGGCGGACAGGGTCACCGCCAGGTTGGTACCGGTGTCGCCGTCCGGGACCGGGTAGACGTTGATGCGGTTGAGCAGGCCGGTGGCCGCCAGCACCCGCGCACTGCCGGCGCGCAACGCCGGGCGCAGCAGTCGGCCATCGATCCGGGTCAGGCGTCCAGGCATGGTGCCGGGCCCTCGGGCCGGAGATCAGTCGCGGTTGAGGATGAAGCGCCGGCCATTCTGGCTGAGTAC
Source organism: Gammaproteobacteria bacterium (assembly GCA_014337915.1). Lineage (GTDB taxonomy): Bacteria > Pseudomonadota > Gammaproteobacteria > Steroidobacterales > QUBU01. Next base: position 114,344 of record QUBU01000006.1, read on the forward strand.
GACGCCTTCGCGGGTGATCTCGTCCAGCCTGGGGCCCTCGCTGAGCTGGGCGCCCTCGGTGTACTTGCGCATATTGATGAAAACGAAGCGTCCGGCGGGGTCCGCCGTGAACACGTGGATGTCGAGATGCAGGGGCGGCGTGCTGATGGCACCGCTCGCCATGAGTTCGCCGGCGGTCGGCAGGCCCTCCTGGATCACTCCGCCGGCTGCCGATCCGCTGGCTGCTCCTGCCTGCGCATCCGACGCCGTGCCCGCCGGCGGCACCAGCACCTCGGTATGAACACCGGCTGCGGTTTCGAGCGCCGGCATGTCGGCCGTGGCGGCGTAGGCGGCCTCGCTGTCGGCCGCAATGGCCGCGGCCCCGGGCACCACCGCTGCCGGTGCCGCGGCATTGGCGGATTCCGGCGTGGCGGTAGCCTGTGCCACGGGTTGTGGCGGGCTGGCCTGCGCGGGCGGCTGCGCCGGCCGCCGCAGCCAGATGAAGGCCATCACCGCGAGGTTGGCGGCCAGTACGACGACCAGGATCGGCAGCCACAGGGCACGGCGCGAGGCCGGCGGCCGGTGCCCGGCATCGATGAGGCCCGGGCCGGACTGGCGCTGCCTTTCGGTCTCGCTCTTGCGCAGCGCATCGAGGATGAATGACATCGGGTCGTGTCCTCAGTTGGCCCGGGCCAGGCGTGGCGTACCGGCGGCGCCCAGCTCGGCGATGATGGCGATCTGCGTCTGGTGGCTTACCAGCCCGTCGGCGGTGAGGCGGCGCTCGCGCTGGTACTGCTTCACACGCGCCTCGAGGCCGGCATCGTAGAGGTCGGATTGCATCGGTTCGATCGGCTCGCCCTGGATGGTGGCGAGGCTGGCGCGCAGCCAGCGGATGTCCGGGTCGCGCATGCCGGGCACGAAGGCCTTCACGTCGCGGGTCTGCGGCCGCCAGAGCAGCAGGTATTCGCCCTGCCAGAAGTCGGCGATCTCGCCGGCGGCGACCTGGTAGTCGCGGCCCGCGACGCTCAGGTCACCGACGCGCTCGTCGAACGCGGTGAGCACCGCCTGGTGCTCGATGCCCTTGTGGCTGCGCAGGCTGAGGATCACCGGCGTGTCCAGCGCGGTCACATCATCCAGCGTGCCGTGCTGGAGCAGGCAGCGCAGGCCGAGCGCCTCGGCCTGCTGGCAGGCACCTTCGGGCCCGGGCTGGTAGCTGGCGTTCCAGAGCTGGAACAGTCGCGCGTAGGCGGCGTCTGCATCGGCGGTGGCCGGCAGGCCATCGAGCACCGCACCCAGCGAATCGAGTCCCGGATTGCGGTCGATGGTGCCCGGTGCCGTGCTGGTCGCAGCCGGCTGCGGGCTGGCTGTGGGCGCCGCGCCGTCGCCCCGTTCGGGCAGCCACCAGCCGCTGACCAGCAGGGCGACGATGGCGGCCGCCGGCAGCAGGGCCAGGCCGAGCCAGCGCAGCCAGGGCGGCAGCGCCGCCGTGGGGCGGTCGTAAACCTCGGCTGCCGCGCGCCGCACGATGGCCGGTGTCACCTGGCTGGACTCGGCGGTGAACGCGCCCAGCAGGGCGCGATCGGCGATGACGTTGATCATGCGCGGGATGCCGCGGGCCAGGCGGTAGATTTCCCGGCGCGCGCCGCCTGCGAAGATGCGCCCGACGCCGCCGGCCACCTTCACCCGGTGGTCGATGTAGGCCTCGGCCTCGGGCCGTGACAGCGGCTCGAGGTGATAGCGCCCGGTGATGCGCTGCGCCAGCTGGCGCATGTCGTTGCGTCCCAGCAGCACACGCAGTTCCGGCTGGCCGATGAGGATGATCTGCAGCAGCTTCTGCTTGGTGGTCTCGAGGTTGGTCAGCAGGCGCACCTGCTCGAGCACGTCGGGCTTGAGGTTCTGCGCCTCGTCGACGATCAGGATGGTGCGCCGGCCGCGACTGTGGTTCTCGAGCAGGAAGCGGTTGAGCGCATCGGTGAGCGCCTTGATGCTGCCGCGGGCCTCCGGCAGCGGCACGCCGAGTTCCTCGCAGATGGCGCAGAGGAACTCGATGCGCGTCAGCTGCGGGTTGAGCACCAGTGCCACATCGGCGGTGTCGGGCAGCTGCTGCAGGAGGCTGCGCACCAGCGTCGTCTTGCCGGTACCGACCTCGCCCGTCAGCTGGATGAAGCCGCCCGCTTCCCGGACGCCGTAGAGCAGGTGTGCGAGCGCCTCGGCATGGCGCTCGCTCATGAAGAGGTAGCGCGGGTCCGGGGTGATCGAGAACGGCTTTTCGTGCAGGCCGAAGAAGCTGGTGTACATCGGCACCCATTCTAGCCCTGCGCCGGCCCGCGGGGCGCTGGCGGCTGTGACCGGGATCTCGTGCCGCTACTCGCTGCGCAGCATGGTGTGGCGGGCCATCCAGCGCAGGGCCCCGGCGGACGCGCCGAGGTCGCTGATCGCATCGATGGCGATGTCGAGCAGCTGGTCGGTCCTGGCCTGGGCCCGCGCCAGACCGAACAGGCCGGGGTAGGTGGCCTTGGCCTTCACCGCGTCGGAATTCAGGTCCTGCCCGGGCAGCGTGAAATCCAGGATGTCGTCGCGGATCTGGTAGGCGATGCCGAGCGCATCGGCGAAGACCTCCAGCCGGTGCAGCTGCGCGTCGGTGATCTGCGGCGAGCAGTGTGCCGCGAGCAGGACGCTGGCACGCAACAGCCGTCCCGTCTTGAGGCGGAACATGTGCTCGAGTTCCGCCGGGTCCAGCTGGCGGCGCTCGGCTTCCATGTCCAGGGCCTGGCCACCGGCGATGCCGTTGGGCCCGCAGGATTCGCTGAGCAGGGCGACCAGCCGCAGCTGGGTCGCCGGCTCCGCGGCCAGCGGCAGGGCGGTGGCCAGCACCTCGAACGCCAGCGGCTGCAGGGCATCGGCGGCGAGGATGGCGGTGGCCTCGTCGAAGGCACGGTGGGTGGAGGGCCGGCCGCGGCGCAGGTCGTCGTCGTCCATCGCCGGCAGGTCATCGTGGATCAGCGAGAAGGCGTGCATCAGTTCGATGGCGACCGCCGGGGCGTCGAGCCGGTCGGGCGGCACCGCGAAGGCTTCACCGGTGGCGTAGACCAGCAGTGGCCGCAGCCGCTTGCCGCCGCCGAGGACGGCATAGCGCATGGCGGCGTGCAGGCGCTGCGGCGGCCGCGCGGCGTCCGGCAGCGCGCGCTCCAGCGCCTGCTCGGTGCGCTCGAGATAGGCCGGGATGCGATCGGCGAATGACACGAGACCTGCGCGGGACTGCCGCAACCGCCCAAAGGTCCACAAGGATAGACGATAATCCCGCCACCATGCCTGCGCCGCTCACCGCCACGGCCATCGCGCATCCGAACATCGCCCTGGTGAAGTACTGGGGCAAGCGTGACGATGCCGCGAACCTCCCGGCCACGGGCTCGCTGTCCGTGACGCTGGATGCGATGCGCACGCGGACCCGGGTGTGCTTCGAGCCTGGCCTCGGCGCCGATCGCGTGCGGCTCGACGGCCAGGAGGACGCCGCCACCAGCCGCCGTGTCAGCGCCTGCCTCGACCTGCTGCGCCGGCGCGCCGGCGTGGCCCACGGCGCGGTGGTCGAGAGCGACAACGATTTTCCGACCGGCGCGGGCCTGGCGTCCTCGGCCTCGGGCTTCGCCGCGCTGGTCACGGCGGCCGATGCGGCGCTCGGGCTGGGCCTGCCGCGGGAGGAACTCGCCCAGGTGGCGCGCATCGGCTCGGGCTCGGCGGCGCGCTCGCTGTTCGGCGGCTTCGCGCTGCTGCGCAACCAGGCCGATGGCGGCGTCACGGTCGGGCCGCTGCTGGCGCCGGAGGCCTGGCCGCTGCGCGTGGTCATCGCCATCACCTCGGCACTGCCCAAGGAGGTGGGCTCGCGCGACGGCATGGCCGCCAGCCGCGCAACCTCGCCGTATTACGAGGCATGGCTACACAGCCACGCCGCCGACCTCGAGGCCGGCGTGCGCCATGTGCAGGGCCGGGATTTCGCGGCGCTGGCGACGGTCGCCGAACACAGCTGCCTGAAGATGCACGCCGTCATGCTGACGACGCAGCCGCCGCTGCTGTACTGGCTGCCGGCGACGCTGGCCTGCCTGCAGGCGCTGCAGGCGCTGCGGCGCGCGGGCACTCCGGTGTTCTTCACCATCGATGCCGGCCCGCAGGTCAAGGCAGTCTGCGAGCCGGCTGCGGTGTCGGCGGTGCGCGCGGCGCTGGCAGCGGTGCCCGGTGTCACCCGGGTCATCGACAGTGGCCTCGGGCCGGGTGCGTATCGCGCCAATGGCTGAAGCCGCCGCGCCCGGCAAGCTGGTCATCTGTGGTGAGTACGCCGTACTGGCCGGTGCGCCCGCCATCGCCATCGCCGTCGATGTCCGGGCACGTGCCCGGGTGGTCGCGAGCGACGGCGCCTGTCGTCTCGACATACCCGGCGCGGGCCGCTGGGCCTTCGACTGGGGCGCCGCCGGCTGCCCGCAGTGGCGTGATCTGCCCACTGCCGGGCAGGGCGCATTGCTGGAAGCGGTGGCGGCGACTCTCGCGACCGCCGGCTACGAGCCGCGCCAGCCACTGGCCATCGAACTCGACAGCAGCCGCTTCCGCAGTGCCAGCGGTGACAAGCTCGGGCTTGGTTCCAGCGCAGCCCTGGCGGTGGCGCTGGTCGCTGCCATGGCCGCCGCCAGCGGCCGGCCGGTGGCGGATCGCGAGGTCCTGTTCCGGCTGGCGCAGGCTGCGCATCGCCGGTTGCAGGGTGGCAGCGGCAGCGGCATCGACGTGGCAGCGGCGGTGCACGGCGGCGTGGTTGCGCTGGCGGCGGATGCCAGGGTGGAAACGCTCGCCTGGCCGCGGGGGCTGCACTGGCTCGCCGCCTGGTCAGGCAGCGGCGCAGCGACGCCGCCGCTGGTCAGCCGCTTCATGGATTTCCGTCGGGACAGCGGTCCCGCCGGCGCAGCCCTGCTGGCGCCCCTGCGGGCTGCGGCTGCTGCCACGCTCGAGGCCTGGCGCCGCGGCGGCGCCAGGCCAGTGCTCGCGGCGCTGGCGGAATTCCGGCAGGCGCTGGAGGCGCTCGATGCCGACGCCGGCATCGGCATCGTCACGCCCGCGCACCAGCGCCTCGCGGCGCTGGCGGCGGATGCGGGATGCTTCTACAAGACCGCGGGTGCGGGCGGCGGCGACTTCGGCCTGCTGCTGGCAGACGACGCGGCGGCCATCGTTGCCGCAGCGCGCAGCCTGGCCGCTGCCGGGATCATGACCATCGGTGGCGGGGCCGGCCCGATCAGCCCGGCCAGCATCGCCGGCGTCGCGGTTCGCTGAGGGCGGCGGCGGCCGGGCGCGGCGCCCGCAGGCGCCGCGCCCGGGCCCGGGTGTCTACTCCACCGTGATGGTGATCTTCTCGGATGCGACCGGCGGGTCGTGCGGCACGTGGTGGGCATCGCCCAGCAGCAGCTGCAGCGTGTGCTGGCCAGGCGGCAGCTGGAGCTCCGCCTCGGTCTGCGCCTTGCCGAAATGCATGTGGTTGGCGTCGGTCGGGATCGGCTGGTCGAGCGGCGGCAGGTCGCTGTCGATCAGCAGGTGATGGTGCCCGCTGTCGGGAGTGGCGTCGCCGGCCGGGGCCAGCGTCATGCCTTCGATGCCGAAGCTGACCTTGAACGGCGACTTCACCGTGGCGCCGTTGGCTGGGCTGAGGATGGTGACCCTGGCGCCGGCCGGGGAGGGCGTGCGCGGCAGCGCTGCGGGAGTAGCCGCGGCGGGCGCAGCCGGAGCCGCGGTCTGCGCCGGAGGCGGTGGCGGGGCGCTGGCCGACTCGGGCTTGCCGCCGCAGGCGGTGAGGGCGAGCACCAGCGTGGACAGGGTGGCTACCTGGAAATGGGTCTTCATTCTTCTGCTCCCGGAAAATGGGGTGGCACATCTTACCGGATCGCCGGCCTGGCCCACGGCTGGCGCCGCTGCGGCATCGGGGAGCAGCGGCTGCGTTCTAGAATATGTGCTCCTGCGTCATGGGGAGCGACGATGCCGGCCAGGCTGGCAACCACGGTTCTCCTCGCCCGCGTCCTCGCGGGGCTGCTGGCCTTTGCCGCCGCCGGCCCGGTGGCCGCGCAGCACGAGCTGACCGGCGAACTGCCGCCGGTGGGTGCCGCCAGGCGCGAGCTGGTGGTGGTTGCCGGCGCGACGGGCCGCAGCGGCCGGCTCATCATCGCGCAGCTGCGCAGTGCTGGCCGCTACGAGCTGCGTGCGCTGGCGCGCGATCCGCGCGCGGCGGCCCGGGAAATCGGCGCGGAATATTCCTGGGTGGCGGCCGATGTCACCCAGCCGGAAACCCTGGCGTCAGCCCTCGACGGGGCGACCTATGTCATCAGCGCCATCGGCGCGAGGGAGCGCAGCGGGCCAGACGGGCCGGAGTTCGTCGACTTTGGCGGCGTGCGCAACCTGGTCGATGCCGCCCGCAGCGCGGGCGTGCGCCAGTTCGTGCTCATATCCTCGGCCGGCGCCGGTGGCGAAGGCGGGTTCAACCGCTGGCTGCTGAATCTGATCGGTGGCGACGTCCTGACCTGGAAGGCCAGGGGCGAGGCCGCGCTGCGCGCCAGCGGCCTGCCCTACACCATCGTGCGGCCCGGTGGCCTGCGTGACGTGCCCGGCGGCCAGGCGGGCCTGCTGCTGCTGCAGGGCGACCGCAAATCCGGCGATGTCAGCCGTGCCGATGTCGCCAGCGTGGTGATTGCCACGCTCGGCAACCCCGATGCGACCGGAAAGACCTTCGAACTCATCACCGACCCGGCGGTGCCGCGCGAGGCCTGGCGCAGCCAGTTCCGCCGGCTGGCCCCGGATGTGGCCAGCCGCTGACGCGGCAGGCGCTGCCCCGTCGATGCCGGCCGGGGCTGGGTTACCCGCGGCTCAGCCCGCGCCGCGGCTTCGTACCGGGTAACCCAGCCCGGGCCGGCGCCCGAGCGCATCGGGCGCAAAATCGTCGACACCGGTGATCTCCATGACCAGCGCATCCTGGCGGCGCATCTGCTCGGCTTCGCTGGCATTGAAGATGCCCTGGCGCTCCGCGGAGTCGATCTGCTCCAGCGGATGTTCTTCGCGCACCAGGCCATTGCGCAGCGCATCGCGCAACCGCTGCTCGAGGGGTACCAGCGCTTCGGCGGCCTCCAGTGCGCGCTGCAGGGTGCCGAGGGGGCTGCCGGGTTCGTCGGCGGCGTAGATGCAGGAGCACAGGCGCTCGCGGGTTTCCGTCGGGTGGGTCACCAGCGCCACGATCTCCTGGCCGAGTTCGTCGGAGGGTGCGGAGAACATGCGGCCGCGGGGGAAGATCAGCGCCCGCAGTCCGGCCGCCACCCAGCGGTTCGGCAGGTTGCGCAGGAATCCGTGCAGCTGCTCCTGTGCGTGGTAGAGCAGGGTACGGCAGCTCCACTCCACCAGCGGCAGGTCCGCCTCCTGGCGGCCCTGGTTCTCGTAGTGCTTCAGCACCATGCTCGCAAGGTACATGGCGCTGAAGACGTCGCCGAGGCGTGCCGAGAGCAGTTCGCGCCGCTTCAGGCCGCCGCCCAGGGTCAGCATCGCCACGTCTGCTGCCAGGGCGAAGGCCGCGCTGTAGCGGTTGATGTGCTGGTAGTGGCGCGCCGTGGGCCCGTCGGCCGGCACGTTGCTGTAGCGGGCGTTGGTCAGCGCCAGCCAGAACGAGCGTGCGGCATTGCTCACCGCATAACCGATGTGGCCGAACAGCTGCTGGTCGAAATCCACCAGCGCACGCTCGAAATCCGCCTCCTTCGCGGCCTCCATTTCCTTCAGTACGAAGGGATGGCAGCGGATCGCGCCCTGCCCGAAGATGATCAGGCTGCGGGTGAGGATGTTGGCACCTTCCACGGTGATCGCCACCGGCAGCACCTCGTAGCTGCGCGCCAGGTAGTTCTTTGGCCCCAGCATGATGCCCTTGCCGCCGTGCACGTCCATGGCGTCGTTGGCGATCTTCCGGCCGAGCTCGGTGCAGTGGTACTTGAGGATGGCCGAGGGCACGGCGGGTTTCTCGCCGCGCCCGAGCACGGTGCAGGTCACCGTCACTGCGGCATTGATGATGTAGGTGTGACCGGCGATGCGGGCCAGCGCCTCGCCGACGCCCTCGAACTGGCCGATGGGCAGGTTGAACTGGCGGCGGAGGCGGGCATAGGCGCCGGTGGCATGCACCGCGGCGCGACCGCCGCCCATGGCGTTGGCCGGCAGCGTCACGCCACGGCCGGCGGAGAGCTGTTCCACCAGCATGCGCCAGCCCTGGCCGGCGCGTTCGCGGCCGCCGATGATGTAGTCCACCGGCACGAACACATCGCGGCCCTGCGTGGGGCCGTTGTGGAAGGGGATGTTGATCGGGTAATGGCGCCGGCCGATGTCGATGCCGGGGAGGTCGGTCGGGACGAGCGCGGCGGTGATGCCGTACTCGTCACGGTCGCCGATCAGGTGCTCGGGGTCGTAGAGTTTGAAGGCGAGGCCGAGCACCGTGGCGATCGGGGCGAGCGTGATGTAGCGCTTGTCCCAGTTGAGCCGGATGCCGATCACTTCCTCGCCGCGGAACTGGCCGCGGCAGACCACGCCGCTGTCGAGGATGGATGAGGCATCCGAGCCGACGCGCGGGCTGGTGAGCGCGAAGCAGGGAATCTCCTCGCCACGGGCCAGGCGCGGCAGGTAGTAGTCCTTCTGCGCCTCGGTGCCGTAGTGGAGCAGCAGTTCGGCGGGACCCAGCGAGTTCGGCACGCCGATGGTGGAGGAGGCGACCGCGCTGCGACTCGCCAGCTTCGACAGCACCATGGCGACCGCGAGCGGCGAGAACTCCAGGCCGCCGTAGCGGCGCGGAATGATCATCGCGAAGAAGCGCTGCTCGATGATGTAGTCCCAGATCTCCCGCGGCAGGTCGCCGATCTCGTGGGTAACCTGCCAGTCGTCGATGCGCCGGCAGAGCTCGCCGGTGGGCCCCTCGAGGAAGGCGCGCTCGGCATCCGTCAGCCGCGGCGGCGGCAGGGCCTGCAGCTTCGTCCAGTCGGGTAGCCCGGTGAACAGCTCGCCGTCCCACCACACGGTGCCGGCCTCGAGGGCCTCGCGCTCGGTCTGCGAGAGGCTGGGCACCAGGGTCCGGTAGAAGCGCAGCAGCGGCGCCGTGACGTGCTCGCGCCGCAGATCGCCGAGGTTCAGCGCCGCAAGTGCAGCCCAGAGTGCCAGCAGCAGCAGGTCCCACCACCACCAGGCATCGGCCAGCGCCATGTACACCAGCAGCGCGAGGCCCAGGGCGACGGTCGATGTGCGCAGGTCCACGCGCCGGTAGGCCAGCGCCAGGGCGACACCGGCCAGCGCCAGGGTCCAGAACAGCCAGGTGATGAAATCCAGCACGGCGGGGTCCTCCGGGGGGATGGGCCGGGCACCTGCCGGATATTAACGAAAAAAAAGGGCCGGACCTGTGTCCGGCCCCCTGGCAATCTGGCGGCTCGGCCTAGCGCGGCAGCAGGTCGGCGATGGCCGTGCGTTCCTCGCGCAGTTCCTTCTCGGTGGCATCCATGCGCGCCCGGCTGAAATCGCTGACGGGCAGGCCCTGGACGATTTCGTACTTGCCCTTGGCGCAGCGGCAGGGATAGGAGTAGATGATCCCCTCCTTGATGCCGTAGCTGCCGTCCGATGGCACGGCCATGCTGACCCAGTCATCGCCCGGCGTGCCGAGCGCCCAGTCGCGGATATGGTCGATCGCCGCGGAAGCGGCCGAGGCGGCGCTGGAGAGGCCGCGCGCCTTGATGATCGCCGCGCCGCGCTGCTGCACGGTCGGGATGAAGTCATTGGCCACCCACTCCTGCGGCACCAGGTCCCGGGCGGCACGGTCGTTGACCAGCGCCTGGCTGATGTCCGGGTACTGCGTGGAGGAGTGGTTGCCCCAGATCGTCATACGCTTGATCTGGTTGACGTGAGTGCCGGTCTTCGCAGCCAGCTGTGCCAGCGCGCGGTTGTGGTCCAGCCGCGTCATCGCCGTGAAGTTCGCCGGGTTCAGGTCGGGCGCATTGCGCTGGGCGATCAATGCATTGGTGTTGGCCGGATTGCCGACCACCAGCACGCGCAGGTTGCGGCTGGCATGGTCGTTCATGGCCTTGCCCTGCGCGGAGAAGATCCTGGCATTCTCCTTCAGCAGGTCGGCGCGCTCCATGCCCGGGCCGCGGGGCTTGGCCCCCACCAGCAGCGCATAGTCGGCGTCGCGGAAGGCTTCCTCGGCCTTGTCCGTGGCCACCACGCCCTGCAGGGCCGGGAATGCGCAGTCCTCGAGCTCCATCACCACGCCGCGCAGCGCGTTGAGCGCCGGGGTGATTTCCAGCAGCTGCAGGATGACCGGCTGGCTGGTGCCGAGCAGCTGGCCCGAGGCGATGCGGAAGGCGAGCTGGTAGCCGATCTGGCCAGCGGCGCCCGTGATGGTGACTCTGGCGGCTTGGGTCATGGGAAGCCTTCCTCCGTGAAGCTGGGGGTTATCGCTGGTTCCTGGCTGTCGCGCCGGTGGCGCGCAGCAACCCGGACCCTCGACGGGGCGGGGATTCTACCATCGAAAAAAGTCGGGCCGGGAGGCGTAGTTGCCGCAGTCCGGGCGGACTACGGGGCATTCTTCTTTTTGTAGATCTGCAGCTGCTCGTTGTAGCGGCCGGCCACGGCATTGAGGGCATCCACCGCGGCGTTGTGCCGCTGGGTATGCACCTTCTTCTGCTCCTCGGTGACCGTGTCCCCGAGCGCCTTTTCCTCCTCATCGAGGCAGGCCAGGTAGCTTTCCACGGCCGCCATGTACTGCTTGACTGCCTGGTTGGCGGCCTTCATCTCGGCCTCGGTGGCGCTGGCGCCGCTCGGTATGGTGATCTCGCCCGGATACTCGCAGGCAGCCATGGCGGGCTGCAGGGCGATCATGGCCAGGGCGCTGAGCAGGATGGCGGTTGACCTTGTCATCGCGGTGCCTCTTGGGTTGGCGGCGCCGGCCGATTATGCCGCAGCCTCCGGGGCGGCCTCAACCGAACAGGCGCTGGTAGGCCGCCGGCCCGTGGCGCTGCGACATCAGCAGGTCCATGAACTGCGGGGCGTTCATCGGTTCGCCGAACAGCAGGCCCTGGACGAAGTCGCAGCCGGTGGAGCGCAGGAACTCCAGCTGGTGGGTCGACTCCACGCCCTCGGCGATGACGTCGAGCTTCAGGCCGTGCCCCATCTGGATGATGGTGGCGACGATGGTGGCGTCGTCGGCGTCGGTGGCGGCATCGCGGACGAAGGACTGGTCGATCTTCAGGGTGTTGATCGGGAACTTCTGCAGCGCGCTCAGCGAGGAGTAGCCGGTGCCGAAGTCGTCGATGGCCAGCGACAGGCCCATGGCATAGAGCTCGTCGAGGATCTTCACCGTGCGCTCCGGATCCTCCATGAGGGTGCTCTCGGTGATCTCCAGCTCCAGGCTGGCCGGCGGCACGCCATGGTGTCTGCAGATGGCGGCCACGCGCTGCGCGAAATTCGGCTGGCGCAGCTGCTTCAGCGACAGGTTCACTGCGATCTTGCCCGGGAACGCCAGCTGCGCCTGCCAGGCGTGGAAGTCGCGGCAGACACGGTCCAGCACCCATTCGCCGATGTCGAGGATGAGGTTGCTCTCCTCCGCCAGCGGAATGAATTCCGAGGGCAGGACGATGCCGCGTTCGGACATCTCCCAGCGCACCAGAGCCTCGCCGCCAGCGACGCGCCCGGTGCGCAGGTCCACCTTCGGCTGGTACTGCAGCAGCAGTTCCTCGCGCTGGTAGGCGCGGCGCAGTTTGCTCTTCAGCATCAGCCGCTCGGTGGCGGCGGCGTTCATCTCCGGGTCGAAGAACTCGAAGCTGTCGCCGCCGCTGCGCTTGGCGTGGTAGAGCGCGGAGTCGGCGCTGCGCACCAGGTCGATGACGTTGCGGGCATCGACCGGGTAGGTGGCGATGCCGATGCTGGCCGTCATGTAGATCTGCTGGCCGTGGAATGGCAGAACCCGCGCCAGTTCGGCGAGGATGGCGCGGGCGGTGTCGGCGAGGTGCAGGCTCGCCGACAGCGCATCGGGCGGGTTCTCGAGGATGATGCCGAACTCGTCGCCGGCGAAGCGGCCAATGATGGTTCCGGCGGGCAGCAGCCGGCCCAGCCGCCCGGTGAGCGTCTCCAGGCACAGGTCGCCGGCGCTGTGGCCGTAGATGTCGTTGATGTCCTTGAAGCGGTCCACGTCCAGGTACAGCAGCGCGAAGCTGCGTCCCTGACGGCTGGCCCGCGCGATGGACCGCTGCAGCAGGTGCTGGAACTGCATGCGGTTGGGGACCTTGGTGAGGGCGTCGATGCGCGCCAGGTAGCGGATGCGCTGCTCGGCGATCTTGCGCTCGGCGATGTTGCGCGCCGCGATGATGAAGCCGCGGAAGGCCGGATCGGTGTCGTGGATCTCCGAGATGGTGAACGACACCGGTACCTCGCGGCCCGCCTGGTTGACCAGCGCACCCTCGTGGGCGCGCGCACCGGTGTCCTGCAGCGTGAACGCCTCGCCCTGTGTCATGGCCACCAGCGAGCTGATCGGCTTGCCGAGCAGCCCGGCCTCCGGCAGGTCCAGCAGCTGGCTCGCCGCAGCGTTGACCCGGGTGACGACGCCCTCCTGGCTGACGATGAACAGCGCCTCGCTCATGCTGGCGAGGACCTTGTCGAGGTAGTCCCGGGAGATGGTGGTGGTCTGCAGCCGCCGGCGCAGCTCGTCGAAGCTGGCCGCGAGGCGGCCGAGTTCGTCCTGGCGTGGCAGGGCGATCACGCCATCATAGTCGCCGGCCGTCATGCGCTCGGCGCCGCGGGTCAGCAGGCGGATGTCGCCGACCTGGCGCCTGGCGAACAGCACCAGGAGCGAGAAGATGCCGATCATCACCAGCAGCGTCAGGGCGAAGGCCCAGGCGATGGTGTCGCGGCCGAACTTGGCTACCAGCGCGGCGAGCAGGCTGCGCAGCACGCTGGCATCGGCATTGGTCATGGTGGTGTCGAACACCTGGCCCACCGAGCCGACAGCGTCGCCGCCGGGCAGCGGCATGCGCGCGACGATGAAGCTGTCGAGCACCCTGACTTCACTGGTGCCGACGTCGGCAAACCGGGCGAGCAGTGCCTCGTCACCGGAGTAGCTGGTGACCTTCCCGGTGGCATCGAACAGCACGAGCAGGCTGGCGCCGTCGAGGCTGGCGAGGCGCCGCATGGTGGTCTCCAGTTCGGTCCTGGTGGCGCCCCTGGTCAGGGTGCCGATGCGCTCGGCGACGATGCGGGTGGTGCTGCGCGCGTGTTCCTCGATGCGCGTCACCATCTGGTCCTGGAACACCAGGGCGCTCTGGCTGAGCGCGGTGTCGAGGGAGGAGCGGAAGGCAACGTAGAGGCTGAGCCCCGTGAGCGCGATCGCCGCAGCGCAGATGGCCGCGGTGATGAGCAGGTACTTGGACAGCAGGCTCAGCGGTTTCATTGGACTGGCTCGCGATGCGTGGGCTCGCGCTTGTTGTTATTCGGGTGTCTCCGGCTGGCCGCCTGAGGCCGGATCGGAGACTTCCCGGGATTGATTCTAGCAGCGCCCGGGCCTGGCGACTTCCTGCGGGTGCAGGGGGTGGCCGCTGGGGGACCCGACGCTACCGTTCGGCCGCACATCCCTGTGCGGCCTCGCTTTCGCTTTCCATGCGTCGCTCGCCCTCCAGGCGCGCGCCGGGTCCCCCAGCGGTCACCCCCTGCACCGTCAGCCGTATCCAGCAGTGCGAACTGGCGCAGAAAATCCGCGCGGGCCGGGGCTACAATGGCCGCGCACCAGGTCAGGTCGAGCGTGGTTGCCCACTGAGCTTCGTGTCCAAGAGTGCGCTGATCGTCGATGACAGCCGGACCGCGCGCCAGGCGCTAGGTGCCGTGCTGGCTGCGAATCGCCTGCGGGTGGAGACGGCGGCCTCCGCCGAGGAGGCGCTCGAGTACCTGAGCCACAGCCGCCCCGACGTGATCTTCATGGATCACCAGATGCCGGGCATGGACGGCCTGCAGGCCGTCAAGGCCATCAAGACCAACCCGGCGACCGCCACCATCCCCATCATGATGTACACCTCCCAGGGTGGCGAGCTCTACGTCGGGCAGGCGCGCGCGCTGGGTGCCCTCGGTGTGCTGCCCAAGCAGATCAAGCCGGTGGAGGTTTCCGACCTGCTGAAGTCGCTGCACCTCGTGGAAGCGGCAGCCACCGAACCTGCCGCGGCCGCGGAAGCGCCCGCGCCGGAAGCACCGGCTGCGGCAGCGGCGATCCCGGCCGATCCCCGCGGCGATCTCGAGCTCTGGGTGCAGTCGCTGCTGGCGCACCAGTCGCAGGAGATCCGCGCCGACGTGCAGGCGGCGGTGGCCCGTGCCCTGCGCGAGCATGAGGCGGCGCGCGCGGCTGTCGGCGCCGGACCGCTGCCTCCCGCCCGGCGGCGTGCCGGGCCGTTGCTGCTGGTGTTGCTGGCGCTGGCCGCGGTGGCGGCGACGTTCTTCCTGCTCAACCTCGACACGCAGCGCAAGTGGCGCAGCGCCGTGCAGCAGAATGCGAGCCTGGTGGACGCGCTCAACGAGCGGCGCAGCGCCAGTGCCGCAGCGGTCGATGACAGCACCCTGAAGGTGGCAGCGGCGCGCGATGCCGCGGCCGGCCGCTACGCCGATTTCATCGCCGCCCTGGAGTGGAGCGTGAACCAGGCGGCGCAGTTTCCGCCGGGCGGCGAGCCCTTCGCCGGGCAGCGCCTGGAAATCCTGCGCGGACTGGTGGACCGGCTGGCGACGCTGGGATTCACCGGTACGCTGCGCCTCGACGGGCATGTCGGGGACTTCTGCTATGTGTCCGGTGCGGACGGCGCGCTGCAGCTGGCCCCGGATGAGCTGCCGGCGGAGCGCTGTGCGCGCATCGGCCTCGGCCAGGACGAGGCGCGCGCCGCATCCGGTCGCCAGTCGATCGCCTTCGCCAACTACCTGGCCGGCCGCGCCGCCGATCCGGCCCTGCGGATCGAGGTCGTGCCCCATGGCAGTGCCCAGCCGGCGGTGCCCTATCCCGCGCTGCTGGCGGGGCTGACTGCGGGAGAGTGGAACGCGGTGGCGAGGCAGAACAACCGCGTCAACATCACCCTGCTTCCGGCTGTTCCGCAGCGCTAGGCCTTGATCCCGGGCGCCGCATACCAGGCACCGGCCGGACTGCGCAACGCACACCTGCAGTCGCTGCTGGCGACGCTGCCATTGCGCCGGCCGCTGGTATGGCGACGCGCCGGCTCCGCGCTCGCCGCCACCTGCAGCGAGGTGCTCGATGCGGGTGCCGGCGTGCGCCTGCTCGCGGAGCACACGCCGCCCGCGGTTGCATCGGGACGGTTCGCGGTGCTGATCCATGGCTGGGAGGGCAGCGCGGCCTCGCTCTACATGGTCTCGCTGGCCGCGCGGCTGGTGCGCTCAGGCTTTCGCGTGGTGCGCCTCAACCTGCGCGACCACGGCGACTCGCATCACCTGAACCCGGGCATCTTCCATTCCTGCCGCCTCGACGAGGTGCTGGGCGCGCTCCTCGCCCTGCAGGCGCGCTTCGCGGAGGAGCCGCTGCATCTCGCGGGTTTCTCGCTGGGCGGCAACTTCGCGCTGCGGGTCGCGGCGCGGGCGCCGGCGGTCGGGCTGCGGCTGGCGAAGGTGGTGGCGGTGTGCCCGGTGCTCGATCCGCGGCAGACGCTGGCGGCTCTCGACGGCGCCGCGCCCTACCGCCACTACTTCCTGCGCAAGTGGCGCCGCTCGCTGGAGCGCAAGCGTCGCGTATTCCCGGAGCTCTACGACTTCGGACCACTCGGGCGTTTCCGCAGCCTGCGCGAGATGACCGGGTACTTCGTCCAGCACTTCACGGAGTTCCCGGACCTGGACAGCTATCTCCGCGGCTACGCCATCACCGGCGACCGGCTGGCGGGACTGGAAGTCCCTGCCGAGCTGCTGCTGGCCGATGACGACCCGGTCATTCCCGTCGTCGATGCGGCCGGGCTCGCGCCAGGATCCGCGCTCACCGTGCATCGCAGCCGCTACGGCGGCCACTGCGGATTCATGCAGGACTGGCGCCTGCAGGGCTGGCTCGACGGGTTCGTCGCCCGGGCCTTCGGCGCCTAGCGCCGCGCAGCGAACAGGCGACTCCGCGTCGCCGCGCATGGGTACTGCAGCGTGCCCGGGCCGTGTACCCTTGCAGGGATGAGCCAGGGGACCATCCAGCAGTGACACGCCGCTTCGACAAGCGCCTTGCGGCGCTGGCGGCCAGCGGCCAGCCCGGGCTGCTGCGTGGCGGACTGCGCGGCGTGGAGAAGGAATGCCTGCGCGTCACGCCCGATGGCCTGGTGGCGCAGACCGGCCACCCCACGGCGCTGGGCTCGGCGCTGACCAACCGCCACATCACCACCGACTACTCCGAAGCGCTGATCGAGTTCATCACGCCCCCGCAGCGCACCACGCCGGACACGCTGGCCTTCCTCGCCGACATCCACCAGTTCGCCTGGCCGGCGATCGGCGAAGAGCTGTTCTGGCCGCTGTCGATGCCCTGCCGCCTGCGCGGCGAGCAGGACATTCCCATCGCCCGTTACGGCCGCTCCAACGTTGCCCGCATGAAGAGCGTCTACCGGCAGGGGCTCGGGCACCGCTACGGGCGCTACATGCAGGCCATTGCCGGCGTGCATTTCAACTTCTCCCTGCCCGGCGATTTCTGGCCGGCCTATGCGCAGCTGGAGCGCAGCCAGGCTGGCAGCAACGACCTGAAATCGGCCGCGTACCTCGACGTGGTGCGCAATGTGCGCCGCATGGACTGGCTGCTGTTCTACCTGTTCGGCGCCTCGCCGGCGGTGTGCCGCTGCTTCCTGCCGCAGGGCGCCCCCGGGCTGGTGGAGTTCGACCAGGGCAGCTGGTTCGCGCCCCACGCCACCTCGCTGCGCATGAGCGACATCGGCTACAAGAACGCCAGCCAGGACGGCCTGTGGATTTCCGCGAACAGCCTCGAGGAATACATCGCCGACCTGACCCGCGCCATCCGCACGCCCAGCCCGGCGTTCGAACGCATTGGCGTACATGTCGATGGCCAATGGCGGCAGCTCAACCCGAACCTGCTGCAGATCGAGAACGAGTACTACAGCACCATCCGCCCGAAGCGCTCGGCGCTGAGCGGCGAGCGCCCGACGCTGGCCCTGCGCCGCGGCGGCATCGAGTACCTGGAGCTGCGCGCGCTGGACCTGGATCCGTTCGCGCCCACCGGGGTCAATGAGCGCGAGCTGCTGTTCGCGGAACTGTTCCTGGTCTACTGCCTGCTCCAGGAGAGCCCCGGTATCGATGCAGCGGAGCAGCGCGACATCGACTTCAACCACCGTGCCGTCGCCCGGCGCGGGCGCGAGCCCGGGCTGCAGCTGCGGCGCCAGGGGCGCGAGCTGGGCATGCGTGACTGGGCCGCGGAGATCCTGCGCGGCATGCAGGGAGTGGCCGAACTGCTCGATGATGGCAGCGGGGCCTGGCTGGCGGCCCTGCGCGACTGCGCCAGGCTGCTCGACGATCCGGAGGCAACGCCCGCGGCGCGCGTGCTGCGCGAACTGCGTGCCAGCGGCAGGCAGCTGGCAGACTTCGGCCTCGAGCTCGCAGCCGGCTACCGGCGCCACTTCCTGTCCCTGCCCGGTGACTCGAACCAGCACTACCGGATGCTGGAGACTGAGGCGCTGGCATCGCTGGACCGCCAGTGCTGGATCGAGGAGCACGACAGCCTGCCCTTCGACGAGTACCTCGCCGCGTACTACGCCTGAGCAGATCCGCTTCATGTTTTGCTATGCTGCGACCCGTAATTCGCGGAGTGGGCGGCTTGGCGCGACTTTTCTACCTGTGCATCCTCGCGGGCGTCGTGCTCACGGTGCTGGCGGCGGGCGTCTACCCGCTGCCGCAGCACACCCGTTATCGCTCGATGGTCAGCGTCGTCCCGGACGGTGGCCGCGAGGAGGTGTTCAGCATGCACTGGCCGCAGGACCGCGTGCAGCCGCTGCAGGCGGGCCGTGCCGGTCCCATCCAGCAGGCTGGTGACCTCGCGCAGCTGTCGGCGGCCGATGGCGCCAGCGCCAGCGCCGAGATCTTCCGCGTGCGGGATGTGGCCGGCAATGTCATCGGGCTCGCGAGCCGCAGCGTTACGACCGTCGCGGGCGCCGCGCCGGATGCCGGCTGGGTACTGCTGATTCCCAGCCGCGGCACCCTGTTCCTGGGCCAGCAGCAGCGCGGTGACGGCGCGCCGGCGGGCGGCAGCGTTACCGGTGGCACCGGCGAGTTCGCGGGCCTGGCCGGCAGCTACGACGAGGTCCGGCAAACCGGCAAGACGGCCGCGGATGGCAGCAGCAGCGGCCAGATCAGGCTCATCACCCGGGTGCAGGCGGCTCCCTGATGCGCATCCTGGTTGCTGCAGCAGGACTGGTGGTCGGCATCTTCTTCGGTGCGCTGCTGCTCATGCTCAATCCCATCAGCCTGGTGCAGGGCACCCCGGCCATGCTGTCGGGTGCGGTGCGCGTGCTCGCCTGGGAATCCGGTGGCGGCTTCCGCGGCTTCGAACTGACGCCCGGCGGCCTGTTCGGCCTGGGCAGCGCGGCGGGTCGAGCTGCCGCCTTCGAGGATCCGGCACTGGAACATGCGCGCGTGGAGATCGTCGCGCTGGCCGATGATGCCGGCGGCCCGCCGGTACTGGGCGTGCGGCTGAGCGCGATCGCGCCGGGCAACTCGCTGCTGCAGGCCCGGCTCGGTACCGTGGCGGCCTGGAGCCTGGCCTGGCCCGGCAAGGGCAGTGTGATGCTGGCCGGCTCGGAGAACTACTGGGCGCCGTTCCGCGATGGCCTGTGGTCGGCGATCCGCGGCCGCGGCTTCCATCCCGGCCATGCGCATTACCAGCTGCCGCCGCTGCCGCGCCTCGAGGCACCGGCGCTCGTTTCCGGTACCGGTGCCTTCGCCGGGGTCCGCGGCAGCTTCCGCGAGGAATACACCCCACTGGCGGCAAGGCCCGGGGACCTGACCGGCTCACGCCAGCTGAGCCTCGCCACCGAGTGAGCGGCTCTCAGCGGCCGAGGGCAGCCTCCGCCAGGTCCTTGAACGGCACGCTGCTGTCGGCGACGGCCGCAGCGTCGAGCTGCGCACCATCGGCGATCAGCTTCTTCGACAGCATGAACTCCCGCGGACTGTTTATGGCGTGCACCGCGATCAGCTGCGCGCCGGCGAAATAGAACACCGCGAAGGCACGGCTGGCCGGATCGCCACGCAGCACCAGTGAGCTGTAGTTCTCGGCAATGCCCGTCATCTGCAGCTTGAGGTCGTACTGGTCGGACCAGAACCAGGGCACCTGCGCATAGGCTTCGGCCTTCCCGAGGATGTCGAGCGCCGCCGTCTTGCCCTGCTCGGTGGCGTTGTGCACCGACTCCAGCCGCAGCCGCCGGCCCAGCAGGCGGTTGGGGTGGCTGGTGCAGTCGCCTGCGGCGTAGATGTCCGGGTCGCTGCTGCGGCAGAACTCGTCGACGACGATGCCATTGCTGCACTCCAGGCCGGCGCCCTCGGCCAGCGCGGTCGCCGGCAGGATGCCGACACCCACCACCACCAGGTCGGCGGGCAGTTCGGCGCCCGTGGTGCAGGCCACGGTCACGCCGTCGCCGTCGCTGCGGATGCCGGCAACGCCGGCGCCGAGCAGGAAGCGCACGCCCGCCTGCTGGTGGGCCTGCAGGTAGAACTGCGATACCGGCGGCCCCACCACGCGCGCCATGACGCGGTCGGCGACCTCCACCACGGTGACCTCGAGGCCCGCGGTGACCGCCACGGCTGCCACCTCGAGGCCGATGTAGCCGCCACCGATCACCACCAGCCGCCGGCCCGGCCGGAATCCCGCCTGGATGCCACGCACATCATCGATGGTCCGCAGGTAATGCACCTGCGGCAGCTCCTGCCCCGGGATCGGTACGCGGCGCACCTGGCTGCCGGTGGCGAGGATGAGCTTGCCGTAGCCGACGGCGCGGCCGTCGATAGTCACCGTGCGCCGCCGGCGGTCGATGGCCTCGACGCGCGTGCCGAGCCGCAGTTCCACGCCATGCTCGCGGTAGTACTGCTCCGGCCGCAGCTGCAGTCGCTCCTGCTCCAGCTCCCCGGCCAGGAACTTCTTCGACAGCGGCGGGCGCTGGTAGGGCGGGTAGGGCTCGTCGCCTACCAGCAGGATGTCACCGCCGTAGCCGCCGTGGCGGAGCGAAATGATGGCCTGGGCGGCCGCCTGGCCGGCGCCGGCAATGACAACGGTGTCGCGCATGAGGGAGCTTTCGCCTTGTTTGCCTGATTATACTGACTGGCGCCGGCGGCCATGCCGCGGGCGCTCCCGGCATCAGAACAGGAACCGCGATACATGAAGGCGATCCAGATCAACCGCTGCGGCGGCCCGGAAGTGCTCGAGTGGAAGGATGTCCCGGAGCCGGTGGCAGCGCCTGGCCAGGCCGTGCTGCGCCAGACGGCGATCGGCCTCAACTTCATCGATACCTACCATCGCTCCGGCCTCTATCCGCTGAGCTTCCCGGCCGGCCTCGGCATGGAAGCCGCCGGCGTCGTCGAAGCCGTAGGGCCGGGCGTGACCAGCTGTGCGCCGGGGGATCGCGTTGCCTACTGCAGCCCGCCGCCCGGGGCCTACGCGGAGAAGCGCGCCATCGCGGCCGACCGGCTGGTGAAGCTGCCCGCTGGCGTCGATGACCGCAGCGCCGCCGCCGCCATGCTCAAGGGGCTGACCGCCTGGTACCTCCTGCGGCGCAGTTATCCGGTTCGGCGCGGCGACACGGTGCTCGCCTATGCCGCGGCCGGTGGCGTCGGCCTGATCCTCGGCCAGTGGGCGCATAGCCTCGGTGTGCGCGCCATCGGCGTCGCCGGCACGCCGGAGAAGGCGGCGCTGGCGAAGGCGCACGGTTACTCGGACGTGATCCTCGCCGATGCGCCGGACTTCGTCGCCAGGGTGCGGGAGCTGACCGGTGGTGCCGGTGTCGCCGCGGTCTACGATTCAGTCGGCAAGGCCAGCTTCACGCAGTCGCTCGACTGCCTGCGCAGGCATGGCGTGATGGTGAGCTACGGCAATGCCTCCGGGCCGGTAGAGCCGTTCACGCCACTGGAGCTCGCCCGGCGCGGCTCGCTCTACATCACCCGGCCCTCGCTCTTCGACTTCATCGCCGAGCGCGCCGACCTCGAGGCGGGCAGCGCGGAGCTGTTCGCCCTCATCGCCAGCGGTGCGCTGAAGCTGCACATCGGCCAGACCTATCCGCTGGCCGACGTGGCCCGTGCCCACCGCGACCTCGAGGCGCGGCGCACCTCGGGCTCGACGCTGCTATTGCCGTAGCTGCGGTTCAGGGCCCGACCGGCCAGAACAGCCGGAGCAGCAGCATCACCGCCAGCAGCACCACCAGCGTCAGCGGCAGGCCGAGGCGCAGGTAGTCGCTGAAGCGGTAGCCGCCGGGGCCCATCACCAGCAGGTTGGCCGGGTGGGCTATGGGCGTGGCGAAGGCAGACGATGCAGCCATGGCCAGGCCCATCAGCGCGGTCTGCGGCGCGATGCCGAGTTCGCGTGACGCTGTGATGCAGATCGGCGCCATCAGCACCACCAGCGCCGGGGTCGGGATCACCAGGGTGGCGAGTGCGGTGATGACATAGAGGCCGAGGATGATGGGCCAGGGCCCCAGGCCCGCCAGCAGCGCCATCAGCTGCATGGCCAGGTACTGTGCCGTGCCGGTGTGCACCATGGCTACGCCCAGCGGCAGCGTGCCGGCGATGACGAACACCGCGTGCCAGTCGATGGAGCGATAGGCCTGCTCCATGGTCAGGCAGCGCGACAGCACCATGAGGGCGGCGCCCAGCACCGCGGCGATGCCGATCGGCAGCCAGCCGAGGATCACGCTGCCCACCACACCGAGCATGATCAGCGCGGCGGCCGGCGCGCGGCGGCTGTCGGTCACCGCGAGGCTCACCGGGGTCAGCACCAGGAAGTCGGGGTTGTCGTTGAGGAGCGCGAGCTTCTGCCGCGGGCCGACCAGCAGCAGTGCATCGCCGAACTGCAGGGTGACCTTCTCGAGGTCGCTGCGCCTGGCCTTCCCGGAACGCCAGACCGCCACCAGTTCCAGGCCGTAGCGGTCGTGGAAGTTCACATCGGCCGTGGTCTTGCCGGCCAGCGGTGACTGCGGTGCCAGCGTCGCCTCGAGCGTGGCGAGCCGGTCGGACTCGAAGACGTTGAGGTTCGGCGAGATGCGTTCGCCGATCTCCAGTTCCTGCAGCCCGCGCAGCACGTCGAGGTCCTCGGGCCGCCCCTGGATCAGCAGCAGGTCACCGCCGAGGATCACCTCCTCTGGTGGCGGCATGATGTTCAGCAGGCCCT
Source organism: Gammaproteobacteria bacterium (assembly GCA_014337915.1). Classification (GTDB taxonomy): domain Bacteria; phylum Pseudomonadota; class Gammaproteobacteria; order Steroidobacterales; genus QUBU01. Next base: position 136,722 of record QUBU01000006.1, read on the forward strand.
CCCGGAAGGTTGCCAGCAGCCGGAAGTCGAAGGCGTCGCCGAGGCGGCTGCGGCCGAGGGTGGCGCCGCCGAGGCGCGAGTCGCGCGGCACGCGCACCACGAACAGCCGCTCCTGCAGCCGGTAGTCGTTGCGCAGTTCCTCCTCGGTGACCGCGCGGATGTCGCTGAACTCCCGCGTCTCGGCCAGTGCCGCCAGCGCTGCGGAATCGCCCTGCAGCAGCAGCTGGTCGCCGGCACGAAGCGGCACGGACGCCAGCTTGACCCGCCGCACCAGGTCGCGGCGGCGGATGGCGAGCACGTTGATGTTGAAGCGGCGGCGGAATTCGGCATGGTGCAGGAGATCCTTCGCAAGCGCGGAGTTCTCGGCCACGGTCGCCTCGGCCAGGCGCACCTGCTCGGACATCAGCCCCTGCAGCACCGGCGCCTCGCGCTCGATCACCAGCTCGCTCCAGTGCCGCAGTTCCTCGAAGCGCTCCGGGCGTCCCTGCAGCAGCAGCCGGTCGCCACCCTGGAGCACCGTGGTGCGCGAGGGCAACGCCTCGACCCTGTTGCGCCGTTCCAGGGCGATGACGATCATGCCGGCGGCTGACACCAGCCGGCTGTCCGCCAGCGTCTTGCCCACCAGGACCGAGCCCTCGGGCACGCGCATCATGAACGTGCGGTCCTGCAGCCCGTACTGCGCGCGCAGGTTGCGCTGGCTGCGCTGCTGCGCCTCCAGGCCCGGGTCCTGGCGCGGCAGCAGGCGGCGGCCGAGGAGGGCCACGAAGGCGGTTCCGGCCAGCAGCGCGCCGATGCCCACCGGCGCGAAGTCGAACATCGAGAACGGCACCACGCCGGCCGCCGACATGGCACTGCTGATCAGCAGGTTGGAGGGCGTGCCGATCAGCGTGGTCATGCCACCCAGCAGGGCCGCGAAGCTCAGCGGCATCAGCAGCCGGGAAGCCGGCACTTCCGAACGCCGGGCGAGGTCTACCGCCACCGGGAGCATCAGCGCCGCTACGCCGACGTTGGGCATGAAGGCGGAGAGCGCACCCGCTGCGAGCATCAGCGCGCCGATCACCGCCGGCTCGCTGCGCCCGGCGATCTGCACCAGGCGCCGGCTGACGATCTGCGCGCTGCCGCTGCGCGTCAGGCCTTCGCTGAGGATGAACATGGCCCAGACGGTGACCACCGCTTCGTCGCTGAAGCCCGCGAGGGCCTCGGGCGGGGTGACGACGCCGGTGATTGCCAGCGCGCACATGACCAGCAGCGCCACGAGGTCCATGCGCAGCACCTCGGTGACGAAGCAGACCACCGAGGCGACGAGGATGGCGAGGCAGAGGGCGATGTCCTGAGTCAAGCATCGACCATACTGCAAGCGCCCGGATGCGGGAAGGCGGGCCGCGCCGAAACCCACAGCCGCGGTCGCCGATGGTTCATACTCCAGGGATGGCGAACCGGCGGCGCACGCAGGAGTCCGCAACCGATGCGCGCTACCGGCGCATCCATGCCGCCGTGCTCGCCATCCCCGCCGGCGCCGTCGCCAGCTACGGGCAGGTGGCGCTGCGGGCCGGCCTGCCACGCGGCGCGCGCCAGGTGGGCCGCGCGCTCGCGCAGTGCCCGGCGCATGTGCCCTGGCACCGGGTCGTCAACGCCGCGGGCCGCATCGCCCTGCCCGCCGGATCCGCCGGGTTCAGGGAGCAGGCGCGCCGGCTGCGCGCCGAGGGCATCGAGGTTCGTGATGGCCGCGTCCCCCGCCGTCTCCTCGATGGCGACATCCAGCTCGACGCGCTGCTCTGGGGGCCGGCAGCGCTGATGGAGGCAGGCAGCGATGACGACGACAACGACGATTCTGCTGGCCGGCACACTGGCGCTGGCCGCCTGCGGCGGCCCGCCGCCGGAACAGGGCGCGTCCCCCGCCGCCAGCGGGGAACCGGCCGAAAACCAGCAACTGCTGAACGCGGTCAAGGAGCCGCTCGACCGCGCAAAGTCCGTCGAGCAGATTGAAGCCGAGCAGAAGCGCGCGATGGACGCGCAGATCGACGAGCAGGGGCGCTAGCGGGTGCT
>QUBU01000023.1 GCA_014337915.1 Gammaproteobacteria bacterium
GACGAGGGCGATGCCGAAGGCAAGCGCCATCGTCACGGCCGGCAGCATCCTGATCCAGCGTCGTGGCATGTCGGGCGCCATTATCAGCCAATATCCGCGCCAGTGCCGTCGTCGTGGAGCAGGTAAAAAAAGGCCGGAAGCGTCACTTCCGGCCGAGGTCGGGACTGATGCTGACTAAGGGTGGTTACCCGCTTCGCGACGATGGCTCCAGCGCGAGGAACAGCGTGTTGTCCCCGCGCCGGACCAGGATGGGGATGGGCTTGTCTGCCGGTGTCTTCGCCACCAGCTCCCTGAGCTGGCGGCTGTTCCTGATCTCGGTACCGCCGAGGCGCAGCAGCACGTCGCCGCGGCGGATGCCGGCGTCGGCGGCCGGGCCGTCGCCTACCGCGGTGACCACCACGCCGCCGGAATCAATGCCGATCTGGGCGCGCTGCTCCGGGCTCAGGTCCGCGACCGCCACCCCGAGGCTGGCGTGGGACCTGTCGGCCGCGGCCGGCTGGTCGCTGTCGCCGCTGGCATCGGCCAGTTGCTCGACGCGGGCAGTCAGCACCTTCTCCTTGCCATTGCGGATGACCTTGAGCTGCGCGCTGCTGCCGACGGCGGTTTCGCCCACCAGCGGTGGGAGATCGGAGGCCTCGCCGATGGCATGCCCGTCGTACTCGACGATGACGTCACCGGTCTGCACGCCGGCACGCGCCGCCGGGCTGTCTGGCTGCACCTGGGCCACCAGTGCCCCGCGCGGCTGGTCGAGGCCGAAGCTCGCCGCCAGTTCGCGGCTCATGCCCTGGATGCTGACGCCGAGCCAGCCGCGGGACACATGGCCGTTGGCGACCAGCTCGCGCTGCACGCGCAGCGCCACGTCGATCGGGATGGCGAAGGACAGGCCCTCGTAGCCGCCGGTGCGGCTGAAGATCTGCGAATTGATGCCCACCACCTGGCCCTGCAGGTTGAACAGCGGGCCACCGGAGTTGCCCGGGTTGACGGCAACGTCGGTCTGGATGAAGGGCACGTAGTTGTCGTCGGGCAGCGCGCGCCCCTTGGCGCTGACGATGCCGGCGGTGACGGTGTTCTCGAAGCCGAAGGGCGAGCCGATGGCGAGCACCCACTGCCCGACCTTGAGGTCACTGGCGTTGCCCATCACCACGGTGGGCAGGTTGCTGGCGTCGATCTTCAGCACCGCGACATCGGTCTGCCTGTCCTTGCCGAGCACCTTCGCGGTGAACTCGCGCTTGTCGGTCAGCTTCACCGTCACCCGGTCGGCGTCATCGACCACATGGGCGTTGGTGAGAATCAGGCCGGAGGCGTCGATGATGAAGCCCGAGCCCTGGCCGACCACCGGCTGGCGGCGCGGCATCGGCATGCCGCGGAAGAAGAACGGCCCGAACTGCTGCAGCTCGTCATCCGGGCCACCCATGCCCGGCATGTCCCGCATGGCGGTCTTTACTTCCTGCTTGACGGTGATGTTGACCACAGCGGGGCCGTAGCGCTCGACCAGCGGGCTGAAGTCGGGCAGCCCCGTGGAGGAGATGGAGACCGGCGCCGCCGCCCCGGAGGAAGTCGCGGGCGGCTCGGGGGGGATCGCGGCGTTGGCGGGGGAGTGCCATGCCGTGGGGAGGAAAGCAGCCGCACCAGCAACGATGGCAACGGCGGCGCCGGTAGTAACAAGGATCCTGGTCTTGCGGGCGATGGTCATTGCTGAACCTGCACGACAACGAACAACCGATGGCGGTGCAAGTTAACGGCTGACCCTTAAGACAGCCTTACACTTTCATGCTGCAGTGGAGCGCAACGAACCGCAGTGGAAAATGCCGGCGCAAAATGAAACAGGCCGGGGGGGAGCCGGCCTGTTTCTCTACCCGTCTGTCTCTCGCTATCTCGCTGGAGGAGCCTGGTGCCTGTTCGGGGTTGCGCTGGATGCCTGACGCGCTATTCCTTGCAGTCACCGTTCCGAATCCATGCTGCGCATGTTGCAGCGGCTGTCTTAAGAGACACTTAAGCGGCCGGCAGGGCCGGAAAACGCACCGTGACCCGCAGCCCTGGTGCGCCGGGGTTGTCACCCAACTCTATGTCTGCATGGTGGTTTTTGACGATGCTCTGGACGATGGCCAGGCCCAGCCCGGTGCCCGCCCCGCTGCCGCCCGCGAGGCGGAAAAAGCGGTCGAAGACCCGCTCGCGGTCCGCCGGCGGGATGCCCGGCCCGGAATCCGCGACCCGCAGGAACGGCGCGCCGGCCTCGTGGCCGACGCTGACGTCGATACGGCCGCCCTCCGGCGTGTAGCGCAGCGCATTGTCCACGAGATTGCGCAGGAGCATGCGCAGCGCATGCGGGTCGCCGCGCACGGTGGCGGGCTCGCTGGCGGCGATGCCGAGGTCCTGGCGGCGCGCATCGGCGAGCGGCGCCAGGTCGCCGACGACATCACGCGCCAGTGCGTCCAGCGCCACGCTGCTGGCAGCGGCGGTGGCCGCCTCGTGCCGCGCCAGGTTGAGCATCTGTTCCACCAGCCTGGAGGCACGGTCGATGCCCCCGCGCAGCTGCGCGAAGGCATTGCGCTTCTCCGCTTCGTCGCCGGCCTGTTCGGCGAGCTGCAGCTGCAGGCGCAGCGCCGTGAGCGGCGTGCGCAGCTCGTGGGCTGCGTCGGCGACGAAGGCCTGCTGTGCATCGAGCGCGGCGCGCAGGCGCGCCAGCAGGTCGTTGAGCGCCACCACCAGCGGGCGGATCTCGTCGGGCAGCGCCGACTCACCCAGTGGTTCCAGCGCTTCGGGCTGGCGCATGCGCACCGAGTCCGCGAGCCGGTCGAGCGGGCGCAGCTGCGCCCCGACGATGAGCCAGATGGCTGCGCCCAGCACCGGCAGCATCAGGCTCAGCGGCGCCAGCGTCTTCAGCGCCAGCGCGACCGCGCGCTGCTGGCGTACTGCCAGCGGCTGCGCCACCTGAATCACGTAGCCGCGGCTCGGCAGCGAATACACCCGCCACGCCACCTTGTTGACCTGCACGTCGGAGAGGCCCGGCCGCTGCAGGCCGGGCAGTTCGCGGTAAAGCTCGGAGAAGTAGACGCGCACGCCGGTGATGTTCCAGACCTGGACCACGACGCTGTTGCGGGTCTCGGTGGCCGGCAGCTGCGGCGGCAGCGCGAACTCGAAGGACTGGTCGCGCAGCGACAGCGCGGTCTGCTGCAGCTGTTCGTCGAACACCTGGTCGAGTCCATTGCGTGCGTTCTCGTACAGCGTGAAGGCGCTGGAGAGTCCCGCCGCGACCACCGCCGACAGCAGCCACAGCAGTAGCCGCGCGCGGATGGTGGTCATGCAGCGGCGCGCACCCGGTAGCCGACGCCGCGCACGTTCTGGATGTACTCCGCGCCGAGTTTCTTGCGCAGGTTGTGGATGTGCACTTCCACGGCGTTGCTTTCCACTTCCTCGCCCCAGCCGTACAGGCGTTCCTCGAGCTGGGTGCGCGACAGCACCTGGCCGGGGCGCTCGAGCAGCGCCTCCAGCAGCGCGAACTCGCGATGCGAGAGGTTGACCGGCTCGCCATCGCGGGTGACCGCATGGCTCGCGGGGTCGAGCGTGACGCCGAGATGCTCGACCAGGTTCTCGGCGCGGCCGGAGTGGCGCCGCTGCACGGCGCGCACCCGGGCGGCGAGTTCATCGAAATCGAAGGGCTTGACGATGTAGTCGTCCGCGCCGGCATCGAGGCCGTGGATGCGGTCGTTGACCGAATCGCGGGCGGTGAGGATCAGCACCGGCACCTTGCTGCCCGTGCCGCGCAGCCACTTGAGGACCTGCAGCCCGTCAAGCTTCGGCAGGCCGAGGTCGAGCAGCACCAGGTCGAAGCTCTCCGCGCCCAGCGCCGCCTTTGCTGCAGCGCCATCCTGCACCCAATCCACCGCCAGGCCCTGCTTGCGCAGCCCGAGGCGCACCGCCTCGCCAATCATCCCGTCGTCTTCGACCAGCAGCAGTCTCATGGAGAATTCCGGGGGAATTTCGGGGGAATTAAGGGGACAGTTTACTCAACTCCTTCGGGGCAGTCGCCAAACTGCGCCTCCACAGGAGGAGTTGAGTAAACTGTCCCCTTAATTCCCCCCGAAATTCCCATGCAAGCAGCACGCAACATCTTCGCCTATCCAAGGCCGAACCCGGCGCCGCCGGCGGCGCCGTTCCTGCCGATGTCGCGGGAGGAGATGGATGCGCTCGGCTGGGATGCCTGCGACATCGTGCTGGTGACGGGCGACGCCTACGTGGACCACCCGAGCTTCGGCATGGCGATCATCGGCCGCTTCCTCGAGGCCCACGGGTTCCGCGTCGGCATGATCGCCCAGCCGGACTGGCAGAGCGCCGCGGACTTCCGCCGGCTCGGCCGCCCGCGCCTGTTCTTCGGCATCACCGCGGGCAACATGGATTCGATGGTGAACCGCTACACGGCGGACCGGCGTATCCGCAGCGACGACGCCTACACGGCGGGTGGCGTCGGCGGCAGGCGGCCGGACCGCTCGGTGATCGTCTACGCGCAGCGTGCCCGTGAGGCGTTCGCGGAGGTGCCGATCGTGATCGGCGGCATCGAGGCTTCCCTGCGCCGCATCGCGCATTTCGACTACTGGTCGGAGAAGGTGCGCCGCTCGATCCTCTTGGATGCCAAGGCGGACCTGCTGGTGTTCGGCAACGCGGAGCGCCAGCTGGCGGAGATCGCGCACCGCCTGGATGCGGGCGAGCCGATAGCCGCGCTGACCGACATCCGCGGCACCGCCTTCGCACGCCGCGATTTCCCCGCGGGCTGGGTGGAGATCGATTCCACCAGCATCGACGAGCCGGGCGCGCTCAACACCCCGGTCGATCCCTACGCCATGACGGCAGCCGGGACTACTGGCATCGCTGCTGCCGCTGGCAGGGACATGGGGAGCCCCACCTCCTCCTGCCTGAAGTCGTCGGCGGTTGCGGCTGCTGAGGCACAAGGCGGAGGGGCCGGCTCCTCCTGCCTGAAGTCGTCACCGGCCCCTCCGCCTTGTGCTTCAGCGGTGGCAGGTGATGTCAGGGACATGGGGAGCCCCGCCGACGACTTCAGGCAGGAGGAGGTGGGGCTCCCCATGTCCCCTCCGCCTTGCACCCATCCGGCAGCCGCCCCCGGCGAACACCGCATCGTCCACTCCCAGCGCGAAGTAAAGGCCGACGAGCGCAGCCGCAGCGTCATCCGCATGCCCGGCTACCGCCAGGTCCTCGAAGACCCCGTGCTCTACGCCCACGCCTCGCGCATCCTCCACCTCGAATCCAATCCCGGCAACGCCCGCGCCCTCGTCCAGCGCCACGGCGACATCGACCTCTGGCTCAACCCGCCGCCCATCCCGCTCACCACCCAGGAGATGGATGCGATCTACGAGCTGCCCTACCAGCGCCGCCCGCATCCCGCCTACGGCGACGCGAAGATCCCCGCCTACGAGATGATCCGCTTCTCCATCGCCATCCAGCGCGGCTGCTTCGGCGGCTGCACCTTCTGCTCCATCACCGAGCACGAGGGGCGCATCATCCAGAGCCGCTCGGAGAAGTCCGTGCTGCGCGAGATCGAGAAGGTGCGCGACAGCGTCCCCGGCTTCACCGGCATCATCTCCGACCTCGGCGGGCCCACCGCCAACATGTACCGGCTCGCCTGCCGCAGCCGCGCCATCGAGGCCGCCTGCCGCAAGCCCTCCTGCGTGTATCCCTCGATCTGCCCCAACATGAGCACCGACCACTCGGCGCTGATCCGTCTCTACCGCAAGGCGCGCGAGCTGCCCGGCGTCCGCAAGGTGCTGATCGCCTCGGGCGTGCGCTACGACCTGGCCACGCAGTCCCCCGAGTACGTGAAGGAACTCGTCCAGCACCATGTCGGCGGCTACCTGAAGATCGCCCCGGAGGCGGTCGCCGAGGGTCCGCTGTCGAAGATGATGAAGCCCGGCATCGGCGCCTACTACCGCTTCCGCGAGCTGTTCGAGAAGTATTCGAAGGAGGCGGGCAAGGAGCAGTACCTCATTCCTTACTTCATTGCCGCGCACCCGGGCACCAGCGAGGAGGACATGCTGGAGCTGGCGCTGTGGCTGAAGCAGAACAACTACCGCGCCGACCAGGTGCAGGCTTTCCTGCCCTCGCCGATGGCCACTGCCACGGCCATGTATTACTCCGGGCGCAATCCGCTGCGGCGGCTGCGGCGCGACGGTGAGCGGGTGCGCATCCCGAAGGGCCTGAAGCTGCGCCGCCTGCACAAGGCCTTCCTGCGCTACCACGACCCGGAGAACTGGCCGATGCTGCGCGAGGCGCTGCAGCGCATGGGCCGCGCCGATCTCATCGGCAGCGGCGCCCACCAGCTGGTGCCGGCACAGCAGCCGGCTGGCACCGGTCAGCGGCCCGAGGGCCGGCGCCAGGCAGGTCGCGGGCGGCCGTTCCGCACCCAGCACACCGGGCTGCCGGACCGACCGCCAGGCAGGTCCACGCGCCCGCGCAAGCCCTGATTCGTCGCCGCGGCCAGCGACCAGGCTGGCAGGGCCTGCGGCATTTGGCCGCAGGCGTCATTGCTGGGTCGAGCCGGATAGTTGTGGCATCCTTCGCCACGCCGCCAGAAACATAAAGCAGACCCATCCGGCCCATGCGTCGCGCCATCGCCCTGTTGCTCATGATCCTCGTGCCCCTGCAGTACGGCTGGGCCGCGGCGAGCCTGCACCTGCACCCGGGCGAGGTGGTCGCGGGCGAGCTGCTGCACATCGGCGGCGAGCAGGCCGCGCAGGATGCGGTCGATCCCGGTCACGATGGCGACGGTGGCCCAGCCGAGGGCGATCATGGCCATCACTGCAACCATGTGCCGACCCTGATCATCCCGGACTGCAGCCTGCCGGCCGGCATCTGCCTGTCGGAGCAGCCCGTCCCGGCGCTGCCCGGCGTCCACGCTTCGCATATCCCGCCCGTCCGCGACCGCCCGCCGCGCAACGCGGCCTGAACCGGACCCGGCCCCGACGCGGGCCACCTTCGCGGCAGGCGCGCCAGGCATGAGCCGGCGTCGCCGCCCATCCAGGAGCTTGTGATGCACCGTCTGTTTGCCATTCTCGTGCCCGTTCTTCTTGCCCTGTCCGCCCACGCGGAGGACCAGCCCATCGCCTTCAGCGCCGAACAACGCGCGGCGCTGGGCATCAGCACCGCAGCGCTGTCGGCCGATGCCGGTGCGGCCGCCGCCGGCCTGCCGGCCACGGTGACCGTGCCCCCGGACCGCGAACGCGTGGTGGCCGCACCGGTGGCCGGGATGATTTCGCGGCTGATGGTCGCGCTCGGCGACAGCGTCAAGGCCGGCCAGCCGGTCGCCACGCTGCGCAGCCAGGAACTGGCGGCGGCCCAGCGCGATACCGCCGAGGCGGCGGTGCAGGCGCGGCTGGCGGAGGAATCGGCGCAGCGCGACGAGGCGCTGTTCCAGGAAGGCATCGTCGCCGAGTCGCGGGTGCAGGCCACCCGCGCGGCGCTCACCCAGGCGCGGGCCCATCTCGCGGAGCGGCGCGCCTCGCTGCGGCTGCTCGGTTACTCGGCCGCCGAGATCGCCGCGGCCGAGCAGGGCGAGAAGCTCAGCGACAGCGTCAACCTGGTGGCGCCCATCGCCGGTACCGTGCTGGAAGTCCAGGCCGCGACCGGCGGGCGGGTGGAGGCGGCGACCCCGCTGCTGCGCATTGCCAGCCTCGACACGCTCTGGCTCGAAATCCACGCGCCGGTGGACAGCGCCGCGCTGCTGGCGCCCGGCCAGAAGGTCGTGGTGCCGGGCACCCGCGCCGAGGGCAAGGTGCTGGTCGTGGGCAGCAGCGTCAGTGCGGCTCAGGCGGTGCTCATCCGCGCCCAGGTCGGCAACCCCGGTGGCGAGCTGCGCCTCAACCAGCAGGTGACGGTGCGCATCGAGGGCAAGGCCGGCGGACAGAAGTGGCGGGTGCCGGGGCGCGCCATCGTGCGCCAGGACGGCAAGGACTGGGTGTTCGTCGAGGCGGCGGGCGGTTTCCTGCCGACGGCGGTGCAGGTGCTGTCGCGCTCCGGCCAGGCGGCCGCGGTCGAAGCGCCGTTCACCGGCAGGGAGCGCGTGGTGGTCGAGGGCGTCGCCGCGGTGAAGGCGGCCTGGCAGGGCATGGGAGGCGAGTAGATGATCGATCGGCTGATCGAGTTCTCGCTCACCCAGCGGCTGCTGGTGCTGGGCCTGACGCTGCTGCTCATCGGCGCCGGCGTGCAGGCCTGGCGCGCGCTGCCGATCGACGCCTTCCCCGAGGTGTCCACCACCCAGGTGAAGATCATCCTCAAGGCGCCGGGCATGACGCCGGAGGAGATCGAGGCGCGCATCGCCGCGCCCATCGAGACCGAGATGCTCGGCATCCCGCGCCAGCGCATCCTGCGCTCGGTGTCGAAGTACGGGCTCACCGACATCACCGTGGACTTCGAGGACAGCGCCGACATCTACTGGGCCCGCAGCCAGGTGGCCGAGCGTCTCAACAACGTGCTGGCGGACCTGCCCGAGGGTGTCACCGGCGGCCTGGCGCCGATCACCACGCCGCTGTCGGAAATGTTCATGTTTACCGTCGAGGGCGACAGCCTCAGCCTGGCGGAGCGGCGTGCGCTGCTCGACTGGGTGATCCGCCCGCAGCTGCGCACGCTACCCGGCGTCGCCGACGTCAACGCGCTCGGCGGTCTGGTGAAGACCTTCGAGGTGGCGCCGGACAACGTCGCGATGAGCGCGCGCGGCGTCACGCTCACCGAACTCGCCGATGCCATCCAGGCCAGCAACCGCAACGACGGCGCCGGCCGGCTCACCGACGGCGAGGAAGTCTGGCTGCTGCGGGTCGAGGGTGCCGTGCAGAGCCTCGAACAGCTCGCCAGCATCGTCGTCAAGGACGTCAACGGCGTGCCGGTGCGCGTCGCCGACGTGGCCGAGGTGCGCCTCGGCGCGCTCACCCGCTACGGCGGCGTGACCCAGGATGGCAGGGGCGAGGCCGTCGAGGGCCTGGTGCTGGCGCTGAAGGGCGCCAACGCCCAGCAGGTCGCAGCGCTGATCAAGGCACGGCTCGCCGAGATCGCGCCGACGCTGCCCGAAGGCGTCAGTATCAACACCTTCTATGATCGCTCGGTGCTGGTGGAGCGCGCCGTGGGCACGGTGTCCGTCGCGCTGCTCGAGGCCACGGTACTGGTGCTGGCGCTGCTGTTCCTGTTCCTCGGCAACGTGCGCGCCGCGCTCACGGTGGCGCTGACGCTGCCGCTGGCCGCGCTCGCCACCTTTCTGCTGATGCGCCAGATGGGCCTCTCGGCCAACCTCATGAGCCTCGGTGGCCTGGCCATCGCCATCGGCATGCTGGTCGACGGCGCGGTGGTGGTGGTGGAGAACGTGGTCACGCACCTCGCCCACGACCACAGCCGCCAGAACAAGCTGCACCAGATCTTCCGCGCGGTGCGCGAGGTGGGCACGCCGGTGGTGTCCGGCGTGCTGATCATCATGATCGTGTTCATGCCGCTGCTGACCCTGGAGGGGCTGGAGGGCAAGCTGTTCGTGCCGGTGGCGCTGACCATCGTCTTCGCCCTGGGCGCGGCGCTGGTCCTGTCGCTCACCGTGGTGCCGGTGCTGTCGTCCTGGCTTCTGAAAGCCGGTGCGCACGAGGATCCCTGGCTGCTGCGCCAGGCGGTGCGCCTGTACACGCCGCTGCTGGACCTGGCGCTGGCACGCACCCGCCCGGTGATGATCGCGGCCGTGGCGCTGCTGGCCGTGGCCGCACTGCTGTTCCCCTTCATCGGCAAGTCGTTCATGCCGACGCTCGACGAGGGCGACCTGCTGATCCAGCTGGAGAAGCTGCCTTCCATCAGCCTCGAGGAGAGCATGGAGCTCGATCTCAAGGTGCAGCGAGCGCTGCTGCAGCAGATCCCGGAGATCCAGGGCATGGTGGCGCGGGTCGGCTCCGACGAGATCGGCCTCGATCCCATGGGCCTCAATGAGACCGACGGCTTCCTGGTGCTCAAGCCTCAGGACGAGTGGCGTGGGCCGGACAAGGAATGGCTGATGGAGGAGATGCGCAAGGTGATGGCGGGCTTCCCCGGCATCAGCTACGGCTTCACCCAGCCGATCGACATGCGCGTCTCCGAGATGCTGACCGGCAGCCGCGGCGACCTGGCGGTGAAGGTGTTCGGCAGCGACATCGAGACGCTCAACCGCCTCGCCGACGAGGTGGAGGCCATCGTCGCCTCGGTGCCCGGCGCTCAGGACGTCCTCAGCAAGAAGAATGAGGGCGTGCAGTACCTGCAGGCCTCGGTGGATCGCCTGGCCGCCGGCCGTTACGGCCTCACGGTCGACGATGTCTCGGCCTTTCTCAAGGCCCAGCTGGAGGGCCTGCGGGTCGGCACCGTCCAGGAGGGCACGCGGCGCACGCCGCTGGTGCTGCGGGCGGGCGAGGAGGTGCGCATGTCACCGGCGCTGTTCGAGCTGCTGCGCATCCCGACGCCGGGCGGCAGCGCGATCCCGCTGCGGGAAGTGGTGCAGCTGGAGCGCACCGATGGCCCGGTGGCCATCAACCGCGAGAATGCTGCGCGCTACGTGACGGTGCAGAGCAATGTCGCCGACCGCGACCTGGTCGGCTTCGTCGACGAGGTGCGCGCGCGCATCGGTGCGGAGATCGAACTGCCGGAGGGCTACTCCGTGGTCTACGCCGGCGAGTTCGAGAACCAGCAGCGGGCTGCGGCCCGCCTGGCCATCGTCGTGCCGGTGTCCATCGCCCTGATCTTCGCGCTCTTGTTCACCACCTTCCACTCGGTGAAGCAGGCGGCCCTGGTGCTGGCCAATGTGCCGTTCGCGCTGGTGGGTGGCGTGGCCGCCCTGTTCATCAGCGGCGAGTACCTGTCGGTGCCGGCCTCGGTGGGCTTCATCGCGCTGCTCGGCATCGCGGTGCTCAACGGCGTGGTGATGGTGAGCTACTTCAACCAGCTGGCCGGCCAGGGCCTGGCCGCGGACAGCGTGGTGCGCGAAGGCGCCCTGCGCCGGCTGCGCCCGGTGCTGATGACGGCCAGCATCACCGCCTTTGGCCTGGTGCCGCTGCTGCTGGCGAGCGGCCCGGGTTCCGAGATCCAGAAGCCGCTGGCCATCGTCGTGGTGGGCGGGCTGGTCTCATCCACGGCGCTCACCCTGGTGCTGCTGCCGGTCCTTTACCGCCACTTCATCCTGCGAGGTGCCCTGAAATGAGCCTGGTGCAACTGACGCTGGTCGCGCCGAGCCACCTCGAGGAGATGCTGGTGGAGGCCCTGCTGGCGCACCCGGAATGGGCCAGTGGCTTCACCCTGGCGCGCGCCGAGGGCCATGGGACCCGGGCCGACGCACTGAGCGTGCAGGAGCAGGTGCGCGGGCGCGCCGAGCGCTGCGAGGTGCAGGTGGTGCTGGAGGCGGAGCTGGCGCGCGCGCTGGTCGACAGCCTGAAGCAGGCGCTGCCGTCGCGCGACATCATGTACTGGATCACGCCCGTGGCTGAAATCGGGAGGCTGGCATGAGCCGGCACATTGCCTGGATTGCACTGCTGGTCGCCGGCACCCTGCCGGCGGCTGAATTCACGCCGCCGGCGGACCTGCCGCCCATCGAGGTGGTGTCTGCCGTACTCGACGACCACCCGGTGGTGCGCGAAGCCGAGGCCCGGCTGCGGGTGGCGGCGGCCGAGCGCGATGCACTCGACGCCGGTCCGCACGAACTCGAGCTGCGCGTCACCGGCCAGCGGCGCGACATCGCCGGCGTCGCCGACCGTTCCGACGAATGGTCCGCCGGCATCGAGCGCGGCTTCCGGCTCTTCGGCAAGGCGGGGCTCGACGCCGATATCGGCGCCAGGGGCATGGACGAGGCGCGCGAGAAAGTGGGCGACGCGCGCCACGAGACCGCCCGCCAGCTGCTCGGCCTCTGGTACGGCGCGCTGCGTGCGCTGACGGAAACACGCTTGCGCGCGGCGCAGGCGGACCTGCTCGACGAGGTGCGCAGCACCGTGGCGACGCGCAACCGGCGCGGCGACGCGGCGCGCCTGGAGCTGCTCGAGGCCGATGCCGCGCTGGCCCAGGCGCGCTCGCAGCAGCAGCAGGCGCTCGGCCGGCAACAGGCGGCACTCGCCGCGCTGCGCGCCAGCTTCCCGAGCCTGCCGCCGGCAACCCCGCGGGCCGCCGAGCCGCTGCTGCCGGCGGGAACCGCGGCCGACTGGACCGCGGCGACGCTGGAGCACAACCACGAGCTGCTGGCGGTGCAGAGCGCCCTGGAGGGCAGCCGCCTGGCGGCGCGGCGTGCTGGCCGTGATCGGTTGCCGGATCCGACTCTCGGCCTCTTCTATGCCAACGAGCAGTTCGGCGACGAGAAGATCGTCGGCATGAGTGTTGCCGTGCCCATCGGCATCGGCGCGCGCAGCGCTGAGGCGGAGCGCCAGCGCGGGCAGGCCGATGCGCTGGCGGAGCTGGAGACCGCGACACGCCGGCGGCTGGAGGCCGAGGCGGTCGTCAACTGGGAGCGGGCCTCGACCGGCGTCGAGACCTGGCGGCAGCTGCGGGATGCTGCCGCGGCCATGACGCGGCATGCCGACCTGGCGCGCCGCGCCTATGAGCTCGGCGAAATGCCGCTGGCCGAATCGCTGCTGGCCCGGCGCAATGCCGCGGAGGCCGAGGTCGCCGCCGAGCAGGCGCGCCTGGACGCCAACGAGGCGATCGCGCGCCTGCTGCTGGACTCGCACCGCATCTGGTCCACGCAGGCCGACGACGAGCCGCATGGCGGCTGAGCTGGCGCGCCGCGCATTCTGTGCGCCGCTGCTGGCGCTGTGGCTGGTCGCCGCTGCCGCCCCGGCCGGGTCGAGAAATGGTGCCGCGAGAAATGGTGCCGGATTTATTTTGCCGGACATCGGAAAAATAAATCCGGCACCATTTCTCGATTTATTTTGCCGATGTCCGGCAAAATAAATCCGGCACCATTTCTCGAAATAAATCCGGCACCATTTCTCGAACCGGCCGGGGCGGTGGAGGAGATCGTGGTGACGGGCACGCGCCTGGCGGCACCGCCTGGCAGCCTGCCCGGCGCCGGCACGGTGCTCGACCGCGAGGCGATCGAGGCGCGCGGCGACAGCGGCGTGGCCGACCTGCTGCGCGCGGTGCCCGGCCTGCATGTGGTGCAGCCGGGCGCGGGCGGCGTCAGCCAGCTCTTCATGCGCGGCAGCGAGCCGAACTTCACCGTCTTCCTCGTCGACGGCATCAAGGTCAACGACCCCAGCAACAGCCGCGGCGGCTCCTTCGACTTCGCATCGCTGAACCTGGCCGACCTCGATCGCGTGGAGATCGTGCGCGGACCGGAGTCCTCCATCTACGGCTCCGACGGCCTCGCCGGCGTCATCAACTTCATCAGCCCGGCGGGCGGCGGGCCGCTCGCGGCCGCCGTGGAGGGCGAGGCCGGCGCTGACGACTACCGGCGCGCGAGCCTGCAGCTCAGCGGCCCGGCCGGCGACGGCGGGTTCTCGCTGCAGGCCACCAGCCGCAACGACGGCGAGGCTGTGCCCGGCAGCACCTACGAGGCCGACAGCATCAGCGGCCGCCTGCGCCTGCAGCCGGCCAGTGGTGTGACGGCCAACCTCTACGGGCGCTATGCCGACACCGAAAGCACCTCGTTCCCCGAGCAGAGCGGCGGGCCACGCCTGGCCGTGCTGCGCAGCCTCGACCAGGCGAGCGCGGAGGATTACGCGCTCGGCGGTGATTTCGACTGGCAGCTCGACCAGTCCTGGTCGATCCAGGCCCGCGCCAGCCACTACGGGCGCGATTCCCGTTACGACTCCCCGGGTATCTATCCAGGTGACCAGGTGCCGCCCAATGGCGCGCACAACGAGCTGCGCCGCGAGCAGGCGGCGTTGCAGGCGACGCTGGCGGCCAGCGCCGGCAGCGCGACGCTGGCCGCCACGGCCGGCGCGGATTTCCAGGGCGAGTCCGGCGACTCCGATGGCTACGTCGATTTCGGCCCGATGCGCATTCCGAACAGCTTTGCCCTGGATCGCGACACCATCGGCCTGTTCGTCGAGGGGCGGCTGCAGGCCGGCGACCGCTGGCTGCTGCAGGTCAGCCTGCGCCGCGACGATCCCGACGGTTTCGCCGGCGAAACCACGGGCCGCCTCGGCGCCAGCTATTCGCCAAATGCCGGGCGCACGCGGCTGCGCGCCGACTGGGGCAGCGGTTTCAAGCTGCCGAGCTTCTTCGCACTCGGCAGTCCGCTGGTGGGCGAGCCGGGGCTGCGCCCGGAAAAAAGCCGCGGCGCCGAGCTCGGCATCACCCAGCAGCTCGGCAGGGTGGGCGAGGCCACCCTGACGCTGTTCGATTACGAGTTCGAGGACCTGATCGACCTCGACCCCGCGACCTTCCGCAACGTCAATCGCGATCGCGTCAGCAGCCGCGGCGCGGAGCTCGGCGCGACACTGCTGCTGGCACCGGCGTTGACGCTCGGCGCCCATGCCACCTGGACCGACATCGACGTCGCGGGCAGCGACCGCGAACTGCTGCAGCGGCCGGAGTGGCGCGGCGGCCTGTCGGCGCGCTGGCTGCCGGCGGCGGACTGGTCCGTCGACCTCGACTGGCTCTACGTCGGCGACAGCCTCGACAACTCGATTCCCACCGGCGAGCTCAGGCTCGGCGCCTGGCAGCGCGTCGACCTCAACCTCGCCTGGGCGGTGACGCCGCGCCTGCGCCTCGCACTGGCCGTGGACAACCTGCTCGACGCCAGCTACGAGGAGGCGATCGGCTTCCCGGCGGCGGGCATCCGGCCACGTCTTGCGGCGCGCTACCGCTTCGGCGATTGAGCCGGCGGGCATTGCCCGCGGCCGCGCCCGCCGCTATCGTCGCCCCCAGGGGCAGGAGATCCAGGCACATGCAATCCCGGCGGCAAAAAAGGATCCGGCGGTGCGCGGCGGCCATTGCCAGCGTCACCATGGCCGGCATCGCAACGATCCTCGGCGGCTGCGGCAAGTCCGCGGCGCCCACCGGTCCGGCGACGACGGCGGCCGCCACGGGCCAGGAGCTGGTGCAGCGCCACTGTGTCCGCTGCCACCTCGAGCCGAGCCCCGCCGATCTCGCGAAGGAATACTGGCCCTACGCGCTGCACTACATGGGCAACTACGTCGGCATGAAGGGCGACGAATTCCCCGACATGCGCGTGGAACCGGCGCCGCCGGAGATGGAGCCGGTGAAGGACTACACCAAGCGCTATTTCCTCTTCGGCAGCGATGGCTATTACCGCGACCTGTATCCGTTCCGCGCACACATCCCCGACAAGCCGGAGATGAGCGCTGAGGAATTCCGGCGCATGCGCGAGTACTACGTCGCCAATGCGCGCCCCTCGGCGGAGATGGAGCAGCAGGGGCCGAAGCCGCCGGTCACCACGCGCTTCCGGGCGGTGTTCCCGCAGCTCGAGCTCGAGCCGGACGCACTGGTGATGTCGACGCTGGTCGACCCGCGGCGCCAGCGCCTGTACGTCGGCCGCTCGGTGATCGACGACTGGGTCGGCGGCGGCGAGCGCCGTGCCGGCTTCGACAAATGGGACGACGTGGTCGCGCTCGACCTGCGCAGCGGCAAGCGTGTCGCCCGGGTGCAGGTCACCAGCGATCCCATCGACATGGCGCTGACGGACAACGGCATCCGCCTCGTCACCCACGGCCGCTTCCCCATGACCAGGATCGGCATCGCCGCCATCACCGACGTGGATTTCTCGGCCAGCCCCCCGCGCTCGCGCATGCTGGTGACGGGCAAACAGCGCCTGGTGCAGCACCACACCACGGACATGAACGGCGACGGGCGGCCGGACATCGTCGCCGACGCCTACGGCGACGGCTACGCGCAGGGCGCGCAGAGCCTGCTGGCGATCTGGTACCAGCAGCCGGACTACGAGCAGCAGTGGCGCAAGGCGCCGGCCGAGATCCCGCCCGGCGTGATGCCGGGGCTGCGCGAGAAGGTCATCGCCGAGGATGCCGGGCTGATCGGCAACAGCATCGCCGACTTCAACGGCGATGGCCGTCCCGATGTCGCCGCGCTGATCGCCCAGGGCCGCCAGGAGCTGGTGATCTTCACCAACAACGGTGACGAGACCTTCACCCGCCATCTCATCGACCAGCACACGCCCTCCTGGGGCGGCAACAGCCTGCAGGCGGCTGATTTCGACGGCGACGGCGACATGGACCTGGTGGTGCTCAACGGCGACAACGTCAATGGCAATCACTTCGGCAAGGTCATCCCGGCGCCGCGGCCGCAGCACGGCATCCGCGTGTTCCGCAACGACGGCGGCATGAAGTTCACCATGGCCTGGTACTACCGCATGCATGGCGCCATCCGCTCGGTGGTGCGCGACTTCGACGCCGACGGCGACCCGGACATTGCCGCCATCGCCCTATTCCCGGAGTGGAACTACGACGAGCCGGAGACTTTCGTCTACCTCGAGAACCAGGGAGGCATGCAGTTCGCGCCGCAGTCGATCCCGCGCGAATTCTTCAGCGTCTGGTGCTCGATCGAGGCGGCAGACGTCAATGGCGACGGGCGCAGCGACATCGTCCTCGGGCTGGGCAACTTCCCCGAGCTGGTGCCGCCGGATTGGCTGACCGCACACCCGGCCATGCAGGGCCGGGGTGGCCATGCGCCGAGCGTCATCTTCCTGCTCAACCAGGGCTGAACCTTGGAGCCGGTGGTCCACGTCCGCGGCAAGGTGGCGCTGGTCAGCGGCGCGGCGCAGGGTATCGGCGCCGCCTGCGCCCGCATGCTCGCCGCCCAGGGCGCGCGGCTGCTGGTGGCCGACATCGACCTCGCCGGCGCGCGCGCCGTGGCCGATGACATCGCCCGCGAAGGCGGCATCGCCGAGGCGGTGGCGCTGGACGTGACCCGCGAGGCGGACTGGCGTGCGGCGGTCGCCGCCGCCATCGACCACCATGGCGGGTTCGACGTGCTGGTCAACAACGCCGGCATCGCCCTGGTGCAGGCGCTGGCCGACACCAGCCTCGAGCAGTGGCGCCAGGTGCATGCGGTGAACCTCGATGGCGTGTTCCTCGGCACCCGCGAGGCGGTCACGGCGATGCGGCCCGGCGGGCGTGCCGGCCGTGGCGGCTCCATCGTCAACATTTCCTCCGTCGGCGGGCTCATCGGTTCGGAGCGGCTCACGGCCTACTGTTCCACCAAGGGCGGCGTGCGCCTGTTCAGCAAGAGCGTCGCCATCGAATGCGGCCGCGCCGGCTACGGCATCCGCGTCAATTCCGTACACCCCGGCAACACCGACACGCCGATGTTCCACCGCGAGCTGCAGGACATGCTCGACAAGGGCATGGCGGCGAACCTGGAGGAGGCGCGGAAGTTCTTCATGGACATGCAGGTATTGCCGATGATCGGCCAGCCCGGCGATGTCGCCGCCATGGTGCTGTTTCTCGCCTCGGACGCCGCGCGCTTCATCACCGGTGCCGAGTTCGTCGTCGACGGCGGGCTGACCGCGCAGTGACCCGGGCGGCCGGCATGGCGCAGACGCTGCTGGTCTGCGTGGTCTATGCGCTGGGCCCGGCGGCGATGATCCTCATGCCGATGATCGTCGGCGGCCTGGTGGACGGCTACGGCTACAGCGAGCAGCAGGCCGGCAACATCGCCGCGATGGAGGGGTTCGGGCTGGTCGCGGCCTCGGTCATCGCCGCGCTGTGGATCCGCGTCTTCTCCTGGACCCGCACGCTGCTCGCCGCCTTCCTCGGCTATGCGCTGCTCAATGCCATCAGCGCCGGCGTCGCCGCCTATCCGGCGCTGCTGGCGCTGCGCTTCCTCAGCGGCTTCGCCGGCGGCTGCGTGTTCGCGGTGACGGTGGCCGCACTCGGCGACGACCGCGAACCCGACCGCGCTTTCGGCCTCGCCCAGGCCGTGCAGGGCCTGCTGATGCTCGCGGGTTTCTTCACCGCGCCCTGGTTGCTGCAGCGCTGGGGCGTGGGCGCACTCTATTTCATGCTCGCTGGCGCCGCGCTGGCGATGCTGGCGACGCTGCGCCGCTTTCCCGCGCGGGGCCGGGAGCTGGTGGCCGCTGTCGTGGCGGGCGGGGGCAGCACCGGCAACAGCCTGCTGATCTGGCTCGCGCTGGCGGCCAGCGTGGTGTTCTTCATCAACGTGTTCGGCTTTTGGGCCTTCGTCGAGCGCATCGGCCAGGCGGCCGGGCTGCCGGCGGCGACCATCGGCCTGGCGCTCGGCCTCTCGCAGGTCACGGCGATCGCCGGGGCGCTGGCCGCGGCCTGGGCCAGCGATCGCTACGGGCGCTACTGGCCGCTGCTGCTGGTCCTCGTCGGCCAGTGCGCGGCGCTGTTTGCGCTCCTGGGCCAGTTCGGTCCGCTGCTCTACTTCCTGGCGACCGGGGCCTATCAGGCGCTGTTCATCGTCGCGGTGTCCTACCAGATGGGCGCGGTGGCGAAGCTCGATGTACGGGGGCGGTTCCTGGTGATGATGACCGGTGCCCAGGGGCTGGGTGCGGCCGTCGGGCCGGCACTGGCCGCGGAGCTGATCGGGGCGGGCAGCGACTACGGCGGCGTGATCCGCATGGCGGCCGCGTTCTGCACCCTGAGCACTCTCGTCTTCCTCTTTATTGTGTATCGCGGCGGGGCGCCTGTAGTATCCCCATCCGATGCCTGAGCCTGCGCCAAAGCCCGTCGCCCCCTACCTGGCCGTCGGCCTGTCCACGGTCATCTTCGGCATCTGCGAGCGTTCCCAGATCCGCCACAACCTCGACACCATCGAGGAGGCGATCCACGCCGCTGTCTCCATGGTCAACATCAACATGCCGGTGAAGGTCATCGCGCTGGCCGAGGGCGCGCTCACCGGCTTCACCGATGAGATCTTCGACCTTTCCCACACCATGGCGGCCCGCGAGCTGTTCATCGAGGTGCCGGGCGAGGAGACCGCGCGGCTCGGCCGGCTGGCAAGGCTCTACGGCACCTACATCATCGGGCAGTGCAAGGCGCGCTGGCCCGAGGTGATGGCCGACCGCTACTTCAACACGCTGTTCGTCATCGCCCCCAGCGGCGAGGTGGTGCACAAGGCGGCCAAGAACCATCTCTGGTGCCGCGAGCATTCCTGCACGCCGCACGATGTCTACGACCGCTGGGTGGAACTGTTCGGCGACGGCATCGAGGCCTTCTACCCGGTGCTGAAGACCGACGACATCGGCAACATCGGCACCATCTGCTGCAGCGACGGCGAGTATCCCGAGGCGGTGCGCGCGCTGGCCTTCAACGGTGCGGAAGTCGTCTACCGGCCGAGCGAGGCCACGCCCATGACCACCGCGGGCTATCCGGGCGGCGGCACCTGGATGATCCAGAACCAGGGCCATGCGGAGTTCAACTCGGTCTACATGCTCTGCCCGAATGCCGGGCCGGTGTACCTCGGCGCGGCATCGAAGCACCCGGTGGACATCGCCGGCGGCAGCGCGCACATCGTCGACTACCGCGGCCAGGTGGTGTCCTACAGCGCGGGTACCAGCAATACCATCGTCGCCGCGACCGTGGACATCGAGGCGCTGCGCAACTTCCGCGCCATGAGCCTCAACAACAACTGGCTGAAGGATCTGCGCGTGGAGCTGTTCCGGCGCATGTACGAGCAGCCGATCCACCCGAAGAACCTCTGGCTGCGCGACGACCCGAAGCCGCATGCCGTGGTGGATGAAATCTATCGTGCCAACATCCGCCGGCTGGTGGAGCGGGGCACCTGGACGCGACCGGCCTACGCGCACCCGGGGTGCCGTTACCAGCCGGCGGGGGACGACACCGACACCTGGGAGGAAGTGAAGCAGCGGCTCTGGGGGCCGTGGCTCACCGGCCAGGATGACTGACACTTTTATATAGGCAGGGGGGAAGACAGATGGGGACGATCAGGACAGCGGTTGCGCTGGCGGCGGCGATTGCGGCGGCGCTGGGCTCCATGGCGGGCAGCGCGCTGGCGGCCGAGGGCGGCGGCATCGAGGAAATCATCGTCACCGCCCAGCGGCGCGAGCAGAACCTGCAGGATGTCGGCATCTCGGTCAGCGCCTTTGGCGCCGAGGAGGTGCGCAACCTCGGCTTCACCAGCACGGTGGATGTCGCGCAGATGACGCCGAACCTCAGCTACACCACGCCGCAGGCGGCCTCGAGCCAGGTCAACTTCTTCCTGCGCGGCGTCGGCCTCAATGACTTCGCCGATGCGCAGGAAAACCCGGTGGCGGTCTACGTCGACGATGTCTACAAGCCCGCCATGGGCGGCCTGTCGCTGCAGCTCTTCGACATCGAGCGCATCGAGGTGCTGCGCGGGCCGCAGGGCGCGCTGTTCGGCCGCAACTCCACCGGCGGCGTGATCCACTACGTCACCAAACGGCCCACGGAGGCCTTCGACGCCTACGCCGACCTGTCCTACGGCTCCTACAACGAGTTCAAGGGCGAGGGCGCGGTGGGTGGGGCGCTCGGCGCGGGAATCTCGGCGCGCCTCTCGGCCGCCTTCGACGACTACGACGGCTACACGAAGAACCGCACGCCCAACGTGCAGGACTACAACAGCTCGGATGCATCCGCCGCGCGGCTGCAGGTCCTGTTCAGGCCCAGCGATGACCTCGGCATCCTCCTCAGCGGCAACTACTCGCGCAACTCCGCGGCCGTGGGTGCCTGGCAGCACCAGGCCACGCGGCCCAGCGCCGACGGCAACAGCAGCCTGCCGCTGCCCGCGGACGAGAACTTCTGGGGCGCCTGCGCCGGCTGCGACGCCTTCGGCTACGTCGACACCGACGGCGATCCCTGGCACGGCGACTACGACCGGCCAGGCCGGGTGCGGGTGCAGAACGAGGGCCTGCAGGCCAACGTGGACTGGCGCATCGGCGGGCTGGATTTCACCTCCATCACCGCCTACACCACCGTGGACCGCCTGCAGCAGGAGGACTCGGACATGAATCCGTTCCTCATGCCGCCCTATAACCCCGGGCCGATCCCGCCGCCGGAGGTCCGCTCGTTCATCGCACCGTCCTTCGCCGCGGATACCGACACCTTCTCGCAGGAGTTCCGCCTCGCGGGCTCGGCCGAGCGGCTGCGCTGGCTGGCCGGCGTGTACTACTTCGACAACGACGTCGGCGGCCACTACACCCTGAACACGGACGCCATCGGCTTCGTGGACATGGATGCAAACTACACGCAGGAAACCGAGTCCTGGGACCTGTTCGGCCAGGTCGAGTACGACCTCGCGCCGGACTGGACCGTGATCGCCGGCCTGCGCTGGACCAGTGAGGACAAGGAACTCGACTACAGCAACATCGACAGCACCGGCATCGTTGCCTTCTGCTCGACGACGCCGGCCCCGCCCTGCACCAACCCGGACCCCACGCCCATCAGCCCGTCGCGGCCGACGGCCGACTACCTCATGCTGTTCAACGGCGCATCGGTGGGTGGGCTGGCGAAGCATGACGACAGCTATGTCACCGGCCGCCTGCAGCTGAACTGGAAGGCCACGGACGATGTGCTGCTCTACGGCTCCTGGTCGCGCGGCAAGAAGTCCGCGGGCTTCAACAACGGCTTCCTCGACCAGACGCAGGTGTTCGGCAACAACCCCGTCGGCAGCGTGCCCTTCGGCACCGAGACCCTGGACGCCTACGAACTCGGCGTGAAGTCCACGGTGCTGTCGGCCACCACGCGGCTGAACGCCTCGGTGTTTTACTACGACTACAAGGACTTCCAGACCTTCCAGTGGCTGATCCTCAACCAGGTCATCTTCAACACCGATGCCGAGGTCTATGGCGCGGAACTGGAGATCGACAGCCGGCCGATCGAGGGCCTGACGTTGCAGGCCGGCCTCGGCCTGCTGCACGCGACCGCGGACGACATCCCGACCATCACCGGCGACGCGGTGCGCGAGCGCGAGATGGTGGGTGCACCCGACCTCAGCCTCGATGCGCTGGTGCGCTACGAGTGGCCGGCGCTGGGCGGCACGCTGGCGCTGCAGGCGTCGGGCAGCTACCACGAGGACATCTGGTACGACATCCAGAACCACCCGGTCTCGCACGAGAACGGCTACACGCTGGTGAACTTCCGCGGTTCCTACACCAGCGGTGACCGCGCCTGGGAACTCTACGCCTACGTGAACAACGCCTTCGAGGAAGAGTACAAGGCCTATACCTTCGACTTCACCGGGCTGTTCGGCTTCAACCAGATCGCCTACGGCGCGCCGCGCTGGGCCGGCATCGGCGCGCGGATGAACTTCGGCGCCTCGCGCTGAGGGGTGACGGCTGCGGAGGTCGGCGTTCAGCCGACCTTCGGCAGCTGGCGCAGCGATTCGGTGATCGCCTCGTCCGGGTACTCGTAGTTCTGCAGGCTGCCGGAGAAGTAGCGGTCGTAGGAGCTCATGTCGAAGTGGCCGTGGCCCGAGAGGTTCACGAGCAGCACCTTCGGCTCGCCGGTCTTCGCGCATTCCTTCGCCGCGCGGATGGTCGCGGCGATGGCGTGGGTGGACTCGGGCGCCGGGACGATGCCCTCGGTGCGCGCGAACTGCACGCCGGCCTCGAAGGTCTCGAGCTGCGGGATGGCCACCGCTTCCACCAGCCCGGCATCCACCAGCTGGCTCACCAGCGGCGCGGCGCCGTGGTAGCGCAGCCCGCCAGCATGGATGCCCGGCGGCACGAAGTCGTGGCCGAGCGTGTGCATCTTCAGCAGCGGCGTGAGGCCGGTGGCGTCGCCGTAGTCGTAGGCGTACACGCCCTTGGTCAGCGTCGGGCAGGAGGTGGGTTCCACCGCGACCAGCCGCACCGCCTTGCCGGCGGCTTTGTCGGCGAAGAAGGGGAAGGCGATGCCGGCGAAGTTCGAGCCGCCGCCGCAGCAGCCGAAGACCATGTCCGGGTAATCGCCGGCCAGCGCCATCTGCTTGCGTGCTTCCTGGCCGATGATGGTCTGGTGGTGCATCACGTGGTTGAGCACCGAGCCGAGCGCGTAGTTGGTGTCGGCGCGGCCGGCGGCTTCCTCCACCGCCTCGGAGATGGCGATCCCGAGCGAGCCCGGCGTGTCGGGGTGCTTCTCCAGCGTCTGGCGGCCCGCGTTTGTGAGCGTCGTGGGGCTCGCGAACACCTCCGCTCCCCAGGTCTGCATCATCGAGCGCCGGTAGGGCTTCTGCTCGTAGCTCACCCGGACCATGTACACCCGTACCTCGAGGCCGAGCAGCTGGCCGGCCAGCGCGAGCGAGCAGCCCCACTGGCCCGCGCCAGTCTCGGTGGTCAGGCGGCGGATGCCGGCCGCCTTGTTGTACCAGGCCTGCGGGATCGAGGTGTTCGGCTTGTGGGAGCCCGCCGGGCTCACCGACTCGTTCTTGTAATAGATGCGCGCCGGGGTGCCGAGCGCCTGCTCCAGCCGGTGTGCGCGCTGCAGCGGGGTCGGGCGCCACAGCCGGTAGATCTCCCGGATCTCCTCCGGGATGGCGATCCAGCGCTCGGCCGACACCTCCTGCTCGATCAGCGCCGGCGGGAAGATCGCCGCCAGCGCCTCCAGCCCCACCGGCTTGCCGTCCGGCCCCAGGGGCGGCGGCGGCGGGCTCGGCAGGTCGGCGACCACGTTGTACCAGTGGGTCGGCAGCTCGGATTCAGGCAGGAGGAACTTCGTGGTCATGAGCAGACTCGGTATGAATTCTGGGGACAGTTTACTCAACTCGTCTGGAATTCCGGGGACAGTTTACTCAACTTCACCCAGAGCAGTTGTTACACCGGTTTGCCGGATGAGTTGAGTAAACTGTCCCCGGAATTCAGTTGAGTAAACTGTCCCCAATATGATCCACGGTCACAGCCATGGTGTGGTGGACCCGGGCATTGCCAGCACGGAGCGGGGCATGTGGGCGGTGCGCTGGTCCTTTGCCGGGCTGCTGCTCACGGCCCTGGCGCAGATGGCGGTGGTGGGGTTGTCGGGCAGTGTGGCGCTGCTGGCGGACACCATCCACAACGTCGGCGATGCGGCCACGGCGATCCCGCTCTACATCGCCTTCTGGTTCGCGCGACGCCGGCCAAGCGCGCGTTTCACCTACGGCTACGGCAGGGTCGAGGACCTGGCGGGGCTGGCGGTGGTGGCGCTGATCCTCTTCAGCGCGCTGGTCGCCGGCTACCAGGCCATCGACCGGCTGCTGCACCCGCAGCCGGTGGCCTGGCTCGGCGCGGTGGCGGCGGCCGGCATCGTCGGCTTCCTCGGCAACGAGGCGGTGGCGGTGTTCCGTATCCGCGTCGGCCGCGAGATCCACAGCGCCGCGCTGGTCGCCGACGGCTACCACGCCCGCGTCGACGGCCTCACCAGCCTGGCCGTGGTGCTCGGCGCGGCCGGCGTCTGGCTCGGCTTCCCGCTGGCCGACCCGATCGTCGGCCTGGCGATCACCGCGCTCATCTTCGGCATCCTCTGGCAGTCGGCGCGCTCGGTGTTCGCGCGCATGCTGGACGGCGTCGAGCCCGAACTGCTGGACGAGATCGGGCACGTCGCCAGCCACGTGCCCGGCGTGCAGGGCCTCGCCAACCTGCGCGCGCGCTGGGTCGGCCATCGGCTGCATGCGGAAGCAGACCTCATCGTCGACCCGGACCTGCCGGTGCGCGAGGCCGCGGTGCTCGCCGCCCGGGTACGCGAGGCGGCGCTCACGCACATGCCCGCGCTCGACTCGCTGCGGCTCGCTCTCGCCGACAGCGATGCGACCGTGACGCGCACGGCCGCGGGCCATCATCATGGCCACCATGGGCACGGCCATTCCCACGCGCACCGGCACTGACGCCTCAACGGCCTGGCACGCACTCGGCAGCGACGCTGCGTTGCTGCAGCTCGGCTCCAGCCCGGAGGGCCTCGCGGCTGGTGAAGCCGATCGGCGCCTGGCCAGCGGCGGACCCAATCGCCTGCCCCAGGCCCGCCCACCCGGCATAGCGACGATCTTCCTGCGCCAGTTCCGCAGCCCGCTCATCTACCTGCTACTGGGGGCGGCAGCCCTCGCGATTGCCACCGGCGCCATCAAGGACGCGCTGTTCATCCTTGCTGCGCTGCTGGTCAACGCCATCCTCGGTTCGGTGCAGGAGGCACGGGCGGATCGCAGCAGCCGCGCCCTGCAGCGGCTGTTGCAGGCGCACGCGATCGTGGTGCGCGACGGCGCGGCGGCCGGGATCCCCGCCGAGCAGCTGGTACCGGGTGATGTCATCGAGCTGGAGCCGGGCGTGCGGGTTCCGGCCGATGCCCGGTTGCTGGCGGCGCAGGGACTGGAGATCGACGAATCGCTGCTGACGGGCGAATCACTGCCGGTGGCCAAGGCCGCGGACTGGACCGGTGCCGCGGAGCTGGAACTCGCCGAGCGGCGCAATCTCGCGCATGCGGGCACGCTCGTGGTCCGCGGCCGGGCGCGCGCCCTGGTGGTGGCCACCGGTACCGCCACGGCGGTCGGCCGGCTGGCCCTGGCCGTGATGGCCACGCCACCCGGGGTGCCGCCGCTGATGCAGCGGCTGGCGGATTTCAGTGGCCGGATCGGTGCGGTGGTCGTCGCCGCTGCGTTCGCGGTGGCCATCCTCGGCGTCCTGCTGCGCGGCTACGGCGGTGTCGAGATGGCGATCTTCGCCATCGCGCTGGCGGTATCGGCGATCCCGGAGGGCCTGCCCGTCGCGCTCACCGTGGTGCTCGCGGTATGTACCAGGCGCATGGCGCGACGCGGCGTCATCGTGCGCCGCCTGGCTGCGGTGGAGGGGCTGGGCAGCTGCACGCTCATCGCCAGCGACAAGACCGGCACCCTGACCTGCAACGAGATCACGGTGCGCGAGGTCGTGCTGGCCGACGGCCGCAGCTACCGCGTGACTGGCGAAGGCTTCCTGCCCGAGGGCGAGCTGCGCGGGCAGGACGGGCTGGTGAACGGCGCCGCCGACCGCGACCATGCGGCGCTCGCCGAACTGGCGCGAACGGTGGTGCTGTGCAACGAGGGGCAGCTGTCGCGGCGTAATGGCGCCTGGTCCTGGCATGGCGATCCGACGGATGTGGCGCTGCTCAGCTTCGCGGGAAAGCTGGGCCTGCTCCGCGAAGCGCAGTTGCAGGCGAGCCCGCTGCTGGGCAGTACGCCATTTGAACCGGAGGCACGCTACGCGGCCACGCTGCATGCCGTCGACAGCGGCACCGAGCTGCTGGTGAAGGGCGCGCCGGAACGAGTCGCCGCGATGTGCACCGACGCTGCCGCGGCAAGCACGCTGCTGGCGGCCGCGGAGGCCATGGCCCAGCGCGGGCAGCGGGTGCTGGCCGTTGCCGCCGGCCGCATGCCGGCCGGGCTGGTGGCGCCGCCCGCCGCGCCTGCCGGCCTGCGCCTGCTCGGCGTGGTCGGCATGATCGATCCGCCGCGGCCCGGGGTGGTCGAGGCAATCCGCATCGCCGCCGGTGCCGGGGTGCGCACCATCATGGTCACGGGCGACCACCCGGTGACGGCGCTGGCGATCGCGCGCGATCTCGGCCTGGCCAGCGGACCCTCCGAGGTCGTGACCGGCGCGGACCTCGCCGCGGCCGGGGCCGCCGGCCTGCCGGCGCTCATGGCACGGGCGCGGGTATTCGCGCGGGTCGCACCGGAGGAGAAGCTGGCGATCGTGCAGGCGGCCCAGGCCGCCGGGCACTACGTCGCGGTAACCGGTGACGGCGTCAACGATGCCCCGGCACTGCGCGCGGCGGACATCGGTGTCGCCATGGGCCGTGGTGGCACCGATGTGGCGCGCGAGGCCGCCGATCTGGTCATCACCGATGACCACTACGCCACCATCACCGCCGGCATCGAAGAGGGGCGGATCGCCTATGCCAACATCCGCAAGATCATCTACCTGCTGGTGTCCACCGGCGCCGCCGAAGTGCTGTTCGTGGCTCTCGCGGTCGCGACCGGTGCGCCGCTGCCACTGACGCCGGTGCAGCTGCTGTGGCTGAACCTCGTCACCAATGGCATCCAGGACATGGCGCTGGGATTCGAGCGTGGCGAACCCGGCATCCTTTCCAGGCCGCCGCGCCGCTCCAGGGAAGGCATCTTCGATGCCCTGATGATCCGCCAGTCGGCGGTGGCAGCGCTGGTCATGGGCCTGGCAGGTTTCGCGCTGTTCCAATGGCTGCTGGATATGGGCTGGAGCGTAGACGCGGCGCGTAACGCACTGCTGCTGCTCATGGTCCTGTTCGAGAACCTGCACCTGCTCAATTGCCGCTCGGAAACCGCTTCGGCATTCGCGCTGCCACTCAGGCGCAGCCCGGTGCTGCTGGCGGGCGCTGCTGCAGCGCTGCTGCTGCACCTGGTGATGATGTACTCACCGGTCGGGCGTGAGGTGCTGCATACCGCACCGCTGCCGCTGCAGGCCTGGGCCGGCCTGCTGGCCGTGGCCATGAGCATCGTCGTCGCCATGGAGATCCACAAGGCTCTGTGGCGTCGGCGTGAGTTGCGGCGGCAGGCTGGGCAGCGCTGAGTTGCGCCAGCAGCCGGCAGCAGCGCCGGCCGGCCAGCGCCGGGGATCGCCGCCGCCGGGCCCTCTCAGCTGCGTACCGGGCGCTTGCGCAGCTTGCGCTGCAAGGTGCGGCGGTGGATGCCGAGCGCGCGGGCTGCGGCCGAGATGTTGCCGCCGTGGTTGGAGAGCACGCGCTGGATGTGTTCCCACTCGGCGCGGCGCACCGACAGCGGCTTCGGTGCCGCGGCTTCGGCGACCGCGGCCGGCTGGCGCTCCTCCTGCAGGGCCGCCAGGATCTCGTCCACTTCCACCGGCTTCGTCAGGTACTGCGAGGCACCGAGCTTGATGGCTTCCACGGCGGTAGCGATGCTGCCGTAGCCGGTCAGTACCACCGAGCGCGCCGGTGGCGTGAGCTCCGCCAGCTGGCGCACCAGCGTCAGCCCGGAATCGTTGCCGATGCGCAGGTCCACCACGGCGAACTCCGGGCGACGGCGCACAATCAGTTGTTGTGCCTCGACCACCGAGCGCGCGGCGGCGACGCTGTAGCCGCGCTGCTCCAGCGCCCGCGCCAGCACGCCGCAGAAGATCTCGTCGTCATCCACCACCAGGAAGGCGGCACCATCGCCAGTCGCTGTCATCGTCAGGTTCCCGTCTGCAGCCGCGCCAGCGGCAGGTTGACCGTGACACGCGCACCGCCACCGGGCGCATCACTGAAGCTGATATCGCCGCCGAGGTGGTTGAGCGCCGTGTGAGTGAGAAACAGGCCGAGGCCCAGGCCGCTTTCCTTGGTGGAGCGGCCGGGCTCCTCGCCGGGGTGCAGGGACTGCAGGCTGATGCCCGGGCCGTGGTCCTGCACGGCGATGTGCACCTGCTCGCCGTCCCAGGCGCAGCTCACGCGCACGTCGCCGGGGGAGACATCCACCGCGTTGTGCAGCACGTTGAGCAGGGCCTGCGACAGCGTGCGCTCCACCAGGATACGCGGCGCCGGCCGCGGCCCGTCGCTGCTCACGGTGATGGCCGAACCCGGGCGCAGCTGGCG
Source organism: Gammaproteobacteria bacterium (assembly GCA_014337915.1). Lineage (GTDB taxonomy): Bacteria > Pseudomonadota > Gammaproteobacteria > Steroidobacterales > QUBU01. The sequence goes on from QUBU01000023.1 coordinate 28,440, forward strand.
CACTTCGGCCACCGTCTGGCCGACGAAGGTGTCCACCGCCATGGCCCGCGCCGCGTCTGCACGGCGCACGCCGGCGGCAGCGGATATCACCGACAGCGAGTCCTTGCACTTGCGGATCTGGCTGCGCAGCAGCTGCAGGTTCTCGTGCAGCTGCGGGTAGCGATCCGGCGGGTACTCCTCCGCCAGTTCGCTGGTCACCAGCGCCATGGTGGCGAGCGGAGTGGAGAGTTCATGGGCCGCACCCGCCGCCAGCGTTGCCACGGCGACCACCCGCTCGTCGCGCAGCGCGCGCTCGCGGGCCTCGGCGAGGTTGCGCTCCTGCTCGCGCAGCGACTCGCCCATGCTCACCACGAAGTGGGCGATGAGCCCGGCGCTCAGCACGAAGCCCAGCCACATGCCGACGATGTGCACCATGAAGGTCGGGCCTTCGCGCGGCTGCGAGAACGGCAACAGCGGCACGCGGTAGAGCAGCAGGAAGGTGTAGCAGGCGGCGATGATCGCCGCCATCGGCCAGGTATAGCGCCGCGGCAGCACCGTGGCGCTGATGGCCAGCGGCAGCAGGAAGAAGTAGGCGAAGGGATTGCTGGAGCCGCCGCCGTAATAAAGCATCCCGGTCAGCGCGCTGACGTCCACCAGCATCTGCAGGAAGAACTCGCCGTCCGGGATGCTGCCGCCGGCCTGCAGCCGCTGCCAGGTCCAGAAGTTGACCAGCGCCAGCACCGCGATGATGGCCAGCAGCGGGCCCACGCGGATCTGCAGGTTGTAGAAGTGGCTCGCCAGCAGCAGCACAACCGCTGCCCCGGGGATGGCGATGGTGCGCAGCCAGATCAGCCGCCGCAGGTTCAGCGCCGAATGCGGCTGCGGCAGCTGCGGGTTGCCAGGGCCGTCGATCATGTCAGCACCCTCCCGGCGCTATTTGCGCCGCAGCATCTCGATGCGGCTGGCCTCGAGGAAGCGGCCGTTTCTGAAGGTGCGCCACTCGATGCGCAGGCGGTCGGCGCCCAGCCACTGGTAGCGCGCCTCATGCATATGCTCGTCGTTCATGGTCACCATGTTGCTGATGTCCAGGAACTGCAGTTCCAGCAGGTCGGGCGTGGCGCCGGGCACCAGGCGCAGCACCGGCTGGTTGCCGCCGGCGCAGAAGTGCGTCATGTGCACCTCGTCGACGTCACGGTAGTACATGTTGACCATCTCGTGGTCGCTGCCGGGAAACATGACTTCCTCGACGCTGTGCCCGTTGGCGGTGACGCGGAACACGCTCGCCACCTGGTCGGTGGGCTGGCCGCTGGCGTCCACCACCAGCCAGGTGCCCTCGAGCCTGCGGATCCGCGCCAGCGGATCGTCGTCGGCACGCGCCGGGCCGGGCCAGAGGCCGGGCCCGAGGCCGATCGCGCCAGCGAGGAGGGCCACGACAGCCAGCGCGGTGCGCCTGGGCCGCGCGTGGGCGGCGGACGGGTAGCGGAGCTTGTCCATCCGGCGGATTCTAGCGCGGCCACGCTGCCGCTGCGCCGGCGGCGGATCGCCACGATGCTTATGTCCACCTTCGTGCAAGCGCGGGCCCGCACGGTGTACAGTCGGATCCGGGCAGCGGCGGCGTGCACTGCGGCGGCCCGGGGCGAAGATCGCGGCGGCCGAAAAGAGCAAACCAAGTTGGACGCACCACCGAACATCGACAGCCTGACGCTCGCGCGGCCGCTGGATGCAGTGCCGATCGCCCTCATGTCGCGCCGGCTCGTGGAAGCCGGCCTGCCGACCTGGGCCTGGACCTCGCGCCGCGTGGCGCGCCATGTCCACGACCCGGACAGCGTGGTGCTCGCCGCCCGCCGCGGCGAGGAAGTCACCGGTTTCGCCATCATGGGCTTCGGCGACGAGGCCGCCCACCTCAACCTGCTCGCCGTCGAGCCGCGCTGCCGCCGCGCCGGCCTCGGCACGCGGCTGGTGCGCTGGCTGGAGGAGTCCGCGCGCATCGCCGGCACCTTCGAGGTGAGCCTGGAGGTGCGTGCCACGAATGCCGCGGCGCGTGGCTTCTACAAGGCGCTGGGCTATGCCGAGGTGGACCTGCTGCCCGGCTACTACGACCGCATCGAGGATGCGATCCGCATGACGCGCGACCTGCGCGCGCTGCGCATCGACCAGCCGGGCTGAAGTCCCCGGCCCGGTCATCAGCCGATCACAGGAACAGCAGCGCCTCGCCCGGGCGCGGCGGGCCGAAGAACGCCTGGACGATGCCGGCCTGCCAGAGCTGCAGCGGCGTCGGATACCAGAACTCGCGGCCGCTGGCGATCCAGCGCTGCAGGAACCAGGGCGGCACGCCGCGGCTGGCGAAGTAGCGCAGTTCCGCGGCATAGGCGGGGGTGAGCGGGCCGCGCAGGCCGAAGCCCGGGTTGCGCGGCAGGTGCAGGCCGATGCGCGCGCTGCTGCGCAGGAGCCGCTGGTGGCCGCCGATGTAGGCCGACACGCAGGCGCTGGAGCAGCCCTCGCTGCTGTCGGTGTCCAGGTCGTGCTCGATGATGAGGGCGCGCAGTTTCTGCGCCTCGCTGAGCGAGCCGCCGCCGCTGTTCAGCCGTACCCGGCGCAGCTGCGGGTTGGCGGCGATCGCGGCGCGCACCTCGTCGGCGAGGCCGAAGCTGATGCTGCCGCTGATTTCCAGCAGGCGGCCGTGGACGCTGACCTGGTAGTGCCAGCCGGTGATCGGGAACGCCAGCCGCAGGCCGGAATAGCTCTCGCCGGCGAACATGACGAAGCGCAGCGCCAGCAGGATGGTGAGGACCGTGGCCAGGCCCTGCGTGGCATAGGCCGCGAGCGGCGTGCCCACCTCGGCGGCGTGGCGGTCGGCGGCGCGGAAGATGCCGATGACCTGCCAGGCCGGCACCAGCAGCAGGAGCGCGACTCCGGCAGCAACGAACAGGGCCACGCCGGCCCGCGTGTCCGGCCCCTGCCCGAGGCCCAGGGCACCGAGGTTCATCTCCAGCGCCAGCGACAGCGCCGTCAGGCCGACGCCGTTCAGCCACCAGGCCACCCCCAGCGGCAGTTCGCCACGCCAGTGGCGGATCAGGTAGGCAAACATGCGATGCGGGATTCCTGGCTGCGCGCCGCGACCGGGCGGGCCGGCCGCATCCTAGCACCATCGCCGGCCGGCGGCCGGGGGAGTGGCGGGTACGGCGCCCCTCTGGCAACGTAGCCGCATGCAAGGCAGGCGACCCCTCATCGGCGTCATCTCCGACCGCCGGGTGCTGGGCCAGCACCCGTACCACCTGGTCGGCGAGAAATACCTCGATGCCGTGCTGCACGGCGCGGGCGGGCTGCCCGTGGCGCTGCCGGTGCTCGGCGGGGACTTCGACATCCGCGAGCTGCTCGGGCGCCTCGACGGCCTGCTGCTCACCGGCAGTCCCTCCAATGTCGAACCGCGGCGCTACCAGGGCCAGCCGCTGCGCCCGGGCATGCTGCACGACCCGGAGCGCGACGCCGCGGCACTGGCGCTGATACCGGCCGTGGTCGCGGCAGGGATGCCGCTGCTCGCCATCTGCCGCGGCTTCCAGGAAATGAACGTGGCCTTCGGGGGCACGCTGCACCAGGCGGTGCAGGAGCTGCCGGGCTTCGTCCGCCACCGCGAGGAAGCCGGCCGCCCGCTGGCGGAACAGTACGCGCCCAGCCATGAGGTGCGCTTCACCGCGGGCGGGCTGCTGGAGCGGCTAGCCGGCCACGGCAGTGCACGCGTGAACTCGGTGCACTCGCAGGGCGTGGACCGGCTGGCCCCGGCGCTCGCCGTCGAGGCGCTGGCGCCGGACGGGCTGGTGGAAGCCTTCGTGCTGCGCGACGCGCCGGGCTTCACGCTCGCCCTGCAGTGGCACCCGGAATGGCAGTTCCGGGACAACGCGCTGTCGCTGGCGATATTCCGCGCCTTCGGCGACGCCGCCCGCCGCTACGACGGTGCCGGTGTTCACTTATTGACTTGTTGGCCCTGCCAACAAGTCAATAAGTGAACACCGGCACCGATAACATATGCGCAGCTTGCTGGAACTGCAGGCGCTGGACCGCCAGCACTATCTGCACCCCTTCAGCGACCACCGGTTGATCGCCGAACGTGGTACGCGGGTGATCAGCCGTGGCGAGGGCGTCTACATCTACGACAGCGAAGGCCGGCAGATCCTCGACGGCATGTCCGGCCTCTGGTGCGTCAGCCTCGGCTATGGCCGGCGCGAGCTCATCGATGCCGCGCGGCGCCAGCTGGAGACGCTGCCCTACTACAACAGCTTCTTCCAGTGCACCCACCCGCCAGCGATCGAGCTGGCGGCGCTGCTGGCCGAGGTCGCGCCGCCGGGATTCAGCCGCGTCTTCTATACCAACTCCGGTTCCGAGGCGAACGACACCGTCATCCGCATGCTGCGCCATTACTGGGATCTCCAGGGCCAGCCTGCGCGCAAGATCATCATCAGCCGCAGGAACGCCTACCACGGCAGCACCATCGGCGGCATGAGCCTCGGCGGCATGCCCGCGCAGCAGGCCCAGGGCGACCTGCCGATTCCGGGTATCGTGCACATCGGCCAGCCGTACTGCTTCGAACTCGGCGCCGGCCTGCACCCGGACGAATTCGGGCTCAGGGCCGCCGGCGAACTCGAGCAGCAGATCCTGGCGCTCGGCCCCGAACGCGTCGCCGCCTTCATCGGCGAGCCGGTGCAGGGCGCCGGCGGCGTCATCATCCCGCCGGACAGCTACTGGCCGGAGATCCAGCGCATCTGCGACCAGTACGGCATCCTGCTGGTGGCCGATGAGGTGATCACCGGCTTCGGCCGCCTCGGCGAGTGGTTCGGCTCGCAGTACTACGACATCGAGCCGGACCTGGTCATCTTCGCCAAGGCGGTGAATGGCGGCTACCTGCCGCTGGGGGGCGTGCTGGTCGGCGACCGCGTCGGCGACGCGCTGGTGGCCGGTGGCGGGGAGTTCTTCCACGGCTTCACGCAGTCCGGCAACCCGGTGGCCTGCGCCGTGGCCATCGCCGCGCTGCAGGTCATGCAGGCGGAGGGCATCGTCGAGCGCGTGCGCGAACGCATCGCGCCGTACTTCGCGGCGCGCTGGCAGACGCTGGCGGCGCATCCGCTGGTGGGCGAGGCGCGCTCGGTCGGCCTGCTGGGCGCGCTCGAGCTGGTGGCCGACCAGGCCAGTCGCAGGCGCTTCCCGGCGGAGCTGCGCATCGGTGAAACCTGCCGCGATACCAGCATCGAGCTCGGCCTGGTGATGCGCCATGTGCGCGACTCGCTGATCGTCGCGCCGCCACTGGTCATCACCGAGGCACAGGTGGACGAACTCGTGGACAAAGCGCGGCGCACGCTCGACAGCGTCGGCAGCCAGCTGCAGCGGCATGCCTGAGGTACTGACCCTCGCCGACAGCGGCTGCGAGGTCCTGCGCGCCCTGCTGCGGCCCGCGGGCCTGGAGGTCGTCGAAGTGCCGCCGGGCGCAGCGATCCCCGGCAGCTACTGGGGCGAGCCCGAGGCCGGCCTGCTTGGCAATCGCCTCTATGTCCGCCCCGACACGCCGCTGCACTCCGCGCTGCACGAGGCCGCGCATTACATCTGCATGGACGAGGCGCGCCGGCAGGTCCTCGACCGCGACGCGGGCGGCGACATCCCCGAGGAGAACGCCGTGTGCTACCTGCAGATCCTGCTCTCCGAGGCCATCCCCGGCATGGGCCGCGCGCGCATGTGCGCGGACATGGACGCCTGGGGCTACACCTTCCGCCTCGGCTCGGCCGCAGCGTGGTTCGAGCACGATGCGCAGGACGCGCGCGAGTGGCTGGAGCGCCACCGGCCCTTGTGGCGGCAGCCGGCCGGCTGCTAGCTTCGATTCCCGCCAACCCGCTGGCCCGTCACCGGAGGAGCGCCATGAAGCACCATGCCACCCGCATTGCCCTGATGCTCGCCTGCTGTGCCCTGGGCGCCGCCGCCTGGGCGGCCCGCGAGGCCAGCCCCTTCGCCGGGCCCGGCTTCCACCCGCGCGGCTCCTGGAGCGGCTTCGAGGACCACGAGCAGGAACTCGGCAGCGCCGTGGCCAAGGCGATCCTGGAGGTCGCGCCGACGAAGGCCAGAGAGCTGGATTTCACCGGCCGCGAGCGGCAGCTCGGCCATGGCGTGGCCACCGTGATCCGCACTCTCAACGTCGACTCGCCCTACCAGCACGAGACCAACGACGCGCTGGTGAAGATGACCCTGAACTACATCCAGTTCGCGAAGGACCACGACATGGTCGAGGAGATGATCGACCATGACCTGCGCACCGAGATGCCGATGCTCCGGGCCAACGGCCGGCGGGTGGCCGAGAGCGGCGACATCGACATCGCGCTGATGGCGGTCACCGAGCGCACCGCCTGCTTCTACCAGCTGGTGGAGGAGGTGCGCCGCGCGCCGCACCAGGTGAGCTACCGCTCGCCCTACGGGACGGTGCTGCGCATGACGCGCCAGCTCGGCCAGCACACGCTGACCGAGAAGGAGATCCACGAGATCTACACCGTGCCGCGCCTGCGGCGGCAGGCCGAGCAGCTCGGTGTGGAGTTCGAGGTGACGCCCTGGCGGGACGACGGCTGGATCACCATCACGGTGAAGCCGCGGGCCCGCACATGACAGCGGCCGAGGCGGCCACCGTTGCCGCCGCGACATCCTGCCCGGTGTGCGCGGGCGCCTCCACCGCGCTCGGCAGCGTGGACTTCAGCAAGAACTGCGAGGAGCGCCGCGGCCTGCGCCTGCCGCCCAGCGGCCGCGCGATCGAATACCGGATCTGTATTGCCTGCGGCCACGCTTTCGCGCCGGCGTTCCGCGGCTGGACGCCCGCGGACTTCCGGCGCGAGATCTACAACGAGCAGTACACGCTGGTCGATCCGGACTGGACCGGCGCGCGCGCCCGCGAGAATGCGCAGTTCCTCATCGGCGTCTTCGGGGAGCGTGGCCCCGCCGCCAGCCACCTTGACTACGGCGGCGGCGACGGCAGCCTGAGCCGGCTGCTCCGCGAAGCGGGCTGGCGCTCCGCCTCCCATGACCCCTTCGTCGACGCGGGCGCGGGCCCGGAAGAGCCGGGCGGCTACGGGTTCATCAGCTGTTTCGAGGTGTTCGAGCACGTGGCCGATCCGCATGCGCTCATGCGCGACCTCGCTGCGCGCCTCGCCCCGCAGGGCCTGCTGATGGCGAGCACCTTGCTCTCGGATGGCGAGCTGGCTCCCGGCCGGGCACCGGACTGGTGGTACGCGGCGCCGCGCAACGGGCATATCAGCCTGTTCTCGAGCCGCAGCCTGCGCGCGCTGGCGCAGCGCCAGGGCTTCAGCTGCGCGAGCGCACAGGGCCTGCTGCACCTGTTCTGGCGCGGCGCCCTGCCGGCCTGGGCGCGGCCGCTGGTCGGCCAGGCCTGACGCCAGCGATGAAACCCGATCCGCTGCGGCTCTACCAGGCCGGGCTCGCACATCACCAGGCGGGGCGGCTGGCCGCGGCCGAGGCGGCCTACCGCGAGGTGCTCGCGCATTTCCCGCGCCAGCCCGATGCCCTGCACATGCTCGGCGTGCTCGCGCACCAGGCGGGCCGCCACGAGGTGGCGGTGGAACTCATCGGCAAGGCTATCGGCATCGCGCCGAAGCAGGCGGCGTTCCACAACAACCTCGGCTCCTGCCACGAGGCCCGCGGCGATCTCGACGCTGCGCTCGTCGCCTTCCGCCGCGCGATCGCCCTGCAGCCCACGCTGCCCGAGGCGCACAACAACAGCGGCAACGTGCTGCAGGCACTCGGTGACTGCGAGGGCGCGATCGCGGCCTATCGCCAGGCGCTGGCGCTGCGCCCAGCCTACGCCGAGGCGCAGGACAACCTGGGCGCCGCGCTGCAGGCCGCCGGCCGCCCCGAGGAGGCGATCGCCGCGCACCGCCAGGCGCTGGCGTTGCGGCCGGATCATGCGGGCGCGCAGTGGAACCTGGCCTATGCACTGCTGCTCAAGGGTGATTTCGCCGCCGGCTGGGCGCAGAACGAGTGGCGCTGGCGCGCTTCCGGCCGCCAGGCCGCGGATCCGGGCTGGAGCCAGCCGCTGTGGCTGGGTACGCCGGCGCTGGCCGGGCGGACGCTGCTCGTGCACCACGAGCAGGGGCTCGGCGATACGCTGCAGATGCTGCGCTACGTACCACTGCTCGCGGCGCAGGGCGCGCGGGTGCTGCTGCGCGTGCCGGCGACGCTCGCCGATCTCGCCGCCACGGTGCCGGGCGTCGCGGCCGTGATCCGGGAGGGCGAGCCGCTGCCGGCATTCGACCTGCACTGTCCCTGCATGTCGCTGCCGCTCGCCTGCGGCACGCTGCTGGAGACCATACCGGCGACGGTGCCTTACCTCGCGGCGCCCGAGGCCGTGCGCAGCGCCTGGCAGGCGCGGCTCGGCCCGGCGCAGCGCCGGCGCGTGGGGCTCGCCTGGTCCGGCTCCGCCGGCCATCGCAACGACCGCAACCGCAGCCTGCCGTTCGCGCGGCTCGCGCCGCTGCTCGACGCCGACGCCGAGTTCCATTCCCTGCAGAAGGAATACCGCGCCGCCGACGCCGCCGCGATGCGCGCCGACGGCCGCATCATCGACCACGCCGCCGACCTCGCCACGCTCGCCGACACCGCCGGGCTCATCGCCGCGCTCGACCTCGTTATCGCCGTCGACACCGCCGTCGCCCACCTCGCCGGCGCCATGGGCCGGCCCGCATGGCTGCTGCTGCCCTTCGCGCCCGACTACCGCTGGCTGCTCGGGCGTGATGACAGCCCCTGGTACCCGACGCTGCGCCTGTTCCGCCAGCCGGTGGCGGGGGACTGGGGGAGCGTGGTGGGAAGGGTGAGGGGGCTCATCGGGTGAACTTGAAGGTGGGGGACGGGACTACAATGACAAAGGGTCCGGGAACCACAGCAGTGGCTCGCCATTCGATGAAGGTGGGCGGCTCGCCTCGATCTGGGATCTGGCCGGCCTCTACGGTGTGAAGATGGACTACAACGGCATGGGTGAGCTGGCGTATGCCAGGCGCTACACCAACGACGCCTGTACGAACGAAGAAGTCGTGCTGGCGCAGGAATATTTCACCTTCGCCCCGGACGGGCGGGCACTCGAGCTGGTCAGTGGCAACGCCAGCCGGACGGAGTCCGACTGGGTGTGGCTCGACGGGCAGCCGGTGGCACAGTTCACCGACAGCTACGACGCGGCCGGCACGTATCAGGGCACCACGGTGACCTATCTCTACGCTGACCACCTCGGCACGCCGCG
>QUBU01000032.1 GCA_014337915.1 Gammaproteobacteria bacterium
GAAGAGCTTCTGGGCGCGCGGCTACGCGGAGGTCAAAAAGGAACTGAAGGGCCGCTACCAGCTCGCCAGCGGCCGCGGCGCGCACTTCGGCGAGCCGCAGGCGCTCGCGGGCGCGGAGTACATCGTCGCCGCCGAGCTCGACGCCGGCGAGCGCGATGCGCGCATCTTCCTCGCGGCGCCTCTGGCGCTGGCGGAGATCGAGGAACACTTCGCCGCCGACATCCGTGCCAGCGACCACATCGCCTGGGACACGCGCGAGCAGGCGGTGCTGACGCGCCGCCAGCGGCGCCTCGGCGAACTGCTGCTCGAGGACACGCCGCTGGCGAAGCCCGATCCCGCCGCCGTCGCCAGCGCGATGCTCGAGGGCATCCGCGAACTCGGCATCGGCGCGCTGCCCTGGACGCGGGAGCTGCGCAACTGGCAGGCCCGGGTGATGCTGCTGGGACGCGAGGATCGCCAGGCGCGCGAGCCCTGGCCGGAGGTCAGCGATGCCGCGCTCGCCGCCACGCTCGAGGACTGGCTGCTGCCCTGGCTCGCCGGCTGTTCACGCCGCGACCACCTGGCGCGGCTGCCGCTCGCCGACGCGCTGCACGCACTGCTCGGCTACGAGCGCCAGCGGCGCCTCGATGAACTCGCGCCCACCCACCTCACGGTGCCGAGCGGCTCGCGCATCGCGCTCGACTACCAGGATGGCGACATCCCGAGCCTCTCGGTCCGGCTGCAGGAATGCTTCGGGCTCGCGGACACCCCGCGCATCGCCGGCGGCCGCGTGCCCGTGCTGATGAAGCTGCTCTCCCCCGCCCAGCGCCCGGTGCAGGTCACGCAGGACCTGAAGAGCTTCTGGGCGCGCGGCTACGCGGAGGTCAAAAAGGAACTGAAGGGCCGCTACCCGAAGCACTACTGGCCCGACGACCCCTGGCAGGCGCAGCCGACGCGGCGGGTGCGGCCGCGCTGAGGGTCAATGCCTGGCAGGCTGGCTGCTGCCGCCGAGCAGCCCGGTGATCTGCTGCTCGACCAGCCGCACTGCCTGCACCGCCTGCTTCCGGTCCGATGCCTTGAACTCGACAAACGATATGCCGTGTTCGTCAAGGAACTGCAGGTACTGCGCGTAGAGCGCCTTGTCGACCTTGCGCAGGTCGTGCCCCGAACCCATGAACAGCCGGAAATGGCGCAGGTAGCCCGCCGCCTCCATGGACTTCAGCAGCGCGAACTCGACGCCCTCGGCATTGATGCGCAGGATATTGCAGGCTCCGCGGCAGACCGCGCACTCCTCCTCGATGGACCGGACCAGTTCGACCAGGTTCATGCACGGCACGCGATCGAACCGTCCCGCATCGACGTTGTGCTTCCCGGCGAACAGGCTCGACCCCAGCGGATCGCCCGAGCGCGTCAGGTACAGCTTCGCGAAACTGAATCCCGGCTGATCATTGACCGCCGCGCGCAACGGGTAAACCGCCAGGTTCGGCAGTTTCCCTGCCAGCTCACGCAAGGCCGCGGTCTTCGCGTCCTGGAGCTGTGGATCGATGAGGAACAGGTTGAGCGCGATCGCGCCCTCCTGCAGCAGCCGCGGGATGACCCGCTGCGGTCGCGACAGCTGCCGGTGGAAATACACCGCCTGCCCGACGTGGTATGACGATGCGGCGCCGTAGCGCAGCCTGCGCGCCGCTACCCGCGCTTCCTCCTGCGCGACATCGATCGCGGAAAGCGGTGAACCGAACAGCGACAGCACCTCGCCGCAGTCAAGGCTGCCGATGTCAAGGAAATTAACGACCAGCATACTCACCCAACTGTCATATCCCGGCCCGCGGCCGAGTGCATCGTCCAAGACTATAGGGCGGCAGCAGAAACCGGAACCACCCTGAAGCCCGGTCGCGGGCCGTCGCCGCTCAGCGCCAGGCGGCGAAGTCCGGGTCCGGCTGCCAGCCGGGCGGGGGCCGGGCCTGCGCCGGCACGCCGTGGTAGTGCTCGGGTCCGACGCCGAGCGAGGACACGTCCATGACGTAGGTGTAGAGCGCGCGGCTGCCGGGCTCGCTGCGGGTGAAGGCCATCTTCCGGCCGTCGGGCGAGAACGCGCCCATGCCGTCCCAGCCGTCGTTGAAGGTGATCCGCCGCGGCTCGCCGCCCGCCATGTCGGCGAGGAACAGCTCCCAGTTGCCGCGCTCGATGATGCGCACCACGAGGAAGTGCCGGCCATCGGGCGCCGGGAACGGCGCCCAGTTGGTGTCGCTGGTGAAGCTGCGCGGCTGCACGTTGCGGTCTTCGCCGACGATCTTCATCGAGTAGATGTTCATCGGCACCTGGCTGCGCGTGCCGTTCCTGCGGTCGAGCGCCTCCAGGCGGTTCTTCTCGCTCTGCTTCCAGGCGCGGAAGATCACCGTCTCGCTGTCCGGCATGAAGTAGGCCTCGCCCTCCTGCCAGTCGCTGGTGGACGTCAGCTGCGTCTGCTCCGTGCCGTCGGGCTTCATGCGCCAGAGATCCGCGTTGCCGCCGATCTGGCGGCCGAAGACGATCCAGCGGCCGTCCGGCGACACGGTCGCCTCGGCGTCGTACCAGCGGTTGCTGGTCAGCCGGCGCAGGTTGCCGCCATCGAGGTCGGAGGAGTACAGCTCCGCACCCTGCGGGTAGTTGGCGTCGTCCGACCAGTCGCCCGCCGGCAGGTCGGCCAGGTGGTCACGCGTCGAGGTCCACAGCAGCCGCTTGCCGTCCGGGAAGAACCAGGAGCAGGCATCCATGCCGCGATCGTTGATGCGGCGGATCTCCGTGCCGCGATCGGTGAACGTGTAGGTCAGCGAGCCACCCACCTTCCCCGTACCCGGCCGCTGCGCCGCCGGATCCTTCACCTGCGCGATGAGGTGGACGCCATCCGGCGCGTAATACGCCTCGCCGCTCTCCGGCAGGTTCGGGATGCGGTAGACCGGCAGCTCACGCCCGTCGCCCGCCCCGGCGCTGCGCGCCAGGACGCAGCCCATGCAGACGAGCGCGGCGGTGAGGGTGGCGCGGGCGGCTGGCGATGCGGTGGGCATGACGACCTCCGGGTGCTGGCGGCGGCTGGCGACCGAGTGTTGCACAGCGGCCTGCCCTGGCTGGGCGGCTGTCAGTCAGATGGTTGAAGAGTGGCGGGCTATACTGATTCTTCAACCAGACCAGACTAACGGCACTTAGTCTAGTTGAGTCACTATGTATACCGTCAATATTCATGAAGCCAAGATAAATCTGTCGAGGCTGGTCGAAATGGCCGCCAAGGGCGAGCCGTTCATCATCGCCAGGGCCGGCAAGCCGCTGGTCAAGGTGATGCCACTCAACGCACCGGATGCGGGACAGGCGAAACGCCTGGGCTTCATGGCGGGGCAGATCGTCGTGCCGGATGATTTCGACAGCATGCATGCGCCGGAGATCGAAAGGCTGTTCGGCATCGATACATGAAGCCGCTGATCGAGCGAGCTTCCCGTCGGCTCCGAACATGCGGCAGCGGTGGAAAGCCTGCCCGCCATTCACAAGGACCCCTTTGACCGGATGCTGGTTGCACAGGCCATGGTCGAAGGCATCTCCCTGCTCACATCCGATTCCGTCGTCGCGCAGTATCCCGGACCGGTACGTCTCGTCTGACGGGGTGCGTCGCCTGGTCGCGCGGGGAAATCGGAGCCTGGCGAGTGCGCCTCGATGGTCGCAGCGGATGCGGGCAGACTTGAAGGCGATCCGCGACTACATCGCCGCTCTGGGGCGGACTCCAAGTCTACGGCGTACTATTCACGGGGAGCAGGTCGGCAGCACCCCGAAAATCAGCGCCCGTGCCGCAGGTGGCGGGATGTCATTGAACGTGCCGCGCTTGCCGCGTGCGCTGTGCGCTGTGCGCTGAGGTGCGATCAGCCGCTCTCTAGCCGTCCGGTTCACAGCCGGTCCGTTCACGCCCACGTGGTTCAATCTCGTCGATAGCGAAGAATTGTAGGCCGTCCGGTAATCGCGTAGTTCAAGAAGTAGATACCAGTACCGAGCAGACCAGCGCCATACACTGTCTGCATCGATAGAAATCCCTCCCCTTCGTAAATCATTACCCCCCCAAGGAAAATTGCTGCGCCGCCCAGCAGTGCGCCACAAGCTCGAAAGGCGGTCGTCCTCATTCGGACTGGCACTGAAATCTGCAATAGCCCTGCGCGCCAACGACAAAGCCGAGGGCACCAGCGCCCAACACTTGGTTCGCTGCGTTAAATCCACGGAACTGTTTGAGTGTTCTCAGCAGTCGCTTGCCCTTCTCGTACGATCGGGTGCTCAGTCCATAAAGCGCGCGGTTTGCTTGCCGGCTTAGATTGGTCTCGGTTGCCTCCGCCACCTCATCCAATGCGAATCCGGTAAAGCTCAGCGGGCTAGCAGCTAGCGCAAAAGTGTAGAAGTCGCCGTAGTAGGCCTTCAGACACAGGGCAACGCAGTCCCGATCGTCACCACACGAAGCTGCGAGACCAAGCCAATCAACGGCTGATAAGGGATTGTTCCCAACATATGTGTAGGTATTCAACCCGCCCTCGAGCCCAATCGGATCGCCCTCCAAATACCTCCCGACCTGCGGGTCGTAATCACGGAAGTAGTTGTAGCCGATCCCAAGAATCCCCAGGTCAATCTGCCCGGGCAGCCGCAACCTGACCGACGCGGTGCCGCTCGGCGTGCCCACGCCGAAGGCATCGGACTGGTAGCGCCAGGTGATCGCCTTGCTCGCATCGGTGCCGATGCGCGGCGT
>QUBU01000024.1 GCA_014337915.1 Gammaproteobacteria bacterium
TCGCCCTCGCCCGCCGCTTCCTCGAAGACGGCCTCCTGGGTGCCCTGCAGCTCCCAGAGCACGTGGGGCATGGCCGCATTGGGCAGCATCAGGTTGTTGACCCCGGTCGGCCGCGAGGGATCGAGGTAGAAGCCGCGCAGGAAGCCGTACAGGTAATCCGCGCCCTTGCTGCGCGCGATCAGCGACAGGTCCGGCGGCTCGATGCCGAACCAGCGCTTGGCGTCATCGGGGCGCATGGCGATGGTCATGGTCTCCTGCGGCTTCTGCGCCGCGAACATCAGGTTCCGGACCAGCTGGTCCTCGGAGATCTGCAGGTCCTGGCCCAGGCGGTTGTAGCGCACGTACTGCGCCGAGTGGCAGCCCATACAGTAGTTGACGAAATTGCGCGCGCCCCGCTGCAGCGATGCGACGTTGTCGACATCGACGGCAACATGTTCCGTGCGCGGGCCCTCCGACGCCGCTGCCGCCGTGGCCACCAGCGCCAGCAGTGCCAGCATGGCCGCCTGCAGCAGGTGGCGGCAGCGTGTAACCGACCTCGTCATGACCGTGATCTTCACCATGGGGGGCCGCATCCTAGTGGCTGGCGTCGTAGACGACCCGCTCCGGCACCGGCCGGGTCTTCTCGGCGCTGGTGTAGAGGGGCATCAGCAGGAAGAACAGGAAGTACAGCGCCGCGAAGAAGCGCGCCGCGTAGACGTACACCAGTTCGGTGGCCGGCTGCAGGCCGAGGTAGCCCAGCGCCACGAAGCTGACGATGAACACCGCCAGTGCCAGCTTGTAGGTCCAGCCGCGGTAGCGGATGGACTTTACACGGCAGCGGTCCAGCCAGGGCAGGAAAAACAGCAGCACGATGGCCATCATCATCAGGAACGCGCCCCAGCCCTTGCTCGGCACCGAGCGCAGGATCGCGTAGAAGGGCGTGAAGTACCAGACCGGGGCGATGTGCTCCGGCGTCTTCAGCATGTTCGCCGGCTCGAAGTTGGCGTGCTCGAGGAAATAGCCGCCCATCTCCGGCGCGAAGAACACCACCGCCGCGAACAGCGCGAAGAAGATGACGATGGCGACCAGATCCTTGGCGGTGTAGTACGGGTGGAAGGCCACGCCGTCCAGGGGAATGCCGCGGGAATCCTTGCGCTCCTTGATCTCGATGCCGTCGGGATTCAGCGAGCCGGTCTCGTGCAGCGCCAGGATGTGCATCACCACCAGCAGCACCAGCGCCAGCGGCACCGCCGCCACGTGCAGCGCGAAGAAGCGGTTGAGCGTGATGTCGGAGATGAAGTAGTCGCCGCGGATCCACTCCACCAGGTCCGCCCCGACCCCGGGAATGGCGCCGAACAGCGAGACGATCACCTGCGCGCCCCAGTAGGACATCTGCCCCCAGGGCAGCAGGTAGCCCATGAAGGCCTCGGCCATCAGCGCCAGGTAGATCACCATGCCGATGAGCCATAGCAGCTCGCGCGGATTCTTGTAGGACCCGTAGAGCAGCGCCCGGAACATGTGCAGGTAGACGACGATGAAGAAGGCCGAGGCGCCCGTGGAATGCATGTAGCGGATCAGCCAGCCCCACTGCACGTCGCGCATGATGTATTCCACCGAGGCAAACGCTTCGGTGGCGGACGGCTTGTAGTTCATGGTGAGGAAGATGCCGGTGACCAGCTGGATCACCAGCACCACGATGGCGAGCACGCCGAACACGTACCAGGCGTTGAAGTTCTTCGCCGCGTAGTACTCGGTCGCGTGCTCCTTGATCATGGCGGTGAGCGGGAAGCGCTCGTCCACCCAGTCGATCAGCCGGGCACAGCGCCCCTGGCTGGCAGTCGCCCCGGACCTTGCGGCGCTCATGCCTTGGCTCCCGTGTCGTCACCGATAATGATCATGTTGTCACCGACGAAGCGGTAGGGCGGGATCGGCAGGTTGGTGGGCGCCGGCGAGCCGACCATGACCCGGCCGGCCATGTCGAAGCGCGAACCGTGGCAGGGACAGTAGAACCCGCCCTTCCAGTCCGGCCCGAGGTCCGGCGGCGCAACGTCGAAGCGCTCGATCGGCGCGCAGCCCAGGTGGGTGCAGACGCCGACCACCACGAGGATGTCCGGCTTGATGGCGCGCAGCGGATTGCGCGTGTAGTCAGGCTGCTCGGACTCCGCGGAGTCGGGATCCTTCAGCAGTGATGGCGGCTCGGCCTCGATGCGCCCGACCATGTCCTTGGTCCGGCGCAGGATCCACACCGGCCGGCCACGCCAGACGACGCGCACCATGGCGCCGTCCTCGAGCTTGCCGATGTCGACTTCCACCGGGCCACCCATGGCCTGGGCCCGGGCGCTGGGGCGGAACGACGCCACGAAGGGCACTGCGGTGAGCACCACGCCCACACCGCCGACGACGCTGGTCGCAACGGTCAGGAAATGGCGTCGGCTGAGGTCGGCCTCATCGCTCATCGAGCTTATCCTCCCAGGCTCTGGTCCCGGCTCTTGTGATCGTCATGCAGCCGTGGGCCCGGTACCGGGAACGGAATCGATCTCGGCGGGGTGACGGCGGGCGCGTTGAAACCGGCAAATTATACACATGCCGAATTCGCGTTGGCCATGGTGGCGCCGCGCCAGCCTCAGCCCCGGCGGCGGATGGCGGCGCCCAGCTGGTTGAGCTTTTCCTCGATGCATTCATAGCCGCGGTCGATGTGGTAGATCCGGTCCACCACGGTCTCGCCCTCGGCCACCAGTCCGGCCAGGACGAGCCCGGCGGAAGCACGCAGGTCGGTGGCCATCACTGGCGCCGCCGTCAGGCGCTCGATCCCCTGGATCACCGCCGTATGACCCTGCAGGCGGATGTTGGCTCCCATGCGCTGCAGCTCCGGCATGTGCATGAAGCGGTTCTCGAAGACGTTCTCGCTGATGGTTGCCACGCCACTGGCGATACAGTTCAGCGCCGCGAACTGGGCCTGCATGTCGGTGGGAAAGCCCGGGTGCGGGCTGGTGCTGATGTCGACCGCGGCGGGACGCCCGGGCATCCGCAACTCGATCCAGTCCGGCCCGGTGGCGATCTGCGCACCGGCGTCGCGCAGCTTGGCCAGCACCGCCTCCACATGCGCGGGGCAGGTGTTGCGCAGGCGCACATGGCCGCCGGTGATCGCCCCGGCGACGAGGAAGGTGCCGGTCTCGATGCGGTCCGGGAGCACCTCGTACTCGGCCCCGTGCAGGCGGCGCACGCCCTGGATCACGATGCGGTTGCTGCCGGCACCGCTGATCCTGGCGCCCATGCGGTTGAGGAAGTTGGCGAGGTCCTCGATCTCGGGCTCGAGCGCGGCGTTCTCCAGTACCGTCTCGCCTTCGGCCAGCACCGCCGCCATCATCAGGTTCTCGGTGCCGGTAACCGTGACCTTGTCGAGGACCAGGTGGGCGCCCCGCAGGCGGTCCGCCCGGGCGCGGATGTAGCCATCCTCGATGTCCACGCGGGCACCGAGCGCACGCAGCCCGGCCACATGGATGTCCACCGGCCGGGCACCGATGGCGCAGCCGCCGGGCAGGGAAACGTCGGCGGCGCCGTAGCGGCCCACCAGCGGCCCGAGCACCAGGATCGAGGCCCGCATGGTCTTCACCAGGTCGTAGGGCGCGTGGTACTCGCGAATGCCGGCCGGGTCCACCTCGATGCGCTGGCCCTCGTGCAGCGTCACGCCGACGCCCATGCGGCCGAGCAGTTCGATGGTGGTGGTGATGTCGCGCAGGTGCGGGATGTTGCCGATGGTCACCTGTTCGTCGGTGAGCAGCGCGGCCGCCAGGATCGGCAGCGCGGCGTTCTTGGCGCCGGAAATGCGGGTTTCGCCTTCGAGGCGCCGGCCGCCGGTGATCGCAAGCTTGTCCATGCCGCTGGCAGCCGGGCTCAGCCCTTGCGGCCGGCCTGCTCCTCGGGGGTCAACGCCTGGATCGACAGCGCGTGGATGTCACCACCCATGCGCGCCCCGAGCGCTGCGTACACCATCTGGTGCCGCTGCAGCGGGCGCTTGCCGGCGAACGCCGCGCAGACGATCAGCGCTTCGTAGTGGATGTTGTCCGGGCTCTGCACGCTGGCCGTGCAACCGGGCAGCTGCGCCTCGATCAAGGCCTGGATTTCCGCTGGATTCATCGGCAACGCCGCGTCTTGCTGGGCAGGGCGCACATTATAAGGGTCATCCGCGGCCGGCGAAGGAGCGGCCCGCGGCTCCGCGCGACGGATGGTTCCCGTACAATTGCCGGGCCGTCGTTCCTGGACCAGAGTGCCCATGACCCAGCCCCGATCCGCCGTGGACGTCCGCAGCCTGGCCCGCCGGGTGCTGGAGATCGAGGCCCGGGCGGTATCGGCCCTGGCCGGCCGCATCGACGAGTCCTTCGCCCGGGCCTGCGCGCTGATCCTCGGCTGCGAGGGCCGGGTGGTGGTCACGGGCATGGGCAAGTCCGGCCACGTCGGCGGCAAGATCGCCGCCACGCTGGCCAGCACCGGCACCCCGGCCTTTTTCGTGCATCCCGGAGAGGCCAGTCACGGGGACCTCGGCATGATCACCCGGGCGGACCTGGTGGTGGCGGTATCCAACTCCGGGGAAACCGCGGAGATCATCACTATCCTGCCGCTGCTCAAGCGGCTCGGCGTGCCACTGATCACCCTGACCGGCGCGCCCCGCTCGACGCTGGGCCAGGCTGCCAGCGTGGCGCTCGACGTCGGCGTCGCCGAGGAGGCCTGTCCGCTGAACCTGGCACCGACCGCCAGCACCACGGCGGCGCTGGCCATGGGCGATGCTCTGGCCGTGGCGTTGCTCGAGAGCCGCGGCTTCACGCGCGAGGACTTCGCGCTCGCGCATCCGGGCGGCACGCTGGGGCGGCGGCTGCTGCTGCGGGTTGCCGATGTCATGAACTCGGGGACGGCGGTGCCGCGCATCGGGCCCGATGCGCCGCTGTCCGAGGGGCTGGTGGAAATGACGCGCAAAAGCCTCGGCATGACGGCCGTGGTCGATTCTGCCGGCCACCTGCTCGGCGTGTTCACCGATGGCGACCTGCGCCGCGCGGTAGACCGTGCCGTGGACATCCACCACACGCCGATGCGGGCGGTCATGACCACCGGCTGCAAGACCATCGGCCCCGGCGCGCTGGCTGCCGAGGCGGTACACCTGATGGAGCAGTTCAAGATCACGGCGCTGCTGGTGGTGGACGAGCACGAGGTGGTGGTCGGTGCGCTCAACGTCCATAACCTGTTCCGCGCCGGGGTGATGTGACCGTGGCGCCAGCTCCCGACCCGGCCCTCATGCGTCGTGCGGCCGGCATCCGCCTGCTGGTCCTCGACGTGGATGGCGTCATGACCGACGGGCGCCTGTACTACGACGCCGCCGGCCGCGAGTTCAAGAGCTTCAATGTCCGCGACGGCTATGGCATACGGCGCCTGATGGCGGCTGGCATCACGGTGGCGGTGATCTCCGGCCGGCCCTCGACATCAGCCGCCGGCCGCATGGCGGACCTCGGGATCCCGCACGTCATGCTCGGCGAGGACGACAAGGCCAGGGCGCTGGCGGCGCTGCTCGCCACCACCGGCATCCCGGCCCGCGAGGCCGCCTGCGTCGGCGACGACGAACCCGACCTGCCGGTCATGCAGCAGGTGGCACTGCCGATCGCGGTCGCCGATTGCCATCCCTCGGTGGCCGCTGCCGCCGCCTGGCGCACCAGCCTTGCAGGCGGCGCCGGTGCGGTGCGCGAGGTCTGCGACCTGCTGCTGGCAGCACGAGCGCTGCACCGGAGCTGACTGCGCCATGATCCTGCGACGCGCGCTGTCGGTGCTCGGCCTGCTGGTCCTGGCGGCAGGCAGCAGCCTGCTGCTGAGCCAGCTCGACAGCGAGGAGCAGCCGGCAGCGACCGGGCCGTCGCTGGGCGTCGGCTACTACATCAACGATGCCACGCTGACCGGCACCGGCGACGACGGCCAGGTGCTGTACCGGCTCTCGGCCGTGCATGTCGTGCAGCAGCCTGCCGACGGCAGTGTCCGGCTCGAGCAGGTCAGCGTGAACTACGACCCGGCGCAGCAGGTTCCCTGGCGCCTGACGGCCGACACGGGGCAGGTACTCGCGGATGGTAAGATGATCGCACTCTCCGGTAACGTCGTTGCCGCCACGCGCGGAGCCGACAATCCCCCGGCCATCGTCCGCACCGACTACCTGGAGTTCGACCCCGGCACGGACATCGCCTCCACCGACAGGAAAGTTGACATCGACTATGCGGGAAGCACGGTCCACGCGGTGGGCCTGCGGGCGCTGCTGCGCGAGGACCGGCTCCAGCTGCTCGCCGACGTCACGGGCCACTATGAGCGTTGACGGCGCCCGGCGGGCGCTGCCATTGCTGGCCGCATGCATGCTGCTGGGTGCCGGCCTGGCCTGGCCCGGTCTGGCCGGTTCGCAGCCTGCCGCCCAGGCACCGGCTGCGCCGCAGGCCCCGCCACCTGCAGGCGCCCCGGGCCCGGGACGGGCGCAGCCGGTCCTGCCTGGCTTCGACAGCCAGCGCAACCTGCCGATCGACCTCGATGCCCAGTCCTCCGAGTTCGACCGGCGCAGCAACCGGCTGGTGTTCCGCAGCATGCGCATCACCCAGGGCACGCTCAGCATCCGCGCCGACGTCGCCGAAGCCACGCGCCTGGACTTCGAGAACAGCCGCTGGCAGTTCCGGGGCAACGTCGAGATCATCAACCAGGGTGCGAAGGTCTGGTGCGACGCTGCCGAGCTCACCTTCCTCGGCCACGAGCTGCGCAGCGCGCTGCTGCACGGAGCCCCGGCGCGCTTCGAGCAACAGGGCCCCAATGGCCAGCACACCGAGGGCCGCGCCGGCACCATGGACTACGACGTCGCCGGCGGCATGATGCGCATGTCGGCCAACGCCTGGATCAGCGACGGCGCCAACGAGATCGCCGGCGAGCGCATCAGCTACGACCTGCGCCGCCAGTACGTCACCGCCGAGGCCGGCAGCGGCGGCCCGGTGCGCATGAAGATCAACCCCTCGCAGCGCGGCCAGAAAGGCGGCAAGGCGCCGTGAGCACGCTGCTGGCACGGGACCTGAGCAAGCGCTTCAAGGCACGGCAGGTGGTGCGCAGCATCTCGCTGGAGATCAACAGTGGCGAGGTCGTCGGCCTGCTCGGTCCCAATGGCGCCGGCAAGACCACCGCGTTCTACATGATCGTCGGCCTGATCCCCTGCGACGCCGGCCGGATCACCCTCGACGGCGAGGACCTGACCGACCTGCCGATGCACCGGCGTGCGCGCCTCGGCCTGGGCTATCTGCCGCAGGAAGCCTCGGTGTTCCGCAAGCTGTCGGTGGAAGACAACATCATGGCCATCCTCGAAACCCGCGAGGAGCTCTCGCGCAGCGACCGCGAGGCGCGGCTCGAGGGGCTGCTCGACGAGCTGCACATCAGTCACGTGCGCACCGGGCTCGGCATGAGCCTGTCCGGGGGCGAGCGCCGCCGCGTGGAAATCGCGCGGGCCCTGGCCGCGGAGCCGCGCTTCGTGCTGCTCGACGAACCCTTCGCCGGCGTCGATCCGATCTCGGTGCTCGACATCCAGCGCATCATCCGCCACCTCGCCGAGCGCCAGATCGGCGTGCTGATCACCGACCATAATGTGCGCGAGACCCTTGGAATCTGCGGCCGCGCCTATATCCTCAGCGATGGGACCATGATTGCCCAGGGCGGTCCCGCCGAGATCCTCGAGAACCAGCAGGTCCGCGAGGTCTACCTCGGCGAGAGCTTCAGGCTATGAGCCGGGAACCGGTCGCGGACCAATGCTGAAACCTTCGTTGCAACTGCGTGTTGGCCAGCAGCTGACGATGACGCCACAGCTGCAGCAGGCGATCCGCCTGCTGCAGCTGCCCATCCTCGAGCTGAACGCCCAGCTGCAGCAGCTGCTCGACAGCAACGTCATGCTGGAGCTCGAGGAACCCGCCGAGCGCGATGGTGACCTCCCCGGACCCGCCGAAGCAGTGGAATTCGAGCGCTTCACGGCCGATGGTGACCGCGCCCCCGCGACGGACGATGCGACCGGTGACTTCGACTACGACCCCGACGAGAGCGGCGTCCTGCCGGACGAGGTACCCGACTCGCCGCTGTGGAACGAGGCGTCGGCACCGGGCCGCAGCGATCCCTGGTCCGACGATGACCGGCAGGCGGAGATCGCCGACGAGTCCGGGCAGTCGCTGCGCGAACACCTGCTCTGGCAGCTGGAGATGGACCACTTCAGCCCGCGCGAGGCACTCATCGGCGAAGCGCTGATCGACTGCGTCAACGACGACGGCTACCTGACCGAGACCATGCAGGGCATCCTCGCCATGCTGCCCGCCACGGCCGGCTTCACGCTCGCGGAAGTGGAGCAGGTGCTGGCCCGCGTGCAGGCACTGGACCCGCCCGGTGTCGCTGCCCGCGACCTGCGCGAGTGCATCACCCTGCAGCTGCAGCAGCTGGATCCGGCGACACCGGGCCTGGCGCTGGCACAGGCCATTGCCGGCGCGCACCTGGACCTCGTGGCCGAGCAGCAGCTCACCATGCTGCGGCGCAAGCTCGGTGCATCCGATGTGGAGATCGAGGAGGCGCTCGCCCTGGTGCGGGGCTGCAATCCGCGGCCCGGCGCCGGCATCGAGGCGGCGCGGCCGGAGTACGTGGTGCCCGACGTCTTCGTGCGCAAGCATGACGGCAAGTGGCTGGTCGAGGTCAACCGCTCACTGGCGCCGCGGCTTCGGGTCAACCAGGCCTACGCGCAGATGCTGCGCGGCAACTCCGAGCACGCGGTGCTGCGCACCCAGTTGCAGGAGGCGCGCTGGCTGGTGCGCAGCCTGGAGATCCGCAACGACACCCTGCTCAAGGTCGCCAGCTGCATCGTCGAACGCCAGGTCGATTTCTTCGAGCACGGCGAGGAGCGCATGAAGCCGATGATCCTCAGGGACGTGGCCGAGGCGGTGGAGATGCACGAGTCCACGATCTCGCGCGTGACCTCCGGAAAGTACATGCACACCCCGCGCGGCGTGTTCGAGCTGCGCTTTTTCTTCTCCAGCCAGGTGGCCGGCGAGGATGGCACCGAACAGTCCTCCACCGCGGTCCGGGCGCGGATCCGCAAACTGGTGGGCCAGGAAAGCCCGGGTGCGCCCCTGAGCGACAGTCGCATCGCCGAACTGCTGCAGGCCGACGGCATCAACGTCGCGCGGCGGACCGTGGCCAAGTACCGCGAGGCCATGAAGATTCCACCCTCCAGCGAACGCCGCCGCCGGGGCGCGCGCTGACCGGCACCGCCATGCGCCTGATCATCGTCAGCGGCCTGTCCGGCTCCGGCAAGAGCGTGGCACTGCACCTGCTCGAGGACGTCGGCTTCTACTGCATCGACAACCTCCCGGCGGCGCTGCTCGACTCGGTGATCTCGCAGATCGCCGCCACCGGCGATCCCTTCTACGAGAACCTGGCCGTGGGCGTGGACGTGCGCAGCCGGGCGGCCGACCTGGAGTCGCTGCCGGAGCTGATCCGTCGCTTCCGGAACCTCGGCATCCGCTGCGAGATCGTCTTCCTGCATGCCAGCGAGGACAGCCTGCTGAAGCGTTATGCGGAGAGCCGCCGCCCGCACCCGCTGTCCGCCCGCGGCATGAGCCTGCGCGAGGCCATCACCCGCGAACGCGAGCTGCTGGGGCCGGTCATGGCGGCCGCCGAACTCATCATCGACACCAGCCAGACCAGCGTCTACCAGCTGCGCGACGCGGTGCGTGGCCGGGTGGGCCTGCGCGCCGAGCCCGGCCTGTCCATCCTCATCGAGTCTTTCGGTTACAAGCACGGCATTCCGCTGGATGCCGACTTCGTCTTCGACCTGCGCTGCCTGCCAAATCCCTACTGGGAGATCAGTCTGCGCCCGCTGACCGGCCGCGATCCGCAGGTGATCGCCTACCTCGATGCCCAGCCGCCGGTGCAGGAGATGTATCGGGACATCCTCGGCTTCCTGCAGCGCTGGATCCCGCGCTATGCGGACTTCAACCGCAACTACCTGACAGTGGCGCTGGGCTGCACCGGCGGCCAGCACCGCTCGGTCTACATGGCCGATAGGCTAGCCACGGAGCTGGCACGAGAGCACCAGCAGGTGCTCATCCGGCATACCGAGCTGCGCGGCATCGACCGCCCCCCGGAGGGGGCCGGCGCAGCGCCGCCCGGCTGAGGGCCGAGGGTCAGTGGGTGCCATGCACCCGCAGTGCCCGCATCCGCTGCGAATACTGCTCCGACAGGTCACGCCAGCCGGCAATGCCGCAGGGCGCGGTGACCGGTGCGCCCTCCATGAAGGCCTGGATCTCGTCGCGGCGCGCCAGTCCATCCTCGTAGCCGAGGCGGATGAGTTCGCGTGTGTAGCCCTGCTCGAACAGCAGGTAGCTCGCCAGCTGGCGCCCGCCGTAGTTGAGCGCCCCCATGCCGTTCATCAGCAGCTGCACCGGCCTCGGCATCTCGTGCACATGGCGCACGGCAATCTCGCGGATGTCGCGGCTCGGCAGCATGATCAGCGCATCGATGTAGCGCAGCGGCGCCGAACCGACATCGCACTCCCGGTTCGGCTGGCATTCCAGCATCTGGTTGATGCGCGTCAGGCGCTCCAGGTCCTGCGACAGGCCATCCATGAACAGCGCATCGAGCACGTAGCCGGCGATGCGGCCGAGGCTGGGATAGGGAATCTCCTCTTCCGGTCCGGGGACCGGATCGAACTCCTCGTCGCGCACGCCGATGACCAGCAGCCGGTCCGCACCCAGGTGCACCGCGGGCGACAGCGGCGTCGCCTGGCGCATGGCGCCATCGCCAAAGTACTCGTTGTTGATGCGCACCGGCGGAAACATCATCGGCACGGCGATGCTCGCCATCAGGTGGTTGAGCGTGATGGTGTCGGGCCGCCCGACACGCCGCACCCGGTCCCAGGGCTGCAGGCTGCTGGCACCCTGGAAGAACGACACCGAACGCGCCGAGCCGTAGCCGGCCGCGGTGATCGCCACGGCATCGAGGTAGCCGCGGTCGATCGATTCCTGGATGGCGTTCAGGTTGATGGCGCGGGTCAGCAGTTCACGCAGCGGTGAATTGTCGAGCAGGGAACGCGGATTGGCCACGCCCAGGCCGCCGAAGATGATCGCCGCGGTCCAGTGTGCGCTGCTCTTGAGCATCGTCCAGGAATCGGCCCGGAACACGTGGTGGGAGCGGAAATGGCCCCAGACGCGCTCGAGGTCCGATATGGCATGGCGGAAGACCCGTGCCTGGCTGGCGATGACGGCAGCACTGATCGCGCCGGCCGAAGTGCCACTGATGATCGGGAACGGGTTGGGCGAGCGCCGCGGGAGGATCTCCGCGATCGCCTTCAGCACGCCCACCTGATAGGCGCCGCGTGCACCGCCTCCGGGCAGGATCAGCCCGATGCGCCGATCCCGGGGCGAACCCGCCGTGCCCGCTCGCTTGTCCGGCATTGGTGCCCGAATCTCCCGAAGCAGCCTGCGACTGCAGTACCCGCAAGACTATACGGGGCAGCTCCAGTGCCACAAGGTACCGCGTCAAGGCGAGCCGGGGTCGTGGCAACGCTGGCGGTTGCGGGCAGGTCCGTGCGTGCTTGGAGGGCCGTTGGTGGTTGGATAGACTGCCGTCCTCCAGCAGCCCAGGGGCGGGTCCCGGCTGCTGCCAGGCCCGGAGACCGCATGCAGGACAAACCGAATCGATGGCGTACCCTGGCCCAGGGCGCATGGGATTATTTCCGGCATCCGGAACTTCGCGATCCCTGGGGCGGCCCCTTCAACAACCAGCAGGCACGCCAGGCACTGTTCCAGGCGCTGCTGCAGGCATTCCGGCCCTGGGCCATCGTCGAGACCGGTGCCTATCGCGGTTCGACGACCGAGTATTTCGCCGGCACCGGCCTGCCAGTCTTCAGCGCCGAACTCGACCTGCACGCCTATGCCTTTTCGCGTGCGCGGCTCTGGCGCGCTGCCAATGTCAGGATCAGCAACGGTGACAGCCGGGCAGTCCTGCGTGAATGGCTCGACGGCCCCATCGGCACCGGACGCGGCGCCAACACGTTCTTCTACCTCGACGCACACTGGGGTGAAGACCTGCCGCTTGCCGAGGAAATCGACCTGATCTTCGCGCGCTGCCCGGACGCCATCGTGATGATCGATGATTTCGAGGTTCCCGGGGACGGGGGCTACGGCTTTGACGACTACGGCCCGGGCAAGGCGCTCAATGCCGGCTACATCGGCCCGGCCATGAAAGCGCACGGGCTGGCGGCGTTCTATCCGTCAACGCCCGCGGCCAGTGAAAGCGGTGCGCTGCGCGGCTGTGTCGTGCTCGCGAAGGCCCAGCTGCACGGCCAGACCCTCGCCGGGCTGTCGCTGCTGCGTGCCGCCTGATGCCGGACGGTCGGCCCGGGGCGCGCCCGGGCGCTGATCCGGACCGGCCGCTGCAACCCGGGTACGGCGCCGACCGGCAGGGTGGCGTGGAAGGAGGCTTCACGATGATCATGCGGCGGCTGCTCAGGAAACTGGGCATCTCCAGTGGTGGCAAGCCGAACGCGGCGGTGCCGGCGGCGCCCGAGGATAGCTTCCTCAAGGCCTGCCGCGGGGTCCTGCACATCGGCGCGAACTCCGGGCAGGAGCGCGAGACCTATGCGCGACTGCGTCTCCCGGTGGTCTGGTTCGAGGCGCTGCCGCAGGTCTTCGCGGAGCTGCAGGCCAACATCGCGCCCTTTCCCGACCAGGTCGCCATTTGCGCGCTGCTGGCCGACCAGGACGGCCAGAAGCACCTGTTCCGGGTCGCGAGCAACAACGGTGCCTCGTCGTCGATCCTGGAATTCAAGCACCACAAGGACATCTGGCCCGACGTGGAGTATGTCGACTCGATCGAGATGGAATCCGCAACCCTGCCGACCGTGCTGGCGGCCCACGGTGTCGACCTCTCCCGCTACGATGCGCTCGTCATGGATACGCAGGGTTCGGAGCAGCTGATCCTGCAGGGTGCGGGATCGGTCCTCGACGGCATCCGGTTCATCAAGACCGAGGCAGCAGATTTCGAATCGTACGAGAACTGCGCCACCGTCGCTTCGCTGACGGCATTCCTCGAGGCGCGGGGATTCCGTCTGCTGCGCAAGGACCGGTTCGCGACCCACCCGACGCTCGGCGCCTATTACGATGTGCTCTTCGAGCGCTCCGCCAGGACGCCGGCTGTGGACAGCTGAGGCGCAGTCAGCCGGCCGACGGGCTTTCGACCTGATTGACCGGCACGCCGGTTTTTTCCAGGCTGCTGAGGTTGGACAGCGTCGTCGCCGCGATCTGCTGGAGCGCCTCGGCCGTCAGGAAGGCCTGGTGGCTGGTGACGAGCACGTTCGGAAAGGTCAGCAACCGGGCCAGCTGGTCGTCGGAGATCCCCGACTCCGAGAGATCCTCGAAAAAGATCCCCTCCTCTTCCTCGTAGACATCGAGGCAGGCCCCGCCGATCTGCTTCTTCTTCAGTGCATGGATCAGCGCATGGGTATCGATCAGCGCTCCCCGGCCGGTGTTGACCAGGATCACCCCGGGCTTCAGCCGTGCCAGCGATGCGGCATCGATCATGTGGTGGGTGCCCCTGGTCAGGGGTACATGCAGCGAAATGATGTCCGACGCGCCCAGCAGTTCCTCCAGGGCGACGTAGCGAATGCCCTCGGTTGCCGCGAACTGGCTGTCGGGGCACAGGTCATGGGCCAGGACCTGGCAGCCCAGGCCGCGGAAAATCCGGCACATGACCCGGCCGATATTGCCGGTGCCGACGATACCCACCGTCTTGCCGCAGAGATCGAAGCCCACGAGACCGTCGAGCGAGAAGTTGAGCTCGCGCACCCGTGCATGGGCCCGGTGGATTTTCCGGTTCAGGGTCAGCAGCAGCGCCAGGGCATGCTCGGCGACCGCATGCGGCGAGTAGGCCGGCACCCGCAGCACGGGGATCCCCGCGGCGGCGGCTGCCTGCAGGTCGACGTGGTTGAAGCCCGCGCAGCGCAGGGCGATGGCCCTGACGCCGCCGTCCTTCAGCGTCCGGATCACCGGGGCGCTGACCCGGTCGTTCACAAAGCTGCAGACGGCATCGTAGCCCGCAGCGAGGCCCGCGGTCTCGGGGCCCAGCCTGGCTTCGGCGAACACGATGTCGTGCCCATGTGCCTCATTGGCCGCGCGGAAGACGTCCTTCTCGTAGCGGTGGGTATCGAAAAACAGGATCTTCATGCCGACCGGCTCCAGCCTGACCAGCACGAATGGTACGACGTTGCGGCACCCGCCCGGTGTTAAGATCGGAGCCGACAACGGACCGGGGAGCAGGACCATGCAAGGATCCCAGTGGCATCGATGGCTGGCGGCGGCGCTCGCCCTGCTGGGCCTGGCCGCGGTTGGCGCGGTGCGGGCCGAAGTGGCGGTGGGCCAGCCGGCACCGGACTTCCGGCTGCAGGACCAGAACGGCAAATGGCACACGCTGGCGGACCATCGTGGCCAGTGGATCGTGCTGTATTTCTACCCCAAGGACCAGACGCCGGGCTGCACCAAGGAAGCCTGTGCGTTCCGCGACAACATCTTCGCCTTCGAAGCCCTTGGCGCAGTGGTGCTCGGCGTCAGTCTCGACGATGTCGCCTCCCATGACGAGTTCGCGAAGAAGTACAGCCTGCCCTTCCCGCTGCTGGCCGACACTGGCGGCACGGTGACCAACCTCTACGGGGTGATGGGCGGCTTCGGCCCGATCAAGCTGGCCAAGCGCCAGTCGTTCCTGATCGCACCCGACGGCAGGATTGCCCGGCACTACGCGAGCGTCGAGCCCGAGAAGCACTCCGCCGAGGTGCTGGCGGACCTCAAGGCGCTGGGCGCGAAGAAGTCATCCTGAGGCGGGTGGTGCCTGGCGTTCGGCGCGCCGCCCCAGCCACCAGCCGTTGAGGGCCCAGGCGCCGGCGAGCACGGCGCCGAGCAGCGCCACGCCGGAAGCGGACAGGCCACCGCCCTCCAGCGCGCCCTTGACCTGCGCGGACAGGGCATCGCCGCCCCGGTAGACCGGGACGTCGATCAGGTTCTTGGCCTTGTACTTGCTCTCGGTATCCACGCGGCTGAAGAGCATCTCGCGCGCCGGGCGGATGAATGCGTACTCGCCGGCGCGCCGCGCCACGAACACCACGGCCAGCACCGCGAAGCTGTTGAATAGTGCCAGCGCCGTGAAACCGGCCACCATGGCCACCGGGATCACCGTCAGCAGGACCATGACGCCGAGGCGCGAGGCCACCCGGCCGGTGATGAACAGCTGCGACACCACTGCCAGCGACTGCACGATGTAGTCGAGGCGGCTGAAGACCCGGGTGCGCTCCTCGATGTCCGGGAAGGTCTCGGTCACCAGCCGCAGCTGCTCGAAGTACAGGAAGGTATTCACCGAGGCCAGCAGCACGACAAACAGCGCGATGCCGAGCAGGTAGGGCGACTTCAGGACCAGCGAGAACCCGGCGAACGGGTTGCCGCCCATGGCGCGCTCGCCGACAGCCGCCGCGCCATGCCGCGCCGGGGCGCTGGACCAGATGGCCAGCAGGCGGCGCTGGCAGGCGATGGCGACAGCGAAGAACGCCGCACCCAGGAAGAGCACTCCCGAGTTGCCGATATGCCCGACCGTCAGGTCCGTCAGCAGCGGTCCGACCAGCGCGCCGGTGGTGCCGCCGGCAGCGATGACACCGAACAGCCGGTGCGTCTGGCCGGTGTCGAAAAGTTCCAGCAGGAAGCTCCAGAAGACCGAGACGATGAACAGGTTCAGCACGCTGATCCAGACGTAGAAGAACTCGCCGAAGGCCAGGTACCCGGCCTCGGTGGAAAACGCCAGCCCGACCGCCACCAGCGACAGCATGACGAAGCCGTATATCAGCGGCAGGAACGCCGAGCGCCGGAAGCGCGTGCACAGCCAGCCGTAGGCCGGCACGATGAGGATGGACGCCACCCAGGTCACCAGGTAGAGGTCGGTGACCCGCTCCCTGCCGAGGATGGTGCCCACCGTCTCGCGCACCGGGCGTACCGCGAAATAGCCGCCCAGCACGCAGAAGAACAGCAGGAATGCCGCCACCACCGCCGGCGCCTCCGCCGGTTCCACCTGCGCGACCCGGCCCAGCAGGCCGCGCCCGGTACCACGCTTCACCGCGCTGCGACCCGCAGGATCTTCATGCCGTTGGTGCCACCCGACACGCCGGTGAAGTCGCCCTTGGTGATGATCACCAGGTCGCCCTCCTCCACGTGGCCCATGGCGCGCAGGACCCCGATCATCTCGTCGTTGACCAGCGCCGGATCGGAGTGGGTGATGTCGAAAGCCACCGGGTAGACCCCGCGGTACAGCTGCACGCGCCGCCGCGTGGCCTCGTGGCGCGTGAAGGCGAAGATGGGGATATCGGTGCGCACCCGCGACATCCACAGCGGCGTGCTGCCGGACTCGGTCAGGGCCATGATCGCCTGCGGCCGCAGGTGGTTGGCGGAGTACATGACGGCCATGGCAATGGCCTCGTCGACCGCCTCGAACTGGTCGTCGGCCCGGTCGCGCGGGCGCCCGCCGGAGAACTGGTAGGTCTCGGCGCCGACGCAGACCTCGGCCATGGCGGCCACCGCCCGCACCGGGAACTCGCCCACCGCGGACTCGGCCGAGAGCATGACCGCATCGGTACCGTCGATGACCGCATTGGCCACGTCCGACACCTCGGCACGGGTCGGCATACGCTGGTGGACCATGGATTCCATCATCTGCGTCGCTGTGATCGCCACCTTGTGGCGGGCGCGGGTCTCGCGCAGGATCTTCTTCTGCAGGCCGGTGAGCCCGGCGTAGCCCATCTCCACGCCAAGGTCGCCGCGGGCGACCATCACCGCATCCGAGGCATCGATGATGCTCTCGAGGTTGGCCACCGCCTCGGCACGCTCGATCTTCGCGATCAGGTGGCCACTGCCGCCGGCACGGCGCAGCAGGTCGCGCGCCTCGTGCATGTCGTCGGCACCGCGCACGAAGGACACTGCGAGCCAGTCGATGCCGGCCGCGGCGGCCTGGCGGATGTCGTCCTTGTCCTTTGCCGTCAGCGCCGGTGCCGAAAGCCCGCCACCCTGGCGATTGATGCCCTTGTTGTCGGAGAGCTGGCCACCGGCGGTGACGGTGCAGTACACGCGGGTCCCGTCGACCTTGCCGACACTCATGACGATCTGGCCATCGTCGAGCAGCAGCACGTCGCCGCGGGTCACGTCCTGCGGCAGGCGTTCATAGGCCACGCCGACGCCATTGATGTCACCCGCCTGCGGGTCCATCGCGGTATCGAGAACGAAATCCTGGCCTTCCCTGAGCGTCACCGGGCCAGCGCGGAAACGGTGGATGCGGATCTTCGGTCCCTGCAGGTCGCCGAGAATCGCCACGTACTTCCCCGCGGCGGCGGACAGCTCGCGGACCTGGCCGATCTGGCGCACGCGGTCCTCCCAGCTGCCGTGGGAACAATTGATGCGCACGACATCGGCGCCGGCGGCAATGATTTCGGCCAGCACCCCCGGCTTGTCGGTGGCCGGGCCGAGGGTGGCGATGATCTTGGTTCTGCGCATGTGCAACTGCCCGTGCCGGCGGCTCAGCCGCGCGCACGCTCTTCGAGGACGGCCACCGCCGGCAGGGTCTTGCCCTCGAGGAACTCGAGGAAGGCGCCACCGCCGGTGGATACATAGGAAACTCGGCCGCTGAGGCCGTACTTGTCGAGCGCGGCGAGCGTGTCGCCGCCGCCGGCGATGCTGAAGGCCGGGCTGGCCGCCACGGCCTCGGCGAGCTGGCGCGTGCCGGCGCCGAACTGCTCGATCTCGAACACGCCCACCGGCCCGTTCCAGACGATGGTGCCTGCCTCCCTGACGATGGCGGCGTAGGCAGCCGCTGTCGCCGGGCCGATGTCCAGGATCAGCTCGCCCGCCTGTACGGCGGACACCGGGCGGGTGACGGCCCGGGCCGACTCGCTGAACTCGGTCGCCACCACCACGTCACTGGGCAGCGGGATGCGCGCCCGGCCCGGCCCCGGCAGCGCGAGCCGGCGCGCCTCGGCGACCAGTTCAGCCTCATGCAGGGACTTGCCCACGGGATGGCCCGCAGCCGCGATGAAGGTATTGGCGATGCCGCCACCGACGATCAGCGTGTCCACCCTGGTGACCAGGTTCTCGAGTACAGACAGCTTGGTGGAGACCTTCGAACCGCCGACGATCGCGACCAGCGGCCGCCGCGGCTCGCGCAACGCCCTGCCGAGCGCGTCGAGTTCGGCCACCAGCAGCGGGCCGGCGCAGGCCAGGCGCGCGAAGCGCGCCACGCCGTGGGTGCTGGCCTCGGCGCGGTGCGCGGTGCCGAAGGCATCCATGACGAAGACATCGCAGAGCCCGGCCATCTTCCGCGCCAGATCCTCGTTGTCCTTCTTCTCGCCCTTGTTGAAGCGCACGTTCTCGCAGAGCACGACTTCGCCGGGCTTCACCTCCACGCCGCCCAGCCAGTCGCGCAGCAGGCGTACCTCGCGACCGAGCAGGCGACCCAGGTGCTCCGCCACCGGCCGCAGCGAGAACTCCTCGGCGAACTGGCCTTCGGTGGGCCGGCCGAGGTGCGAGAGCAGGATCACCGCGGCACCCTTTGCCAGCGCCTGCTTCACGGTGGGCAGCGTGGCGACGATGCGCGCGTCGCTGGTGACGCGCCCGTCCTTCACCGGCACGTTCAGGTCGGCGCGGATCATGACGCGCTTGCCCGCCAGGTCCTGCTCCGCCATCTTCAGGACATGCATGCTGGCCCTCCCTGTCCGGCCCGTCCCGGTGTCAGCGCGCGTTGACCAGTGCCAGCGTGGTGTCGAGCATCCGGTTGGAGAAGCCCCACTCGTTGTCGTACCAGGACAGCACCTTCACCAGCGTGCCGCCGATGACGCGGGTCTGTGTGGCGTCGAAGATCGAGCTGCGGGCGTCGTGGTTGAAGTCGATGGAGACCAGCGGCTCGGTGTTGTAGCCGAGGATGCCCTTGAGCTCGCCCTCGGAGGCGGCCTTGAGGATGCCGTTGACCTCGTCGACGCTGGTGGCCCGGGCGGCGGTGAAGGTCAGGTCCACCACCGAGACGTTGATGGTCGGCACCCGCACCGCGAAGCCGTCGAGCTTGCCGTTGAGCTCCGGCAGCACCAGGCCCACCGCTGCGGCGGCACCGGTCTTGGTGGGAATCATCGACTGCGTCGCGGAGCGGGCACGGCGCAGGTCCTCGTGGTAGACGTCGGTGAGCACCTGGTCGTTGGTGTAGGCATGGATGGTGGTCATCAGGCCATGGACCACGCCCAGCTTCTCGTGCAGTGGCTTGACCAGCGGCGCCAGGCAGTTGGTGGTGCAGGAGGCGTTGGAAATGACCGTGTCACTGGCCTTCAGCTTCTGGTGGTTGACGCCATAGACGATGGTGGCGTCCACGTCCTTGCCACCCGGCGCCGAAATGATCACCTTCTTCGCGCCGCCCTTGAGGTGCGCCGAGGCCTTCTCCTTGCTGGTGAACAGGCCGGTGCACTCCAGCACCACGTCGACGCCGAGGTCCTTCCACGGCAGCTCGGCCGGGTTGCGCATGGCCAGCACGCGGATGCGGTCGCCATTGACGACCATGTGGTCGCCATCCACGGCTACCGTGCCCGGGAACCTGCCATGGGCGGTGTCATGACGGGTGAGGTGGGCGTTGGTCTTCGAGTCGCCGAGGTCGTTGACCGCGACGATGCTGATTTCCCTGTTGCGGCCCGACTCGTACAGCGCCCGCAGGACGTTGCGGCCGATGCGGCCATAACCATTGATCGCGACTTTGACTGCCATGATTACCTCACTTGCCAGATGCTGCCGCAACGGCGCCCAGTTCCCGGGCCAGCCGCAGGACGTGGTCGGCCGTCAGGCCGAAATGTTCGAACAGCGCCTTGGCCGGCGCCGACTCGCCAAAGCTGTGCATGCCGAGGACCCGGCCGGCGGGCCCGACGAAGCGCTGCCAGAGGTCGGGCACGCCGGCCTCGATGGCAATCCGCCTCGTGACCGCGGCCGGCAGCACCGCCTCCTGCCAGGCAGCGTCCTCGGTGGCGAACAGCGGCGCGCAGGGCATCGACACCACGCGCGCCCGGCACCCGGCGGTGGCGAGCTGCTCGGCTGCCGCCATCGCCAGCGCCACCTCGGAACCCGACGCCATAAGGATGATGTCAGGGTTTGCCGCGTCGCGTAATACGTAGCCACCACGACGGATGGCGGCGAGCTGCCCGGCGCTGCGTGGCTGCGCCGGCAGGTTCTGGCGGCTCAGCACCAGGCTGGTCGGCCCGTCACGGCGCTCCACGGCGTCGCACCAGGCCACGGCGGTCTCGGCGGTATCGCAGGGACGCCAGACGCGCATGTTCGGGATCAGCTGCAGGCTGGCGACATGCTCCACCGGCTGGTGGGTCGGCCCGTCCTCGCCCAGGCCGATGGAGTCGTGCGTCAGCACGAAGATGCTGCCCAGCTTCATCAGCGCCGCCATGCGCAGCGCGTTGCGCGCATAGTCGGAGAACACCAGGAAGGTGCCGCCGTAAGCAATGAAACCGCCGTGCAGGTTGAGCCCGTTGAGCATGGCGCTCATGCCGAACTCGCGCACGCCATAGTGGATGTAGTTGCCGGCGGCGCTGGCTGCGGTGATCGGCACCGATGCGGCGTGCAGCGTCAGGTTAGAACCGGTGAGATCCGCCGAACCGCCGATGAGCTCCGGCAGCGCCGGGCCGATCACATTGAGCACGTCGAGCGAAGCCTTGCGGCTCGCCTTGGCGGACTGGTCGGCAGCCGCGCGCGCCAGCGCATCGGCGGCAGTTGCCGCCCAGCCGGCCGGCAATTCGCCGCGCATGCGCCGCCCGAACTCGCGGGCCAGTTCCGGGTGCGCCGCCGCGTAGCGGGCGAAGAGATCGCGCCACTCGGCCTCCTGGCGTTCACCGCGGTCGCGGGCATCCCAGCCGGCGCGGATGGGTTCGGGGATCACGAAGGGCGGTGAGGTCCAGCCCAGCCGCTCGCGTGCAGCGGCCACCTCGGCCGCACCCAGCGGGCTGCCGTGGGTGGCCTCGGTGCCCTGCAGGTGGGGCGCACCGAAACCGATGATGGTGCGGCAGCAGATCAGCGTCGGCGCCTCGGTGTTCTGGCGCGCAGCGAGCACCGCGGCGCGGATCGCCTGCGGGTCGTGGCCATCGACATCGGGGATCACCTGCCAGCCGTAGGCACGGAAACGGGCCGCGGTGTCGTCGGCGAACCAGCCCTCCACATGGCCATCGATGGAGATGCCGTTGTGGTCGTAGAAGCAGATCAGCTTGCCGAGCCTGA
Organism: Gammaproteobacteria bacterium; assembly: GCA_014337915.1. Classification (GTDB taxonomy): domain Bacteria; phylum Pseudomonadota; class Gammaproteobacteria; order Steroidobacterales; genus QUBU01. The sequence continues at coordinate 21,333 of QUBU01000024.1, forward strand.
GCGTCCCGGCCAGCGAACAGGCCTCGTGCGAGATGCCCTCCATCAGGCAGCCGTCGCCGAGGAACACGTAAGTGTGGTGGTCGACCACCGGGAAGCCGGGCTGGTTGAAGTGCGCGGCGAGCACCTTCTCCGCCAGCGCCATGCCGACGGCGTTGGCCAGGCCCTGCCCCAGCGGGCCGGTGGTGGTCTCGATGCCATGCTCCGGGCTGCGCTCGGGGTGGCCGGCGGTCGGCGAGCCCAGCTGGCGGAAGCGGCGCAGGTCGTCCATCGACAGCGGATAGCCGGTCAGGTGCAGGACCGCGTACAGCAGCATGGAGCCATGGCCGTTCGAGAGCACGAAGCGGTCGCGGTTGGTCCAGCCGGGATTCGCCGGGTTATGCCTCAGGAAATCGTTCCAGAGCACCTCGGCGATGTCGGCCATGCCCATGGGCATGCCGGGATGGCCGGAGTTGGCCTGCTGCACGGCATCCATGGCCAGCGCGCGAATGGCGTTGGCGAGGTCGCGGCGCGCGGGGGCGCCGGTCTTGTTGTTCGTGGTGCTCATCGGCTTCCCGGACCGGGTTGCGAGCCGCGGATTGTAGCCTGCCGGGTGGAAGTTTCGAAGGTCCGTGGACCATCGCGGGGGTCGCGGATCGGCAGCTGCCTGCCCCGGATTACGGAAACTGCCGGCCGGGCGCTGGTTCGGCTTGGCAGGGACCGGGAGCATCGCTAAGCTGGCGCGCCGCCCCGGTCGCACAGCCATGCCAGAACACAAGCTCAAGCCCCTGCCCAGCCTCATCTTCTTCTCGCGCTGGCTGCAGCTGCCGCTGTACCTCGGCCTGATCCTGGCCCAGGGCGTCTACGTCTACCTGTTCCTCAAGGAACTGTGGCACCTGATCCACGATGCCAACGCCCTCAGCGAGCAGGGCATCATGCTGATCGTGCTCGGCCTGATCGACGTGGTCATGATCTCCAACCTGCTGGTCATGGTCATCGTCGGCGGCTACGAAACCTTCGTCTCCCGGTTACGCCTCCAGGGGCACCCGGACCAGCCCGAGTGGCTGAGCCATGTGAACGCCAGCGTGCTCAAGGTCAAGCTGGCCATGGCCATCATCGGCATCTCCTCGATCCACCTGCTGAAGACCTTCATCGAAGCCGGCCAGCTCGGGCTGCCGCCCTGCCAGCCGGGCGCACCGGCCAACGCGACATCGTGCAGCCGGGCCAGCCACCTGGGCGTGATGTGGCAGACCATCATCCACTGCGCCTTCATCCTGTCGGCGCTGGGCGTGGCCTGGACGGACCGGGTCATGACCGGCAATACCGAGAAGCGCCAGCACGCCGGCTGAGCCGCGCCACCCCGCGGCAGGGGTCGGGCGCACCGGGCAGCCGCCAGCGCCGCCGCTGCCCAGGGCAAAAAACACCGTCGAACCTCCGACCCGGCACCCTATAATGCCGGCCTTCCACCACCACAGCGGATGCGTCCATGCCCAGCAGAAGCCTGTTTACCTCGGAATCGGTGTCCGAGGGCCACCCGGACAAGATGGCGGACCAGATCTCCGACGCCGTCCTCGACGCCATCCTCAGCCAGGACCGCAAGGCCAGGGTCGCCTGCGAAACGCTGGTGAAGACCGGCTTCGTGCTGGTGGCCGGCGAGATCACCACCTCGGCCTGGGTGGACCTCGAGCCGCTGGTACGCAAGGTGGTCTGCGACATCGGCTACAACCACTCCGACCTCGGCTTCGACGGCAACGCCTGCGCGGTGCTCAACGCCATCGGCAAGCAGTCGGTCGACATCGCCCAGGGCGTGGACCGCAAGGACCCGCGCAAGCAGGGCGCCGGCGACCAGGGGATGATGTTCGGCTACGCCACCAACGAGACCGAGGTGCTGATGCCCGCCCCCGTCACCCTCGCCCATCGCCTGGTGAAGAAGCAGTCCGAGGTGCGGCGCAAAGGCAGGCTCGGCTGGCTGCGCCCCGACGCCAAGAGCCAGGTCACCATGGTCTACGAGGATGGCAGGCCGGTGGCCATCGACGCCGTGGTGCTTTCCACCCAGCACGCCCCGGAAGTCAGCCAGAGGACGCTGCGCGAGGCGGTGATGGAACTCATCATCAAGCCGGTGCTGCCGAAGAAGCTGGTCCACAAGGGCACCCGCTTCCACATCAATCCGACCGGGCGCTTCGTCATCGGCGGCCCCACCGGCGACTGCGGCCTCACCGGCCGCAAGATCATCGTCGACACCTATGGCGGCATGGCACGCCACGGCGGCGGCGCCTTCTCCGGCAAGGATCCCACCAAGGTCGACCGTTCCGCGGCCTATGCCGCCCGCTACGTCGCCAAGAACATCGTCGCCGCGGGCATCGCCGAGCGCTGCGAGGTACAGCTGTCCTACGCCATCGGCGTCGCCGAACCGACCTCGGTGGCGGTGGAGACCTTCGGCACCAGCAGGATCCCGGCCGAGCGCGTCACCGCACTGGTGCGCAAGCACTTCGACCTGACGCCCTATGGCATCCGCGAGATGCTCGACCTGCACCGGCCGATCTACCAGCCCACCGCGGCCTACGGCCACTTCGGCCGCGACGACGTGAAGCTCCCCTGGGAGAGTACCGACAAGGCCGCGGCTCTGCGCGCGGCCGCCGGCATCCGCCGCTGAGAACCGCGGGGTGCCGGCTCCCGCGGGCCGGCACCCCTGAACACATCGAGAGGACAAGAGCATGAGCAGCAAGCCTGCCGTGGCCCGCCGGGCCGATTACAAGGTCGCCGACATCGGCCTCGCCGACTGGGGCCGCAAGGAAATCCGCATCGCCGAGACGGAGATGCCGGGCCTGATGGCGGTGCGCGAGGAGTACCGGGCGTCGAAACCGCTGAAAGGCGCGCGCATCGCCGGATGCCTGCACATGACCATCCAGACCGCGGTGCTGATCGAAACCCTGGTGGATCTGGGCGCGGAAGTCCGCTGGTCTTCCTGCAACATCTTCTCCACCCAGGACCACGCCGCTTCGGCGATCGCCGCGGCCGGCATCCCGGTGTTCGCCTGGAAGGGCGAGACCGAGGAAGAGTACTGGTGGTGCGTGGAGCAGACCATCCTCGGGCCCGACGGCTGGCGGCCCAACATGATCCTCGACGATGGCGGCGACCTCACCGCCATCATGCACGACAAGCACCCCGATCTCATGAAGGAGGTGCGCGGCATTTCCGAGGAAACCACCACTGGCGTGAAGCGGCTCTACGACATGGCGAAGGCCGGCACGCTGGCCTGCCCCGCCATCAACGTCAATGACTCGGTCACCAAGTCGAAGTTCGACAACCTCTACGGCTGCCGCGAGTCGCTGGTCGACGGCATCAAGCGCGCCACCGACGTGATGATCGCCGGCAAGATCGCCGTGGTCGCCGGCTACGGCGACGTCGGCAAGGGCTGCGCACAGTCGCTGCGCGGCCTGGGCGCCACCGTGTGGGTCACCGAGATCGACCCCATCAATGCCCTGCAGGCGGCGATGGAAGGCTATCGCGTGGTCACCATGGACCATGCGGCCGACAAGGCAGACATCTTCGTCACCGCCACCGGCAACTTCCACGTCATCGCGCACGAGCACCTGAAGCAGATGAAGAACCAGGCAATCGTCTGCAACATCGGCCACTTCGACAGCGAAATCGACGTGGCGTCGCTGCGCAAGTACAAGTGGGAGAACATCAAGCCCCAGGTCGACCACATCATCTTCCCGGACGGGCGGCGCATCATCCTGCTGGCCGAGGGGCGGCTGGTAAACCTCGGCTGCGCCACCGGCCATCCTTCCTTCGTGATGTCGAACTCCTTCACCAACCAGGTGCTGGCGCAGATCGACCTGTGGAACAACGCCTCGAAGTACGAGCGCCGCGTGTACGTGCTGCCCAAACACCTGGACGAGAAGGTGGCGCGGCTGCACCTGAAGAAGATCGGCGCCGCGCTGACCACGCTCAGCCAGGCCCAGGCCGACTACATCGGCGTGCCGGTGGACGGCCCCTACAAGCCCGAGCATTACCGCTACTGAAGCGCCCGCCGCCTGGATTGCGACTTAATGCAGCCGCCGGCGGCCGGGCTGAGAACTGCGGCCAGACGCGGCGAGCGCGGCTGGCTATAGTCGCACCGGAACCCGACAACAAGGCCGCCGGCACACCGGCGGCCAGATGACAACACCGTGGCCGATCCGGCGCTCAGCATCCTGCACATCACGGACACCCACCTGTTCGCCGCGGCGGACGAACGGCTGCGCGGGGTGAACACCTGCCGCAGCCTGCGGGCGGTACTGAAGTCCGCGAGTACCGCTGCGCGGCCCGTGGACGCAGTCCTCGCCACCGGCGACCTGAGCCAGGACGAGAGCGCGGGCGCCTACCGCCGCTTCCGCGAACTCCTGGCGCCGCTCGCCGTTCCCGTGTGGTGCCTGCCCGGCAACCACGATGCGCCGGAACGGCTGGCGGCGACACTGGCCGGCCCACCCTTCCAGGTCGGCGGCGCCGTGGTGCGCGGTGGCTGGACGCTGCTGCTGCTCGACAGCGTCATGGCCGGTGACCATGGTGGCCGCCTCTCCGCCGCGCAACTCGACTGGCTCGCCGCTGCCCTCGAGGAACATCGCCAGCGCCATGTGCTGATCGCGCTGCATCACCACGTGCTGCCGCTACAGAGCCGCTGGCTGGATGAGCTGGGTCTGTACAACGCCGCCGAGTTGCTGCAGGTCATCGACCGCGCGCCGCAGCTGCGCGCCGTGGTCGCCGGCCACGTGCACCAGGCCTCCGACATCCTGCGCAACGGAGTGCGCTTCCTCACCACGCCATCGACCTGCTTCCAGTTCCTGCCGCAGGTCGCGAGCTTCGCCGTGGACCGGCGCCCGCCCGGCTATCGCTGGCTGGAGCTGCATGCCGACGGTCGCCTCGAGACCGAGGTGGCCTGGATCGAACCACCGCAGTAGCCGCACCGGCACAGGACAGGGCCGCGAATCCGCCTGGCTGGTGTACGCTGCGGCCCTGCGCCGCTGAAGCGAAGGGCCCTGCGATGAGCCACCTCCTGCGATACCGGACTGCCCTGCGGGCGGTGGCCGCCCTGCTGCTGCTCGCAACTCCCGCAGCACGACCCGACTCGCTGCCGATGTGGGAGGTCAATGGCGCAGCGAACCGCGTGGCCATCCTTGGTTCCATCCACTTCCTCAAGCCGGGGCGCGATCCGCTGCCGGCGGCGGTGGTCGAGGCCTACCAGAACGCGGATGTCGTGGTCATGGAGATCGACCTCGATGACCTCGATGCCGCCGCCGCCCAGGCCAGCCTGAATCGCCTGGGCATCGACCCGCAGGCCCGCACGCTGCAACAGATCATGAGGCCGGGCGACTTTGCGGCCGCAAGGGCCAAGGCTCAGGCCGCCGGCATCGACCTGGACCTGCTGCAGGGCTTCGAGCCCTGGCTCGCCGCGCTCACCGTGACCCAACTGCGGCTCGCCAGCCTCGGCTATGACGCCAATGCGGGTGTCGAGCGCCAGGTGCTGGAAATGGCGCAGCGGGACCGCAAGGAAATCCGCGGCCTGGAGACCGTGGAGCAGCAGTTCAACGCCATGGACCGGCTGCCGCTGGCTGCCCAGAGCGCCTTCCTGCTCGAGACCCTGGATGATGCCGCCACCATGGAGGAGCAGGTGGACACGATCGTCACTGCCTGGAAGCAGGGTGACATCCGCAGGCTGGAGACGGAATTCCTCCACGGGCTGAAGGCCCAGCCGGACCTCTACCGGCGCATCGTCGTGAACCGCAACCGCGACTGGGCCGGCAAGCTCAACGTGCTGCTGCGCGATCGCCACGATTACCTGGTGGTGGTCGGCACCCTGCACCTGGTGGGACCCGACAGCCTGATCAGGATGCTCGAGCACGCGGGCTACGCGCCGCGCCAGGTGATGGCGCCGGCGCCCGGCACGCTGCACTGAAGAGCGCGCGGCTCAGTCGACGACGAGGTCGAAGTCTTCCTTGCCGGCACCGCAGTCCGGGCAGCGCCAGGACAGTGGCAGGTCCTCGAAGCGGGTGCCTGGCGGATGGCCGCGGGCGGGATCCCCGACGGCCTCGTCGTAGACGTAGCCGCAGGTGAGGCACATCCAGTTGCGCTTGCCCGGTGGTCCGCCGTTGCTCATTGCCTGCCCTCCAGTCCTGCGTGGCGCGCCATGGGCCGTCAGCCGGCGGTGAAACGCGCCGCCAGCGCGCTGGCCAGCGTGGCGCGAATGCCCTGGAAGCCGCCGTTGCTCATGATGACGATCGCGTCCCCGGCCCGCGCCTCGGCGGTGACGGCGGCGACGATGCCGGCGGTGTCGCGGCACAGGCGTGCGGTTGGCGTGGGAGCCAGGGCGCCGGCGAGATCCCAGGACAGGCCCTCGGGCTCCAGCACCCAGCTCAGGTCGGCCAGCGCCAGCGCCGGAGCCAGCGCCGCGCGCTGCGCGCCGAGCTTCATCGTGTTGGACCGCGGCTCGGTCACCACCAGCACCCGCTGCGGCCGCAGCGACTGGCGCACGGCCGCCAGCGTGCGCGTGATCGCCGTCGGGTGGTGGGCGAAATCATCGTAGAGGCTCACGCCACCCCAGCGGCCGAGGAGTTCCAGGCGGCGCTTCACGCCACGGAAGCGGCCGACGGCCGCCAGCGCGGTGGCGATGTCGACGCCGGCGGCACGCGCCGCCAGCACGGCCGCGGTCGCGTTCTCGGCGTTGTGGTCGCCAGCCAGGTTCCAGGTGGTGGCGCCCTGCAGGACACCATGGTGCAGCAGCCGGTAGCCCTCGTCGGTGGCGAGGCCGGTCCAGCCGGCATCCACGCCGGTGTGGCTGGAGAAGGTTTCCAGCGGTGTCCAGCAGCCGCGCGCCAGCACCTCAGCCACATTCGGGTCGCTGGCGCGGTGGATGATCGTGCCCTGTCCCGGCACGGTGCGCACCAGCTGGTGGAACTGCCGCTGGATGGCGGCCAGGTCCGGATAGATGTCGGCGTGGTCGTACTCGAGGTTGTTGATCACCAGGGTGCGCGGCCGGTAGTGCAGGAACTTGGCGCCCTTGTCGAAGAAGGCGGTGTCGTATTCGTCCGCCTCGATGACGAAGGCAGCACCGCTGCCGAGCCGGGCCGAGACCCCGAGGTCGGGGGTCACGCCGCCGATGAGGAAGCCCGGCTCCTGGCCGGCCTGGCTGAGGATCCAGGCGGCGAGGCCGGTGGTGGTGGTCTTGCCATGGGTGCCGGAGATGGCAATGACATGGCGTGAGCGCAGCACCTCGCGGGCCAGCCATTCCGGACCCGAGCTGTAGGGAATGCCGCTGTCGAGCAGTTCCTCTACCACGGGCATGCCGCGCGTCATCACGTTGCCAACGACGACCATGTCCGGCCGCGGTGTCAGTTGTCCTGCGGCGTAGCCTTCCGTCACCGCGATACCGAGCGCGGAGAGCTGGTCGCTCATCGGCGGATAGACGCCGCGGTCCGAACCGGTGACGCGATGGCCCGCCTCGCGGGCGATGGCCGCCACTCCCGCCATGAACGTGCCGCAGATGCCGAGGATGTGGATGTGCATCAACCCGCCGGGGGCGTGAACATCCCCGACACTCCATAACTCAGGATGAAATAGGCCAGCGCGACCGCGAGCCCGATGCCGTAGCCGCTCGACAGCGCACGCGAGGTGATGTGTGCCTGCACGATGACAGACCAGAGCAGCAGCGCCAGCAGGCCCAGGCTGGGACCGGCCGATGACTGCCCCGCGTTGTTGGCCAGCCGGGTCAGGAAAACCAGCGGCGCCTGGGCCAGTGCCAGCAGCGCACCGGTGCCGGCGAGCGCCGTCAGCGTCTGGCGGTAGCGCGGCGCATGGCCCGTGAACAGCAGCAGTGCCCAGAAGACACCGGCCAGCAGGGCGCAGTCCACGGCGATGGCGGCCGCAGCCGTCGCTGTCACGCCGAAGATCAGCCCGGCAACCGGCAGCTGGGCGATCACGTAGGCGGCCAACGCCAGGCCAAGCAGGAACGCGGAGTCCGGAAGGTCTTCCGGGCCACGCCGGCGCAACACGATCTGGAAGAAGGCATCGAGCAGCGCAAGCATGGATCAGGGGCAGCACATGGTGAGTGGCCAACATGATCCTCTACACTTCCGCCCATGCCAACCCCTGACACCGTGGTCCGCTTCGTCGCCAGGCAGGCCGAACTCGATGCGGCCTGCGCCGCGATGGCGCAGGCCGCGAGCCTGCCGCTCGACACCGAGTTCGCGCGCACCGACAGCTTCCGGGCACGCCTCTGCCTGGTCCAGGTGGGCACCGCGTCCGGCATCTTCTGCATCGACACGCTGGCCGACCTCGATCTCGGCGGACTCTGGCAGGTCATTGCCGCACCGGGACGGGAGAAGATCCTGCACGCCGCCAAGCAGGACATCGAGGTGCTGCTGCAGCGTTTCGGTGCCGCGCCTGGGCCGCTGTTCGACACCCAGGTCGCCGCGGGCCTGCTCGGCCACCCACCCCAGGCCGGTTATGCCAGCCTCGTGGAGGCCGAACTCGGGCTGCGGCTCGACAAGACCCAGACGCGCACCGACTGGTCACGCCGGCCACTGACGGCCGCGCAGGTGGAGTACGCCGCCAACGACGTCGCCTGGCTGCCCGCCCTCGCCGAGCGCCTGCGCGCGCGGCTGGTGGCCGCCGGCCGCGAAGCCTGGGCGCTGGAAGACAGCGCGGCGCTGCTCGACCCGGCGCTCTACAGCCTGCGCCCCGAGCGGGCCTGGGAGCGGCTCGGCGGCCTCGAGTACCAGCCACCGGCGGTGCAGGCGCGCGCACGGCGCCTGGCCGCATGGCGCGAGCAGCGGGCCGACGCCACCGATCGTCCGCGGCAGTGGATCCTCGCCGATGCGGCGCTGCTGGCGCTGGCCATGGCGAGCAGCCGTAGTCCGGCCAGCCTCGAGACGCTGGGCCTGCCGCCCGGCCTGGTGCGCAAGTCCGGCGCGGCGATCCTCGCCGAGCTCGACCGCGCCGATGCCGAGCTGGCTGCTGGCCTGGTGCCGGCGCCGGTGCAGCAGGCACGACCGGCAGCCACGGAGAATGGCCAGGTGAAGCGCCTGGCAGCGGTGGTCCAGAAGGTGGCGGGCGAACTCGGCCTGGCGCCGGAGATCCTCGCCACGCGTGGCGACCTGGCAGCCCTGCTGCGCGGCTCACGCGAGCTGCGGCCGCTGCGCGGCTGGCGCCGCGCCGTCATCGGCGACGCCCTGCTGGCGGCGCTGCCCTGAATCAGGCGGCGAGGCCGAGAGCCTGCGTCAGGCGCGAGTAGACCTCGTCCATGCCACCTTCCCCGGCGACCCGGCGCAACAGGCCGAGCTTCTGGTAGTAGGGCACCAGCTGCTCGGTCTGCTCGCGGTAGACCCTGAGCCGGTTGTCGATGGTGGCCTCGTTGTCATCGGCGCGCTGCACCAGCGTGCCGCCGGCAGCGGTACAGGCATCGAGCTCGGCCTGCGGCGAGAAGTGGATGTTGAGCAGCTTGCCGGTCAGCGAGCAGGTGCGCCGTCCGGTGATGCGCTTCTTGAGGATGTCGAGGTCGACATCGAGAAGCACCACGGCATCGAGCGCCTGGCCGATGCCGGCGAGCACCGGACCCAGCGCCTCGGCCTGGGCGAGGTTGCGCGGAAAGCCGTCGAGGATGAAGCCGCGGCGCGTATCGGGTGCGCCCAGCCGCTCGCGGATCAGCTCCAGCACGATGTCGTCGGACACCAGCGCGCCGGCATCCATCTTCGCCTTGGCCCGGAGGCCAGCCGGCGTACCACGCCTGACCGCATCGCGCAGCAGGTCACCGGTGGACACCTGCACCATGCCGTGCTCGGCCATGAGGCGCTGGGCCTGCGTGCCCTTGCCGGCACCGGGAGGGCCGAGGAAAACGATGCGCATGTCTCTACACCTGGGCGAAGCCGCCATGGAAACGGCGCCACCGTAGCGCCCCGCCCCGGCCGGGTCAAACCCGCCGGCGACTGTGCTAAGGTGCCGCTCGACCCCAGCGGCAGCCCGGGCAGCAGCACCATGCCGAAGCAGAATGCCTTCTACGCCCAGTCCGGCGGTGTCACCGCCGTCATCAATGCCAGCGCCTGCGGGGTCATCGAGACGGCGCGCCGCCATCGCTCACGCATCGGCCGACTCTATGCCGGGCGCAACGGCATCCTCGGTGCGCTCGACGAAGAGCTGATCGACACCGGCAGGGAAACGGCGCAAGCCATCGCCGCACTCCGCCACACGCCCGGCGGCGCCTTCGGCTCGGCGCGCTACAAGCTCAAAAGCCTGGAGCAGAACCGGGCCGAGTACGAGCGCCTGATCGCAGTTTTCCGCGCCCACGACATCGGCTACTTCTTCTACAACGGCGGCGGCGACTCTGCCGACACCTGCCTGAAGGTCTCGCAGCTCGGCAGGACGCTCGGCTACCCCATCACGGCCATCCACGTGCCGAAGACGGTCGACAACGACCTGCCGATCACCGACTGCTGCCCGGGCTTCGGCTCGGTGGCGAAGTACGTCGCCGTGTCGACCCGCGAGGCGGCGCTGGATGTCGCGTCCATGGCGAAAACCTCCACCCGGGTTTTCATCCTCGAAGTCATGGGCCGGCACGCCGGCTGGATCGCCGCGGCCGCCGGGCTCGCGGGCCAGGGCGCCGGCGAGCCACCGCACATCATCCTGTTTCCCGAGGTCCCCTTCGATCGGGCGGCGTTCCTGGCCCGCGTCCAGGCCTGTGTCGCGCGTTACGAGTACTGCGTCATCGTCGTCAGCGAGGGCGTACGCAACCCGGACGGCAGGTTCCTCGCCGATGCCGGCACCACCGACGCCTTCGGCCACAAGCAGCTCGGCGGGGTGGCCGCCGTGGTGGCCGACCTGGTGCGCAGCGAGCTGAAGCTCAAGTACCACTACGCCATCGCCGACTACCTGCAGCGCTCGGCCCGGCACATCGCCTCGAAGGTCGACGTCGAGCAGGCCTATGCCGTGGGCAGGGCGGCGGTCGAACTGGCCCTCGGGGGGGAAAACGCGGTGATGCCGACCATCGTGCGCAAGTCCGACAAGCCCTATCGCTGGGGCATCGGCACCGCCCCGCTGGCCCGCGTAGCCAACCGGGAGAAGATGATGCCGCGGCACTTCATCACGGCCGACGGCTTCGGCATCACGGCGGCGGCCCGGCGCTACCTGGCCCCGCTGGTGCGCGGCGAGGCCTACCCGCCCTACCGCGACGGGCTGCCCGACTATGTCCGGCTGCGCAACGTCCCGGTACCGAAGAAACTGCCGCCCCAGGGCTGAGCCCTGGCCGGGCGGGGGCCGGGGTATCCGGGCCGGCTTTTTGCGCACCGGGGCACTGATGCTATGATGCCGCGCCTTTTTTTCGCGGCCGCACGGCAACCGCTCGCAGAAGCGGGAACCCGCAATTTTGGGGAGTATCACTGAATGTCCACTGAAACGGCTCTCTGGCTGGCCATCGGCGCCGGCATCCTCGCGATCCTCTACGGGATCTTCTCGGTGCGCTGGATCCTGGCGCAGTCCGCCGGTACCGAGCGCATGCAGGAAATCGCCAGCGCGGTGCAGGCGGGCGCGGCGGCCTACCTCAACCGGCAATACAGCACCATCGCCATCGTCGGCGTGGTGCTGGCCATCGTCCTCGGCGTGGCGCTCAATGCGGCCACCGCGGTCGGCTTCGTGGTGGGCGCGGTGCTCTCCGGGGCCGCGGGCTACATCGGCATGAACATTTCGGTGCGCGCCAACGTGCGCACCGCGCAGGCTGCCAGCGTCGGCCTGAACCCGGCGCTGCAGATCGCCTTCCGCGGTGGCGCCATCACCGGCATGCTGGTGGTGGGCCTGGGCCTGCTGGGCGTCGCCGGTTACTTCGCGGTGCTGCGCGGCATGGTGGGCGACGAACAGGCGCTGCACGCGCTGGTGGGCCTGGCCTTCGGCGGCTCGCTGATCTCCATCTTCGCCCGCCTCGGCGGCGGCATCTTCACCAAGGGCGCCGACGTCGGCGCCGACCTGGTGGGCAAGGTCGAGGCCGGCATCCCCGAGGACGACCCGCGCAACCCGGCCGTGATCGCCGACAACGTTGGCGACAACGTCGGCGACTGCGCCGGCATGGCGGCCGACCTTTTCGAGACCTATGCCGTGACCCTGGTGGCAACCATGGTGCTGGGTGGCCTGCTCTTCAAGACCGCCGACGGCGCGCTGGACCTGGCCTACATCGCCTACCCGCTGGTGCTGGGCGCGGTGTCGATCATCGCCTCCATCATCGGCACCTTCTTCGTGAAGGCGGCCGAGGGTGGCAAGATCATGAACGCGCTCTACCGCGGCGTGATCGTCTCCGGCGTCATCGCCCTCGTCGCCTTCTACCCGGTAACCGGCGCCATGATGGGCGACAAGGCCGCTGCGCTGTTCGGCTGCGCGGTCATCGGCCTGCTGCTGACCGGTGTGCTGATCTGGATCACCGAGTACTACACCGCCACCGAGTACGGCCCGGTGCGCTACGTTGCCTCCGCCTCGCAGACCGGCCACGCCACCAACATCATCGCCGGGCTCGCGGTTTCCATGAAGTCGACGGCGCTGCCGGTGCTGGCGGTGTGCGCCGCCATCTGGGGCGCCTACGAGCTGGACGGCCTCTACGGCATCGCCATCGCCGCCACCGCCATGCTCTCCATGACGGGCATGATCGTCGCGCTGGACGCCTACGGTCCCATCACCGACAACGGCGGCGGCATCGCCGAGATGGCCGGCCTGCCGAAGAACGTGCGCACCATCACCGACGCGCTCGATGCGGTCGGCAACACCACCAAGGCGGTGACCAAGGGCTATGCCATCGGCTCGGCGGGCCTCGCCGCGCTGGTGCTGTTCGCCGACTACACCCACAACCTCGAGGCCGCCGGCAAGCTCGAGGCCTTCAGCCTGTCCGACCCGGCCGTGATCATCGGCCTGTTCATCGGTGGCCTGGTGCCCTACCTCTTCGGCGCCATGGCGATGGAAGCGGTCGGTCGCGCCGCCGGTTCGGTGGTCACCGAAGTGCGTCGCCAGTTCCGCGAGATCAAGGGCATCATGGAGGGCAAGGCCAAGCCGGATTATTCCCGGGCCGTGGACCTGCTCACCCGTGCCGCCATCAGGGAGATGGTGGTGCCCTCGGTGCTGCCCATCCTGGTGCCGGTGGCCCTCGCGGTGCTGGTCAACCTCGCCATGGGCCCGGGCGCCGGCGTGCGCGCGCTGGGCGGCATGCTGATCGGCACCATCGTCACGGGCCTGTTCGTCGCCATCTCGATGTGCACCGGCGGTGGCGCCTGGGACAACGCCAAGAAGTACATCGAGGAAGGCAACTTCGGCGGCAAGGGTTCGGATACCCACAAGGCGGCGGTCACCGGCGATACCGTCGGCGACCCCTACAAGGACACCGCAGGCCCGGCCATCAATCCGCTGATCAAGATCATCAACATCGTCGCCCTGCTGCTGGTGCCGCTGCTGTAACGCCGTTGCAGCCGGCTGCCGGGCCTCGATCCGGCACCCGAACAGGCCCCGCAATGCGGGGCCTGATTCTTTTGCGGTTCCGCGACTGGTGGGTGCCCGCGTGCTGCCGCGCCCATGGTGCCCACCGGGTGGCTTCGCTAAGCTATCGACAGCATCGCCCCGCAGGCCGATGCCCAGGGCACAGGAGCTGATGGACGCCGGCGCCGCGACACTGCAGGCATTCTTCGACCGCTGGACCGAGCCGCTGGCACTGACGCAGCTGGCGGTGCTGGTGGTGGCGGTGATCGCCGCGCTGCTCGCCTCCCGCGGCACCCATCGCTGGCAGCAGCGCCGCGGACGCCGGCCGGTTGCCGCCCACTGGCGCACGCGCCTGGTCGAGGGCCTGGCGATGCAGGCGGGCTTTTTCGCTGCGTTGCTGCTGATCCTCGCCGCGCGGGCCGCGCTCGCCGTCACCGGCCTCGGCACCGGCCTGCTCGACACCGCCCTGCAGCTGCTGGCGGCGCTGATGCTGGTGCGGTTCGGCGTCTACCTGCTGCGCCTGCTGTTCGGCGATCGCGGCTGGGTACGCACCTGGGAACCGCGCGTCACCGTGATCCTGTGGCTGATCCTGGCCTCGCAGCTGGTTGGCTGGTTCGGCATCCTGGAGAATTTCCTCGACGCGATCGACCTGCTGCCGGGCAAGGCACAGTTCACGCTGTGGGCGCTGCTCAAGGGGCTGGTGGTCATCGGCGGCTTCGCGCTGATTGCCTCGGTGCTCGCCCGCGCCATCGAACAGCGCGTGATGCGCGTCGAGAGCCTCGCCATCTCGACGCGCATCGGTATCACCAAGTCCACCTATTTTTCGCTGGTCGGGCTCGGCGTCATGCTGGGCATCAACGCCGCCGGCGTCGATCTCACGGCGCTCACCGTGCTGACCGGCGCCATCGGCCTCGGCCTCGGCTTCGGCCTGCAGGCCATTGCCAGCAACTTCGTCAGCGGCTTCGTGCTGCTGATGGACAAGTCCATCAAGCCGGGCGACGTCATCAGCTTCACCGGGCACACCGGCACCAGCACCGAGAATTTCGGCTGGGTGGAGGCCCTGCGCGGCCGCTACGTCGTGGTGCGCGACCGCGACGGAGTCGAGACCCTGGTGCCGAACCAGCAGCTGATCATGAACCCGGTGATCAACTGGAGCTACTCGGATCGCCACATCCGGCTCAAGCTGCCGGTGCGCATCAGCTACCGCGACGACCCCGAACTGGCGCTGGACATCCTGCTGCGCGCGACAGCCGGCCACCGGCGCGTGCTGCAGGACCCGGCACCGGTATCGCGACTGATGCAATTCAGCGACATCGGCATGGACCTCGAGCTGCGATTCTGGATCTCGGATCCGCAGAACGGCGTCAACAACGTGCGCTCGGAAGTCAATCGCAGCATCTGGCGCCTGTTCCGCGAGGCGGGCATCACCATGCCGGTCGCGCAGCGCGAGATCCTGCTGCACACTGCCGAGCGGGGCCTGCCCCCGGGCACCGCGCCCGCGTTGCGCACACCGACCGGGGAGCTGCGCTGAGGCGCTCGCGCGCTGGGAAAATTTACGCTGCCCGTGTTTTGGCGCAGACTATGCGGCCACGGGTGGCCTGATTTCCCCGGTCGCCCGCACCCCGTTCAGCAATCGAGGACCAGACCATGACCATCCGTACCCGCGGCATGATGCTGCCGCTTGCGCTCATTGCACTTGCCGTTGCACCGGGCTGTGCACCGAAGAAATCCGCCGATGCGCCCGCGGCAGCGAGTGCGCCGGCCGCTGCGCCGGCTGAGGCACCGGCTGCCACCCCCGCCGAGGCGCCGGCCGCGACCCCGGCCGCAGCACCGGCCACCACCGACGGCGCC
>QUBU01000025.1 GCA_014337915.1 Gammaproteobacteria bacterium
CGCCCAGATGAATGCGGCGAGGAAAGGCCGCAGGATCCAGAAAGAAGCCACCGAAAGCCCGCCGATGAACATCACGCCGAGCGTGGTGCGTGCGAGGTCGGTACGGCTGGATACTTCGCTGCCCGGTTCCCCGGGGATGTCTGGCATGACAATCCTCCTCTGGCTGTGATTGCGAGTCAGGCCGGCGCCAGGGAACCAACCCCTCGCTATTCGTTTCTGAGGCGTGCCCTTGCCGCCGCCAGCTCACGGCGGGCCGCAGCGCCCACCACCGGGTAGTGCAGCTTTAGCCCGGCGATGGTGTGCACCACCGCCGCCGCCACTGCCAGCCGCGTGAACCACTTGTTGTCCGCGGGGATGACGTACCAGGGCGCCTGCTTCGAAGCGGTGTGGCGGATGGCATCTTCGTAGGCCTCCTGGTACGTAGCCCAGTGGCCGCGCTCGGCCACATCCGCCGCGGAAAACTTCCAGTTCTTCTCCGGGTTGTCCAGGCGTTCCATGAAACGGCGCTTCTGCTCGGCCTTCGAGACATGCAGGAAGAACTTCAGCACCAGGATGCCGTT
The DNA here is from genome assembly GCA_014337915.1 of Gammaproteobacteria bacterium. Taxonomy (GTDB): domain Bacteria; phylum Pseudomonadota; class Gammaproteobacteria; order Steroidobacterales; genus QUBU01. Next base: position 561 of record QUBU01000025.1, read on the forward strand.
GCGCACCAGGTAGTGCTCGTAGCTGGCGATGTCTGCGTAGCGCTGCTTCCATATCTTCTTCGTCACCAGGGAGGGGTGCAGCTTCTGTCGCTGCAGCAGCTCCTGGTGGACCTTCACCACCAGCACTTCCTCGTAGTAGGAGCGGTTGAAGATACCGATCTGCCCGCGGGCCGGCACATGGCGCATGCAGCGCCAGAGGTAGTCGTGGTCCAGCTCCTCGCTGGAAGGCTGCTTGAAGGACGTCACGCTGCAACCCTGCGGGTTGATGCCCGAGGTGACGTGCTTGATGGTGCCGTCCTTGCCGGCAGCGTCCATGGCCTGGAAGACCAGCAGCAGCGCCCAGTGGTCCTGGGCGTAGAGCATGTCCTGCTGCTCGGCCAGCCACTCGACGCCCCGCTCGAGCATCTCCTTCGCCTCGGCCCTGTCGGCAGACTTCAGCCCCGCCGTGTCGGCGGGACTGAAATCCCGGAGGCGGAACCCCTTGCCGCTGGTGATGCGGTAAGGCTTGACGAGTTGCGCGACACGCTCGAGCTGGTCCTTGTCCATGCGCCCTTGCCTCCCCGCGCCTGCAACCCGTCGATGCGGTCAAGGTAGCACAGCAGGCCGGGGCGTCACCGGGATCCTCAGCCGGGTCGGCGCAGCGCCATGCGCTGGAGCGTATCGAGCAGCTCGTAGCAGACCACGAGTTCGCGGCTGCTGGGCTGCCATGCAGCCTCGGCACGCCCGCAGCGGCGGAACACGATCGTGGCGGGTGCCGGCAGGCGGAACAGTTCGCCCACCCGTGCCACCAGTTCCTCGACCAGGCCAGCCTGGCGCAGCGCCGCGACCACACTGCCAGTGGCCAGCGTGGGCACGGCTTCGTAGCGAATCTCCAGGGCGGCTCCGGCGGGCTCGCCCGGCTTGCGGCCATAGCTCGCGATCAGCCAGTCGATGCCGCGGCTGGCCCGGGCGAACTCCGCGGCGCAGCCCGCGGCGCGCGCCGTCGGCAGTCCCGCCCGCTGTGGCAGGTCCGCGTAGGTCACGGGATCCGCACCGTAGAGCAGGCAGACGATCTTGTAGAAGCGCTGGATGGTGAGGGCATGCGTATCCCAGTAAGGCACGGGTGCGCCGAGCTCCGTACCGCGGCTCCAGGCCATGCGCTGCGCATCGGCGGCGGCGAGCAGGTATGCGCCGTTGCGCGCCCGCAGCGCCGGATCACGCTGGCCACCGCGGATCAGCGCGGCCGCGGCGAGGTAATCGGCAGCATCTTCTTCCGGCCCGAGCAGCGGCACCTGGAACTCGCCCAGCACCAGGTGCGCCAGCTCGTGCACCAGCAGGAACTGCACGTTGCCGAGGACGAAGGTCGCGGTGGCCGGCTCCAGCGCCGCGTCGGCTGGCGCTGCCGCCCGCGCCGGGGGCGCCACCAGCAGGACAAGCGCCAGGACTACGGCAGCGATGGTACGCATGACGCCAACCCTAACTTGCGGGACCGAGGCCGGCATCGCGCGGCGTTGCCGTATGCAGGTAGGTCATCGCACGCTGCACACCCTGGGTGAACGCGATCTCCAGCGCCCGCAGCGATTCCGCCATGGCCTCCTCGATGAGGCTGCGCTCGTCGCGCCCGGGCGCGTGCAGCACGTAGTCGGCGACCTGGTCTTTCTGGCCGGGATGGCCCACCCCCAGCCGCAGCCGCAGGAAGTCGGCGCCGCAGTTGGCGATGATGTCGCGCAGGCCGTTGTTGCCGCCATGCCCGCCGCCGGTCTTCAGGCGCGCGGTGCCGGGCGGCAGGTCCACCTCGTCGTGGACCACCAGCAGGGAGGTGACCGGGATCTGGTAGTAGTCCATCACGCGGCGCACGCACTGGCCGCTGCGGTTCATGAAGGTGCCGGGCTTGACCAGCCGCAGCGACTGTCCCGCGAAACTGACCTGGCAGGCGCTGCCGGACAGCTTCGGCTCCTCGCGAAAGTTGCCACCGGCGCTGGCGGCGAGCCGGTCGAGGAACCAGAAGCCGGCGTTGTGGCGATCGCCGGCGTGCTTCGGTCCGGGATTGCCGAGGCCGAAGACGACGGCAGGCAGTGGGGCGGCGTTCATGTGGACTCCGGTGCTTGCCGCGGAGTCTGTCGCGGCAGCCAGAAAAAGAAAAGCCGCGCGAAAGCGCGGCTGGGATTGCGCAGAACGATGCCGGCGCCCGCCGGGGCGCCGGCATCCGCGCGCTTACTTCTTCTCCTTGCCCTTGGCCTCCTTGGCCGCGGGGGCTGCCGCCTTGGCGGCAGGCGCACCAGGCTTGGCCGCAGCAGCAGCCGGCGCAGCGGCGCCCTCGGCCGGAGCAGCGGCACCCTCGGCCACTGCGCCCTCGGCCGCAGCGGCGACTTCCTCGACTTCCTCGCGCACGGTGTGGATGGAGACGACCGGACGGTCATTCTCCACGCCGGCGGCAAGGGCGAGGATTTCCACGCCCGCGGGCAGCGGGATGTCGGAGAGGTGCAGGTTCTTGTTGAGCTCGAGGTCGACGACGTCGAGCGTCAGGAACTCGGGCAGGTCCTTCGGCAGGCAGGAGATCTCGACCTCGGTCATGAGGTGCTGGATCACGCCGCCGCCTTCCTTGACGCCCCTGGCACTCGCCTGGTTGAGGAAGTGCAGCGGGATCGTCATGCGGATCTTCTCGGTGGCGAGGATGCGCTGCAGGTCGAGGTGCACGATGGCGCGCCGCGCCGGGTGGACCTGGATGCCCTTGACGATTGCCTGGAGGTGCTCGCCGCCGAGGGTGACGTCGAGGATGCTGGAGAAGAACGCTTCCTGCTCGGCGTTGCGCAGCAGTTCGTTCTTGTCCATCGCCACGGGGGTCGGCTGCTGGCCGCCGCCGTAGAGGATGCCGGGAACCTTGCCGGTCCGACGCAGGCGGCGGCTCGCACCTTTCCCTGCACCTTCCCGGGGCTCCGCAGCGAGTGAGAATCGCTTGGCCATGTGGTTGCTCCTGTTGGATTTTCCGGTTTCGTCGGCGCCCCGGCCTGCGACCAGCCGGAGCACCCCCCGAAGGGGGCGGCATCATAGCCCAGACTTGGGTGCTGCGGCCAATGTCCCGGAGCTGGGCCTTTGGGCTCGGGCTTGGGCAGAGACCGGAATGGCTGCCGCGAGGGGCAGCCGGGGGGGGGGAGGCCCCCGACCGTTGTGCGCCGACCGTCAGTCGACGTAGAGGGAGCTGACCGATTCGTCGAGGCAGATACGGCGCACGGTCTCGCCAAGCAGCTCGGCGACGCCGAGCTGGCGGATGCGCGAGCAGGCGGCGGCAGCCGGGCCGAGCGGAATGGTGTCGGTCACCACCAGCTCGTCGAGCACCGAGGCGCTGATGCGCTCCACCGCCTTGCCCGATAGGATCGGATGCGTGACATAAGCCAGCACCCGCTCTGCGCCGTGGTCCTTCAGCGCCTTCGCCGCCTGGCAGAGTGTCCCGGCCGTGTCCACCATGTCGTCGATGAGCACGCAGGTCTTGCCTGCGACTTCGCCGATGATGTTCATCACCTCGGAGACGTTCGGCTGCGGACGGCGCTTGTCGATGATCGCCAGGTCCGCGTTGTCGATGCGCTTGGCGAAGGCCCGGGCACGCACCACACCGCCGACGTCCGGCGACACCACCACCAGGTCGCTGTACTTCTGCCGCCACAGGTCACCGAGCAGCACCGGCGAGGAATACACGTTGTCGACCGGCACCGCGAAGAAGCCCTGGATCTGGTCGGCGTGCAGGTCCACCGTGAGCACGCGGTTGATACCCGCCTCCGCCACCATGCCCGCCACCAGGCGGGCCGTGATCGGCACGCGCGCGGCGCGGGTGCGGCGGTCCTGGCGCGAGTAGCCCATGTAGGGCATCACCGCGGTGATGCGCGCCGCCGAGGCGCGCCGGCAGGCGTCGGCCACCACCAGCAGTTCCATCAGGTTGTCGTTCACCGGCGGGCAGGTCGATTGCACGATGTAGACATCGCGGCCGCGGATGTTGTCGAGGATCTCGACGTTGATCTCGCCGTCGGAGAAGCGCCCGACATGCGCCTTGGCGAGCGGCTGCATCAGGTGCCGCGCCATGCGCTGGGCCAGTCCCGGGTTGGAGTTGCCCGCGAGGATGGCCATGTTCGGCAGCAGGTTGCGGGTCCCGGCGTTCACGCGATACCTCGGTCGTTGGCCATGGTCGGACTGGCTGGGGTGGCAGGATTCGAACCTGCGAATGGCGGGATCAAAACCCGCTGCCTTACCGCTTGGCTACACCCCATTCGAGGGTGGGGACGTTCCCCGCGCAACAGGCGCGCGTATTGTCCCGGCACCCCCCGGGGCTGTCAAACAACGCGGGCCCGCGCGTCAGGGTGACGCTGCGGACGGGCCTTCGAGGCAGGTGGGCTCCAGGCACCAGCGGTCGATCACCACCCGCAGGCGCGCCCGCGGGCTCTCCAGCGCGAGCCGCACCGGCATCTCGACCCCGGCCGTCGCGTCGTAGCGGTCGTAGCTGATGGTCCAGCCGCCCTGCTCCAGCCGGGCGAGTTCGCCCCGGGGCGTGAACTCGCGGCTCGCCGGTGTGGCGGGATCCGCGAGGCCCAGCAGCCACCAGCGCGCGCTCGCCGCGGGGAACGGCCAGCCGAGCTGCTCGCCGAGGAAGGCTTCGGCAGCCGCCGCGTCCTGCCACTCGCGCGTGAACTCGCCATTGCGGCTGGTCACCCGCAGCGACTGCGGGTCCCAGCGGATCTCGTAGGCGCCGGCGCCGAAGGGTCCGCTGACGCGCAGGCGCGCGGCGGGCCCGGTCTGCCGCCAGAGCAGGTCGCCCTGGCCGCCGCCGCGGTCGGACTTCACGGCGATGCGCCCGCGTGCCTGCCAGTCCGCGAGGGCGGCGACGCGGGCATCACGCGCCGCCCAGTCGATCGGCGGGCCGGCAACCGGTCGCAGCGTGGTGCAGCCGGCGAGCGCGGCAAACGCGACCACGGCCGCTGCCCGCCACAGGCCAGGGGGCAGGACTGCCCGATGCCGCTGCTGCATGGGCTAGTCGAGGAAACGCTGCATGGTGTCCCGCAGCGGCCTGCTGTCCGGTGCCGCCTGCAGCGCCTCGTCCCAGAGCCGGCGCGCGGCATCGCGTTCACCCTGCTTCCACAGCACCTCGCCCAGGTGCGCGGCCACCTCGGGGTCGGCGAGGCGCGACCAGGCCAATGCCAGGTAGCTGCGTGCTTCATCCATCCTGCCCTGCCGGTACAGCAGCCAGCCGTAGCTATCGAGGATGGCGGGATCCTCCGGTTGCCGTTCCAGGGCGCGACGGATCAGCGGCCGGGCGCTGGCCACGCGGCCGCCGTGGTTCAGCAGGGTGTAGCCATAGGCATTCAGCGCCATTGCATTGTCGGGAAACAGCGCCACCGCAGCCTCCATGTCGGCCAGCGCGGGTTTCACCTCGCCCATCTGCTCGAGCAGGGCGCCGCGCGCCAGGCGCAGGTCGGCGTCGTCGGGCTGGTAGCGCAGGATGTCGTCGAGCACCGCACGCGCCTGCTGCAGCTCACCCTGCTTCTGCAGGATAGCCGCGCGGCGCCGCGCGGCCTGGAAGGCCAGCTCCGGATGCTGTGCGGCCAGTGAGTCGAGGACCTGCAGCGCACTCGGCACATCGCCACGCGCCACCGCGATGCGCGCCAGGGTGTCGCGTGCAGCCAGCAGGTAGGCGCCGCCATCGATCCGCGCCAGCATCTGGATGGCCGTCTCCAGCTGCTCCTGGTGCAGCGCGATCTCGGCCAGGTGGAAGTAGCTCTCGTCGCCGTAATCGTCGTTGGATACGAGTCCGCTGAACTGCTCCCAGGCACCCCTGTAATCCTCCGCGGCGAGGCTGACGAGGCCGTGCAGGCGGCGGATCGCCGGCTGGTCGCCGTAGCGCGTTTCCAGCGCGGTCAGCACGGCCAGTGCCTCGTCGTTGCGCTCGGCCGTGGCCAGCAGGCTCGCGTACTCGAGCTCGCTTTCCACGCCGGGCTGGGCCGCGAGCTGTTCGCGGGCCTGGCCGAGGGCTGCTGCGGTATCGCCACGGGCCAGCAGCGCGCGGCCGATGATGGCCTGCGCCTCGTTGTCCGTGGGCCAGGCGATGTCCGGGTCGATGGCGGCCCGGGCCGTGGCCAGGGCCAGGTCGTAGTCCCGCGAGCGCAGCGCGGCTGCGGCGAGCGCGGTCTGCAGCGCCGGCAGCGGCGGCGCCCCTGCCGCCAGCCGCGACCAGACCCGGGTCACACCCTCGAGGTTGGTTTCCTCGCCGAGCTCGCCGGCCAGCTGGCGATAGTCCGCGTCGCTGCGCTGCGCGGCCGGACCGAGCGCGGCCTCGGCCTGCCGTGCGGCGCCCTCGACGTCGTTGCGCCGCACCAGCAGGCGCACCAGGTAGAGCCGCGCGCTGCTGTCCGCCGGGGCGAGTGCGGCCCAGCGGCGCGCCGCGCGCAGGGCGTGGCTGTCGAAGCCGTACTGGAAGGCGAACTCCGCCGCGCGCTGGCTCTCGTCCGGGTTGTCGCTGCGCTCGGCAGCGTTGAGGTATTCCTCGGCGGCCACCGGCTGCAGGCCGCGCCGTGCGGCGATCTCCGCCATGAGCATGTGGTAGCCGGCACCGGGGATGGCGGCCTCGGGCTCGGGTGCCCTGGCGGTGGTGCTGGCACAGCCCCCGAGGAGCAGCGTGGCCAGGGTGGCAAGGGTGGCAAGGGTGGCCACGGACGGCAGGCTGCCAGGCAGGCCGGTAGTGCGCATCTGCATATATGAAGATAATAGCGCGGCTTTCGCCAGCGCCACGCCGAATTGATCCCATGCAGAAGAGCATCCTCGACAAGCTGGAGCACATGGCCGGGCGCTTCGATGAAATCGGTGCCCTGCTCGCGGACCCGGACGTCATCGGCGACCAGGCCCGGTTCCGCGACCTCTCGAAGGAGTATGCGCAGCTGCAGCCGGTCGTGAAGCTGCATGGCGCCTGGTGCCAGGCCCTGGCCGACGGCAGGGCCGCCGCGGAGATGCAGCAGGACAGCGATCCCGGCCTGCGCGCGCTCGGCCAGGAGGAAGCGAAGGCGGCAACCGCGCGCCTCGCCGACCTCGAGCTGGCGATCCGCCAGCAGCTGGTACCGAAGGACCCCCACGACCAGAGCAACATCTACCTGGAGATCCGCGCCGCCGCGGGCGGCGACGAGGCCGCGATCTTCGCCGGCGACCTGTTCCGCATGTATGCACGCTACGCCGAGCGCGAGGGCTGGAAGGTCGAGGTCATGAGCTCGAGCGCCAGCGAGAAAGGCGGCTTCAGGGAGATCATCAGCCGCATCGTCGGCCAGGGCGCCTACTCGCGCCTGAAGTTCGAATCCGGGGCCCATCGCGTGCAGCGCGTGCCCGAGACCGAGGCCCAGGGGCGCATCCACACCTCGACCTGCACGGTGGCCGTGCTGCCGGAGATCGAGGAGATCGAGGAAATAAAGATCAACCCGGCCGAGATCCGCGAGGACACCTACCGTTCCTCGGGCGCAGGCGGCCAGCATGTCAACAAGACTGACTCCGCGGTGCGCCTCACCCACCTGCCGACCGGCATCGTCGTCGAATGCCAGGACGAACGCTCGCAGCACAAGAACCGCGCCCGCGCCCGCGCCCTGCTGCAGGCCCGGCTGCTGGACATGGAACGCCACCGGCAACAGAGCGAACAGGCGGCGCAACGCAAGAGCCTGGTGGGCACCGGCGACCGCTCCGAGCGCATCCGCACCTACAACTTCCCGCAGGGCCGGATCACCGACCACCGCATCAACCTGACGATCTACCGGCTCAGCGATGTCATCGAAGGCGATCTCGACCCGGTGATCCAGCCGCTGGCGCAGGAATACCAGGCCGAGCAGCTCGCCTCGCTGGAAGCCAGCAGCGCCTGAACGGCGCCGCTGTGACAATCCGCCACAGGCCGGCGCTGCCTCCTGGCGCCCGGACTCTGCAAGAATCCGCGTGACGTGCCGGGCCGAGGTTTCGATCCGGCACCACTTTCGAGATTACGAGGAGGGTTCCCCCATGGGCCTGTTGCCGACCGGTCGCCTGCGCGGCCTGCTGCTGTCGCTGTCCTGCCTGCTGCCGCTCGCCGCGGCGCCGGCGCTGTCACAGGGGCGCCCCGGTGGTCAGCAGGCGAAACCCGACCACTACGTGCTGGTGCATGCGGGCACGCTGCTCGCCGTGCCGCGCCAGAAGCCGCAGAGCCAGATGACGGTGATCGTGAAGAACGAGCGGATCGTCGGTGTCGCCAGGGGCTTCCTCACGGCCGCGCCGGATGCAGCCGCGGGTGCCACGACGCAGATCGTCGATCTCTCCGACCGCTTCGTGCTGCCGGGGCTGATGGATGCGCACGTGCACCTGGCCATGGAGTCGAGCTTCGGCCGCCACCGCGCCGAACGTGGTGACCGCAACCCGCCGACCGGCGCCGAGCGCGCGGTCAACGCCATCGAGTACTCGCGGCGCACGCTGGCCGCGGGCTTCACCACCGTGCGCGATGTCGGCTCCGATGACCAGTCCGTGTTCGCGGTACGCAACGCCATCAACGCCGGGCGCATGCTCGGCCCGCGCATCCTTGTCTCCGGCGGCGCGCTGGCCGCGACCGGCGGCCACGCCGACGGCCTGCCGCTCGACGCCACCGGCGACCCGCAGAAGCGGCTCGAGGACGGCACCTGCGATGGTCCCTACGAGTGCCGCCGTGCCGTGCGCTATGCCTACAAGCTCGGCGCCGATGTCATCAAGTTCACCGCCACCGGCGGCTTCAGCGGCAACACCGGCACCGAACCGGAGATGTTCCCCGACGAGATGGAGGCGATTGTCAGCACCGCCCACATCCTCGGCATGAAGGTCGCGGTGCACGCCTACTCGCCGGTGGCGATCCGCCAGGCCGTCGCCGCCGGGGTCGACTCGATCGAGCACGGCTTCCTGCTCGACGACGAGGGCATCCGCATGATGAAGGCCCGGGGCACCTGGCTGGTGCCGACCCTCTCGGCCAGCTACCCGCCGCCGATCTTCCGCGTGCCCAATCCCGAGTCCGTGCGCCTGCGCAACGAGTACAAGGCCTTCGAGCGCGCCTACGCGGCCGGCGTCAACATCGCCTTCGGCACCGATGCCGGCACCTTCACCCACGGCGACAACGCCAAGGAATTCGAGCTCATGGTCAGGTTCGGCATGCCGGCAATGGAAGCGATCTACTGCGCGACCCTGTCCACCGCGAAGCTGTTCGGGCTCGACAAGGAAGCCGGCAGCATCGAGGCCGGCAAGGTCGCCGACCTGGTGGCCGTGAAGGCCAGCCCGCTGGACGACATCACGCAGCTGCGCCATGTCGACTTCGTCATGAAGAGCGGCAGGGTGGCGAAAAAGGACGGCGCGATGACCGAGCCCTTCACCTATCCGCCGGTGGCGCTGTCGTTCTGAGGGTGGGCAGCGAAACGATCAAGCATCACTGCCTGCTCTCCCCTGGCTGCCAGATGAGCGTGGCCGCGTAGCTGCGGCCCGATTCCGGAAAGCCCTCGTCGTAATAATAGAGCCGGTCGCCCAGGTTCTGGCCCTCGACCAGCAGGCGCAGGCCACCGCCGAGGTCGAAGTCGAAGCCCGCCTCGAAGACGCCGAAGCCGGGCGTGGAACGGCTGCCGTTGCTGGTGCTGAGCCGGCCGTCCTCGGCCTTGAAACCGAGCCGCAGGCGGACGCGCGTGCCGAGCGCGGTCTCGCTCGCCAGCAGCAGCTTGTTGCGTGGCGTGTAGAGCGCCTGCACCTGGGGCTGCGAGAGATTGTCCACGTCGACCAGGCTCCAGCCGAGGCCGAGCTCGCCGACCACGGGAAACGCCCGCGCCAGTGAAAGCTCGAAGCCCCGCCGGCGCTGGCGACCGACGTTTTGCAGCTGCGAGCAGGGCGGCGAAGTGCAGGCTGTGGCAGGCAGGCTCACGCTGCTGATGGCGTCGTCCAGCCAGCTGCCAAACACCGCAAACCGCGCGCTCGCGCCGGCCAGGCCGCCATCGACACCGATGTCCACATGGTCGGCCTGCTCCGCCTGCAGGCCCGGGTTGGGCAGCGCAGTGCCGAGACGATAGGAGTAGCGGTCCTTGAGCGTCGGGAAGCGGGTCTTGTGCGCCAGGTTGAGTCCGAAATTCCAGCCAGGCGTGAATCCCCAGCGCAGGCCGGCGGTGGCATTGATGGCGGCGTCGTCCTCGAGCGGAAACGGCGTGATGACGCCATTGACGTTGTTGTCGGCACGCCGGGCATCCAGGGCATTCCAGCCGAGGCCGAGGCTGCCGGTCACGCTCCCGCCCAACGCGCGGGTATGCTCCACGGCCAGCGACCAGCTGCGGTCCTCCATCTCCTCCGGTGGTTGCCCGGCGTCGTCCACCTCGCGATGCACGTCGTCCTTGAAGTGGAGTACCGCGCGCGTTACGCCGGCTGCGCCGCCGGGAGAGAATTCGGCCTCGATGCTGCCACCATAGCTGTAGTCGTCGTAGTTGCTGTCGAAGGCATACGGCCGGTTCTGGGTGTCGTAGTTTGCGTTGTCATAGGACTGGATGCGGTTCTCGAAGCTGTCGTAATAGATGCGGGAGCGCAGCCAGAAGCCATCACTGACCGGCAACGCGCCGAGCAGGTAGACGTCCTCCTTGTCGTAGTACGGCCAGCGCCAGTACCGCGGGCGTACCTCCGTGGAAGTACCTGCGTAGGGGGGTGTCCCCTTCCTGCCATCGAGGCGCGTGTAGTTGAGCTGCCACTGCGCGCCGCTGTCGCCCAGCCAGCCGAGCCTCACGCCAGTGGTCAGGTCACGGCTGTAGGAGTTCTCGCGCCGGCCGCCGTCTTCTGCCGGGCCGTACACCGCATCGGGTATGCGAAAGAAGTCCTGGTCCCGCAGGAAGGCCGAACCCTGCACATACCAGTTGCTGCCGCGGTAACCGACGCGGCCGCCTACATCGCTACGCTGCGAATCCCGGCTGTCGTCCGCCACCAGGCCCGCGCGCAGGCTGCTGGTGAACCCCGCGGCAGGCAGCGCGGTGACGACGTTGATGGCGCCGCCCAGCGCATTGGGTCCGTAAAGCACCGAGCCACCGGATTTGCTGACGCGGATCTCGCTCACGTCGCCGACACCGAGGCGACCCAGGTCGATGTTGCCGTCATAGGGCACATAGACCGGTACACCGTCGATGAACAGCGGCACCTGGCGCGAGTCGTAGCCACGCAGCTGGATCAACGCCTCATTGCGACCGCCCACCCGCGTGACCGTGACGGCTGGCAGCAGGTCCAGGGCATCGGCCAGGTCGCGCCGGGCGGCGGAGTCGAGCTGCGGCGCCTCGATCAGGTCGGTCGGCAGCTGGCTCCCGGCTTCACGGTACGCGATGACTTCGACGACGCCGAGTTCGGCATCGGCGACGGCCGCGGTGGCGGCCGCCAGCAGGGCCGCCGCGCAGGCCAGGTGGTTTCGGGAACGGTTCTGCATGCATGACTCCGACAGGAATGTTGGCCAGGTGATGACTCGGTATATTTGTTTGTATATAGCGATAGCCGGACGCAGGCGGTGGACGGGCCTGCCTAGCGGCCCTGCTTCAGTACCGTGAACCCAGCGGTGGTGAAGATGACTCCCGCCTCGGGCCCCGCCAGCCAGGCAAGGAACGCGGCGGCGGCCGGGCTGGCACCGCGGACCAGCGCCGCCGGGTAGACGATCGGCGCGTGACTTTCCGGGGGAAACGTGGCGACCACGCGTACCCGTGGTTCGACCGCGGCATCGGTGGCGTAGACGACACCCAGGGGCGCCTCGCCCCGCGCGACGAAGGCCAGCGCTGCCCGCACGTTCTCGGCAGGCACCGTGCGATTCTCGACCGCCTGCCAGGCGCCCAGCGCCTGCAAGGCGGCCACGGCATAACGCCCTGCGGGAACACCCTCCGGCTCGGCAATCGCCAGGCGTCCGCCGCTGCCCAGCGCCGCGGCAAGGTCGACGCCAGGCCGCAGGTCCACAACGACCCTGCTGCCGGCTGGCGCCACCAGCACCAGGCGGTTGCCCAGCAGGTCGCGACGGCTGGTGGCCTGCACGAGGCCACGCTCCTCGAGGTAGTCCATCCAGGCGCTGTCCGCGGAGATGAACAGGTCCGCTGCGGCACCGGACTCGATCTGCCTCGCAAGCACGGAACTCGCCGCGACCGAGAGCTTCACGGTCACGCCCTGTGCGGCCTCGTAGCCGCGGGCGCTCTCACCCAGCGACTCGGTGAGCGAAGCCGCCGCAAATACCGTGATGACCGGCCGGGCCGCTGTGGCTGGATGCGCCTGGGCCAGGCCAGCCAGCGTTCCGGCAAGCAGCACCAGCAGGCTGGCGACACGGCGTCTCATGGGGGAGCTTTTCATGGCTGCGCTATATCCTGATGGATATAGAGCCTAATGGCCAGGGCGGGACCAGGCGATGACTTTTCGCAGGTCCACGCTAAGATCGCCGGGGTCGGGTCAGCATCGCGAGGGATCATGGTCAACGTCCGCTTCCGGCTGGATTTCGCGCCCGGCGCGTCGGTGGGTCCCGGCAAGATCGACCTGCTGGCCGCCATCGACGCGGAGGGTTCGCTCTCGGCGGCGGCACGCAGCGTCGGCATGAGCTACCGGCGCGCCTGGCTGCTGCTCGACAGCCTCAACGCCAGCTTCGACAGCCCGGTCACCCGTGCCAGCGTCGGCGGCCGCGGTGGCGGCGGTGTCCTGCTCACGCCTTTCGGCCGTGAACTGGTACGCCACTATCGCGAATTCGCCGCTGAGCTGGACGCACTCGCCAGCCGCCGCTGGGGCCGGATCGCCGTCCGCCATGGCGGCCCGCCGCGGCCTGCGCGCGGCAAGGGCACGGCACGCGGACCCACGCTGTCCACCGGCGTCACGGCCGTGGCGCGCCGGGGCCGTGGGCGCAAGCCCGCAGCGAAACAGCCTTGACCAGCGCCCAGGCAGGCATGCCAGGAGCGAGGCCGAGTTCGGCCGCGGCCAGGGCCGTCACCCGCGCCAGCACGATGACGCCACCGACATCCAGGCTCACCAGCCGCGAGTGAGGCGACTCGACATCCACGGCGGTCACCGTGCCGGCCAGCGCATTGCGTACGCTCAGGCCCTGCGGCGGCTGCGTCGCCACGATCACTTCGCGCGCCAGCAGCTGCAGCCGCACCGCCATGCCCGGTGCCAGGCCCGCCGCGGGAACGCGCAGCCTGCCGGTGCCGGCACTGACAGTGGCGAGCCCGGTAGCGGCGTCCACCGCGGTGACCGTCGAGTCGAGCACCGCGCCGACGGCGGCCTCCCCGGCCAGCCGGCCCAGTGCCGGCTGCAGGACCACCTCGGCCAGCGGGCCGGCGGCTGCGACCCGGCCCTGCTCCATCAGCACGACATGGGTGGCGAGGCGCAGCACCTCGTCGAGCTGGTGGCTGACGTAGAGCATCGGCAGGCGCCAGTGGTCGCGCAGCCGCTCAAGGTACGGCAGCACTTCCTCGCGGCGCGCGACATCCAGCGAAGCCAGTGGCTCGTCGAGCAGCAGCAGCCGCGGCTGCGCCAGCAGCGCCCGGCCCAGCGCTACGCGCTGGCGCTCCCCGCCTGACAGGCCGCGGGGCCGGCGTTCGAGCAGCGGGCCGAGGCCGAGCAGCGCGACGACATCATCGAAACCGATGCGCACCGCGGCGTGCTGGCGCCGCAGGCCGAACTCGAGGTTGCCGCGCACGTCGAGGTGCGGGAACAGCCGCGCGTCCTGGAACACATAGCCGAGGCGCCGCTGCTCGGCAGGCAGGTCGATGCCGGTCGCGGCATCGAACAGCAGTTCGCCATCGAGGCTGATACGGCCGGCATCGGGACGCAGCAGCCCGGCCACCGCATTGACCAGGCTGGTCTTGCCCGAGCCCGAGGCGCCGAACAGCGCCACCAGCGCCGGCGCCGGCGCGGCGAAGGCCGCGTCGAGCATGAACTCACCCAGGCGGCACTGGACGGAAACGTCGAGCATTCAGGGCCCCAGCAGCGCCCGCACGCGGCGCGCCAGCAGCTCGGCCAGTGCCAGGCCGGCGAAGCCCAGCGCAAAGGACAGCGCCGCGAGCCTTGCCGCCACCGCATCACCACCCGGCATCTGCAATGCCGTGTAGAGGGCCAGCGGCAGCGTGCGCGTCTCGCCGGGGATGTTGGACACGAAGGTGATCACCGCGCCGAATTCGCCAAGGCTGGCAGCGAAGGCGGTCACGGCGCCGGCCAGGATGCCGGGCAGCATCAGCGGCAGCGTGACACTGCGGAAGCGGTCGAAGGCCCCCGCTCCCAGCGTGCGGGCCGCGTCCTCCAGGCCCGGATCGATGTGCTCCAGCGAGACGCGGATGGCCCGCACCATGAGCGGGAAGGACATCACCGCGGTGGCCAGCGCGGCACCCGAGCGGCTGAACACCAGCTGCAGGCCGAACTGCTCATGCAGCCAGCCGCCGATCGGCCCGCGGTTGCCAAATAGCACCAGCAGCAGGTACCCCACTGCCACCGGCGGCAGCACCAGTGGCAGGTGCACGAAGGCGTCGAGCAAGGCGCGACCGGCAAAGCGCCCGCGCGCCAGCACCCAGGCCACGGCAATGGCCAGGGGCAGGCTGAAGAGGACGCTGCGGGTGGCCACGGCGAGGCTCAGCCCGAGCGCCTGCCACTCCATTTCGGTGAGCACAGGGTCACCCCGCAAGCGCTATATTGACCGCAGCATAGCGGGCTGCCCCGGGGCAAGGAAGCCGCGCGACGGCGCGACCCGCTCAGAGGGTGATGGTCTCAGCGCTGACCTCCCAGCCCGCATCGACCCCGCCCGGCAGCATCTGCCCCCGGTCTTCGCCAACCTCGCTGTCGATGAGCTGGTTGAGCTTGGCGTTCATCGCCAGCAGCAGCTCGCGGTGGCGGCGCTCGCCGGCCAGGTTGTCGATTTCCAGCGGGTCGGCCTGGGTGTCGAAGAGCTCGAGGTCGTTGAAGCGCTGGAGATCCTCCAGCGTCACCGGGCGGTTGTGCTGCTTCGGCGAGAAATAGCGCGTGAACACGTACCGGCCGTCGTACACGGAGCGCAGCGCACCGCGCTTCATCATGTCGGGAACGATGCCCGCGGCCTTCATGGCGTCTGGCTTGCCGCCCTGCTGGAGGAAGGCCACCGCCCGGCGGACGAAGTCACCATCGAGATAGGCGAACATGTTGTAATTGAACAGCACGCCGTCGTGCAGGGCGTTGATACCCGCCTGCTCCGGGGCGGCCAGCAGCGCGGAGATGTCCTTGCCCGGCAGGCCCTGCGTGATTCGCGCCCGCAGTTCCGGTGCAGCACCGGAAAACGCCACCAGGGTCGGCGCCAGGTCGACATGCGAGGTCACTGCCGCGCACTGGCGCCCGCCAGCATGGGCCGGGTGGGAAACGATCAGCGGCACGTTGTTCTGCTCGCGGTAGCCGAGCGCGCCCTTGGCATGCAGCTTGTGGGCGCCGTCCATGTCACCGTGGTCGGCCGTCAGCACGACGATGGTGCGGTCGGCGAGTCCCGAGGCATCGAGTTCGGCCAGCACCGTGGCGATATTGCGGTCCACATCACGGAGGCAGTTGAGGTAGTAGTTGTGCCGGCGGCGCCAGCGCTGCTCCTCATCCGGGATCTCGCCGACCAGCGCGTCGTGGGAGCCCAGGAAGTCGCGGTGTGCCCGTGGCCGGCCGCGCGCGTCCAGGGCCTGGACGTGGCTCGCCGGCAGCTGGAAGTCCCACTGCACGGCATAGAGCGGATCGACGGGGTCGCGGTTCAGGTGGGTGATGCCCCGCGCGGAGCGCACCGGCGTGCCCGGCGCATCGGTGTCGTAAAACATGACGTCGTGGGGATTGACCAGGTTCACCGCCAGAAACCAGGGCTTGCCATCCGCCGCCAGTTCGCGGCCCTTGCCGCGCAGCCAGCTGCCGCTCATGGCAGCAGTGATGTTGTCGTGGCGATAGCCGCCTTCGCCATGGGCGATGATGTCGCCGACGCCGAAGTAGTCGGAGAATCCGTACGCCTCCATCTCCTGGGTGAAGATCTTCGTCGGCGCCCCAAGCTTGTTGACCGTCTCGAATTCCTTCGTGAGGTGCCACTTGCCCTTGTAGGCGGTGTAGTAGCCGGCCGTGCGCAGCATGTCGCCCAGGGTGGGGATCTCGGTGGACATGCTGCCCATCCACGGGAAGTTCGTGTTGTCGAACATCCCCGTGTGCTGGATGTGCTGGCCCGTATACACAACCGAGCGCGACGGCGTGCAGACGCAGGAATTGATGCGATGGTTGGTGAACGAGATGCCCTGGCGGAGCAGGCGTTCATGCGCCGGCAGGCTGAATCCCGGCGGCAGTTCACCGGGCCGGAAGTAACGCTCCTGGTCGGTCAGGATGAAGATAATGTTCCAGGGACCAGCCTGCCTCGCTGCTGCGGGCCCGGCGCCCTGGCCTGGGACAGCCGCCGCTGCGGTCGGGGTTGCGCTACCAGCGCCCATGCCAAGCGCGAACGCCCCGAGCCCGGAAGCCGTCAGAAAATCACGCCGGCTGGCCGGACCCCCGGTCCAGGAATTTTCAGTCATCTGGTTCGCCCCCCAGCATCTGGTGGCTGGCAGGATACGCCCGTCCGCTGTTGACGCAAGCGGTGCCGCGATCAGCCCAGCGCCGCCCCGATGTCGGCGACGAGGTCGGCGACATCCTCGATGCCGATCGACAGCCGCAGCAGGTCATCGCCGATGCCCGCCGCCCGCCGCTGCTCCGCGGGCATGGCGCTGTGGCTCATGGCGGCCGGATAGCCGGCAAGGCTCTCGACGCCGCCCAGGCTTTCGGCCAGGGTGAACACCCGCAGTCGCTCCAGGAATGTACGGGCCGCGGCTGCACCGCCCTCGATCTCGAAGGACAGCATGCCACCGAAGCCGCGCATCTGCCGGCGTGCCAGCGCGTGCTGCGGATGGTCCGCGAGGCCGGGGTAGTGCACGCGGCGCACGCGGCGATGGCCAGCGAGATATTCGGCCACGGACTGGGCATTGGCGGCGTGGCGTTCCATGCGCAGTGCCAGCGTCTTGATCCCGCGCAGCAGCAGGTAGCTGTCGAAGGGGCTGGCCACGCCCCCGGCCACGCTGCGCAGGCCGTGCAGGCGCTGGCCGAGTTCGGCGGTCGCGGCGACCAGGAAGCCGCCGAGCACGTCGGAGTGGCCACCGAGGTACTTGGTCGCCGAGTGCATGACGACGTCGGCGCCGGCCTCCAGCGGCTTCTGGAACAGCGGCGTCGCGAAAGTGTTGTCGACCACCGTCAGGATGCCGTGGCGACGCGCCAGCGCGCAGGCAGCGGCCAGATCCTGGATGCGCAGCAGTGGATTGGTCGGCGTCTCCAGCCACAGCATCCGGGTCTGCGGCCGGATGGCGCCCTCGATGGCGGCGAGGTCGCAGCAATCGACGCAGGACACCGCGAGCCCCGCGCTGCGCGGGCGCACATCGTGGAGGATGCGGTAGGTGCCGCCGTAGCCGTCATGCGGTGCGATGACATGCGCGCCGGCATCGAGCAGCTCCAGCACCGTGGCCGTGGCGGCCATGCCCGAGGCAAAGGCCAGCGCGCGCGCGCCGCCCTCGAGCTCCGCGAGGCAGCGCTCGAGCGCATCGCGGGTCGGGTTGCCGTTGCGGCTGTAGGCCCAGCCCTGGTGCTCGCCCACCGCCGACTGCGCGAAGGTCACGCTGGTGTGGATCGGCGGCATGACCGCACCGGTGGCCGGATCGCGCGTGGCGCCGGCGTGGATGCAGAGCGTGGCAGGCCCGGGCTTGCGGGGCCCAGCACTGGCGGGCTTGTCGGGATTTCGCGTCATGGGACAATGGCTGGCTGATTGCGCAGCCACCATACCATCGGTACCGGCAAAGTGAACCCGCCTGCTGCATCCACGGTCGAGGCCCTGCTCCGCGCCGGGCTGCGCCTGCTCGAAGGCTCCAGTCTCTCGCCGCGCCTCGATACGGAGCTGCTGCTGGCCAGGGCCCTGGGCTGGGATCGCGCGCGCCTGTTCATGAACCGCGACCAGCCGGTGGCGGCCGCGGTCGCCGCGCAATTCATCAGGGACATCTCTGCGCGCCGGACCGGCCGTCCGCTGGCGCATATCACCGGGCGCCGTGAGTTCTGGAGCCTCGATCTTGCCGTAACCACCGACGTGCTGGTGCCGCGGCCGGAAACCGAGCTGCTGGTCGAACGGGCGCTGCTGCGGCTGCCGGCCGATCGACCGGCTCGCGTGCTCGACCTCGGCACCGGCAGCGGCGCCATCGCCCTGGCGATCGCCAGCGAACGCCCGCAGGCCATGGTGCTCGCCACCGACCAGAGCGCGGCTGCACTCGCCGTCGCGCGGGCAAATGCCGAAGCCAGCGGCCTGCACCGGGTCCGCTTCGCCGCTGGCGACTGGTTCAATGCCGTCGACGATGGCCCATTCGAAATCATCGTCTCGAACCCGCCCTACATCGCCGATGCCGAGTGGGCCGGCGTCGATGCGGAACTGGCCTTCGAGCCCCGCAGTGCGCTGGCCGCCGGGCCCGATGGGCTGGACGCGCTGCGCGTGATCGCCGCCGGCGCGCCGGCCCGCCTCGCCCCGGGTGGCTGGCTGCTGCTGGAGCATGGTGCCAGCCAGGGACCGGCAGTGCGCGCGCTGCTGGGAGCGGCCGGCTTTGGGCGCGTGACAACCGCCGCCGACCTCGCGGCCCTGCCGCGGGTGACCGAGGGCCAGTGGCCGGGCTGAGCGCCCCGCCACCAGCGAACGCTGCTAGAGTAGCGGCCCGCCCCCGGCCCACCACGATCACGCCATGCGCCAGATTGCCCTGCTGATCCTCGCCCTCACTGCCGCGCCTGCGGCCCTGGCCGGCGAGTGCCGTTCCGCACTGCGGCCGCTGCTGCTCAGCACCCAGCCGGACGCCGCGGCGCTGCAGGCTGTACGCGCCAGCTGCCAGGCCGAGGCCGACGCCGGCGATGCCGTGGCACTCTACGAACTCGCGCTGTTCCACCTCGGCCTGAACGGCGAGTGGCAACCCGATGCAGCCCTACCGCTGATCCGCGACGCCGCGGCAGCAGGCGTGCCGGAGGCTCAGTACTGGCTCGCCTGGCAGTACGAGGCGGGGCCGCTGCTGGATCACGACCAGGCGCTGGCACTGTCCTGGTACCAGCGGGCCGCCAACGGCAACCATCGCCTCGCCGTCGCGCGGCTCGCCAGCGCCTATGCCGGCGGTGAACTCGGGCTGGCTCGCGATCCGCTCAAGGCCGCGGAGTACAAGGCCCGCGAAGCGCAGTGCCTGCGCCGGCAGCAGGCCGCTGCCGGGAACTGAGGCCGCCGGCCTCAGGGATCCGCTGCCGGCACCGCGGTGCCGTGCCCGGAAGTCATCCATAGCGCATTCGCCAGCTTGCGGATCAGCTGCGCCTGGCTGGACACCCCGAACTTGGCATAGATGCTTTTCAGGTGGCTGCGCACGGTCTGGTCTGCCAGTCCCAGCCGGAGCGCTGCATCGGTCACCGAGCCGGTACCGTAGAGGGCCTCGCAGATCCGTTGTTCCGCCGGCGTCAGCCGGTAGAGCCAGGCCAGGCGTTCACCGGGCAGGATGCGCGGCCTGCCTATATCCTGGATCAGCAGCAGCGCAGCGGCACCCTCCGGCAGCAGTGCGCGGTCAGCGGCGCTGTTGCAGGCAATCACCGACAAAGCCAGCGGCGTGGCCGTTTTGCGCCGTAGCACACGGATCACCCTCGGCACCGAAGCGGCATCGCCAGGCGCAGCGGTCATTGCCAGGCGCAGCGCCTGCCTGAACTCCGTCTCCACGGCGTTCGAACCGAACCACAGCTGGCCCTGCCGCAGCCCGACGCCATCCTCGCTGTCGAGGATGGCCTGCGCCAGCGGGTTGCAGTGCAGGCTGCGAGCGGCACGGTCCAGCACCACGATGGCCTGCCCGGTGCGGTCGAACCATGTCAGCGCCCGGCGGCGCCCGGCATCGCCCAGCGTGAGCCGATCCTCCAGTTCCCGGACAACCCTCAGGTGCCCCAGCGCTTCGCGCATCAGCGCCACCTCGGCATCGCTGAAATCACGGTCGGCGCGCGTGACACCAACATTGGCGAACAGCTGGGGCTGGTTCTCCATCACCGCCAGCAGCGCAAACTGCATGCCGGCAGGCAGCGCCACGCGCCGGTAGAGTGAATTCGCCTGCAGCTCCGCGGCGGGGATGGCATCGGTGGAGCGAAAAACGGCGCCGGCCGGGCGTGCGAGCAATTCACGCCAGATCAGGTCTTCGGCCAGGTCGCTTCGCGCCATGGCTGGCAGGTATTTCAGGTCGATGCCATGCACCAGGAAAACGGAGTTCCGCGGATGAACGCGATCGAGGCGTGCATGGACGCCTGCCGTACCGCCGACCATCGGCACCAGGATCGCCAGGATGCGCCGCCAGGCATCGGGCTCCAGGGTCGCCCGATAGAGGTCCATCACGGCCGCTTCCGGCAACAGGCCAGTCTCAGCTGCTGGCATGGACGTCATTTCCAGGCGGCAGCATGTGCAGTGAATGTGCCAGCTGCTGCTGCAATTGCGCCTGGTTCACGACACCGAACTTGCCGTAGATGCTCTTGAGGTGGCTGCGCACCGTGTGGCGCGACAGGCCGAGCGCCTCGGCTGCAGTGTCGACGTCGGCGCTGCGGAACAGGGCCTCGCAGACGCGCAGTTCCGCGGCAGTCAGCCGGTAGATGCGTTCCAGCCAGGCGACCGGCAGATCGTATTGGCGGCTCGCATCGAAGAACATCACCAGGCAACCGGCCCCCGGGGGAAATACCGCGCGATCGGCAGGCAGGACACAGGGCATCAGACTCAGCGCCAGCGGTGCCACAGTCGCGACCTGCGAGAGGCGCAGGTCGATGTGCATTGGCGGCATGGCGCTGTCTGCGTCCGCTGCCACGACCTGGCGCAGGCCGTGCTCGAATTCCGCCTGCGTGGCGAGGCTGTCGAACAGGAAGCGGCCGTTCTTGAGGGCGATACCGTCCACGCGCGCGAGCCAACGCTCCGCAGTCCGGTTGACGTGGATGGCGTAGCCGCTGCGGTCGAGCACCACCAGTGCCTGGCCTGCGCGGTCGATGCTCAGTAGCGCTTCCTGACGGGCAGCATCGCCGAGCATGACGCGCCTGGCCAGCGCTGTCGCGACCTGCAGGTGCGGCACGAGCGCGGAGAGCAGCGCCAGTTCCGCATCGGTAAAGTCACCGTCCGCGTCACCTCGCAGGAAGCCGATGCTTTTATGAACCTCCGGTCCCGACTCCAGGACGGCATGGATGAAGTATCCGAGCCCCTCGGGGCCAGCCAGCTGCTGATACAGGGGACCGCGCTCTGCGGCTTCGAGTGAAACGAGGTCGGCGGTGCGACAGACCGTACCGGCCGGCAGCCAGCGTGCCGCCTGCCAGATGCGATCCTCGGTGACGTCGCGCCCGCGCAGCAGGACGGCAGCCTGTGGCGAGAAGCCTATGGTCTCCGTGAACGAGTCGCAGGGATGATCACGATCGATGCCAGCCGCCAGGGCCTTCTCGCAGCCCAGCAGCGGCGCGACCAGTGTCATGACCCTGGTCCAGAAATCCGGCCTGAGCGTGGCGGCGTAAATCTGCTGGAGCACGTCGGCAGGAAGGGCAATGCCAGCCCTGCTGCTGGCTGCTCCTGTAATGTTCTCCGGCCGCACCTGGCGGTGCATCACGGTCCTCCCTGCAGAACAGTGACGGTGCCTTGTTGCGATTATGCCTCAGCAACTGGCCATTGCTGCTGACCAGACCTCACCCATCTGGGTGAGGCGAACAGCCGCGGAATGCCGCCCGCCCATCCCCCCATCCGGGGGATGCGCAAACTGCACACAAGTGGCAGGCTCGGAGACGCTGAAACGCCGGCGATTCATCGCCGCCACCCAGGAGGCCGGCCATCACGGCATTCCCCCCGGGGCTGGCAACCGGCGACGCGGGATCGCGGTTCCTTCAGGCGAAGGGTGTTAGCTGTTCGCCGGTGCCCGGCGGTCGCCGCCTCCCTGACACGCGGCCTGCCGCCGGCCACCGGCGCATTTTCTTCAGGCCGCTTCCGCGTCGTAACCCAGTGCCGCAGCCAGCCAGCGCTCCACGGTGGCCAGGCTGGTGCCCTTGCGGCGCGCATAGTCCACGGCCTGGTCGCGGCCGATGCGGCCGACAGCGAAATACTTCGCCTCCGGGTGCGCGAGGTACCAGCCGCTCACGGAGGCTGGCGGCATCATGGCGTAGCCCTCGGTCAGCACGATGCCGGCGTTGCGCTCGGCATCCAGCAGGCGCCAGAGCGTGGCCTTCTCGGTATGGTCCGGGCAGGCCGGATAGCCGGGGGCGGGCCGGATGCCGCGGTAGGATTCGGCGATCAGCGCGGCGCAATCCAGCGCCTCCGCTGGTGCGTAACCCCAGTGCTGCCGGCGCACCTGCTCGTGCAGGTATTCGGCTCCGGCCTCGGCGAAGCGGTCTGCCAGCGCCTTGAGCAGGATGGCACTGTAGTCGTCGTTGGCGCGCTGGAAGGCAGCGACGCGGCGCTCGGCGCCGAGTCCCGCGGTCACGGCAAAGGCCCCGACGTAATCGCGGATGCCGGTCTCGCGTGGCGCGACATAGTCGGCCAGGCAGAGATGCGGCTGGCCGTCCGGCTTGGCACGCTGCTGACGCAGCTGGTGCAGCACCGCCAGCGGCTGCTCCCGTGACTCGTCGGCATAGACCGCGATGTCGTCATCGCCCGATGCGTTGGCCGGGAACAGGCCGATCACCGCCTTCGAGGTAAGCCAGCGCTCGGCCAGCACGCGCTCGAGCATCTCCTGGACGTCGCGCCACAGGCCACTCGCCGCTTCGCCCACCACCGGGTCGGTGAGGATCTGCGGGAACTTGCCGTGGAACTCCCAGGCATTGAAGAACGGCATCCAGTCGATGTATCGCACCAGCGCCTGCAGGTCGAGGTCGAGCAGCTGCACGCCGAGCCGGGCGGGCACCGGCGGCGTGCCGAAGTCCACCCGCGCCTTGTTGCGCCGCGCATCGGCCAGGCCCACCTGCGGAGCCTGCCGGTCCTTGTGCGCATGGCGCTGGCGGCGCTGGCGGCAATCGTCCTTGGACTCGGCCGTGTAGCGTTCGCGCTCACCGGGCGTGATGAGCTTCTGCGCCACACCCACCGCGCGCGAGGCATCCTTCACGTAGACCACGGCACCGTCGTACTCCGGGTCGATCTTCACCGAGGTGTGTGCCGGCGAGGTGGTAGCGCCGCCGATCAGCAGCGGCGTCGCGAACTTCTGGCGCTTCATCTCGCGTGCGACCTGCACCATCTCGTCCAGCGAGGGCGTGATCAGGCCCGACAGCCCGATGATGTCCGCCTGCTGCTCGCGCGCCACCTGCAGGATCTTCTCGCCGGGCACCATGACGCCGAGGTCGATGACCTCGAAGTTGTTGCACTGGAGCACGACGCCGACGATGTTCTTGCCGATGTCGTGGACATCGCCCTTGACCGTGGCCATGACGATGCGCCCGAGCTTGCGCACCTCGCCGGACTGCTCCTGCTCGATGAACGGCACCAGGTGGGCCACCGCCCGCTTCATCACCCGCGCGGATTTCACCACCTGCGGCAGGAACATCTTGCCGGCGCCGAACAGGTCGCCGACGATGTTCATGCCGTCCATGAGCGGCCCCTCGATCACGTCCAGGGGCTTCGCCGCCTGCAGGCGCGCTTCCTCGGTGTCAGCGAGGATGAACTCGTCGATGCCCTTCACCAGGGCATGGGACAGGCGCTTCGCCACCGGCCATTCGCGCCAGGCGTTGTCCGTCGCAGCAGCCCGGCCGGCATCGCCATCGCGGTAGCGCCCGGCCATGTCGAGCAGCCGCTCGGTGGCGTCGGCCCGGCGGTTGAGGATCACGTCCTCCACGGCCTCGCGCAGCTCCGCGGGGATGTCTTCGTAGATGGCGAGCTGGCCGGCATTGACGATGCCCATGTCCATGCCCGCCTGGATGGCGTGGTAGAGGAACACCGAGTGCATGGCCTCGCGCACCCGGTTGTTGCCGCGGAAGGAGAAGGAGACGTTGGACACGCCGCCGCTGACGCGCACCCCGGGCAGGCGCTGCTTGATGAGGCCTGTCGCCTCGATGAAATCCAGGCCGTAGCGGGCGTGCTCCTCGATGCCGGTCGCCACCGCGAAGATGTTCGGATCGAAGATGATGTCCTCGGGCGCGAAGCCGGCCTTTTCGCGCAGCAGCCGGTACGAGCGCTCGCAGATCGCCACGCGACGCTCCACATTGTCGGCCTGGCCCTTTTCGTCAAAGGCCATGACCACCGCCGCGGCGCCGTGGCGGCGGATCTCGCGCGCCTGGTGCAGGAACGGCTCCTCGCCTTCCTTGAGGCTGATGGAATTGACGATGGCCTTGCCCTGCACGCACTTCAGCCCGGCCTCGATCACCTCCCAGCGCGAGGAGTCGATCATCACCGGCACACGGGCGATGTCGGGCTCACCGGCGACCAGCTTCAGGAAGCGGTCCATGGCGGCCACCGAATCCAGCATGCCCTCGTCCATGTTGACGTCGATGACCTGGGCGCCGTTTTCCACCTGCTGCAGGGCCACGGCCAGCGCGCCCGCGTAGTCGTCCGCGGCGATGAGCCGGCGGAACTGCGCCGAGCCGGTGACGTTGGTGCGCTCGCCGACGTTGACGAACAGCGAGCCGGGGCCGATGTTCAGCGGCTCCAGCCCGGCCAGCCGCAGCTTCGGTTCGATCCGCGGCAGGACGCGCGGCGGGCAGCCCGCCACCGCCGCGCAGATGGCGCGGATATGCGCCGGCGTGGTGCCGCAGCAGCCACCCACCATGTTGAGGAAGCCGGAGCGGGCGAAATCGCCGAGGATCCGCGCCATGTGCTCCGGCGTGTCGTCGTACTGGCCGAACTCGTTGGGCAGGCCGGCATTGGGATGCACGCTGACCCCGGTGTCGGCCACCCGCGACAGCTCGCTGACGTAGGGGCGCAGCTCCTCGGCGCCGAGCGCGCAGTTGAGTCCCATCATGAACGGACGCACATGGCGCACCGAGTTCCAGAACGCTTCAGTGGTCTGCCCCGAGAGCGTGCGCCCCGAGGCATCGGTAATGGTGCCTGACACCATTACCGGTATCGGGGCCGCGAGGTCGTCGGCCAGCTTCGCCACGGCGTAGAGTGCGGCGCGGGCATTCAGGGTATCGAATACCGTCTCCACCATGATGAAGTCGGCGCCGCCCTCGAGCAGGTTGCGCGCGGCTTCGCTGTAGGTGGCTACCAGTTCGTCGAAGCTGATGTTGCGGAAGCCCGGGTCGTTGACATCGGGCGAGAGCGAGGCGGTGCGGTTGGTGGGCCCGAGCACGCCGGCCACGAACCGCGGCCGGCCGCTGCGTGCGGCCACGTCATCAGCCGCCGCCCGTGCCACGCGGGCCGCCGCCAGGTTCAGCTCGGCCACCAGCTCCTGCAGGCCGTAGTCACCCTGCGAGGGTGCCGTCGAGTTGAAGCTGTTGGTCTCGATGACATCCGCGCCCGCCTCGAGGAACTCGCGGTGGATGGCGCCGATGACGTCCGGCCGGGTGATCGACAGCAGGTCGTGGTTGCCCTTCAGGTCGCGCGGCCAGTCGCCGAAGCGCGTGCCACGGTAGTCGGCCTCCGCCAGGCCGCGCCCCTGGAGCACCGTGCCCATGGCGCCGTCGAGCACCACGATGCGCTGCGCGAGCAGTTCCTGCAGCTGGGTGAATCGCCGCTGGCGGTCGGTGGTGCCGGTGGTCATGCGCTTGCCTCCGCGGCCCGGGGCCGCAAGCCCAGCGCGTAGCAGATGGCGTAGGTCAGCTCCGCGCGGTTCAGGGTGTAGAAGTGGAATTCATCGACGCCATGGCGGCGCAGGCGGCCGACCAGCTCGATGGCCACGCTGGCGGCGATCAGCTGCCGCGTCTCCGGGTCCTCATCCAGCCCCTCGAACCGCTGGTGCAGCCAGGCCGGCACCGGCGTGCCGCAACGGGCGGCGAAGCCCAGCAGCTGCGAGAACTTCGCGATCGGCAGCAACCCGGGCACCAGCGGGCCGCGGATGCCGGCCCGGTCGCAGGCGTCGCGGAAGCGCAGGAAGCGGTCGACGTCGAAAAAGAACTGGGTGATGGCGCGGTTGGCCCCGGCATCGAACTTGCGCTTCAGGTTGTCCAGGTCGAACGCCGCGCTCGGCGCTTCCGGGTGCACGTCCGGGTACGCCGCCACGGAGATGTCGAGGTCGGCGAACTGCCGCAGCCCGGCCACCAGGTCCGCCGCGTAGGCGTAGCCGCCGGGATGGGGGCGGTAGCTGGCCTCGCCGCTCGGCGGATCGCCGCGCAGCGCGACGAGGTGGCGAATGCCGTCAGCGCGATAGCCACGCACCACCTCGAGTACCTCGTCGCGGCTGGCGCCGACGCAGGTGAGGTGCGGCGCGCAGGTCAGGCCGGTCTCGCGGACGATGCGCCGCACGATGTTGTGCGTGCGGTCGCGCGTCGAGCCATCGGCGCCATAGGTCACCGAGACGAATCGCGGCTGCAGCGGTGCGAGCCGCTGCACGGCGCGCCACAGGCTGGCCTCCATCTCCGCGGTCTTCGGCGGGAAGAACTCGAACGAGACTTTCACCGGGGGCGGCGCGACGCCGGTTGCAGCGACATCAGGCATGGGTACCCGTCCCCCGCGGCGCAGCGGCCGCCATGGCTGTCACCAGTGCAAAACTCGGGCTGCCGGCCGGCAGCCAGGCCGGACTGCCGGGACGCAGTCCCGCCCCACGCAGCAATACGGCCAGCTGGTTCTCGAACAGGCCACGCGATCCGCCGCCGCTACCCGGCAGGCGCAGCGCGGCCGGCAGGATGCGATCAAACAGCAGCAGCCGCCCGGAAGGGCGCAGTACCCGCACGGCCTCGGCCAGGGCGCGGTCCGGCTCGGTACTGAGCGACAGCACCTCGTCGAGCACCACCAGGTCGAAGGCCATGTCCGGGAACGGCAGCGCATGCATGTCGCCGGCGCGGATGGTGCAGTGGGCATGGCCGGCCTGCTGCAGGCGCGAGCGCGCCAGCACGCGCATGCCGCGCGCGATGTCGAGCCCGACCGCGCTGCGCGCACGGGGAGCCAGCAGGCCGAGCAGCATGCCGGCGCCGACGCCGACGTCGAGCACGTCACCGATGGGCTGGCTACCCAGCGCGTCGTCCAGTGCCTGGCCCAGCACCCGCGGATCGGGCCGTCCCGTCGCCGGCTCAGCCCAGAGCCGCGGCCCGGTCGGCGCGGTGATGGCGTAACGCTCGCGCTTGCGGCGGATCTCGGCCATTCGCGCCTGGTCCTCGGCGATGGCGGCCTCGCCGGCTTGGGCGAGGCCGACGATGCGCTCCAGCAGCTCGGCCGCGGGCGTGGCGGGATCCAGGCGGTAGTACACCCACTGCCCGTCGCGGAAAGAGCTGACGAGGCGCGCATCGCTGAGCACCCGCAGATGCCGCGAAACCCGCGGCTGGCTCTGGCCGAGCACCTGTACGAGTTCGCCCACGGTCGCCTCGCCGCCGGCCAGCAGCGCCAGCAGGCGCAGGCGTGTCGGGTCGGCGCTGGCCTTCAGGAATCCCAGTACGGCATCGAGCGTCATGAGCGAATAATAAAGAAGTCTTTATATGTCTGTCGATGAATATTCGCCAATCGATGCCAACCGACCAGGTCGAGTCACCCCGGGCATGGACCGCCGCCACGCCCGGGCGCACCCGCGCCTGGGTAGCCAATGGATCGTCAATTTTCAGGAATAGCCGAGAACATGTCGGCTTTCGCCATGAACTGGCGAAAACGCGGTGGAAACCTGTCAGCGAGCCTCGGCCTCTGCGCCCGGCATGGTCTCTTTCTTCAGGATATTGATGACGGCCGCGCGCGTGGCCGGATCGGTGATCGGGCCGATGGATATGGCCATGGAGGTGCCCGGCAGGAACTTGTCGGGATTGGCCAGGAAGGCATCGAGCGTCCGGTCGTCCCAGACCAGCCCCTTGCGTCCAGCCTCGGACATCGCCTGCGAATAGTGGAAATTGGGCACCGTCCCGGCGCGCTGCCCGAAGATGGCATACAGGTTTGGACCAGCGAGATGCTTCGCGTTGCGCTCGACGGTATGGCAGAAGCGGCACCACTTGTAGGTTTCCGCTTTCACCTGGCGCTCGAATGGCGTCTCTGGCGTCACCGTGACCTGCACCACCGGAGCCTCATGGGAGGTTACGCCCGCCGGCGCCGCCACCATCACGCCGACCGGCCAGGGCGTCACGCGGAACATCGCATACGGCCCATACGCCGCGAGTCCCAGCAGCACCAGCACCACGAGCACCGCGCTGGCCCGTGCCAGCAGCCCGGCCGGGGCAGTGGCGATGACCCGGGGGCGGCGGCGCGCACGCAGCCAGGCACCCACGGCGAACAGCAGCGCACTCAGCACCAGGAAGCCGCCGACCGCCGGCACGGCATTGCCCGGCTCCTTGAACGTGCTCATGGCATAGAGGTTCAGGGCCATCGCCACCCAGGCCTGCAGGCCGATGCCCGGCGGCCAGGCGCGCAGCAGGCCCGTACCCCGGCGCAGCCAGAACCAGGCGCCGCTGCAGACCGTGACCAGCGTCAGCAGCAGCACCCCGAAGTTGAGCGCGGAATGGAAGTAGCCGCTGAACATCCAGCCGCTGCGGTTCTCGCCGACCAGGGCCGGCAGGTCGAAGAACGGCCCGATGTGGACTTCAAGGCCCTCGGTCCAGGCCTGGCTGATGCCAAGGAGCGGAATCACCAGCAGCAAAAAGTAGAGGGAGAAGGCCAGCGTGCGGGCCCAGGCCTGGCCGGCGGCGGTCATCCCCGCGGCCGGTGCTGCCGGCTGCTCGCGCAGCCAGCGCCAGATCCGCAGCAGCAGCAGGACGAACAGCGTGATGCCGACCAGGTAGTGCCAGCCGCGCAGCTGCTCACGCAGCAGCGAGGTCTTTTCCACGCGCGGCATGCGCACCGTCAGCGCCAGCTGCACGGTGTACAGGGCCATGATCAGCCAGCCGAGAATGACGCTGGCACGGCTGTAGCCCGGACGCTGGAATTCATCACGCATGACGCACCTGCCTGTGGCTGCAATTCCCCACGACGCCCGGCCCGGCCGTGGCTGCCCCGGCGCAGCCCGGGCGCGGCTGCGGTCAGGAAGCCAGCTTGCGGCGCAGCAGTTCGTTCACCTGCGCCGGATTGCCCTTGCCCGCCGTGAGCTTCATGACCTGCCCGACGAAGAAGCCAAAGAGCTTGTCCTTGCCGGCGCGATACTCCGCGACCTGGCCCGGGTTGGCGGCGATGACCTGGTCGATCACCTGCTCGAGGGCACTGCTGTCGGTGATCTGCCGCAGCCCCTTGCGGTCGATGATCTGGTCGGCGCTGCCCTCGCCGGCCCACATGGCCTCGAAGACCTCCTTGGCGATCTTGCCCGAGATCGTCTGGTCGGCGATACGGGCCAGCAGGCCCGCGAGCGCTTGCGCGTCCACACGGGCCGCCTCGATGCCGAGTGCGTCGCGGTTCAGGGCCGCGGCCAGTTCGCCATTCACCCAGGTGGCGGCCAGGCGCGCATGGCCGGGGCCCACGGCCGCCAGCACCGCCTCGAAGTAGTCCGCCAGCTCGCGGCTGGCGGTCAGCAGCGTGGCCTCGCCGGCGCCGAGGCCGGCCTCGGCCACCAGGCGCTGCGCCCTGGCATCGGGCAGCTCGGGCAGCGTCGCGCGCACCTCGGCGATCAGCGCCTCGCTGATCTCCAGCGGCAGCAGGTCCGGGTCGGGGAAATAGCGATAGTCGTTGGCCTCTTCCTTGCTGCGCATCGAGCGCGTCTGGTCCCGGTCAGGGTCGTACAGCCGCGTTTCCTGGACGATGCGCCCGCCATCCTCCAGCACCCCGATCTGCCGGTCGATCTCGAACAGGATGGCACGCTCGAGGAAACGGAAGCTGTTGAGGTTCTTGATCTCGGTGCGCGTGCCGAGCTGCGTGGAGCCGGCCGGGCGTACCGAGACATTGGCATCGCAGCGGAAGGAGCCTTCCTGCATGTTGCCGTCGCAGATGCCGATCCAGCGCACCAGCTGGTGGATGCGGCGCATGTAGGCGGCGGCTTCCTTCGCCGAGCGCATGTCCGGCTCGGAGACGATTTCCAGCAGCGGCGTGCCCGCGCGATTGAGGTCGATGCCCGAGAGGCCGTGGAAGTTCTCGTGCAGGGACTTGCCGGCGTCCTCCTCCAGATGGGCCCGCGTCAGGCGCACCGTCCGGGAGCTGCCGTCATCCAGCTCGATGCGCAGGCTGCCACCCTGGACCACCGGCAGCTCGTACTGGCTGATCTGGTAGCCCTTGGGCAGGTCGGGGTAGAAGTAATTCTTGCGGGCGAAGACCGAGCGGCTGGCGATGCTGGCACCGATGGCGAGGCCGAAGCGCACGGCGAGGCGCACCGCCTCGGCATTGAGCACCGGCAGTACGCCGGGATAGCCGAGGTCCACCAGGCAGGCCTGGGTGTTGGGCGCGGCGCCATAGGCGGTGGCCGCGCCGGAGAAGATTTTCGAGCGCGTGGCGAGCTGCGCATGGATCTCCAGCCCGATGACGGGTTCCCAGCCGCCACTCATCGCTTTGCCCCCGCCGGCGGATCGGCCGGCCGCCGGCGATGCCAGTCGGTGGCGCACTGATACTGGTGGGCGACGTTGAGCACCGCCGCTTCACCGAAGGCGGGGCCGATCAGCTGCAGGCCCACCGGCAGGCCGTCGACGAACCCGCAGGGCACGGAGATGCCCGGCACACCGGCCAGGTTGACGGCGATGGTGTAGATGTCGTTCAGGTACATCTGCACCGGGTCGTCGGTCTTCTCGCCCAGGCGGAATGCCGGCGTCGGCGTGGTCGGGCCGGCGATGACATCCACCCTGTCGAAGGCACGGCGCAGGTCCTCGGCGATGAGCTTGCGCGCCTTCTGCGCCTGCAGGTAGTAGGCGTCGTAGTAGCCGGTCGACAGCACGTAGGTGCCGGTCATGATGCGGCGGCGGACCTCGGCGCCGAAGCCCTCCTGGCGCGAGCGCTTGTACATTTCTTCGAGCGAGCCGGCCGCAGTGCTGCGGTGGCCGAAGCGCACGCCATCGAAGCGCGCCAGGTTCGAGGAGGCCTCGGCCGGGGCGACGATGTAGTAGGTCGGCACCGACAGGCCCAGGTGCGGCAGGGACACATCGACGATCTCGGCACCGAGCTGGCGCAATACCTCGAGGGCCTCGCGCAGCCGGGCGGCGCAGCCGGCATCGAGTCCGGCGTCGAAGAACTCCGGCGGCACGCCGATGCGCCGGCCCGCGAGCGGCCGCCCCAGCTCCGCCACATACCGCGGCACCGGCAGGTCGGCACTGGTGGAGTCGCGCGGATCGAAGCCCGCCATGGCCTCGACCACCAGCGCCGCATCCTCGGCGCTGCGCGCCAGGATGCCGGCCTGGTCCAGGCTGGAGGCGAAGGCGATCATGCCGTAGCGTGACACGCGGCCATAGCTCGGCTTGAAGCCGGTGATGCCGCTGAGGGCCGCCGGCTGGCGGATGGAGCCGCCGGTATCGGTGCCGGTGGCCGCAGGCACCAGGCCGGCCGCCACCGCCGCCGCCGAACCGCCCGAAGAACCGCCCGGGGAACGTTCCAGGTCCCAGGGATTGCGCACCGGCCCGAAGAAGCTGGTCTCGTTGGACGAACCCATGGCGAATTCGTCCATGTTGGTCTTGCCGACGCAGACCAGGCCCGCGGCCGCCAGACGCTCGACCACCGTGGCATCGTAGGGCGAGATGAAGTTCGCCAGCATCTTCGAGGCGCAGGTGGTGGCAACCCCGCGGGTGCAGAAGATGTCCTTGTGGGCGATGGGCACCCCGGTGAGAGGCCCGCCCTCGCCGCGCGCCAGGCGGGCATCGGCCGCATCCGCGGCAGCCAGCGCCTGCTCCGGCGTGACCGTGATGAAGGCGTTCAGCGCGCCGTCGAAGCGCTCGATGCGCGCCAGGCTGGCCGCGACCAGCTCGCGGCTGCTGGTGCTGCGCTCCCGGAGCGCACGGGCCAGCTCGGCGATGCTGCGATCGTCTCCCTGCAAGGCCACGGCCTAGTCGATGACCCGGGGCACGAGGTACAGGCCACCCTCGGCACGCGGGGCATTCTGCTGGCAGAGGTCGCGGCAGTCCTCTTCGGTGACCACGTCGGGCCGCAGCCGCTGCGCCATGTCCAGCGGATGGGCCATGGGGACGACGCCCTGCGTGTCCACCTGCCTGAGCTGGTCCACGAGGTCGAGGATGCGCGACAGTTTGGCGGCGTAGTCGGCCGCTTCTTCCTCGCTCAGGGCCAGGCGCGCCAGCTGCGCAATGTGACGCACGTCCTCTTTGCTCAGTGCCACGGGAAAGAGCCTTCAGATCAGCCGCTTAGGGGAGCGCGCATGATACACCGGCGGTTGTGAAAATGCCCCCTCGTTGCTAGAGTACCGCGCAATCCGGTTTCGGGTTACCGGATCCTTCTCGCCGCTTTTTCTGGGCTCAATTGGGTTGCGCGCATGCTGAAGAAGCTCCTCGGCTACTTCTCGAACGATTTGTCCATTGATCTCGGGACCGCCAACAC
>QUBU01000026.1 GCA_014337915.1 Gammaproteobacteria bacterium
CGGCCAGCCGAGCGTGCAGCGCTGGGACGGTGGCCCTGGCTGCACGAACTACGCGCAGTACACCAACTGCATCAACCCGGCGAGCCAGATGGCGGCCCGGGGCATGACGGCCTCGACGGCGCTCTGGGACTGGAACCCGACCACCGGCGTGCTGTCGATGACCGGCATGTTCAATTCCGCCTCCTCGCTCAGCAGCCAGTCCATGGGACCGATGGTCATCGGTGACAAGGTCACCGACCTGACCATCGACACCACGACCAACACCACCTCGGCAGCGACCTACAACTGCATCGAAGGCAACTTCCTGAGTGGTGTGGGCGCCAACGGCTGCCTGAACACCAGCATCGGTAGTGACTTCACCGATAGCAGCTCGGCGGCTTACAACGTCGGCGGCAACGCCAACTGCGTGGTCCGCACGATCGGTGGTGACGACACCAGCACGGGCAACGTCCGCACGCTGATGAGCACCGCTGGCGGCGGTGGCTGCGACCCGGGTGACGGCGCCTTCAACCTCTGGGAGGTGGTGCAGGACGACACCGGCGCGGGTGGGGAGTTGATCATCTCCAACAACACGGACCTGTTTGCCGCTGGCGTCAACTATCTGACGTTCGAGCGGGAGCCAGCGACCGCCAATGCGGATACGGGAAACGGCGCTCCCGACATCGCTTTTCCTGTCGATATCCTGGCCAACGACCGTTTTGATCCCGCCAATGTGACTGTCGCCATCACCACCCCCCCGAATCCCGTGCTGGGTTCGGTGTCGGTTACCGGAAGCCCCGGGCCGGCTGCCGGCATCACAGTCACTTTCACAGCCACTTCTTCTGCGAGTGGGACCGCCTTTTTTGAGTACACGATCAATGACGGACAGGGTGTGTCCGCCCCAGCCAGGGTCGATATCACGATCCTGCAGATCGGCGCCAATGACGTTTCGGGCACCACCACCCGCAACAAGCCGGTAGATGTCCTGCTCAGTTACCCGGGTTACACCAACGTCAGCATCAGCTTCGCGGCACCCAGTGCAGGAGGCACCGTCACCCTGAACGGCCAGAGCGCCCACTGGGTGCCTGACCCTGGTTATGCCGGCGCTTACCCGTATACCAATACCTTTGATTACACAGTCACTGACAATGACGGTGTGCTGCCACCCTCGACGGGGGAGGTCAGCATCACGGTAACGAACTCGTCACCGGTGGCGGGCGACACTACGGTCACCCTCTCGACGCAGGGCGTTGCGCCGGATACCGCCAGCTACCCGTTCGACGCGGCAACCCTCGCTGGCAACGTCATGGGTGACGCGCCGAGTACCGTCACCGCATCGAACCAGACCAACGGCTCGACCACCATCAGCGGCACGACCGTGACGTTTACTCTGGCTGCTGGCTTTTACTCGGGCACCGCCAGCTTCGACTACACCATCTCCGACGGTGACCCGGGTGATCCTGAGGACGCGACCGGCACCGTGACGGTGAACGTCCCAGACGTTGCGCCAGTGGTGGCTAACGCCACCGGCAGCACGGCGTCTGGTACTGCGACCACGAGGACCATGGCTGTCACGGCCGGTAACGGCCCGCTGTCGGCACACTCAGCACCTGCCGTGGGCACCGCAGTGGGTGGAACCTGCGCGGTCACGGCGGGCGCAGGGACCAACAGCCTGACCGTGCAGTTCACGCCAAACGCTGGCTTCTCTGGATCCGGAAGCTGCCAGATCAGCGTCAATGACGCGGATGGCGATACGGGGACTGGAACGCTCACCGTGTCCGTGGCTGCCGCTCCCGCCACGGGTGGTGGCGGCGCCAACCTGCTGCCCGGTGGCGGCGGCTCGCTGGATGCCTGGGCGCTCTCGCTGCTGGCGAGCGGGCTCTGGCTGCGGCGCAAGCGCCGCGCAGCGTAGAAACTGCGACGCCTGACGAAGCGCCCGCGGCATCTTGCCGCGGGCGCTTTGCTTTTGGGGGAACGGTTTTTCTCCTGGCTGTGGCGCGGATGCCGCTGCTGCCGCTGCTTCCGCCTCGCGGCTTGTCCCTCGGCCGCTAATGCGCTAAGTTTCCGCAGGCATGCAGGCGGGGGGCGGGACTGGGGTCCCGGGCCGCCGGCATGTCGCGCCCGGAATTCAAAAATGAGGGGAACGGCCGGGGCCCGACGGGTTCCCCGGAACCGCCCACAGGCCGAGGGGATTCAATTTCATGAAGCGGAGCGCACAGCCACAGGCCCAACGCTGGTCCTGTGCCCCTGCGGCTCTTTTCATCGCAGCTGAACCGGTCCTGGTTCCGGCAACCAGCCGACAGTGGCACTGACACTTCAACTGACGCCCGCGGGCGCCTTTACGCATTTCATTTCAGGCATTTCAGGGGGACCTGGCCAATGAGGATCAACAACAAGCTGACGGCGGGAATGCTGCTCGGCCTGGCGGTGGCGATGACGCTGCCGGCCGGCGCGCAGGAGATCGCCGAGATCGTGGTCACGGCGCGACGCCAGGGCGAGGAAAAGCTGATGGACACGCCGCTGGCCATCACCGCCTTCGACGCCAATGCCATCGAGTCCAAGGGCATCAGCAACCTCCAGGACGTGGCCAACCTCACCCCCGG
Source organism: Gammaproteobacteria bacterium (assembly GCA_014337915.1). Taxonomy (GTDB): domain Bacteria; phylum Pseudomonadota; class Gammaproteobacteria; order Steroidobacterales; genus QUBU01. The sequence goes on from QUBU01000026.1 coordinate 2,583, forward strand.
CCTGTCGTTCTTCAATCCCATGGGCGAGAACCTGCCCACCCCCATCATCCGCGGCATCGTGCCCCAGAACATCTTCGGCGAGAACTCCGCGGCCATCTTCATCGACGGCGTCTACGTCGCCGGCCGTGAGGGCCTGAACTTCAGCCAGCTCGCCATCGAGCGCATCGAGGTGCTGAAGGGCCCACAGAGCTCGACTTACGGCCGCAACGCCTTCAGCGGCGCCATCAACTACGTGACCAAGGCGCCGAGCGACGTCTTCGCTTCCAAGGTCGAGGCCGAAGGCGGCAACCGCGGCAAGCAGAAGATCGTGGGCGAGATCAGCGGCCCGATCTTCAGCGACGCACTCACCGGCCGCATCTCGGCGATGTACGACGAATGGGACGGCTCCTACGACAACTCCCTCGCCCCCGAAAACGACATCGGCGGGTACCGCTACCGCAGCTTCCAGGGCAAGCTGCGCTGGCGGCCGGCCGACAGCCTGGACGTCACGCTGGGCCTGTACCGTTCCAACGACGAGATCGACGAATCGGCACTGGGCGGCCTGCTGACCAACTGCGAGGACCGGGTTGCGCAGACCACGGAAGATGCCGCCGGCAGCCCCGGCGTGCGCTACCAGAACTGGTGCGGACAGATCCCGAAGCTCAGGGAACTGCCGGGCATGCTCGATGCCAGCCAGTTCCCCAACGGCGTGCAGGTCCCGGGCTCCATCAGCCAGGACACCATGCCGAAGAACGCGCTGGCCACTGGCGAGGACCGCAACGTGGTCCGCGGCAACCTCAACATCGCCTGGGACACCGATGCCGGCACCCTGAGCACCATCACCGGCTATTCGCACCTGCGGCAGAACAGCATTTCGGACTTCAACCGCAGCTCCGGCGATACCGCACCGTTCGCCTACTGCTTCCCGTCCAGCAACTTCAACCCGCCGCAGTGCAACGCGCCCTACACCTGGTCGCGGGTGCCCATGGGTTTCATCGACGAGGAGTTCGGCTCCACGGTCGAGGAATGGAGCCAGGAAATCCGTTTCACCGGCCCGCGCGACCAGCGCCTGCGCTGGCAGGTCGGCGGCTACTACTTCCATTCCACACTGGAGAGCCGTTCCGGCAATCCGATCGCCACCCGCCCGCTGCCCGGCGACATCGGGCCGGGCGGCAACATTGCGCTCGGACCCGTGGCCGCACCGACGAACCTGGCCATCGGCAGCTACATCTTCGCCACGTCATTCATGCCGGACGGTGGCATGGATCCGCTCAACCGGACCCTGTATGAGGACAAGGAGAAGTCCTGGTCGATCTTCGGTGCTGCCGACTTCGACATCACCGACAAGCTCGAGGCCCGCTTCGAGCTGCGCTACAACAAGGATCACAAGAAAAGCCTGGCCTACAGCTACACGCCGTGCATGATCAACGGCACTACGGATGAAATTCCCGCCCCGCCGATCGATGTCCCTGACCCGGCCTGCGGCGACGACGTCTGGGATCTGCGTGTAACCGAACCCGCCGGATACAACTACCGCGATGGCGATGGCAACCTGCAGTTCCAGGAGGGCATCCTGGCCGGCAGCGCCCGCTTCGACAACACCACCGGCCGCATCGGCCTGAAGTACAAGATGGACAGCGGCTGGATGGCCTATGGCTCCATCGCCTACGGCGAGAAGCCGGGCGGCCTCAGCATCAGCCCCAACATCGAAGTCGTCGATGGAACGAGTACCCGAACGATCCTGCTGAGCAACAAGTTCGATCCGGAGAAGATCACCGCCTACGAAGTCGGCCTGAAGGGCTACACACCCGACCGCCGCATCCGCATCGATATCTCCGCATACTTCAACGACTGGCGCGACATCGTGCTGCGGCAGCTGACCGAGGTCGACCCGGTCACCGGGCTGCATTTCACCCAGCCGCGGGCCCTGGACGTCAACGCCGGTGATGCCCATGTGTTCGGCTGGGAGCTGACCGCCGACGTCGGCATCACCGACAACCTGACCGGCCGTCTGACTACCGGTTACACCAATTCCAAGCTCCTCGATGCCCGGCAGGACACCTACGCCCTGTTCCCGACGTTCTACACGACGGAACCGAGCTGCGCCCCGGCGGCCATCCAGGCCCTGCCCGCGGCTGACCAGGCCGCCAAGGCCGGCGAGTGCCGCACCATTTCCGGTGATGTCAGCGGCATGAACCAGATGCGTTCGCCGGAGTGGACCGCCAGCCTCTCGCTCGACTACAAGCGCCAGCTGGTGGGCGACTGGGACCTGAAGTCCAGCATCAGCGGCAACTACGTCGGCAAGATCTTCACCGCCAACGACAACCAGAACTGGGTGCCGGCGCATACCAACGTCAACTTCAACATCGGCATCGAGTCACCGCGCTACACGCTGCAGTTCTGGGTACGCAACCTGTTCGAGAACGACGAGCCGCTGTCGGCGTTCCGCGACATCTACTGGACCAACGACGCCGACATGCTGGCGCAGACCCCGGTGACGGGCACGGATATCCGTACCACGTCCACCTTCGACGACTTCCCGCCGCTGCGCATGTCGATCAGCTATCCGAGCCTGCGCACCTTCGGGCTCACCGCCCGCGTGCGCTTCGGCGGTGATGAGAGGTAGACGGCTGCTTCAGCAGGCCATCACAGCCCCGAACCGCCGCCAATCGCGGCCAGGGGCTTTTTCTGTTTGTATCAGGGAGACCGGGACGATGAGGATCAACAGGACTGTGGGCGCAGGGATGCTGCTCGGTCTGGCGGTGGCGATGACGCTGCCGGCCGGCGCCCAGGAGATCGCCGAGATCGTGGTCACCGCGCGGCGTCAGGGCGAGGAAAAGCTGATGGACACGCCGCTGGCCATCACCGCCTTCGACTCGAACGCCATCGAATCCAAGGGCATCAGCAACCTCCAGGACGTGGCCAACCTCACCCCCGGCCTGTCGTTCTTCAATCCCCTCGGCGAGAACCTGCCCACCCCCGTCATCCGTGGCGTGGTGCCCCAGGACATCTTCGGCGAGAACTCCGCGGCCATCTTCATCGACGGCGTCTACGTCGCCGGCCGCGAAGGCCTGAACTTCAGCCAGCTCGATGTCGAGCGCATCGAGGTGCTGAAGGGCCCGCAGAGCTCGACTTACGGCCGCAACGCCTTCAGCGGCGCCATCAACTACGTGACCAAGGCGCCGAGCGACGTGTTCGAAGCCAAGACCGAGGCCACCGTCGGCAACCGCGGCAAGCAGAAGATCATGGGCCAGATCAGCGGCCCGATCTGGGGTGACAGGCTGACCGGGCGCATCTCCGCCATGTACGACGAGTGGGACGGCTCCTACGACAACACGCTCGATTCCAGCAGCGACATCGGCGGTTACCGCTACCGCACCTTCCAGGGCAAGCTGCGCTGGCAGCCGATTGATTCGCTGGACATCAACCTCAGCGTCTACCGCTCCAACGACGAGATCGACGAGCCGGCCACCGGCGGCGTGCTCGCCAACTGCGAGGACGAGGTGGAGCAGACCAGCGCCAATGCCAGCGAGGGACCGGGAACCCGGCTGCTGAACTGGTGCGGGCAGATCCCGAAGCTGGACGCATTGCCCAAGCCGCTGGATCCGGCGCAGTTTCCGGCCGGCGTGCCGATGCCCGGCATGATCACCAAGGATTCCATGCCCAAGGATCCGCTGGCCACCGGTGAAGACCGTAATGTCACCCGCGCCAACCTCAATATCGCCTGGGACACCGACGTCGGCACCGTGACCGCGCTGACCGGCTACTCCTTCATGAAGGAGAACTCCCTGGTCGATTTCAACCGCGTCACTGGCTACGCCACGCCGCTGGTCTACTGCTCTCCGGCAACCACCTTCGACCCACCGAGTTGCAGCCCGCCGCTGTCCTGGTCGCGCCTGCCCATCGGTGTCCTCGACATCGAACCCGGCCCGCGGGTCGAGGAATGGAGCCAGGAAATCCGCTTCACCAGCCCGCGCGACCAGCGCTTCCGCTGGCAGGTGGGCGGTTACTACTTCCATTCCACCCTCGAAGATCGCCAGGGCAATCCCTCGCTCTCTCCCGCCACGCCGCTGCCGCCCGGGTTCAACTACGGCCCCGGCGGCAACATCGGCATCGGGCCAGTCGCCCTGCCGACCAGCCTGTCGATCGGCAGCTATATCTTCGGCGCCTCGCTGCTGACCGATGGCGGCCTGGATCCGCTCAACCGACCCTTCCTCGAGAGCAAGGAGAAGTCATGGTCGGTGTTCGGCGCCATGGATTTCGACATCAGCGACCAGCTGCAGGCCCGCGCCGAGCTGCGCTACTCCAATGACCACAAGTACGCCGACGCCTACAACTACACGCGCTGCGTCTCACCGACGCCGGGCAGCGCCTATCCGCTGGCGACGGACCTGCCGGCGGCCTGCGGCGACGAGATCTACGACCTGCGCGACGTCGCCCCGGTCGGCTACCAGACCTGGGTCGAAGACGTCAACGGCGTCTACCAGCTGATCGACATCCCGGGCGTGGAAAACGGCAGCGCGCGCTTCGACGACGTCACCGGCCGCATCGGCCTGAATTACAAGATGGATAGCGGCTGGATGGTCTACGGCTCGATCGCCTATGGCGAGAAGCCGGGTGGCATCAACGTGCTCGCCGCGAAGGAGGTCATCGACCCCTCGGGTAGCGTCCGCCCCAGCACCATCTTCAACGACTTCGACCCGGAGAAGATCACCGCCTACGAGCTGGGCCTCAAGGGCTACACGCCCGACCGGCGCATCCGCCTCGACATGGCGGTGTTCTTCAACGACTGGCGCGACATCGTGCTGCGGCAGCTGACCATGACCGACCCGGTCACCGGCCTGCAGTTCCGCCAGCCGCAGGGCCTGAACGTCAACTCCGGCGACGCGCATGTATTCGGCTGGGAGCTGACGGCCGACATCGGCCTGACCGAGTCCCTGACCGGCCGCCTGACGGCGGGCTACACCAACTCCCAGATCAAGAACGGCCGGCTGGACACGCTGGCGCTGTTCCCGAGCTTCTACACCACGGACCCGAGCTGTGCACCGGCGGCCATCCAGGCGCTGCCGGCGGCGTCCCAGGACGCCGTGGCCGCCCAGTGCCGCGGCATGTCCGGCGAAGTCTCCGGCAACACCCAGATGCGCCAGCCGGAGTGGACCGCCAGCGCCTCGCTGGATTACCGCCACCAGCTGGTCGGGGACTGGGACCTGACCTCCAGCATCTCCGGCAACTACATCAGCAAGATGTTCATGGGCAACGAGAACCAGAACTGGGTCCCGGCGCGCACCAACGTGAACTTCAACCTCGGCGTCGAGTCACCGCGCTATACGGTGGTGTTCTGGGTGCGCAACCTGTTCGAGAACAACGAACCCATTTCGGCGTTCCGCGACATCTTCTGGGCCAACGATGCGGACCTGTACGCGACGGTCCCGCCCGGCACCGGTACCATCCGCGACGTCTCGACCTTCGATGACTTCCCGCCGATGCGCATGACGATCACCTACCCGACCCTGCGCACCTTCGGGCTGGATGCCCGGATCCGCTTCGGCGGCGCGGAGAAGTAGGCCAGCGACCGGACAGCGGGGGTGGCGCCTGGCGGTCATGGCGATGACTGCCAGGCGCCACCCCCGCGCCGTTTCTGCTACCGGCTGCCGATCTTCGTGTGTTCGTGGCTGTGCGACGGCCCCGCGCCATGGGTGTGCTGCTCGCTGGTCACCCGCACCGGCAGCGTCACCAGGCGGCCATGGAACACGCCGCGCTCCGCCGCCACCTGCGCACCGAAATCGCGCACCGCCGCCGTCGGCCCGCGCAGCACCGCGACCTCCATGCAACTCTCGTGGTCCAGGTGCACATGCAATGAAGCCAGTGCCAGGTCGTGGTGCTCGTGGAAGCGCGCGGTGAGGCGGCTCGCCAGTTCCCGGGAGTGATGATCGAAGGCGTAGACCAGCGCGGCCACGCAGTCGCGCGTGGCGTCGCCCTCGGGCTCCAGCTGCTGCAGGCCGCTGCGCACCAGGTCGCGCAGCGCCTCGGAGCGGCCGGCATAGCCGCGTTCGCTGGCGAAGCGATCGAGTTCGGCGAGGAGTTCGTCGTCGAGGGAAATGGTCACGCGCTGCATGGAAGTCTCCGGCTGGAAGTCATTGACAGGAGCGGTATGAAGAACATATAAAGTCCTCATACCTTTCCCTGGAACTGTCTGGACAAGAACAATGACGCATCCGAACCCGCGCCGCATCTCCCGTTCCGTCGCCCGCCTGGCCCTGGCCCTGGTGGCCGCCGCCAGCCCCGGCCTTGCCCTCGCCCACCCGGGCCATGCGGAACAGGCCAGCTTCCTCGCCGGCGCGCTGCATCCGCTGACCGGCATCGATCACCTGCTGGCCATGCTGGCCGTGGGCCTCTGGGCGGCGCAGCTGCGCCAGCGCGCGGCGCTGATGCTGCCGGCGCTGTTCCCGGTCGCCATGGTGGCCGGTGCCGCGCTCGCGTTCGCCGGCATCGCCCTGCCGGCCGTGGAGCCGGTGATCGCGCTCTCGGTCATCGTGCTCGGTGCCGCCATCGTCGCCGGCCTGCAGCTGCCGCTGGCGGCCGGTGGCGCCATGATCGCGCTGTTCGCCGTCGCCCATGGCTACGCACATGGCGCCGAACTCCCGGCGGGCGCCAACGTCGCCGGCTATGCGGCCGGCTTCATCGGCAGCACCATCTGCCTGCACCTGGCCGGCCTGTTCCTCGGCCTGGCCGACCAGCGGCGCCGCGGCGGCCAGCTGCTGCGCATCGGCGGCTCGGCCATCGCGGTCTCCGGGCTGGCGCTGCTGCTCGCCTAAGCACCCTACTCCCCGATCACCCTCACCTCGCGCTCCCCGCCGCCAGGCCCCCGGGCCTGGCGGCACGGGGACGGCTTGCCCGAAAAAAAGGATTCGACCCTTGATGTCTTTCGCAAGGCGCAGCCTGCTGCTCGCGCTCGCCGCCGGCCCGGCCACCGATGCGCTCGCCGGTGGCGTACCCACGGCGGCCGGCAACGAAGTGGTGGTGGTCGGCCGCCTCGATGCCCTGGAGGGCACACCGCAGGCGGCCACCGAGGGCGTGGTCACCGAGGAACAGCTGGCCGCGCGGCCGCTGGGGCGCACCGCGGAAATCCTCGAGGTGGTGCCGGGCCTGATCGTCACCCAGCACAGCGGTGACGGCAAAGCCAACCAGTACTTCCTGCGCGGCTTCAACCTCGACCACGGCACCGACCTCGCCACCAGCGTCGATGGCGTGCCGGTCAACCTGCCGACCCATGGCCACGGCCAGGGCTACACCGACATCAACTTCGTGATCCCGGAGCTGGTGCAGGCGGTGGAGTATCGCAAGGGCACCTACTACGCCGATGCCGGCAACTTCTCCGCCGCCGGCACCGTGAACCTCGCCTGGCGTGACCGCCTCGACCAGCCGTTCCTGACCGTGGAAGCCGGCGAGTATGGCTACCGCCGCGGCCTGGTGGCCGGCAGCATGGCCGCCGCCGGCGGCGACCTGCTGCTCGCCGCCGACTACACCGCGACCGACGGCCCCTGGGACCTCGACGAGAACCTGTCGCGCGCGAACGGCCTGGCGCGCTTCAGCCGGGCCAGCGGCAGCAGCCGGTTCAGCCTCACGCTGCAGGGCTATGACGCCGACTGGGATTCCACCGACCAGATCCCGCAGCGCGCGGTGGATTCCGGCCGCATCGGCCGCTTCGGCCATATCGACCCGACCGACGGCGGCGCCAGCCATCGCTACAGCATCGCCGCGCAGGGCGAAGGCGCCCTCGGCGCCGGCCGCTACCGCGCGCTGGCCTATGCCGTGGACTACCGCATGGAGCTGTACTCCAACTTCACCTATGCCACCGACCCGGTGGCTGGCGACCAGTTCGAGCAGCTCGATGACCGCAGCATCTACGGCGGCAGCGCCCGCTGGAGCCTGCCGGTGGATGCGCTCGGCCAGTCCGGCGCACTCACGCTCGGCACCGACCTGCGCTATGACGATATCGGCACCGTGGGCCTGTATCGCACCGTCGCCCGCCAGCGCAGCGGCACGGTGCGCGAGGACGGCGTGAAGCAGGCCAGCATCGCCGGCTATGCCAGCCTCGACACCCGCTGGCTGGACTGGCTGCGGACCAATGTCGGCCTGCGGGCCGATGCCTTCCACTTCGACGTCGACAGCAACATCGCCGCGAACTCCGGCACCGAGTCGGCCAGCGAGCTCGGCCCCAAGCTCTCGGTAGTCTTCGGCCCCTGGCAGCAGACCGAGTTCTTCGTCAACGCCGGCAAGGGCTTCCACAGCAACGACGCCCGCGGCACCACCATCGCGGTGGACCCGGCCGACCCGTCATTGCCCGTGGAGCGCGTCGACCCGCTGGTCGATGCCTTCGGCAGCGAAGTCGGCCTGCGCACCGCCATCCTGCCGCACACCCAGCTGAGCCTCGGCCTGTGGCAGCTCGGCCTGGACTCCGAGCTGCTGTTCGTCGGCGATGCCGGCATCACCGAACCCACGCGCAAGAGCAAGCGCCGCGGCATCGAGCTCTCCGGCATCTACGCGCCCTTCGACTGGCTGGTGGTGGACCTGGACCTGGCCTGGACGCATGCGCGCTTCGACGAGCCGGATCCGGCCAACCCCGCCGCCGGCGACCGCATCCCCGGCGCGGTGGAGCGCGTCGCCTCCATGGGCGTGGCGGTCGACCATCCTTCCGGCTGGAGCGGCGGTTTGCGGCTGCGCCACTTCGGTGCCGCCCCGCTCGTCGAGGACAACTCGGTGCGCTCGGATCCCACCACCACGGTGAACCTGGAAGCCGGCTACCGGATCTCGCGCCAGCTCAAGCTCAGCGCCACGCTGCTGAACCTGTTCGATGCCGCGGACAACGACATCACCTACTACTACGAATCGCAGCTGCCCGGCGAAGCGGCCCCGGTGAACGACATCCACTTCCACCCCGTGGAGCCGCGCAGCCTGCGCGTGGCGCTGACAGCGGAGTTCTGAGGGCGGGTGCCGGGAATCAAGACCCTCCCGCAGGTCGCCTGGATGGCTTGCGCCTGGCCCGGCGAATACCTGCGAGGCGGCTGTAGACCGAGACGGCGCCGCCGCCAGTCAGCACGGCGGTGATCCCGGCGTCAGCGAGCGCCTGCGATACCACGGCCGCCACGTCCCGGATCGTCGAGCGGGCGTTGATGGCCATTTCAGCCCGGCTTGCCCGCCCGGCGCGGGCGGCGGCGCGCATCCCGGAATGGGCTGCGCTGCTCGGGCGGCAGATTCTCGAGCATCGTCTGCAACAGCCTTCGCAGGGGGGCCACGAAGACGCTGCGCGGGTTCCAGCTATAGACCCGGGTCCGGCCCACCAGCCGGCTCACCAGCAGCCCGCCCTTCTCGAATTTGCGCAGCTGCTTCTGCACCTCGCTGACCGGCATGCCGAAGGCCAGTGCGACCTGCCGTCCGTAACCGCTATCGTAGCGATGCAGAAACAGGAGCACGCGCTCCGCAGCAAGGCTTCCGAAGGCAGCTTCCAGCATGGAGCCGATATTAGCCTATTTTATAGGCCATATCACCTAGTAAGTAGGTAGTAAACCGGGAACCGGTATGCGACTTCCGGACTCAAGCCGGCGGCGGCGCGGCGCCGTCGCTGCGGGAAATGCCCTGGTAGCGGGCCGCATCGGCCTGCAGCCAGTGCAGCGCCTGCAGGCAGTTCAGCTGCAGGTCCTGGTAGGTGGCCGCATCGGCAGGTGCATTGCGCGTCGGCAACGCCAGCGTGCGGATCAGCCGGTTGTTGGTCTCCAGCTGCAGGGTTTCCGTCGCGCCGCTGGCGTCGGCGGCCAGCACCATGCGCAGGCCGTCGACCTGGTGGTGCTGCCAGTAACCGGGGTCAATCCGCTGCAGGGGACTATCCGCCATGCCGGGCAGGGTGAGCCTGCGGCACTTGCGGCCCCAGATCTCGATCGATCCATCCAGCCCGGCCTCGCGCAGGCCGATGGCGAGGTCCAGGCAGAGCTGCGGGTCGGTGGTCAGTTTCCAGCCAGCTTTCTGCGCCTCGACGTAGAACTCGGTCAGCGGGATCCGGTTCGGCGGGTCCGCAGGCGGCCCGAACACGAGTTCCCAGGCGGGCTTGCGCAGGGTCCATGCCGCGGAGAGCAGCAGCAGTGCCAGCAGCACCGCCACGATGCTCATCACGGTGGTCGCCGTCATCGGCGCTCCTGTTGCGCGCCTCGCGTGCCCAAGCGGGAACCGCAGCGGACTGGTGGTGATGGGTGGACTTGAACCACCGACCGCAGCCTGTCAGGCGCGTAAGCTACTGATTCGCATGCCATGGCACTGGCTGGCGGCTCGCTGCGCATTTTTGGCGAGAACCGGGACATTTCGGGGTTTGCCAATGACTCACCACAGCGCAAAATGATCCTGTCCGGACCACCGAGCAATCATCATGCCGCCATCAGGGCTCAAGCTGGCAGCCGACCTTGAGAGATTTCTCGCATCTCAGGTGCAGCAAGGCACCTATCGAAGCCGTGTAGCTGCGATCGCCGCGGCTGTTGCGCACGAGAAGCGTCGCACGGAGCAGCGAGCCTGGCTGCAGGCAGCACTGCAGGACGGCCTGGAATCCGGATCGGCCGGTGAACTCGACATGTCTCATGTCGCCCGCCGCGGACACTCGCGGCTGGCGTCCAGGAAGCGCCGGGCACGGGGTTGATGCGCCGGCGGATCGCAGTCTTTCACGCAGCCCTTGCCGACCTCGACAGCATCTACGACTACATCGCCAGAGACAACCCGCGAGCGGCTGCGGACCTGCTTCGCGACCTCGACAGCTCGATTCAGCTTCTGGCCCATCAGCCCAGGCTGGGACGCAGGTATCCTTTTCGCGGCATGCGATTGCTGCCACACGGACACTATCTGATTTTCTACCGGGAGCGTCCGAGCAGCATCGAATTCGGATCGTCGATGGCCGAAGATTCATCCCGGATATTCTCGACGAGCTTTAGGTGGCTCGTGAAGACTCCGGACTGCCGGACAGGATGCACTAGTGAGTGCAAGATCGAAGTGGTGGTGATGGGTGGACTTGAACCACCGACCTCAGCATTATGAGTGCCGCGCTCTAACCAGCTGAGCTACATCACCACGCTGGCGATGCCCGATTTTCATTGGGCCTGCAGGCAAGCCCGGGGCGATCGTGGGGCGCATTGTCTTTGCGGCCTCCCCCGCTGTCAAGAAACCCTTGAAAAATCACGGTTTGTGCGGCGCTCAGAGTTCGGCTGGCAGCAGCGGCGAACCGTCGATGTTGACGGCGCGGGCGGTGTCCACGGCGGCCAGCGCCTGGTGGATGGCCTTCGGGCTCTGCAGCGCCAGGAACAGCATTTCACCGAGGTCGGTGAGCGCGATATAGCCGCTGACGGTCCTGCTGGCGGTGAGGATGGCGGTGCCGGTGCCCGGGCGGCGGGTGGTGCCGCCGGCGCGCACGATGGTCCAGTCGAGGTCGGTGCCGCGCAGCCGGTTCTCGGCCCATTCCTTGGCCCGCAGCGCCCGCCCGGCGATGGCCTTGACGAAGGGATCCACGGCGGCCGCGCTGTCGCCGCAGCCGATGGAACTGGTCAGCACGAAGCGGCGCACACCGGCGGCCACGGCGGCGTCGATCACGTTGATGTTGCCCTGGGTGTTCATCTGCGGTGACCCGCCGAGGATGCTGACCACCGCGGACCCGGGGCCGCCGCGGCCCGCGAAGGCGCGGGCCACGGCCGCGCGGTCGGTCATGTCGCAGAGCATGGATTCGACACCGGCCTGGCCGATGTAGTCGGATACGCTGGGCCCGCGCAGCACCGAGAACACCCCGTAGCCCGCAGCCAGGGCCCGCTGCGTGAGGCGGATGCCGGGATCGGTATCACCACCGAAGACGAGAACCTTGTCGTAGCTCACCAACTAATGGTGCCTATTAATGGTGCCTGACATATTTTGCGGCTTTTGACGATACCCCAGGCGACGTGGTCCGTCACGTGTTAATGGTGCCTTTAATGGTGCCTGACTTATTTTCCTGATTGCTATTGGAAAATATGTCAGGCACCTTTTAGCAATCACGTCAGCCTAAATGGTGCCTGACTTATTTTCTTTATTTTCTTGCAGCTACGAAGGGATGCCCTCATGCAGCGGAATACTTCACGTGTACTCGCATTGATGGCCGCAGCGGTTTTGCCGGCCACCAGCATGGCTGGTACAGACAGCGGTTTTTACCTGGGCGGTGCGGTCGGCCAGGCCAAGGTCGGTGACATCGACGCCAGCGCCATCGGCACCGGTAGCAACCTCAGCTTCGACGGCACGGACACCGGCTGGAAGGCCTTTGCCGGCTACAACTTCGGCTGGATCCCGTTCGTGGACCTCGCCATCGAGGGCGGCTATATCGACTTCGGCAAGCCCGATGACCACGGGCTCACCATCGATGCCAATGGCTTTGACCTCTTCGGCCTCGTCGGCGTCAACCTCGGCCCGGTCGGCCTGTTCGGCAAGCTCGGCATGGTGCAGTGGGATGCCGACGCCTCCGGTGGCGGCTATTCCGGCAGCGACGACGGCACGGACCCCGGATACGGCGTCGGCTTGCGGATGAAATTCGGCTCGGTGGAAGTGCGCGCCGAGTACGAGTATTTCGACATCAGCGCAGCCGACGACGTGTCGCTGATCTCCGCAGGAGCCGCCTGGACCTTCTGAGCCTCATTTAAATGGTGCCTGACATATTTTCTTGATTTCCAGGCACTCACCCGATATTTCCGGCGTGACCAAGGTCGGTCGCGGCGCTAGCGTCTCCCTGCCCACGCTACCGGAAGCGAATGCCCATGGGGCGGCCGCCACGAGTCCTGCTGCCCGGGTTCCCGCACCATATCGTCCAGCGGGGCCACAACCGCAACGCAGTGTTCGTGGAACCGCGCGACTACGAGGTCTACCTCGAGAACCTCGCGCACTGGAAGGACGTCTACGACGTCACCATCCAGGCCTGGTGCCTCATGACCAACCACGTGCACCTGGTACTGGCGCCCCGCCGGGAGGGCGCCGGCATTTCCGGGCTGATGCGGCGGCTCTCCGCCCGGCAAGGCCGCTACGTCAACCGCATCGAGGGACGCCTCGGCACGTTATGGTGCGGGCGATTCCACTGCAGCCTGGTGGACTCGGAGGCCTATCTGCTCGCCTGCCTGCGCTACGTCGAGATGAACCCGGTGCGCGCAGGCATCGTCGCCCACCCGCAGGCCTACCCCTGGAGCAGTTACCGGGAGCGAATGGGCCTGGCACCGCCTGCCCTGCTGGATGCGGAGGCGGGGATGGGCATGCTCGGTGACACGCCGCAGTCCCGGCAGCGCGCCTACGCCCGCTATCTTGACGCCCAGCCCGACGGTGCCGAACTGGAACTGATCCGCAGTGCCGTGCAGCGCAACCGGCTGACTGGCGGCGACCGGTTCGTCGACGACATCCAGCGGCGCACGGGGCTGCGAATCGAGAACCGCGGCAGGGGCCGGCCGCAGCGGGAAAATATGTCAGGCACCTTTTAGACGCAGCGGGAAAATATGTCAGGCACCTTTTAGACGTTGAAGCGGAAGTGCATGACGTCGCCTTCCTGGACGAGGTATTCCTTGCCCTCCAGGCGCAGGCGGCCGGCTTCCTTTGCGCCCTGCTCGCCGCGGCCGCGGATGAAGTCGTCGAAGGCGATGACTTCGGCGCGGATGAAGCCCTTCTCGAAGTCGGTGTGGATCTCACCCGCGGCCTGCGGCGCGGTGGCGCCGCGGCGCACGGTCCAGGCGCGCACTTCCTTCTCTCCGGCGGTGAAGTAGGTCTGCAGGCCCAGCAGCCGGTAGCCGGCGCGGATCACGCGGTTGAGGCCTGGCTCCTCGAGGCCGAGGTCGTCGAGGAAGGCCTGCTTGTCCGCCTCGTCGAGCTGGGCGATCTCCGCCTCGATGGCGGCACAGACCACCACGACTTCGGAACCATCGGTGGCGGCCAGCGCCTGCACGCGCTCGACGTACTGGTTGCCGGCAAGGCCCTGCTCGTCGACGTTGGCGACATACATCACCGGCTTCGCGGTGAGCAGGAACAGCTCGCGCAGCGCCTGGCGCTGGTCCTCCGGTACCGCGAAGCTGCGCGCCGGCTGGCCGGCACCGAGGTGATCGCGCAGCTTCGCCAGCCAGTCGCGGCGCAGCAGGTCATCCTTCTTCCCGGCCTTCGCCTGCTTGTCGGCGCGCTCCACCGCCTTCTCCACCGCGGCGAGGTCGGCGAGCATCAGCTCGGTGTTGATGACCTCGATGTCGTGCACCGGGTCCACGCGCCCGGCCACGTGCACCACGTCGCTGTCCTCGAAGCAGCGCACCACGTGCGCGATGGCATGGGTCTCGCGGATGTTGCCGAGGAACTGGTTACCTAGGCCCTCGCCCTTCGAGGCACCGGCCACCAGCCCGGCGATGTCGACGAACTCCACGGTGGTCGGCACGGTCTTCTGCGGGCGGACGATCTCCGCCAGCTGCGCGAGGCGCGGATCCGGCACCGCCACCACGCCCACGTTGGGATCGATGGTGCAGAACGGATAGTTTTCGGCGGCGATGCCGGCCGCCGTCAGGGCATTGAACAGGGTGGACTTGCCGACATTGGGCAGGCCGACGATGGCGCAGCGGATGGGCATATCGGGATCGGGCCGCAGGACTTCGGGCCGGCCATCCTAAACGGGAGGCCGCGGATTGCAAGGCCCGGCCGGGCCTCAGCGGACCTCGTCGAGGATCGAACCCTCGGGTATTGGCCGGCCGAGGGCCAGCTGCAGCTGCCAGCTGCCGTTGTCGACGACGCCCAGGGAAATGATGAACGGCCCGGCCGGCGAACGGCCACCGATGGAGGCCGCGGCACCATACAGCGCGCCAGTGTCGGCTTCATCGTTGCTGCGGTCGAGGCGATCGCCCATGCGGCCCGCTTGCAGCCGCAGGCTCGCGTACAGGGCCTGGCTGAACAGCGACTGGATGTCCGCGAGTTTCCAGCTGTAGGCGCCGCCCGCGTACCAGTAGCTGGTGCCCCGCAGCTCGCCGCGCTGCAGGCCCGGGAAGGTGCGGATGCCGCCCAGCTGGAATTGTTCCGTGGCGGGGAGTTCTCCCGAGAGGTCCTTGCCGCCCCCGAGAAGCAGCTGCACGCCATCGCCCCGGAGGATGGGCACGACCTTGGTGATTACGCCCTCGGCGAGGGCGTAGTCCCTGTCACCGCCTAGCCACCCGCCACCATGGGCATACCTGGCATTGATGAAGGTGCCGCGGGTGGGCAGGCCCACGATATCCCGCGTATCCCAGACAAATCCGACCCGGACGGTGGAATCCCCGGTCCAGTCCAGGTCCGGGAGCACACTGGGGCCGGTATCGCGCTTGTATGAATACCAGCCGCTACGCAGGCCGACGCGGACCTGCGCACGGGAATCGAGGTTCATGCCAAGGTCGACCTGGCCGTAGGCCTCGCGGCCGAAGTAGCGCGCAATGCGCTCGCCGTCATCGAAAATGTCTTCGACGTTAGCCTCGTAACGGGCCATTGGCTGCACGAAGAACCGCTGGCGCAGGTCCATGGGCTGGTAGAAGTCGGTCTGGGCCAGCATCTGGGTGCCGATCTGGAAGGAGCTGTGCCACTCGCCACCGTAGGAGTTCACCCAGGTCCGGTCGATGTCGGCGCGCACGATGGCCTGTATCAGGCTGTCCCCGTTGGCAGCCAGGCCGAGGTCGAAGCGCAGGAATGTCGGCCCCCAGCTCTTTTCCACCGGCCGGATCTCCAGCGTGGCGGCATCCGCCGGCCCGGTGATCGCGTACTCGACGCGCTCGAAGTCCCCCAGCGCGAAAATGCGGCCGGTGTCTTCGGTGATCTGCGCATTGGTGACTTCGGCGCCGACCTTAGCATTGCGCAGCTGGGCCTCGACGTACCTCGGGTTGACCCGTTGCAGGCCCTCGATGCGCACGGCCGCCAGCCGCGTGCCCGTGTCCGAGCTGCTGTCGATACTCTGGCGCCAGGCGAGGTACTGTTCCTCGGTCAGGGCATAGCGGCTGAGCTCGGCCTGCATTTTCTCCGCCGCCGCACGGCCCAGCGGAATGGCATCAGGGACACGCTCAAAGGAGGCGGAGCCGATGTCGCCCATCGGCACGACGATGCTCACGTCCTGCGGGCCCAGCATGGCGATCTGCGCGTTCTGGTTGGCGTCGACCATGACCTCCAGCGAGCGCGCGGCCAGCGACACGGCCGACTGCAGGTCCTCGGCCTTCGGCGGGGGCGAAGCCAGCGACACGGCGATCACCACGTCGGCGCATAGGCTGCGGGCGATGTCCACGGGCAGGTTGCGCATCTGCCCGCCATCGGCCAGCACCTGGCCGTCGATGACCACCGGGGCAAAGGCCCCGGGCACGGCCATGCTGGCCCGCATGGCCACGGACAGGTCGCCACTGTCCAGCACCACCATCCTGCCGGCGAGCATGTCGGTGGCGACCGCACGGAACGGGATCGGCAGGTCGTCGAAGTCGCGGGTCAGCCGCGCGTTTCCGACCAGGCCACGGATCACATCCTCGATGTCCTGGGTCTTCAGCAGGCCACCCGGCACCTGCAGCTTGCCATTCCTGAGGCCGAACCTGATGTTGTTCGTGTAGCTCGCGCCGGCGAGCTTCTCGCGGATGGGCGTGCGGTCGCGCAGGCCCTCGGTGCCTACCGTCTTCGCCCAGTTGATGGCGAGCACTTCGCGCTCGATCTCGGCAGCGGGCATGCCCGCGGCGAAGGTGCCGCCCACCAGGGCGCCCATGCTGGTGCCGGCGACGCAATCCACTGGGATATGCAATTCGTCGAGTACCCGCAGGACGCCGATATGTGCGGCACCCTTGGCCCCGCCACCGCCCAGCACCAGGCCGATGCGGGGGCGCGGTGCCGGCGTGGTGGCCGCGGTAGCTGGTGGATCAGCCGGAGCGGCACCAGCCGCTGTCCCGAGCAATAGCGCAACTGCCAGGCCGGATAGCCGCGCCCTGCAACCGTTGCCGACCCGCATGAGTGCCACCTCCCCGACCGGCATTGTAGCGTGGCCCTGCAATTCGCAGCCGGGCAGGTGACGCCGGCGGCGCACACCGCGCTACTGCGCCGCCGGCACCTGGCAGGGATCACTGGCTTCGACCCAGCGGTCCCAGGCCGTGGTGGCGAGTATCGACAGGCCGCCAGTGGCAATAGCGGCACCGCCACCGACCACTGCGGAGCGCGGATTGATGGCGATGCCCGGCGAGTGCAGCGTACCGGTCACCCTGATGTACGGGTTCACCAGCTGGGCGATGCCGAGGCCGAGACCTTTACGGGCCGCCGTCCTGAAGCCGAAATCGAGCTTTTCGGACTTCAGGTCCACGCTGCCCTGGCTGATGATGTCCAGCTCCGCGGTGCGCAGCTGCAGGGCCGGATCGGTGGTCACGACACCGTCGCGGGCCTTGAGCAGGTAGGCTGTGCACACCACAGCGGTTTCCGGCTGTCGCGTCGTCATGGGGTTGAGGGCGGTGAGGAGCCGGGTGAGAAAATCGTCGGCGGCCGTCATCAGGAGCGAATTGGCGATGCGCCCGCCGCGACCCGTCAGGCGCAGTTCGCCGTCGAGCGAGCCCGCCAGTTCGCGCCAGTCGTGGCCGCTGCCATCGAGTGCAAAGCGGGCGTCGAAACGGCCGGCATGTGGCCCGCGCAACCCAGGAGGCACCGGCACCAGGGCCAGGTTGCTGGCGCTGCCCGAGGCGCGGATGCGGACCCCGCGGGCATCCTCGGCCAGGTCGAGGCGGGCCGTGAGGTTGCCGTCGTCACTGCTGAACGACAGCGAATCGACCTGCAGGTGCCGGTGCGCCAGCGTGCCACGCACACTCAGGTTGCGGAAGGCCTCGTCACCGAGCAGCAGCTGCTGCGACCGCAGGTCGAGCTGGCCGCTGATGCCGTCCAGGATGTCGAGATCCAGTCGCCTGGCAGGAATCAGCCGCCCGTCGTCGCCACGGTCGCGCGGTGCCACTGCGGCCGAAGGCTGCGCCAGCCGCAGGAAGGGCCGCAGGTCCAGCAGCTTCGACTCGATGTGCGCATCCACCTGGCGCTGCTCGCCGCTGCCGCGCACGCCCATGCGGCCGCGGAAATCGCTGCCGGCGAAGCGGCCCGCGAGGTCCTCGAGTTCGAAGTCCTCGCCGCTGCCGCTGAAGCGCGCCTGGAATTCCAGCGGCTGCGACGGCAACTCACGGCCGATGAGGCGCCCCAGGGCAGCCAGGTTCGCGGTACGTGCCTGGATTGACAGTGCGGTCGTATGGAAGCGCGGCCTGAATGCCAGGTTGCCCGACAGGTCCAGCAGGCCGCTGTCGCTCTGCAGCTGCAGCCGCTGGAAGATCCAGCGATCTGCAGCACGGGCACCCTGCGCCTGGAACACGAAGTTGCCACCCGCATCACGAATCCCGGCGATCTGCGGCAGCAGGGCGGCGAGTTGCGGGCCGCGCGCCGCGACGTCGAAGCCAAAACTGGCAGCAGCCAGCGGCAGGGTGAAGTCCGCGGTCAGGCTGGCGGTGGCACCACCGGCGGCCAGCTGCAGGCCGCGCAGCACCACATACGATCCTTCCCGTTCGACGCGCCCGGTCGCGCTGAAGGCACCGCGCGGCAGCTCCACGCCTGGCGCCAGCGCCGCGAAGCGCTCCAGCGCGGAGCCGCTGGCAGCGACGTCGAGGCGCGTGCCCACGAAGCCGGGCGCATCGCCCACCCTGCCATCGACGCGCAACGTTGCATCGGCCAGCGACAGGCGCAGGCCATCGATGCGCGTGGCAGACGCGGCGCGTCGCAACCGGCCCTGGGCACGATAGGGCGTCGCCGGCAGGCCGGTGACGAGCAGGCGCGGTACGCGCCCGGATGCGTCGCTGCCCTTCAGCTCGAACCGCAGGTCCGTGCCAGCCGCACCGCGCGCCAGGGCGATGCTGCCATCGAGGCGCAGTTCCTCACTGCCGACGCTGAGCCGTGCATCCGCGATGCCGACGCGGCCGGGCCGGGGGGTGACGTCCGCCTCCGCGCGGTACCGGCCCGCGGGACCCACGCCCGGACCGGGCGTCCAACCGAGGCTGGCAGCGGTGGCGCGGAAGTCCGCACCGCTGGCGGTCACCCGCAGGCGCGTGCCGGCAAGCCCCGCCACGATACGCAAAGGACCGCGGGCGGTGAGTTCCCCCAGGGTCGTGGACGCGGTGGCGTCCAGGACCAGCGTATCGGCCGGACCCGAGTCCAGCGTTCCGCGCAGGGCGAACCGGCCCCGCGGAGCCCAGCCCAGGCCGAGTCCCCGTGCCAGCGCGGCAGCGTCGGGCCCGGCGATGCGCGCCTGTACGCCATACCGCGCTGGCCTGGCGCGGGCATCGAGGTACGCCCGCAGCGTGCCGTCCAAGCCGCCAAAACGGCCGGCGACGGCCGCACGCAGTCCCCGGGCAGCTGGCGCGGGCGCCAGCGTTGCGTCCAGGGCGACCGGGCCCTCGCCGACGGCCGGCAACCCGAGCCGCGCGGCCAGTGCCGACGCATCGGCACCGCTGACCTGCAGGTGCAGTGCCGCGTCCATCGGCTGCGCCAGCGAATCGGCATGGCCCTCGGCCACCAGCGTCACGTCACCGAGGCTGCCGCCCGCCTGCAGGGACAGGCCGCGGCCGGACTGCAGCGCGGCCCAGGGGCCGAACCGCGCATCCAGTTGCAGCGCCATGTCGTTGGCCTTCCCCTGCAGCGCCAGCCGCAGCGAGTCATCGGCCGCGAGCAGCTGCTCGGCCCGTTCGAGGGACAGGTCCAGCGGCCGCTGCAGCGGCGGACCCTGGAAGCGCAACCGCGCCTGCGGCAGCGACAGCCTGCGAATCCGCAGGTCCAGCCCGGCACTGTCACTGTCGGTGGCCAGGTCGAAGTCCCAGTTCGCCGCCCCGTCGGCGCGCCGCTCCAGCAGCAGGTCGGCGCCCTCCACCACGATCTGCTCGACGATGATCGTCGGTGCCAGCAGGGACGCCGTGTCGATGACCAGGACGGCCGATGCAGCCCGAAACATCTCCGGCCGCGAGCCCCAGCGGGTGTTGCCGAGGCGCAGGTCCCTGGCTTCGATACGGATGACGCGACCGGCGCGGATCCGCAGGCCGCCTGCTGCCTGGAATTCACGGCCCAGCTCCGCGCTGAGCCAGCTGCTTACCGGACCCGTGAGCCCGCCGGATGCCGCCACGCCCCACAGGCCAGCCAGCGCACTGGCCGCCAGGACCAGGACGACGACGACGGCAATGGCCGCTGTTCGCAACCGCGGGCGGCGCCGCGTGGGCAGCGGCTGCAGGCGCTTCAGAATTTCCAGGCGAAGCCCGCAGCGGGGCCGGACTGGCTGACGTCCCAGAGGAACCGGCCATTGGCCTCGTCCTCGTCATAGTCGACGTCGATGTAGCGGTAGCCGAACATCAGGTTGGCATGGTCGGTCCACTGCCAGTTGGCGAATGCCGTGGCCTGCCAGGCCAGGTCGCTGCCGATGCCGAAGCCACCGACATCGCCCTTGGCCACCAGCGACCAGCGGTTGGCGAAGTTCCAGACATAGCGCAGGCCGACCAGTGGATCCACCCAGTTCTCATCGCCGCTGGCCGACAGGGTCTCGCCCAGCGGGCCACCGCCGTAGATGTCGACATCGACGTCCAGGTCCCAGTAGCGCAGCCCCGCGTAGACGGACAGCTGGTCGGTCAGCAGGTAGGCGCCGTCCAGTTCGAAGATCAGCTGGTCGCCCTCGGCCGTGGCCTTGGTGCGGCCGAAGTACCCGAGGCCCTCCGCTTCCTGCTTCTGGCCGAGGAAGATCAGGTCGGACATCACGGCGTAACGGCCACGCTCACCGCGGTACGCCAGCATCAGGCCACCGTCGAGGTTGTCCAGGATGTCGTGGAAGGGCACGTCGACGTCGGCCGTGAGGCCATGCACGCCCGCCTGGCCATCGATGGCAGCAGCGACGAAATAGGCCGTCAGCGTGTGTTGCCACTCATCCTCGGCCGCCAGCGCGGCAGCGGACAGCATCAGCAGCGGCAGTACGCAGGTGGTCCGCAACAATGCAGTTGGATGCATGAGGATCTCCGGGATCAGGTTGCTTACAGGCAGCCCCGCGCGGCCATTGCGCAGCTGGGCACTGCCACGGGCTCTCGATGAAGGTTAAGAGAAGCGTACCTGCATCCGCAATCGCCGTCACTCGCCGGCAGCGGCCATCGTTCCGCGGTGGTGCGGGGCAACGCCGGGGTTTAGACTTGCGCCCCCGTTTCCCCAAACAGGACAACCCCATGCGTCCCAAGCTCATTGCCCTGGCCATCGTCGCCCTGTCCCTGCCGGCCCTGGCACCCGCGCAGGTCAACCCCACGTTTTCCGATCTCACCGAAGCCACCGAACAGGCCCGCAGCCTGGTGCAGACGGAGCGCAAGATGATCGTCAGCCAGGCGCTGGACCTGACCCCCACCGAGAGCCAGGCGTTCTGGCCGGTCTACGACAAGTACATGTCCGAGCTGAAAGAAGCCGGCAACCTGCGCGTCAAGGTCATCACGGACTACGCCGCCAACTACGACCACATGACCGATGAGGTCGCCCGGCAGCTGATCAAGGATGGACTGAAGTTCCAGGAGAAAACCCTGAAAATCCGCCAGTCCTTCCTCGGCAAGTTCCGCAAGGTGCTGCCGGAAATCAAGGTGGCACGTTTCTATCAGGTGGAAAACAAGCTCGACGCCATCTCCAGTTTCGCGCTGGCACGGCAGATTCCGCTGGTGCCGCAGACGCCGGCGTCGGCCCCGATCTCACAGCCCGGCGGCTAGTCAGACCCGGGGAGACTGCCCTGGCGGGTAGTCTCCCCTGGTGGCCCGATGCCCGAACCGGACAGCCAGGAGCAGGCCGGGCTCGCGATCAGCTAAGCCAGCGCTCCTCACCCAGTCAGAACTTGCTGCCGATATCGATGAAGATACCGCCGAAGTTGGGGGTACCGCTGGCCTCGTCCAGGTCGAGCCAGCGCTGGTTGTAGCTGGCCCGCAGGAAGCCGCCGCGGCTGAACTCCCAGCGCACACCGGCCCCCAGGCCGTAGGACGCCGACTCGGCGCTCTTGGTATCTACCCAGGTGTTGCAGATATAGCCCCACCAGGGATCCCACCAGCAGCCGGTCTGCGGTGGGCCATCGGCGATGTTCGAGTCCACCCAGGTGTAGCCGAGGTTGGCCGTGACGAAGGGCGTCAGCGGACCTTCCATGAAGTGGTAGGTGACGTTGGCCGACATCACGAAGGTCTCGTACTCACCCGACAGATGGGCGGTCGCTCCGGGGGCATCCGCGGACTTCAGGACACCGTCGTAGCCGACGTTGCTCCAGCTGATCTCGCCGCCCACCAGCCAGTGGTCGTCGAGGTTGTAGCCGAGACCGAAGGCAAAGCCCAGATCATCGTCGCTATCGATGGTGGAGCCACCCTTGAAGTCGATGGTCTCGCTGAACACGTAGCGCGCACCGGCATAACCCTCCCAGTGATCGGCCCGGTTGCCGGGTGTCGCGGCACCAAAAAACTGTGCGCCGGCCGTGCCGGCGGCAAGGCAGGCAGCGAGCACTGCCAGTGTCGAACAGAGGATGCGATTCACCTGGTCTTCTCCCTGAGATTGAAGATTGTCCGCAAAGGCAACGCAGCCTCAGGGCGCCGGCGCCTTCGCCGCCACGTGCACCTCGTCCAGCCGTTCGCGTAGCGCGCTGGCCCAGCGCCGCAACATGCGATCGGCCTCCGCGGCATTGGTCACGCTGGTCTGCCACTGGATGCGGCCGTTGCCCTGGCTCACCTTGCGGTCGATGGCCCGGGCGAGGATCTGGCCAGACACCGAGTCATAGAACTCGAGGAACAGGGTCATGGCGCCGGCGCCTTCACTCAACGTGAAACTGCGCCCGGCGCTCATGGTGTCCGGCGCGGTGACATCGAGATCGACGATGGCCGGGCGCAGCACCAGCACGTCTTCGCCGCCCTCCGTGACCATGGCGTAGCCACCCTTGTTCTGCAGCTCGTCGGTGAAGACTTTGCGGAACTCCGCCGACAGCCAGGTCTTCATCGCCTCCATTTCCTTGGGCGAAACGCGACTGGCACCGGTGTCGTGGTCACGCTGCCAGTCTTTCCGGAAGGCCACGGGGCAATCCAGGAGGGCAATGCGCTTGTAGCGGCTGAAATCCACACCGGGACGCACGTAGAGGATGCGTGCGGCCTGTCCCTTCTGCAGCACGAGGCCGTCCTCGGTCTGCTGCGGCAATTCATCCTTTGCCAGCGCCGTGGCCGGCAGGACCAGGGCGGCCGCGATAGCCAGGAAAGCGGCGGCGGCGATGGTGACCAGCAGTTTCTGGCGGTTCATAAGTCCCCCCTTGGATAAAGAATCCCGCCACCATCTTAGCGCGATTGCGGTCAGGTCGCTGCGGCCAGCCCGCGGACCAGCGCCTCGATCCCGCCCCACATCACCTGGATGCCGATGCAGAACAGGAGGAAGGCCGACAACCGGGCGATGATCGTGGTGCCGGTCGGGCCCACGGCCCGGGCCAGCCGGCCCGAGGACGCATAAAGCGCATAGATCAGCAGGCTCATGGGCACGGCGGTGAGCAGCACCTGGAACGCGAACAGTACCAGGTTGCCCTCGGCGACCCCCCGGGTGCCTAGCGCCACCGCCACCGATATGGTGCCGGGCCCGGTGGTGATCGGCATGGTGAGCGGGTAGAAGGCCATGCTCTCCAGGTCGCGATCGGCCGATGCCTGCAGAGCGGATTCCCGTCCGCTGGTGTCCTGCTCCGCATTGAGCATCTTCCAGGCCGACAACGCGATGACAATGCCCCCTGCCACGCCGAGCACAGGCATGGAAATGCCGAAGAAGCGCAGCACGAAGACGCCGATCACCATCGACGCCACCAGCGTGGCGAAGCTGAAGATCGCCACCTTGCGGGCCAGGGCTCGGCGCGCCTTGCGCGAAATGCCCTGGGTGGCCGACAGGAAGATGAAGGCACCGCCCAGCGGGTTGATGATGGAAAACAGCGCCGGGAAGGCCAGCAGTACAAATGCAGCGGAATCAACGATGAAGCTCTTCATCTCGACCTGTCGACCAAAGGGCTGAACAGGGCCTCACCATACCAATTTATGGTGTCTGACATATTTTTCTATTTCTCTAATGGTGCCTGACATATTTTGCGAATTTTGCGTTCTCGCTGCCCGCCCCATGCTGTTCAGCACCGGGCGGGCCCATGCTACGCTTCGCGGGCCAGTCAGCCAGCAAAGCCCCGCCCGATGACCACGAACCGCCGCCCGCTCAATGCCGTCAAACGCCGCCTGCAGGCCGGCGAAGTCGCCGTCGTCACCGCCGGCCATTCCGGATCGGCCGACACCATCGACCTCATGGGCAGCCTAGGCCTCGATGGCTTCTGGATCGAGGGCGAGCACGGGCCGCTCAGCTGGGACCGCCTCGGTGACCAGTCGCGCGCCGCCGACCTCTGGGGCATGTCGGCGCTGGTGCGGGTCTCCAGGCTCGATGCATCGCTGATCGTGCGCGCGCTGAGCCTCGGCGCCCATGGCATCGTGGTGCCCGGCGTGCGCACCGCCGATGAGGCCCGCGCGATCGTGCGGGCGGTGAAGTTCGCGCCGGTCGGCGAGCGCGGCGTCACGCTGGGCCGGCGCTCCTACGGCCGGTCCGGCTTCCTGCACGACGAGAATGCCGAGACGGTCGTGGTCGTGCAGCTCGAGGACCCCGAGGCGCTGGCCAATGCCGAGGCGATCGCAGCCGTCGAGCACCTCGATGTCGCCATGGTCGCCCAGAACGACCTCGCGCAATCCATGGGTCATCTCGGCAACCCCGCCCATCCCGAGGTACAGCGGGCGATGGCCTCCACCCTGTCGCGGATTGCCGCACTCGGCCCGGGCCACGCCGTGGCGGGGGCGAACATCGCCAAGACCGCGGAAGTCGCCGCGACGCTTGCGCTCGGCGTGCGCTTCCTCTACGCCAGCTACGACGCCTGGCTGGGCGCCGCTGCCCGCGACTACCTCGGCGCCGTCCGCATTGCACCCGCCACCGGCAAGCCATGGCCACCGAACCCGTCCGCACCGGCCTGACCGCCGCAGCGATCCGCCAGGCCGTCCTCGACAACCTCGCCTACCTGCAGGCGCGCTATCCCGGCATCGCCACGCCCTGGAACTGGTACATGGCGCTGGGCTACAGCGTCCGTGACCGGCTGCTGGATCGCTGGGTGGATTCCGTGCAGGCCTACGCGGCGCCCGACGTCAAGGTCGCCTGCTATCTCTCGGCCGAGTTCCTCATCGGCCCGCAGCTCGCCAGCAACCTGCTCAACCTCGGCATTGAGGCCGAGGTGCGCGAGGCCATGGCCGCACTTGGCCAGGATCTCGATGCGCTGATCGCGCTCGAGGCCGAGCCGGGCCTCGGCAACGGCGGCCTCGGCCGCCTCGCCGCCTGCTTCCTCGATTCGCTGGCGACGCTGGAGGTGCCGGCCATCGGTTACGGCATCCGCTACGAGTTCGGCATCTTCGAGCAGGCGCTGCGCGATGGCTGGCAGGTGGAGCGTACCGACAAGTGGCTGCAGAGGGGCACGCCCTGGGAGGTGGTGCGCCCCGAAGTCAGCTACACCGTGAACTTCGGCGGCCATACCGAGACCGACACCGCCGGCGGTGGCTACCGCATGCGCTGGGTGCCGGGCCGCCAGGTGCGCGGCATTGCCTGCGATGTTCCCGTGCCCGGCTTTCGCGTGGAGACCTGCAATACGCTGCGCCTCTGGAGGAGCGAAGCCGTGGAGTCCTTCGACCTGGAGGACTTCCAGGTAGGCGATTACTACGGCGCGGTGGCCGAGAAGGTCAGTTCCGAAACGCTCTCCAAGGTCTTGTACCCGAACGACGAACCGGAGGCCGGCAAGCGGCTGCGCCTGGCGCAGCAGTACTTCTTCGTCTCCTGCTCCCTGCAGGACATGCTGCGGCAGCTGGAAATGAAGGGCCAGCCGGCGACCCGCTTCGCCGACCTCTGTGCCGTGCAGCTCAATGACACGCATCCGTCCATTGCCGTGGCGGAGCTGATGCGCCTGCTGGTCGACGAGCGCAGCCTGCCCTGGGACACGGCCTGGGACATTACCCGCAGGGCCTGCGCCTACACCAACCACACGCTGCTGCCCGAGGCCCTGGAGACCTGGGGGCTGCCGCTGTTCCGCGAGCTGCTGCCGCGGCCGCTGGAGATCATTTTCGAAATCAATCGCCGCTTCCTCGAGGAGGTACGCCGCGCCTTCCCGGGCGACGAGGAGCGGCTGCGGCGCCTGTCGTTGATCGACGAGTCGGGCAGCAAACGCGTGCGCATGGCGCACCTCGCCACCGTGGGCAGCCATGCCATCAACGGCGTATCCGCGCTGCACTCCGAGCTGCTGCGCGAGACGGTGCTGCACGACTTCGCCAGCCTCTGGCCGGAGCGCTTCCGCAACGTCACCAATGGCGTCACGCCGCGGCGCTTCCTGCTGCTCGCCAACCCGCCGCTGGCGCGGTTGCTGGATGAAGCCGTGGGCACGGGCTGGGCGACGGACCTCGACCGCCTCAGGGGCCTGGAGCGCCTGGCCGACGATGCCTCCTTCCAGGAGCGCTGGCGCGCCGCCCGCCGCTGGAACAAGGAACGGCTGGCAGGGCGCATTCACGACATCGCCGGCAGGGCCGCGGATCCCGCCGCGCTGTTCGACGTGCAGGTCAAGCGCATCCACGAGTACAAGCGCCAGCACCTCAACGTGCTGCACGTCATCACGCTGTACCAGCGCCTGCTGCGGCAACCCGGGCTCGACCTCGCACCGCGCTGCTTCATCTTCGCCGGCAAGGCCGCCCCCGGCTACCGCATGGCGAAGCTGGTCATCCGCCTGATCAACGGCGTGGCCGACGTGGTGAACAACGACCCCGCCATGCGCGGGCGGCTGCTGGTGGCGTTCCTGCCCAATTTCAATGTCAGCAGTGCCCAGCACATCTATCCGGCGGCCGACCTCTCCGAGCAGATTTCCACGGCCGGCAAGGAGGCTGCCGGCACCGGCAACATGAAGTTCATGATGAATGGCGCGCTCACCATCGGCACGCTCGATGGCGCCAACGTCGAGATCCGCGCCGCAGCCGGCAGCGAGAATTTCTTCCTCTTCGGCCTGGACGCCGCCCGCGCAGCCGCACTGCGCGCCGACGGTTACCGGCCACGGGACTGGTACGAGCGCGATGCCGAACTGCGCGGCGCGCTCGACGCCCTGGGCGACGGCAGTTTCTCGCGGGGCGACCCCACGCTCTTCCGTCCGCTGCTCGACCAGCTGCTGGAGCACGACGACTACCTGCTGCTCGCGGACTACCGGGCCTACCTCGAGGCCCAGGCC
The DNA here is from genome assembly GCA_014337915.1 of Gammaproteobacteria bacterium. Classification (GTDB taxonomy): domain Bacteria; phylum Pseudomonadota; class Gammaproteobacteria; order Steroidobacterales; genus QUBU01. Next base: position 29,905 of record QUBU01000026.1, read on the forward strand.
GCGGCCGATGTGGCCTACCGCGATCCCGCCCGCTGGACCCGCATGTCCATCCTGAACACGGCGCGCAGCGGCGCTTTCTCCTCGGACCGGGCCATCCACGAGTACTGCAGCGGCATCTGGGATGTGCGGCGCACGCCGGCGGTCCGCACACCAGGGGTGGACTACTCCGCCCGGAAATAGTCGCGGCGGGCGGCTGGCGCCGCCGTTTCAGCCTGGCTCGGCAGGCCCTTCCTGAACCCAGGCATCCACCAGCGTGTAGGTCACGGCCAGCACCACCGGGCCGACGAAGATGCCGACCAGGCCGAAGCTGAGCATGCCGCCGATGACGCCGGCGAAGATCAGCAGCAGCGGCAGGTCGGCGCCACGCTTGATGAGCACCGGCCGCACGAAGTTATCCATGAGCCCCACCACCATGGCCCACACCAGCAGGAACGTACCCCAGCCAGTGGACCCGGTGGCAAACAGCCAGGCCGTGCTGCCGGCAAGGACCAGGATGGCCCCGAGCTGCGCCACGCAGAGCAGGAACATGACGGCGGTCAGGGCGCCGGCGAACGGTACACCGGCGATGACCAGGCCGAGGCCGCCCAGCGCCGACTGCAGGATGGCGGTGACGATGACGCCCAGCGCCACGCCGCGGATGGCCTGGCCAGCCAGAACGATGATCTGCTCACCGCGTCTTCCGGCCAGGCGACAGCCGAAGGCGAGCATCCAGCGGCCCCAGCCTTCGCCGCCGGCGTACAGCAGTGCCGAGAGGATCACGATCAGGAAGCCCTGGACGAAAAGCAGGCCGAGCGCCCTGGCCTCGCCGACGATCCAGCGGGCGATGTCGCGCAGGTAGGGCTCAAGGTGCACAACTAGTTCGCTGAACCCGCTGCCGGCAAACTGGTTCCATGCTGCCACGGCGTGCTCGCCCACCAGCGGCACCCTGGCGAGCCAGGCCGGTGCCTCCGGCAGCTGCCGGGTCGAAATCGTGGCGATCCAGCCGGCGGCTTCGTCGGCATAGCCGGCGAGCGTGGCGACCGCCACGACCAGGGGCAGAACGATGACCAGCAGCATGACCAGGGTCATCACCAGCACCGCCAGGCTGCGCCGGTTCCACAGCAGGGACTGGGTCCGGCGCAGCATTGGCCAGGTCGCGACGACAATCATCACCGCCCAGATGAATGCGGCGAGGAAAGGCCGCAGGATCCAGAAAGAAGCCACCGAAAGCCCGCCGATGAACATCACGCCGAGCGTGGTGCGTGCGAGGTC
>QUBU01000033.1 GCA_014337915.1 Gammaproteobacteria bacterium
ATGCTCGATGACGCGTTGGCGGCCGCATTTGCGGCCGCGGTTGTGTCGAGCCTGTGGAAACTCTCCGTATTCCTGTACTGACGGACGCCGAGACCGCTGTGGTTTCGTGATCGGACGATCCAGCGCTACAGGCGGCGGTTTAGTCCGGATTGGCCCGTCGGCGGCGACCTGTGGTGGCCACTGCGTCGTTCGTCTCACCCCTCCGTTATTCTCGAGACCGCAAGCAACCGCTCCGCGAGCGCCTGGCGGTTGACCTTCCCGGTACCGGCCCTGAGCGGCTGGCTCTGGAACCAGACACGCACTGGCAGCTTGTGTTCCGATATCCGGCCGGCAAGCCAGGTGCGCAGACTGTCCTCCGAGCACTCGAGGCCGGCCGCCACCGTGACGGCGGCCCCGATCGCCTGGAAGCTCAATGGGTCCGGGAGCGGGAAGACTACGCAGTCCTCGATCGCCGGGTGGGCGAGGATCGCCTGTTCGATCTCTTCCGGATACACCTTCAGGCGCCCGTTGTTGAGCACCTCATCGACCCGCCCCGCGAGGTACAGGCACCCTTCCTGACGGCCATGGATCATGTGGACCGCGGCAGTTGGAGCTATGTGCCCAACTCGCTCGGCGAATTGACAAGCCAGACCAATGCCCGGGGACAGACGCTGCAGATGACCTACGACCTGCTGGGCCGTCCCCTGACCCGCGTGGAGCCCGAGGGCACCACCACCTGGACCTGGGGCACGCAGCCAGGGCAGTACGAGATCGGGCGGCTGGCGCAGGTCAGTGGCTCGGGCGGGTACGCAGAGGCTTATGATTACGACTCGGCCGGCCGCCTGGTGCAGACCACGATCACGGCCGATGGCGGGCCCTACGTGATCAACCGTGACTACAACAGCGCTGGGCTTGTGGATTCGCTGACGTATCCGGCGAGCACCGGTGCGCCGCTGCGGGTGCGCTACGGCTACGATCACGGCCTGCTCGACCGGGTGTCCGACTACGATAACCCGGCCACGGTGTTCTGGCAGCTGAACACCATGGATGCCCGTGGCCAGGCGCTCGATGAGACGCTTGGCAGCGCGAACCCGGCGATCAGCGTGCTCAGCAGCTACGACCCGATGACCGGGCTGCTGGAGAGCCGCACGGCGAGCGTGGGCAGCACGCTGCGCCAGGACCTGTCCTTCACCTGGGATGCCGGCGGCAACCTGAAGAGCCGCACCGACCATATCCAGGGCGCGCTGACCGAGGAGTTTTTCTACGACAGCCTGGGGCGGCTCGATTACTCCCGGCGCGCCGGGGTGCAGAACCTCGACCTCAGCTACGACGCCTATGGCAACATCGCCAGCCGGGTGGAGGGCGGGGGTTCCTACAGCTACCAGTACAGTCATGGCGCACACCCGCATGCGGTGAGTGCGGTGCTGCACGACTGCGGCTGTTCCTGCCTGTCGGACGACTATGCCTATGACGGCAATGGCAACATGACCAGCCGCGTGGGCAGTGCGATCAGCTGGAGTTCCTACGACCTGCCGCTGGTGCTCAACCAGGACGGTGCGTCGAGCCAGTTTGCCTATACGCCGGGGCGCAGCCGCTGGAAGCAGGTGGCGGTGTACTCTGCCAGCACCACGGAGACCACGCTGTACCTGGGCGGGGTGATGGAGAAGGTGACCCGCGGTTCGGTGACCGAGTGGAAGCACTACATCCCCGCCGGCGCGGGCTCGACGGCCCTGCATATCCGCAAGAGCGCGGGGAGCCCGGCGAGTGCCACCTACTACGTGACCGGCGACCACTTGGGCTCGGCCACCGCGGTCATGGACGGAGGCGGAGCGTTGCTCAGCCAGCTGAGTTTTGCCGCCTTCGGCAGCCGGCGCGGCAGTGCCTGGCAGGACCAGCCGCTCGCCGCGGACTGGAACGTGATCACCGCGACCACGCGCCGGGGGTTCACCGGCCATGAACACCTGGACAACCTCTCGCTGGTGCACATGAACGGGCGGGTGTACGACCCGAAGCTCGGGCGGTTCCTGTCGGCGGATCCGGTGCCCGGCAATCCCGGCGATCCGCAGAGCCTGAATCCGTACAGCTATGCCATGAACAATCCGCTGACGTTCACGGATCCGACCGGGTACTCCATTGTGGTGGCGCTTGCTGGTGGTCCGTCACCTCTGTCGCCGTCTACTTCACCCTGCACTGAGCCAAATTGTATGGTTGTTACCGGCACACGTTCTGGCGAAGGACCCACCACGTGGGTTAGCAACCGCGGAGTGTCAGACGAAGTTGGATTCATGCTCGATACACCCATTGCACCTTATGAGCAGGCCTTGAAGGACATGGCCAGTGCCTATATAGCGTGGGCGAAATCGATGCGGCCCGGGAAGACTGTGCAGTCTTCGCAGGGCTCGCCAGGCCCCAAACCAGGCCCTGATCCCACGCAACCGTCGGGATCTCCCTCAGCCACTGATGGGTCCCAAGGGGGTGACGGGGACTTCGGCATTCAGTACGCGCAGGCTGGCGACCAGTCGAATCCTTTCGGAGGCGACTACTTCGAGGTGCGACCACCTGATGCGGATGGATACCTCACCCAGGGTGAGGCCACGTGGCAGTGGAGAAACGGGCAAGGCGCGCCGGTAGACGTCGACCTCAACACGCTTGACCTGTCGGGAGTGAGGGCATCCGAGTTCGCCGGGCCTGGGTCGAAGCTGCTCTTTTCGACTGCGAAGCCGTGGGACTTCCTCGTCCACGGGTCGATCACGCTCCAGATGAACCCGAACGGGGCGGTCTCCGCGCTCACGAACACCTACAACTTCGACATGAAGCCATGGGGTGTTCAGACGTTCATTCGGAACGTCGAGGCGTGGACCGGTGCGAGATACGCCGGGCCAGGCCAGCAGTTCGACATTCACTTCCGCGGAAGCGTCGCGGTGAGGCCGTAGGTTGGCGCCGATGGCCAAGACGCGACGACGCTGGTTGTGGATCGCCGGGCTGCTCGGGCTCGCGTTGATCGTGTACGGGGCGTTGCTCCTCGCGAGCAAGCCCGTCGACGAGGTCAGGGCGCGTGAGCTCGCCACGGGGCGCTTTCATCGCTATGTGCAAGCGGCCAGGATCGATCCGGATCTCTTCAAGGGTCCTCAGCCCGCGAGTGCCGTCAACGTCCCCTATGGATTTCGCTGGACCTACTCCGACGAGCAAGGGCAGATCGTCATCTACGTGTGGGTTGAGGAGAGCGGCTGGACCGAGATCGCGATCGATGGGGCGACCGAGCGGCTGCGCGCGCCAAGCCCGCAAGGTTGAGGAACCGAGTCCCTCATCCCGTCGATCGTCGCCTTCGCTCGGTAGCAGCCCTTGCGGGTCGCTCGGTGCGAGCCTTCGCGAGGCTTTTCCAGAGCGGCGCCTGTGCGGCGAGGCGGTGGAGCGTGTCGACCTGCTCGTCGGGCGACCTGCCGGCGAGAGCCTTGGCGAGCTGTCGCTGAGCGCGGCGCTTCACGGCGACACAGTCGAGGGTCTCAGGCTTCTTCGTCATCGATCACCTCCCGGGGCGAGCGGATCTCGATCAAGGGATAGCCGCGCAGCACGTTGACGGCGACGAGCGGTCCGGAGGCGGGCTCGAGGCGGTGCGCGGCGTCGTGCCCGCTGCGCCGCCCGGCCCAAGCGGCGGCGGGGGCCGGCCTGCCGGCGCCAGGCGCCGG
>QUBU01000007.1 GCA_014337915.1 Gammaproteobacteria bacterium
CTATCTCCCCTATCTCCCCCCTATCTCTCTCAGTCGTCGCCCAGCGTGCCGCGGAAGTCGATTCCGAGCGAGCGCAGCTTGCGGTAGAGGTGGGTGCGCTCCATGCCGACGCGCTTGGCGAGCAGGCCAACCTTTCCGCCGCAGAGGGCGAGTTGCTCGGTGAGGTAGGCGCGCTCGAATTGCTCCCGGGCTTCACGCAGCGGCAGCGCCAGCAGGTCCTGCTTCACCAGCGGTTCCTGCGCACCCGGCGCCGGGCGCAGCTCGCGCTCCACTTCGGCGAGCGGCACCTCCTCGGGACCGCCCGCCACCAGCACCCGGCGCACCAGCCCGTTGAGCTCGCGCAGGTTGCCGGGCCAGGGGTAGTTGCGCAGCCGGTTCTGCGCCGCGAAGCCAAAGCGCCGGAAGCCGAGGTGCTCGCGGTCGGCGAGGTCCTCGGCCGTGTAGCGCAGCAGGTCCGAGATGTCCTCCGAGTACTCGCGCAGCGGCGGCACCTCGATGCGCAGCGCGCCCAGCTGTTCCACCAGGTCGGGCCGCACTCCGGCCGCGGCCGGATCAGCGAGTGTGGCGGGGCGCAGCGAGGCGACCAGGCGTGCCGCCAGCGGCACGCGGGCCGCCTGCCCGAGGCGCGTGTAGCGCCCGGATTCCAGCACGCCGGCCAGCAGTGCCTGGGCGGCCGCGCTGACATCCTCGATGTTGCTGATGAACAGCGTGCCGGCGCCCACCTGATCGAGGAGCCCCCGCTCGACACCGGAGGCCGTTTCCGCGCCGAGCAGCGCCTGGGCAGCGGTCTCCGCCAGCAGGCTGGATCCCGGCACCGTGATGAAGGGTGCGTCGCGACGCGGGCTCGCGTGGTGGATGAAGCCGGCCAGGGCGCTGCGGCCAGTGCCGCTCTCGCCGACGATGAGCAGCGGCGAAGCCTGCGGTGCCAGCTGCTCGGCCTGCTGGCGCAGCTCACGGATGCGCCGGCTGCGCTCCAGTGCCGCGAACAGCGGCGGCATCAGCCCGCCCCGCAGGCCGCTGCGATCGGCCGGGCGCACGCCGCGCAGGGACTTCTCCACCGTGCGCAGCAGCTTGTTGAGCGACAGCGGCTTCTCGACGAAATCGGCGGCACCGAGGCGCGTGGCCTCCACCGCAGTCTCCACCGTGCCATGCCCGGACAGGATCACCACCGGGCAGGCGACGCGATTCTCCTGCTGCCACTCGCGCAGCAGGCTGATGCCATCGGTATCGGGCATCCAGATGTCAAGCAGCACCAGGTCGGGCGTGCGCTCGGCCACGGCCTCGCGTGCCTGCGCGGCATTGCCGGCAGTGGCCACGTCATAGCCTTCGTCGGAGAGGATCTCCTGGATCGTGTTGCGGATGTCGGCCTCGTCATCCACCACCAGAATATGCGGCGTGCGCATCAGGCCTGCCTCCGTTCCCCGCCCCGCCGCGGCCGGCTGTCCGGCTGGGCATCGCGGTCGCGCTGACTCACGGGTAGGGTAACCCGGATGCAGGCCCCGCCGCCCGGCTGATTCCAGGCACTGACGGTACCGCCATGCTCCTCCACCAGCCGCCGCACGATGGCGAGCCCCAAGCCGGTGCCGCGCGTCTTGCCGGTGACGTAGGGATCGAAGATGCGCCCGAGCAGCCCGGCATTGATGCCCGGCCCATTGTCCCGGACCAGTATCTCGGCCAGCGCGGACGCGCCCTCGCCGAGCCTGTGGGTACTGATGCCGATGCGCCCGCTCGCCTGGCCCTCGAGGGCCTCGGCAGCGTTGCGGATCAGGTTGTGCAGCAACTGGCGCAGGCGCACGGCATCCGCCTCGATGCTGGCGAGGCCGGGATCGAGGTCCAGGCCCAGTTCCGGCTGCTGCGGGCCATGGTAGAGGTCGGCCAGCTCGCGAATCAGGCCGTTGAGGTCCAGGGCGGCGAAACTCACCTCCGGCGCCCGCGCATACTCGCTGAAGGCATTGACCATGTCGCGCATGGCCTCGACCTGCTGGACGATGGTGTGCGTGGCGCGGTCCAGCAGCTCGGTGTCGGGCTCCGGCTGGCCAGCCAGGTAGCGACGCCGGATGCGCTCCGCCGACAGCTGGATCGGCGTCAGCGGATTCTTGATCTCGTGTGCGAGCCGGCGCGCCACCTCACCCCAGGCCGCCTCGCGCTGGGCCTGCAGCGTCGCGGTAATGTCCTCGAACACCAGCACGAAGCCTGGGCTGGCCCCCTGCTCGTCGGGCAGCGGTGCGGCCGAGCACATCAGCACGCGCCGCGCGGAGTTCTCCGCGCCGATGGCGACCTGCTCCCGCCAGCCGGCGGGCGACTCGCGGCTGCGCTGCAGGCAGGCACCGAAGAACTGGTCGAGCACCGGGTTCCGGGCGCCGATCTCCTGCAGCGTTTCACCCGCCAGTGGCGCCAGCTCGGTCTGCAGGATGGCGCCCGCGGCTGCGTTGGCGATCTGCAGGCGCCCGCTGCCGTCGACGGCGACGACGCCGCTGGTGAGCCGCGCCAGTACCGTGGCGAGCTGGCTGCGGGAGCGCTCGATCTCCGCGGCGCTGCGCCGGGCCTGCTCGCCGGCCGCAGCCAGCTGCGCCGTCATCTCGTTGAAGGATTCGACCAGTGCACCGATATCGTCGTGGCTGGTCACCGGCAGGCGCGTGTCCAGGCGGCCGGCGGCCACCGCACGGGTGCCGGCCACCAGGGCGCGCACTGGCGCCGCCAGGCGGCGCGAGAATACGAAGGCGCCGTAGAACGCGGTAAACAGCGCAAACAGCAACGCCACCGTCAGCGCCAGTGTGAAGCTCGATTCCAGCGGGTCGCGCAGGAACACCAGCTCACCATAGCGGCTGTAGATCTTCTGCACCGACTCCGCCAGTGCACCGAGCTGCTCGCTGACCGGGAACAGCGCCTGCAGGACCAGCACGTCGCCGGCCGCATCACCGCCCGGGCGCAGCAGCACCGCGGCGCGCACGCGCAACCGGTCCTCACCGGCAGGCTCCACTGCGACGTAGCGGCCATCGCGCGGCAGCTGCAGCAGCACATCCTCGCCCGGCAGCTCCGGCATGACGCCGGGCCTGGCATCGCTGCTGGTGGCGACGATCCGGTAATTGCGGGCGAACACCGTCATCTCGCTGGCACCAGCCTCGCGGCGCAGCTGCGGCAGCGCCTCCACCATGGCCCCGGGCGCGAGGCTGGCAAGGGCCAGCGCCGTCCGCTGGGTGTGCTCCATCGCACTGCGCAGTTCGGCATCGAGCGCGCCGCGCGAGAGTTCCAGGGAGCGCTCCAGGCCCTGGGCGATGCGGTCGTCGGCCCAGGTCTCGATGCCCCGGTGCAGGAACTGCACCGACAGCAGGAACACCACCAGCACCGGGGCCGCCGCCACCGCTGCGAACGCCGCCAGCAGGCGCAGTTTCAGTGCCGAGCCCGGCACTCTGGCGCGGCGCTCGCGAACCAGGCGCACCAGGTTGTAGACGAGCAGGGCGAGCAGCAGCAGCGCAGCGGCCGTGTTGACCAGCAGGACCGTGTCGTGCCAGCGGCCGAACCTGTCCGAGTTCTGTACGGTCTGGGTGAGGAGCGCGAGGCCGGCCAGTCCGACGGCCAGCGCGACCGCCAGCGCCCAGCCGGGTGGCCGCAGCCTTACGGGCTCATCGTCCATTCGTACCAGTCACTCTCCAGGCTGAAACCGCTGTCCCAGAAAGCCAGCACCTGCAGTGGACCGGGCAGCCGCTGCTGGTCCAGCACGGCACGGACCGCGACCACGTAGGTCTCGCCGGCAACCAGCGCGCCGGGTTCCGCCACCGCCAGACCCTGCACGCGGCCCAGCGCATTGAGCGCTCCGAACAGCGTGCCATGCGAGGTAGCCGCACGACCGTCGGGATAGGTGACGATGTAACGCTTCGTCAGCGGCTCGTAGCTCAGCTGCCAGTCGCGGTGCACGGCGAGCGCCTCGGTGTTCGGCAGCCAGCGGCGTACGCGATCGGCCTCGAGTTCCACGCGGATGGTCAGGGTGACACCGTTGTCGAGGGCGGCGAGCGCCTTGTCGGTCAGGTGGTAGTCGATGCGTGCGGTGAGCCGCCAGGCGCCATCGGTGAAGCCCATGCTGGCGGTGCGCACGTCGAAATCCTCGGCCAGCGCGCCGGCGGCGGGCAACGCGAGCAGGAGGGCGGCGAACAGCACTGCGACACATCCGGCCCGGGCCTGGAATTTCGGGGACGATGACTGCATGGGGCTACGATCTGGCTGGAGAACTGGGGCCCGGTACGCTCAGCCGGGTCTGCGGGTCATTAAAGCATAGTAGAGGCCGTCGGTACCGGCGTCGCCCGGCAGGGCCTGCCAGCCTGCGGGGTCGGTGCGTCGCAGCCAGCCGGGCAGCGCGCCGGCCAGCGGCTCGACGGGTTGCGCATCCGGGTGGACCGCGAGGAACCCGGCCACCACGGCCTGGTTCTCCTCGTGCAGGATCGAACAGGTGGCGTAGAGCAGGCGTCCGCCGGGCCGGAGCAGGGGCCAGAGCGCCTCCAGCAGTTCGCGCTGGCGCCGCGCCATCGGCCCGATGTCCGCCTCCCGGCGCAGCAGCTTGATGTCCGGATGCCGGCGGATGACCCCGGTGCCCGAGCAGGGTGCATCGACGAGGATGCGATCGAAGGGCCGGCCATCCCACCAGGTTGCGGTCGCGGCCGCGTCGGCCACGCAGCTCGCCGCCGCCAGGTCCAGTCGCGCCAGGTTCTCCCGCACGCGTTCCATGCGGCCGGCATCGACATCCAGTGCCAGCAGGTCCAGCCGGCCAGCGGCCTGCTCCAGCAACTGCCCGGTCTTGCCGCCCGGCGCCGCGCAGGCATCGAGCACCCGCACGCCGGGGCTGGCGCCGAGCAGCGCCGCGGCGAGCTGCGAGGCCGCGTCCTGCACACTGAGTTCACCGGCCGCGAAACCCGGAATGTCGGCGACGGGCAGTGCATGCTCCAGGCGCAGCGCGCCCGGCACCGGCCCCGGCACGGCGGCGATGCCTGCTGCCTGCAGCCGTGCCAGGCAGTCCTGCGGCGCCAGCCGCGCCTGGTTCACGCGCAGCCAGAGCGGCGGCGGCTCCTGCGCCGCCTCGAGGATGCGTTGCCAGTCGCCGGGCCAGTCCTGGCGCAGGCGTCCGATCAGCCAGGCAGGATGCGAATAGCGCGCTTCCTCGTCGGCCAGCGCCTCGGCCAGCAGCGACTCCCGTTCGCGCAGCAGCCGACGCAGGCAGGCATTGACCAGGCCAGCGAGCCGCGGCCGGCCGAGCAGGCGCGTCGCGGCCACGGTGGACGACACGGCCGCATACTCCGGCTGCCGGGCATCGAGCAGCTGGAACAGGCCCACCGAGAGCAGTGCCTCCAGCAGCCGGTCCCTGCCGGGCAGCGGCCGGTCGAGCAGCAGCCCCAGCAGGCGACGGTGGCGGTGGTGCCAGCGCAGCGCGCCGAAGGCGAGCGCCTTGACCTGGCTACGATCCGCGGCCGCGAGGTTCTGCAGATCAAGGGAACCGAACGCAGCGTCAACCGTAACACCGGCACCGAGCACTGCCGCCACGGCGCGCGCCGCCAGTGCCCGGCTGGCCGCACCGGGCTCCTGGCGCACACTGCCAAGGCTCATGCGCCGAGGACCCTGCCGCCGAGTGCGACGCCGTTGGCGAACTGGCCGGCGGCGATCCGCTGGCGGCCGGCGAGCTGCACGCTCAGCAGCCGCAGCAGACCATCCCCGGTCTGCACGTCGATGCCCTCGGGCCCCGCCGCGAGGACGGTACCCGGAGGCGCCGCGCGCTCGCCTCCCGGCAGCGGCCGCGCCAGCCAGCAGCGCAGCTGCGCGCCGTCGAGCCGCGTCTCCGCCACGGGCCAGGGGTTGTAGGCGCGGATGCGCCGGTCGAGCACCACGGCGCTTTCCCGCCAGTCGATGACTGCATCGGCCTTGCTGATCTTCCCAGCATGGGTCGCGCCCGCGGCGGGCTGCGCGACGAACCGCGCACTGCCATCGAGGATGGAGGCCAGCTGTGTCATCAGCAGTTCAGCACCGAGCAGGGCGAGCCGGTCGTGGAGGTCGCCCGCCGTGTCTGCGGGACCAATGTCGATCGCGCGCATCGCGGCCACGGGTCCGGTGTCCAGCCCCTCGTCCAGGCGCATCAGCGCCACGCCGGTCTGCGCATCCCCGGCCAGCACCGCGGCCTGGATCGGTGCCGCGCCACGCCAGCGCGGCAGCAGCGAGGCATGGATGTTGAGGCAACCCCGTGGCGGGATCTCCAGCACCTCGCGCGGCAACAGCAGGCCGTAGGCGACCACCACGATGAGGTCCGGGGCGAGCCCGCGCAGCGCCTCCCTTGCGGCGGCATCGCGGCGCAGGCTCTCCGGCTGCAGCACCGGCAGGCCCAGCGACAGCGCGCAAGCCTTCACCGGGCTCGCCTGCAGTTGCCGGCCGCGGCCGGCCGGACGGTCGGGCTGGGTCAGCACCGCGACGACCTGCTGTGTCGATGCTGCCAGCCGCTGCAGCGCCGGCACGGCGAACTCCGGGGAGCCAGCGAAGATGATGCGTGACGCTGGCGGGCTCACCGGTGGCGTGACCTGGCAGCGGCGGCCGGCGCGCGGGCCGGGCTCAGATAGCGGGCGCGCGCTCGCCGTCGCGCCGCGCGGATTTCACCAGCTTCTTGCGGATGCGCTGGCGCTTGAGCTCGGAGAGATAGTCGACGAAGAGCTTGCCTTCGAGGTGATCCATCTCGTGCTGGATGCACACCGCCAGCAGCCCGTCGGCGTCGAACTCCAGCGGCTTGCCCCTGGGGTCCAGCGCGCGCACCCGGATGCGGCGGGCCCGCGTTACGGTCTCGGTGACACCCGGCACCGACAGGCAGCCTTCCTCGCCGCTGCCCACGTCCTCGCGCCCGATGATCTCCGGGTTGATCAATGCCATGGGCTGGCTGCGGTCCTCGGAGACGTCCATGACGATCACCCGCAGGTGCACGTCCACCTGGGTGGCCGCCAGGCCCACGCCCGGCGCCGCGTACATGGTTTCCAGCAGGTCGGCCACGAGGCGCCGGATTCTGTCATCCACCTCCGGCACCGCCGCGGCCCGGGTGCGCAGCCGCGGGTCCGGATATTCCAGAATCTTCAATAGCGCCATGGGCATTCCTTCACAGTTTCGTGTCCATCACTATGAAGGCCCGATAATTTTATGATATACCGCATCCGATTCGTCCCAGGCCGGCGGGGTTGGGTTTGCTGGCCAGGGATCCCAGAGTTGTTGTCGCAAACGTGTGTCGTACCGCGATCCCTGCCGACCGGGCCGGGATTCTAGCACCGGTGGATCGGCTCCCCGGCGTAGCGGTCAGCATAGGGATGGAGCTTCCATGAAGATCTCTCGCCCCTCCTTGGTTCCGGCCTTGCTGGCCGCCTGCACTGCATCGCTGGTCCTCGGCAGCGCCACGGGCGCAACCGGTCCCGGCATCAGCCTCATGGCGGCGGAAGCCACCGCCAGCTCACCGGCGCTGAATCCGGCCCATCCGGACAGCTACACGGTGAAGCGCGGGGATACCCTCTGGGACATCGCCTCGATGTTCCTCAAGGATCCCTGGTACTGGCCCGAGATCTGGTACGCCAACCCGCAGGTGGAGAACCCACACCTTATCTATCCGGGCGACGTGCTGACGCTGGTCTACGTCGACGGCAAACCCAGGGTCCAGGTGCAGCGCGGCGCCGCCAGCCAGGCGGGCGGTACCGAGAAGCTCTCGCCCCAGATCCGCGAGTCGGCGCTGGAGAGCGCCATTCCGGCCATTCCGCTGGACGTCATCGGCGCCTTCCTCAGCCGCGGCTCGGTGCTGCAGAAGGACGAGGTCAAGAAGTCCCCTTACGTGGTCTCCATCCGCGGCCAGCACATCATCGGCGCCGCAGGCAACGAGCTCTACGTGCGCGGCAAGGTCGCCGGCGTCGACCAGGGCTACAGCGTCGTCGAAGTCGGCCAGCCGCTGGTCGATCCGGATGACGGCGACGTCGTCGGCTACGAGGGCATCTATGTCGGCGCCGGCACCATCCGCCGTGTCGGCGATCCCTCCACGCTATTCCTCACCGACACCACGCGCGAGGCCACCGAGGGCGATCGGCTGATCTCGCAGCAGGTCGCATTCCCGGCCCGGTTCGTGCCGACAGTGCCGCCGCGGCCGGTCGAGGGCACCATCATCGCGGTCACGGATGGCGTCTCCCAGTTCGGCCAGTACCAGGTGATCGTCATCAACCGCGGCGCCCGCAATGGCCTCGAACCCGGCAGCGTGCTGCGTATCTGGCAGGCCGGCGAGAAGGTGGCCGACACCGCCAAACCCGGGCGAATCTCCGCGAATGTCCGCTTGCCGGATGAACCGGCAGGGCTTGCAATGGTGTTCCGCGCCTACGACCGCATCAGCTACGCGCTGGTCATGCGCGCCACCAGTGAAATGCATGTCCAGGACATCGTCAGGAATCCATAGCCAGGGCGCCGCGCCCGCAGCGCGGCTCGCATCCACTGCTCGTCCGCACAGCCCGCCCCCTGGCGGGCTGTGCCGTTTCCGGCGCCGCTGATGCAGCGCATCTGGCTCATCCTCGCAGACGCGCCCGGGTTGAGCGGGGCGGACCTGCCACCGCTGCTGGCTGCCACCGGCGGCAGCGAGGGGCTCGCCCGTGCCAGTGACGCGACGCTGCGTGCCGCTGGTGCCAGCGAGGCGCTGCTGGCCCAGCTGCGCGCACCGGACGAGGCACGCATCGCCGCTGCCGGCGCCTGGCTGGCCGGCGCCGCGGACCGTCACCTGCTGGGCTGGGAGGATCCGCGCTATCCCGCGCTGCTGCGCCAGATCCCCGATCCACCGGTGGCACTGTTCGTGCGCGGCGATCCGCAGAGCCTCGCCGAGCCCCAGCTCGCCATCGTCGGCAGCCGCAACGCCAGCCCGGGCGGTGCAGCCACGGCGCGCGACTTCGCGGCCTACCTCGCGGGCTGCGGACTCGGCATCACCAGCGGGCTCGCGCTCGGCATCGACGCAGCCGCGCATGCCGGTGCCCTCGCGCGTACCGGGGATGGCATCGGACGCACCGTGGCGGTGCTCGGCACCGGGCCCGACCAGGTCTACCCGCGCGGGCATGCGGAGCTTGCGGATGCCATCGCCGCGAACGGCGCGCTGTGCAGCGAGTTCCTGCCCGGCATGGGCCCGATGCGTGGCAACTTCCCGCGCCGCAACCGCATCATCAGCGGCCTCGCACTCGGCACCCTGGTGGTGGAGGCGCGCCTGCAGAGCGGGGCGCTGATCACCGCGCGGCGCGCCGCCGAGCAGGGCCGCGAGGTGTTCGCGATCCCCGGTTCCATCCACAACCCGCTCGCCAGGGGCTGCCACCGGCTGATCCGCGATGGCGCCAGGCTGGTGGAGTCGGCTGCCGACATCCTCGAGGAACTCGCGCCGCTGCTGGCCACGCCCGCCGCGGCGGCGACAGCCGTGCCCGCGGTTCCGGCAGCAACCCAGGAGCGTGATGCGGACTACCGGCGACTGCTCGATGCACTTGGCTGGGACACGCTGGATGCGGACGCGCTGGCGCTGCGTAGCGGATTGACGCCAGCGGAGGTTTCCTCCATGCTCCTGATCCTCGAGCTTGAAGGCTCGGTGCGGCCGTTGCCTGGCGGCCGCTACCAGCGACAGGGGTAAGAGCCGCTCCCAAGGATCACCGACGATAATGAATCACAGCGTACTCGACGTGCTCATGTACCTGTTTGAGACGTTTTCCGAACAGGAGCACGAAGAGGCCACCGACCAGGACGTCCTGCGCCAGGAGCTGCTCCGCGCCGGATTCGGCGAGCCCGAGGTGGACCGCGCTCTGGGCTGGCTCGAAGACCTCAACCGCGACCCTGACCACCCCTTCCCGTCGGCGCCCACCGAGCGTTCCCTGCGCCTGTTCAGCTCCCTGGAAATGTCGCGCCTCGATACCGCCTGCCGGGGCTACCTGATTTATCTCGGCCACATCGGTATCCTGTCGCCGCTCAATCGGGAGATCGTCATCGACCGGCTCATGGCCCTCGACGCCGGCGAGATCGATGTCGAGCAGGTGAAATGGGTTACGCTGATGGTGCTGTTCAGCCAGGCCGGCCAGGAAGGCGCCTTCGCCCGCATGGAAGACCTGGTCTTCGAGGAGAACACCGGCCTGGTCAACTGAGGGCAGAGCGCAGGCAGAATTTCCCCCGACCGCGGCCCTGCCGCGGTTTGTCGTCTATGGATACCGCAAGCAATGGCTAGCAAGGTCGTCGTCGTCGAGTCACCGGCCAAGGCCAAGACCATCGGCAAGTACCTCGGCAAGGATTACGAGATCCTCGCCTCCTACGGCCATGTCCGCGACCTGGTGCCCAAGGAAGGCGCCGTGGACACCGGCAACGGCTACCGCATGCGCTACGAGGTCATCGAGCGCAACACCAGGCACGTCGACGCCATCGCCCGCGCCGTGAAGAAGGCCGACGCGGTCTACCTCGCCACCGATCCGGACCGCGAGGGCGAGGCCATTTCCTGGCACCTGGCGGAGATCCTCCGTGAGCGCGGCGTCCTCGACGGCCGCGAGCTGCACCGCGTGGTGTTCTATGAGATCACTGAGCGCGAGGTGCGCGAGGCCATGCAGGGTCCGCGCCAGCTCTCCGCCGACCTGGTGAACGCGCAGCAGGCGCGGCGCGCGCTCGACTACCTGGTGGGCTTCAACCTCTCGCCGCTGCTGTGGAAGAAGGTGCAGCCGAAGCTTTCCGCGGGCCGCGTGCAGAGTCCGGCGCTGCGCCTGATCTGCGAACGCGAGGACGAGATCGAGGCCTTCCGGCCCCGCGAGTACTGGTCCATCGAGGCGGACCTGCGCGCGGCCTCCGCGCCCTTCGCCGCGCGGCTCGCCGAGTTCCGCGGCGAGAAGGTCGAGCAGTTCAGCTTCGGCAACGAGACGGCCGCCAGCGCCGCCCGCCAGGCGCTGCTCGATGCCGCGGGCGGCAGGGCGCGGGTCTCCGCCATAGAGAAGAAGCAGCGCCGGCGCAACCCGGCACCGCCCTTCACCACCTCGACGCTGCAGCAGGAAGCCTCGCGCAAGCTGGGCTACAACGCGCGGCGCACCATGATGATCGCCCAGCGCCTCTACGAGGGCGTCGAGACCGGCGAGGGCACGGTCGGCCTCATCACCTACATGCGTACCGACTCGGTCAACCTCGCCAGCGTGGCCATCGACGAGATCCGCGGCTTCATCGCCAGCCGCTACGGCAGCGACAACCTGCCGGCGCAGCCCCGCAGCTACAAGACCTCGGCGAAGAATGCCCAGGAAGCCCATGAGGGCGTGCGGCCCACCAGCGTGGCCCGCACGCCGGAGAGCCTGCGCCAGTTCCTCAGTGAGGAGCAGTTCCGGCTCTATGACCTGATCTGGAAGCGCACCGTCGCCTGCCAGATGGTGCCGGCGGTCTACGATATGGTGACCGTGGACCTCACCCCCACCCGTGATCCAGCCGTCGCCCGCCTGCGCGCCAGCGGCTCGACGCTGGTCGTGCCCGGCTTCATCGCCGTCTACCAGGAAGGCCGCGACGATGCCGCCGAAGAGGAGGGCGACCGCATCCTGCCGCCACTGCGCGAAGGTGATGACATCGACCTCGTCGAAGTGCGGGCCGACCAGCATTTCACCGAGCCGCCACCGCGCTACAACGACGCCACGCTGGTGAAGGCGCTGGAGGAGTTCGGCATCGGCCGGCCCTCGACCTACGCCTCGATCATCTCGACGCTGCAGGATCGCGGCTACATCGAGGTGGATGGCAAGCGCTTCATCCCCAAGGACATCGGCCGCATCGTCAACCGCTTCCTCACCGACCACTTCACGCGCTACGTCGACTACGGCTTCACGGCCCACATGGAAGACGAACTCGACGAGGTCTCACGCGGCGAGCGTGACTGGGTGCAGGTGCTCGACGAGTTCTGGCAGCCGTTCGCGGCGCTGGTGAAGGACAAGGAGGCGAGCGTCACCCGCGAGATGGTGGCGCAGGCGCGTGACCTCGGCATCGACCCGGCATCGGGCAAGCCGGTATCGGTGCGCATGGGCCGCTTCGGACCCTTCGCCCAGATCGGCACCAAGGACGACGCGGAGAAGCCGCGCTTCGCCGGGCTGCGGCCCGGGCAGAAGATGGCATCGATCACGCTGGACGAGGCGTTGGCGCTGTTCCAGCTGCCGCGCAAGCTCGGCACCACCGCCGACGGCGAGCCAGTGCAGGCCAGCGTCGGCCGCTTCGGGCCCTACGTGCAGTACGGCAAGAAGTACGTCTCGCTGAAGCCGCCCGATGATCCCTACACGGTGACCCTGGAGCGTGCGCTGCAGGTCATCGAGGAGAAGAAGGTCGCCGATGCCAACCGGCTGATCCTCGACTTCCCCGAGGCCGGCATCCAGGTGCTCAACGGCCGCTACGGGCCCTACATCACCGACCGGGAACGCAATGCGCGCATCCCCAAGGGCGAGGACCCGAAGAGCCTGACGCTGGACCAGTGCCGTGAGCTGCTCGCCGCCGCTCCGCCGCGCGGCAAGCGCGGCTTCCGCGGCCGCAAGGCAGCCCCGGCCAAGGCCCCGGCCGAGGCGCCGCAGCCGAAGAAGGCAGCGAAACCCGCGAAGCGGAAAGCCAGCAAGACCAGCAAGACCAACAAGGCGGGCAAGGCCGCGGACGCCGCCGCCGCCGCTCCCCGCAAGCCTCGCGCGAGGCGCGCGAAGGGCAGCCCGGACCAGGCACCGGGCGATTCCTCGGGCTAGCAGCCGGGCCGGCGGTGACTGCGAGCTTGCCGCTGCAGCAGGCCGCCCGCCTGGTCCGGGCCGGGGGCGTCATCGCCTATCCCACCGAAGCGGTCTATGGCCTGGGCTGCGACCCGGGGGCCGTCGAGGCCGTCCTGCGCATCCTCGCCATCAAGGGGCGGCCGGCCGCGGCCGGGTTCATCGTCATCGCGGCTGGCTGGGAACAGCTCGAGGGCTGGATCGCGCCCACGCCGGCCGAACGCCGCCGCCTCGGGCAGTCCGTCGCCCGGCCGGTCAGCTGGGTGGTCAGTGCGGGTCCCCTGGCCTATCCGCTGCTGACCGGTGACCGGCCCAGCCTGGCCGTGCGGGTCACCCGGCACCCGGTGGCCGCGATGCTCTGCGAACTGGTGGGCGGGCCGCTGCTCTCCACTAGTGCCAACCGCCACGGCCGGCCGCCGGCCCGCAGCGCCCTGGCCGCAAGGCGCCAGCTGGGCGCCGCTGTCGACCAGGTGGTCGGCGGCGAGGTCGGCGGCTCCCGCCGGCCCAGCGAGATCCGGGATGCCGCCACCGGCGCAGTGCTGCGCCCCGGCTGAGCCACAAGCATCCCGCCGGTGGGCGCGGACCGCCGGGGGAGACCGGGGCTGACGCCGGTCGCCCGGATTCTGTAATATCGGCCTTGGCCCGCTCGAAAAATCGCGGCCAAGCCGTTGCGAAGAATAAGGAAACCATCGGCAGGCCCGGCTCCCGGCCGGTACCGCCGCCCACCCCATGCGACGCGACCCACGCCCCCCTTCGCTGTTGGCGACCCTGCTCCTCGCGGGTCTACTCGCCAACGGGCTGGCAATCGGGCTGGCCAGGGCTGATGACGCAGCCGCCGCGCCAGCGGATTCCCGGGAGGCTACGCGGGTCTACATTGTGCAACTGCGCCAGGCCCCTGCCCTCGAAGCCGCCAACGACAGCCGCCGGGTCGGCGAGGAACGCTTCGACGCGCGCTCACCCCTGGTCTCGAGCTATGGCGCCGCCCTCGTGGACAGCCATGACCGGCTGCTGGCCGCGATCGGCGCACCCGATGCCAAGCTCTACAGCTACAAGCTCGCCTTCAACGGTTTCGCCGCGCGCCTGACCGCCGCGCAGGCAGCGCAGCTGCGCGCCGATCCCGCCGTGCAGCGGGTGACCCCGGACCGGGTCAAGCTGCTGCGATCCAACGCCAGCGCCCAGTTCCTCGGGCTGCTCGACCCGGGCAACGGCCTGCGCAATGCCCGCGGCCTCACCGGGGAAGGCGTGGTCATCGGCATCATCGACAGTGGCATCGATCCCAGCCATCCAGCCTTCGCCCACCTCGAGGCAAAGCCGAAGCCGCGCCTGTGCCGCGGCAGCTGGGCCAGGGAGTCTCTGCTCGGTGCCTGGCTCTGCCACCGCTTCAGGAAGCCGCGTTACCGCCCGCTCTACGCCCCGCTCCCCGGCTGGCACGGCCGCTGCCAGGCCGGGCCCGGATTCCCGGCCACGGCCTGCAACGACAAGCTCATCGGTGCGCGCTTCTATGCCAGCGGCTTTCGCGACAGCTTCGCCATGGATCCGGCGGAGTTCCTGTCGCCGCTCGATGCCGACGGCCATGGCACCCACATCGCCTCGGTCGCCGCCGGCGGCCGGGTCACGGCCGAGATCGGCGGCACGAGACTGGCGCCCATCAGCGGCATCGCGCCGCGGGCGCGCATTGCGGTGTACAAGGCCTGCTGGCTGGAACCCGGCGCCACGCGCGCCAGCTGCGCCATGTCGGACCTGCAGCGTGCCATCGACGATGCGGTTGCCGATGGCGTCGACATCATCAACTACTCGGTCGGCACCGCCAATGGCGGGCCGGGTGATCCCGACGCCCTGGCCCTGCTCACAGCCAGCGATGCCGGGGTACTGACCGTTGCCGCCGCCGGCAATGGCGGTCCGGCAGACGCCAGCATCGATTCCCCGGGCACTTCCCCCTGGGTGCTGGCCGTGGCCGCCTCCACTCGCAGTGGCATCCGCTACGACGAGGTGCTGCGCGTCACCCCGGCAGCCAGCGGCACTGGTGACATCACCATGAAGGAAGCAGCCTTCACGCCGGAGTTGCGCAGCACCGGGGCCAGGAGCGGCTCGCTGGTGCTGGTCACCGACGGGCAGGGCGGCGCCAATGGCTGTACCTTTCCGGCCAACGCCGCCGACCTGAAGGGGCATGTCGCCCTGGTGCGCCGTGGCGCCTGCGATTTCCTCACCAAGGTGGCCAACGCCGGGGATGCCGGCGCCATTGCCGTGGTGGTCTTCGGCAACGAGGAAAATGACGGCCTGCCGATCACCATGACCGGCGAGCGTGGCGTGGTCGGCGTCCCCGCGGTGATGATCAGCCAGGCCGATGGCGAGGCACTGGCTGCAAGGCTGCGCGCCGGCGAAGCCCTGCAGCTGACGCTGCAGAAGGGCGTGATCGCCAACCGCGACGCCAAGGGCAATGTCATGTACGACCGCTCGGCACGCGGGCCGAACCCGAATGAGTTCGACATCCTCAAGCCGGACCTGGCCGCACCGGGCGTGGACCTCCTCGGTGCGCAGACCCCGGAGGTCGCCAACGGCCTGCGCGGCGAACGCTACCAGTACCTTTCCGGCACTTCGATGGCGGCTCCCGAGGTGGCCGGAGTCGCCGCGCTGCTGCGGCAGGCGCATCCGCGGTGGAGTCCGGCGGCGCTGCGTTCCGCGTTGATGACCACGGCGAGACAGGACCTCGTCCGGGCCGATGACAGCAGCGCGGATCCCTTCGACTTCGGCGCCGGCCATATCGTGCCGGACCTGGCGGCCGATCCCGGCCTGGTCTATGAGACCAGCCGCGACGACTACGATGCCTTCGGCTGCGGCATCGGCCTGGCCACCATCGACGCGGATCGCTGCGCGGCGCTCGCCGATGCGGGCTACTCGCTGGCGGCCACCGACCTCAACCTGCCCTCGATCGCCAGCCATGGCCTGGTGCATTCGCGCAGTATCCGCCGCCGCGTGACCAACGTCGGCCCGGCAGCGGTCTACCAGGCGACGGTGGAAGCACCCCCGGGTACCACGGTGGTGGTGGCCCCGGCGAGCCTGGCACTGGCCAGCGGCGAGAGCGCCGAGTACACCCTGACCATCACCAGCACCGGCGCTGCGCGGCGCGCCGACTACTTCAGCGCCGAAGCCGCTCTGCCCGACTTCCGCTTTGGCGCCATCACCTGGCGCGATGCGCGCCACGTGGTACGCAGCCCGCTGGCGGTGGCACCGGCCGCGATCGGCGTCGAGGATCCGGTCGCCGGCCACGAGGCCACGGGCAACACCACGGTCCACGTCGACTTCGGCTACGACGGCCCCTACCAGGCGCTGACCTCGGGACTGGCGGCGCCGGCCATCTACAGCGGCAACATCATCGACGACCCGCTCGACTACTACGGCTTCCTGGCCGACGACAGTGCCCTGCCGGACTTCATCCGCCGCCAGCGTTTCGACGTGCCGCCCGGTACCCGCTACCTGCGGGTGGCCCTGGCCGGCACCGCCGCAGGCGACGGCGACAACCTCGATCTCTACCTGGACTGCCCGGAAGGCGCCTGTGAGCAGGGCCGCCATGAAAGCACCAGCGACGGCGCCACCGAAGTCATCGACATCCTGGATCCGGTACCCGGGGAGTACATCATCGACGTCCACGGCCTGCAGGTCGCAGCGCTGGAGACGAGCTACGAGCTCGGCGTATGGATGGTGAACGACGCGCCCGGGCCCGGTGGCTTCTCGGTGGCTTCGGCCCCGGCGGCCGCAACGACCGGGGCGAGCGGCGAGGTGACGCTCACCTGGAGCGGGCTTGCGCCCGGCGAGCTCTACCTGGGCCTGGTGACCCACGGCGATGGCGAGCACGAGCTCGCGCAGACGCTGGTGGAGATCGCCACGCCCTGACCGCGGGCCAGGCCCATGACCGGCACGGGTTCAGCGGGCTCTGGTAGCAGGCGCCCGCAGCGGCCGGTGGCGGAAGCAGCCGACGAGATGGTCGTTGACCAGCCCGGTGGCCTGCAGGTGGGCGTACATGATGGTGCTGCCGACGAAGCGGAAGCCGCGGGCCTTGAGGTCACGGCTCAGCGCATCGGAGACGGCGCTGGTGGCGGGCACCTCGCGCGGGTGGCGCCAGCGGTTCTGCACCGGTCGGCCGTCGACGAAACGCCAGATGTAGTCGCTGAAGCTGCCGAACTCCTCCTGCACGGCGAGGAAGGCACGGGCGTTGCCGACCGCGGCCGCGATCTTCAGGCGGTTGCGGATGATGCCGGGATCGAGCAGCAGCCTGGCCTGGCGGGCCGCGGTGAAGCGCGCGACCCGGGCGGGATCGAAACCGGCGAAGGCGCGACGGTAGCCCTCGCGCCGGTGCAGGATGGTGGCCCAGCTGAGGCCCGCCTGCGCGCCTTCGAGCACCAGGAACTCGAACTGGCGGCGGTCATCGCGCACCGGCACACCCCACTCGCTGTCGTGGTACTCGAGGTAGGCCGGGCTGACGCCTTCGGACCAGGGACAGCGCTGGAGACTCTTCGCCATGGCTGCCAGTCTAGACCGTGCGGCGGTTGGACACCCCGGTTCCGGTAAGGTACAAGACCGGGCGGAGCACAGGCACAAGGCCATTTCATGACGGACCGCTACGGAGTCATCGGCCACCCCATCGGCCACAGCAAGTCGCCGGTGATCCATCGCCTGTTTGCCGCACAGACCGGGGAGGACCTGTCCTACGAGGCCTTCGACATCCGGCCCGAGGACCTGGCCACCCGGCTGCCGGCCCTGGCGCAGGAAGGGCTGCGTGGTTTCAACGTCACCGTGCCGCACAAGGAGGCGGTGGCCCGGCTGGCGGACCAGCTCACCGACCGTGCCCATCTCGCCGGCGCGGTCAATACGGTGATCATCGCCGCCGACGGCCGCTTCGATGGCGACAACACCGATGGCGTCGGCCTGCTGACCGACCTCAAGGACAACCTCGGCCTGCAGCTCAAGGGAGCCCGCCTGCTGGTGCTCGGCGCCGGCGGCGCGACCCGCGGCATCGTCCCTGCTCTGCTCGGCAGCGGGCCGGCGGAATTTTGCATCGCCAACCGCAGCATCGAGCGCGCGCGGGAAGTCGCCGGGCATTTCGAGCGCCTCGGCGCCATCCGCGCCTGCCGCTTCGATGAACTGCCCGCTGCGCCCTGGGATCTGGTAATCAATGCCACGGCGGCCGGCCTGCAGGGCGGCGTGCCGCCCGTGCCCGAGGCGGTGATCGGCCCGGATACCGCCTGCTACGACCTTTCCTATGCGATGACCGACACGCCCTTTGTCGGCTGGGCCCGCCGCCTCGGCGCGAAGCGCGCCTGGCAGGGCTGGGGCATGCTGGTGGAGCAGGCGGCGGAAGCGTTTTTCATCTGGCGCGGCGTGCGCCCCGACACCAGGCCGGTGCGGGAGAAGCTGCCGGCGTAGGATGCTGGCGCCGCGACCTGCGGTAGCCGCGAGCCCGCCTACCTGACCGTGAAGTCCTGTACCAGCACCGCGCCTTCCGGTACCGGTGTCTGCGCGATCCCCCTGTAGTTCTCCGGCCCGAGCTTCAGCGACGACAGGTCCATGACGTGCGAGTACAGCGCCGGCGGCGTGCCCGCCAGGCGCACGAAAACCATCTTGCTGCTGTCCCTGGAGAAGGACTTCATGCCGTCGAAGCCGGCATGGTAGGTCAGCCGCAGCGGCGGGTCGCCGCCGAGGTCGCCGAGGAACAGTTCGTGGTTGTTGCCGTCGATGATGCGGGTGAAGATGTAGTGGCGCCCGTCGGCGGCTGGCCCCGGTCCCCAGTACATGTCGCGGTCGAAGGTACGCTGCACCAGGCCGCTGCCATCGGCCCTGATGGTGAACACCACCATCGGCGTCGGGTTGATCCTGCCGTATTCGCTCTTGCGCCAGGCCTGGAAGATGATGGTGTCGTTGTCAGCCAGGTAGAACGGCGCGCCCGGCTCCCAGTCCCCGGTGAAGGTGACCTGCTGCTCCCTGCCACCGTCCACCTGCATGCGCCAGAGGTTGGCCTTGCCGTTGATCTGCCGCGTCCAGACGATCCACTTGCCGTTGGGTGAGACGGTGACCTCGGCGTCGTACCAGCGGTTGTTGGTCAGGCGGCGGACGTCCTTGCCGTAGAGGTCCGAGGTGTAGAGCTCCGCGCCCTGCGGGTAGTCATCCGGTTCGGCCCAGTTGCCGAGCGGCATGTCCATGTGGTCGCGGGTCGAGGTCCAGATGACCCGCTTCTGGTCCGGGAAGAAGTACGAGCAGGCGTCCTGGCCACGGTCGTTGATCCGCCGCAGCGTCTTGCCATCCTCGGTGAAGATGTAGGTCAGCGCGCTGCCAACCCGCTTGTCCGCCGACTGCTGCGCGTCCTTGTCGCGTACCTGCGCGATCAGGTGGTAGCCATCGGGTGCGTAGTAGGCCTCGGCCGCCGGCGGAATGTTGGGGATCAGGACCACCGGCAGTTCCCGGCTGCTGTCGATCGCGGGTTTCGCGGGACTCGCCCCGGATACGGCATCGGTCTGCGCCCCTGCGGCGCTCATCAGCACCAGCACCATGCAGGCGGCGGCGCATCCCGGCAGGCGGATGGCAGTCATATTGCGGTACTCCCCGATGTCATGTGGCCCTGCCGTGGATCATGGCACCGATGGGAGGGCCCGATCCAGACGCCAGCGCCATGGCAGGACATCCTGACGCCCTGGCCGCTAGCGCATCGTCACCAGTTCTTCGGCCAGCGTCGGGTGGATGGCGACGGTGTCGTCGAGGTCACGCTTGGTGGCGCCCATGCGGATGGCGACTGCGAATCCCTGCAGGGCTTCGTCCACGCCGGGGCCGGCGATGTGGCAACCCACGACGCGCTCGTCAGCACCGACGGTTACCAGCTTCATGCGCGCCTTGGGCTTCGCGGCGGTGAGCGCGTGGTACATCGGCACGAACGCGGCCTGATAGACCTTGACCGCGGCCGCGCCGTGAACCTGACGCGCCTGCTCTTCGGAGAGCCCGATGGTGCCGAGCGGCGGGTGGCTGAAGACCACGGTGGGGATGTTGTGGTAATCGAGATGCCGGCCCTCCATGCCGCCGAAGAGACGGTCCGCCAGGCGCCGGCCTGCGGCGATGGCGACCGGCGTGAGCTGCTCGCGCCCGGTGACGTCACCGATGGCGAAGATGCCGGGCACGCGCGTTTCCTGAAAGCGGTCGGTGGGCACGAAGCCGCCGGCATCGGTCTCCACGCCGGCGGCCTCGAGGCCGAGCCCGCCGGTGGCCGGCGCACGGCCCACCGCCCAGATCACTGTCTCGAACGGGCCGTGCTCGACGCCGTCGCGGCTGCGCAGGTACAGGCCGTCGGCACGCTGCTCGAGTGCCTCGGGAACGCTGCGCCAGCGCAGCGCCACGCCAGCGGCCTGCAGCGAGTCCGCGACGGCTTCCTGCAGCAGGCCATCGAAGCGGCGCAGCAGGCGGTCGTGGCGGGCAAACAGCGTCACCGTAGAACCCAGCGCCTGCAGCATGCCGGCGAGTTCCACGGCGATGTAGCCGCTGCCGACCACGGCGGTGCGCGCGGGGCAGCGATCGAGTTCGAAGAAACCATCCGAGCTGATGCCGAGATCCGCGCCCGGCAGCTCCGGCAGCAGCGGGTAACCGCCGGTGGCGATGATGATCTGGCGCCCCTCGAGCACCTCACTGCCGACCGCCACCGTGCGCGGGCCGGTCAGGCGCGCGCTGCCGCGCACCAGCTGCACCTGCCGGCGCTCGAGGTTCGCGGCATAGATGTCGTTGAGGCGGCGCAGGTAGGCATCGCGCCTGGCGCGCAGCTGCGCCCAGTCATGGGGCCCGGCCACGGCCAGGCGGAACCCGTAGTCGGCGGCATCGTGGAGCGTGTGGGCGATGCTTGCCGCGTTCCACATGACCTTCTTCGGCACGCAGCCGACGTTGACGCAGGTGCCACCGAGGCGGCCGGACTCCACCAGCACCACGCGCGCGCCGTACTCCGCCGCGCGCTGGGCCGCGGCCAGCCCGCCGCTGCCACCACCGATCACCACGAGGTCCCAGGGTTCACCCATTACATGCTCCCGCCGCGGGGCCGATGCCAAAAACCCGCCGGCGCCACCATAATAGCGGCATGGACAATCCCCTTCTCGATACCAGGGCGGGTGCGCTGCCCGCCTTCGCAACCATCCGCCCCGAGCACGTCGAGCCAGCCCTTCAGGACAGGCTGGCCGCCAACCGCGCCGCGCTGGAGCGCCTCCTGGCTGCCAGTCGCAACGGCCCAGTGAGCTTCGAGGACCTGATCCTGCCCCTCGAGGAACTGGGTGACCAGCTGCAGCATGTCTGGTCGCCGGTGAGCCACCTGCATGCGGTGGCCAACACGCCCGAGCTGCGCGAGGCCTACAACCGCTGCCTGCCGCTGCTCGCGCGCTACCAGACCGAGATCGCGCAGAACGCCGAGCTGTATCGGCTGTTCGCCGCCGTCGCGCAGACCGTACCAGAGGGTCGCGCCGATGGTGCGCGCGCGCTGCTCGACCACGCGCTGCGGGACTTCCGCCTCGCGGGCGTCACGCTGCCTCCGGAGCAGAAGCAGCGCTTCATGGAAATCATGGAGGCGCTCGCCGGCAAGCAGGCCCTGTTTGAACAGAACCTGCTCGATGCCATGGCGGCCTGGAGCCACCATGAAACCGACGCTGCGAAGCTGGATGGCATCCCGGCGAACACCCTCGAGCGCGCCGCCGAAGCGGCCCGTGCCGCCGGCAGGAAGGGCTGGCTGTTCCACCTGGACCAGCCCAGCTACGTCGCGGTACTGACCCATGCCCGCAACCGCGAGCTGCGGGCGCTGTTCCATCGCGCCTGGAGCACCCGCGCCTCGGACCAGGCACCCTCGCCGCCCGGACTCGACAACGGTCCGCTCATGGACGAGATCCTGGCATTGCGCCACGAGGCCGCGGAACTGGTGGGCTACACCGACTTCGCCGAGTACTCGCTGGCCACCAAGATGGCGGCCTCGGTGTCGGAGGTCCGCGCCTTCCTCGAGCGCCTCGTGGTGGCGTCGCGGTTCGCGGGTCGCAGCGAGTTCGCCGAACTCGAGGCCCATGCCGGCCATGCGCTCGAGCCCTGGGACGTGGCCTTCCATGCCGAGGAACTAAGGCTGCGCAAGTTCGCCATCTCCGACGAGGAACTGCGGCCGTATTTCCCGTTGCCACGCGTGCTCGAGGGGCTGTTCGCGCTGGTGGGCAGGCTCTACGGGTTGCACCTGGAAGCCGACGGCCAGGTGGCAGTCTGGCACCCGACGGCACGCTTCTTCCGCGTGCTCGACAGCGGCGGCGCGCCCATCGGTGGCCTGTACATGGATCTCTACGCCCGCCCGGAGAAGCGCAGCGGCGCCTGGATGGACGACTGCATCAGCCGCAAGCGCCTCGATGGCCGGCTGCAGCTGCCGGTGGCGCACCTGGTCTGCAACTTCGCACCGCCGACCGCGACGGCGCCGAGCCTGCTGTCACATGACGAAGTGCTGACGCTGTTCCACGAAATGGGCCATGCGCTGCACCACCTGCTCACCCGCATCGACTACCCGAGCATTTCCGGCATCCACGGCGTGCCCTGGGACGCGGTGGAGCTGCCCAGCCAGTTCATGGAGGGCTTCGCCTGGGAACCAGAGATCCTCGCGATGATCTCCGGCCATCACGAGAGCGGCCTGCCGCTGCCGCCCGAACTGGTGGAGCGGCTGCGCCAGTCGCGGGTGTTCCATGGCGCCCTGCACATGCTGCGCCAGCTGGAGTTCTCGCTGTTCGACCTGCGCATCCATGCCGAGTACAGCCCCGGGCAGGGCGGCCGCATCATGAAACTGCTGGGTGAGGTACGCGATGCGGTTGCCGTGGTGCCGGCAGCGCGCTACGACCGCTTTCCCAATGGCTTCGCCCACATCTTCGGCGGTGGCTACGCCGCCGGCTACTACAGCTACAAGTGGGCCGAGGTACTGTCCTCGGATGCCTATGCCGCCTTCGAGGAGGAAGGCGTGCTCAACCCCGCCCCAGCCGCGCGCTTCCGCCGCGAGATCCTCGAGGTCGGCGGCAGCCGCGACATCGCCGCTGCCTTCCGCGCCTTCCGCGGCCGGCCGCCGGACATCGCCGCACTGCTGCGCCATTCGGGCATCACCGCGGCGGCGGCCAGCGAGACGGGGACCGGTCCTGCCACCGCCTGATAGCCGCGGATGAAGATCGCCAGCTGGAACGTCAATTCCATCCGCCAGCGCCTCGGCCATGTAAAGGACTGGCTGGCGGCCGAGCAGCCGGACGTGCTGGCGCTGCAGGAAATCAAGGTGGTGACCGAGGGTTTCCCGGCCGGCGAGTTCGAGGCGCTGGGCTACCACTGCGCGGTGGATGGCCAGAAGGCCTATAACGGCGTGGCGCTGCTGTCGCGGCTGCCGCCCGCGGAGGTGGCCTGTGGTCTGCCCAACTTCGAGGACGAACAGAAGCGGGTGCTGGCTGCCAGCTATGCGGGCCTGCGGCTGTTCAACCTCTACGTGCCCAATGGCCAGAGCGTCGGCTCGGACAAGTTCGAGTACAAGCTGCGCTGGCTGACGGCACTGCGCGACCACCTGCGGGAAGAACTCGGCCGCCACGGGAAAATCGCGCTGCTGGGCGACTTCAACATCGCGCCGGAGGACCGTGACGTGCACGATCCCGCGGAGTGGCGCGACCAGGTGCTCTGCAGTGTCCCGGAGCGCGAGAGGCTGCAGGCGCTGTTCGACCTCGGCTTCGTCGACGTCTTCCGCTGCTTCGAGCAGCCGCAGCAGGCGTTCAGCTGGTGGGACTATCGTGCGGCGGCATTCCGCCGCAACCGCGGCCTGCGCATCGACCTGATCCTCGCCTCCCCGGCGCTGGCCGCCACCAGCACCGGCAGCGGCATCGATACCGGCCCGCGGGGCCGCGAGCAGCCCTCGGACCACACGCCGGTCTGGGCGAGTTTTTCCTGAGCGATCGGTCAAATCCGAGCGTTCCGACACTATTCCGGCGTTGTGCGGGTACCCGCAGCGGTGCCAGAATCCCCGCCTGAGCATGTCCGACCAGGCCTACATCGAGCAGACGGCGAGCCGGCCCTTCCGTGCCCGGCCCAATGAATTTGACGTAACCGGGCGGATCTGCGTGAGTTCGGCCAGCGATGTCCGCGACGCCGTGCAGGGCATCTTCCAGCAGGCCTTCCCGGGTGGCGCCTTCGACATTCTGTGGATGGCCTTCCATGACTTCGAGCGGCTGTTCCGCGGCCACTACGAGGATTACCTCGGCTGCGACACCGTCTACCACGACATCCAGCACACGCTGGACATGACGCTGGCGATGGCGCGGCTGCTCGCCGGCCATGAGAAGACCTGCGCCCCCGCGGATCGTCTCGGGCAGGACCGCGCGATGCTGGGCCTGATCACCGCGCTCTTCCACGATTCGGGATACATCCGCCGGCGTTCGGAAACCGCCATCCTCAATGGCGCCGAGTTCACGGGTTCACATGTATCGCGCAGCGCCGAATTCCTGCGCAGCTACCTGCCACGGATCGGGCTGGCGGCCCAGGCACCGGTCGCCGCCCAGGTCGTGCACTTCACCGGCTATGAGATGAGCCTCGACGACATCGAGCTCGACGATCCCAGGGACAGCCTGATGGGACACCTGCTCGGCACCGCGGACCTCATGGCCCAGATGGCCGATCGCTGCTACCTGGAAAAATGCCGCGATCGGCTCTATGCGGAGTTCGTGCTGGCGGGCGTGGCCACGCGCGCCATCCCGGCAGCGGACCGCATCCAGTACGAGTCGGGCATCGACCTGCTGCGCCAGACCCCCGGCTTCTTCCGCGAGTCGGTCCGCGAGCGGCTGGACCACAAGTTCAACCGCGCCTACCGCTACATCGAGGCCGCCTGCGAAGGACGCAATCCCTACTTCGAGGCCATCGAGCAGAACATGGCCCACCTGGAGCGCGTCATCGACAGCGGGAACTGGGACCAGCTGCGACGCCAGCCGCCCTGCTTCACGGTCCTGGAGCAGCCGCTGCAGCACGTCAGCGGGCTGGTCAGCCGCTACCTCGCCCGCTTCGAGATGCCCGCCGCCATCCCCGCCTGAAAGCTAGTTCTGGGGAATTAAGGGAATTAAGGGGACAGTTTACTCATTTCGAGTGAAGCGCTGTTCGGATGGAAGCGTGGCGCCTCACTCGAAATGAGTAAACTGTCCCCTTAATTCCCTTAATTCCCCATGGCCCGCAAACCCAAAGCCCCGCCCCGCATCGGCTTCGTCAGCCTCGGCTGCCCGAAGGCGCTGGTGGATTCCGAGCGCATCCTCACCCGGCTGCGCGCCGAGGGCTACGAGGTGTCTCCGAGCTACGAGGGCGCGGACCTGGTGGTGGTCAACACCTGCGGCTTCATCGATGCGGCAGTGCTTGAGTCGCTTGATGCCATCGGCGAGGCGCTGGACCGCAACGGCAAGGTCGTGGTCACCGGCTGCCTCGGTGCGCGCCGCGAGACCATCCTCGAGCGCCATCCCACGGTGCTCGGCGTTACCGGGCCGCAGGCCTATGCCGAGGTCATGGAGACCGTGCATGCCCATGCGCCCAAGCCCCACGACCCATACCTGGACCTGGTGCCGGCGCAAGGCATCCGCCTCACGCCGCGCCACTACGCCTACCTGAAGATCAGCGAGGGCTGCAACCACCGCTGCAGCTTCTGCATCATCCCCAGCCTGCGGGGCGACCTGGCCAGCCGTGGCATCGAGGAGGTCATGCAGGAAGCCGAGAGGCTGGTGAAGGCGGGCGTCCGCGAACTGCTGGTGATCTCGCAGGACACCAGCGCCTACGGGGCGGACTTGCGCTACCGCACGGAGTTCTGGCAGGGCCAGCCGCTGCAGACGCGGTTCCTCGACCTGGCCCGCGCCCTGGGTGGCCTCGGTGCCTGGGTGCGCCTGCACTACGTCTATCCATACCCGCACGTCGACGATGTCATCCCGCTGATGGCCGCGGGCCAGGTGCTGCCCTACCTCGACATCCCGTTCCAGCACGCCAGCCCGCGCATCCTGCGGCTGATGCGCCGCCCGGCGCATGCCGAGGACACGCTGGCGCGCATCCGCCGCTGGCGCGAAACCTGCCCTGACCTCACGTTGCGCAGCACCTTCATCACCGGCTTTCCGGGCGAGACCGAGGCGGATTTCCAGATGCTGCTCGACTGGCTCGAGGAGGCCCAGCTCGACCGCGTCGGCTGCTTCACCTACTCGCCGGTGGCCGGTGCCGCCGCCAACGAGCTGCCCGACCCCGTCGAGCCGGAAGTCGCCGAGGAACGCCAGGCCCGCTTCATGGAAGCCGCGGCGCGCATCAGCGCCGCTAAGCTCGCCGCGAAGATCGGCAGGCGCATGCGGGTACTGGTGGACGAGGTCGGGCCCGGCGGCGCCGTGGCACGCGGCCCCGGTGATGCGCCGGAAATCGACGGCGTGGTGCGCATCGCCGAACCGGGGGCCGGCAAGCCCGGCGATTTCCTCGACGTGGTCATCACCGGGTCGGATGCCTACGACCTGGAAGCGATGCGCAGCTGATCCGGCACTCCGGTCGCCTTTTTGCAAACAATCGCCTGATTGCCCGCTGGATGGACCGGCCCGACGATTTCAACATCCTCGTCCATGCCAGCCCTGGATCGGGATCGCGTTCAGCCGCGTCCGCTGCGCCTGCGCGGGGCCATACACCATGTCTCGCTGCGCTCGGCCGATGGCCGGGCCCTGTTCCAGGGCGCGGCCGACCGCAGCAGGCTGGACCGCGATATGGGCGATCTCCTGCGCCGGCATGCCGCCCGCGCCCATGCCTACTGCTGGATGACCAACCACGTGCACCTGGCCGTGGAGATGGAACCGCAGTGCGCAGAGCTGTTCCAGCGGGATGTCGCCACGGCCTGCGGCCTGCCGGCACCGGACTCGCCGCCGCTGGTGGTAGACGCGCAGACCTACCTGCTGCGGCTGGTGAGGTACATCCACCTCAATCCCGTGGATGCGGGGCTGGTGGCCGATGCGCGGGACTACCCCTGGTCGGGGCACCGCGTCTACCTCGGCTACGCCGGCGTGCCCTGGCTCTCGACGGACCATGCCTTCCGCCTGCTGGGCGGCGACCTGCTCTGGGCCAGCGCGGCGTACCGGGCCTTCGTGCAGCCTGATTTCGACTTCAGCGCAAGGCCGGCACCACGTGCCTGCCAATGATCTCGAGGGCTTCCATCGGGTTGTCGTGGAGGCGCAGCGAGATCGTCGTCTGACCGGCCTCGCCGAACCTGCGGAAGCGCTCGATCTCGCGGTCGAGGTCCTCGAGGCCGCCGGTGGAAGTGAAGCCCTCGCAGAGCGTGTTGGTGATGCGATCGGGCACGCCCCGGATGTTGCCGGAGCGGTCGAACCAGGCGGCGACGAAATCGTCCCAGTGCTCGCGCACGAACTGTACGTCCTCGTGGCCGAGGAACAGGCTGATCAGCTGCGGGTCGAGCTTGCGTGCGCGCCAGGCCAGCTCGCGGCGCGACTCGCGGTAGCCCTCGGCCCGGTCCTTCTTCAGGTGCCAGGCCCAGAAGCTGTTGATCCTGAAGCCGTCCTGCGGTGCTTCGCGACGCGCCAGACCCTCGCGGATGGCAGCGATGGCGGGCGGGAGAATTTCCAGCGGCGTGCAGCCGATGAAGACGCCGCCGGCCACGCGGGCACCGGCGCGCATCATCTGGTGCCGGTAGGCGCCGAGGTACACCAGCGGCGGCGGCGCGCGTAGCCAGTCGTAGGCGCAGGGGAAGCGCACCTGGAAGTGCTCGCCCGCGTAGCCGTCCTTGCGCAGCCGCCCGCTGCCGGCGCCGATGACGATCTCCACCGCCTCGCGGACCGCAGCGACGATCTTCGGCGGCTTGGCCAGCGCCATGGCGTCGAGGTTTCCCTCGCCCGCACCGATCGAAACCTGCGCGCGTCCGTCGGCGAGTTCGTTCAGCGACAGCAGCGCGTTGGCGATCTTCAGCGGGTGCATCTCGAAGGGTGAGAGGGCCAGCGCGCCCAGCTGCAGCCTGTCCGTCGCCAGCGCCACCGGGGCCAGGGAGACGAACGGGTCCCAGTGGGCAAAGTAGTTCGACGCCCAGAGCGTTCGTACACCGTAGCGCTCGGCTGCCTGCGCCAGCTCCACCAGTTGCGCCGGGCCCAGGTCGGGCTCGACGATGACGTCGACTTCCATACGCGGGACTCCCGTCCTCAGCCCAGGCCCAGCCGGCCCCACTCGATGACCGGGCAGCGGTCCATGATCACCGTCAGCCCCGCGCGGCGGCCGCGCTCGGCAGCCTCCTCGTTGACGACACCGAGCTGCATCCACACCACCCGGGCACCGGCGGCGATCGCCTCGTCGACGACCGCTCCTGCCGCGGCGGAGTTGCGGAACACATCCACGAAGTCCACGGGCTCCGGGATCGAGGCCAGGTCCGGGTACACCGTCTCCCCGAGCAGCGTCTCGCCCGCATGGCCCGGGTTCACCGGGATGCAGCGATAGCCCTTGCCCTGGAGGAAGCGCATGACCTCGTGCGAGGCGCGATGCGCCTTGGGCGAGGCGCCGACCACGGCGATGCGCCGGGCGCCGCGCAGCGTGGCGCGGATGATGTCGTCCGGCGTCGCATCGGCCACGGGACTAGCGCTTTTTCCGTGCCGCGGCCCGCCCGGGTGCCTTGCGCGTCGCCCGGCCCGCCGCCCGCTCCCAGCGCTGCTTGGCGCTGAAACCGAGTTTCCACAGCCAGGTCTCGGTATACAGGATCCTGTCGGGCACGATGCGGCAGACCTGGCGCTCGAAGGGCTTGCTGGTGTCCAGGGCCAGGTCGCTCATCCACTCGTGCCAGCGGAACACCTTCATGCCGTGATCCCAGCCGCGAGCATGCGGCTCGATGATCTCAGCGCGGCCAAATATCTGGACGCCACGGGCGCTGTGCCAGCCGTGGTAGGCGCCATGCACCGCCACCGAGACCCGCGGGTCCTCCTGCATCGCCTTGAGCTTCGGTGTGCCAGGGTCCGGCAGCAGGTACAGGTCCAGCCCGTCGGCGTAGTACTCGATCGGGCTCGCGATCGGCTGGCCGCGCCTGCCCACCGTCGCCAGCACGCACATGTTGGTGGAACCCAGCAGCTGCTCGATGCGGTCCTCCAGCTGCGCGCGCGGCAGGACCTTGCGGGGCCAGGGCGGCTCCACCCATTTGTAGGCAGTGCTCATGGCAGGGCTCTCCGGAAAAAGGTGCCAGACATATTTTTCGACTTGTTTGTCGACTGGCCCGATATGTTGCCAGAGCCCGCGGCCCCGCGCCCACCACGCCATGGACGGCGCGGGATTATTCCACCGTTACCGACTTCGCGAGGTTGCGCGGCTGGTCGACATCGGTGCCACGCAGGATGGCGGCGTGGTAGGCGAGCAGCTGCAGCGGCACGGTGTACACGGCCGGGGCCTGCAGGTAGGTGACATGCCGGGGCATCTGGATGACCGTCACCCCGTCACTGGATTCGAAGCCCGAGTCCGGGTCGGCGAACACGAAGAGCTCGCCGCCGCGGGCGCGCACCTCCATGAGGTTGGACTTCAGCTTCTCGAGCAGGTCGTTGTTCGGCGCCACGGTGATCACCGGCATCTCGGCGTCCACCAGCGCCAGCGGCCCGTGCTTGAGTTCACCCGCGGGGTAGGCTTCGGCGTGGATGTAGGAGATTTCCTTCAGCTTCAGCGCGCCTTCCATGGCGATCGGGTGCAGGACGCCGCGGCCGAGGAACAGGGCGTGGCGCTTGTCAGCGAAGCGTTCCGCGAGCTTCTTCATCTCCGGATCGAGGACCAGCGTCTTCTCGATCAGCCCCGGAATTTCGATCAGCCGCGTCACTAGGCCGCGCTCGCGCTCCGCATCGGCGCTGCGGTGCTTGGCGAGCGCGATCACCAGCATGGTCAGCGCGGCGATTTGCGTGGTGAAGGCCTTGGTGGAGGCGACCCCGATCTCCGGGCCCGCCCGGGTCAGCATCACCAGGTCCGACTCGCGCACCAGTGAGCTTTCCGGCACGTTGCAGATGGCGAGCGAGGACAGGAAGCCCTCCTGCTTCGCCAGCCGCAGCGCCGCCAGCGTGTCGGCGGTCTCGCCCGACTGGGAGATAGTCACGAACAGTGTGTTCGGCGTCACCACGGGATTGCGGTAGCGGAATTCGCTGGCGATCTCCACGTAGCAGGGGATGCGACAGACCTGCTCGATCAGGTAGCGGGCGACCGAGCCCGCATGGAAGCTGGTGCCACAGGCGACGATATGCACCGCCTGGGTGCGCCGGAAGATCTCCGTGGCGTCCGGGCCGAAGGCCGCTTCCAGCAGCTTGCCGTTGGCGACCCGCTCCTCCAGCGTCTGCGCCACCGCACGCGGCTGCTCGTGGATCTCCTTGAGCATGTAATGCGGGTACGGGCCCTTCTCGGCCGCATCCGCGGAGAGTTCGCTCTCCTTCACTGGGCGATGCACGACCTGGCCGTCGCGATCGATGACGCGGATGGCGTCCTTGCGGATCTCGGCGACATCGCCCTCCTCGAGGAACATGAAACGGCGGGTCACGGGCAGCAGGGCTGAGACATCCGAGGCCACGAAGTTCTCGCCCTCGCCAACGCCAATCACCACCGGGCAGCCGCAGCGGGCGAGCACGATCAGGTCGGGATTCGCCTGGCTCATCACCGCCAGCGCATAGGCGCCCTGCAGTTCCGCCACTGTGGCGCGTACCGCCTCGAACAGGTCGCGCCTGCCCTTCTTCAGGTGGTAGTGGATGCGGTGGGCGACGCACTCGGTGTCAGTGTCGGAAGTGAACACGTAGCCGAGCTTCTTCAGCTCGTCGCGCAGGTCCTCATGGTTCTCGATGATGCCGTTGTGGACGATGGCCAGGCCGTCCTGGGAAATATGCGGGTGCGCATTGCGCTCGGCCGGCGCACCATGGGTGGCCCAGCGGGTGTGGGCGATGCCGACCGGCGCATCGAACGGATCAGCAGTGAGCGCCGACTGCAGCTCCGCCACCTTGCCGAGCCGGCGCTGGCGGCGCAGCGCGCCATTCTTCAGGACCGCGAGGCCCGCCGAGTCATAGCCGCGGTATTCCAGGCGGCGCAGGCCCTCCATCAGGATGGGGACTACGTCACGCCCGGCAATGGCTCCTACGATTCCGCACATGTTCTGATTATGTCTTG
This sequence comes from Gammaproteobacteria bacterium, assembly GCA_014337915.1. Classification (GTDB taxonomy): domain Bacteria; phylum Pseudomonadota; class Gammaproteobacteria; order Steroidobacterales; genus QUBU01. Next base: position 30,909 of record QUBU01000007.1, read on the forward strand.
CTGGCAGTCCGGGAATGAAGGGCATTATCCGGCGAAGCGCCCGGCCATGCCCGAGACCAGGTCGCAGTTCGGCGACGAAAATCGCGCCGGATCCGCTATTTGGGCGTCTTGACCGGGCGCTTCCAGCCCGGGATGCTGATCTGCTTGCTACGCGCCACGGTGAGCTCGCCTGGCGGCGCATCCTTGCTGATGGTGGAGCCCGCGCCGATGGTCGCCCCGGCGCCGATGGTGACCGGTGCCACCAGTTCGACACCGGAACCGATGAAGGCCCGGTCGCCAATGACGGTCTGGTGCTTGTTGGCACCGTCGTAGTTGCAGGTGATGGTGCCGGCGCCGACATTGACCCGCTCGCCAATGGTGGCGTCGCCGATGTAGGTCAGGTGGTTCACCTTGCTGTGCAGGCCGATGGCGCTCTTCTTCACCTCGACGAAGTTGCCGAGCTTGACGTCGCCGGCCAGCACGACGCCCGGGCGCACGCGGGCATAGGGGCCGATCTCGCAGTCGCGGCCGATGTCGCCGGCCTCGATGACGCAGTGGCTGTGGACCACGGTCCCGGCGCCGAGCCTTGCATTGCGGATGCGGCTGAAGGGCTCCACCACCACGCCATCACCGAGGCTGACGTCGCCTTCGAACAGCACGTTGGGATAGATCGTGACATCGCGGCCGCAGCGCAGGCTGCCGTGGATGTCGATGCGCTCCGGGTCGATGAGCGTTACGCCCGCCTGCAGCAGCTCGCCGGTGATGCGCTGGCGCAGGTGGCGCCCGGCCTCGGCGAGCTGTGCCTTGTCGTTGACGCCCATGACCTCGGCGGCCGATCCGGCCGCCACGGCGGCGACGCCCATGCCGTCGCGCACGGCCAGGGCGATGATGTCGGTGAGGTAATACTCCTTCTGGGCATTGTCGGCGCGCAGACGGCGCACCATGCGGCTGAGCGCCGCGGCGGGACAGGCCAGCAGTCCGGTGTTGATCTCGTGGATGGCGCGCTGCGCTGGCGTGGCGTCCCGGTCCTCGACGATGGCGACGATGCCGCCGCGTTTGCCGCCGCTGCGGATGATGCGCCCGTAACCGGCCGGATCGGCGAATTCGGCGGTCAGCACCGCCAGCTGGCCGGCGCGCGCCCTGGCCACCAGCCGGCGCAGGGTTTCCGGCTGGATCAGCGGCACGTCGCCATAAAGAACCAGCACCACGTCCCTTGCCGGGATCCGCGCCAGCGCCTGCCGGACGGCATGCCCGGTGCCCCGCTGCTCGGCCTGGTGTACCCAGGTGAGCGCCCGGGAGCCAAAGGCTTCCTTGACGCGCTCACCGCCATGGCCATGAACCACACGGATCTCCCGCGGCTTGAGGGCGCCGGCGGCGGCCAGCACGTGCTCGAGCAACGGCCGGCCGGCGAGCGGATGGAGCACCTTGGGCAGGCTGGAGCGCATACGCTTGCCCTGCCCGGCGGCGAGAATCACGACGGTGGTTGCCATGGAATTTGGGGACATTTTGGGAAACTGGGGAAACTGGGGAAACTGGGGACAGTTTACTCATTTCACCGGGTGGCGGGCCGGACCGGCAGAGCGTCCACGATGAAATGAGTAAACTGTCCCCAGTTTCCCCAGTTTCCCAAAACGTCCCCGTTTTCCCCGCTTCCTACAGCTGCTTGCGCTTGCCCTTGAGCTTCTGCGCGGCGCGATAGCGGGCGGCAGCCTCGACCAGCTGCTGCTGGGCGTGGGCCAGGTCCTCGCGACCGGTCGCGCCCTTGAGCGCTTCCTCGGCCTTGCGGCGTGCATCGTCGGCCGCCGCCTCATCCAGTTCGTGCTCACGCATCGCGGTATCGGCGAGGATGGTCACCTGGGTTGGCTGTACCTCGAGGATGCCGCCGGTGACGAAGAGGAACACCTCATCCTTGCCCTCGGCCTGCACCCGGACCTCGCCTGGGCGCAGGGTCGTCATCAACGGCGCATGGCGCGGCGCGATGCCGACATCGCCCATCTTCGCCGGGCAGATCACCAGGTTGGCATCACCCGAGTAAATGTGCCCCTCGGCGCTGACGATCTCAACATGGATGGTGTTCATAATTATCCGGTGCCGGTGTTACGGTTTTCGGTTAAGCCGGTGATGAGCAGAATCCGGATACCAGAGACAACCGAATACCGTAACACCGGCACCAATCTCACTGCAGCGTCTTGGCCTTGGCGACAGCTTCCTCGATGGTGCCGACCATGTAGAACGCCTGCTCCGGCAGGCTGTCGTACTCGCCACCGACGATGCCCTTGAAGGCGCGGATGGTGTCCTTCAGCGACACGTACTTGCCGTCCTGGCCGGTGAACTGCGAGGCCACGAAGAACGGCTGGGACAGGAAGCGCTGGATCTTGCGGGCGCGCTGCACGGTGAGCTTGTCGTCCTCGGAGAGTTCGTCCATGCCGAGGATGGCGATGATGTCCTGCAGCTCCTTGTAGCGCTGGAGCACGGCCTGCACGGCACGGGCGGTGTCGTAGTGGTCCTGGCCGATGACGTTGGGGTCGAGCAACCGGCTGGTGGAGTCGAGTGGGTCCACCGCGGGGTAGATGCCGAGCTCGGCGATGTTGCGCGAGAGCACCAGCGTCGCGTCGAGGTGCGCGAAGGTGGTGGCCGGCGACGGGTCGGTGAGGTCGTCCGCCGGCACGTAAATGGCCTGGAAGGAGGTGATGGAGCCGGTGCGCGTGGAGGTGATGCGCTCCTGGAGCACGCCCATTTCCTCGGCCAGCGTCGGCTGGTAGCCCACCGCGGAAGGCATGCGGCCGAGCAGCGCGGACACCTCGGTGCCGGCCAGCGTGTAGCGGTAGATGTTGTCGATGAACATCAGCACGTCGCGGCCTTCATCGCGGAAGTTCTCGGCGATGGTCAGCCCGGTGAGCGCCACGCGCAGGCGGTTGCCCGGCGGCTCGTTCATCTGGCCGTAGACCAGCGCCACCTTGTCGATGACGCCGCCGTCCTTCATCTCGTGGAAGAAGTCGTTGCCTTCGCGGGTACGCTCGCCGACACCGGCGAACACCGAGTAGCCGGAGTGCTCCACGGCGATGTTGCGGATCAGTTCCATCAGCGTCACGGTCTTGCCCACGCCCGCGCCGCCGAACAGGCCGATCTTGCCGCCCTTGGCGATCGGCATGATCAGGTCGATGACCTTGATGCCAGTCTCCAGCAGCTCGGTGGTCTTAGCCTGGTCCTCGTAGGAAGGCGCGGCGCGATGGATCGGCATGTGCTGGCTGGCGCCAATGGGGCCGGCCTCGTCCACCGGGTTGCCGAGCACGTCCATGATGCGGCCCAGCGTCTTGGTGCCCACCGGAACGGAAATCGGCTTGCCCGTGTTGGCGACCGGCAGGCCGCGCTTGAGGCCTTCCGAAGCGCCCATGGCGATGGTACGCACGATGCCGTCGCCGAGCTGCTGCTGCACTTCGAGCGTCAGCTGCGCTTCGTCGATCTTCAGCGCATCGTAGACCTTGGGGATGGCATCACGCGGGAACTCCACGTCCACCACCGCGCCGATGACCTGTACGACCTTTCCAGTGCTCATGGGATGTCTCTCCGATCCTCTAGACCGCCGCGGCACCGCCGACGATCTCGGCGATTTCACGGGTGATGCCCGCCTGGCGGGCCTTGTTGTAGTCGAGCTGCAGCCTCTCGATGAGCTTGCCCGCGTTGTCGGTGGCCGCCTTCATGGCGACCATCTTCGCGGCCATCTCGCAGGCCACGTTTTCCACCGCCGCGCGATAGACCTGGGTCTCGATGTAGCGCGTCAGCACATCATCCAGCAGGTCCGCGGCACCGGGCTCGTAGAGGTAGTCCCAGTTCTTCGGCAGCGATTCGGTGCAGGGCGCCTCGGCGGGCAGCAGGGTGCGCACGTCGGGCTTCTGGCTCATGGTGTTGAGGAAGCTGTTGTGCACGAGGAAGAGCCGGTCGATGCGGCCCTCCCGGTAGGCATCGAGCATGACCGTCATGGCTCCCACCAGTGCAGCGACATGCGGGTTCTCGCCGAGATGGGTGGTGGCCGCGACGACGTTGACCTTCAGACGCCGGAAGAACTGCACGCCCTTGGCGCCGATCAGGCAGAGGTCGACCTCGATGCCCTTTTCCTGCCACTGGCGCAGTTCCGGCAGCAGGCGTCGGAAGGTGTTGACGTTGAGGCCGCCGCAGAGGCCGCGATCGGTGGTGATGACGATGTAGCCGACGCGCTTCACCTCCCGCGAGACGAGGTAGGGATGCCGGTACTCGGGGTGGGCCTTGAAGAGGTTGGCGATAACGTCGCGGATCTTGTCGGCGTAGGGGCGCGCGGCGGCCATGCGGCTCTGGGTACGGCGCAGCTTGGAGGCCGCCACCTTTTCCATGGCCTTGGTGATCTTCTGCGTGCTTTTCACGCTCTTGATCTTGGTGCGGATTTCTTTTGCGCCTGCCATTTATCCAGTCCGGTCGGTGCGTTCACGACCCCCCTTGCGGCGGGGTCTCCAAAGTCGCTCCCCGATACTCGCTTGGTTTGGAGACCCCGCCTCCGGGGGTCTGCCTCACCGTGCGCTTCCTCAATAAGCCCCGCTGGTCTTGAAGTCCTCGCAGATCTTCTTCAGGCCGGCGGCGATGTCGTCGTTGTAGTCGCCCCTGGCGTTGATCTGCTCGATCAGTGCGCCGTGCTTTTCCTTCGCGAAGGCGTGCAGTGCGGTTTCGTAGGCCACCACGGATTTCGCCGGGACAGCGTCGATGTAGCCTTCGTTGACGGCGTAAAGCGACAGCGCCATGAGGCCGACTGCCAGCGGCGAGTACTGCTTCTGCTTCATGAGCTCGGTGACGCGCTGGCCGCGCTCGAGCTGCCTGCGGGTGGCTTCGTCGAGGTCGGAAGCGAACTGCGCAAAGGCCGCCAGTTCGCGGTACTGGGCGAGCGCCAGGCGCACGCCACCGCCGAGCTTCTTGATGATCTTGGTCTGGGCTGAGCCGCCGACGCGGGACACCGAGAGGCCGGCGTTGATGGCGGGCCGGATACCGGCGTTGAACAGGTCAGTCTCGAGGTAGATCTGCCCGTCGGTGATGGAAATCACGTTGGTGGGCACGAAGGCCGAGACGTCGCCCGCCTGCGTCTCGATGATCGGCAGCGCGGTGAGCGAGCCGGTCTTGCCCTTGACCTTGCCACCGGTCACCTTCTCGACGTACTCGGCATTGACGCGGGCGGCGCGCTCCAGCAGGCGCGAATGCAGGTAGAACACGTCGCCGGGGTATGCCTCGCGGCCCGGCGGGCGGCGCAGCAGCAGCGACACCTGGCGATAGGCCCAGGCCTGCTTGGTCAGGTCGTCGTAGATGATGAGCGCATCTTCGCCCTTGTCGCGGAAGTACTCGCCCATGCTGCAGCCGGAGTACGGCGCGATGTACCACATGGCGGGCGAGACCGAGGCGGAGGCGGCCACCACGATGGTGTGCTCCATGGCGCCGTGCTCCTCGAGCTTGCGCACCACGTTGGCGATCGAGGAGGCTTTCTGGCCGATGGCGACGTAGATGCACTTAACGCCGGTGCCCTTCTGGTTGATGATGGCGTCGATGGCCACCGCGGTCTTGCCGGTCTGGCGGTCGCCGATGATCAGCTCGCGCTGGCCGCGGCCGACCGGCACCATGGCGTCGATGGCCTTCAGGCCGGTCTGAACCGGCTGGTTCACCGACTGGCGGGTGATGACGCCCGGCGCCACCTTCTCGATGGGTGAGGTGCCGGCGGCCTTGATCGGGCCCTTGCCATCGATCGGGTTGCCCAGCGAATCGACCACGCGGCCGAGCAGGCCTTCTCCCACGGGGACCTCGAGGATGCGGCCGGTGGTCTTCACCGTGTCGCCCTCGGAGATGTGCTTGTAATCGCCCAGCACCACCGCGCCCACCGAGTCCTGCTCGAGGTTGAGCGCGAGGCCGAAGGTGTTACCCGGGAACTCGAGCATCTCGCCGTACTTGGCGTCGGCCAGGCCGTGGATGCGGCAGATGCCGTCGGTCACCGCGATGACGCTGCCGACGTCGCGCGCCTCTGCGGCGCTCTGGAAGTTCTGGATGCGCTGCTTCAGCAGCTCGCTGATTTCTGAGGCCTTGAGTGCCATCGTTTCGTTCCTCTGCCGTCTGTCGTTTGCCGTCGGCTAAACGCGAAGGGCCGTTGCCAGTTTGTCGAGTCCGGTGCGCACCGTGCCGTCGATGACCCGGTCACCGACCTGCAGCCGCGCGCCGCCGATAAGTCCCGCATCGACCTGCACACTGAGGCGGATGCTGCGGTTGAAGCGCTTGTTAAGGGTTTCCTCGATGCGGGCGCGCTGCTCGTCGCCGACCGGGGTGGCCGAAGTGAGCGTGACGTCGAGGCTCTTCTCCGCCTCGGCCTTCAGCACCGCGAACCGCGCCGCGATTTCCGGCAGCAGGGCCAGGCGCCGGTTCTCCACCAGCAGCCTCAGGAAGTTCTCGCCCCGGGAGCCGGCACCCGCAAGCACCGTGCCGCCGACCTGCCCGCGGCAGACCTCGACCATGCTGCTGGCGAGGTGCGCCAGGTCGGCCGCCGGCGTGAGGATCAGCCGGCTGACGCCGGGCTCGACCACCAGCTGCGCGGCGAGTCCGAGAAAATCCTGCCAGCCCTGCAGCTGGCCCTCCGCCTGGGCCAGCTCGAAGGCTGCCTGGGCGTAGGGCCGCGCGACGGTGCTGTCTTGCTCCGCCATGGTGGATCCTCAGATCTGCGCGGCCAGCTTGGTGAGCAGGTCCTGGTGGGTGCGCGCGTCGATCTCCCGCGCCAGGATCTTCTCCGCACCGGCCACGGCGATTGCCGCCACCTGGCCCCGCAGCTCGTCGCGTGCCCGGTTGATCTGCTGGTCGACCTCGGCTTTGCCGGACTGGATGATGCGGTCACGCTCCTGGTCGGCAGCCACGCGCGCTTCCTCGACGATGCCGTTGGCGCGGCTCTGCGCCTGGTCGAGGATGCCGCGCGCCTGGGCGCGGGCCTCTTCCACCATCGCCTGGATGCGCAGCTGGGCATCCTCCAGGGCCTTGTTGCCCTTGTCGGCGGCCGCCAGTCCGTCGGCGATCTTCTGCTGGCGCTCCTCGATCATCGCCAGCAGCAGCGGCCAGACATACTTCATGCAGAACCAGACAAAGACCGCCATGGCGATCGCCTGTCCGATGAGGGTGAGATTGATATCCACCGCTATGCTCCTGACTTGGCCTGCCCTTGACCCTGTGCCGCGATCAGCCGCCGGCGGCGGTCTGCAGCTGGCCGATGAAAGGATTGGCGAACGCGAAGAACAACGCGATACCCACGCCGATCATGGCCACCGCGTCGAGCAGCGCCACCACCAGGAACATCTTGGTCTGCAGCATGTTGGCCAGCTCCGGCTGGCGTGCGCAGCCCTCGAGGAAGCGGCCGCCGAGCAGGCCCATGCCGATGCCGACACCGAGCGCGCCCAGACCGATCAGGATGGCCACGGCGATCGCGGTGAATCCAATTACAGTTTCCATCGTTTTCTCCTACCTCGAAATGCGCAAGTTGCGGACTAAGGATCTAGTGGTGCTCGCAGGCCTGGCTCATGTACACGATCGTCAGCATCATGAAGATGTATGCCTGCAACGTGATGATCAGGATGTGGAACACGGCCCAGGGGAAATGCAGCGGCAGCTGGTAGACACCGAGCAGCGCGATCAGGATGAACATCAGCTCGCCGGCGTACATGTTGCCGAACAGCCGCAGCGACAGTGACAGCGGTTTGGCCAGCAGGCCCACCGTCTCGAGCACGAAGTTGAAGATGATCACCAGCGGCCAGAACAGCAGCGGAACGCCCAGGTCCTTCGGGTTCAGCGGATGCATGGTCAGCTCGGCGAGGAAGCCGCCGGCGCCCTTCATGCGGAAGCTATAGAACAGCACCAGGGCGAACACCGACAGCGACATGCCGAAGGTGATGTTGACGTCGGCCGTGGGCACCACGCGCAGGTAGTCGGCCACGCCCGGGGCCTGGACCGCGGCCGGCAGGAAGTCCACCGGGATCAGGTCCATGAAGTTCATCATGAACACCCAGGTGAAGATGGTCAGCGCCAGCGGTGCGATGAGCCGGCTCTTGCCGCTGAAGGTGCTGCGCACGCTGTCGTCGACGAAATCGACGATGAGCTCGACCAGCGCCTGCACCCGGCCCGGGCGGTCGCGGCTGGCGGTAACGGCAATGCGTCGGAAGAGATAGCCGAGGAACAGGGCGAGCAGCAGCGAGAAAACCATGGAGTCGACGTTCACGGCCCAGAAGTTGCCGTGGCATTCGTTCCATACCCACTGGTCATCCGCACGGCACAGCTGCAGGTGGGTCAGGTGGTGCTGGATGTACCCGCCCGCGGTGTTGTGTGCTGCTTCAGACATGGCCTGGCTTTCGTCCTGTCCTAGTTCTTCTCGCCGCCGGTGCCCCGGCCCGCCGAACCTGCCTCCGGCCGGGCCGTGAACCATGGATAACCCGCTGCCAGGGCCACCCAGTACACCAGGAACGTCGCCGCGTACGCCGCCATCAGCGGCAGGAACTGCGGCTTCATGATCCGGATCGCCGCCACGAACAACGCCGCCGTGATGGCAATCTTCATGAACTCACCTACATACACCGCCCGCATGAACCGCCCCGGTTCCTCGGCGGCGCTCACGCTGAACATGCGCAGGGCCTGGTACAGGCCCGGCACCGTCCCTATGCAGCCACCCGCAAGCGCCGAGCGGGCACTCGCCGCACCGCCCAGCCAGCCGGCCATCGCCGTCACCAGCAGGGTCAGCGCCAGCTGGCCCGCGGCCAGGCGCCAGGCGGTCCGCCGCAGTAGTCGTCGCGCCTGCGGATCACTCATAGCGTTGGCCCGATCCAGCGCGCTCGGCGCGGGCAACAAAAAGGCCACCTCGCGCCCCTTCCGGGCGGTGCAGTGGCCGCGCGCGGCGCCTCAGGCACCGCAAAGCCGCAAAATTCTAAGGATTGGCGCCTGAGGATTCAAGCAGAAATGAACCCGGGCCGGGCGTGGCGGGCGCGCACTACTGGATGTGCGCGATGATGCCGTCGAGTTCGTCGAGGCTGGTGTAGTTGACCACCAGCTTGCCGCGGCCCTTGCTGCCGTGCTGGATCTGTACGCGCGCACCGAGTCGGTCGGACAGCTCGTGCTCCAGACGCTGGACATCGGGATCCACCGCGCGGGGCCGGTCGCCCCCCTGGGTGGCGCCACCCGCCTGCACCCGGCGTACCAGCGCCTCGGTCTCGCGCACCGAAAGGCCCTTTTTGGCGACCAGGCTGGCCACTTCGGCCTGCATCCGCGGGTCGGTGAGCCCGAGCAGCGCGCGGGCATGGCCCATTTCCAGCGCCCCGGAGCGCAGCAGCGTCCGCGCCTGCTCCCCGAGTTCCAGCAGTCGCAGCAGGTTGCTGACCGCCGCCCGGGATCGGCCGATGGCATCGGCGGCTTCCTGGTGGGTGAGCTGGAATTCGCCAATCAGCCGCTGCACGGCCTGGGCTTCCTCCAGGGGGTTGAGGTTTTCCCGCTGGATGTTCTCGATCAGGGCCTGGGCGATGACGGCGGAGTCCGGAATCTGGCGCACCACGGCCGGCACGGTCGCCAGGCCTGCCATCTGCGCGGCCCGCCAGCGGCGTTCGCCGGCGATGATCTCGTAGCGGACCTCGCCTGCCGCGGTGCTGGCCGGCAGCGGGCGCACCACGATGGGCTGCACCAGGCCCTGGGCCTTGATGGACCGGGCGAGGTCTTCGAGCGCGGCGGGGTCCATGTCCTGGCGTGGCTGGTATTCACCGCGCTGCAGGAGCTCGACGGGGATATGCCTGAGGCCCTCGCGCGGTTCGGTCTGCACCGGCCGGGCCGGCGGGCTGGCATCGCCGAGCAGGGCGTCGAGGCCGCGTCCGAGTCCTGTTCTTCTGGCGCTCATGGGCTGTCCGGGGGTGGCCGGCGGATGCGGGGCATTCTAGCTTGAGTGTGGCGGGTCATGCGGCGGTGCTGGCGTCGCGCCGGATGACTTCCTCGGCAAGCTGCACGTAGGCCTGCGCGCCGCGCGAGCTCCGGTCGTGATGGATGGCAGAGAGACCAAAGCTCGGCGCTTCGGCCAGGCGGACGTTGCGCGGGATGATGGCGTCGTAGACCTTGTCCCGGAAGTGCTTCAGCAGCTGGTTGGAAACCTCTGCGGCGAGCCGGTTGCGCGGGTCGTACATGGTGCGCAGCAGGCCTTCGATGCGCAGCTGCGGATTGACGGTGTTGCGCACCTGCTTGATGGTCTCCAGCAGCGAGGACAGTCCCTCCAGGGCGTAGTACTCGCACTGGATGGGAATCAGCACGCCGTCGGCCGCGGTCAGGGCATTGAGCGTGAGCATGTTGATCGACGGCGGGCAGTCGATCAGCAGGTGGTCGTAGAGGCCGCGTACCGGTTCCAGCGCCTTTTTCAGCCGCAGTTCGCGGCCGATCTCCTGCAGCAGGCGCACCTCCGCGGCGGTGAGGTCGGCATTAGCGGGCAGCAGGTCGAACTGGCCGTCCTGCACCGGCACGATGCTGTCCTGGGCGGCGGAGTCGCCGAGCAGCACGTCGCAGGCGGTGCTGGCGAGTGCCGACTTGTCGACACCGCAGCCAGTGGTGGCGTTGCCCTGGGGGTCGAGGTCGACCAGCAGCACGCGCTTCTCGGCAGCGGCGAGCGCCGCGGCCAGGTTCACCGCGGTGGTGGTCTTGCCCACGCCACCCTTCTGGTTGGTGATCGCGACGATGCGTCCCACGGCAGCCTCAGCGTTCCAGCACGATGATGTGGCGCTCGGCATCGAGCCCGGGCACCTGCACCCGGTCCACCGCGCTGGCCCGCCAGGGGGCCGGCAGTGCAGAGAGTTCGTCGTCGGGCCGGCGGCCCTTCATCGCCAGCAGCCGCCCGCCGGGGGCGGCCAGCCGGCCACAGGCGGCGATGAAATCCGCGAGGCTCGCCAGGGCGCGACATACCACGGTGTCGAACTGGCCGGCGGCGGGATAGGCCTCGAGTCGCGCCTGCACCAGGCTGACGTTGGCGAGCCCAAGGTCGCTCACGACCTGGTGCAGGAAGCGCAACTTCTTTCCCACCGAGTCCACCAGGGTGAAGCGGCGGGCCGGCTCCAGCAGCGCCAGGGGGATGCCGGGCAGACCGGCGCCGGTGCCGGCGTCGAGGATGGCGCCTCCCCGCAGGTAGGGCTGGGCGGTCACGGAGTCGAGGATGTGCCGCAGGGCCATGTCGTCCATCGCGGTGATGCGGGTGAGGTTATAGGCCCGGTTCCACTGCTGGATCAGCTCCAGGTAGCGGACCAGCGCCCCGATGAGGTTCTCGTCGGCCGGCACGCCGAGCTGCGCCAGGCCATCCGTCAGGCGCTGTTCGACGTCCATGGTCCGGGTCCGAGGCAGGCGGCTGCAGTTCGCGCAGAGTATAGCCAAATCGGCCGGACCGACCCGCGGCCAGGCTCAGGATTCCCTCTCCTGCTGCCCGGTGATGAGCCTTGCGCCGCGCTGGAACATCAAATACGACCACAGCCACTGGACGATCACCATGATGCGGTTACGCACGCCGATCAGGAAGAACACATGGGCACCGCCCCAGAGCCACCAGGCCAGGTAGCCGCGCAGGCGCAGCCGGCCAAGGTCGATGACGGCGCTGTGGCGCCCGATGGTCGCGAGGTTGCCCTGGTGGTGGTAGCGGAACGGGCCTGGACCGCGCTGGCCGGCGCTGCGTGCGGCGATCACTGCAGCAACATGGCGCCCGGCCTGTTTCGCTGCCGGCGCAATCCCGGGCACGAAGCCGAGTGCCGCATCGGCGATGCGCGCGGCATCGCCGACCACGAACACCTCCGGCAGGCCCGGCACGGACAGGTCTGGCCCGACGGTCACCCGCCCCTGCGAGTCGGCCGGCACGCCGAGCCAACTGGCCAGTGGCCCGGCTTGCACGCCCGCGGCCCAGAGCGTCGTGGCCGCCGGCTGCAGCTCGCCATCGATACGCACCCCGCCGGCCTCGCAGGCGGTGATCCTGCGGCCGATCTGCACCTCGACGCCAAGGCGCCCCAGGGCACGAGCCGCGTAGTCCGCCAGCGCGGGAGCGAAAGCCGGCAGCAGCCGCGGCCCGGCCTCGACCAGGATGACACGCGTGGTACGGGTGTTGATGCGGCGGAAATCCGCGGCGAGGACCTTGCGGGCCAGTTCGCTGATGGCCCCTGCCAGTTCCACGCCGGTCGGGCCGCCGCCGATCACCACGAACGTCAGCAGGCGCTGCCTTTCCGCCGCATCCTCTGCCATTTCGGCTCGCTCGAAGGCCAGCAGAATGCGGCGGCGGATAGCCGTGGCGTCCTCCACCGACTTGAGCCCCGGCGCATGCGGTTCCCACTCGGGATGACCGTAGTAGTTGTGGCGGGCGCCGGTGGCGAGGATGAGGTAGTCGTAGGGTACGCGCCGGTCGCCCAGCAGGACCGCGCGCTGCGCGGTGTCCACCCCGGTCACCTCGGCGAGCTGCACCAGCACGGCGGGCTGGTTGCGGAACACGCCGCGCACCGGCCAGGCGATGTCGCCGGGTGACAGGCCGGCGGTCGCCACCTGGTAGAGCAGGGGCTGGAAGAGATGGTAGTTCTGCCGGTCGATCAGCGTGATGGCCACCGGCGCCCGGGTGCGGGCGAGTGCCTTGGCGGCGGCGAGGCCACCGAAGCCGGCGCCGACGATCACCACCGACGCTGCCGGCTGCGATCCCGTCATGGGCGCGCCGCACCCGGCCATGTCGCGGCGGCTCAACCCAGGCGCACGAGCGTCCGGCCGGTGACGCGCCCGTCGATGTAGGCGTCGAAGCAGGCCGGCAGGCCGTCGAGGTCCACTTCACGGTCGATGATACGTTCGAGATGCGCCGGCTTCAGATCCGCGCCGAGGCGCTGCCAGAGGGCGATCCGCAGCTCGCGGGGCACATCGCCGGAGCTGATGCCGAGCAGGCTCACGCCGCGCAGGATGAAGGGCATCACCGTGGTCTCCAGCTGCGGACCGGCCGCCAGGCCGATGCTGGCGATGTTGCCGAGCGGAACCACGCTGCGTGTCAGCCAGGCGAGCACGCTGCCGCCGAGGTTGTCCACGGCACCGCCCCAGACCGCCTTCTCGAGCGGCCGCGTGCCCAGCGCCGTGCCGTCCAGTACCTGCACGGCGCTGGCACCCAGGCTGCGCAGGTACTGCTCCGCTCCGGGCTTGTGGGTCAGCGCCGTCACGCGGTAGCCCTGGCGGCTGAAGATGTCGATGGCAACGCTGCCGACACCGCCGGTCGCGCCGGTTACGGCGATCGGGCCAAGCCCCGGGTGCTGGCCGTTCTGCTCCATGCGGTGCAGGGCGTAGGCGGCGGTGAAGCCCGCGGTGCCAATGGCCATCGCCTCGCGCAGGCTGAGCCCCGGCGGCAGGGGATTGAGAAAATCGGCGGGGAGGCGCGCGTATTCGCTGAAGCCGCCGTCGTGGGTCTCGCTGAGGCCGCAGCCGCAGGCGACCACCGCGTCGCCCGGCCTGAAGCGCGGGTCCGCCGAGCTCTCCACGGTACCGGCGACGTCCACGCCGGCCACCAGCGGGTAGCGGCGCAGGATGCGGCCCTTGCCGGTGGCAGCCAGCGCATCTTTGTAGTTGATGCCCGACCAGGCAGCGCGGATGACGACATCCCCGGCTGACAGCTCATCGAGGCGCAGCCGTTCGAGGCGCGCCACGCTGCGATCGCCATCGAGGTGAACCCGGAAAGCCCGGAAGTCCTTCATTGCGCTCTCCCGGAGACGACTCCGGGGCGCAAGCGCCCCGGAAGCAGTGACGAACCGGCGCGGCCCCTGGGGCCGCCGCGCCCGCCTACTTGTTGTAGTGAACCGTGAACAGGCCGGACTGGGCCGCGAAATAGGCGGCGAGGTCCCTGACGTCGGCATCCTTCAGCGTGCCCACCTGGCCCTGCATGACCGGATCCTGGCGCGCCTTTTCCCGGTACTTGGTGATGGCCTGCACCAGGTAGTCCTCGTGCTGGCCGGCGAGGTTCGGCCAGGTGGGCGAGGCGCTGATGCCGGTCTCGCCGTGGCAGGCAGCACAGACCGTCGCCTTCTCCTTGCCGCGGCTGGCGGCGGCGGAACCGTCGGCCGCGGCCGCCGGCTTGGCGTCACCCTCGCTGCCGAGGAAGGCGGCGATGTCCTGCATGTCCTGGTCCGAGAGCGTCGCCGCCTGGGCCTGCATGGTCGTATGCGGCCGGGTCTTCGCTTTGTACTCCTGCAGCGCGATCACCAGGTAATCGGGCTTCTGACCACCGAGCTTCGGTACGCGATAGGACGGGTAGGCGTTGCGGTAGCCGGGAATGCCGTGGCAGCCCATGCAGGTCACGGCCAGCTCGGCACCGCGGGCCGGATCCCCGGCGGCCTGGGCACCCATGGAAAACCCGGCCATGGCCGTGAGGGCGGCGATCAGCGCAAAACGTCGACTCATGCAAAGGACCTCGGATGGGGGAAGGGGGCAGGCCCACGGCCGCCCCGCAGCGGCGGTATGTTAGTGTGACTTCCCCGTCATTTCTAGAGAGATTGCCATGCTCCGCAGCATTGTCACCCTCCTCTGCCTCCCGATACTGGCGGGCGCCACGGCGGCGCTGGCGCAACCTGCCGACATGCCGTTGCAGCCGCCGCGGACCATCACGGTGTCGGGCAGCGGTTCGGTCACCGGTACGCCCGACAAGGCGCAGGTTCGACTGACCGTTCAGAAGACCAACGCGTCGATGGACAAGGCCCGGACCGAGGTGCTGGCCGTGGTCCAGCGCTTCCTGGCGCTGACGAAGAAGCTCGGCATCCCCGAGGCCAAGGTCCGCAGCAGCAGCGCCACGGTGAATCCCCAGTACCGCTGGGACCAGCCGACCTCTCGCCAGGTGCTGGAAGGCTATTCGGTGCAACGCGAGTTCGAAGTCGAGCTCACCGACCTGGACAAGCTCGGCGCGCTGGTGGAAGGCGCGGTGGATGCCGGCGTCAACCACGTGGCCCCGCCGGTACTCGACAGCAGCAAGCGACGCGATCTGAATCGCCAGGCCCTCGCGGCGGCGGCCAGGGATGCCGAGGCCAATGCGCGGACGATCGCCGACACCCTGGGCGTGAAGCTCGGCAGCCTGCGTGAACTCACCGCCGGCGGGGCCGAGCCACCGCGCCCGCCGATGCCCATGCCGATGGTGAAGATGGCGATGGCCGAGACCGCCAGCATCGACGGGGCGGCCACGTACTCCCCGGGCAGCCTGGACTTCGAAGCCACGGTGACCGCCAGCTTCGAGGTCAGCAGTCCATAATTGCCACTGTCAACTAAGTGATATTTTAACTGGCTGATTCTAAAGCGCTTTCCTGAATCTCTGCGACCCGGTGGCACGCCACCTCCGCGGCTCCGTGGCGCGCCAGCACCGGCACCTGGGCGGCACAGATTTCCCGGGCATGCGGGCAGCGCGTACGGAACACGCAGCCGTCCGGCGGCGCCAGCGGCGAGGGCACTTCACCCGCCAGCCCGACCCGCGGCCGCGAGCGCTCGAGCCGCGGATCCGGCACCGGTGCCGCGGCAAGCAGCGCGCGCGTATACGGGTGCCGCGGCTGGCCGAACAGCTCACCGGCCGGCGCCATTTCCATCACCCGCCCGAGGTACATCACCATCACCCGCTGGCTCACCTGGCGGATCACCGCCAGGTCGTGGCCGATGAAGATCAGCGACAGGTCCAGCAGCCGGCGCAGCTCCAGCAGCAGGCGCAGGATCTGGGCGCGCACCGAGACATCGAGCGCGCTGACGGCCTCGTCGCAGACGATCAGTTTCGGCCGGGTGATCAGCGCCCGGGCGATGGCCACGCGCTGGCACTGCCCGCCGGAGAACTGGTGCGGGTAACGGTTCATGTGTGACGGGTCGAGGCCGACCCGGCTCAGCATCTCGGCCACCTGGTTGCTGCGCTCGGCCTCGGCCATGCCCGGCTCGAAGGTCTCGAGCGGCTCGGCGACGATATCGCGCACCGTCATGCGCGGATCCAGCGAGGCCAGCGGGTCCTGGAACACCACCTGCAGGTCGCGGCGCATCGCATCCAGCGCGGCACGCTCCAGCTGCCCCAGGTCCCGGCCGAGGAAACTCACGCTCCCGGCGCTGGCCGGCACCAGCTGCAGCACCGCCCGCCCCAGCGTGGACTTGCCGCAGCCGGATTCGCCGACCACGCCCAGCACCTCGCCAGGCGCCAGTTCGAAGCTCAGGTCCTCGACGGCCCGCAACAGCCGCTTGCGGCCAAACAGCCCCTCGGCCAGCACCGGATAGCCGACCCGCAGCCCGCGAACCTGCAGCAACGGCGCCGCCCCCGCGTGGCGCAGCGGCGGCGCTGGCGGCCCGGCGCGATCCAGCCGCGGCACCGCCGCCAGCAGCGCGCGCGTGTAGCGCTCGCGAGGCGCGTAGAAGATCTCCTCCGGACTGCCCGCCTCGCGGCACTCGCCCTGCTGCATCACCAGCAACCGGTCGGCCAGGCCGGCCACCACCGCGAGATCGTGGGTGATGAGGATGATGGCGGTGCCGAAGCGCGCGCGCAGCGTCTGCATGAGCTCGAGGATCTGCGCCTGCACCGTCACGTCGAGCGCGGTGGTCGGTTCATCGGCGATCAGCAGCGACGGGCGGCAGAGCAGGGCGGTGGCGATCATCACCCGCTGGCGCATGCCGCCGGAAAGCTCGTGCGGATACTGGCGCAGGCGCCGGCCGGCATCCGGGATGCCGACCGATTCGAGCATCGCGCCGGCCTCCCGTGCCGCTTCGCGGCCACGCAGCCCGCGATGCGCGCGCAGCACCAGCGCCATCTGCGCGCCGATGGCCAGGTACGGGTTCAGCGAGGTCATCGGATCCTGGAAGATCATGGCGATACGCGAGCCGCGCACGCGGTTGAGCCTCGCCTCGTCGAGAGCCAGCAGGTCCTGGCCCTCGAACAGCGCCCGGCCGCTGGCCCGTCCGTTGGCCGCCAGCAGGCCGAGCAGGGCCAGCATCGCCTGGCTCTTGCCGGAGCCGGACTCGCCGACGACGCCGAGCACCTCGCCGGGAGCGACCGCGAAATCCAGTGAGCGCACCGCCTGCAACGGCCCGGCAGGCGTGTCGAAGCGCACGCCGAGGCTGGTGACATCGAGCAGCGGGCCGCTCAAGAGCGGCTCCGGTCGCGCGGATCCAGTGCATCGCGCAGGCCATCACCGAGGAAGTTGAAGCAGAACAGCGTCAGCGCCAGGAACAGCGAGGGAAAGACGATCATCCACCAGGCCGTCTCCAGCTCCTGCGCGCCCTCGTTGACCAGCGCGCCCCAGGACGTCATCGGCTCCTGCACACCGAGCCCGAGAAAGCTCAGCACGGATTCCACCAGGATCACGTGCGGGATGGTGAGCGTGACGTAGACCACCACCACACCCAGCAGGTTGGGCACGATGTGACGGCGGATGATGCGGCCGGCGGGCACGCCACCGGCCCGGGCGGCCTCGACGAACTCGCGGTTGCGCAGCGACAGCGTCTGGCCGCGGACGATGCGCGCCATGTCCAGCCAGTTGATGGCGCCAATGGCGATGAAGATCAGCACGATGTTGCGGCCGAACAGCACCATCAGCAGGATCACCAGGAACATGAAGGGCAGCGCGTAGAGCACGTCCACCACGCGCATCATCAGCTGGTCCAGGCGGCCGCCGACATAGCCGGCCACGGCACCGTAGAGCACGCCGATGGCCAGGCTCACGGCAGTGGAGACCAGGGCCACCAGCAGCGAAATACGCCCGCCCCACAGGGTGCGCACCAGCAGGTCGCGCCCCAGCGAATCGGTGCCGAACAGGTGCCCGCTGGCCAGCGACGGGCCGACGGCGATGTTGTCCCAATCGGTCTGCTCGTAGCTGTACGGCAGGAAGAAGGGCGCCACGACCACCACCAGCGCCATCGCCACCAGCAGCCAGAGCGCGGTGATCGCGGCGCGGTTGCCGCGCAGGGTGGCCCAGGCGTCCGACCAGAGGCTGCGGGCCTCATCGCCCCCGGATTCCCGGCTCATGGCAGATGGCGGATGCGCGGGTCGAGCAGCCCGTACACCAGGTCCACGAGGAAGTTGCACAGCAGGATCAGCGTGCCGTAGAAGACCACCACGCCCATCACCAGCGTGTAGTCGCGATTGAGCGCGCCGGTGACGAAAAAGCGGCCGATGCCCGGCAGCCCGAAGATCTGCTCGATGACCACCGAGCCGGTGATCAGCGCAGCAATTGCCGGTCCCAGGTAGGAAACGACCGGCAGCAACGCGGGCCGCAGCGCATGCTGCAACAGGATGCGGCCTGGCGACAGGCCCTGGGCACGGGCGGTGCGGATGTAGGGGCTTGACAGCACCTCGATCATGCTGGCGCGGGTCAGCCGCGCCAGGTAGGCGACCTGCGGCAGGGCCAGCGTGATCACCGGCAGCACCAGGTGGCGCCAGGCACCGCCGCCATAGCCGCCGGCCGGCAGCCAGCCGAGCCCTACCGCCACCACCAGCACCAGCAGCGGTGCCATGACGAAGTTCGGGATGGAAATCCCGGTCATCGCCGCCGCCATCACCAGGTGATCGCTCGCGGCATTCTGGCGCAGCGCCGCCCAGGCGCCCGCCGACACGCCCGCCAGCAGCGCCAGCAGCATGGCCAGCGCACCGATGCGCAGCGAGACCGGGAATCCGGCCCGGATCAGCTCGGTCACGCTGAAGTCGCGGTACTGCAGTGACGGGCCGAAATCGCCGCGCGCCAGGTTGCCGAGGTAGCGGCCGAACTGCCGGACCAGCGGTTCGTCCAGATGATAGGCCTGGCGCAGGTTGGCCTCGATCTCCGGCGGCAGGTCGCGCTCCCGGTCGAAGGGGCCGCCGGGCGCGGCACGGATCAGGAAGAACGCGGCGGCGATCAGGACCAGCAGCGTGGGGATGCCCGTCAGCAGGCGCTGGATCGTGAACCGCAGCATGGGTGCATGGTGCCTCGGTGGCAGGCGGACGGGAAGCACCGCCGGCGGCCACGCTCAGTGGCGGAGGATGTAGAGGTCCTTGCTGTGGTGATGGTCCATGAGGTTCGGCCGGTAGCCGCCGACCCAGGGCTTCACCAGCCGCTTGGATGCGTAGAAGTACAGCGGGATCAGCGGCTGGTCGGCGAGCAGCTGCCGCTCGGCCGCCTCCAGCAGCGCACGCCGCTCGGCGGGATCAGCGGTGGCGGCCGCCTGGTCGAGCAGCGCGTCATAGGCCGGGTTGCGGTAGCCGGGGTCGTTCTGGCCGTTCGCGGAGTGCAGTAGCTGCAGGAAGGTGTAGGCGTCGTTGTAATCGCCGATCCAGCCGGAGCGGAACACCTGGGTGATGACGCGGCGCTTGCGGTTCTCGATGAAGACCTTCCACTCCTGGTTCAGCAGCTTCGTGCGCACGCCCAGCGTCTGCTTCCACATGGCCGCCAGCGCGCCGGCGATGCGCTTGTGGTTCTGGTCCGTGTTGTAGAGCAGTTCCACCTCCAGCGGGTGCTGCTCGGAATAGCCGGCCTCGTGGTACAGGCGGCGAGCCTCGGCATTGCGCTGCTCCTGGGTCCAGTCCGCCCAGGCCGGACGCTGGCCGCTGTAGTTCACCACCGGCGGCACGAAGCCCCAGGCCGGCTGCTCGCCGGTGCCCATCACCCGCTGCGTGAGGATGTCGCGGTCCACGGCCATGGACAGCGCCAGGCGCAGCGGCAGGTTGTCCCTGAACGGCGGGCGGGTGTTGTTGAAGCCGAAGTAGTAGGTGCCGAGGTAGGGGGCGATGCGCAGCTCGCCCAGCAGCTGCTCCCGCAGCCAGCGCACCTGGCGAAACGGCACACCCTCGGTCATGTCGAGCTCGTCGGCACGGTAGCGGTTGACCTCGGCGTCGTCGTTCTCGATGGGGTAGTACCAGACTTCGTCGATGCTGGTGTGGGCATCATCCCGGTAGTACCGGTTGCGCAGCAGCCGGATGTGGGACTGGATCACCCACTCTTCCAGCCGGTAGGCACCGTTGCTGACCAGGTTGCCCGGGCGGGCGAACTTCTCGCCGTAGCGCTCGACCGAGGGCCGGTGCACGGGATAGGCGCTGCTGTGGGTGAGCAGGCCGAGGAAGTAGGGTGTCGGCCCGGACAGGTGGATCTCCAGGGTCGCATCGTCGAGCGCCTGCACGCCGAGCGCCGTGGGTGGCAGGCGCCCCTCGACCACGGCCTCGGCGTTGAGGATCGGGTACAGGATGCTCGAGTAGCCGTTGAGCGTCGCCGGATCGCAGCTGCGGCGCAGGCTGTATTCGAAATCCCGCGCCGTGAGCCGGTCGCCGTTGCTCCAGCGCGCATCGGGACGCATGTGGAAGCGGTAGCTGAGGCCATCGGCGCTGACCTCCCAGCTGGCCGCGGCGCCGGGTACCAGCTCGCCATCCTCGGTTTCCAGCACCAGCCCCTCGAACAGGTCGCGCTCGATGTTGGAGGCCGCGACACTCTCGGTACGGTGCGGGTCGAGGCTTTCCGGCTCCGCGCCATTGCCCTTGCGCAGCAGCTGCTGCTGCGCGCGTTCCTGGCCGCCGGGGCCACCAACCGGGCCGGCGCTGGCCGATGGCACAGCGGTGCGTTCGCCGCAACCGGCGAGCAGGCAGCAGAGCAGCACCGGCAGCAGGGCCGCGCGCCGGTTGACGCCTTCAGGCACTGCGGGCCCGCTGCTTCTTCAGGTGCACCAGCAGCAGCGAGATGGCTGCCGGGGTCACGCCGGAGAGGCGCGCGGCCTGGGCCAGGGTCAGTGGCCGCGCTGCGCTCAGTGCCTGGCGCGTTTCGTTGGACAGCCCACGCACGGTGGCGTAGTCGATGTCCTGCGGCAGGACCGCATCGGCGTGGCGCCGGCTGCGCTCGATCTCCAGCTGCTGGCGCTGCACGTAGCCGTCGTAGCGCGCCTGCACTTCGACCTGCGCCACCACCTGCTCGCCGTACTCCGGCGCCTCGTGGGCCGGGACCGGCCGCGGGCCGACCACGGGCAGGGCCGTGACCAGTGCATGGCTCGCGCCCGGCCGCCGCAGCAGTTCGAAGGCGCGCTGTTCGCGGCGCAGCGGCCCGCCCATGGCAGCCGCGGTGGCCGCATCCACGGCGTCGGGCTGCACGACGATGCCCTGCAGCCGGGTGGTCTCCGCGGCGATGGCCTCGCGCCTGGCGCAGAACTGCTCCCAGCGCGCGTCGTCGACCAGTCCCAGCTCACGGCCGACCGGTGTCAGGCGCAGGTCGGCGTTGTCCTCGCGCAGCAGCAGGCGGTACTCGGCACGGCTGGTGAACATGCGGTAGGGCTCGACCGTGCCGCGGGTGATGAGGTCATCCACCAGCACGCCGATATAGGCCTGCTCGCGACCGGGCGACCAGGGCTCGCGCCCGAGTGCTGCGCGGCCGGCATTGAGGCCGGCCAGCAGGCCCTGCGCGGCGGCTTCCTCGTAGCCGGTGGTACCGTTGATCTGGCCGGCGAAATACAGCCCGGCCACCGCGCGGGTCTCCAGCGTCAGCTTCAGGTCCCGCGGATCGAAGAAGTCGTACTCGATCGCGTAGCCAGGCCGCGTCAGGCGGGCGTTCTCGAAGCCGGGGATGCTCCGCACCAGTGCCTGTTGCACGTCGAAAGGCAGGCTGGTGGAAATGCCGTTGGGGTAGAGCTCCGTGCTGTCGAGCCCCTCGGGCTCGACGAAAATCTGGTGGGAGCTGCGCCCGGCGAAGCGCACCACCTTGTCCTCGATCGAGGGGCAGTAGCGCGGCCCGGAGCCTTCGATGGCACCGGTGAACAGCGGCGAGCGGTCGAGGGCGCCGCGGATGATGTCGTGCGTCGCCTCGGTGGTGCGCGTGATGTGGCAGTTCACCTGGCGCGGATGCTCCGCGCGCCGTCCGAGGAAGGAGAACACCGGCACCGGCACATCGCCCGGTTGCGGCTGCATCACGCTGAAATCGACGCTGCGCGCATCGATGCGCGGTGGCGTGCCGGTCTTCAGCCGGCCCACCCGGAACGGCAGCTCGCGCAGCCGGTCGGCGAGTTCGATGGAGGGCGGATCCCCGGCACGACCGCCGGCATGCTGCTCGAGGCCGACGTGGATGCGGCCACGGAGGAAAGTGCCCGCCGTGAGGACCACGGTGGCTGCATGCAGGCACTGGCCGATCTGGGTGCGTACGCCGGTCACGCGCCCGCCCTCGACCAGGAGGTCGGCGACGCTGGCCTGGAACGCCTCGAGGCCGGGCTGCGCATCCAGCAGGGCGCGCACCGCGGCCTTGTACAGCAGGCGATCGGCCTGGGCGCGCGTGGCGCGCACCGCCGGCCCCTTGCTGGCGTTGAGAATGCGGAAGTGGATGCCGGCACGGTCCGCGGCGCGGGCCATCAACCCGCCCAGCGCGTCGATCTCGCGCACCAGGTGGCCCTTGCCGATCCCGCCGATCGCGGGATTGCAGCTCATCTGGCCGATGGTCTCGAGGTTCTGCGTCAGCAGCAGCGTGCGCGCGCCGAGGCGCGCGGCGGCCGCAGCCGCCTCGCTGCCAGCATGGCCACCGCCGACCACGATCACATCGAAGCGCGATTCCTGCTGCATGGCTCCGGCACCTTTGCCGGCGGCAGGCTCCCGGCTGCCGCGGCGGCGCGCATTGTAGCGCGGCCACCGCCCAGCCACGGCGTTCACCATAAGCGGGACCGTCCGGCGGGCTGCGACGGGCGTCACAGTCGAGGCCAGCCGCTTTCTGCGACGCTAGTCTCACTTGCTGCGCCCGCGATCCTCGCCGGTGCAGCCACGCCAGCAACAAGAACAAGAACAGGCAGCCATGGCAGACGGCGAATTCGCACCGGAATTGTCCACTGAAGACCAGCCCGCGCAGCGGGCCTCCTGGCAGGCCTCCCTGCCGGCCACCGGGTTCTACCTCGCCTGGGCGGGGCTGGCCTTCCTCAGCCACCTCGCCGGACGCACCACGCTGGACCCCGCCGCCGCAGGGCTGCTGGCCGGTGCCGTGCTGGTGACCAATGCGCTGCTCGCGCTGCTGAGCTTGCCCACGGTGCGCGAGGACAGCGACGAGGCCGTCGCCACCGCACAGGCCGGCCTCGCCATCGCCTGGACCACCGTCTACGCCGTGCTCGCCGATGGGCCCGGCGAGCTGGTGCCTGGCATGTACCTGACCGCGGTGCTGGTCGCCTTCACGCGCACCGATGCCATCCGGCTGCGGCAGCTCTGCTTCGCCGCAGGCGGTGGCTATGCCCTCTCGATGGTGATCCGCCTGCTCGCCAACGGTGCCGGCGACGGGCTCTGGGGCGAGGTGCTGCAGTGTGCCGGTGTCATCGGCATGCTGACGCTGCTGGGCCGCCGCGCGCGCCAGACCGAAAACGACCAGGACGGACTGCGCGACGAGGTCGGGCGCCTGCAGCAGGAAGTCGAGCGCATGGCTCGTAGCGCCGAGCGCGACCACCTGACCAAGGCATTCAACCGCCAGTACATCATGGATGCGCTGCTGCGGGAAAAGGCCCGTGCCGACCGCACCGGACGCACGTTCAGCGTCTGCATCTTCGACCTCGACCGCTTCAAGTCGCTCAACGACTCGCACGGCCATCTCGCCGGCGATCGCGTGCTGACGGTGTTCGCCAACCGCGCCCGCCGCGCGCTGCGGGCCATGGACGCCATCAACCCCACGCGCTTCCGGCGCGCGCTCGGCCGCCTCGGCGGCGAGGAATTCCTCGCCATCCTGCCCGGCACCGAAGTCGACGGTGCCCTGCGTTGCGCGGAGCGCGTGCGTGAAGCCGTTGCCCGCCACCCGGTGGACCGGGAACTGGAAATCACGGTCTCCGCGGGCGTGGCTGAGTACCGCCGCGGCGAAACCATTCCCGAACTCCTCACCCGGGCCGACCAGGCCATGTACGCCGCCAAGCGCAGCGGCCGCAACCGCGTGCGCGTCAGCGCGGCGCGCCAGCCGCGGCCGAAAGCCACCGAACCCTCGCGGCCGAGCCTGCGCGTGGTGCGCTGAACGCGGACACCGGCACCGCCGGTGTATGCTCGCTCGCGTTTCGGCAGTCCGCGAGCGTGGTCCTGCGATGTTCAACAAGGTCTTCTGCATCGGCTTCAACAAGACCGGCACCTCGTCGATGCATCGCCTGTTCCTGGACCTCGGGCTGCGTTCCTTCCATGGTTACTACAGCCACATCCCGGTGAGCGACCCGCTCTATGCCGGGTACCAGTGCTTCAGCGACGGCAATGAGCACGACTTCCCCCTGCTCGACCGGACCTTCCCGGGCAGCCGCTTCATCCTGACCACGCGCCGGCTCGACGACTGGCTCGCCAGCCGTATCCGCCACGTCGAGCATCGCCGCAGCATCGGCGCGACCGGGCCGATGCGCGAGGAGTACGAAGCCGGGCCGCGCCAGGCACTGCAGGCCTGGATTGGCCGCCGCCACCACTACCATGAACGGGTGCGCCAGTATTTCGACGGACGCGAGGCGGACCTGCTGGTGATCGACATCTGCGGCGGTGAGGAGCAGGACAGCCTGGCGCGCATCCTCGGGTTCCTCGGCCTTCCGGCACGGCCGGGGCTTGCGCTGCCCCACGAGAATCCGCGCGAGGGTCGCGGCGCGGTTGCGTCTGGGCCGGTGCGCAGCCGCGAAGCAGTGCGCGCCGATGTCGACCAGGCGCTCCGCGACAGCGGCCTGCCGGCCGCTGCCGGTGCCACGGTCTTTCCCTGAGGGCAGCGCGTCTCTGGCAACCGGCCTGCGAAGCACCGTTTCCGAGCGGGGCGTCAACCCCGCGGTCTCCACGGCGTTCCCTGCAGGCAGTACCATGAGAATCCAGCCTGGAGTCGTCATGCCGAAGCGATTCGCCGCCATCATCCATCTGGCCGGCCAACGCCGTGCCCTGCTCGGGCCAATCCTGCTGTTGCTCGGCGCCTGCGGCGGAGGCGGCGGCGGTGGTCCGGTCCTCGGTCCGCCCGCCACCGGCGGCAACGGTCCGCCCACGCCAGGCAGCGTGGCGGCAGTGACGCAGACCGCCAATAGCAATGCCCAGTGCACGGCCATCCAGCCCTTCTACTGGGAGCTCGGGAATGCCGATGCGGCGCTGGCCAGTGGCAGCTCGACGCAGGCCGGGGGCACGCCGGTCACCGCAGCCACGCGCTGGCCGATCGCCTCAGCGTCGAAATGGATCTACGGCATGTACGTGGTGCAGAAGCGCGGTGGTGCCGCGAACCTGACGCTCAACGATATCCGCTTCCTGCATTTCACCAGCGGCTACACCTACATGGATACCTCGACCAGCAGCGCCACCTGCACCGCGCCGCCGGTGGGCCCCAACAGCATCAACCACTGCCTGACGCTGCCGTCCTCGACTCCCGGGAAGACCTTCGGCAGTTACGACCCATCTACCGATGGCCTGTTTGACTACAACTCCGGCCACGAGGAAAACCATGCCGGCATCTACCAGCCGGAGATCAGCGACCTCGATACCGCCGACCTTGGTCCCGCCATCGTCGCCGGGCTGGGCGTCGCCGGCGTGAGCCTGCAGTACACCCAGCCGCTGCTCGCCGGCGGCATCGCCGCGCGGGCCAGCGACTACGCGCTGCTGCTGCGCGCCGTCCTTGGCGGCCAGCTCGGCATGCGCGATGCGCTGGGTTCACAGCCGGTCTGTGCCTGGGTCATCGGCACCGGCTGCAATGCCGTGCACAGCCCCGCGGTCACCGTGCAATGGCACTACTCGATCGCCCACTGGGTCGAGGATGACCCGCAGGATGGCGACGGCGCCTTCAGCAGCCCCGGCGCCTTCGGTTTCTATCCCTGGATCGATGCCGACCGGAAGTACTACGGCGTCATTTCGCGCTTCGCCCTGGCCAACGGTGAAATCCAGCAGGGCCTCGCCTCCGCGAAATGCGGGCGCGCACTGCGTGCGGCCTGGCAGTCCGGGGTGGCACAGTAGGACGGCCGGACGCCAGCAGGGCGCATCCGGCCATGGACCGGGAATTGCAGGTATGCAGCGACGCGCGGTGCTTGGAGGACTGGTTGCCGGATCAGCAGCCCTGCTGGCGGGTGCAACGATCCGCAGCGCATTGAACCGGAACATGGCGGCCTGGATGCCGCAACCTGCGGCCGGGGCCAGCGCGCAGAGGGTACAGGGCGGCATGAATTACCGTGTATTCGGTGCAAGCGGCGTCCGCGTCTCCGAGGTCGGTTTCGGCGGCTGGGGCATCGGTGGCGCCTACGGCAGCGTCGATCGTGCCGAATCCCTGCGGACACTGGCCCGCGCCGAGGAACTCGGCTGCAACTTCGTCGATACCGCCATGGTGTATGGCGACTCGGAGCTGGTGCTGGGCGAGTTCCTGGCAGGCCGCCGCTCGAAGTGGCTGGTTGCCACGAAATTTTCCGGCCAGCCGGAAGGCCTCGAGGCCACGCTCGAGAAACAGCTGGTCCGCCTGGGAACCGATGCCGTCGACCTCTACCAGGTTCATTGGGCGCCATCCCGCGCGGAGCAGGCGCTGTATGACGCGCTCTACCGCATCCGGAAATCAGGCAAGGCGCGGCTGGTCGGCATATCGCTTTACTCGATCGGCGACATCAACAGCGTCCTGAAGCAGGGCCAGATCGATGTGATCCAGCTGCCCTTCAGCCTGCTTGATCCGGATCCCTTCCTCGCCAAGCTCGATGCCATACGCCGGGCCGGCGTCGGCGTGATCATCCGCTCCTCGCTGAAGGAGGGATTCCTGACCGGTAAATACCGCCGGGATGCCGTGTTCCCCGACCCGAACGACCAGCGGCACGGCTGGACCGCAGAGCAGATCGCATCGACAGTCGATGCAGCGGAGCAGTTCCGCTTCATCGAAGCGCAAACCGCTTCAATGGCCGTGGCCGCGGCCTGCTATCCGCTGTCCTTTGCCGAGACCTCGACCGTCATCCTGGGCACCAAGTCGGTTGCGCAGGCGGACAGCAATTTCGGCCTGGTACCGGGTACGCGCCTGTCCGACGCCACGTTGCGCCGGATCGAGGCCCGGCAGCGGGCGATGCGCCTGTATGACTGGAAAGGCAGGATCCGCGACACCCTCAGCTTTTTCTGAGACGCCGGGGGCGGTCTGCTGGCGCCGCCGCCTGCTGCGGCAGCACGATTTATATGAGTGCGGGTGCCTCCGGCAGCCAGCGCGCAGTTGTCATAATCGGTAGCTGCGTTGGCCAGGCATCGGTAACGCACGCTCGGCCCCGCTTGATCTGGCTCGACATTCCCGTCTGGGAATCAACTGCTTCAGCAGTGAATGCAACATAACACTGCAAGATCCAGCAGCGGACACGGCACGGCGGTTTCATTGTCTGAAAATTGCGATGGCGTGAGCTTTGGTCGATGGCCGCGGAACCGTATAATCCCAAGCATCGAACGCCAACATCCGGCAAGGCCGAGCCGGATCACGAGACGGGGAACAAGAACGATGAAGCGGCTGCTGCTGGGGATCTCCCTGTTCATGCTGACCGTCGGCAGCGCCAATGCAGCGCTGTTCAGCCGCCTGGGCGGCCAGGCCTACTACGACAGCGCGCTCAACATCACCTGGCTGGCGAATGCGAACCTGGCCGACACCAACGACTTCGGTGTCACCGGCATCAACTTCAACGGCACCATGGCCTGGGACAAGGCGAACGAGTGGATCGCGGCGATGAATTCAGCCGCGTACCTCGGCGCAAGCGACTGGCGCCTGCCCTTCATGCTGGACACCGGGGCGGCCGGCTGCGATCTGGCCTACAGCGGCACGGACTGCGGCTACAACGTGCAGACCAAGAGCGGTGACACCGTATACAGCGAGATGGCGCACCTGTTCTACGTCACGCTGGGCAACACCGGTGCCTTCGATACCAGCGGCAATCCCGGCAGCTGCCCGGGATTTCCCAACTTCTGCCTGACCAACAGCGGGCCTTTCTCCAACTTCCAGGCCGGCTACTACTGGACCGGCAACGAGTACGCACCGGATACCGCCAACGCCTGGTATTTCCACTTCGGTGCCGGCTCGCAGTACCTGGAACTCAAGAGCAACAGCCTCTATGCCTGGGCCGTCCGCCCGGGCGATATCGCCGCGGTGATTCCGGTCCCCGGTGCCATCTGGCTGTTCGGTGGCGCACTCGCGCTGCTCGGGGCCGTGCGCCGCCGCAGCCGCTAACCCGGACGCGGCGCAATCCGGCGCCGCCACCCTTTCGTGCAAAGGGTGAGGCGCTCCCTCCAGAAGCACGTCCCACCAGCGGGGAACGATCCGGCCGTTGACGGCGACGATCGCCATTGCGCCCGCTCCTCATGACGGCGGGCAATGGCAAAATCTGGGGGTCCGGACACGGTGAACCGGGCTGCCGGCCGCTTAAGCTGGCCGATACTGGCTGGCATTCCGGCCCGGTCCCCAGGAGAATTCGCGCCGATGTGCGGCCTCGCAGGCATCCTCTGTTTCGATCCGGACGCAAGCGTCACGGAACGAGAACTCGAGCCGATGGTCGCGGCACTGGCGCCGCGCGGTCCCGACGGCACCGGATTCCACACCGAACCGGGCATCGGCCTCGGGCACGCGCGGCTCAGCATCATCGACCTCGAGGGCGGTGACCAGCCCATCCACAACGAAACCAGGACCATCTGGACGGTCTTCAACGGCGAGATCTTCAACTACGTGGAGTTGCGCCGCGATCTCGAACAGCGGGGGCACCGCTTCTACACGCACACGGATACGGAGGTCATCGTGCACCTCTACGAGGAGTACGGTGACGGCTTCGCGACGCACATGAACGGGCAGTTCGCGATCGCCCTGTGGGACCGGCCGCGCCGGCGTCTGCTGCTGGTACGCGACCGGCCGGGAATCCTGCCCCTGTACTTCAGCCGCCAGGGCCAGCGCCTGCTGTTCGCCTCGGAGATCAAGGCGCTGCTGCCGGCGATGGGTTCGCGGCCGGAACTCAATGCGGCGGCACTCGACCAGCTCATGACATTCTGGGCACCGGTCAGCCCGGCTTCGCTGTTCAGGGGAGTCGAGGAGGTTTCACCGGGCGAGATGGTGATCGTCGAGGCCGGACAGCTGCGCCGCCAGCGCTACTGGGAATGGAGCTTCCCGGCCGATGGGCAGTACCTGCGCGGCAGCGTCGACGAGCTGGCCGAGGAACTGCACTCGCTGCTGCTCGATGCGACCAGGCTGCGGTTGCGCGCCGACGTCCCGGTCGGCGCCTACCTGTCGGGCGGCCTCGACTCCTCAGGTATCAGCGCGCTGGTCAGGCATCTTGGCCACCCCGACCTGCATACCTTTTCGATCCGCTTTGATGACCCCGGCGTCGACGAAGGCGAACACCAGCTGCGCGTCAGCCAGTTCCTGGGCACGAAGCACGCTTCGGTCATGTGCCGCAAGGCGGATATCGCCGCCAGCTTCCCCGCGGTGATTTATCGCACCGAGGCGCCGGTGCTGCGCAGTGCCCCGGCGCCGATGTCGATCCTCTCCGGCCTGGTGCGCCAGCAGGGCTACAAGGTGGTGCTGACCGGGGAGGGCGCCGACGAGGTGCTTGGCGGCTACGACCTGTTCAAGGAGGCGAAGATCCGCCAGTTCTGGGCACGCCAGCCGGATTCCGCCTGGAGACCGGCACTGCTCGGGCGGCTCTACCCCTATCTCGACCTCAACCAGCGGACCGGCAGCGCCTACCTGAAGATGTTCTTCGGCCAGGCGCTCGACCAGCCCGACCTGCCGGGTTTCTCGCACCTGCCGCGCTGGACGACCACCGGCAAGACCAGGGAATTCTTCAGTGCCGGATTCCGCGCGCAGCTGGCGCAGGATCCGGTGGCGGTGCTGGTCGATACCCTGCCCGCGGATTTCCCGAAGTGGCACGCCTTCAACCGCGCGCAGTTCCTGGAAGCAAAGACCCTGATGGCCGGCTACCTGCTCAACAGCCAGGGCGACCGCATGCTGATGGCCAACTCGGTCGAGGGCCGCTTTCCGTTCCTCGACCACCGCGTCATCGAGTTCGCCAACCGGCTGCATCCCAGGCTGAAGATGCGCGGCCTGAATGAGAAGTACCTGCTGAAACGCGCCCTGGCGCGGCACCTGCCGCCGGCAACCGTGGCCCGCTACAAGCAGCCGTACCGGGCACCGGACATCGCGGCATTCTTCGGTGCCGGTGATCCTCCCGATTACGTCAAGGAGCGACTGAGCCCGGCCGCGCTCCAGGCAAGCGGCTACTTCGATTCGCAGCGGGTCCAGCTCCTGTTGCGGAAAATCGAACAGGGTCGTGTGATTGGCTTCAAGGACAACATGGCGCTGCTTGGTATATTGTCCACGCAGTTGTGGCACCAGGCCTTTGTCGACGGCAAGGGATCGCCTGGCAGTTACCTACAATAACGGCCAGAAACAGCCGCCAGACCAGCACTCAGACAGGGCACCCCGAATGTCGGTCATAGAAAAGCTTCGCGCTTACGTCCTCGATACCTATCTGTTCACCAGCGACCAGAATGCGCTGGGCAATGATGACTCATTCCTGGACAAGGGCATCATTGATTCCACCGGAATCCTCGAGCTGGTGATGTTCCTCGAGGAACAGTTCGGCGTGAAGGTGGATGACACCGAACTGCTGCCGGAGAATTTCGACTCGATCAATCGGCTGGCGCAGTTCGTCGCCCGCAAGACCGGCAAGGCAGCGGTCTGAGCCGGGACCAGCGCATGACGGCTCCTCCACGCATGTATCGTGCCCTGCTGCATGACGGCCTTGTGGCTGCGGCACAGGCCTGGCCGGACAAGACCGCCGTGGATGCCGGCAAGGAAGCCTGCAGCTTCCGCCAGCTGGATGCCGCGGCAACCAGGCTCGCCGCGGCACTCCAGGCCCGCGGCCTGCGCCGTGGCGACCGTGCCGCCATCTTCATGGACAATACCGTCGCCTGCGCGATCAGCATCTTTGCGGTGCTGAAAGCTGGTGGCGTTTTCCTCGTCATCAACCCGCAGACGAAGCACGACAAGCTCTGCTTCATCGCCAACGACTGCACCATCCGCCACCTGCTCACTGACATCCACCTCGCGGAAGTGGCCCGCGCAGTGGTCGGCAACGTGCCGAGCCTCACCCATATCGTCGTTTCCGGGCAGGGAGGCGACCTGCAGCCGCTGTCCGGCCCGGGCATCGAGGCCGAACGTCTGGATGACCTGCTGGCGGCACCCGCCCGCGACCTGCGGGCGCCGGGCACCATACCGACCGACCTGGCCGCGTTGATCTACACCTCGGGGAGCACCGGCAACCCCAAGGGCGTCATGCACACCCACCAGTCCATGGTGTTCGCCGTCGGCAGCCTGTCCGAGTACCAGCGACTGTCCAGCGACGACGTGCAGCTCAACCTGTTGCCAATGGCCTTCGACTACGGGCTGTACCAGCTGCTGCTATCCGTCTGGGCAGGCGCCACGCTGATCCTGGAGCGCTCTTTCACCTTTCCCGCCGAAGTGTTCGCGCGCATGAACGCGCACGGCGTCACCACCTTTCCCGGCGTACCGACGGTGTTCGCCATGATCATTGCGGCACACCGGCGCAGCCCGCTGCATTTCCCGCAGGTGCGGCGGGTGACCAACACGGCTGCCGCGCTGCCGCCGGCCCATATCGCGATCCTCAGGGAAATATTTCCCAACGCGATGATCTTCGCCATGTACGGCCTGACGGAGTGCAAGCGTGTCAGCTACCTGCCTCCCGAGCTGATCGATGCGAAGCCCGGCTCGGTAGGCATTGCCATCCCGGGCACGGAGGTCTACCTGCGCACGCCTGAAGGCGAGCCGGTCGGTCCCGGCGGATCGGGCATCCTCTATGTGCGTGGCCCGCACATGATGCGCGGCTACTGGAACAACCCGCAGCGGACCGACGAGATGCTGTTCCCGGGCGACATCCCCGGCGAGCGCGTGCTGCGCACCGGCGACTGGTTCCGCATGGACGAGGACGGCTGCCTGTATTTCCTCAGCCGCACCGACGACATCATCAAGACCCGGGGCGAGAAGGTCAGCCCGGCGGAAGTCGAAGCCGCCCTGTGTTCCATCCCCGGCGTTGGCGAAGCCGTCGTGGTCGGCGTGCCCGACGATGTCCTCGGACAGGCGATCCGCGCCTTCGTGGTACCGGCGCCTGGTGCAGCGCTGAACGATCGCCAGCTCCGGCACGAGCTCACGCGGCGGCTGGAGAACTTCATGGTGCCGCGCGACATCCTGCTGCGCGATACCCTGCCGAAGAGTCCCAACGGCAAGATCGACCGCAAAGCGCTGGCATAATGCCGCCGGTAACAGCGGTCCAGCAGTCGCGGAAGGCGCCCGTACGCTAATGGGCACGAACGACACCGCCAGCACTTTTGCGTCACTGTTGCAGCGCCTGCAGGGTGAGCTTCAGCTGCTGCCGGACAAGCCTGACGAGAGCCCGGAGATCACCCTGCGCTGCCTCTGGGCGCTGGCGGAGGACCGGCCGCTGGCAGTCAGCCAGGCTGCGACTTTCACGCCCGGGGCCCTGGATGATACCGGCCGCGCCCGGCTCCGCGCCCTTGTCGAGCAACGCCTCGCAGGCACGCCGCTGGCGCACCTCACCGGCCGGCAGGACTTCATGGGGCAGATCCTGCTGGCTTCCCCGGCGGCACTGGTCCCGCGGCGGGAAACCGAGCAGCTCGGCTTCACTGCCGTGCGCCGCCTGCAGTCGCTGGCGAGCGCGCGGCCGCTGGTGATCGATGTCTGCACCGGCGCTGGCAACGTCGCGCTCGGCATCGCCAGCCATCTGCCGCAGGCGCGGATCCTGGGCGCCGACCTCAGCCCGGAGGCCGTCGGACTCGCCAGGCAGAATGCCGGGTTCCTCGGCCGCGGGGACGTCGAGTTCCGCTGCGGTGACCTGCTGGAGCCCTTCAGCGAGCAACTGTTCCAGTCTGCTGTGGACATGATCACCTGCAACCCGCCCTACATCTCCAGCGCGCGCGTGGACGGCATGCCTGCTGAAATCTGCCAGCACGAGCCGCGCCTGGCCTTCGACGGCGGGCCGTTTGGCGTGAAGATCATCCGCAAGCTGGTCGCCACGGCACCGCCGCTGCTCAGGCCGGGCGGCTGGCTGCTGATGGAGGTCGGCCTCGGCCAGGGCGCCGGTGTCGCCAGAACGCTGGCTGCCGATCCGCAGTTCGACGAGATCCACACCCACAACGATGCAGCGGGCCAGATCCGTGTCATCGAGGCCCGCCGCACTCCTGCTGCACAGGCATAGCACCATGACGAAGCTCAACAGGAACGTCCTTGACCTCGACGTGAAGGCCGAGATCGAACGCATCACCGCGAGCATGCGGGAAATGCTCGCCAGGCGGCTGCGGCGCCGTGGCCTGGTCGTCGGCATCTCCGGCGGTATCGACAGCGCGGTTTGTGCTGCGCTGAGCGTGCGCGCCGTAGGCGCCGCCAAGGTGTTCGGCCTGCTGATGCCGGAAACCGACTCGGCCAGCACAACCACGCCACGTGGACAGCAGGTCGCCGAGCAGCTGGGCATCGAGTTCCGCACCGAGGACATTTCGGCGACCCTGCGTGCCATTGGCTGCTATCGCTGGCGCGATGACGCCATCCGGGAAGTATTCGCCGACTATGACGGCAGCTGGCCGCACAAGCTGGCCATCCGCGGTGGCCAGCAGGGGCTCGCCAACCACTTCGCGCTGGTGGTGCAACGCCCGAACGGCCGGCAGGAAGAGGCCCGCCTGGGCCT
Source organism: Gammaproteobacteria bacterium (assembly GCA_014337915.1). Taxonomy (GTDB): domain Bacteria; phylum Pseudomonadota; class Gammaproteobacteria; order Steroidobacterales; genus QUBU01. The sequence continues at coordinate 64,530 of QUBU01000007.1, forward strand.
GAACCAGTACCTGCAGATCGTGGCGGCCACCAACTACAAGCAGCGTATCCGCAAAACCATCGAGTACTTCCACGCGGACCGACTCAACTATGCCGTCATCGGCACGCCGAACCGGCTGGAGTACGACCAGGGATTCTTCGTGAAGAATGGCGATGGCGCCGCGGACATCAAGCCGATCGCACACCTCTACAAGACGCAGGTCTATGCACTCGCGGCCGAACTTGGCGTACCGGAGGAAGTGCGGCGGGCGGCGCCCACCACCGACACCTACAGCCTGGTGCAGGGACAGGACGAGTTCTACTTCGCTCTGCCCTACCAGCAGATGGATATCGCCCTGTGGGCAGTCAACCATGGCGTCGCCGAACAGGAGGTGGCCGCGGTCCTCGGCATCAGCACCGAGCAGGCGCATCACGTCTACGCGGACATCGCGGCCAAGCGCCGCACCACCAGCTACCAGCACCTGCCGCCACTGCTGGTGGATCCGGTCAGGGAACTGCAGGTTCCCTGATCCGGAGACCTCGGATGCCGGCAACCCATGCCCGGACCGACAGCGGTTGAGGACTCCGCCATGACCGATCGCCACGCCGTACGGGTCTTCTTCCGCTATGACGACTACTCGGCGACCAGCGACCCGACGGTCGACAACGGACTCATCGGGCTGTTCCGCAAGCATGGCCTGTGCTGCACCTTTGCCGTCATCCCCCGTGTGACCGAAGGCAACTACCGCGACCCGCGGCCGCGGCCCAGCCTCGAACTCGATGCCAGCCGGCGGCAGGCGCTGGCGGCTGCCGTGCGGGACGGCAGCGTGGACGTTGCTCAGCATGGATTCGAGCACCGCAGTAACGGCCGCGGTATGCCGCATTCGGAATTTCGCGGCGACGACTACGGCGTACAGGAGGAAAAGATCCGCCGCGGCAAGGAACTGCTCGAAGGGATCATCGGCCGGCCGGTGCTGAGTTTCGTCCCGCCCTGGAATACCTACGACGAGGACACCCTGAAGGCCCTGCATGAGAACGGAATCCAGTGCCTGTCGGCCAACCGCTACGGACCACTGGTGAGCACCATCGAGACCATGCGTTTCCTGCCGATCACCGTGGAGCTGCCGGACCTCGAATCAGCCGTGGCGGCGGCACGGGCCCGCCCGCAGGATGACCCGGTCATCGGCGTCCTGATGCACCCGTACGATTTTCGGGAATCGGGGGACCAGCGGGCCCAGGTGGACCTCGACGTTCTGGACGGCAAGCTGGCCTGGCTGAAGCAGCAGGCGGACGTCGTGGTGGCATCGGTCACCGTGCTGGCGACCAGCAGTGGCGCCTTCGACATCCGTCGTTACGCTGGCAACCAGCCATTCGCGCAGGAACAGCTCGTGCCACCGTTCATTCGCGGCGTGGCCGATACGCCATACTACGCCAGCACCAGCGGCACCCAGGCCGCGCGCCAGCGCCGTCTCGCCGGCAGCATCGGCACCTATGTCGTGGCCGCCATCGCCGGCATCGCCGCAGGTGACCTGTTGCAGGAAATCGCGCTGTCGATCCATTCGGCAGCCGAGGAGCTGGCCCTGGTCCTGGTGCTGGCAGCGCTCGGTGCGCTCGCCTGGCGCACAGCCAGGCAACCCCGCGTCTATTTCCGTCCCATGCTGCTGATGACCTTCCTCGCCGGCTGCGGGCTCGGCGCGGCCATCGGTATCTTCCGGTGACGACAGCAACCAGCCAGGCAGGCGGCAGCCCGATGGAGACCAGGCCACTCGTCAGCATCGTCATGGCCGCCTACAACTCGGCGCCCTACCTGGCCGAGGCGATCCGTTCCGTGACCGGGCAGACCTATCCCCACTGGGAACTGCACATCATCAACGACGGCTCGAAGGACAACACCGCCGAGGTCGTCCAGCCGTTCCTGGACGATCCGCGCATCATCTATCACGAGCAGGAGAACCGGGGCCAGGCCAGCGCCAAGAATCGCGGCCTGCGGGCCGCGCGTGGCGCCTTCATCGCCTTCCTGGATGCCGATGACAAGTGGTCCCTGGACAAGCTGGAGAAGCAGCTGCCGGTGTTCGTCGCGCATCCTGAAGCCGGCCTGGTGCATACCAACGTGATGCTGATCACCGAGGCCGGGGAGCCGCTGGGCAGCCCGCAGCGCAGTTATCCGCAGGGCTGGATCAGCGGCGACCTGCTGGTCGACAACCGCGTCAACGGCATGGCCTCCATCCTGCGCCGGGAGTGCCTGGACCAGGTCGGCATATTCGACGAATCGCTGTCGATGGGTATCGACTACGACCTGTGGCTGCGCATTTCCGCCCGGTACCAGATCCTGTACCTGGATGAGGTCACCTATTTCTACCGGCAATGGGCCGGCCAGATGTCCCACCGCTACGAGGAGCGCATGGACAACGCCATCCGCATCATGGAGAAGTTCCTGCGCGAGAACCCGGGCGTCGTGGCCCCGAAGGTCGTGGATGCCGCCTGGGCACATACCTATGTCGCACGCGGTTACTCGCGATTCCGTGCCGATCGGCGCTGGTCAGCGGCCATGAGCGATTTCCTCCGTGCCCTGGGTCATCGGCCGACCTACCTGCCGGCCTGGAAATCGATCATCAAGCTGCTGTTGTGGCGCAGTTGAAATGCGACCTGGCATGAAAGTCGAAAGAGGTCGCCTCCCCGCGCTGGACTGGCTGCGATTCGCGGCAGCGCTGGGCGTGCTCGCCTATCACTATGTTTCCAGCTATCTGCCGGATGACCCGGGCAGCCGGTGGCTGGAGTACGCGGCCCATGTCACCCGCTACGGGTACCTGGGCGTCGAACTGTTCTTCATCATCAGCGGCTTCGTCATCCTCTGGTCGGCGCAGGGCAAGTCAGCCGCTTCCTTTGCGGTTTCCAGGTTCGCGCGGCTCTACCCCGCATTCTGGGCAGCCATGCTGCTGACCAGTGCCTGCTACCTGCTGCTGGGTCCCTATGCACCGCAAGTCTCGGGTCAGGAGGTCAGCCTGCACAGGCTGCTGGCCAACGCGACCATGATGCCGCAGCTGTTCGATGCTGAACGCATCGATGGCGTGTACTGGACCCTGGAACTGGAGATCCGTTTCTACTTCCTGGTTTTTGTGCTGTTGCTGCTGCGCCAGATGGGCAACACGGAGCGCTGGCTGTACCTCTGGCTCGCGTTGTCCGCATGGATCTCGCTACAGGGTGCGCCGCGCTGGGTGGAGTACTTTGCCGTTGCGCCCTATGGATCGTTCTTCATCGGTGGCTGCCTGCTCTACCTGATCCGTTCCTCGGGCTGGAGCTGGCCGCGCGCCGCTGCCCTGGCCGTCGCTGTCGTACTTGCCGCGACCGACTCGATCCGCATCCGCTCCGGCTTCATTTCCGCGGATATGGAGTCGGCCTGGGTCGTTCCCCTGCTGGTGGTCCTGCTGTTCGGGGTGCTGCTGGTGCTGCTCGCGACCCCGCGCCGGTCCGGTGAGCCGGCCCCGGAATCCGGTTTCAGCTACCAGCTGGGCGCCCTGACCTATCCGCTGTACCTGACCCATGCCGCCATCGGCCGCATGCTGATCGAGATCCTGCTGCCCCATGTCGGCGCAGCAGCGGCCGTCCTGCTGGCCAGCGCCTGCGCCATCGCCATCGCCTGGATCCTCGTCGTGCTGGTCGATGAGCCGGCCAGGAAACCGGTTTCCAGGCTGTTGTACCGGGGCCTGGATTCCGCCGGCTCGACGCTGACCGCCATTCTCCGGCCCGGGAAGCCCTGATGCCCTATTCGACGAGCTGGCCGTCCGGCAACGAGGCGCGCACCGCAGTCGCAGCGCTCTGGGAACGGGTGTACGGGAACTTCCCCGCCGCCCGCCATGACTGGCTCTACGTCAGCAATCCCGCGGGCCCGGCGCGCGTTTGCCTGCTGCGGGACGATGATTCCGCCAGCGTCGTCGGCTCGACCGCGCTGCTGCCCCGCAGGCTCTGCAGCAACGGTACGATCCTCAGTGCCGGCATTGCTGCCGACCTCATGGTCGACCAGCGGCATCGCTCGCTAGGACCCTCCATCATCCTGCAGAAGGGCATCCTCGGGCGCTTGGCGGAAGCCGGGATCGGCGTCGTCTATGCCTTCCCGAATCCCAAGTCCATCCCGATGACCAGGCGCATCGGCTACCGTCAGGTGGCGGAGCGAGTGGCGCTGGTGCTGCCGCTGCGCTCGGAGCCGTTCCTGCGCGGGCGGATACCCCAGGCAGGGGCACGGAAGCTCGCAGCGCTGCTGCTCGACCTGGCGCTATACCTGCGGCCGCGCCTGTTCCAGCCCATTCCGGCAACCGGCTTCGTGCCGTTCACCGCAACAGACTTCGATGCGGCCTTCGACGACCTCTGGTCGCGCATCAGCACCGGGTTTTCCCTGGTCGGCGAGAAGACCGCGGCTTTCCTGAACTGGCGCTACCGGGACAGCCCGCAGGAGCAGTACGCGGTGTTCGGCCTGCGCAACCGGCAGGGCATCGCCGGGTACCTGGTGCATTTCCAGCGCGACCAGCGCCTGCACATCGCCGACTTCGCCTGGGACCCAGCGTGCATCAGCCTGGAGGAACTGCTGATCCGCTTCGTGCGCTGGGGCCGCTCAACCGGCGCCGAGGCGGTCTCCATCGCACTCGCCGCCAGCCCCGACCTGCTGCGCCGCTGGCAGCGTGTCGGGTTCCACCTGCGCGAGGTCGTGGACCCGCTGATCGTGTTCACGCCGGACGGCCAGCCGATTTGCATCGAGGGCAGCCCGGATCGCGGCAGCTGGTACCTGGTGCCCGGTGACAACGATGCCTGAACGAAAACCTTGCCGGGCGGTGACGCCAGCCACGGAATCCGGGCCCCGGGTTCCATTAATGTCACGCGCTGGAAGTTCAGCGTAAGCTACCGCAGGAGACTGGTTCAGTCAGCGCCTATGCCCCGCGTCCTTCGCCAGCTGCTCGACCTGCTGAATGCCGATGAACGGCGCCAGGGCCTGCTCCTGTTGATGAGCATGGTGCTGGTCGCGGCCGTCGAGACCGCTGGCATCGCCTCGATCATGCCGTTCATGGCCGTCGTCAGCAGCCCCGAGCTTATCCAGACCAATCGCTGGCTGAAGATGCTCTACGACGGCCTGGGCTTCGACAACCAGATCGCCTTCCTCAGGTTCCTGGGCATCGTCGTCGTCGCCTTCCTGCTGTTCAGCACCCTGCTCAAGGCCGCCAACAACTGGCTGGTACTGCGCTTCGACAACAAGATCAACTACGTGCTGGCACGCCGGCTGCTGGCGCAGTACATGAGCCGCCCCTACGAGTTCTTCCTGAACCGCAATACGGCCGAACTCGGCAAGAACATTCTCACCGAAGCCAGGAATGTGGTGATCGGCGTGGTGAGCCCGGTCGGCGAACTGGTCTCTCGCGGCCTGATAGCACTGGCCATCATGGCGCTGCTGATCGCGGTCGATCCATTCGTCGCCGTGCTGATCGCCAGCGTGCTCGGCGGTGCGTATGCGCTGGTCTACCTGATCGCCCGCAGCCGGCTGCACCGTATTGGCCTGGAGCAGGTCGATGCCAACGCGGAGAAGTACAAGGCGGCGGACGAGGCATTGAGCGGCATCAAGGAACTGAAGGTCCTTGGCCGGGAGTACACGTTCCTGGATCGTTTTTCGTGGCATGCCGAGCGGCATGCCCGCAACAACGTGGCCGCGGGACTGATCAGCGACATGCCCAGGCATGCGCTTGAGGTCATCGCCTTCGGCGGCATCCTGCTGGTGGTCCTGTACCTGCTGGGCCGCGACGGGCAACACGAAACGATGGTGCCACTGCTCGCACTGTATGCCTTTGCTGGTTATCGCCTGCTGCCGGCGCTGCAGCAGATTTTCGCGGCTTTTGCCCTGCTGCGCCGGAGCGTCGCGGCGCTCGAGGTCCTGCACCAGGACCTGATGCCGGAGCCCGGGGAAACGCTGTCGGCCGAGCAGCGCCTGGCGGGCCGCACCAGGCTCCCGGCCCTGCCCCTGAACCATCAGCTCGAACTGAAGAAACTGTCGTTCCGCTATGCCGGTGCGCCGGAACCAGCCGTCCGGGACCTGGACCTGACCATCCGCGCCAACAGCTCCGTCGGCCTCGTGGGTCCGAGCGGCTGCGGCAAGACCACCACGGTGGACATGATCCTCGGCCTGCTGGCGCCCGCCTCAGGCGCGATGCATGCAGACGGCGTGCCAATCACCGCGGACAATATGGCGGCCTGGCAACGCAGCCTCGGCTACATTCCCCAGCAGATCTACATCTCCGACGATACCGTCACCCGCAATATCGCCTTCGGCATTCCCGACGACGAGATCGATATGGTCGCCGTGCGCAACGCCGCCCGGATCGCCAAGCTGGCGGATTTCGTCGAAAACGAACTGCCTGGCGGCTATGACACAGTGATCGGCGAACGTGGTGCGCGGCTCAGCGGCGGCCAGCGGCAGCGCATCGGCATTGCGCGCGCGCTCTATCGCGACCCGGCGGTTCTCATCATGGATGAAGCCACCAGCGCCCTCGACGGCATTACCGAGGAGGGCGTCATGGACGCGGTGCACGAACTGTCCAGGAAGAAGACCATCATCATCATCGCGCACCGGCTGACAACGGTGCGGGACTGCGACGATATCTGCCTGCTCGACCACGGCAGCATCGTCATGCGCGGCAGCTACGACGACCTGAGGCGCGAGTCGACCTGGTTCAGGGCTGCCGTGGGCGACTGATGTTGCAGACCGAGAACCGGTACTTGCCGCGTTCCGTCTGCTCCAGCCGCGCCACGCGGCTGACCACCGCCTGGACATCGGCGCCGAACTCGCCGGCAACGACCTTCTGGATCGCCTGCTCGGTCTGCGGCCCGAATTCCGCGGTCGGCACGACGCGGACCTCGATGCGGTACGGGTCGTTCTGCACCATCTGCGCCTGGTGGATTCCCGGGATGTGGATGATGTAGGTGTCGAGGAGCGAGATTCCGAACACCGGCGTGCCGTCCGGGCGGTAGAGGAAGTCGGCCGTGCGTCCTGAAACCCGTGCCAGCCGCTCCAGCCCCCTGCCGCTCGGGCAGGCGCCGCCTGCCTTGCGCGCCACGTCGCCGATGGCGTAGCGGATCATCGGCATGGCCTGGTTCAGCAGGTCGGTGATCACCAGCTCGTACTCGCCATCCACCTCGGTGGGCAGGTACTCGATGACGAGGCCTTCCGAGAACACATGCAGCCCGCTGTGCGCTTCTGATTCCGATGCGATGATCGACAGCTCCTCGCAGCCGTAGCGGTTGAACACCCGGGCACCGGTGGCTTCCTCGATGCAGCGCCGCTCCAGTTCCGACAGCGTCATCGCCGTGGTGATGACGCCGTTGAGCGGCGGCAGCCGCAGGCCATGCTCCTGGCAGTACAGGGCGAACTGGTAGACCGAGTGCGCATGCCCCATCAGCACCGTGGGCCGGAAGTCGCGCATCCGGGCATGGAACTGCCGCAGTCGCTCGGTCGAGAACTTCAGCGTGTCGAGGTAGATCGCGCGATCCTGCAGGCGGGAACGCAGCCAGGTCTTCCAGTGCAAGCCTTTGTCGGTATCGCCCCAGACCGCGGCCACCTTGTCGCCCGGGCGCCAGCCGGCCCAGGCGTTGTGGCGCCGGGTTGCCGCGTACTTCCAGTTCATGGCCTCGGTGTCCACGTACACGTGCAGCGGGACGCCGGTGGAGCCACCGGTGCGGGTATGCAGTGTGTTGTCGGCCGAATAGCCGGTGGAGAACAGCTGCGGGCCGGCGTTGCGGATGTCGTCCTTGGTCAGCAGTGGCAGTTGCGCCAGGTCCGCAGGGCCACGGATGTCGGAAGGAATGATGCCCGCTGCGTCCATGCGGGCCCGATGAAAGGCATTGTGGCGGTAGCAGTGCTCCAGCATTTCGTTGAGACGCCGTGCCTGGAGCGCGGCGAGCGCTTCGGCGCTGAACCACTGGGAGGCTTCCAGCTCACGGGAATGGCGGCGGAAGACGTATCCATCACGCCTCAGGTACAGCGGATCGGTGACGTAGCGCACGATCGGCTTCAGCAGGTCCATCAGCGGCGGTTCCTCGGCCTGGTGCACCGGAAATGCGACCGGCGTTCCTTTCTTCCAGGGCCCGCAAGACTACTATACTGGCCCGGTATATGGCCCTGTCGCGTTCCACAAATGTAGGACAAGGCATGCACCACGCCAGCGCGGTCGGCCAGGCATGCTGAAGCGGGCACTGTATGCCGGTGCCGGGATGCTCGGGCTCTGGCGGCTGAGCCGGCAGCTTACGCAGGGCGTGCCGCGCATCTTCATGTTGCACCGCTTTGCCGCGACGGCGGATGCACAGCACACCGGTGCCGACGAGCTGCGCCGGTTCATCCAGCTGCTCGGCCGGGAGTGCGAGTTCGTCACCCTGCGCGAGTTCATTGCCCGGCAGCGCAACGGCACGCGGCCGGAGCGGCCACTGGCGGTGATCACCGTCGACGATGGCTATGCAGATTTCCACAGCGTGGCACTACCCATCCTGCGGGAGCAGGGCGTTCCCGCCACGGTGTACGCCACCGCGGGGTTCATCGACGGCCAGTGCTGGCTCTGGTGGGATGCCCTGCGTTACCTCATCAATGCGCATCCGCAGGGCGAATTGCGGCTGCAGCTGGCGGCCGAGTCGCTGGCGTTCAGGCTCGATGACGCTGGTTCCAGGCAGCGTGCCTGGAACGATATCGCCGATCGGCTGGTTGCCGCCAATGACCTGCGGCGGACAACCCTTTCCCGGCTGGAAACACTGGTCGGCACCCGGCTGCCTGCGACGCCACCGGCGGAATTTGCGGCCATGAACTGGTCGCAGCTCGCCGAGGCCGAGGCCGCCGGCATCGAGATCGGCGGACATACCATGACCCACGCCTTCCTGCCGTCGCTGGCGCCGGAAGAACTCCGGCACGAGATCCACGACGCCAGGGCGCTGCTGGAGCAGCACCTGCGGGCTCCGCTACAGACCTTTGCCTACCCCAACGGCATGGCCACCGACTATTCACCTGTCGTCGAGGCGGCGTTGGCCGATGCGGGATTCAGCGCTGCAGTGCTGGCCTACCCGCGGCCCTACCAGGCACGGCAGCCCTACCAGATCGGGCGCTGGAGCGTGCACCCCGACAGCGCGACGGTGGGACACATCCTCAGCGGTGCCAGCGAGCTGAAACTGCGGTTCACCTCCTGATGGGCGATGCCGGCAGCAGCGGACCGGAGGGCGGGCTGGCCGGACATCGCCGCCTGAAGGTGTATTACGTCATCGACCGCTACGACGACCCGCATGCGGGAACGGAGAAGCAGCTGCTCCTGCTGGCCAGGGAAATGGTCGCCCGCGGCCACGACGTGCGCCTGTTCGTGTTCCGCCACACGCCCTATACGCGGCAGCCCGGCGGCTTTCCCTGCCCGGTGGAACTCTGCGACATCGGCAAGATGCTGTCCCTGAATGCGTTCCTGCGAATGCGGGAGCTGCGCCAGCGGATCCGCCGCGATCGGCCGGACATCGTCCATGCGTTCTTCAATGACGCCGCCATCCTGGTGCCCATGTGGTGCAGGACGGCGGATACCGCCGTGATCACCTCGAGACGGGACCTGGGCTTCTGGTACAACAGGATGACCCTGTGGGCTCTGCGCCTGGCCAACGCCTCCATCAGCCGCATCCTCTGCAATTCCGAAGCCGTGGCGCGGGTGGTTGCCGAACGCGAGCGTGTCGACCGGGGCAAGCTGGTCGTCATCCTCAATGCGCTCCCCCTTGAGGACCCTGCGCCGGCCATCGCTGCCGCGGCCAGCGGGCCGGTCCCGCCACCGGCACCAGCTCCGGATCCGGCTGACCTGAACATCTGCCTGGTCGCGAATATCCGGCCGCTCAAGCGCATCGGCGACCTGGTGGTGGCTGCCGCCGAGGTCCTGCAGGCCTGTCCGCAGGCCCGCTTCTGGATCGTCGGCGCGATTCCGGACACGGCCTACGCCCGCGATCTGGTCGATCTTCCGCGGCGGCTGGGCATCCAGCAGCGTGTGACATTCACGGGAAAATCCAGCGATCCGCTGCGGCTGGTCAGGCATTGCCAGGTCGGCGTACTCACTTCCGAGTCCGAGGGCCTCTCCAACTCGATCATGGAGTACATGGCCTGTGGACTGCCGGTGGTGTGCTCCGATGTCGGGGGCAACCCGGAACTGGTCCGGCACGAGGAGAATGGCTACCTGTTTCCCGCCGGGGATGTTGCAGCACTCGCCAGCGCGCTGGTCGGCCTCTGCCAGGATCCGGGCCGGCGTGCCGCGATGGGACAGTCCAGCCTGCGCCTCGCGAAGTCCTTCAGCGTGGAGGTCGTGGTCGACCAGCACGAGCGGCTATACGCGAGCCTCTGACCGGCTTGCCGGAAAGCCGCGCACCGCATCGAGCAGCACGGCTTCGTCCCGCGACCAGTTCAGCTGCTCCTGCACGTGCCGGCGGCCGGACGCCCCCATGCCCTCGCGCGTTTCCCTGGCCTGCAGCTGCCGCAGACAGGACAGCAGGCTTTCCGGATCGCCGTCCTGGAACACCAGGCCGCAGCCGGCCTCCGTGACCACGTCCTCGAGCGCCCGGGCATTGGACACGATCACGGGCTTCGCCAGCGCCATGTAGTCGAAGATCTTGTTCGGCAGCGTGGTGCTGGTATGCGCCGTCACGCGATGCGGTACCACGCCGATGCTGCAGGCCGCGATCACCGAGCGGAGCTGCGCCTGCGTACACCAGCCGTGGAAGGTCACGAACTCGTCGAGGCCCAGCTCCGCGACCAGCTTCTCGATGTCTTCGAGCGCGGCGCCGGTCCCCACGACGTCCAGTGTCGCCGGTAGCCCCTCGCGTCGCGCCAGCGACAGGGCCCGCACCACCGTGTCGAGCCCGCGCGTGGCGTCGATGAAGCCGGTATAGACCATGGCCAGCGTTCCCTGGTCCGGCTGCGGCTTCATGTCGAGGATATCGATGGTTGGCGTATTGCCGATGACCCGCACCCTTGGTCCCTGCCCGGACTTCGCCATGACGCGGTCGCGGCTTGCGGCCGAGACCACCCAGGTTTCATCCACCCTGGGCAATACCAGGTTCTCCATCGTGCGCAGCAAGCGCGGGTTCCTGATCAGGTAATCGGCGAGGGCCGGGCCGCGGTAGCGCCAGGTATCCTTGATCATGGCCGGGTAGTCTTCCGCCATGTCGAAGATGACCGGCACCCCCGTGAACTTCTTCAGGATCAGCGCCAGCGGGCAGAGCGGCAGGTCCCTGACGATCAGCAGGTCGATCCGATGGCGGCGAATGACCGATAGTCCCGCCCTGATCCACCACGGCGAAAAGAACGCCGGGAAGCCACCGATGGCGGCCAGGCCGCTGCCGCCGACGCGGTGCACCGACAGCTGGCCCAGTTGCTCTTCGGCCGCCAATGCTCCGCGGTTGCGGCACAACAGGTGTACGACATGAGCGGAGCCGAGGCTGGTGGTGATCTTCTCGACGCGGACATCCCAGGGATATTCATCCTGGAAAACGTACAGAATCCTCATGTCCCGACATGCTCCGGTTCAGGCGACGCGACGCACCATATCTGCCAGGGAACCATGCCGCGGCCGGTGCCCGTATTCGCTGCACTGCTTCGCAGCCTCAACGCCCTGAATACAATGGCATTTATCGATGTGGCGGATGTGGCGGCGGATGGTATACAAAATATCGTGGCTGCTTCACAAATATTGCAAGCAGCTCATTGGCCCCGGATTCGATCCCATATACTGAAAAGGGTTGTGGATTGTTCCTTTCCCGATGACTCTGGCGATCCTGTCCAGGCGGGGTTTCGTTGAGCCTAGATGCGCGCTCGCCGTTGCCAGACCATCTGCGCCGGGCACTCAAGCCGAGGAGATACAAATGATTACGTCAGTTGTAAAGCATGCAACCCGGGCGACCGGCATTGTGTTGCTGTTTTCGGCTGCGGCCACCGGTACTGCGGCCTGGGCAGCGCCCACCATCAGCTCGGTATCGGGCGTGGTGGAAGCCAATGCAAGGGTGACGATCAGCGGCAACGGGTTCGGCAGCAAGAGCACGGCTGGCCCGCTGGTGTTCGACAACTTCGAGAGTGGCCAGAGCGGCCAGGGCGTGGCGGGCAATGCGCCAACCGTGCGGAACATCTCCTCGGGCTGGACCTGGGGGCGCTACGGCAGCGGTGCCAGCGTCCCCCAGTACAGCAGCCAGATCGTCCGGCCGCATTCCACGAGAAGCTCGAAGCACTCTTTCGGCGGCTCCAGCTACAACGTTTCGCTGGAGATCATCCGTGAGACCCCGAACACCGGCGACGAGATCTATTTTTCATTCTGGCGCTACTACAACCGTACCTCCGCAGTCTGGAGCCGGAACGTCAAGCCATGGATGGTATGGGGGACCGACGACGGCACCCGTCCCACCGCCTATACCGGATGGGGCAACCCCGGCAATGGTGACGGCGAGTTCCGCAACGCGGTGATCGACTCGGGCAGCACCAGCAATACCCTGTGGGGCGGACCGTCGATGGATACGGTTGCCGGGCAATGGGTACGCATCGAGGGCTACCTGAAGCAGTCGTCGCCATCGGCAGCCGATGGCGCCTTCCAGACCTGGGTCCACCTGTCCTCCACGCCGGGCATTTCTCTGGCGCAGAGCAGCCTGGCGTACCGCACCCGCTCGTCGAGCAATTACTGGCGCCAGTGGCATTTCGGCAGCTACAACGCCACCGATGATCCTTCGACCGCGACGGCCGACGTGTACCTGGACGACATTTATTTCGACAATACCCGCGCCCGCGTGGAGATCGGCAACGCATCGACCTGGAATAACTGCACCCGCAGGGAACTGCAGGTCGCCACGGCCTGGTCCAATACCGGCGTGACCTTCACCGTGAGCCCCGGCGCGTTCAATTCCGGTGCGCAGGCCTACCTGTACGTGGTCGATCCACAGGGCGTCGCCAACAGCCAGGGCTTCCCGATTACCCTCGGCGAGGGCGCAGCCGCACCGGAGCCGCCGCAGAACGTGACCGTGCAGTAGGACTGCAACAGACCGTACGACAGCTGAAGTCCCCGGCAAGGATCGGGTAGCATCGTCCTTTTCGGGGCCTTGCGGCTTGCGCGCCGACCGTTTCTTCTTCAAGTACTGCGTCTACCTGCCAGCCACCTGGATCCGCGGCCAGAACGTGGCCGGCCATCTGGCGCGGCTGCGCCGCTACGAGCGCATTGCCCCGGCCGAGAGGCGCAAACTCCAGGAGGCCCGCCTGTCCCGCCTGCTGCAGGCGGCAAGAGCCGGCGTCCCGGAGTATTCACGGCGCCTTGCCCGGCTGCATGCCGACAGCCTGTCGATCCAGGATCTCGCCACGATCCCGACCCTGACCAAGCAGGAGGTGCGGGACCGGCGTGAGGATCTCCAGTACCGGCCGCGGCCGCGATTCATCGTCGCCAAGACGACTGGCGGCTCCACTGGTGAACCGGTAACCATTCACAAGACGCACACCGCAATGGCCTGGGAGCTCGCCGCGACCTGGCGCGGCTATGCATGGGCCGGCGTCCATATCGGGGACCTGCAGGCCCGCTTCTGGGGGGTTCCGCTGTCGGCCGCCGGACGGCGCACCGCGCGCCTCACCGATTTCGTCTGCCACCGGCGCCGCTTCTCGGCCTTCGACTTCGACCGCAACAGTTTCGTGCAGTACGACCAGCAGCTGCGCGAGAAGCCACCAGACTATTTCTACGGCTACGTCTCGATGATCGCCGAACTCGCGCGCTGGTATACCGACACCGGGCGCCGCCTGGACCAGCCACCCGGCGCCGTCATCACCACCTCCGAGGTTCTGTCGCCGGATGACCGCAAGGCCATCGAGGCTGCATTTGGCTGCCGGGTGTTCAACGAGTACGGTTGCGGCGAACTCGGCACCATCGCCCATGAGTGCGAGCATGGCCGGCTGCACACCAGCGACGAGAACATGATCATCGAGATCCTCGATGGCGAGCGTCCCTGCAGGCCTGGCGAGAAGGGCGAGATCGTCGTCACCGAACTCAACAACATCGCCATGCCGCTGGTCCGCTACCGGACCGGGGACTTCGGCGCACTCAGCGATGAGCCCTGCCCCTGCGGGCGCACCCTCGGGGTGCTGTCGGATGTCTTTGGCCGCGCCTATGACTTCATCGTCGCGCCGGACGGCCGCCGGTTCCACGCGGAGTTCCTCGTCTACATGTTCGAGGAAGCCCAGCGGCAGAACTGCGGAATCGCGCAGTTTCGTGTCGAGCAGACAGCCCCCGACCATCTGCAGCTGCTGGTCGTGCCCTCGGCGTCCGGGTTCCCGGAACATGAAGAAATGCGACTGGTAGCAAGGATCAGGGAACTGCTTGGCGCTAACATGCGCGTTACAACCAGCCGCGTGCAGCGCATACAACGAGAAGCGTCAGGCAAGATGCGGGTCATCGTCGGATTACAGTCAGCCTCGTCACGGCAGGCGCCGGCCGCACCGGGCAGCACAGCACCCCGCGGTTAGGCCCATGTGTGGCATAGCCGGGATCTATTACTTTGACCGTTCGCGGCCGGTGGATCGCCGGCTGATCGAATCCATGAACGACCGCCTGGCGCACCGGGGTCCGAACGGTTCCGGGGTATTCATCGACGGCAACATGGGCCTGGGCCACCGCCGGCTGTCGGTCATCGACCTCGAAGGCGGTGCGCAGCCGATGACCGACGGGGAGTCCCGGCGCACCATTGCCTACAACGGCGAGTTCTTCAATTTCGCCGAGGCTCGTGACCGGCTGGCAGCTGGTGGCCACGTCTTTCGCACCCACAGCGATACCGAGGTGCTGCTGAAGCTCGCCAGGGGTGCCCCGACCGGCTGGATCCGCCAGGTCAACGGCATGTTCGCCTTTGCGCTCTGGGACCCGGCCGACCGCAGCCTGACCCTGGTCCGCGACCGCTTCGGGGTCAAGCCGCTGTACTACCAGCAGACCAGTGAAGGGCTGGCCTTCGCCTCGGAGATCAAGGCGCTGATCGGCAGCGGACTCTGCCCGGAGCCCGAGGTGGCCACCGATACGCTGGCGCAGTACCTGGCGTTCCGCCAGGTGCTCGAACCCAACACCATGTTCAGGGGCATCCGCCAGTTGCCCGCCGGGCATTTCCTGCGCATCAGCGCTGACCGGGCGACGCCAGAAATTGTCCGCTACTGGAACGAGGCCGAGGCGCTGCAGGAAGTATTTCCCGTCGGCGCGGACCGCGGCAGCTTCGGCGAGGAGTTCCACAAGGCCGTACGGCGGCGGCTGGTCAGCGACGTGCCACTGGGCAGCTTCAACAGCGGCGGCGTCGACAGCTCGCTGGTCACACGGGAAGTCCGCAACCAGGTCCCCGGGGAACTGCACACGTTCTCGATCGGCTTCGCCGAGGCCGCCTACGACGAAACCCCTTTTGCCGCCGAGGTCGCCGCCAGGCTGGGCACCACGCATCATGCGGAGCGGCTGCCGGCGTCGGCCTACGCCGCGCTGTTGCCGGCGGCGATCTGGCACCACGACGAGCCGCTGTGCCACCCGCATTCCGTGCAGTTGATGCACCTGAGCAGCATCGCCAGGCAGCACGTGACCGTGGTCCTGACCGGCGAAGGCGCGGACGAACTGTTCTTCGGCTATCCGCGGCTGCATATCCCCAGGCTCACCGCCATGGCCGGCCCGGCGCGCCGGCCGTTCGGCATCCTGCTCCGGGAGCTGGCTGCGCTGGCCGGCCTGCGTCGCGTCCGGAAACTGGCCGATGTGCTGGCCAGCGAGGCTGCGCCGGCCATCGATGCGCACCGCTTTCTGCCGATGGAGACGCTGCGCAGCCTCTGCCCGGAAGCCGACTACCTGGGCGCCCGTCGCGAGACCTGGCAGCGCATCGACCGCAACCAGGACGGTATCGAGGTCCTGCTCGAGTACGAGCGGCGCGCCTACATGCAGTCGCTGCTGGTCCGGCTCGACAAGATGACCATGGCCCATGGGCTGGAGGCCCGGACACCGTTCCTGGATTTCGAACTGGTGCTCTGGTCCAAGCTGGCCGGGCGGGAAGCAAAGACCGGCAAGGGCTTTGGCAACAAGCTGCTGCTCAAGGCAGAGGCGGAAAAGCACTTTTCGACCGGCCTGGTCCAGCGCCGGAAGGTGGGCTTCGGCGTGCCATTGCGCGAATGGTTCCGTACCCAGGCGGAGTTCGGGGATATGCTTGACGCCATGGTGTCGCCCAATTCGTATGTGGCATCACTCTGGCCATTGCAGGCGCTGCGCACGCTGGTTGCGGAGCATCGCGCTGCGCGCGCTGACCACAGCGAAGCACTCTGGGCCCTGCTGAACATCGAACTGTGGTCGACACAGGTCCTGAATCGCTCGGCCAGCACATGACCAAGCCGCTGCACTTCGCCTGTGTCTTCGGCACACGCCCGGAAGCCATCAAGATGGCGCCGCTGGTCCGGCGCCTGCGCGACACCGCGGGTATCCGCACCTCCGTCATTACCACCGGCCAGCACCGGGAGATGCTCGACCAGGTCCTGCAGTTCTTCCACATCACGCCGGACATCAGGCTGGATGCCATGCAGGCCGGGCAGTCGATTTCGAAACTGATGTCGCGCCTGCTCGCCGACCTGGACGTCGCCCTCGGGTCGCTCGAGCCCTCGGTCGTGCTGGTGCACGGCGACACGATGACCACCCTGGCAGCCGCCATGTCATCGTTCTACGGCGGTTTCCCCGTGGCGCACGTCGAGGCCGGCCTGCGCACCAGCAACCTGCTCTCGCCCTGGCCGGAGGAGAGCAACCGGCGGCTGACCTCGGTCCTGACACGGTTTCACTTCGCACCTACCGAGCAGGCGAAGGCCGCCCTGCTGGCCGAAGGGCATGCTCCGGATCAGATCTGGGTGACCGGCAACACCGTGATCGATGCGTTGCTGGATGCAATAGCCCTGATCGACGGTGATCCGGCAAGACGCAGGCAGCTGCAGGATGCCCTGCCGGTTCCGGATGGGCAGCGGCGGCTGATACTGGTGACCGGCCACCGGCGGGAGAACTTCGACGGCGGCCTGGCCGCATTGTGCGAGGCGCTGGCGCGGATCGCGCGCCGCGGCGATGTGGAGATCGTCTTCCCGATACACCTGAATCCCGTCGTCCAGGACGTGGTGCGCGGGCGTCTTTCCGGTGATCCGGCCATACACCTGTTGCCGCCGCTGGATTACCCGACCTTCGTGACCGCCATGCGCAGCGCCCACCTGATCCTCACCGACTCGGGCGGCATCCAGGAAGAAGCGCCGTCGCTGGGCAAGCCGGTGCTGGTGCTGCGCGATACCACGGAACGGCCGGAGGGCATCCGGGCCGGGACGGTCCGGCTGATCGGCACCAATACCGACACCGTCGTGGCCGAAACAACCCGGCTGCTGGACGACCAGCGGCACTACGAGGCCATGGCGACCGCGCACAATCCCTACGGCGACGGCAAAGCCTCCATGCGCATCGTCGAGGCACTACAGGCCCAGTTGGCCGCGGCCAACTGACCGCCTGCCCCTCAGGCCCGGCGCTCCGGCAGCGCCTGATCGCTGGCCGCCACTGGCGGCGATTCCACCTCGGCCATCAGCAGCCTGCGCAGCACCACGGAAAGTCCGGCGATCAGGTACCAGTAGAACTCGGACAGCCCGTACGAGGCGATGCTGAATACCAGGCACATCACCACCAGCACCAGGGTGGCCCCGGTACAGCGCTCATAGAACAGGCGTTTCTCGTCGTCCTCCGCCAGCCGGCTGCCAAGCGACGCCAGCGACCCACGGACCTGGCGAAGGTTGCCGAAGATTGACCCCAGGAACCTCAGGTAGATCACCGTGCCGATCAGGCCGAGTTCGATGATCGCTTCCAGGTACAGGTTGTGGGAGGGCTGGTAGCGACCCACCTCGTTGGACAGCGCCTCCTGTGACGTCCCAAGCCCATGCCCGACCAGTGGGTGCCGGGTCGCCACGCGCACCTCGTCCATCATGTGCTTCAGGCGGCCATGGGTCGTCGCGGCATTGCGCGTGCCATCGTCGATGAGCGACAGGTACCTGTCCTTCATGTCGGGCGTCATGACGCCAACCAGGAGAACGGCGGACACGGCCGCCATGAGCAGGATCGCGGTGCGGTGCTTCGAGCGGAAAATGATCGCGGCAGCGATCACCAGCAACCCGACCATGCCGCTCCTGGATCCGGTCAGGACCAGCGCATACAGCAGTGCCACCAGCAGCCCGACACTGGCCAGCCTGACGAGCTTCCGTTTCGATCCACCGATCAGGTAATAGAGGAAGGGCACGGCCGTCAGGATCACGAATGCGAGGCCATTCGGGTTGACGATGTCATTGGGGGCCCCGGCCAGCCGCTCGAGCACGTAGCCGTCACCCATGTCGGCATAGGAGCCCCAGTATCCGGTGGTGAGGTGCAGGAACAGCGGCTCCAGCACCCGCAGTACCTGGCAGCCGAAGACCACGATCACGAAGGTCCGCAGGCGCGGTAATGTATCGACCAGCTGCACGGTGAAGTAGAAGAACACCACCGCCTTGATGAACACATCCAGCCCGTGCTTGACGACGCTGCCAGGCCATTCCACGAACGGCACGGACAGCACGATATAGGCGATGAGCGTATTGAGGATCCGCGTGCTGCTGGATGGATCCTTCGGTTCTGGTCCCGGCCTGGCAGTCAGGATCAGCATCGTGATCAGGCCCACCAGAACGAGCGTCGGCCTGATCATGCCGATGACCGCTATCCGGCTCGGTATGTTGAGCAGGGTCATCAGGATCAGGAGCATGTACAGCCGGAACGGCAGGGCCGGGCTGATTGCCGGCGCGGCGTCGCCAACCGCCCTTCCGGCGGAGGGCGCCATGCGCTGGCGCAGCGGTCGCGGCAGGGAGGTATTGCTCATCGGCCCGGTCCATCCACCGCGCCCATGCAATCCTCGTAGACGCGGCTATAGCGCAGGGCCATTCGCTCGGCCGAGTACTCCGCGCGTACATGCGCGCTGGCGCGGGAGGCCTGTTCGCCAGGATTGCTGGAGCCGGTGACGCGCCGGATGCCGTCAGCCAGGGCCTGCGGACTGTCATCCTCGAGCAGGCAGCCGTAGCGGCCATGGCCGAGCACAACGGGGATCTCTCCCACCGATGTTGCTACCACCGGGAGGCCATGCGCCATGGCTTCCAGCAAGACGAGTGGCAGCCCTTCCGTCCTGGAACAGATGACGAACAGATCAGACTCCCGATACAGCTTGTCCACATCCGCCACGTAGCCCACCAGCCGCAGCTGCGCCTGAAGCCCGGCCGCGGCGATCTGCTGCTCCAGCGCCGCACGGCAGTCACCGTCACCTGCGATCGTGACGAGCGGCTGCATGCCACCGGCAACCAGGCTGGCTGTCGCTGCAACCAGCCGGTCAAATCCCTTCTCGTGGCTCAGGCGGCCGATCGCCAGTATACGCACGGTGCCTGGGGCCGATGCTTGCCTCGTCGAGACACGCGGCTCACCACCCGACTCCGCCAGCTCGATGCCATTCGGGATGACGACGAGCCGATCGCCGGCAACATGCCGCGACGCCACCCGGCGCATGGGCTCGCTGACCACTACGACGCGGTCGAAGCGCCGCAGCAGGAATCGGTCCAGCGCCTCGTAGAACCACAGCCGGCTGCGATGGCTGACAGCCGTCCAGCCATGCAGCGTACAGACCAGCCGCGGACCACTCCGCCTGTGCACCAGGGAGAGCAGGATATTGGCCTTGTAGCCATGCGTATGGATGATCCCGAACCCCTGCTGCTCCGCGTAGCGCAGGATTTCGCCCGCGCCGCGCAGGTTCAGGCCGTCGCTCATCCGGAACCGGTGGTGGTCCAGGCCACGGCTCCGGGCCGCCGCTCCCAGTGGATCCGACTCGTCCTGTGGCGCCACGATGGTGCCTATCGTGACCTCGTGCCCCAGCCTGCGGCATTCCACCGCCAGGCTGAGCAGCATCTTTTCGGCACCGTACAGGCCGCCGCTGTCGATGACGTGCAGAATCTTCACGGGCCTGCCTGCCGTGCCATCAACCGGTGCGCGGGGCCCAGATCGCCTGACGGTGGCCACCGATGAACTTGATGACTGCCTGCGCGCAGGCGATGTTCAGCAATACGAAATAGTAGGGAAAGCCGACCAGGAACGAACGGCTCCGGCCATGGCTGGCCCAGCCGATACCGGCCAGCACATAGACGCCGGTCTGGACCAGCGCCGCAAGCAGCATCAGCCGGTCCTGGGCCGCCAGCAACCAGCTCGTGGCGAAGGCGGCCAGCAGTGGCAGGAATGCCAGGTAGCGCAGCAGCTTGTGCGAAATGATCTGGAACGCCAGCAACCCGTGGCGCAGTGGATTCATCAGCCGCCGCATGTCCCAGAGCGCCCAGAGCGCCCGCAGCGTCACGCGCACGCGCATGCGGTATTCGGCGTCATGCTCGCTGAGCGCGGACTCGTGCAGCCGCGCCTCCGGCTCGTAGACCACGCGATAGCCCTGCGCGGCGACATTCAGCGGCAGCACGAAATCCGGCTGCTGGTCGGCACGCATCGGCCGGTAGGCCGACCGCCGCACGGCGTCCACGCCACCATCGACGCCGATCACCGCCGCAAGCCGTGATTCCGAGGCGCGCAGCCAGTTCTCGTATTTCATGTAGGCGGAGCAGCCGTCGCCGACCAGCGAACCGTCCTCGTTGACGTAGAGCATCTTGCCGGTGACGTAACCGACCGCCGGATCGGCAAAATTGCTCACCAGGCGGCGGATGGAGTCCGGTGCGTACATCGAGTTGGCATCCGAGAAGACGATGATCTCGCCGGCAGCCCTGGGGATCGCCAGGTTGAGGGCTGCCGTCTTGCCGGCGCGAGGCGACTGCCGGATCAGCTGCACGCGCGGGCCCAGCGCAGCGACGATCTCGTCGGTGCCATCGGTCGACTCGTCGGAAACCACGATGACGTCGAGGAGCCCGGGCGGATAGTCCTGATCGAGCTTGTTCTGTACTGTCCGGCCGATGCAGGCCGCCTCATTGTAGGCGGCGGTGAGCACGGTGACCCGCGGCGCGATATCGGCCTTGCGCACCGGCCGGCCAACGAGCGCCGCCAGCAGCGATGCCAGCAGCGGATAGCCCGCGTAGACATAGATGACCCAGGCCGCCGAAATCCAGAACGTTGTTTCCATTTCTTCTCTAACGGGCGATTGGTTCGCAGCGCCGGTCGAAGGCCTGCCCCGGCCTTGCAGGCCAGGAGTTGCAGCGTGGCATGCCCGTCGTACCCTGGCCGGACTGCAGGTTCGGACACACACAGGCCAGCCGGCATTTTTAGCAGATGTCCCCGTGCCATGTCGGTGACGGCTGTCGGAGGTCCAGCGGACCATTGAAGGCAGCGGCTGGGGCCAGGCTTGCGCCGGGCAGGCGGCATGCAATCAACTTCATCGGTGTTCGAAGCCGTTGATTTCACGCCATAATCGGTCCACGTTTCGCAGCTGTAGCCGACCGGGGGTTGCACGGGCTGTGGCGCTCGACCCCGATTGCCGGAACCTGGCCATCACGCTGTGACGCCGGTCACAGAAACGCCAAAGAAACTGGGGATTGAGTCAAATATAGGGTATGAAATCCACGCTTGGCCTGATATTTTTGCAGGCAAGCAACGGACAACCGGGTGGCGTGAGTGCCGCCGGCAGGCATGGCAGCCGGTTGACCAGAAAACATGCCCGTCGCCACGCTGAGCTGAACAGAGGGATTCAGAACAATGAAAAGATCGATCTTGGGTGTTGCAGCAGCGCTTTCCCTGTTGGCAATTGCCGGTCCCGCCAGCGCACAGTCCAGTAATGACTGGCAGGATTCCTGGCAGAACATCAGTATCGACATTGACCGCGACGAGCTGATTGCGCGGTTCTGCGAACACTTCCCGCAGGCGCGCCGCTGCAACCGGCCGCCGGTTCATGCGGTACCTGAAATTGACGCAACCTCGGGTACGCAGGCACTGGCCCTGGTCCTCGGTGGCGCCCTCCTCGGTGCGGAAGCCCTGCGCCGGCGCCGTTCGGCAGCACGCAACCGCTGATTGACCCCGAAGGCTTCGGGTGGTTCGGGCCACCTGGGGCAATCCAGGGTCTCACCCGTCAGGCTGAACGAGGCCCGCTGTCCCACCATGGTGGCCAGCGGGCCTTTCATTTCCATGCCCCATTCACGCTGGCTTGCCCTCTCGGTGCTGCTGGCCGCCGAGCTGCTCGTCGGCGTCAACCTCCTCACGGTACCTGACCTGTCCGGGCAGACCGGGCTGGTGGCGATGGCTATCGCCTCGGCGGCCCAGTCGTTCAAGGTCGCGGTGGCTTTCGCGGCCACCTGCCTGCTGGTTTTCAGCAGGCGCCTGGGCGCGATCACGCAAACGCTGGGCGACCAGGCGGGCTATCGCTGGTGGCCCTGGCTCGCGGCGCATGCGCTGGCCTGCGGGGTGTTCCTGCTGGTCGCCTGGCCAGTGCTCGGTCCGGCACCCGACGCCGCCCTGGCCACGGCGCCATGGCTGCTGGCGACCCTCGGGCTGGGCGCCGCTACGCTGGTTTTCCTGCTGCTGGCCGCCTCACCAGCCAGGCGCTGGCTGCAGATTGCCCGCCAGGAAAAGCTGGGCCTCGCGGTCGCGGTGGCTGCCGGCGTCCTCGCCTGGCTGGGCGGGCTTCTCGCGCAGCAGGTCTGGCTGCCGCTGGCGAAGATGACGCTGTGGTGTACCCGGCAGCTGCTCGGCCTGTTCTTCGCCGACATCTACGTCGACAACGAGCTCACCATCATCGGGGTCGCCGACTTCGCGGTGCAGATCGCGCCGGAGTGTTCGGGCTACGAGGGCATGACGCTGATCACGGCCTTTGCGGCCGTCTATCTCTGGCTGTTCCGCGCGGATCTGCGGTTTCCGCGGGCGCTGTTGCTGATCCCGGTCGGGATCATCGTCATCTGGCTGGCCAACGTCCTGCGCGTGACGGTGCTGATCGCCATCGGTGCCCTGTATTCCCCGGATATCGCCGTCACCGGCTTCCACTCGCAGGCCGGCTGGATCAGCTTCAGCCTCGTAGCGCTGGGCATGATCGCCCTGTCGCACCGGCATCTGCTCGCGGTCGACGGCCACCAGGGGGCGTCCGCTGCCGCCGGTTCCGGCCTGGCGCTGCCCCTGCTGGCGCCCATGCTGGCATTGCTGGCGTCGTCCATCCTGATCGCCGCCCTCTCCAGCGGCTTTGCCGCCCTGTATCCGCTCGGCGTGGTCGTCACTGCGGCGGTCCTCTGGCATTTCCGCGGCCAGTACCGCGGCTTCGCCCGCGGGCTGAGCTGGCAGGCCATCGGCATCGGTGTCCTGGTCTTCGTGCTCTGGATCGCCCTGGCACCGCCCGACGACGGCGGTGGCGCGATGCTCGAGATGACGCTCACCGGCCTGCCCGCATGGCAGGCTGCGCTCTGGCTCGGTTTTCGCGTGGTCGGGTCGGTGCTGACCGTGCCGATTGCCGAGGAGCTGGCATTCCGCGGTTACCTGATCCGCAAGCTCGTGGCCAGCGACTTCGAGAACGTGCCGCCCGGCACCTTCACCTGGCTGTCATTCCTCGTCTCCTCGCTGCTGTTCGGGGTCCTGCACAACAGCTGGGTCGCCGGCACACTGGCGGGCGCCGGCTTTGCCCTGGCGCTGTACCACCGCGGGCGGGTCGTCGATGCCATCGTCGCCCACATGACCAGCAACGCGCTGGTGGCCGCGGCGGTGCTGGCCTTCGGGCAGTGGCGACTGTGGGGCTGAGGGCGGCGTCGGGCGGCTGCTGATCACGTTTCTGCTCACCGAGCGCGGCGTGCTGCACAAGCCGGTACTGTATCTGTCGCACTACTTCAAGCAACACCGGCAGGCCTACTACGAGCGCTTGCAGGCGGTGCGCGACCAGGGAGCCTGGGAAGCGTGGCTCGCGTTCTTCCTGCGCGGCGTGATCGAGGTGGCCGGTGAGGCCGCGGAGACCGCACGGCGCATCCTGCAACTGCGAGAGCAGCAGCGCGCCGCGATCACGGCGCAACTAGGCCGCGCGGCCGGCAACGGTCACAAAGTGCTCGAATCGCTCTTCGACCGGCCTATCGTCGCCGTGAATGACGTGCAGAAGATGACCGGCACCACGTACGCCGCCGCAAACAGCCTGGTGTCCCGGCTGGTGAAGCTGGGCGTGCTCAGCGAGATGACCGGCTATGCGCGGAACCGGCGCTTTCGCTACGCGCCTTATATCGCCCTGTTCAACGACAACTGATCCATGGCCATCAAGAAACCCGGCCTCTATTCCTCTCTCTGGGCCTCTTGCGATGAGCTGCGCGGCGGCATGATAAACACGCAGGTGATCCAGTCGCTGATCGGGGCGAACGAGCGCCTCGCGCGCAGCCCCTTCCCGGACTTCAGCGATCCGCACAAGCTCGGCGAAGGTCAGGCGATGGTGGATCGCCTGAGCAATCTCACCGGCGTACTCCAAGAGACTCGAGCCGCTTGTCTCGAAGCGGCAGCGGCGACGAATCTGCCTATCGCAAGCGCCGCTACTTCCCGATACAAAACGAACTGAAGATCCTTCCCAGCAAGTCATCGCTGGTGAACTCCCCGGTGATCTCGGCCAGCGCGTTCTGCACCTGCAGCAGTTCCTCGGCCATCAACTCGCCGGCCTGCTGCTCGCGCAGCTGCCGGCAGGCGGCCTCGAAGTGTTCACGCGCGCTGCGCAGGCTGTCGAGGTGGCGACGGCGGGCGGTGAAGCTGCCCTCCCCGGCGGGCTGGTAGCCTGCGACCGCGCGCAGGCGCTGGCGCAGTTCGGGCAGTCCGGCGCCGGTGAGCGCGCTGACATGGACCAGGTCGGTTGTGCCGGGCACGAGGCCGGAGGGTTCACCGGTCAGGTCGATTTTGTTGCGCACCAGGGTGCGGGACAGCCCGGCCGGCAGTTCGCCGAGCAGGGCTTCGCGGCTGGCGGCATCGTCGGCCGTGGCATCGAGCACCACCAGGGCATGGTCGGCCCGGGCGAGCTCGGCCTGCGCACGGCTCACCCCCTGCGCTTCGACGACATCCGTGGTGGCCCGCAGGCCGGCGGTGTCGACGACGTGGATGGGCAGTCCGTCGATGTCGAGCTGTTCACGGATCAGGTCGCGGGTGGTGCCGGGCACCGGCGTAACGATGGCAGCGTCGTAACCGGCCAGCGCATTGAGCAGGCTCGACTTGCCGGCATTGGGCCTTCCGGCGATCACGACGTTCAGGCCTTCGCGCAGCAGGCAGCCCTGGCGGGTCGCCTCCTCCAGCCGCCGGAAGGACGCGGCCACGCCCTCCACCCGCCGGGCGAGGTCTGCGTCGCTGAGGAAGTCGATGTCCTCGTCGGGAAAGTCGATGGCGGCTTCGACCCAGCTGCGCAGCTCGGTGACCTCCTCGTTCAGCGCCAGCACGGCGGCGGAAAAGTCCCCGCGCAGCGAGCGCTGGGCGGCCCGCGCGGCCGCCTGGGAGTCGGCATCGATGAGGTCGGCAATGGCCTCGGCCTGCGTCAGGTCGAGCTTGTCGTTGAGGAAGGCACGCTCGGTGAACTCACCTGGCCGCGCGAGCCGGGCGCCGAGGGCCAGCACCCGCGCCACCAGCATGTCGGCCAGCACCACGCCGCCATGGGCATGGAGCTCGAGGACGTCTTCGCCAGTGAACGAATGCGGCGCGGGGAAATACAGGGCGAGGCCGAGGTCGAGCGCCTCGCCGTCGGCGCCACGGAAACCGCAGAGCGTCGCGTAGCGCGGGCGCGGCAGCGCACCGAGCAGCGGGCCGGCCAGGTCGCGCACCGCGGGACCGGAGATGCGCACCACCGCGATGCCGCCGCGGCCGGGCGGCGTCGCGCGCGCAACGATCGTGTCGGCCGGGTTCATGCGCCGGCACCGGCCTGGCGACCGGCTCCCGCGGCCTGCGGACCCGGGCTCAGCCGCCAGCGATGACCTTGTTGATCCGCCACTGCTGCAGGATCGACAGCACCGAGTTGGTCAACCAGTACAGCACCAGGCCCGCCGGGAAGAAGGCGAACATGCCGGCGAACATCACCGGCATCCACTTCATGACCCTGGCCTGCATCGGATCCGGCGGCGCCGGGTTGAGCTGGCCCTGGAGGTACATCGCACCGGCCATCAGCAGCGGCAGAATGAAGTACGGGTCGCGGGTGGACAGGTCCGTGATCCAGAGCATGAACGGTGCCTGGCGCATTTCCACGCTCTCCACCAGCACCCAGTAATAGGCGATGAAGAACGGGATCTGGATCAGCATCGGCAGGCAGCCGGCGGCGGGATTCACCTTCTCCCGCTTGTACAGGTCCATCAGCGCTTCGCTGAGCTTCTGCCGGTCATCCTTGTAGCGTTCCTGCAGCGCCTGCATCCGCGGCTGCATCTGGCGCATGCGCGCCATCGAGCGGCCGCTGGCCTCGGTGAGCTTGTAGAACGCCAGCTTGATCAGCAGGGTCGCCAGGATGATCGCCCAGCCCCAGTTGCCCACCAGCTTGTGCATCTGCTCGAGCAGCCAGAACAGCGGCTGCGCCAGCAGCGTCAACCGGCCGTAGTCCACCGTCAGCTTCAGACCGTCGGCGACCTGCGCGAGCTGCGCCTGCAGCTTCGGGCCAGCGAACAGCTGCGCGTGGAGCTCGGCCTCCCCACCCGGGGCCACGACCGTGGCCGGACCCACGGCGCTGAGGGTGTAGATGTTGTTGGCGACGCTGCCGTCATAAACGTACTGCTGGTCCGCCGGTGGCACGGCCGCCGCCAGGAAATGGTGCTGGATGGAGGCGATCCAGCCTTTCGCGAGCTGCTGGTGGAACGGCTCGGCGGCCATCTCCTTGACGTCGAGCTTGGTGTACTTCTTGCCGTCGTAGGCCACCGGGCCGGTAAAGGAGTAGGAGTCGACGTTGAAATAGGAGCGTTCCGGCGGATTGTCGAGCCGCTGGATCTGCAGGTAGCTCGCCACGCTGTAGGGGTCGGTGCCGAGGTTGTGCACCACGTACTCCAGGCCAATCGCGTAGCTGCCGCGACGAAAGCGGTAGGTCTTCGTGACGCTGGCCCTGCCCGGCGCCTCCCAGGTCAGGGTGACGGCCAGCTCGTCGCTGCCATCGGCCAGCCGGTAGTCCGTCTGGTCGGCATGCATCAGTGCGAGATGGTCCGCTTCCGGCTGTCCCGCCGCGGAGCGCAGCCCGGTGTGGAAGGCGTAGAGATTGTCCGGCGCCGGATTCAGCAGCTGCACCGGCACGTTCGGCTGGTCCTTGTGCACCGGGTAGACCGGCAGCTTGACGCTGCGGATATCGCCGCCACGGCTGTCGATCTCGATATCCAGCACGTCCGTGCGCACGTGGATGATCTGACCGGGTTGCTCGCTTGCCGGCTGGGTAATGGCGGCGGGTGTACCGGATGCGGTAGTGGCTGCGCCCGGCATGGCCGGTAGTGCCGGAGCCGCGGCCGCAGACTGTGCCGGCGCCGCCGCTGCCGGCGGCGTGGTTGCCTGCGGCGCGTAATCGAGCTGCCAGGCCTGGAAACAGCTCCAGATCAGCAGCACGACGCCGACCCAGAGGGCGAGGCGCATGTTTTCCATCAGGGAATCACTCATGGTTCAGGCGGGTGCAACGGCGTTGCGTCGCATGCGATCCCAGTGGGCCGCGAGGCTGGTGCTGATGGCAGCGTTGGCGGCGCTGGCCGCCGGATCCCTGACGAGGACCACGATGTCCAGGCCCTGGTCCCGTATCGCATCCTGGCGAAAGCTCTCGCGGACCAGGCGGCGGATGCGGTTACGCGCCACTGCGGTGCGCACGCGTTTCGCGGACGCCGTCATGCCCAGGCGGGAATGCTCGAGACCGGAGGGGCGGTACAACACCGTGAACAGTCGATCGGCTGAACGCCGTCCTTGCTTGAAAACCGCCTCGAAGTCCGCCGCGCGAGTCAGCCGGAGGCGGATCGGAAAACCCTGTGGCCGACGTTGCGTCTGCGCGCCTGCCGCTGGTCCGGGCAATCAGGGGATCAGGCGGGCGCGGCCCTTGGCACGCCGCCGCTTGAGTACCAGACGGCCGCCACGCGTGGCCATGCGTGCACGAAATCCATGAGTGCGACTGCGTTTCAGCTTGCTGGGTTGGTATGTGCGCTTCATGGCGGGGAAAAGCCTTCTGGAAACAAAGCGATGGGTCGTTCTTGAGAGGGCGAAAGGTTACGCAGCTGACCAGACGCTGTCAATCCTGAAATGCCTTGTGGATAACATTGGATCGCGGCGATAGACTTCCGGTCCCCCGCCATCCCGAACCACAACCAGAGACACACCAGGGGTCAACGCGTGGCGACATCCCTCTGGAACGGCTGCCTCCGGCAACTGCAGGCAGATCTTTCCGAAACGGAATTCAATACCTGGATCCGGCCGCTGCAGGCCGTCGAGGACGAGGCCAGCCTGCGCCTGCTGGCTCCGAACCGCTTCGTCATCGACTGGGTGACGAACCGCTGCCTCGCCCGGATACAGGAAGTGGTGGCCCGCGACGCGGGTTCCGGGCCACCGGAAGTCATCCTGCAGGTCGGCAGCCGCGGCCTGGGCGCGGAAAGCAGTACGAAGGCCCAGGCTCCGACGCCACCAGTCGTCAAGCCGATGCCCTTCGGCGGCAAGCTCAACCCGAGCTACACCTTCCAGCGCTTCGTGGAGGGCAAGAGCAACCAGCTCGCCCGCGCGGCGGCGATGCAGGTCGCGCGCAACCCGGGCAGCGCCTACAACCCGCTGTTCATCTACGGGGGCGTCGGCCTCGGCAAGACGCACCTGATGCAGAGCATCGGCAACGCCATCGTTGCCGAACGGCCCACGGCGAATGTGGCTTATGTCCACTCCGAGCAGTTCGTGCAGGACATGGTGTCGGCGCTGCGCCACAACACCATCAGCGAGTTCAAGAAGGCCTACCGGTCGCTCGATGCGCTGCTCATAGACGATATCCAGTTCTTCGCCGGCAAGGACCATTCGCAGGAAGAATTCTTCCATACTTTCAATGCCTTGCTCGAAGGCCAGCGGCAGATGATCCTGACCTGCGACCGCTACCCCAAGGAGGTCTCGGGGCTGGAGGAGCGGCTGAAGTCCCGCTTCGGCTGGGGGCTCACCGTGGCGATCGAACCGCCGGAAATGGAGACCAGCGCGGCCATCCTCATGGCGAAGGCGGCGGCGGAGAACGTCGAGCTCCCCGAGGAAGTCGCCTTCTTCATGGCACAGCGCATCCGCTCCAACGTCCGTGAGCTCGAAGGTGCCCTGCGCCGCGTGATCGCCAACTCGAGCTTCACCGGTCGGCCAATCGACCTGGATTTCGCGCGCGAGGCCTTGCGTGACCTGCTCGCCCTGCAGGAGCGGCTGGTGACGATCGAGAACATCCAGAAGACCGTGGCGGAGTACTTCAAGATGCGGGTGGCTGATGTGCTGTCACAGCGTCGCAGCCGTTCCGTCGCGCGGCCCCGGCAGATTGCCATGTCGCTGGCGAAGGAACTGACGCGGCACAGCCTGCCGGAGATTGGCGACGCCTTCGGCGGCCGCGATCACACCACGGTGCTGCACGCCTGCCGCCGGATCCAGGAGCTGCGCGAGTCCGACACGAGGGTTCGCGAGGACTACCAGAACCTGCTGCGTACGCTGACGAATTGAATCGCCTGCAATCCTGTCGAAGACGCCAGGCTGAAGTTGTGGATGGGTAGTGGAAATTTTCTGCTGGCGAATCGATGTACAGCTTACGCACAATACGCCAGCAGCAAGGCGACGTTCTTTTACAGGCGAGCCAGCGTCGCAAGCCGATGTGCGCGGCCGGATTTCCGGCATTGTACACACGGTGCTCGGGCATAATTGTCGTAATCGATGTATTCAGATATTCAGGAATCTAATTTCTATCGGGGTCCCCCATGAAGCTGTCGATCTCGCGGGATGCGCTCCTCAAGCCGTTGCAATCGATCATCGGTGTCGTCGAGCGCAAGCAGACGATGCCGATTCTCGCCAACATGTTGCTGGTGGCGCGAAACAATGGGCTGACGGTCACCGCCACGGATCTGGAAGTCGAACTGGTTGCGGAAGCCGCGGCTGAGAAAATCGATGTGCCGGGGGAAATCACCGTACCCGGGCGCAAGCTCCTGGACATCGCGCGGGCCTTGCCGGAGGGAGTCAAAGTTGGCCTGCAACTGGAAGGCGACCGCCTGGTCATCAAGGCAGGCAGAACCCGGTTCGTGCTATCGACACTGCCGGCAGCCGAGTTCCCCGTGGTCGACGGCATCGAGGCGAGCAACCGGCTGAAGCTGCCGCAGAAGGAAGTGGCGCGGCTGTTCGACAAGACCCAGTTTTCGATGGCGCAGCAGGACGTACGCTACTACCTCAACGGCTTGCTGCTGGAGACCTCGAAGAAGCGGCTGAGAGCGGTTGCAACCGACGGGCACCGTCTCGCTCTTTGCGATATTTCTATTGATAATCAAGAAGTTGCATCAGGACAGGTGATCGTTCCCCGCAAGGGTGTGATCGAACTGCACCGGCTGCTTGGTGGTTCGGAATCGGTAGAGCTGACCATCGGCAGCAATCACGTACGCGCAAACCTCGATGGCATCCGCTTCACCTCCAAGCTGATTGACGGGCGGTTCCCGGACTATGAGCGCGTCATCCCGAGTACCGGTGCTGCGACGTTGAAGGCCGACCGCGAAACTCTTCGTGGGGCTCTGCAGCGGGCTGCAATCCTTTCCAACGAGAAGTATCGGGGCGTACGCCTTGAACTTGGCAAGGACCTGTTGAAGATCCAGGCGAACAACCCGGACCAGGAAGAAGCTCAGGACGAGATCGAGGTCGATTACTCCGGTGCCGCAATCGAGATCGGCTTCAATGTCACCTATTTGCTCGACGCGTTGGCAGCGGTCGACGGCGATGAAGTCGAGATCGACTTCGTCGATGCGAGCAGCAGCTGCCTGATCCGCGGCGGCAAGGGCAATCACGCAAAGTTTGTCGTGATGCCGATGCGGCTGTAGCCCGGCGGCAGTTCCCCTGTCCTTCCTGGCTGACGTCCGGATCAGGAATTTTCGCTGTATTGGCGACTCGGAACTCGGCCTCGACCGAAATCTGAATGTCTTCACCGGTGCCAACGGCGCCGGCAAGACCTCCATACTCGAGGCCATCTATTTCCTTGGCCGAGGGCGCTCGTTCCGGGTGCCAGATAACCGCATCCTTGTCCGTGAGGGTGAAACAACCGCGGACATCGGCGGCCGTGTCAACAGCCAGGACGCGAGTTCCTTTCTCGGCGTTCGCATCGCAGCCGGTGGCCTGGATATCCACGTCGGTGGGAAGGCCGGGTGCGGGCCAGCGGATCTGGCGGCGCAATTCGGTGTGCAGGCGATCGATGCAGAGATCAGTGGCCTCGGCCAGGGTCCGCCGGAGTTCCGCCGTCGCCTCCTGGACTGGGGTGTGTTCCACGTGGAACACCAGTTCCTCACAACCTGGCGCCACTTCCGGCGGGCGCTGGCGCAACGGAATGCAGCGCTTCGGGATCAGGCCACGGATGCAGTGCTGGTTGCCTGGGAGGCGGAGCTTGCCGCCGCGGGAGAGGCAGTGGATGTCGCGAGGCGGGCGTATCTGGCCGCGTTGCTGCCGCATTTCCGGAATATTGGCCAGCCCCTGGTCGGCGCGGCTGTTTCGCTGGACTATAGCTCCGGCTGGGCCGAGGGCCGGCCTCTCGCCGAGGCTCTTGAAAGCAGCCGGGAGTCAGATCGCCTGGCCGGGTTTACGCGGGTTGGGCCTCAGCGAGCCGACCTGCGCTTCGAGATCGATGCCATGCGCTCCCGGTGGCGAGCCTCCAAGGGCCAGCACAAGCTGCTTGGGGCCTCGCTGGTCCTTGCCCAGGCACACCTGGCTGCCGAACAGGATGATCGCAAGGTGGCCCTGGTGGTGGATGAACCGGCGGCCGACCTCGACGGAGAGCGCGTGGCCGCATTCATGAGGGCGGTGGAAGCAGCACCCGCACAGGTCTTCCTGGCCTGCATCAACGCCCGCGAACTACCGCTGGCCACAGCAGGAAAGATGTTCCACGTGGAACGCGGTAGCGCCAAGGCTTTGTTATAATTCACGAAATTCTGTACGGCGAGTACTGTCGATGACCGGAAGCGGCGAATACGATTCCAGCACAATCAAGGTCTTACGCGGACTTGACGCAGTGCGAAAGCGGCCGGGCATGTACATCGGTGATACCGATGACGGCACCGGCCTGCACCACATGGTTTTCGAGGTCGTCGACAACTCGATCGACGAGGCCCTGGCGGGGTTCTGTACCGAGGTGACTATCGCCATTCACCAGGACGGTTCACTGACCGTCGGTGACAACGGCCGCGGCATTCCCGTGGATATTCATCCAGAGGAGGGCGTTTCGGCGGCCGAGGTGATCCTCACCGTGCTGCATTCGGGCGGCAAGTTCGACCAGAACTCGTACAAGGTCTCTGGCGGTCTGCATGGTGTCGGTGTTTCGGTGGTAAATGCGCTGTCGGAGACACTGGACCTCACCATTTTCCGCAACGGCCAGATTCACGAGCAGCGCTACCGGATGGGTGATCCCGAAGCACCACTCCGGGTCACTGGCACCACGCGGAAAACTGGCACCGTCATCCGTTTCAAGCCCAGCCCACAGATTTTCAGCAATGTCGAGTTCCACTACGACATCCTGGCCAAGCGCCTGCGGGAACTCTCTTTCCTGAACCCGGGCATCCGCATCCAGCTGAGCGATGACCGGGATGGCCGCCAGGAGACCTTCCAGTTCGAGGGCGGCATTCGCGCCTTCGTCGAGCACCTGAATCGCAATAAAACCCCGATTCAGCCGACAGTTATCTTCATCTCCCGCGAACAGGACGGCATCCTCGTCGAAACTGCGTTGCAGTGGAACGACGGCTATCAGGAGAACATGTTCTGTTTCACCAACAACATTCCGCAAAAGGATGGCGGCACCCACCTGGTGGGTTTTCGCAGCGCGCTGACGCGGACCCTCAATGGCTACATCGACCGTGAACTCAACGGCAAACGGGACAAACTGCCGACCACGGGCGACGACGCCCGGGAGGGCCTGACCGCCGTACTGTCCGTCAAGCTGCCCGACCCGAAGTTTTCCTCGCAGACCAAGGACAAGCTGGTGTCCTCTGAGGTCAAGGGTGTCGTGGAATCCGTGGTGGCCGAGCGGCTCGAGGCCTTCCTGCTCGAGCACCCGGCCGAAGCCAAGATCATCGTTGCCAAGATCGTTGAAGCGGCCCGGGCGCGTGAGGCCGCCCGCAAGGCGCGTGAACTGACACGCCGCAAGGGCGCGCTGGATATCGCCGGCCTGCCCGGAAAGCTCGCCGACTGCCAGGAGAAGGATCCGTCGCTTTCGGAGATCTTCCTCGTCGAGGGCGATTCAGCCGGCGGCTCCGCCAAGCAGGGCCGCGACCGGCGCACCCAGGCCGTGTTGCCGCTCAAGGGCAAGATCCTCAATGTCGAAAAGGCACGCTTTGACCGCATGCTCGCCAGCGACGAGATCGGCACCCTGATCACCGCGCTTGGTTGCGGCATCGGGCGTGAAGACTTCGACATCGAGAAGCTGCGCTATCACCGCATCATCATCATGACGGACGCCGATGTTGACGGCTCGCACATCCGGACCCTGCTGCTGACGTTCTTCTACCGGCAGATGCCCGAACTGATCGGCCGTGGCCACGTCTACATCGCCCAGCCGCCGCTCTACAAGGTGAAGCGCGGCAAGCAGGAGCAGTACGTCAAGGACGACGCCGAGCTCAATGCGTACCTGGTCAACGTTGCCCTCGAGGGGGCCGAATTGCACGTCAGTGCCGATGCGCCGCCCATCCAGGGCACCGCACTGGCGGCGCTGGCCGGGAAGTTCGTCCGGGTCATGGCAGTCATCGACCGGTTGGGCCGGCGCTATGACCGCCACGTACTCGAGCAGATGATCTATGCGCCCGTGGTCGATCGCGAGCATGCCGCTGATGCGGCCTGGATGGCGGGCTGGATTGCCGATCTCGAGTCGGCGCTGCGCGCCTCGTTGAATGGCGAAGGTGCCAGCTACCGGCTGGCTGCCCTCGAGGCGGAAGGCAGCCTGGCCGGCATCCGCATCCAGCGTGAGCGCCATAGCATCGCCGAGGTGAACGAACTGTCCGTCCGCTTCTTCGAGTCGCCCGAGTACGCCCAGTTCGTCGACCTTGGCCAGAGCCTGGTGGGACTCATCGGAGAAGGCGCGTATGTCAGCCGCGGGCAGGATCGCCAGGCAGTCAGCAGCTTCCATCAGGCGATGGACTGGCTGCTCGCCGAGGCGCGCCGTGGCCAGACGATCCAGCGCTACAAGGGCCTGGGCGAAATGAATCCCGAGCAGCTCTGGGAAACGACCGTCAACCCGGCGACACGACGCCTCATGCAGGTACGCATTGAAGACGCCGTCTCGGCCGACGAGATTTTCACCACGTTGATGGGTGACCAGGTCGAGCCGCGCCGCGACTTCATTGAGCGCAATGCCCTGACGGTCTCGAACCTCGACGTCTGAACCAGCCGGTCAGCCGCGCGGGGGGCGCAATGCGGCGACCTGGGCTTCGATCCAGCGCTGCACGTCGTCGTTGAACTCGCGTGGATCCCTGCCGGCGGGATCGATCGGCGGGCCGATGCGAAACACCACCGTGCCCGGCCGCTTGCGCAATCCGCGCCGTGGCCAGAAGTCGCCGGCATTGTGTGCCACCGGAACCACCATGACGCCTGCCTGCTGCGCCAGCAAGGCGCCACTGACGCCATAGCGGCGCGTCTCTCCCGCCGGCATGCGGGTTCCCTCGGGAAACACCATCACCCATCGACCCCGCGCCAGCTGTTGGCGGCCCTGTTCGATGACCTGGCTCACGGCGCTACTGCCCGCCTTTCGGTCGATGGCGATCGGGTCGAGTGCGGCCAGGGCCCAGCCAAAGAATGGTGCCCACATCAGCTCGCGCTTCAGCACCCAGCACTGGGCCGGGAACAGCAACATCTGCACGATCGTTTCGTAGGCCGAAGAGTGCTTCATCAGCACCACGCCGGGCACGGTCGGCACGTTTTCCTGGCCTTCAATGCGGAAGTCCAGACCACAGATCAGGCGGCAGAGGCTGGTGGTGAGGCGGGCCCAGGCGACTGCCACCCTGTAGGACGCGGCGACACCCGCCGGCCGGACGAGGATCGCGGCCAGCGCGTAGGGTGGAATGGTCAGGAACATGAGCGAGGTGAAGGCCAGCGAGCCGATCACGACGCTTCCCCGCAGAGGATGTCGGCCACTGCCGCGAGATCGTCATAGACCTCCAGCGCTTCGTCCCTGGCCAGGCGCGCCTCGGTCTCCAGCCCATTGCCGGTTCGCACGAGGATGGCGCGGGCACCGACGGCCTGGGCTGCACGCAGGTCGCGTTCGGAGTCGCCGATCACGGGTCGGCCCACCAGCGAGCAGCGAAAGGCCGCTTCGATCTGGCGCATCAGCCCGGGTCGCGGCTTGCGGCAGTCGCAATCCGCATCCGGGGCATGCGGGCAGATGAATATGCCCGCCAGCTTCCCGCCGGCTGCGTCTATGGCATCCGTCATCCGGCGGTGGATTGCCGCCAGCGTGTCCAGCGTGAAAAGCCCCCGGCCGATCCCGGACTGGTTGCTGGCGACCACTACGGTAAACCCGCTGTGTGTCAGCCTTGCGATGGCCTCGATGGAACGCGGCAGCGGCACCCATGCATCCGGTGAACGGATGAAATCCACCGAATCCCTGTTGATCACACCGTCGCGGTCCAGCACCACCAGCCTGCAAGCCTCCACCATCATGGCCCGGTCGCGTGGTTCAGGAGACGTTGAGGCAGGAGAGATCCGCCACGTCGAGGAACAGCTGGCGCAGGTCCTGCAGCAGCGCCAGGCGGTTCCGGCGCAGCGCCGCGTTGTCGCTCATCACCATGACCGCGGAAAAAAAAGCGTCCACCGGATCGCGCAGCTTTGCCAGGCGCTGCAGCACATCGCCGTACTGCCGGGCCGCAAGCCCGGCCTGGTGCAGGGGCAACAGCGCGAGGAGTGCCGCGTGCAGGCTGCGTTCCTCGGCGGTCTCGAACAGGGCCGCATCCACCTTTGCGGATGACGGGCCATTGGCCGACTTGAGGATGTTGGCGATGCGCTTGTTGGCGATCGCGAGGCTGGGTGCCTCGTCCATGCCCATGAACGATCGCAGGGCCTGGAGCCTTGCGTGGAAATCCAGTGGCGAGGCGGGGGCGCGTACCCGCACGGCCTCGAACAGCTCCGCAGTCACCTGGCCGGCACCAACGCCGGGCGCCTGGCCATCGAGGTACCAGGCGCGCAGGCGGTCGAAGATGAAGGTGTACAGGTCGCGGCCGAGGGCCTCCGGATCGGCGGCTTTCACCGGCTGCAGCGCCAGTGCGCTGGCGATGAACTCCGGCAACGGCAGCTCGATGTCGCCCTCGATCAGGGTGCGGACCAGGCCGAGCGCGGCACGCCGCAGCCCGAAGGGGTCCTTGTTGCCACTCGGCTTCTTGCCGAGGGCGAAAGCACCGGCGAGGGTGTCGAGCCGCTCGGCGAGTGCCAGGCAGCGCCCGGCGCTGCTGCCTGCCAGGCGGTCCCCGGCCTGCCGCGGCAGGTACTGCTCCTCGATGGCGACGGCCACGGCATCCGGCTCACCGTTGCGCAGCGCGTAGTAGTAACCCATCCGGCCCTGCAGCTCGGGAAACTCCTTCACCATGTCGGTGAGCAGGTCGGCCTTGGCGAGCAAAGCGGCCCGCTGCACCACTTCGGGTGCCGCGCCAAGCCGCGGCGCCATCAGCGTGCCGAGTGCCGCCATGCGCCGGGACTTGTCCTGCAGGCTGCCAAGGCCACGCTGGAAAACGATATCGGCGAGGGCCGGCTCGCGGTCTGCCAGCGGCCTGCGCAGGTCCTGCGCCCAGAAAAACGACGCATCTGCCAGGCGGGGCTTCACCACCCGCTCGTTGCCCAGCTGTACCTTTACGGGGTCGCTGCTGCGCAGGTTGCTGATGGTGATGAAATTCGGGAGCAGCCGGCCATCGGCACCGCGTACCGGGAAATAGCGCTGGTGGCCCTGCAGCGTCGCCATCAGTACTTCCTCGGGCAGGTCCAGGAAGCCGGGGTCGAAGCGGCCCGTAACCGGGACCGGCCACTCGACCAGTGAAGCGACCTCGTCGAGCACGGCCTCTTCGGTCACCGCCTCACCACCCAGCTGGCGGCCTGCCTGCAGGGCGAGCTCGCGCACGAGGTCGCGTCGTTCCATGAAGTCCGCAATGACGCAACCGGCGTCCCGCAAAGTCGACGGGTAGTCCGCCGGCTGGCGCAGTTCGATCGCACCTTCCGACATGAAGCGATGGCCGCGGCTATGCCTGCCTGCCTGCAGGCCGAGGATCTCTGCCGGCACCACGGATTCGCCAAGCAGCATCACGAGCCAGTGGGCGGGGCGGACGAACTCGAAGTCGTGGTTGCCCCAGCGCATGCGACGGGGTACCGGCAAGCCCGCCAACGCTTCGGCGACGATGCCCGGCAGGATGGCGGCCGCTGGCTTGCCGGCTGCTTCCTCGCGGAATACCAGCCAGGAGCCGGCCGAGGTCTCCAGCTTCTCCAGCGCATCGACGGCCACGGCGCAGGTCTGCGCGAAGGCCAGGGCGGCACGGGTCGGCTGGCCGGCGGCATCGAAGGCAACCTTCAGCGGCGGACCGCGCTTCTCGATCCGCTGTGCCGGTTGCTCCACCAGCAGCCCGGGAACCAGCACCGCCAGGCGGCGTGGGGTCGCGAACGAGCGTGCCGCACCGCCGCTGAGGCCCGCAGCCTCGAGCCCGCTGACGATGCTGTCACGGAAGGCCAGCTCGAGGTCGCGCAGCGCCTTGGGCGGCAGCTCTTCGGTGCCAATCTCGACGAGGAAGTCGGCATGCGCCGGCATCGGGAAATACTCCGGTCGGAGGGTGTCAGGCGGCCGGCCGGGCCGCGTTGCCCATCGGGAATCCGAGCGCTGCCCGGCTGTCGTAGTAGGCCTGGGCGACCAGCCTGGCCAGCTCGCGCACGCGAAGGATATAGCGCTGGCGCTCGCTGACGGAAATGGCCTGGCGGGCATCGAGCAGGTTGAAGCTATGGGAGGCCTCCAGCACCTGCTCGTAGGCCGGCAGGGTGAGCTGCCGGTCGATCAACGCCCTGCAGTTGCGCTCGGCATCATCGAAGCGCGCGAACAGCACCGCGGTATCGGCGCACTCGAAGTTGTAGCGGGACATCTCCACCTCGTTCTGGTGGAAGACATCGCCGTATGACACGCGCCCGAACGGACCGTTGGTCCAGGTCAGGTCGTAGACACTCTCGACATCCTGCAGGTACATGGCGATGCGTTCCAGGCCGTAGGTGATTTCGCCGCTCACCGGGCGACAGTCGAGGCCACCGACCTGCTGGAAGTAGGTGAACTGGGTGACTTCCATGCCGTTCAGCCACACCTCCCAGCCAAGTCCCCAGGCGCCCAGCGTCGGTGATTCCCAGTTGTCCTCGACGAAACGGATGTCGTGCACCAGTGGGTCGATGCCGAGCGCGCGCAGCGAATCCAGGTACAGGTCCTGGATGCGCTCCGGTGACGGCTTGAGGATTACCTGGAACTGGTAGTAGTGCTGCAGGCGGTTGGGGTTCTCGCCATAGCGGCCGTCGGTGGGCCGGCGACTTGGCTGCACGTACGCCGCACTCCAGGGTTCAGGCCCGATGGCCCTCAGGAAGGTGGCCGAGTGGAAGGTGCCGGCGCCCATGGGCATGTCGTAGGGTTGCAGGACGACGCAACCCTGGCCGGCCCAGAAATGCTGCAATGCCAAAACAAGGTCCTGGAAGGTTGCTGGCGGGCGGCTGGCAGTCACGCATGAAACCCATGAAAAATCAGGCGCGGAAGTATAGCGTTGTTTGCCGTGGCCTCCTTCGGCCCGCCACGATTGTCTGGAAGCAACTAAATGCACTATTGTGGCGCATCCGTGCGCCGAGTTGCCCATAAATGGTGCATGCGGCATCAACAAGAAATAAATAACTTTCGATAACTCAAAGAGTTAAGTCTGCACCGTCTTTGGCATGGCTCATGCATCGCGCCTGCGGCTGATCACCGCTGGTCAACGAATCGAATTCTGAATTCCCGAACATTCTGGAGGATGTGCAATGAAGCCCGCTGACGTACTGAATCTCATCAAGGAAAAGGACGCCAAGTTCGTCGACCTGCGGTTCACCGACACCCGCGGCAAGGAACAGCATGTGACCATCCCGGCCCGGCTGGCCGATGAATCGCTGTTCGAGGACGGCAAGATGTTCGATGGCTCGTCGATCGCCGGCTGGAAGGGCATCAATGAGTCCGACATGGTTCTGATGCCGGACCCGGCCACCGCGAGGCTCGACGTCTTCAGCGAAGACGCCACCATCAACATCAGCTGCGACGTCCTCGAGCCGTCCACCATGCAGGGCTATTCGCGCTGCCCGCGCACGCTGGCCCAGCGCGCGGAGGCCTACCTCAAGTCCACCGGCATTGCCGACCAGGCGTTCTTCGGCCCGGAGAATGAATTCTTCATCTTCGACGATGTCCGCTATGGCTCGACCATCAACAGCGGCTTCTACTCGGTGGACTCCGCCGAAGCTTCGTGGAACTCCAACCGCGCCGAGAAGGACGGCGGCAACATCGGCCACCGCCCGGGC
The DNA here is from genome assembly GCA_014337915.1 of Gammaproteobacteria bacterium. Lineage (GTDB taxonomy): Bacteria > Pseudomonadota > Gammaproteobacteria > Steroidobacterales > QUBU01. The sequence goes on from QUBU01000007.1 coordinate 104,197, forward strand.
GTGAAGGGCGGCTATTTTCCCGTGCCGCCGGTCGATTCGCTGCACGACATCCGCTCCGCCATGTGTCTGTCGCTGGAGCAGATGGGGATCAACGTCGAGGTCCACCACCACGAAGTGGCGACCGCCGGCCAGTGCGAGATCGGCGTGAAGTTCGGCCATCTCGTCCAGAAGGGCGACGAGGTGCAGGTCCTCAAGTATGTCCTGCAGAACGTTGCGCACAGCTATGGCAAGACCGTCACCTTCATGCCGAAGCCGCTGGTCGGGGACAATGGCAGCGGCATGCATGTCCACCAGTCGCTGGCGAAGGGCGGCAAGAACCTGTTCACCGGTGACCGCTATGGCGGCCTGTCGGAACTGGCGCTTTACTACATCGGCGGCATCCTCAGGCACGCCAAGGCCCTGAATGCCTTCACCAACGCGAGCACCAACAGCTACAAGCGCCTGGTGCCGCATTTCGAGGCACCGGTGATGCTGGCCTACTCGGCACGCAACCGGTCCGCCTCGATCCGTATCCCGATCTCCAGCCCGAAGGGCCGGCGTATCGAGGTGCGCTTCCCGGACAGCACGGCGAACCCGTACCTCGCCTTCTCGGCGATGATGATGGCGGGTCTCGACGGCATCAAGAACAAGATCAACCCGGGCGAAGCCATGGACAAGGACCTGTACGACCTGCCGCCGGAGGAGGAGAAGAAGATCCCGCAGGTGGCGTTTTCCCTGGAGCAGGCCCTCAATGAACTCGACAAGGATCGTGAATTCCTGATGGCGGGCGACGTGTTCTCGGCTGACATGATCGACGCGTATATCGACCTGAAGATGCAGGACGTTACCCGGGTGCGCATGACCACCCATCCGGTGGAGTTCGAGCTGTACTACAGCCTGTAGGCACTACGGCGGCGCGTCACGGGTCTTGACTTAAGGTCCGTGGCGCGCTGGTCCGGCCGGCCGCCGTGAGGGTATGCTTGGGGCATGAGAAACCTGCTCCTGCTCGTACTGCTCCTGGCGCTGCCGGCCAGCGCGACCGACGTCTACCGCTGGGTCGATTCGGCGGGCCAGGCACACTATTCCGACCAGTGGCAGCCGGGTGCCGAAAAGATCCGCATCCAGGAGTCACCGGGTTTCGCCGCCCCGAAGCCGGCTGCGGCAGCCACTGCAGCACCAGCTGCAGGCAGGCAGCCGGTACCGGCAGCGAAGTCCCGCTATGAGTCGCTGGAGATCGTCAGTCCGGCGCAGCAGGAGGTACTTTGGAACATCGCAGGCCAGGTCCGGGTGTCGATGCGGGTGAGTCCGGAGCTCCAGCCGGGCAACCACCTGCGGCTGTACCTGGACGGCGTGGCGCAGGATCTCCCGGAGGCGAGCACAGAAGTGCAGCTCCAGGACGTCTACCGTGGCGTGCACACGCTGAAGGCCGAGGTGATGGACAGGAACCAGGCAGTGCTCGCCGAGAGCGAGCCGACGACGTTCGTCGTCCGCCAGACTTCCATCGCCAAACCCTGACCGGGGCTGTCGACACGGCGCCGGTCGGCAGCCTGCCCGCTTCGCTCATTCTCGACGGCCTCACCACGGCCGTGGCCGTCGTGCGACCGGATGGCTATGTCTGCCAGCTCAATGCCGCCGCGGAGTCGCTGCTTGGCATCAGTGCCAACCAGGCCCACGAGCGCCACCTGCCGTCGCTGCAGCCCGAACTGGCGCCGCTGGCGCCGCTGATCGGGCGTGCTGCAGCCTCAGGCCAGAGCTACGGCCATGAATTCGGGCTGCATCCCGTTTACCGGCAGGGCGAGGTCATGCAGGTCACGGCCCGCGCCACGCCGCTGCGCACCGAGGCCGGCCTGGTCATCGTCATCGAACTCATCGACGCCACACAGTGGCGGCATATCGACCGCGAGAAGGCGCTGATCAGCCAGCACGACGCCAGCCGCCGGGTCATCCACCAGCTGGCACACGAGATCCGCAATCCGCTGGGTGGCCTGCGCGGCGCCGCACAGCTGCTGGAACGCGAGCTACCCACCGCCGAGTTGCGCGAGTACACGCGGGTCATCATCGGTGAGGCTGATCGCCTCGCTGCGCTGACCGACAGCCTGCTCGGCCCGGCCCGCAGCCTGCGGCGCGAACCCGTGAACATCCACGAAGTCCTCGAGCGGGTGCGTACCCTGGTGGCCAGCGAGGTGCCGCCGGGCGTGAAGCTGCTGCGCGACTACGATCCCAGCCTGCCACCCATCCCCGTCGACCGCGACCAGATGGTGCAGGCCGTGCTCAACATCGTCCGCAATGCGGCCCAGGCGGTCGGCCAGTCCGGACGGATCACACTGCGCAGCCGCGCACTGACCAACTGGATCATCGGCGACCATCGGCACAAGGTGGTGGCGAACATCGAGATCGAGGACGATGGTCCCGGGGTCGCCCCGGAACTCGGGGACTCGATCTTCTATCCGCTCGTGTCCGGCCGCAGCGACGGCACCGGGCTGGGCCTGCCGCTGGCGCAGGAGATCCTCAGCCGCCATGGCGGCCTCATTGAGTACCGCTCGCGGCCTGGCGAGACGGTGTTCATGCTGCGGCTGCCGGTGGAACCCGTGGAAGCCCAGCCGCATTCTGGTGGTGCCGCATGAGTGGCATGCCGCTCACTGTCTGGGTCGTCGACGATGATGATGCCGTCCGTTGGGTGCTGGACAAGGCACTGAAGGCGGCCGGCATCAGCACCCGCAGTTTCGAGGGGGCGGAGGAATTTTTCGCTGCCCTCGGCGAGGAGCGGCCGGACGTGGTCGTGACGGATGTGCGCATGCCCGGCGTGGACGGCATGGGACTGATGCGCCGTCTGGAGGCCAGCGGCCTTACGCTGCCGGTCATCGTCATCACCGCCCATACCGACCTGGACAGCGCCGTGGCAGCCTACCGTGGCGGCGCCTTCGAGTATCTGCCCAAGCCCTTCGACGTGGACGAGGCCGTTGCCCTCGTGTGGCGTGCCGCCAGGTCGGTGAACCATGCGGCGTCGGCGAAGCCGGCTGAGGGCGCGGTGATGCCGCAGATGATCGGCCAGGCCCCGGCCATGCAGGAAGTGTTCCGCACCATCGGGCGCCTGTCGCGTTCCAGCATGAACGTGCTCATCACCGGCGAGTCCGGTACCGGCAAGGAGCTGGTGGCCCGGGCCCTGCACCAGCACAGCCCGCGCTCGGCCAAGCCCTTCGTGGCACTGAACACCACGGCGATCGCCTCGGAACTGCTGGAGTCCGAGCTCTTCGGGCACGAGCGCGGCGCCTTCACCGGTGCCGACGCACGCCGCATCGGCCGCTTCGAACAGGCACACACCGGTACGCTGTTCCTCGACGAGATCGGCGACATGTCACCGGCCCTGCAGACGCGCCTGCTACGCGTACTTGCCGAAGGCGAGTTTTACCGCGTCGGCGGACAGCAGCCGATCCGCGTGGACGTGCGGGTCATCGCCGCGACCAACCAGGACCTGCCCGTGGCGGTGCGCGAGGGCCGATTCCGCGAAGACCTGTTCCATCGCCTCAACGTGATCCACATCGGGACCCCGCCGCTGCGGGAGCGCCGGGATGACATCCCGCTGCTGGTCGGGCACTACCTGCGGGAAGCGGCCCGCGAGCTGGGCGTGGAGCCCAAGGCCGTGGCCGCGGATGCACTCGCGCTGCTCAAGGGCTTCGACTGGCCAGGCAATGTGCGCCAGCTGGTGAACGCCTGCCGGCGCCTGACCGTGACTGCAGCCGGCCCGGAGATCCAGGCGGCTGACATCCCGGCGGACCTCGGTGGCAAGGGCCAGCGGCTGTCCGGAGCGCCGGAGTGGTCAGCCAGCCTGATGCGCTGGGCCGAACGCCAGCTCGACAGCGGCACTACCGAGCCACTTCTGAACACGGCCTTGCCGGAGTTCGAGAAGGCGCTGATCCGCACCGCCCTGGCCCGCGCCCAGGGGCACCGGCAGGAAGCGGCACGCCTGCTGGGTTGGGGCCGCAATACGCTGACGCGGAAGATCCAGGAACTGCAGCTCGACCTGTAGGCGCATTGCGCTGGCCCTGCCACCCGGTCGGGCTTTGAAAATGGCAGCCGTCCGGCGATCATGAATCATTCTTGGCGTTTGCAGAGGGGCTCATGAGCCGTCGGACTACCACCACAGGCCGGAAACAGGCCCGCCCGTCATCGATCAAGGGACACAATTCAGCAGGGCCTGGTCGCAACCGGACACGAACACCGGACAGCACCAGGCGGCAGCCACTTGGCACAGGTTCGAGCAGGATGACGAAACTGGCGGGGCGCCAGGAGTCGCCATCGGCAATTCCAGCGCATATCCGTGCCGCGGGAACCGCGGCTGACCAGGCGGACAGGGACTACCTGCGGCGCAAGCTCGGGCGCAAGCTCGGCAAATTTGCGAGGTCGATCCAGCGGGTGAGCGTGCGCATCGAGGACGTCAATGGCCCGCGTGGCGGCATTGACCAGCGCTGCACGATCAAGGTGACGCTCGCCGACCTTCCCAGCGTCATCGTCGAAGCCAATAGCGACTCATTGCAGGCGGCGATGGATGATGCACTGGCCCGGGTGGAGCGTGCCGTGAAGCAGGCGCTGCAGCGGCGCCGTGCCAGGCCGCTCAGGGCGCGCAAGCCTGTCACGGAATAGAAGCCCCCGGGAGCCGGGCGCGCGCTAGCCGCAGGCTCCGGCTGCAACCGTGGCCGGAGCGAGGCTGCCGACCAGATCGGACAGCCGTCCAATCCGGTTCCGGTCGAGGTGCTCGGCGAGGCCGGCGTTGATCTTCCGGCAGGCCAGCGGATCGTAGAACAGTGCGGTTCCGACGCCGATGGCCGTCGCGCCGGCGATGATGAATTCCAGTGCATCCCTTGCGCTGACGATGCCGCCCTGGCCGATGATCGGTATGCCGTGCTTGCGGGCTTCCTGGTACACCTGCCAGGTCTTCAGCACCGCGATGGGGCGGATCGCCGGACCCGACAGGCCGCCCTGGATGTTGCCGAGTACCGGTCTGCGGGTGTCGACGTCGATCGCCATGCCCATGAGGGTATTGATCACGGCGAGCGCGTCGGCGCCGGCCTCGATGCAGCGGCGGGCGTTCTCCTGGATATCCGTCTGGTTCGGCGATAGCTTGGCGATAAGGGGTTTCTTCGTCGCTTTCCGGCAGGCCGCTACGACCTGCGCCGAGGCGTCCGGGAAATTGCCGAAGGAGGTGCCGCCTTCCTTCACGTTCGGGCAGGAGATGTTGATCTCGATGGCGTCGATGGGAGAGTCGTCGAAGCGGCGGCAGACTTCCACGTACTCCTCGATAGTCGAGCCGCAGGCATTGGCGAAGAAGCGGGTCTCGCTCCGGTCCAGCGTCGGCAGGATCCGGTTCACGACCGCGTCCACGCCGGGATTCTGCAGCCCGATGGAATTCAGCATGCCAGAGGGTGTTTCCCACACCCGGTGCGGTGCATTGCCGAGCCGCGGATGCTGCGTGGTTCCCTTCAGGACGATGGCGCCGACGTCGCGGTTAGAGAACCCCGCGACGCGCGTGTATTCTTCGCCGAAGCCCACGCAGCCGGAAAGCAGCACGATGGGCGAGGCGAGTGTCATGCCGCAGAAGCGGGTTTCGAGCCGCGGATCGGCTGCGGTGTTGCCTGGTGCAGTCAATGTTCGACCTGGTGCTCTATCAGCCGGAAATTCCGCCAAATACCGGCAACATCATACGCCTGTGCGCCAACACGGGAACGCGCCTGCACCTGGTCGAGCCACTGGGATTCACGCTGGAAGACCGCTACCTGCGCCGCGCCGGCCTCGACTATCACGAGATGGCCTGCGTAACCGTGCACCGCGATCTCGCCAGCTGCATGTCGGGCCTCATGGGCCGGCGGCTGTTCGCCGTCTCGACTCGCGGCAGGACAGCGCACGCCGCGGTGGCCTTCACGGCGGGCGATGTGTTCCTGCTGGGACCCGAGACGGCCGGCCTGCCGGCCGATGTGCTTGCGGCAGTGCCGCCGCAACGGGCGTTGCGCATCCCGATGCAGCCGGGCAACCGCAGCCTGAACCTGTCGAATGCCGCGGCCGTGGTCGTCTATGAGGCCTGGCGCCAGCTGGGCTTTCCCGGCGGCGCCTGAACCCGGGCTTCAGCCCGCGGATTCGGGCTTCAGCGCGCGGCTCATCAATGCCGCCACGGCTTCACCGGGGGCAACGCCCTCGTAGAGGATGCGGTAGACCTGTTCGCAGATGGGCATATCGACGCCACTGCGGCGGGCGACGTCCCGGACTGCCCTGGCGGCGAAGATGCCTTCGCAGACGAAACCGATCTCCCGCGCCGCCTCGGTGCCGCTCCTGCCGGCAGCGATCAGCAGGCCGGCACGGCGGTTGCGTGACTGGTCGTCGGTGCAGGTCAGCACCAGGTCGCCCATGCCGGACAGGCCCATGAAGGTCTCGGCCCGCGCCCCCAGCGCCACGCCGAGGCGGGTCATCTCGGCCAGGCCGCGGTTGATCAGCGCCATGCGGGCGTTGGCCCCGAAGCCGAGGCCATCGGAGATGCCGGCACCAATGGCAAGTACGTTCTTCACGGCACCGCCGACCTCGACGCCGATCATGTCGGATGAGGTGTAGGCACGAAAACGCTGGTCGGAAATGCGCAGCGCGAGGTCGTCGGCGAAAGTCGCATCCGTGGCGGCCACCGTCAGTGCGGTGGGCAGGCCGGCAGCCACCTCGCGCGCAAACGTCGGGCCCGACAGCACAGCCAGCGCCAGGTCCGGGCCGAGCAGTTCGCGCGCGACCTCATGTGGCAGCTTGCCGGTCGCCTGCTCGAAGCCCTTGCTGGCCCAGGCGACGCGGCTGGTCGGCCCGAGGTGCGGCGCGATGGCTGCGACGAGCGTGCGGAAGGCCTGGCTCGGCACGCAGACCAGCAGAGTACGGTGCCGGCGCACCGCCAGCCCGAGGTCGGGTTCGATGGCGAGATTGCCGGGCAGCTGCGCGGTGGGCAGGTAGCGCCGGTTGACGCGACCGGTCGCCATATCCTGCAGCGCTGCTGGATCGCGGCCCCAGAGACTGGTGCTGCCGTTCACCTTCGCCAGCTGCACGGCGAGCGCCGTACCCCAGGAGCCGGCACCCAGTACGGCGATGGAGTCTGCTGCCGGGGCCTGGCTCACGGGGCTGCGCCGCTCGCCCCGGCGCTTCAGGCCGATGCGCCGCTGGCGCGCTGCGCCTCGGCGTACTGTGCTTCGAAGTTGATTGGGCGCAGTTGCAGGCGGGGGAAGCCGCCGCGGCTCACCAGCGAGGAAACCAGTTCGCGCGCATAGGGATAGAGTGCCTCCGGTGCCCTGGTGCGCAGCAGGGCCACGGTCTCCTCCGTCGGATAGCCGCGCACCTCGAACAGGCCGCCCTGCTTCACTTCGATGATGAACAGGGACTTCTCGGCTGCCGTGGCGTGCACGGTCACGTCCAGTGACACCTCGAACAGGTCCTTGTCTCGCAGCCGATGGCTGCTCTCGACGCTGAATTTCAGTTCCGGCTGATCGTGCCCGAACAGCACGCCGGGAACATGCGGGGATTCGAAGGACAGGTCCCGGAGGAAGACCAGCCGCAGCTCGAAGGTTGGGCCTGGAGGGCATGTGTCCGCGGCGCCGTTGCCGCCATTGTTCTCGGTACTCATGTCGGGCCTGTTCCCCGTTCAGCGCCGGATGCCCAGCAGCGGATCGAGTCCACCCTGCTGGTCGAGCGCGGCGAGGTCGTCGAATCCGCCGATGTGGCGGTCGCCGATGAAGATCTGCGGCACGGTGCGCCGGCCGCTGCGCGCGATCATCTCCTCGCGACGGGTGTCGTCGCCGGCGATGTCGATCTCGTCGTAGCTGGTGCCCTTGTCCCGGAGCAGTGCCTTGGCGGCCGCGCAGTAGGGGCAGGTGGGCTTGGTGTAGATCAGCACTTGCGGGGCCTTGCTCACAGGGTTGCCTCAGGTGCGAGCACGCCCGCTGACGACGGGCAGGTTGTCACGGCGCCAGGCGGCCAGGCCGCCATCCAGCGCCCAGGTACTCTCGAATCCCGCCTTGCGCAGGTCACCGACCAGGCGGACGCTCTGCGCGCCGCTGTCGCAGACGAGGATCACCGGCCGCTTCTTCTTCAGGCGCGTTTCCGCGGCTGCCGCCAGATCACCCGGCCCGAGATTGATGGCATCGACGATGTGCCCGCCCGCGAAGCTCTCCTGTTCGCGCACGTCCACCACCGTGGCACCCTGGTTGATCAGCGCCACCGCACGCGTCGGCGGCACCGACAGTCCGGCGCGGCTGCGCAGCCGCACCTCGTTCGCGATCGCAGCGATGAGTGCCATGACCGTACCGCCGACGAGCAGCGGGTGGCGCAGGCAGAACTCGATGAATCGGGCCATGGACTCGCGATGCCTCTTGCAGTGGCGGCGGATTATACCCGCTCACCGCGCGTGGCTGCCCGATCGTGGCCGGCCTGTGACAGAATCCGGAATCCGCCGGTCATTTCTCCAGCTCGCGGCTCCATGACAGTATCCGCCACGCATCGGTCCCGCCCGGGCGCAGGCCTGGCCCCAGGGCTGGTCGGCCTGGTCTTGATGATGCTGCTCGCCGGTCTGACCTGGGCAGCCGGTACGTCGGGACGAAAGGCAGAAACCGCTCGCGAGCTCGACGCCATCCAGGAACGGATCCGCAGCCTTGAGACCGAGATTTCCCGGGCAGCGGCCGAGAAGCCCACGGCCGGCAAGGCCCTGAAGGAGGCCGAACTCATCGAGGCGGACGCCCGCAGCTCGCTGCAGGGCATTCGCCGCAGGCTGGCCCAGGGACGCGAGCGCGAGCGCGCCATCCGCGCCGACATGGCGACCGCCGAGGCCGATCTCGCGCGGCATCGCGCGGCGCTGGCTTCGCAGCTGCGGCTGGCCTACGCCACCGGCCGCGAAGAGTGGCTGCGCGTGGCGCTCACGCAGCAGGACCCGGTCGCGCTCTCGCGCCGCGTCGTCTACTACGGCTACATCACCCGCCAGCGCAGCGACCTGCTGCAGGACGTGGAGCAGGAACTGGCGCGGCTGTCGGCTGCCGCCACCCAGCTCGACGCCCAGTTGGCGGAGCTGGCTGAACTCGGTGAGCGCCAGTCGGCCCGGGTGCGCGAGCTGGCTACCGCGCGCCAGGTGCGTGCGAAATCCCTGCAGACACTGGAGCGCAGCCTGGGCAGCCGGCAGGCGAAGCTCAACCGCCTGCGCCAGGAAGCCAGGGGACTCACCGCACTCATGGCGCGGCTGGAGCGTGAAAGCAGGGCGAGCGCCGCGCGCCGCTCCACGCCGGCACCCGACGCGGGTCCGGCGGTGCAGTTGCAGGGCCTGCCGCTGCGTGGCCGTGCTCTGTCGCGATACGGCCAGCCGCGTGCCGATGGCATGCTGCGCTGGGAGGGCATGATGCTCGAGGCACCCGCCGGTGCGGAAGTCCGCGCGGTACGCAGTGGCCGCGTCGCCTACGCCGACTGGCTGCCGGGCATGGGACTGCTGCTGGTGGTGGACCACGGCAAGGGCTACATGAGCCTCTACGGCCACAACCAGGACCTGCTCAAGTCCGTGGGCGACACCGTGGCACAGGGCGAGGTAATCTCGCGCGTCGGTGACAGCGGCGGCGAGAATCGCTCCGGACTCTATTTCGAGGTGCGCCGCAACGGCAAGCCAGTGGATCCGAAGGACTGGGTACGCTAGCGGCGGCAGCGCCGGCGGTCCGCGGCGATCCCCTGTGATATCGTGGCCAGCATGCCGCCAGTCCCGGATTGCGCCCTCTGATGTCCGGCAGGATCCGCGGCTTCCTGCACTTCTGCCTCGGCCTTGCCGCTGGCCTCGCGGTTGCCGCGGCCGGTAGCGTATTCGCCGGGCGCGACAGCCAGGACGGCGTACTGCCCTGGGACGACGTGCGGCTGCTCACCGAGGTCCTGGAGCGGATCAAGATCGACTACGTCGAGCCGGTCGATGACCACCGCCTGCTCGAGAGCGCCGTGCGCGGCATGGTTGGCAGCCTGGACCCCTACTCGCAGTTTCTCAATGCCGACGAGTATGAGGACCTGCGCATCAGCACCACCGGCAACTATTCGGGTGTGGGACTCGAGGTGAACCTGCGCGACGGCAAGGTGCTGGTGGTTTCGCCCATCGAGGGCACGCCCGCTGACCAGGCCGGAATCCGCAGCGGCGACGTCATCCTCAGCATCGATGGCCTGGTGGTCGGCAACGACAACATCACCGATGCCATCACCCGGCTGCGCGGGCCGGCAGGCACAAAGGTCAGCCTGACCGTGTCACGGGCCGGGGAGGCTCAGCCGCTGGCCTTCGAGCTGGTGCGGGGCAACGTCGAACTGCACAGCGTCCGTTCGCGGATGCTGGAACCGGGTTTCGCCTACCTGCGTATCAGCCAGTTCAGCGGTACCACCGGCGCCGACCTGCGCAGGACACTGGCCAGCATCACTGGCCGGCGGGGCGACGGCGCACTCAGGGGCCTGGTGCTCGACCTGCGCAACAACCCGGGCGGGGTGCTGGATGCGGCCGTCGAGGTGAGCGACGACTTCCTCGACAGCGGCGTAATCGTGACCGCCAGCGGCCGTGCCGGCGATGCGAGCTTCCGCCACGAGGCGCATGCCGGCGACCTGCTGGCCGGCGTGCCACTGGTGGTGCTGGTCAACGGTGGATCGGCTTCCGCCTCGGAGATCGTCGCCGGCGCGCTACGTGACAACCGGCGCGCCACCATCATGGGCGCGCGCACCTTCGGCAAGGGCTCGGTGCAGACCGTGATGCCGCTGTCGGGCGGCCGGGCGCTGAAGCTGACCACCTCGCACTATTTCACGCCGTCCGGCGAGTCCATCAGCGGGCACGGCATCACGCCCGACGTCGTGCTGGATGACGCGGGCTCCCCCGTCCAGGCGCCGGCGGCTGATCCGGCCGTCGAGCAGGCGCTGGCATTCCTCAGGAAAGGCGGCACGGGCGCCGCCAATCTGCCAAGCGGGTCGCGGACAGGACCGCCGGACACTGGCAGCATGCCCGATCGCTGAGGCCGCCCCGTCCTGCAGGGCAGGACGTTGCCGCCAGGCGACCGCGAGTCACGGAACATGGCAGTGTCATCCCCAGCCGGTATGTCCGGTGGCTTCGAGCCCGAGCAGATCCTGCGCAGCATTGCCGGGATCGATGCGCTGCTGCTGGCGCTGGCCCTGCTGCATTTCGCAATTTCACCGGCGGCTGTTGCCCGCCCCAGCCTGTACCTGGCGGCCTGCCTTGGCTACGCGGTGCTGGTGGCGGTGATGCAGTTCGCTACGCCACTGAGGGATCGGCCACGGGTCAGGCTGCTGGTGGAGGCCGTCGCCATGGTGGTGTTCATCAGTTTTGCCCTCGCCCTCTCCGGTGGTGGCCACGGCAGCCTCGCCGGCTTCTATCTGCTGCCGCTCATCACCGTGGCGCTCACGCTCGGTCCGGGCCTGACCGCCGGCATGGCGGGGCTGGTGCTGGCCGCGCAGCTGGCAGTCGCCGGTTTCGCCGCGGGCCAGGCGGCACTGGGCTTTGCCGCACTGCTGACACTGCTGATCGAGGCAACACCGTTGCTGCTGGTCGCCATGCTGACGAGCAGGCTGGCAGCGGGCGTGGCCGCCGCCCGTGAACAGCTGCAGGTGATGGCGGATCGCGACCAGCTCACCGGCCTGCTGAAGCTGCAGGCCTTCACGCAGCTGGTTGAGGAGGAGCGCGAGCGCGCCATTGCCCGCGGCAGTGGCTTCGCGCTGCTGCTGGTTGACATCGACAACCTGAAACTGCTCAACGCCCGGCATGGGCACGAGGCCGGCGACCGCGTCCTCGCGGCGGTGGCCGAGGCCCTGCGGCGCAGCAGCCGATCCGTGGACCTGGTGGCCCGCTACGGCGGCGACGAGTTCGTGCTGTTCATCTCCGGTGCCGGACCGGCGGTGGCCAGGGCGGTTGCCAACCGCATTCGCCACAACGTCGGGACCACGACTGTGGAGATCGGCGGTGCGCTCCAGCGCGTGACGGTCGGCATCGGCGCCGGCGTGTTTCCGACCGACGGCCGCAGCCTGCTCGACCTCAGCAACGCGGCAGGGCGCGCGCTGGCGAAGGACAAGGAAGGCCGCCGGCCGCCCGACAGGGGCGTCGCTACTCTGCGTGCTGGCGCCGCTGGCGCCTAGGTCAGGCGGTCAGCCTGCCTGGAGCGCGGCGCGGATGCGCTGCGCATGTTCCTCGAGCAGCCTGGCGTCGGCCATGCTGCGGCCGTGGCTGCGCAGGGGCTGGTCGGCATAGCGCGGCACGACATGCAGGTGGAAGTGAAACACCGTCTGGCCGGCCGCCGGGCCGTTGTACTGCACCAGCATGACGCCATCGGCATTGAAGGCATGCTTAACCGCGCGTGCCAGCTTCTGGCCGGACTGGATGACGGCTGCGGCCATGGCGGGGTCGAGGTCGAAGATGTTCTCGGCCGGGCTCTTCGGCACCACCAGCGTGTGCCCATCCGACTGCGGCATGACGTCCATGAACGCCAGGGTGCGTTCGTCCTCGTAGACCCGGTAGGCCGGGATCTCGCCCCTGAGGATCTTCGCGAAGATGTTGCTGGGATCGTAGGCCATGGACCGCTAGCATAGGTTTGGCCGGCGGGCCGGACAAGCGCCGGGGAGTGCAGTGCCATGAACGATCCACGCGGGCGCCCCGACGCCAATCAGTGCTTCGTCTGCGGGCCCGACAACCCGCTGGGCCTGCGTCTGCCCTTCCGCATGGACGGCGACGCCTGCCGGAGCGAGTTCACCCCGGGCCCCTTCCATTGCGGCTACGACCGGCTGGTGCACGGCGGCATCATCTACAGCGCGCTCGACGACGTCATGGCGAACTGGCTGTTCCTCCAGGGCGTGCGCGGGCACACGGCACGCTGCGAGGTGCGCTATCGCGAGCCGGTGGAACTCGGCGACCGGCTGCTGCTGGAAGGCCGGCTGATCCGCCGCAAGGGTCGCATCGCCGTCCTCAGCGGCACGGCTACCCGCGCCAGCGACAACACGCTGGTTGCCGAGGCCGAGGGGACGTTCATGGTCGTGGACGGCGGCTGAGCGCCGGGCGGTCTACTGCATCGCCGGCGGCGGGGCCTCGAAGATGCCGATGTCGTAGATGCCGGTGCCGGCACGCAATGGCTTGACCGTCTTCTGGTATTCGTCGCCCTTCACGAAGGCTTTGAGCTGCTCCATGGTCGGGAACTCGAGGATCACCACCGACTTGCCATCCAGGCCGCTGCCTTCCAGCAACTCTACGGTCTTGCCGCGCACGACATAGCGGCCGCCGTGGCTCTTGGCCAGGGCCGCCGACTTCTGCGCGTACTCCTTGAGCTGCGGGGTCATGTTGGTGAACTGGACGACCGAAATGATGTAGGCGGGCATTGTTCTTCTCCGGTTTGGCGCCAGGCGCAAGGGGCGCCATTGTAGGTGCTCCGCGCGGCGGCGGCAGCGTCGCCACCGGCGTCCTCAGGCGCTGGAGCGCATCCCGGCACGGTAAAGCAGCGCGGCCACCAGCGCTACCGCCGCCAGGCCGGCCAGCGCGCCCGGCCGCCAGGCAGCGGGCACCGCCAGCAGC
>QUBU01000008.1 GCA_014337915.1 Gammaproteobacteria bacterium
CCTCCGGTGCCGGCGAGAGCCAGCCCATCGCCGACAACAAGACCGCCGATGGCCGCGCCCTCAACCGCCGCGTCGTGCTCAAGCGCACCGACTGCGACCGGCCCTGACACGGCATAGCGCGGGCCGCGCCGAAGTCAGGCCCCGGTGGGCAACCACCGGGGCCTTTTTCCTGCCGCTCGCGGCACCCGTCCAGGGGGTGGTCCAGGGCTGCGGAACCGCTGGCCAATTGCTGTGGGGCATGCGAATATCCCTGCCATCTGCGGCGGGTTCCAGCGTTGCTCTCCCGCTACAGGACCAGGGCCATGCCCTGGTATCGACATGCAGCAACAGGGGGACCATCCGATGATGAGACTGACGACCCGACTCGCGGCCATCGCCCTTCTCGCCGCCGGCCCGCTCGCGGGTACTGCGATGGCCGACGACCTCGGCCACTGCAAATACATCCAGCAGAACATGTTTGCCGGCCCGTTCCACGTCTGCGAGATGCCGATCGACGCTCCGAAGTGCGCCGAACTCGGCAAGACCGACGAGAACAAGGACGCCGTGCACGCCGCGGGCGCCTGCCCCGTGGAGAACCTGGTGGGCACCTGCGACAAGGGCGCCACCAAGCTCCTGTACTACGATGGGGATCCGTCCGGCCTGGAGATCGGCTGCGGCTTCCAGAGCGGTACCTGGGTCAAACCGTAACCGGTGCGACAATCGATATGCCGAAGGCCTCCTCCGGGAGGCCTTCGTTTTTATGGCTTCCAGCCCTGCAGGTATTCCGCCCAGCGGCTGTCCACCAGATCGAAGGCGCCGGGAGCGCCCTGCAGCAGCAGGTCGCGGTTGAGCGGCGCCCAGCTCTTCGGGCCGCCTTCGCCCGGCCACTGGCGCGTGGCATCGATGACGATCTTGCTCGACAGGCCGCGGACCGGCCGGCTCGGGTCCGGCATCATCATCTGGGTCCTCGGAATCAGCAGGCTGGCGGTGGGCTGCCAGCGTGCGCCCAGTGCGTGCAGCACCTGGCTCGGGTCGAGGATGTCGAGGTCCTTGTCGACGACGATCACCACCTTGTGCAGCGCCGCGTTGGCCGCCAGGCACTGGCCAGCGGCGATACCTTCGCCGGGAAACTTCTTGTCGATGCTGATGACGATGACCCCGGTGGCGCCGCGCGGCGAGTTCAGCCCCGTGAGCGACGGGATCAGCTTGCGGTACTGGAAGAAGCTGGCGGCGACCTGCGGCGCCCGCGGCAGGTCACAGGTGAGCCCCGTGAAAGAATTCAGCACCCAGGGCTGGCGCCGGTGGGTGATGGCACTGATCTGCATGACGAAGTTCTCGGCCTTCTTCGGCCCGAGGTAGCCATACATCTCGCCGAAGGGCCCCTCCTCCTCGAACTCGGTGAGCGAGACTTCGCCTTCGATGACGAACTCCGAGCTGGCAGGAACCATGATGTCGCTGGTCTCGCACTTCACCACCGGCAGCGGCTGGCCACGCAGGCCGCCGGCGAACTCCAGCTCGTCCTCGAGGTAGCCGGCCATCTTCGTGCTGCTGGCGCAGAAGGTCATCGGGTCCGGCGCCACCGCCACTGCAACCTTCGCCGAGCGGTCGCCGCGCGCCTTCATGCCCATGAGGATGCGCCAGCCGTGCTGGCCGGGCTCCGGGTTCACGCCCATCCGGCGCGGGCCCTTCACCTGGCAGCGGTAGGTGCCGACGTTGCGCCCGAGTTCGGGATCCTGGATGAAGACCGAGCCCATGTTGACGTAGCGTCCGCCATCGGCCGGGTTGTTCTGCAGCCAGGCGAAGCTCTCGAGGTCGACCTGGTCACCGGTCAACACCACTTCCTTGCAGGGCGCCGCGCGCGGATCGGCCACCGCCACCGGCGCGATGCGCCGCCAGTTGCCGGCGGCATCCAGCCGGGATTCAAGCTCCGCCAGCACGGCCCGGTACATCTGCTGCGGGTCATCGGTGACCTGGTCGACACCGAACAGCAGCGCTTCGTCGGGCCAGCGGCCGTAGGCGTTGGCCACCACCGGGCCGTCGCGCCAGCGCCCGCCGATCTTCAGCCGCTCGATGAGGAACGCCGGCGCCTGCTCGATGCCGAAGCGCTCGATGAGGCGGTAGGCGAAGGCCGAAGCCTCGTAGCGGTCCTGATCCATGGCGGGCAGGCGCAGCAGGCGCCCGCGCCGCTCCAGCGCGGCGACGTAGTCGCGGACGGACTCGAAGGGCATGGCGGGCACGATGCTGGCCTGCTGCTTGCGGGGATCGCCTGCAGCATACGTCAACGGCGCGCGACGTCCATAGCCTGGTGACCACGGCATGGCCACGGGTGGTTCGGATGGCGGTGCTAGCATTTACGCTGTCCTGGACGGGAGAAGGCCATGCGCCTGCTGCGTCGACTGTCACTCGGCCTCGTCGGCCTGCTGGTGCTGGCCTGGTTCGGCCTGGTGCTCTATGCCTACGGACCGGGCGAACCCGAGCTGCCGGCGCGCCAGCTCGCCAGTGCCGCGGACCGTTTCATCACCGTGGATGGCATGGAGCTGCGCTACCGCAGCTGGGGCGAGCGCGGGCCGGACAGGCCCGACCTGCTTCTGATCCACGGCTTCGCCAACACGCTGCAGTCCTTCCGCCTGCTGGCACCGCTGCTGGCGGATCATTTCCATGTGGTGGCGGTGGATGCGCCGGGCTTCGGGCTTTCGGCGAAGCCGGTGAACCGCGACTATGGCAACGCATCGCAGGCGCAGGCCATCGCGGATTTCGCGGCAGCCCTGGGCCTGGATCGCTATGTGGTCGGCGGGCACTCCATGGGCGGCACGCTCGCCGTCTACATCGCCGCCACCGATCCGCATGTCCGGGGCCTGGTGCTCATGAACCCCGGCATCATCAGCACCGGCGTGCCGGCCCTCACCCGCTACCTGTTCTGGCCCCTGCCCAGGGTCATGGCGCGGATGTTCGGCAGCCGGGATTTCCGCGAGCGCTTCCTGAAAAAATCCTACCTTGACCCGTCCATCGTCACCCCGCAGGTGATGGACGCCATGATGCTGGCGCCACGCAGCGCCGGCTACCTGGAGGGCATGACGTCCATGATGGGCCAGTACCGGACCGGCGATGAACCGCTGATGGCGAGCCGCGTGCGGGTGCCGACGCTGATCGTCTGGGGCCTGCAGGACCGGAGCAAGCCGCCGGGCGAACAGCAGCAGCTGCAGCGGCTGATCCCGGGTTCGCGTCTGGTCGAGGTGCCGGACTCCGGGCACTACGTCCAGGAGGAGCAGCCCGCCGCCGTTGCCGCGGCGATGATGGCCGAGTTGCCGGCCCGGCGCTGAGGCCCGACCTCAACCGGCGCGGCGCGGCTCCGGCATACGGATCGAGAAGTACCAGGCCAGTACGGCCAGCGTCAGCAGCATGCCCGCCAGCAGCGGCAGCTGCGGCGACGCGCGGTAGACCACGCCGCAGAGGATTGGGCCAAAGATCATGCCGACGGTGGGCGCCGCCGACAGCAGCCCTGCCACCGCACCCTGCTCACCGGGGCCGACGCTCAGGCTGGCTGCCGCGTTGAGCCCGGGGGCGGCAAAGCCGAAGCTCAGGCCGAACACGGCGTAGCCGGCATACATCGAATACACTCCCGGCCCGAACGCAATCAGCAGCAATCCGGCGGCCATGAGGCCGAAGCCCGCCTTGAGCATCATGGCCGGCGTGGCTTTCCAGGCCTGCAGCACCACCGCCTGCACCAGCAACGTGAAGCAGGCCATGCACAGCATCGCCACCATCATGCTGCGCTGGGCGGCGATCACGTCCGCGATCCCGTAGCGATCGGCGACCAGCGACGCGGTGATGGTCTGGATGCCGGTGAACACGCCGAACACCACCACCCAGCCCACCAGGTAGG
The DNA here is from genome assembly GCA_014337915.1 of Gammaproteobacteria bacterium. GTDB lineage: Bacteria > Pseudomonadota > Gammaproteobacteria > Steroidobacterales > QUBU01. The sequence goes on from QUBU01000008.1 coordinate 3,863, forward strand.
GCAGCACGCGCCGGTCGCTGGCCGCCAGGCGCAACGCAACGCCACGGTCACCGCGACGGGCCGGTTCCGGCAGCGCGAAGAAGGCCCAGCCGCCCGCCAGCAGGGCGAGTACCGCGGCAGCGTACATGGCGAACACCGGGCTCACGCCCGCCAGCGCGCCACCGAAGGCCGGGCCAATGATGGTGCCGAGGCCGCCCGACATCGCGATCAACGCCATGCCCGAAGAACGCGAGGCCTCATCCGTCGTGTCGGCGATGTAGGCGGTGGCCGCCGGGTTGATGCCACCCACCACCAGGCCGTAGGCCAGACGCAGTACCAGCAACAGCGCGAACAGCGGCAGCGCGCTGATCCAGCCCCAGAGCCCGAGCTGCACGCCCAGGGCGAGTGCGGCGTAACCGATGGCATAGCCGCCCAGGCCGATGAGGAACACCCGGCGCCGGCCCAGCGTCTCGCTGGCCCGCCCCCAGCGTGGCGCCGAAACCGCCAGCGCCACATTGGAGGCAGCAATGACGAAGCCGAGCTGCCACTCGGCCAGGCCGAGCTGGCGCGCCAGCGGCGTGAAGATGACGAACAGCAGCGACTGGCCCATGCCGTAGGTGACGAGGCCAGCGAGGAGGATCAGCTTGTCGCGGGACACGGGCGCTCCTGGCGCGCAGCGGCCGCCATTCTAGCCGCGATGGATGCAGCCGTCAGGAGCTGGCCGCCGCCCGACGCGCCTGGTAGGGCACGACCTCCAGGTGGCGCTCCGCCTCGTGCAGGGCCTTCAGCCGCCGCCACCAGTCGGCGGTCAGCAGCTCGGCGTGGTGGCGCAGGAACTCCTCGCGCAGCGCGCCCCTGAGCCCGAGGAAATCCAGCCACTGGGCCGGGAACACATCGTTCGGCCCGATGTAGAACCAGGGCTCCGCACGCAGCTCGTCCTCCGCATGGCGTGCCTCGGGCAGGTCACGGAACCGGCAGTCCGTCACCAGGCAGAGTTCGTCGTAGTCGTAGAAGATGACCCGCCCGTGGCGCGAGACGCCGAAGTTCTTCAGCAGCAGGTCGCCCGGGAACACGTTCGACAGGGCCAGGTCGCGCATTGCCTGGCCATAGTCGCGGATGGCACGACGCGCGGCAGCCGCATCGGCCTCGCGCAGGAAGACGTCCAGCGGCTTCATGCGCCGCTCCAGGTAGCAGTGCTCGATGATCAGGTCATCGCCCTCGATCCGGCAGCTGAGCGCGGCCTCGGACAGCAGTTCCTCGAGCACCGCGGGGGCGAAGCGCTGGCGCGGGAAGCGCAGGCGGCGGAACTCCTGGGCATCCACCAGGCGCCCCACCCGGTCGTGGCGGAACACGAAGCGATAGCGGTCCATCACCTCCTCGCGCGTGGTCGTCTTCGGGAAGGCGAAGCGGTCGCGGATCACCTTGAAGACGATGTCGAGCGAGGCCAGCGTGAAGACGATCATCACCATGCCGCGCGCGCCCTCGGCGTGGCTGAACAGGTCACTGGACTGCCCGAGGTGGCGGAACAGGCTGCGATAGCGTTCGGTCTTGCCCTGCTTTGCCCGCCCGAGGACGGTGTACAGCTCGTCGGTGGGCTTGCCGGGCATCAGGGTGCGCAGGAAGCGCAGGCCCGCCCCCACCGCCGGCAGGTCGACGTGGAAATACGAGCGCGAGAAGCCGAACAGCGGCCGCACCTCGTACTCGGACATCATCACCGAGTCCACGGCGACGCCGGTCTCGTCGTGGCGCAGGGCGATCACCAGCGGCAGGAACCAGTCGGCGGCGCGCAGGCGCCCGACGAGGAACGCACGGCTGCCACGGTAGAAAACCGGTTCCAGCACCTCGATGCCATCCACGGCACCGCGCAGCCCACGGGCCGCTGTGAAGGCTGTGATCTCGCCGGCGACCATGCGTGCGGCTGCCGCCTGGTCGGCGACCAGGTCGCTCCAGGGCAGGTCGGCCAGGACCCCTGGCAACACGGCCGCCAGCCCCGCGGCGGTGGCGTACTCGCGCGTCGGGGCACTACCCGTGTCGATGGTCGGCTCCAGGTCCAGCGCCACGAACTCCACGCTGTCATTGACGCCGACGGTGTCGAACACCTTGCGCGTAATCGAGTTGAAGAAGGTCTTGTAGAACTCGCGATCCGGGCAGTCGGCGATCAGGTCGGCGAAGGCCGCGCGCGTCGCGTTCCAGGCCTCCTGCTCCGCCACCGCCCGCCCCATGCGGCCGACGAGGCCCGCCAGGCACTTCTCCACCCGCCGGTCGTAGAGCTCGATGCGCTCGACGGCATCGCGCGCCCCCAGCTTCCACTCACGCTCGCGGAAGCGCCGCTCGGCGCGGCGCGTGATGCTGCCAAACTCGAGGTTGTAGTCGGTGAAGGCGGCGAAGATCGCCGCCGCGGCATCACCGGGGACGCGGCCCCAGCGCGCTGGCCCGGCCTGCTGGTCAGTGTCCGGCTGCACTCTTGAACTGCGCGGCCTCGGTGCTGCCGGCCATGGCGGTGGTAGAGGTCTCGCCGCCGGAAATCACCGTCTGCACGGCGTCAAAGTAGCCGGTGCCGACGAAGGCCTGGTGCTTCACGGCGCGGAAGCCATTGGCTTCGTTGGCGAATTCGCGCTGCTGCATCTGCGAGTAGGCGTACATGCCATCCTGCCGGTAGGCACGGGCCAGTTCGAACATCGAGAGATTGAGCGCATGCCAGCCGGCGAGCGTGATGAACTGGAAGCGGTAGCCCATGGCAGCCAGCCGCTCGCGGAAATCCCGCAGCCGCTCCGGCGGCAGGTTGGCCTGCCAGTTGAACGAGGGGGAACAGTTGTAGGCCAGCAGCTTGCCCGGGAACTTCTCGTGGATGCCCCTGGCGAAACGCTCGGCCTGGACCAGGTCGGGCTTCGAGGTCTCGCACCAAACCAGGTCCGCATACGGCGCATAGGACAGGCCGCGATCGATCGCCTGCTCCAGGCCGGCGCGCACCTGGAAGAAGCCGTCAGCGGTGCGGGTACCGGTCATGAAGCGCCGGTCGCGGGCGTCGTAGTCGGACTGCAGCAGGTCGGCCGCATCGGCATCGGTGCGGGCAATGAGCACGGTCGGCACGCCCATGACGTCGGCCGCGAAACGTGCGGCCACCAGCTTGTTGATCGCGTCCTGGCTGGGAACCAGCACCTTGCCGCCCATGTGGCCGCACTTCTTGGCCGAGGACAGCTGGTCCTCGAAATGCATGCCCGCCGCGCCGGCGCGGATCAGCGCCTTGGCCAGTTCGAATGCATTGAGGTTGCCACCGAAGCCGGCCTCGGCATCGGCGATGATGGGCGCCAGCCAGTCGATGCCGTGGTCGCCATTCATATGGTGGATCTGGTCGGTGCGCAGCAAGGCATTGTTGATACGCTCGACCATCTTCGGTACCGAGTCGACCGGGTAGAGGCTCTGGTCGGGGTACATCTCCCCGGCGCTATTGCCATCACCCGCCACCTGCCAGCCCGAGCAGTAGATCGCCTTGAGGCCGGCCTGGATTTCCTCCACCGCCTGGTTGCCGCTCACGGCACCGAGTCCCGCCACCACGTCCTCGCCGTGCAGCAGCCGCCAGAACTTTTCCGCACCCAGGCGGGCGAGGCTGTGCTCGACATGGACGGAGCCACGCAGCCGGACCACGTCCTCGGCGGAGTACGGGCGGGTGATGCCGGCCCAGCGCGGGTCCTGCGCCCATTCGCGACGCAGCTGCTCGGCATCCTGTTTCGGGTGCTGGTTCATGGCTGATCCTCAGGGCAGGTAGTCGTAGGCAGGCAGGGTCAGGAACTCGTCGAACTCGGGCTTCCGGATCATGTCGCCGAAGAGCTTCGCGGCAGCGGCGAAATGCCCGGCGGCGTAGCGTGCGGCACCGACCTCGCCGGCGATGACCTCGAGTTCCCCGGCCAGGGCGCGATCGAAGCGCTCCGCGGTCACCGGCTGGCCATCGTCGGTGCGGGCGCCGTGGCGGATCCACTGCCAGAGCTGGGCCCGGGAGATTTCCGCCGTGGCGGCATCCTCCATCAGGTGGTACAGCGGCACGCAGCCCAGGCCGCCGAGCCAGGCCTCGAGGTACTGCACGCCGACGCGGATGTTGTGACGCAGGCCGGCATCGGTGATGGCGCCCTGCGGCAGCTGCAGCAGGTCCGCGGCCTCGACCCTGACGTCCTCGCGCAGGCGGTCGACCTGGTTCGGGCCGCGCATGACGGCGTCGAAGGCCTCGAGCGCCACCTCCGCCAGTCCCGGGTGCGCGATCCAGGTACCGTCGTGGCCGGCCCGGGCCTCGCGGGTCTTGTCGGCAAGCACGCGGGCCATGGCCTCGGCATTGGCCTGCGCATCGCCACGGATCGGGATCTGCGCGGCCATGCCACCCATGGCATGGGCGCCACGGCGATGGCAGGTCTGGATCAGCAGGTCCACGTAGGACTTCAGGAAATGTCGTTCCATGGTGATGCTGCCGCGGTCGGGCAGCAGGAAACCGGGCCGGTTGCGGAACTTCTTGATGAAGCTGAAGATGTAATCCCAGCGGCCGCAGTTCAACCCGGCCGAGTGTTCGCGCAGCTCCCAGAGGATCTCGTCCATCTCGAAGGCGGCGAGGATGGTCTCGATGAGCACCGTCGCCTTGATGGTGCCCCGGGGCATGCCGAGCCAGTCCTGGGCGGCGAGGAACACGTCGTTCCACAGCCGTGCCTCCAGGTGGCTCTCCAGCTTCGGCAGGTAGAAGTACGGCCCCGTGCCACGAGCCGCGAGCGCGCGATGGTTGTTGGCGAGGAATACAGCGAAGTCGAACAGCGCAGCGGATACCGGCTGGCCATCGACGCGCAGGTGCTTCTCCGGCAGGTGCCAGCCGCGCGGGCGCACGATCAGCGTCGCCGTGTGCTCGTTGAGGTGGTAGCTCCTGCCGGTTGCCGGGTCCTGGAAGCTGATCGAGCGATCGACCGCATCGCGCAGATTGACCTGGCCGCGGACGATGTTCTCCCAGGTGGGCGCACAGGAGTCCTCGAAGTCGGCCATGAAGGCCCGCGCCCGCGAGTTGAGCGCGTTGATCATCATCTTGCGATCCACCGGGCCGGTGATTTCCACACGCCGGTCCTGCAGGTCGGCCGGCACCGGCGCCACGCGCCAGTCACCGGCGCGGATGGTGGCGGTCTCCGGCAGGAAGCCCGGCAGCTCGCCGGCATCGATCGCCGCCTGGCGTCTGCGGCGCTGCGCGAGCAGTTCGAGTCGCCGGCCGTCGAAACGCTGGTGCAGGTGGCCAACGAGTGCCAGGGCACGCTCGCCCAGGACGTCACTGGCGCCGTCCACTTTGATGGGGGTGGTGATTTCGGGCTGCGGCTGCGGGGCGGCGCCGTGGTTGGTTTTCATGCGAGCGTCCGGGTGAGGCACGGGCTGCAATAGGTATTTCCCGCAGTCTCCCCGAAATCGCTGCCTGGGTTCCTTGACGGACATCCCGAAGTGCACATCTGCACCGGAGGCGGAGGTATCCACGGCTGCGGATCACCCGTCGCGGGCCAGGCGTTATGACAGCAACCGGGCCCCAAAAAAACGCGGCCCGGACCGCGTCTTGGGAACACGATCCGGGCCGCGCCGACATCCCTGACGGACGCCGGAGGCCCGCCCCTGGCGCCGAATGACGCCAACTCCACCCTTCGCCCGGAGTCAAGCCTGAGCTGTAGTGTCAGCCGGCCGCAGCCAGCCTGTCATCCCCCAGATGGGTGAATTTGACCAGCATATTTATATGCTTGCAGTGCATATCAGTAGCGGTACTGGCGGGCGGCAGCATCGAGCTCCGCGACGACCGCAAGCCTCAGGGTGGCCGGCGCCAGCACCTCGACACCGGAACCGTACTTGAGGATGTCCATGATCAGTTCACGCGGATCGCTGTAGGGCAGTTTCAGGATCCAGGCGCCATCGAGTTCGAAGTGGCCTTCCTGCTGCGGGTGCCAGCTCTCGCGCGACACCCAGCGGGCGCGCAGCGGCGCGAAGCGCAGCACCGCGGTGTGTGCCACGGGCCCGGCAAAGATCCCGTAGCCGGATTCCAGCGCCGCGTCGAGTTCCGCGTCCGGCACCTCCCGGGCTGCACGACCGGCGATGCGCGCATCGCGGATGGCATCCACCGCGAAGGTGCGCAGCGCGCGGCGCGTATGGCACCAGGCATCCAGATACCAGTTGTCGCGGTAGTGGATCAGCCGCTGCGGCGAGACTTCCCGATCCATGACCTCGTCGCTGCCGCGCCGGTGATGGCGGATCCGCAACCGGCGGCGTGACAGCAGCGCCGAGGCAATGGCCTGGAAGTGTGCCGGCTCCACCGTGCGTGCACCCATCTGCAGGACGCGAATGCGCCGCGTGACCTCTTCGGCCGCGAAGTCACCGGTACCGAGAATCTTGCGGATGCGCTCGCGCAGCGGCCGCACCTGCTGGGCCAGCAGGCCGGGCTGCAGCCGCTCCAGCAGCTGCTCCATGGTGAGCAGCGCATGCACCTCCTCGGCCGAGAACCACAGGCCGGGGAGCTGGAAGCTGCGGCTGCGCTGGTCGCCACTGGCGGGGCCGGCATCGAGGTAGTAGCCGCCGCGTTCACGATCCCACTCGATCGGCACCTGCATGCGATCGCGCAGGTAGGCCAGGTCGCGCTTCAGCGTCGCGCGTGAGACGCCGAGGTCTTCGATGAACGCCTCGCGCGGCACGCAACGGCGCGACTCCAGCAGGCGCTGCATGCGATAGAAGCGCTCGGTGCGATCCATGGCCGAATCGTACCCAAAACAAAGGGCCGGCACCGCCCTGCGGTGCCGGCCCCCGGTGTCCAGAGCCAGGCTGGCCGGATCGCCTCAGGTGCCCGCCTGCGCCAGGCGACCCACCGACAGGCTGTCCTTCACCGAGTCCACCACCCAGCTGTTGAGGTTCTCGTCCGGGAGGATGGCCTCGGTCTCGTGGTACAGCACGTCCTGCGGCCGCTCCGACTTGCGGATCGCCTCGCCGATGATGTCCTTCTGGAACATGTAGTCATAGGCGACATATACCGAGATCACGATATCCTTCTTCTTCTCGGCCAGGATCTGGTTGACGGCCTTGCGGGTCGGGTCGATCGAGTAATTGACCAGGTGGCCGCTCCAGGCATAGTTGATGGCGTCGATGCCGACGTTGTCCTTCAGGTGCTGGCCAAGGTCGGCCATCAGGGCCTCCCACTGCTGGTTGAAGCCGTTGTCACCGTAGGCTGCCAGCGTCACGCCATAGTCCTTGCCGTTGCCATCCTTCAGCAGGTCTTTCACGCGGCGCAGGATGTTGGCCTTCAGGAAGTCGGTGGAGTCGATGGTTTCCAGCAGGGTCACGCGCGCCTTTGGCCGGTAGACCGGCACGCCTTCCTTCGGCAGCATCTCCAGCGCCTTGGGATCGTTCTTCAGGCCCACCAGGTTGGGGATGTCGGAGTTGGTGTGGCCACCCACCGTGAGGAACAGCGGCAGCACCACGACCTCGTCGTAGCCCTCGTCGTCGAAGGCCTTCATCTGCGTGGCCACCGAGGGCTCGGTGTACTCGTTGAAGGCGGTCTTCACGCCCTTGACGTTCGGCAGTGCCAGCAGGCGGTCCCTGGTCGCCTTTTCGACGTCCACCAGCATGTCGCGCCAGGCCTTCTGCCGCGAGCCGTGGTTGACCAGCAGCACGCCGATCTTGTGCTGGCCGGCGGCACTGGCGCCCTCGGTGTTTGCCTGGGCGTCGCCCTTGGGCGCCCCGCCGCAGGCACTGAGCAGCAGCGCCGTGGCTGCCACCGCCATCATCGTCATCATCGACTTGAACATGACACTCTCCTTTGTAGCTGCGTTTCCCGGCAGGCCCTGACCCCCGTCAGCTGGGCCGGCACGGCGACTCACCAGTCATTCATGCCCGGGCGGTCTCGGTCGCCACCCTGATACCTGCCAGCCTGGCCCCGGCCGTACGCGTCTGCGGCGTGCGCGCCAGCCATGCGGTGCCATCCAGCACCGCGCCCGTCGGGCACAGCGCCCGGCACCAGAGCATCGGATAGTAGGCCGAGACCAGCACCACGGCCAGCGACAGCCAGAACCAGGGCGAATTCAGGAATTCCAGGCCGAACAGGTCGGGGAACAGCTCGTAGCTGCCCCAGTCCCGCAGGCCCATGGCGATGCCGACCACCAGCGTGATGGTGATGGCCCAGCGCAGGAACGACAGCACGCGATTGGACACCGGCAGCCGGCCCTTCCAGGGCAGGAAGCGCACCAGCAGCAGCTGCACGTTGCCGTAGGGGCAGACGTAGCGGCAGTAGGAGTTGCCGTCCCAGATGGCGCTGAGGACGACGAAGGTCGCATAGGCGCCCAGGATGTAGGACCAGGTCACGCCGAGGAACGGCTGCATGAACGTGACGTAGGTGAATGAGTTGTTGAGGTAGAAACCGAGGTAGGCCACGCAGACCGCGGCCATCAGCAGGCTGAGGCGCCGCGAGCGGCGCACCACCCGCAGGCCGGTGACGATGAACAGCAGGCCGATCAGCGCCGCCTGCAGGATCCAGGTATTGGGAAGCACCGCCTTGACGTCGAAGCCCGCCGGCTCGCTGTCGAGGTAGATGCCCAGCGGCGACTCGCGCGCGATGCTCACCAGCTGCGTGACCGAGCGGGCCACGCCCTCGCTGGTGAGCGAAGCGCCGCTCACCAGGTCGACCTGGTAGCTCTTGCCGTCCAGCGGGATGCTCTGGAACTTCTCGTAGAAGCCGGCCTTCTCGATGTCGCGCAGGTAGCTGGTGGTCTCCATCGAGCGCAGGTGCTTCACCTCGCGGATCCGGCCATCCAGGCCGACCACCATGCCGATGTCGATGGGCCCGGCATAGCCCTTGACCTCCTTGTTCAGGCCGGTGTTCTCCATGTAGAGCTGCACCAGCTTGCCGTTCTTGTCCCATTCCTCGGCGTAGAACATGTCGAGCGCGGTCTTGAGCTTCACGCCGTCCGGGTTGGCGGCCATGGCGCGGGCATCGTTGTAGACCAGCCTGGCTACGTCCTCGCTGAGGCCCGGGTTGGTGCGGGCATCGCCGATGATGCCGAACAGCCGCTGCGGCTGCGGCTTCGCCTCCATGATGTGGTAGAAAGCGTGCTTCTCGCGCTCGGGAATCATGCCGGTGACCGGCGTCTGGTACTCCTCGCCGAAACGCACCGGCTCGGAGAAGCCCGTCACGTGTTCCTCGAACTCGAAGACCGGCTGCGGTTCCTGCAGGGGCCCGTTGATCCAGAAGTAGGCGTAGAGCGCCCCCACCACGGCCGTCAGGCCGAGCTTGCGCCAGGGGATGCGGATCGCTGCCACGCCGGCCATGTGACTGCTCCTAGCCGCGATTCGGGGCGGGCACCGTGGCACCGCCGGCGTCACGCACACGCTGCACGGCTTCCTGCACCTTGGTCACCACCCACTCGTTCACCACCGGGTCGGGCAGCACCGCATCGGGCTTGTAGCGCACCTTGGACGAGGTGGGCACCGCGTTGACGGCGGCCTGGATGGTGTTCACCTGGAGCATCTCGTCGACGCCCACCAGCACCGGCACCACCAGCACCTGCTGCTCGAGTTCCAGGACCTCGTTGATGACCTCGACCACCGGCGCGCCGGAGTAGTCGGTGAGCTTGCCGCAGAAGGCGAAGGCCACCGTATCGATGTCGGTCTTGATCTTCAGGTAGCGGCCGAGGCCCTCCATGATGTCGCTCATCTGCTGGCCGTAGACCTGGTCGCCGTAGCCCACCAGGACGATGGCCATGTCCTCGCCGCTGTCCTGGCCCTTGAGCTCGTTCACCCGGCGCAGCACGTTCTTCTTCAGCACCTCGGAGTCGCTGAGCGCGGGCGTCATGGCCACGCGGGCCTTCGGGTAGTAGACGTCGAAGCCCTCGTTCTGCAGCTGCTTGATGGCCTTGGCCTGGGTGCGCATGCCTACCAGGTACTGCAGGTAGTTGTTGGTCATGGTGGATTCGCCGGCGATGAGCAGCGGCACCACGACCACTTCCCCGATGCCGGCGGCGTCGAAGGCGCGCATCTCGGCGGCCAGGTCCGGCTTGGTCTCCTCGATGAAGGCCAGGCGCACTTCCCTGACGCCAGGCTGTTTCATGATCGGTTCGCGGACCTGGTCGGCGAGTGTCTTGACCATGCCCACCCAGTTCGAGGACTTCGAACCATGGGCCACCAGCAGCACGCCAATGCTGGCGTCATTGGCGGGGCCCGCCGGGGCAGTGGCCTGGCGCCCACAGGACGCGATGAACAGCGTCGCCGCTGCAACGAGGAAGATGACGGGGAAACGCACGACTGACATGTTCGCGTCTGCTCCTGGAGCGCTGTGGAATCTGCCGGGCACGAGCCTGCCACAGCCTGCATCGGCTGCGCAGCTCCCCCCGGAACGTCGGTTGCCAGTCTGCTACGGGTGCCGCGGACGGGCAATGACCCGAATGCGTCAAATTGTCGCATTGGCGATACGGTGAATCGGAGCGCGATGCGGCGGGTTACCATGCGGCTCGGACTTTCATGGGCTGCGTGGCGCTGCCGCCGCGCGACAGTCCGTCACCAGGGGGGCACCACCGATGGCCAACATCATCCGCATCATCATCCTCAGCACCTTCATGGCGGTGTTCATGGTCTGGGGTTTCCGTGGCGTCGAGGACAGCCCGCTGGCGGCGGTGCCGGCGCTGATCGGCTTCATCGTCGCCTTCCTCGCGCCCAGCGCCATCGGCGTGCCTGCCTATGCCGCCACCGCCGGGCGCAAGCGCGGCGACACGGCGCGCTTCGCCTTCCTGTTCTGGGCGGCCAGTGCCGCCCTCGTTGCCGCCGGCTGGCTGCTGTACTACGCGCGTGACATTGCCGCCGGCGGCTTCTTCCGCGACAGCATGCTGGTTGGCGCCGCGGTACTGGCGGCGCTGACGGCTGCGCTCGCCTTCGCGCTAGGCCGGGGCCTGGACTACCTCAACGCGGGACGGCGCTGATCCGGCGCCTGCCTGCGACGCCCTGTTCCCGGGGCTCGACCTGCGCGCAAGGCTGATAGCCAACGCCGCGCCGGACTCCCTATACTGCGGCCGGGAAACATCGAGGGAAGATCCAATGGGCGAGCCGCTGATTCCGACGACCATGGTGGGCAGCTACCCGCAGCCGGACTGGCTCATCGACCGCGAAGTCCTCGGCGGACGGCTGCCGCCGCGGGTGCGGGCGCGGGAGCTCTGGCGCGTGGCCGATCCCTGGCTGGAGCAGGCGCAGGACGACGCCACCCTGATCGCGATCATCGAGCAGGAACGCGCCGGCCTCGACATCATCGGCGACGGCGAGATGCGCCGCGAGAGCTATTCCAATGCCTTCGCCAATTCACTCGGCGGCGTCGACCGCGAGCGGATGGGCACCGCGCTGGACCGCACCGGCAAGCCGAACAGCGTGCCGCGGGTGGTCGGGCCCATCCTGCGCCAGCCCTCCACCCTGGCCGACGAGGCACGCTTCCTCCACACCCATACCCGGCGCCGGACCAAGATCACCCTGCCTGGACCGTTCACGATGGCGCAGCAGGCGCAGAACGACTACTACCCGGACCTGCGCTCGCTGGCCCTGGCCTATGCGGACGCGGTCAATGCCGAGATCAGGGCGCTGCACGCCGCCGGCGTCGACATCGTGCAGCTCGACGAGCCCTACCTGCAGGCGCGCCCCGAGGAGGCGCAGCAGTTCGGGGTCGAGGCCATCAACCGGGCGGTGGCCGGCGTGAAGGGCCAGACGGCACTGCACATCTGCTTTGGCTATGCCCATGTGCACCACTACGCCGCCAAGCCCAGCGGCTACTCGTTCCTGCCCGAACTCGAGGCCAGCCAGGTCGACATCCTCTCGATCGAAGCGGCCCAGCCCACCATCGATCTCTCGGTGCTGCGCCGGCTGCCGTCGAAGAAGATCATGCTCGGCGTGATCAGCCTCGGGGACCTCGCCATCGAGACACCGGCGCTCGTTGCCGAAAGGCTCAGCAAAGCGCTGGAACATGTCCCGGCCGAGCGGCTGATGGCAGCGCCGGACTGCGGCCTCAAATACGTGTCGCGCGAGGTGGCCTTCGGCAAGCTGCGCGCCATGGTCGAGGGCACCGAGATCGTACGCCAGCGTCTCTAGGCTGCCGTCTCAGCGATTGCGGGCCAGCGCAGCGGCGATCTCGGCCGCCGTGGCACCGTAGGGGATGATCTCGAGCATGTCGTCGCTGGTGCCAAGCAGGAACAGCGCGGCGCTGTGGTTGACCATGTAGCCGCCATCCGGCATGGGCGGCATCTTCTCGTAGAAGACATGGAAGGCCGCGGCGGCCGCGGCGATGCCAGCGGCATCACCCGTCATCCCCGTCACCGCCGGGCCAAAGTTGCGCACATAGGCACCGACGGCTTGCGGCGTATCGCGCTCCGGGTCGACGGAAATGAACAGGATGCGGGTATCGCGTTCCGCACTGCCGCTTTCGGCCAGTGCGCGACTCGCATTCATCAGCGTCGTCGGACAGGCCTCCGGGCAGTTGGTGAAGCCGAAGAACACCAGCTGCCGGCGGTGGTTCAGCTGCGACCAGGCAACGGGTTGCCCGGTTGCATCGAGCAGCGTGAACTCGCCGCTGACCCGTGGCCGCTCCGGCGCCGGGCCGGGAGTCGGCGGCAGGCCGCGCCAGAGGGCCGTGGCCAGTCCGGCCAGCAGTGCCAGCGCGGCGACCATCCAGGGCAGCCAGGCACGGCCGGTCATGCTGGCCTCCGGGCAATCGCGCCGGCATGGTGGCGCCCCTCGCGGTCCGCGCCACGGCCGGTGAAGGCGGCCTCCTCGACGACGAAGCCGGCGCGTGCGCATTCGCGCGCCAGGATGTCGGGGTCCAGCGGGTTCAGGTACGGGAGCATGCCGGCGATGGCCGCGCGGTCCGGCAAGTACGCCGCGATGTCCTCGATGAAACCCGGCCACTCCTCGCCGGCCGCCTTGCGCTGCTCGTAGGCCGGCGCGCCCGCGGACCAGAAGCCGCTGTAGGGTGTGTCCGCCACCAGGAACAGCCGGCCACCGGGCTGCAGCCAGTCATGCATCTTCTCCAGTGAGCTGCGGATCTCCGCGGCGAGCAGGAAATGCAGCACCCGCGAGCAGAGGATGGCGGCAAAGGCACCACCCGGGAAATCGACACCGGGCAGCAGGCCGACGCTGGTGCTCAGCCTCGGGCGCAGGTCTTCCGGCGTCTCGCGCGCGAGAATCTCCACATGGCCCGGCTCCATGTCGCAGGCATGCACGGTGGCGCCCTGCTCCAGCGCCGCGCGCGTGGCGACGCCGTAGGCGCAGCCCATGTCCAGCACCGGCGCCGCACAGGCGCCGGCATGGGCGGCAAACTCCGCCGAGAAACGGTCCAGCGTCTCGGACATGAAGCCGCGATGGTTGAGCGTCGGCACGAGCCCGGCAATGAAGGGCTTGGGGCGCTGAATCGTCGTGGACATGGCCTGGACCGGGGGGGGGGCTGGAGGGGCGGCAATTGTGGCCCAGCGCCCCAGCGGCCGCCATGGCGGCCGGCCAGAGCACCCCCCGGAAGCACCCCGGCCCCGGGGTCCTACGGGGATTCCCTTATATGCCGGATCTGCTGCCGGCCTTAGAAGTTCTCCCCATGGACAGACGCAATGCCAGCGAAACGCGTCTCCAGGGGGCGTGACATGCTCGACCCCGTGTTGGCGCCAGGTGCCGATAGCCGCGCCGTGAGCGGCCGGGCCGATGCCGGCCGTTCCCGCTGTGCCAGCTGTGCCATCGCCCCGCGCTGCCTGCCGGCGGCCCTGAATGCGGAGCAGATGCACCGCTTCGAGGACTCTGTCCAGCGCTGCCGGCCGCTCGGCGCCGGCGACCACCTGTTCCGCGTCGGCGACCCGTTCCACGCCATGTTCGCGGTGCAGTCAGGCTGCTTCAAGAGTTACGCAGTGGATGCCGAGGGCCGCGAACACGTCATGGCCTTCCATTTCGCCGGCGAGATCATCGGCGTCGAAGCCATCTACCCCGAGCGCCACGTGTCGAGTTGCGTGGCACTGGCCCCGGCCAGCACCGTGTGCGTGCTGCCCTACCGTACGCTCACGCGGCTGGCACAGGAGATCCCGCCGCTGCAGTCGGAAATCCTGCGGATGCTGAGCCGCTACGTGCTCGGCGGTGCCAGCATCGCCGGGGACTTCAGCGCCGAGGAACGCCTCGCCGCCTTCCTGGTGATGGTTTCCGCGCGACTACGCCGCCCGGGCTCCGGCGGAGACCTCGACCTCGCCATGTCCCGCCAGGACATCGCGAATTTCCTCCGGCTGGCCCCGGAAACCGTCAGCCGCATCCTGGCGCGGTTCCAGCGCGGCGGCCTGGTCAAGACCGACCGCAAGCACATCGAACTGCTGGACCCCGATGGCCTTTCGGATATCGCGGCCTGCATGAACCCCTATACGCGCTACGGCCCGTAGCCGGCCGGCGTGACCTCCGTCGCGGCTCCCTCCTGCCGCACCTGCTAGGCTGTGTCACCGGTTCCGCGACAGCCTGCTGCCATGATTCCGATCCGCATCCACCAGGCCTGCCACTGCGGCCCGCTGCTGGTCGCCGCCCTGGCGCTGGCTTTGCCGCTGCCGGGCAATGCCGATGACCCGGCACCGCCGACGGTCATCAGCACGCCCCGCGCGCCTGCGCCTGAACCAAAGCCGGCCGGCACCGTGCAGTTCCAGGCCTACCGGAACTTCAACGGCCATGGGCCCGGCGGCGGCGATCCCGGCCACCAGCCGCATCCGGGTCCGGCCGGCCAGGGCCGCGATGGCACGCCGATGGAAATCCCGCTCGCCGTCGAGCTCGCCACCTGTCCCGACGGCGACACCGAAGTCAGCGCCATCAATGCCGGCGGCTGGCGCCACGAGTCCGAAGGTGTCTGCGAGAACTCCTCCGCACCGCAGGCGGGCGCAGTCACGCTGCACCAGGGGAAGGCCGCGCCTGCGTCCGCACCCGCAGAAGCAGCAGCACCGGCCCGGCCGGCTGAAACCCGGGCGGTCCCGCGCTGCGACCCGGCTACCTGGAACTGCAGTTCCTCACCGCAGTAGCCGCCCGCATCCGGCCGGGGACCCTGCTATCCTTGGGTCCCCCAACCAGCCGCCACGGAGTCAGCCGATGCGCCGGATCATCAGCAGCGCAGTCCTCTTCCTGCTTGCCGCCACATCGGTGGCCCAGGCCGCGACACCCGAGGACAGCATCAAGTACCGCAAGGCCGTCATGGAGACCATGGCCGGGCACATCGCCGCCATCACCATGATCTTCAGCGGCAAGATCGACGCGCAGGCGTACTTGCTGAGCCACGCCGAAGCGCTGGCCGCGGCCGGCGACGAGGTGGGCAAGCTGTTCCCCGCGGGTTCCGGTGTCGGCAAGACCGAGGCCTTGCCGCTCATCTGGCAGGAAACCGAGCGGTTCCAGAAGGATGCGGACGCTGCAAAGGCCGCCACCGCGCAACTGCGCGATGCGATCAAGTCCGGGGACAAGGCGGCCATCGGCAAGGCGCTCAAGCCGGTGGGCGATTCCTGC
Source organism: Gammaproteobacteria bacterium (assembly GCA_014337915.1). Lineage (GTDB taxonomy): Bacteria > Pseudomonadota > Gammaproteobacteria > Steroidobacterales > QUBU01. The sequence goes on from QUBU01000008.1 coordinate 19,349, forward strand.
AAGGGATGCCACGACCGTTATCGCCAGGAAGACTGAGCCGCGCCGTGCTCGCCGCAGGCCTGCTCTGGGCCGCGGCGGCACCGGCCGATTCAGTCATCGAGCGCGGCCGCTACCTGGCGGCCGCGGGCGGCTGCGTGAGCTGCCATACCGAGGACCGTGACGACGCCACGCCCTGGGCCGGCGGCCGCGCGCTCGCCACGCCCTTCGGCACCTTCTATTCGCCGAACATCACGCCCGACCGCGACACCGGCATCGGCGCCTGGACCGAGGCGCAGTTCGTCACCGCCCTGCGCGAGGGCCGCAGCCCGAACGGTGCGGCCTACTTCCCCGCGTTCCCCTACCCCGCCTATGCCGGAATGGAAGTGGAAGATGCGCGCGCCATCTACGCCTACCTGATGTCGCTGGCGCCGGTGTCGCGCGCCAACCAGTCCCACAGCCTGCCCTGGTACCTCAAGATGCGGCTGGCAGCGCGCGGCTGGCAGTGGCTGTTCTTCCGGCCGCAGCCCTTCGTCGCCGATGCCACGCGGGACGCGGACTGGAACCGCGGCGCCTATCTCGTGCGCCACCTCGGCCACTGCGGCGAATGCCATACGCCGCGCCGCGCGCTGGGCGCGTTGCGTGCCGGCGAGGAAATGGCCGGCAACCCGGTCGGGCCCGAGGACCGCAAGGTGCCCAACATCACGCCCGACGAGAAGGATGGCATCGGCGACTGGTCGCTCTCCGACATCGAGTTGTTCCTGGAGATCGGCATGCTCCCCGACGGCGACTTCGCCGGCGCCGGCATGGGCCAGGTCATCGACGACAACACCTCGCAGCTGACGCCGGCGGATCGCCACGCCATCGCGGTGTACCTGAAGGCCCTGCCGCCGCGCCCAAACCCGCGCTGAATAGCGCGCGCCGGGCGCCTCAGATGCCGAGCTTCGCCAGCGTATCGGCGATCTGGCCGAGCAGTGCGGCAAGCCTGGGATGGCCGGCCTCGAGGCGCAGCGCGGCCTGCTCGAGCTGGCCGGCATCGCCGGCATCCGCCCGGGATGGCTGGTCCGCGGCCAGGCGCTGCATGTCCTGTAGCAGCTGGTCGATGAGCCGGCGCGATTCGGTGTCCAGAGTACCGGAGCCGGCCAGTTCCCGGTGAAGTTCCGCCAGCAGCGCCTGCAGCCTGTCCTTGTCCATCTGATCCTCGACCCGGTGCGCGGGAAGCGCGTCCCCGCATTATGGTCACGCCGGCTCGTCATGGTCCACCGCCCCCGGGCGGGCATAATGGGAGCCTACGGACCGGCCGTGCGCCACGTCACGGTTTGCGGCGCGGGGCGGTTGCTAAAGTGACCACTCAACAACAATAACGAGCTGTCCATGGGTCCTGTGCCGGCCCACCACCTGGTTCCCGTACGGAGCGATCAGCTCCAGCCTGGCATGTATGTCGCCGAGCTGGATCGCTCCTGGCTGCACATGCCGTTCCCGGCCACCGGTTTCCTGATCACCGGGAGCGGGCAGATCGAACAGCTGCGTCGCCTCTGCCACCACGTCTATGTCGACACGCGCCTGAGCGAGACCCTGCCCGCCGGGCGCGGCGGCACCGGCCACGCCGCACCGCACGCCACCCGGCCGGCAGCCGTCGCCGGCCTGGCGGCGGCACAGGATGTGCTGGCGCAGGCCGTGGCGGCCATCACCGGCATCGTGCGGGTGGCGCGGCGCCAGGCCATCATCGATACAGCGGCGCTCGCCGGCTGCGCGTCCCGCCTGGTGATGCAGGTGATCGATGATGCAGCACTGCTGCACTGCTGTCTGCGCACCGCGGACGGCGGCGGCTATCTCTACCGGCGTGCCGTCGGTACCGCAGTGGTCGCGACCACGCTCGGCTGGCGCCTGGGCCTGGACCGCCCGACGCTGGAGGCCGTGGCCAGCGGCGCGCTGCTGCTCGACCTGGGCAAGGTCGCCGTGCCGGTGCCGATACTCGCCAAGCCCGGGGCGCTGGCCGCCAGCGAGCAGGTCTACGTACGCCGCCACGTCGAGCGCGGACTGGCCCTGGTGGCGGGCGCCAGACTGCCGGCCCGCGCGCTGGAGATGATCGCCGCACACCACGAACGCCTCGACGGCAGCGGCTATCCCCGCCAGCTCCGCGGTACGACGATCCCGCTGTTCGGCCGGCTCGCCGCCATCGCCGATGCCTATGACGCCATGACCCTCAACCGCCGTTACGCCGCGGCCGTTTCGCCGCATGCGGCGCTGCGCCAGCTGCAGGGCCTGGCCGGCGAGAAGTACGACGCGGCGCTGCTCGACGAACTGGTGGAAGCGCTCGGGGTCTTCCCCTGCGGCACCCTGGTGGAACTGGCCGATGGCCGGGTCGGGCTGGCATGGATGCCGCGGCCGGGCCAGCCGCTGCAGCCGGACGTGCTGGTGACGCATGACGCGCGGCGACAACCGCTGCCGGTCCCGGCGGTGACCGCCACCGGCGGTGCAACCGACATCTTCCGCACGCTGCCGCCCAGCGCAGTGCGCATCAGCACCGCCGCCCTCGCTGCCGCGCTGGAGCAGGAGCATCCCGCCGCCGGCTGAGTCCGCGGGCGGCCGGCGCTGCTAGACTGCGGGCAGATAGACGCCGCTCCCGGGGCCAGGCGCAGGCTGCGCCCGCCGCCAGCGGCCGTGGAGCAGCCACATGCCCGCCATCGAACTGTTCAGCTTTGCCGCCTGTCCCTTTGCTCAGCGCTCGCGCATGGTACTGATCGAGAAAGGGCTCGACTTCGAGCTGGTGGAAATCGACATCCACGACCGGCCCGCCTGGTTCCGGGACATCTCCCCCTACGGCAAGGTGCCGGTGCTGCGCCACGCGGGTCGCGTCGTCTACGAGTCGGCCATCATCAACCAGTACGTCGACGAGACCTTCAGCGCGCAGCCGCTGATGCCCGCCGACAGCTACGGCCGCGCCCTGGCGCGGATCTGGATGGACTACTGCGATACCCGCTACCTGCCGGCCACGCACAAGCTGATGGCCGATCGCGAGCACCCGCAGCGCCGGGCCGAGGCGCAGGCGAAGCTCACCGAAGTGCTGCGCTTCATCGAGCACGAGGGCCTGCGCAGGCTCGGCGACGGCCCGTACTGGCTGGGCGCGGCGCCATCGCTGGTCGACTTCCACTACCTGCCGTTCTTCGAGCGCTTCGCCGTCTACCAGGAACTCGCCGGCGCCGAGTGGCCCGGGGACTGCACGCGGCTGCGCCAGTGGTACGAGACCGCGGGCCAGCGGCGCAGCTTCATCGAGACCAGGCACACGCTGGATTTCCACCTCGACCAGCAGCGCCGGATGCAGGAACGGCGGGCAGCGGCGGCACGGCCCGCGGGCAACTGATCCCGCCCCGGCCGCGGCTTATGTCAGGCTGCCGGCCACCGAAGCGTGACCGGCCGCTGCGACTGCGGATGGCCGGTCCGCCTAGCATTCGCGGTTGCTCCCGCCGCCCCCACGCGAACCCAGGTCCCAATGCTGACACTGTCTCCCGCTGCCGCGGTATTCCTTGCTGCCGTCGTCCTGGCCACCGGCTTCCTTGCCGGTTGCGCCTGGCGGCAGCGACAGCTGCATGCCGGCCGGCTGGCGCTGGAGCTCCATCGCCGGGCGATGGCAACGCTGCGCCGGCGCTACCGGCGCCGGCGACTGCTGCTGCGTGACGCCCGCAAGGCCGCGCTGGCCGACTGCGGGCAGGCCCTGGCGGCCGCACAATCCCGCGCCACCGGCCTGGAACAGGCCCTGCGCGCGGCCCGCGAGCGCGTCGCCATCCTGGAGAGCGACCAGGGCCTGATGCGCATCGAGCGCGATGAGCTGCTGGCACATACCCAGCGGCTGCGCGCCCTGGAGGCACCGCGGACGGACAAGCCGCCGGCGGCGCCGGGTCCGACCGATGAGACCCGACGCGCAGGACTCGCGGAACGCAGTGCGCGCATCCACGAGCTCGAATGCCGCCTGCGCGAAAGCGCCATCCGCATCGGGGAACTCGAGTCCAGCCTGCACACCTGGAAATACCGCATCGCGCCGCTGGCGCTGCATGCGAAGCTACAGCGTGAACGGGCAGCGCAGGCCCGCCACGGCAGCCGCGGGACCCCGAAGGGCAGCGCGCAGCTGAGGCGCATCCACGGGATCGGCCGGGTCATCGAGCGCAGGCTCAACGCAGCGGGCATCCGTGACGTCGGCCAGCTGGCCGGCCTGTCGCCCGCCGAGATCGCCAACCTCGCCGGCCGCATCGGCGTCGCGCCCACGCGGCCCGCGCGCGAACACTGGCTGGAGCAGGCGCGCGCACTGCTGGCCTCCGGCCCGTCGGCCGCCCCGCAGGCCCGCGCACGCTGAGCGCGCGGCCGGCCGCACCGTACAAACCCCTATTTACCCGCGCCGCGGTCTTCGGCACCTTCGACCCGGAATGGACGGCCGGGCGCGCGGTTGCGCCGGCCCTGGACGGGAGTCAGTTTCATGATCAAGCTCAGCGCACGCACCCGGGTTTCCGAGCTCATGGCGGGCCCACCGGCCCTCTACACCACACTGAAGTCCACCGGGTTGTTCCGCGACGGCGACGACCCCGAGGTGATGCTGGGCCAGCTCTGCTGGGCCTTCGGCTTCAATCCCGCCATCCTGCTGATGATGCTCGAGGGAGCCAACGTCCCCGAGGTGGTGGCGCCGATCGACGCGGCGCCGTTTCGCGCCATGCCGCTCGGCGAGCTGGTGGACCACATCGAGAGCACCCACCACGCCTACCTGCGCGCGGAGCTGCCGCGGCTGACCGCGAGCGTCGATACCCTGGCCCTGGAGGCCGGCGAGACGGAAAGCGCCATCGAGCTGCGCGACGAGATGCGGCGCATGGCCAGCGAACTCGACGCCCACATCCAGCACGAGGAAGAGTCGCTGTTCGCCATGGTGCGCGATCTCGCCGCCAGGTCCGCCATCAAGCCCACGCGCTGCGGCGGCACGGTCGGCGGTCCCATCGCCTGCATGGAGAACGAGCACGGCGCGACGCTGCGCGGCCTCGCGAAGCTGCGCGAGCTGACGGACAGCTACTCGGTAACGGCAGATGCCAGCGCCAGCCGGCGCGAGACCATGGCGGCGCTCGAGCGCTTCGACCGCGACATGCAGGAGCACATCTTCAAGGAGAACGAGGTGCTGTTCCCACGCGCCATGGAGGCGCAGCGCGGGCAGCCGCAGGCCGCCAGCGCCTGAACCCCGGCCGGCGCGGCCGGGCGCGCCGCGGCGCCGGCGTGTAGACTCCGCGCCCATGTCGAGCCCGGCCGACCACGCTCCGCTGCCCGAACTGCGCCTCAAGCCGCGCGAGGAGCGCCGCATCGAGGGTGGCCACCTCTGGGTATTCTCCAACGAGGTAGATACCGCGCGCACACCGTTGCCCGCCTTCCGCGCCGGCCAGACGGTGCGCGTGGTTTCGGCGCGGGACCGGTTCCTCGGCTATGCGAGCGTCAACCCCCAGGCGCTGATCTGCGCACGCATCCTCGGTCGTGACCCGGCGCAGCCGCCGTCGCTTGCGCTGCTGGTGCAGCGGCTGCAGCTGGCGCTGGCATTGCGCGAACGACTGTTTCCACGTCCCTTCTACCGGCTGGTCCATGGCGAGGGGGACGGACTGCCAGGCCTGGTGCTCGACCGCTATGACGACATCATCGTCGGCCAGGCCGGCACCGCCGGCATGGAGGCCATGAAGGCGGACGTCGTCGCAGCAGTGCGCAGGGTCGTAGCGCCGCGGCTGTTCGTCTGGAAGAACGACAGCGCGGCACGCGAGCTGGAGGGCCTGCCCGCATACGTCGAAGCCGATGGCGGCGAAGTCCCTGCCAGCGTGCTCGTCGAAGAGAACGGCATCAGCTTCCGGGCGCCGCTGGCAGCAGGCCAGAAGACCGGCTGGTTCTTCGACCAGGCCGCCAACCGTCGCGCACTTCTCAAGTACGTGCCCGGGGCGCGCGTGCTCGATGTCTTCAGCTACGTCGGCGCCTGGGGCCTGGCCGCCAGCAAGGCCGGGGCCAGCGAAGTGACCTGCGTGGACGCCTCGGCCACGGCGCTGACGGCCATCGGGCAGACCGCGGCGGCCCACGGCCTCGATGTACGCAGCATGAAGGGCGATGCCTTCGATGCGCTGGCGGAGCTGCAGCGCAGTGGCGCACGCTACGATGTCGTCATCCTCGACCCGCCGGCCTTCATCAAGCGCAGGAAGCAGATCCCCAGGGGCGAAGCGGCCTACCGCCGCCTCAACCAGCTGGGCCTGCAGCTGCTCGCCCCGGACGGCATCCTGGTGTCCTGCTCCTGCTCCTACCACCTGGCCGCCGACAACCTGCTGGCCCTGCTGCAGAAGGCGGCCAGGCACAGCGGCCGCTTCCTGCAGCTGCTGGAATCCGGTGGCCAGTCCCCCGATCACCCGGTGCACCCGGCCATCCCGGAGACCCGGTACCTGAAGACCTTTTTCTGCCGGGCGGTGCAGGAGTAGCCGTCGCAGCCGGCCCCGCAGCGGGACGCCGGCCTGGCCGGGCCACGCGGCCGGGCCACCAGTGGCCAAGAATCGGCCCATTCGGCCCCGGAAACGGGTAGAATTCGCGCCCTTCCGGCGCGCCGCACCCCGTCAGTCGGCCCGACCCGCCCAGCTGGGCCGGGCAGGGCTGGCTGTCGCAGTGCAAAAGCGCCGTCCACGTCCGGCCTGATGGAAGCCTGCCATGCCCCGTACAACACCGCTGTCCGACATCCGCAACATCGGCATCATCGCCCACGTCGATGCCGGCAAGACGACGACTACCGAGCGCATCCTGTACTACACGGGGCGCAAGCACACCATCATCGACGTGCACGACACCAAGGACCTGAAGTCCTCCACCACCACCGACTACCTCGAGCAGGAACAGAAGCGCGGCATCACCATCCAGTCCGCCGCCGTATCGGCCTTCTGGAAGGGCAAGAAGCTCAATGTCATCGACACCCCGGGGCACGTGGACTTCACCATCGAGGTGAACCGCTCGCTGCGTGTGCTCGACGGCGCCATCGTCGTGTTCGACGGCGTGGCCGGCGTGGAGCCGCAGTCGGAGACCAACTGGCGCCTGGCCGACAACTACAACGTCCCGCGCATCTGTTACGTCAACAAGATGGACCGCAGCGGCGCCGGCTTCCTGCGCTGCGTGGATATGATCAAGAAGCGCCTTGGTGCGCGCCCGCTGCCGATCTACCTGCCGCTCGGCTCCGAGGACAACTTCAAGGGCATGATCGACCTGGTCCAGTACAAGGCCCTGGTCTGGACCTCGGACGACCGTGACGCGAAGTGGGACGTCCTCGACGTCACCCCGGACCTGGCCGACAAGCTCGGCATCATCGTGCCCAGCGATCGCGCCATCATCGCCGACGCCGAGAAGTACCGCACCCAGCTGGTGGACACCTGCCTGGAGATGGATGACGCGGCGATGGAGGCCTACCTCGAAGGCCAGGATCCCTCGATCGAGACCATCAAGAAATGCCTGCGCAAGGGCACCATCAGTGGCGCCTTCAACCCGGTGCTCTGCGGCTCGTCCTACAAGAACCGTGGCGTGCAGCAGGTGCTCGATGCCGTGGTGGACTACCTGCCGGCACCGACCGACGTCGCCGCCATCAAGACGGTGGATGCCGACGGCAACGCGACCGGCGAGTGCCAGAACTCCGACGACGCGCCGTTCGCCGCCCTGGCGTTCAAGGTCATCAACGACGCCTATGGCGCGCTGACCTTCTGCCGCGTCTACTCCGGCGTGCTGACCAAGGGCATGTCGATCACCAACACCACCCGCGGCAAGCGCGAGAAGATCGGCCGCATGGTCGAGATGTTCGCCAAGGAGGCCAACCCCATCGAGGAGGCCCGCGCCGGCGACATCATCGCCCTGGTCTCGCTGGCCGAGACCGACACCGGCGACACGCTCTGCGACTCCGCCCACCCCGTGGTGCTCGAGCGCATGCGCTTCCCGGATCCCGTCATCAGCGTCTCGGTCAAGCCCAAGGTCAAGGGCGACCAGGAGAAATTCGCCAACGCGCTCGGCAAGATGGTGCGCGCCGACCCGTCACTGCGCCTGGAAACCGACCGCGAAACCGGCCAGACCATCCTGCGCGGCATGGGCGAGCTGCACCTCGACGTGACGCTGGACCGGATGCGCACCGAGTACGGCGTCGAGGGCGAGATGGGCAAGCCGCAGGTAGCCTACCGCGAGACCATCACCAGGCCGATCGCCGAGCAGTACGTGCACAAGAAGCAGACCGGCGGCTCCGGCCAGTTCGCCGAGGTCTGGATCACCTTCGAGCCGCTACCGCGCGGCAGCGGCTTCGAGTTCGTCGATGAAACCGTCGGTGGTTCGGTGCCGAAGGAATACGTGCCCTCGGTCGAGAAGGGCCTGAAGATGCAGATGGAAGACGGCGTGCTGGCCCACTTCCCCACCGTGGACTTCCGCGCGCGCCTGACCGACGGCAGCTACCACGACGTAGACTCCAACGCGCTGACCTTCGAGATCGCGGCCAAGGCCTGCTTCCGCGAGGCAGTGCGCAAGGCGAGCCCGATCCTGCTCGAGCCGGTGATGAAGGTGGAGACCGTGACCCCCGGGGACTACCTCGGCGATGTCATCGGCGACATGAACCGCCGCCGCGGCACCATCCAGGAACAGGTCGAGCGTGGCACCAACATCGCCGTGGTGGCCAACGTGCCGCTGTCGGAGATGTTCGGCTACATCGGCCAGCTGCGCAGCATGACCAGCGGCCGCGCCTCCTTCACCATGGAGTTCTCGCACTACGACCCGGTGCCGAAGAACGTCGCCGATGCGGTGATCGCCGAAGTCGCGGCCGCGAAGAAGAGCTGAGCGGCCTCACTCCTCCGCCCGCGGGCGGAAGGCCTCCACCAGGGCCTTCTGCAACGCGGGCGGCACCATCGCGTAGTGGTCGAAGCGCAGCGTGAAGCTGCCCTTGCCGCCGGTCAGGGATTTCAGGCGCGTCTGGTAGTCGAGCAGCTCCGCCTCCGGCACCTCGGCAGTGATGGTGATCTCGTTGCCGCGGGCGACCTGGTTGCCGTTGATGCGCCCGCGATGGCCCGCCAGGTGCCCGGTGATGTCGCCGACGAACTCCGGCGGCGTGGTGATCTCCACCCGCGCCACCGGCTCCAGCACGATCGGGCCCGCCCTGGCGAAAGCATCGAGGAAGGCCTTGCGGCCGGCGGCGACGAAGGCCACCTCCTTGGAATCGACGCTGTGGTGCTTGCCGTCGTAGATGGTCACCCGCAGGTCCTCGATGGGATGGCCTGACACGGCGCCCTCGCCCAGCACCTGGCGCACGCCCTTCTCCACCGCCGGGATGAACTGCCCGGGTATGGCGCCACCCACCACCTCGTCGATGAACTCGAAGCCCGCGCCCCGCGGCAATGGCTCGATGCGCAGGAACACCTCGCCGAATTGCCCGGCGCCACCGGTCTGCTTCTTGTGGCGGCAGTGGCCCTGCGCCGCCCGCGTCACGGTTTCGCGGTAGGCGATGCGCGGCGGGTGCGTCTTCACCTCGATGCCGAACTCCTCGCGCACGCGTTCCAGCACCAGCCGCAGGTGCAGTTCGCCGAGCCCGCGCAGCACCGTCTCGCTGCCGCCAGCAGCGAACTCCAGCCGCAGGCTCGGGTCCTCGGTGGTGATCCGGTGCAGCGCATCGGCGAGCTTCTTCTCCTCGCCACGCCGCGCCGGCTCGATGGCCAGCCCGTGCATGGGTGCCGGCAATGCGGTGGGCCGCAGGTGGAACTGATCCTCGTCGTGGCTACCGTGCAGGACGACATCGAATGCCAGGTCCTCGACCTTCGATACCGCGGCGATGTCGCCGGGGATGGCCTGCGGTATTTCCTGTGCCTGGCTACCCTGGAGCCGGAACAGGTGCGCGACCTTGAAACCCTTGCGGCGATCGCCGACGAACACCGTGTCTCCGGGCCGCACCACGCCCTGGTGGACGCGGAACACGCCGAGGCGCCCGACGTAGGGATCGACGTTGACCTTGAACACGTGGCCGATGAAATGTGCCAGCGGGTCGGCGCTCACCGGCACCGGCCGCGCCTGGCTGCCTTCACCCTGCAGGAACTCCGGGGGATTGCCTTCGGTGGGATCGGGCATCAGCCGGGCCAGGATCTGCAGCAGCTGGCGTAGCCCGGCGCCGCTCGCGGCGGAGACGAAGCACACCGGGACCAGATGGCCATCGCGCAGTGCGCGCTCGAAGGGATCGTGGAGCTGCCCGACACTGATGGCCTCGCCCTGCTCGAGGTACAGGCGCATGAGGTCCTCGTCGAGTTCCACCACCTGGTCGATCATCGCGGTGTGCGCCGCCTCCACGGTGGAGAAGTCGGGCCGCTTGTCGGACAGGGAAAAAAAACAGTCGGCCACCGACTTGCCGCCATCCGCCGGCAGGTTTAGCGGCAGGCACTCGCGCCCGAAGGCCGTGCGGACCTGCTCGAGCAGTTCGGCCAGGTGCTCGCCATCGGCGTCGATGCGGTTGATGATCACCAGGCGGCACAGCCGGCGGCTCGCAGCCAGCTCCATCAACCGCCGCGCCACGGTGTCCACGCCCGCCTGGGCGTTGAGCACCAGCGCCGCGGCATCCGCAGCCGCCAGCACGCTGATCGCCCGGCCGATGAAGTCCGGATTACCCGGGGTGTCGATGAGGTTCATCAACACGCCGTCATGGCGCAGGTGGCAGACCGCCGTGTCCAGCGAGTGGCCGAGGCGACGTTCCTGTGGCGTGAAGTCCGAGACCGTGGTGCCGCGGGCCAGGCTGCCCGCTTCGCGGATCATGCCGGTGCGCGCCAGCATGGCCTCCAGCAACGTGGTCTTGCCGGCGCCGGTGGGACCCACCAGGGCGATGTTGCGCACCTGACGGGTGGCGTGAACCTGCTGGCTGGCTGCCATGGCGACCCCCTGTTGTTCGGGTTGTTCCCGGGGGCGAGCCCGCCGGGGCGTCGATCCACGCAGCCAATATAGCAGGTCGCCCTCACGGCGGGCGCGCGGGGGTCGGTCGGCAGTGCAGCCTGCGGGCTGCGAGTGGCGACGTCCGTCGCCGGGCGGATCAGGCGGAGCGGCCCGCCGGAAGCGGTGCGCGGCGACGGGCGCGGACGCCGGCCGCAGCCAGAGTGGCCAGGAACAGGCCCAGGGCTGGCGGCGCAGGCACGGTGGTGGCACTGATGGCGAGGTACTTCGTGGCGATCCAGCCGCTGGCTCCGGCGCCATCCGTGCTGGCGGACAGGAGGCTCGTGAGCTGCAACCGCAGGTCCGCCGACGGGCCACCGAACAGCCCGGTCGGGTCCAGCGTCGCCTCGAGCTGCCACAGCCGCGGCCCGCTGCCGTTGCCCGTGGCCGTGTAGCTCGCACTGCCGCTGCCGGTGCCCGGGCCACTGTTGTCGAACGCCTGCAGGTCGAGACTGCTGCCGACGCTGCTGCCGGCGGTTGCATCCTGGTCACCTTCGACATGCAGCTGCAGTGCTGCGAGGCTGCCCAGGCTGCTGAAGATGCGGTCGATGACGAAAGTGGCCGACAGGCCAGCCGGGCTACTGCCCCCTTCGGCCAGCACGGCGGCGGCCGGCGGCAGGAATTCCAGGGTATCGCCGACGCGGAACGGCAGCCCGAAGACCGCGGTCGCGGCCTGCGTCTCGTCGTACTGGAAACAGATGCGGGGTCCGCAGTCGACCACCATGGCATCGGCGCGGGAAACGCCCAGCAGGGAGGTGAGGAGGAGGCTGGCGACGACGAACTGTCTCGGGGAGGTCATGGCGGCGGATCGTTCCCGGCAAAAAACAAAATGCCAGCGATCGTTGCGTGACCCAGGTCATGCACAGCATTCGCCGGCACCGCCAGATTACCGGTCGGTCCGTGGCTCGCTCAACGGGACTTTGACAATAACGGCTGAATAATCGTGCGCGGCTCAGCCGCCCCGAGCTTCCGGTGTCGCCTGCATGGCGCCGGGCGCGGGAACCGCATCGGGGCGCCTGAGACCGGCGACCGCCAGCCAGGCGATGAGCAGCAGGAACAACGGCGGATAGGGATGCAGGTAGCGATAGGAAATGATGTGCTGGAACAGCAGCGCGCTGACCGACAGCACCAGCGACACCAGCGCCAGCACGGAGGCCGCGGGCACCGCATCACGCGCGCGGAACAGTGCGGTGGCGGCGACGAACGGCAGCGCCAGGAAGGTCAGCGTGAACCAGTCGCGGGCCAGTTCGAACCAGCTGCTGGCGAGCGTCACCTGGTGGGGAATGCCGCGGGCATCGAGGTTGAAGTTCTGTTTCAGCAGCGCCAGGAAATCCGCGCCGAGGTCCAGGCGGCCGAGGTCGCTGTCCATGCGCCAGCGCTCCGCCACCGGATCGAAATACTGGCCGATGATCACCGCCGCCATCGGCAGCAGGCCCCAGGGGCGCTCCGACAGCGCGCGTTCGGCGACGATGGCGGCGGCCTGCTCGGCATCGCGGCAGGTCCGGCGCATCACCGGCCACAGCCCGTCGTCGCGCCAGATCTGGCTCTCGCGCATGGTGGCATCGCGCAGCGGCACGCCGATGCGCTGCAGGATATCGGGCGGGCAACCGGTACCCGCGAAGTCCGCGGGCTGCACCAGCGGCGCCACCATGCCGAGCTCGAATACGCCGGCGATGCCGATGTAGCCCGGCGGTGCGTGCGTGAGATGGCCGACCAGGTGCCGGTAGCCGACATGCAGCGACGCGGTGCAGGCCAGCGCCAGCGCGAGCTGCGCCCCGCAGCGGCGCCAGCCGCTGGCCCGCGCCGGCGCATGCAGCAGCCAGCGCCAGGCCGGCAGCAGGCCACCGACCACGAGCAGGACGGCGAGCCCGTTCATGCGCAGCGAGGCGGCAACCAGCCCGCAAAGCGCGGCAGCCGGCAGCCAGCGCCAGTCACCGTTGCGGAAGTAGCCGACGGCACAGCCGATGAACCCGAACCAGGCAAGCCCGCCAAAGGCTTCGGCCATCACCATGCGTTCATAGAACAGCTGCGCAGGCTCCACTGCGGTCAGCAGCGCCAGCCCGCCGGAGGCGAGCGCCCCCAGGCCGAGGCCACCGCGCGCGATCGCATAGACGATGGTCGCCGCCAGGGTCCCGGCGGCGGTCTGCGCCAGCACCAGCGCCAGCAGCGAATGCGCCGGCACCGCGGTCAGGGCGATCAGGATGCTGTAGACGAAGGACCGGTCCCGCGGGACCACGCCATCGAGCGCGCCGTGCAGGTAGGTAACCGAATCCCCGAGGAACACCCGAGGCAGGTGGTCCACCGCCAGCAGCGCCAGCTTCACCGCAACCACCACCGCCAGCACGGTCCACAGCTCGCGGCGCCAGCGCGGCGGCAGCGCGCCGGCCAGAGCTTCCCGTGGCGGCGTAGTCACGCCACCGCCCGCAGCATTGCCATGGCTCATGGCGGCGAGGCGATCTCGACGTGCTGGCCGCGCAGGCGCCAGAGGTGATCGAGCATCAGGCCGCCGCGGAGGATGCGGCCGGCGACCAGCCGCGTGATGCGCAGCACGTCGGCCACCGGCGCGAAATGGCTCGGGCGCAGCCCGGGTGCATAGCGGGCCTCGATCGGCACCACCACGGTGTTGATGCCCTGGGCCGCTGCCTCGATGAGGATCTCCGCCTCGAAATCGAAACCGGAGGCTGGGCAGGCGCGCGCCAGCGCGGCGGCGCGCCGCGGATAAACGCGGTGGCCGCTCTGCGTGTCGACGAGCGGGTGGCCGCAGGCCCAGGAGAGGAACCAGTCCGCCACGGCATTGGCGCGCCGGCGCGAAGCTGGCTGGTGTTCACGGCCGATCAGGCGCGCACCGATGACGATGCGGTCCGGGTGCTGGCGCGCGGCAGCAAGCAATCGCGCGATGTCGCCCGGTGAGTGCTGGCCGTCGGCATCCATGGTCATCACGCCATCGGCACCCAGCGAAAGCGCCAGCGCCAGGCCATCGTGCAGCGCCGCGCCCTTGCCCTGGCGCTGCGCGTGCCGCAGCGTCCTCACCGGCAGGTCGGCGATGCTTTCCAGCGTGCCGTCCGTGGAGCCGTCGTCGACGACGATGACTTCGAGGTCCATGGTGGTGATTTCCAGGAGCAGCGAACGCAGTGTCGCCACTTCATTCAGTGCAGGAATCACCAGCGCGAACTTCACGGCTGCGGTTCTCTGGGTAGCGGGAGTGAGTGGGCTTGTGTGCCGAGCCTGAGCCAGGGGTAGCGGTCGAATATCCATTGACCGCGCCGGCCGGGTTCCAGTTTCACGAAAGACTGGCAATTTTCCGTGCTGAGTCCCGGCACGGTCAACCGGATTCCGGCCCCCCGGCACCGTGCCAGGGCAGCCAGCGCCGGACCGGCCACCACCCGCAGGGCCGGCGGGCCGCCAGCCGGGGCTGCGACCACCAGCAGGCGCTGGCGGATCAGGGCCGGAGCCGGCCAGCCAAAATCGCAGACCAGTCTGGCGCCGCCGGGCCCCGGTTCCAGGCGGATCGCCGGCAGGCGGCCAGGCCAGGGCCAGAAGGGATCGGCCAGGAACGCTTCCCGCCGACCGGCCATGCGCCGCAGCCGGGAGCCGGTCAGCAGCAGTTGGGATGCGTAGGCTGCGGTCGCCTGCTGCTTCGCAGCCCATTGCCCGTCGCCCAGTTCCTGCAGCAGCGCGGCATCCGGCAGCCGGCCACCGTGGACGCGGTAGGAAAGGATCCGCGGCGCAAGGCCCGCCTGGCCGGTCGCCAGGATCATCAGCAGGCCGGCCATGCCGTGATCGGGGTGCCGGTCCGTTGCCGCCGGGATCACCAGGTCGGTGGGCGAGAACGTCCGCAGGCCGGCAGCCAGCGTCGCCACCAGTCCCGCGGGATCGGCAATGAAGCGATCGGTGAGGCCGCCATCCGGCCAGCCGAAGGGCTGCAGGGTCTTCACCGCATCGAAGCCCAGCTGTTGCAGCGCTGCCGCCGACTCCGCACGCCGCCGGCCACCCCAGCGCTGGCGCGCCGCGCCGTCGATGCGCCAGCGCCGTTCCGCCCAACGCTGCGGCCAGGGATTGTTGTCACCGTCCGTGAGCAGCCAGACGCGAACCTCGGCCCCTGCCCCGCGCGCCTGCTGCATGAGGCCCGCAGCGGCGATGGTTTCGTCATCGGGGTGGGGTGCGACCACCAGCAACCGCGATGCGGGGCCGAACGCCAGCCCGCCCGGCCCGGGCTGCCCGGGGTCTGCGACGGTGAAGACGCCAGCGCTCATGCGAGGCGCATCCTAACGCCTGCGCGGCCCGGCTGCCCTGCCCGGAATGCGGCCGCAGCCGACCAGCCCGGCGGCGGCTCAGGCGGCCGGCGCGTCGATCACGCAAGCCTCGCCCCGGCCATCGACCGTCTCCAGCCGGACCGGCCGGCGCCAGACGCGCTGCAGGTAGCCTAGCACCCGCGCGGCGCGATCGGCGTCCAGGCCGCGGCCATCGCTGGCGTGGTCATGGGCGAGATGCAGCGTGCCATCGGTATCCACGCCACGCACCGCCACCGCCGGTGCACCGAAGTTGTACTTCGGCGCCAGAATGGCATCGCGCAGCGCATTGATGTCCCGCTCCGCCACTTCCACGACGCCATTCGCCGATGCTGTGTAGCGGAACAGCTTCAGCTCCTCGGCCAGCTCGGCGGTGAGGTAGTTGCGCACGAAACTGAAGTCGTCGTCCTGCGCACGGATCTCGAAGGCCTTCTGCGGCCCGAGGTTGTCCATGATGGACTCCCACATGCAGAAGCCGAGGTGATAGGGATTGATGGCGAGCGAGGCCTGCCGGTCGGCGGCGTGCGGGCGCACCACGTCGGAGTGGGCCTTGATGGCGTCCAGGTACTCGTGCTGCGGGATGAAATCCGCTTCCCGCAGCAGCCGCGCATGCCAGTACGATGCCCAGCCCTCGTTCATGATCTGGCAGGCGAACACCGGATAGAAGTAGAACGACTCCTCGCGCACGGCGAGGAAGATGTCGCGCTCCCAGCCCTCCAGCTCCGGCGCATAGCGGGCGATGAACCACAGCAGGTCCTTCTCCGGGTGCGGTGGCAGCGGCGCACGCCGCCGCGGTTCGGCGGCGGCCACCGCCCGCTCGTCACCGGGCAGCTGGTGGAAGCGCTGGCGGAAGGTATCGTCACTGGTGGCCTGGCCGGCGACGAACTCCGGATAGGCCTCGCGGCGCAGGCCGCGGAAGACGTCGATGTGCGCCTCCAGTGCCAGCGCCGCGTCGAGCACCTGCTCGACGCGCGCGGCACCCTGTTCCTCGATGGCGGCGGCGATCTGCCGCGCATGATCCGCCGCCTGGTCGACGATGCGGTAGCCTACTTCCTGCTGGCTGCGGCGGAACAGTTCGTTGTGCCGGGAAAAATCCGCGTGGCCGAGCACGTGGGCCACCACCAGCGTGTTCTCCGCCAGGCTGTTGCCCCGGGCAAGGTAGGCGCGCCCCGGGTTGCCCGGAAACACCACCTCGAACAGGCGTGAGTGGCCCATGCGGTGCTGGATCAGCTGGTAGATGTAGCGCACGCCGAACGACCAGTGCGGCATCCGCACCGGCAACCCGTAGACCGCCACCTCCATCATGAAGCTGTCGGGCACTTCCTCGAACTGCACCGGGAAGTAGTCGAGGCCCTGCGCCCGGGCGAGTTCCTCGATCCGGCGCCCGTAGGTTTCGATGGCGGCTGCCATGGCCCGGCTCAGCCCGCTCCCGCCACGGCCTGCTGGCGGAAGAAGGCACGGATCGCGGCCCAGACCGACTCGCTGCTGGTCAGCGCGTAGCTGTCGACCGGGCGGCCGGCATCAGCCTGCTCGCGGAACAGCCCGGCGGTTTCGGTGTCGAGGCCGCGGTCCTCGGAGGCCGGCGTCTCGACATAGCCGCTGAAGCTCGCCAGCGCGGTAATGCCCGCCAGGCCAGCGCTCGCAGCGTCGTGGTCGTCCTTGAAGTTCTCGCCATCCGAACCGTAGAAGAAATACACGTTGTAGCGCGCCGGGTCGTAGCGCTCGGCGATGATCTCGCTGACCAGCGAGAACGCCGAGGACGCGACCGTGCCGCCCGAGCCCCGCACCTGGAAGAACTCCGCCTCGGGGAATTCCCAGGCCTTCACCGTATGGGCGACGAACACCAGCTCCAGCCGCGAGTACTGCCGCCGCAGCCCCTGCACCACCCAGAAGAAGAAGGTCTTGGCGAGCTGGCGGTCGCGGTCACGCATGCTGGAGGACACGTCCATGGCGAAGAACACCACGGCCTGGGTCGCAGGCTGGCGCCGCGTCACCAGCTGGCGGAAGCGCAGGTCCTCGTCAGTGAAGGCCGGCCCGGCGGGATCCACCGCGCGCCGCTTGAGGCTCTCCTTCATGGAGCGCCGCCGGTCGAGGCGCGAGCGCACGCCGCGGCGGCTCCAGCCTTCGCGCTGGTACTCGTCATCGAGGGTCGCGCCGGCGCGCGGCTGCAGGTTGGGCAGCTCGAGTTCCTCCCAGAGCCAGTCGACGATGTCGTCCACCTTGAGCTCGAGCACCAGCTGCAGGCCGCCCTCGCCGTCGCCGCCCTCGCCCTTGTCCTGCCCCGGCCCCGTGGCTCCCGGCTGTGCCAGCCGGTCGCCGGGCCTGACATCGCCCTGGCCGGCACCCGTCGCCTCGTCAGCCTCACGCAGCCGGAAGCGGTAGTGCTCGAGGAAGCGTACCGGCACGCGCACGGTGCGGCCGGGATCGGTGCCTGACATCTCGGCGTTGCCGAGCACCTCGGGGAGTTTCTCGCGCACTGCGCGCCGCAGCTTCTCGTTATGCCGCAGCCAGTCGCGGGCCCCGCGCGAGAACAGCTCGTACCAGTCCTCGCCGCCCGCGCTGCAGCCGGAAAATGTCGACGGCAGGTTCATCGCTCCGGCCCCCCGCCGCCTACTCCTGCGACAGCAGCGTGGTGACGTAGCTCAGGGCTTCGCGGGCACTGTGCTCGTCGTAGCCGTACTCCATGACCAGGCGCTCCTGCACCGCGGAGATCTTCTGCCGCACCTCGTCGTCCGGCCGCGCCGCCGAAGTCACCAGCCGCAGCACGTCGCGGCGCTCCTCGAACAGGTACTGCTCGATGGCCTCGTGCAGGCGCGTGTGGCTGTCGAGGGTGAACTTGTCGCCGGCCTTGAAGGCCACCATGGCCTTGCGCACCACTTCCTGACGGAAGGACTGCTTGCCGGACTCGGAAATCTTGATCTTCTCCTCCACCTTGCGCAGGAAGCGCTCGTCGGCCGGCCTTGCCTCGCCGGTGATCGGGTCCTTCACCTCGCGCTGGTCCAGCGAGGCCTCGACCTCGTCCAGGTATTTCTCCAGCAACTGCTGGGCTTCGTCCTCGAAGGACGCGAACAGCGCCCGGTGCACGTCTTCCTTGACCCAGCGGTTGTAGAAGTCCTTGCGTGCCGTCACCAGGAAGTCCACCCAGGCCTTCTTCTGGGCAGCGTCCATGCGGGCATCGCTCTGGATCGCGTCCTTCAGGGCCAGCAGCATTTCCATGCTGGTGAGGCTGTGCCGGTCGCTGCGGGTGATGGCGTTGGAGATGGCGTTGATGACGAACCGCGGGCTGACCCCGGAGAGGCCCTCGTCCGGGCTCTCGGCGCGCAGCCGCTCCACCTCGCTGGCGGAGACGCCCTCGACATCCTCGCCGGCATAGACCCGCAGCTTGCGCGACAGGTCCAGGCCTTCCTTTTCCGGCTTCGTCAGCCGCGTCAGGATCGAAAACACGGCGGCCAGCGGCAGCACATGCGGGTCGAGGTGCACGGCGCGGAACGCGGGGGCGTTCGACACCAGCTTCTGGTAGATGCGCGCCTCGTCGAGGTAGGACAGCGTGTACGGCACCTTGACGATGACCATGCGATCGAGCAGCGCCTCGTTCTCCTTCTCCTGGAGGAAGCGGTTGAACTCGGCGAGGTTGGTGTGCGCGACGATGGTCTCGTCCAGGTGGATCAGCGGGAAGCGCGACACCTTGACGTTCTTCTCCTGGGTCAGCGTCAGCAGCAGGTAGAGGAACTCGCGCTTGACCTTGAGGATCTCGATCATCTCGAGCATGCCGCGGCTGGCCGCATACACGGCGCCGCTCCAGGACCAGGCGCGCGGGTCGCCCTCGTCACCGATCTCGGCAACCTTCGACAGGTCCACCGAGCCGACCAGGTCGGCGATGTCCGCCGTGGTCGGGTCATGCGGCGCGTAGGTGCCGACACCGACGCGGGCCGCCTCCGAGAGGAAGATGCGCTCCACCGGGAACTGCATGAAGTCGCCGCGGAACTCCTCGTCGAGGCGTGCGCGACTGTAGGGCGAGAGCTCGCCGCTGATCTCCACCCCATAGGTCTCGCGGAACTTGCCGCGCAGGCTGGCCGGCACCAGGTTCAGCGGCGATTCGTGCAGCGGTGAGCCCTGCAGCGCATACAGCGCGCCGGCATCGGTGTGGCTGTATTCCTCCAGGCCGCGCTTCATGAGGATCACCGCAGAGGACTTGCCGCCCGACGGCGGGCCGAGCAGCAGCAGCAGGCGGCGGCCGACGTCGGAGCCAGCGCTGGCGGCCTTGAAGTACTCGACCACGCGGTCGAGCGCCTCGTCGATGCCGTAAAGCTCGCTGGTGAACAGGTCCTTGGGGTTGCCCGCGGCCGTGCCGGCCGTGGTGTCCGGGCGCTCCGTCCGGTACCAGCCGAGCATGTCGTAGAGATACTGGTGGCTGGTGCGGACCAGCTGCGGCGCAGCCGCCGGGAACACGTCGCGCAGGAATTCCGCGAAGGTACCGCGCCAGCGCGAGGCCTTGTGGTGAGTGGCGAAGTTCGCCATCTCTTCGATCAGGCTGTCGCCATTGCGTCCCGGAACAGCCTCGTGCCTGGAGTCCGTCAAGCCCGTCATGCTCAATCTCCCTGATCCGAAGAGATTCGCCGAAGAAGCCCGTGCCCTCGCTTGTTGTTGTTATTGCCGACCGATCTGCGCGCTTCCCTGAACCTCTGCCTCTGGCTTTGTAGTGGATCCGCCGGCGCCGCGGTGCCGGTCCGCTGGTTGCGTTCCCAGACTCGTCCTCCATTGAACAGAAGTCTGTGAGCGCATTCACAGTACGCCTATCTTTTATACATAACAGCCGGGATCAATCAAGGAAGCCAGCAGCGCAGAATTTCGCGCTTGCTGCCATGCAAACCAGGGCCGCAGGGAGGGGTGTTGACAGGAGATCCGGCGCTGGCGCGGGACGCGCACCACGCAGTTGCCGGCGCCGCGCGGCTTCAGGCCTGGGCGCGCTGGCCACCGTGGCCGAGCCAGGCAGCCTCGAAGTCCGCGGCCGGCATCGGGGCGCCGTAGTGGAAGCCCTGGCCGAGGTCGCAGCCCATGGCAGCCAGGGCCGCCAGTGTCGCCTGGTCCTCGATGCCCTCGGCCACTACCTCCAGCTGCACCGCGTGGGCGAGCTGCACGATCGACGCCACGATGTCACGGTCACGATCCGCGGCGAGCACGCGCGCGACGAAGGCGCGGTCGATCTTCAGTTCGTCGGCCGGCAGGTCGCGCAGGTAGGCGAGGCTGGAGTAGCCGGTGCCGAAGTCATCGATCGAGGTGCGGGCACCCAGGCCACGCAGCTTGCCCATCGCCCGGGCACTGGCAGTGGGGTTCTGCATCAGCGAACTCTCGGTCAGCTCCAGGGTGAGCTGCGTGGCCGGCAGGTTCCAGACATTGATCGCGTTCTCGATGAGGTCGACCAGGTCCGGATCGGCCAGGTTGCCTGCCGCGAGGTTCACCGAGACGTTGAACTGCGGCCAGCCCTCGGCCCAGGCCGCCACCTGGCGCAGCGACGAGTTCAGCACGAACCAGAGCAGCGAGCGGATGCTCTGGGTATTCTCGATCACTGGCAGGAACTGCCCCGGCGGCACATAGCCGACCCGCGGATGGCACCAGCGCACCAGCGCCTCGGCACCGTGCAGCCGGCCGCTGCGCAGGTCGACCTGCGGCTGGTAGAAGATCTCGAACTCCCCGGCCTTCAGCGCCTCCTCGACATCGAACCAGGTGTACGGGCTGGCGGCCCCCGGCGCCGCCAGCAGCGACGGCGTGAACAGCACATGGGGCTCGTCCCGGCTGCGGGCGACATCCAGCGCCACCTCGCACTGCCGCAGCAGCTCCTCGCCGCTGTGCGCCGGCTCGGGCAGCAGCGAGATGCCGGTGCGCGCGCGCACCCGCGCACGGCCGTTGCCGATGACCACCGGCTCGGTGACCGCCCGCGCCGCCCGGTCGGCAGCCAGCACCGCGTGGCCCTCGTGCAGCGGATTGTCGATCAGCAGCGCGAAAGTGCGGCTGTTGACGCCAAAGACCCGGTCCTGCTCGCGGGCCACGGCGCCGAGTCGCTGCGTGATCTCCTCGAGCACCCGGTCGCCACCGAGGTAGCCGAAGCGGCTGTTGACCTCCTCGAGGCCGGAGAGCTGGATGAGCATCAGCGCCAGTGTGGGCGAGCCACTGCGGGCCCGCAGGGCATCGATCTCGCGCAGCAGCAACGAGTAGCGGAACTGGGTCGCCGTGGAGTCCTGCGGCTTGCCGTTCATGGCCGCTGTCTCAGCCGATGAAGTAGTTCTTCGGATCCAGGCCGAAGGCCCCGGTCTCGTGGCCGCGGACGATCCAGCTGGCATTGCGTTCGCTTGGATCGCTGGGACACTGGCGCAGGTCCAGGCTGCGGAACTCGCGCAGCGGCTGCTTGTCGGCGTCGAGCACCAGCAGCACCTTGGGGCGCAGCCGGCGGATGCGGTTCTGCTCTACCACGATGCCCACCTCGCCGGTGTTCATCTCGACGACGCTGCCGGTGGGGAACATGCCCATGGCCTGGACGAACTGCTCGACCATCTCCTTCTGGAACTGCACTCCCGACAGTGTGTTGAGCTCGCGGATGGCATCGTAGGGTGACTTGGCGGCGGCCCAGGGGCGGTGGCTGGTCATGGCGTCGTAGCAGTCCACCAGGCCGCCGATGCGGGCGAACACCGGGATATCCGCGCCCTTCAGTCCCCGCGGGTAACCCGAGCCGTCGGCGCGTTCATGATGGCCCTCGATCATCGCCAGCACGTCGGCATTGATGCCCGGCGTGAGCTTGACCATGTCCAGGCCGTAGCCGACGTGCTTCCTCACGGCGTCGAACTCGCCCGCGGAGAGCTTGCCCTCCCTGCTGACCAGGCTCTCGGGCAGTTTCGCCTTGCCGATGTCGAGCAGCATGCCGCCCATGGCCAGCGTGTCCAGGCCCTGGCGATCGAAGCCGAGGTGGCGCCCGAGGATCACCGCCCAGACCGAGGAGGCGATGGAATGGTGGTAGGCGTATTCGTCGCGCTTGCGCAGGTAGACCAGCCAGGCCATGGCATCCTGGTTGCGCAGCACGCTGTCGATCATCGGCTTGACGGCCGTCTGCACCTTCTCGACATCGACACCGGCACCCTTGCGGATGTGGACCAGCACTTCGTTCATGGTGGCCACGGCGGCGTCGTAGGCCCGGATGGCCTGCGGTGCCTCGCGGGCAGTGCTCACCTGGTTACGGTATTCGCGGTGGCCATCGACCCGGGCGGCCAGTGCGCCGGTGGGATCCAGCCGCGTGACGGCGCGCATCAGCCGCCCGGCCAGCGTCGAGGGCTCGGCATGGCTGCGGTTGTGGGCCGTGGCATGGCCGTTCATCACGGCCTCGTGATTGCGCGGGCGCAGGGCCTGCAGCACCTTTTCCTTCGGCAGCGAGCTGCGCGTGACGTCTATATAGACGTGCTTGCAGAACTTGCGCAGCAGCTTGAGTTCGCTGTCCTCGCGGATCTCGAAGCCCTGGAACAGGAACGGGGTCTCCAGCCAGGGACGGTCGAGCTGGGCCACGAACATGCCCCGCTCGAGGTTGGCGGTCTCGATCTTCTGACGCTTGAACAGCACTGGAAGCCCCGGACTTGCAACGCAGGCACAGATGCCCGGTCATAATAGCCACCCGGGCCGGGGCCGCTGTGGCCAGGGTCACAATCCGGGGACGGAGGGCGGACGATGAGAAGACTGGCTGCGGGCATGGTGGTGCTGCTGGCGGGCTGCTCCGGCGCCACCGGACCCATCATCGACACCAAGGGCGTGGACATGGCGCACTACCAGCAGGATCTCGCCGAATGCGAGGCCTATGCCACGCAGGTATCCACCGGCACGGCCGTCGCCAAGGGCGCCGCCGGCGGTGCGGCGGTGGGCGCGGCCATCGGCGCCATCGCCGGGGGCAGCGCCGGCAAGGGCGCCGGCATCGGCGCAGTCTCGGGGGCTGCGCAATCAGCGCGGATGTCCGATCGCGAGAAGGCGGACGTGGTGCGCAACTGCCTGCGCGGCCGCGGCTACAAGGTACTCAACTGACGGGGGAAACAGTCATCATGGATTTCGAGAACCTGCTCCAGTCCGGCGCGACGCTCGCGCTCAACCTCGGCCTGAAGATCCTCGGCGCGCTCGCCGCATGGATCGTCGGCCGCTGGCTCATCAACCTGGTCATCCGCCTGACCGGCAAGGCGCTGAGCCGCCAGCAGGTGGACCCGACCCTGCAGCGCTATCTCGGCTCCATCATCGGCGTCACCCTGAACGTGGTGCTGGTGGTCGCCATCCTCGGCTACTTCGGCCTGGAGACCACCTCCTTCGCCGCCCTGCTGGCCGCGGCGGGCATCGCCATCGGCGCCGCCTGGAGCGGGCTGCTGGCGAACTTCGCCGCCGGCGTGTTCCTGGTGATCCTGCGGCCCTTCAAGGTCGGTGACTTCATCGCCGCCGGCGGCGTCGAGGGCGTAGTGGAGGCCATCGGCCTGTTCGGCACCACCATCAACAGCGGCGACAACGTCCACACCATCGTCGGCAACAACAAGATCTTCAGCGACAACATCCGCAACTTCACCGTCAACCCCTGGCGGCGGGTGGACCGGCTGGCACAGCTCGCCCACGGCGTGGACCCGAAGGACGCCGCCGCGCGCCTCAAGGCCGCGCTGGCGAAGATCCCGAACGTGATGACCAGCCCCGCGCCCGATGTCGAGATCATCGACTTCACGGCGATGGGCCCGGTGCTGGCGGTGCGCCCCTACTGCCACAACGACCACTACTGGCAGGTGTTCTTCGACACCAACCGGGTCATCGCCGAGACCTTCGGCGCCGCCGGCTATCCG
Source organism: Gammaproteobacteria bacterium (assembly GCA_014337915.1). Classification (GTDB taxonomy): domain Bacteria; phylum Pseudomonadota; class Gammaproteobacteria; order Steroidobacterales; genus QUBU01. The sequence continues at coordinate 43,425 of QUBU01000008.1, forward strand.
GTGCCCGAGCAGCATCTGCGGCTGCAACAGGGCGCGCGCTGAGCGGGTGCGCCCGGCGATCCGCCGGTGCGGTGATCCCGCGCCGGCCGTAACCTTTACATAACGCGGCCCGGGCCTGCCCCTGGCCCTTGTGCTGCCCTGCGGGAGGACTACAATCGGTCACCGACGCGCCGTTCTGTCCAATCAACAATAACGACAAGGAGCGCCGTCATGAGCCCACGCTACCGTGCTCGCCTGCGGACCTGCCTCATCACCGCAGCCGCCCTCCTCCCATTTCCGGCCGCGCTCGGCGCCACGCTGACCTGGAACAACTCGACGGGTGACTGGCAGCTCGGCAGCAACTGGGTTCCCCCCGGCCCGCCGGGTGCCGCCGACATTGCCGTCATCAATGGCGGCAACTCGCAGCTGAATGCGCCGGCGACGATCGCCGGCCTGACCCAGACCGCAGGTACCCTGTCAGGCACCGGCGCGCTCACGGTCACTGGCGCCTCCAGCTGGACAGCAGGCACGCAGTCCGGGGCCGGGACCACGCAGTTCGACGGCACGTTGGCCGTCAGCGGCCCCGGCGCCAAGTCCATTTCCGGCGGGCGCAGCCTCAACCTGCAGGGCACGACGACCTGGGGCGGCAACACCGCGAACAACAACAATGCCATCAGCTTCGCTGGCGGCACCATCAACAACAGCGGCAGCTTCAACGACCAGAACGCCTTCTCGACCGCCCTCAGCCACTTCAGTGGCACCAATACCTTCAACAACACCGGCAGTTACACCAAGAGCGGCAACTCCACCACCACCATCGGCATTGCCTTCAACAATACCGGCAGCCTGGCGATCAACGCCGGCTCGATGCTGCTCAACGGCAGCACGCATTCCGGACCCATCAGCATCGGCTCCGGCGCCTCGCTCGAGTTCCGCAATGGCACCAACACGCTAAACGGCGTGACGGTCTCCGGCGCAGGCACGCTCGTCATCAGCACCGACAATGTCGGCGCGGATGGCGTGCCGTCGATCAACGGCGGCCAGGTCGATACCGCCTTCCTGCTCAGCGGCGGCCCGCTCTACGGCACCGCGCATACCATCAACGGCACCGCCACCTGGACCGGCGGCTCGATCCGCGGCGACGGCGCCGGCGACTTCGAGGTGACCAGCTTCAACAACGACCTGACGATCTCGGGCGCCGGCACCAAGGGCATCTACCTGGGGCGCACCATCAACCTCAACGCGGTGACCACCTGGACCGGCAATACCGGCGCCAACAACAACGCCATCAGCTTCTCCAATGGTGGCACGGTCAACAACAACGGCACCTTCAACGACAACAACGGCTTCGACGCCTTCATCGAGCACAGCGTCGGCGGGCCGCATAACTTCAACAATGCCGGCACCTACAACAAGAATGGCAATTCGGTGACCACCGTCGACGGCGGCGTCGCCTTCAACAACGCTGGCACGGTCAACATCAATGCCGGCACCTTCCGGCCCTCCGGCGGCAGCAGCACCGGCAGCTTCGTCATCGCCGCCGGCGCCACGCTGGACTTCCGCAACGGCAACAGCACCCTCGACCAGGCCACCACCAGCGGCGCCGGCCTGCTCATGATCAGCAGCGACAATGTCGGCGCCGATGCCATCGTCACCGTGAACGGCGGCAGCCATACCACCGCCTTCACCCTGAGCGGCAGCACCATGAACGGCGCGGATCACAGCTTCCAGGGTCCGGTCAGCTGGACCGGCGGCGCGATCGCCGGCGACGGCACGGGCGGCTTCGAGTCCACCACGTTCACGAACGATGTCAGCATCAGCGGCGCCGCTACCAAGACCCTCCAGGCCGGACGCACCCTCAACCTGCAGGGCACCACGACCTGGAGCGGCAACACCGCCAACAACAACAACGCGATCCGCTTCTGGAACGGCGCGACGCTGAACAACAACGGCACCTTCAACGACGACAACAGCTTCAATGCCTTCGTCGAGCACAACGTCGGCGGGCCGCACAATTTCAACAACGTCGGCACCTACAACAAGAACGGCAGCTCCGTCACGCTGTTCGACCTCGGCGTGAACCTCAACAATACCGGCCAGTTCAACGTCAACGCCGGCACGGTCCAGGTGGTCAACGCCTTCGACAACCAGGGCAGCATCAGCACTGCGGACGCGGCCACCTTTGCCACCACCAGCACCTCGGTGGACCTGCAGAACCACGGCATCCTGCAGGGCACCGGCACCTACGATCCGGCCGCGGGCCGCGCGGTCATCAATGCCGGTGAGGTGCGCCCGGGTACCGCGACGACTGTCGGCAGCCTGACCATGGCGGGCAACTTCAGCCAGGGCGCGGCCGGCCTGTTCCAGGTGAACCTGGCGTCGCTGGCGGCGTTCGACTCCATGGACGTGCTCGGCAACCTGGCGCTCGCAGGCGTGCTGCAGGTGACCAGCCTCGGCGGCTACAACCCGGTGCTCGGCGACAGCTTCACCATCATCACCTTCGATGACGGCGTGGTTGACGCCACCGATCTCGCGGGCAGCTTCGGCAGCATCGCCGCCGTCGGCTTCGATCCCGCCCTGCTGTTCGAGGTGCTGTACCTCGACCACTCGGTGGTGCTGACCGTGGCAGCCGTGCCGCTGCCGCCGGTCTGGCCGCTGGCCGGCACCGCGCTGGCCGCGCTGGCATTCCGCGCCCGCCGCCGGCGCAGCTAGCTGCCAGTCACTTCCGCTTGCGCGGCCCGGCGGCCGACCGCCGCCGGCGCATCTTGCCCGCCAGGTACTCCTTCAGGGCCACGGCGTTGTTGTGCTCCTCGTCGTGGGAGCTGTAGACCAGCGTCACCTTCCCGCGTCGCGCCAGGGTCACGATCGGCTGCCAGGCCTCGGGATGGGCATCGAGTTCCCGTGCGTAGCGCTCGCGGAAGCGGTCCCATTTCGCCGGGTCATGCGAGAACCACTTGCGCAGCTCCGTGCTCGGCCCGACCTCCTTCAGCCACTCGGCCACATGGAGCTTCTCCTTCGTGAGCCCGCGCGGCCAGAGCCGCTCCACCAGCAGGCGGGTGCCATCGCTGGCCGCCACTGGTTCATAGGCACGCTTCACGCTGATCATCGCCTTGCCTCCAGCTGTGTCGCGTTCCAGCCTGCGCGGCGCGGTCACGAAAGTCCAGACGGCGGGGTTCGCGGGTCGTTAATCTATTTGTCAGGTCCGCCCCGGGACAATGGCCGGGCGCAACACGGGTCTGCCGATGTACCTGCTGCTGGTGGAAGACGACCTGAACCTCGGAAAGGCGCTGCACAAGCTCCTCCGCGAGCACTTCAGGGTGGACTGGGTGCGCACGCTCGCCGCAGCGCAGGAGCGGTTTGCCGCCGCCGGCTACGATGTGCTGCTGCTCGACCTCGGCCTGCCGGATGGCGACGGGGTGCGGTGGCTCGAAGCGCTGCGCGCCGCGGGTTGCCAGACGCCGGTGCTGATCGTCTCGGCCCGCGACGAGCTGGACGACCGCGTGAAGGGCCTCGACCGCGGCGCGGATGATTACCTGGTCAAGCCGTTCGAGCCCGAGGAACTGCTGGCGCGCATCCGCGTGCTGTTGCGTCGCAAGGCGGGCTCGGCCCAGCCACGCCTCGAGGCCGGGCCGCTCAGCTACGCGCCAGATTCACAGCAGTTCTATCTCGACGGCGCCCCGCTCGGCGTTTCCCCGCAGGAGCGCGCCCTCCTCGCCGTGCTGATCCAGGCCGGCGGCAGGCCAGTCAGCCGCGAGCGGTTGCTGCAGCAACTCTACGGCCTGGGTGACGGCGTGGACTCCAACACGCTGGAGGTGCGTATCCACGGCCTGCGCCGGCGGCTCGGCAGGGAGCGGATCGAAACCGTGCGCGGCCTCGGCTACCGGCTGGTGGCCTCGTGAAACTGCGGCTGACCTGGGTGGCGGCGTTGCTGGCCGCGACCATGGTCATCACAGCCGTGACCGGCGTGGTGGCCACTTACCGCGAGGCGAGCGACGAGCTGCGCGACGTGCTCGACGATGACCTCGAAAGCCAGTGCCGCCTGCTGGCACGCCTGCTCGCCGCCGGGCAGGTCCGCCTGCCGGCCGCGGATCTGGCAGTGCTGCTCCGGGCTACTTTCCGGCCGGACGATGAGGACACGCTCTGGGTCAATGTCTACGACACCGCCGACGGCCGCTTCGCCAGCAACCTGCCGCATGCGCTGCCGCTGGCAGATGCGCAGGCCCGTCAGCTGCGCCTGCAGCTCGATGGTCATGACTGGGAGGGCTACCAGCATCGCGAAGGCCAGCTGGTGGTGCAGCTGCTGCGCCGGGCGGACCGCTTTGGCGACATCGGCAAAGAGATCATCGAGGACATCACGCTGCCGGTGCTGGCCGGCAGCGCCGTGAACCTGGCGCTGCTCGCGGTGCTGATCGGCCTCAGCCTCTGGCCGCTCTCCCGGCTGGTGCGCGAGATCGGCAGCCGCAATGCCGACTCCCTCGCGCCGCTGCTGCAGCCGACCATAGCCGCGGAGATCGCCGTGCTGCGCGACACGCTCAATCGCATGATGGCGAGCGTCGACTCGGTGCTGAAGCGCGAGCGCCAGTTCGCAAGCGACGTGGCGCACGAGCTGCGCACGCCCCTGACGACCCTGAAGCTCGAACTCGCCACGGCCGACCCGGACCGGCAGGCGCTGAAGGCCGAAGTCGACCGGCTCGCGCGGCTGGTCGAGCAGCTGCTGATCCTCGCCCGGCTCGAGCAGGGACGCTGGCACGAGGCTTTCACGGCCATCGACCTGCAGGCGCTGTATGCGCGCGAACTGGAGCGTTACGGCGACCGGCTGCAGCGTGCGGGGATGCGGCTGGCCAGTGAGCTGGACCCGGCAACGGTCAGCGGCGAAGCTACCCTGCTGCAGGCGCTGCTGCAGAACCTGCTCAACAACGTGCTCCAGCACTGTCCGCCGGGCACGGCGCTGCGGGTCAGCCTGCGCCAGCAAGCGGGCCGCGCCGTGCTGGAAGTCAGCGACAGCGGCCCGGGGCTCCCCGAAGCGCAGCGCCGGCAGATGGGCCAGGGCTTCACCCGCTTCGACAGCCGCAGTGGCGGCCTCGGCATCGGGCTCGCCATCTGCCAGCGGATCGCCGCGGTCCACGGCGCCAGCCTGGAGTTTCTGGCCAATGACGCCGGCCAGCCCGGACTGAAGGTCCGGCTCGCCTTCGCCTCGTAAGGTATCTGTAATGCGCGCCGCGCCAGACTGCAGTCGTACTGTCAGCAACCAAGGAGACTGCAGATGAAACAGATCCTGGCCGCAACGGCTCTCACCCTCTTCACCCTTGCTGCCCAGGCCGCGGAACCGGCCGGCGGGTTCAAGGGCCCCGATTCACTGCGACTCGTCACCGCTGCCGAGGCGAGCACGCTCGCTGACGACAGCGCGGTGAAGTTGCAAGGTCACATCATCAGGTCGCTGGGCGACGAGAAATACGAGTTCCGGGACGAAAGCGGTACCATCACCGTGGAGATCGACAAGGAAGACTGGAACGGCGTGGAAGCGACACCTGACACCAGGATCGAAATCCAGGGCGAGATCGACAAGGACTGGTACCGCCCCGGCGTGGAAGTGGATGTCGACAGCGTCCGGCTGCTGCAATGAGCACTACGGATACGGCGATCGGGCTGCGGCTGTACCGGGTCTGGGACCCGGTACAGCGCCTGTTCCACTGGCTCAACGTCGGCTGCCTGCTGGGGCTGGTGGCGATCGGCACTGCCATCCTCTGGGACAAGGAGCTCGGCGTCGCGGCGGAGGGCAAGATCCTGCTGAAGACCGTGCATGTCTGGATCGGGTACCTGTTCGCGGCCAACCTGGCGCTGCGCCTCGCCTGGGCCTTCGTCGGCAGTCCCTTCGGCCGCTGGCGGGCCCTGCTGCCGTTCGGCCGCGGCTACCTCGACTCGCTGCGCAGCTACCTGGCCGGCAGCCGCGCCGGCGATGCACCACGCTACCTCGGCCACAACCCGCTCGGCCGCCTCATGGTCACGGCGCTGCTGCTGCTCATGACCGTCCAGGCCCTGAGCGGGCTGGTGCTCGCCGGCACCGACATCTACTACCCGCCTTTCGGCGCCTGGATCGCCGGCTGGGTGGCGGCCGCGGGCGTGGATCCCTCGACCCTGGTGCCCGGCGACAAAACGCTGGTGGATGCCGGCGCCTGGGCCGAGATGCGCGCGCTGCGCAAGCCCTTCATCCAGATCCACGAGGCCGTGTTCTACATCCTGCTCGGTGGCGCCCTGCTGCACATCGGCGCCGTGGTCCGCGCCGAGCTGCGCGAAGGCGGCTCGCTGGTCTCGGCCATGCTCAACGGCCGGAAGACCCTCGACCGGCCGCCGGTGGATCAGCCGTAGCCGCAGAGGCTGGGCTGCACGATCGGCTTCAGGCGCCGGCCGGCGCGAAGATGCCCGCGGCGATGGCCACAATGCCCAGCACCAGGCGCACCACCACCAGGAAGCGGAAGTAGCCCGGCATTTCCCCGCGCCGCACCACCGATCGCGGGCCTTCCTTGCGCCCCTCGCGGCCAACCGTCTCGCCGCTGGCCAGGGAACGCAGCGCCTCGAACAGCAGCCAGATGCCGACCAGGACGAGTGCCGAACGCAGGATGATTGCTGTCATGGGCCTCAACTCCGGGTGCGCGGCAGCCCGAGGCCGGCTTCCGCGATGATGCTGCGCTGGATCTCGCTGGTGCCCGCGAAGATGGTGCTGGAGATGCTGCGCCGGGCCGACCACTCGATGAGCCCGGCACCGGTGTAGCCGCGCAGGAGCGTGTCCGGCGCCGCCAGGCGCAGCAGCTGCTGGCTGCAGTTCATCCAGGACTCGCTGCCCATGAGCTTGACCATCGGGCCCTCGTGCTTGCGCGCCTGGCCATGCTCGAAGGCCCAGAGGCTGCGCCGCGAGAGCACATCGGTGACCTGCATGCGTGCGGCGGTTGCGGCCAGTGCCAGCCGCAGCCGCGGGTCGTCGATCGGCCGGCCCTCCGCGCCCGGCTCGCGCGCCCATTCGAGCGCCGCCCTGCCAAGCTCACGCAACCAGTTGACATAGAGGTCGCCGCCGGACTGCTCGATCGCCAGCGCCGCGGCCAGCACCTTCACGCCGCCGTTCACCTCGCCGATGCGGTAGCGGTCCGGCACCTCGAGGTCGTTGTAGAAGGTCACGTTGGTGCGCTCGTCGCCGATGGTGCGGATCTCGGTCACCGAGTAGCCGGCCTGGCGCACGGGGGCCAGGAACAGGGTGATGCCGCGGTGCTTGTCCGGCGCGGTGCGCGTCACCATCAGGTTGTAGTCCGAGCGGTGGCCCGAGGAGGTGAACATCTTCTGGCCATTGATGAGCCAGCCGTCGCCCTTGCGGGTGGCGGCGGTGCGGGCCGCGAAGATGTCCGAGCCGCTGGTCGGCTCGGTGTAGCCCATGGCCAGGTAGACCTCCCCGGCGGCGATCTTCGGCAGCAGCTCCTGCTTCATCCAGTCGCTGCCGGCGTGGTGGATCACCTTCCAGAGCATGTCGGTGATCCCCGGCATGAGCATGTGCCAGCCGGCCTCGGCGAGGGTTTCGCGGATCGCCGCTGCGGCGCGCGGCGACCGGCCGGGGCCGCCGTACTCCCGCGGCAGCTCCGGGTACAGCAGGCCCGCGGCGGCGAGCGCCTGCTGCAGCCCGGGGTCGAAGCCGTCCAGCGAATCACGCATGAAGCGCCGGCGCGCCTCGCTGCCATGCCGGCGCAGGAAGGCACGGGCCTCCTCGCGCGCGGCATCGGCCTCGGCGCCCCAGTCGAAATCGATCGCCACCTCGCCCGCGTCCGGCAGCGCCACGACGGGCACCTCCCGCCCCGTCGCCGGGCCATACAGCAGGTCCGCCGCGAGCAGCAGCTGCTTCTCCGGGTCGCCGCCGACCAGCAGCTGGGCGCCGGCGCGCCGGTAACAGAGCTGCGCGTCGTATTCCAGCGCCGTGCCGTAGCCGCCGAAGATGCGCAGCGCGCCGAGCGTCGCCTCGTGGGCGTTCACCGCCGCCCACCACCAGAGCATCGCCAGCAGCGCCGCAGCCTCTGGCTCGCGGCGCGCGATGGCATCCACCGTGCGCCAGGCCAGCAGCCGCGCGCCATCGACGCGGGTGAAGGCCTCCGCCAGCACATGCGAGACCGCCTGGTACTCGCCAATGCGCCGGCCGAAGGCCTCGCGCTCGCAGGCGTACTCCGCCGCGCTGTCGATCGCGCGGCGCGCGATGAGCGCGAGCTGTGCCGCGCCGAGCAGCCGCCATTCGGCGAGCGCCGCGGCGAAGGCTTCGCGGGTACCCGCGAGGTCCACCCGGGAATCGCTTGCATCGAGATCCAGAAGCTGCGCCGCGATCGCGCCATGCTGTGTCTGGCCGGCGCCATCCGCCGGCATCGGCAGCCGCGCCACGCCGCGACGGATCGACAGCGCATCGCCCTGCAGGCAGAGCACCGCATCGGCCACCGCGCCCGCCGGCACCAGCTGCCGCGGCCGGGTGCCGGCATTGTGCAGGGCCAGTGTGGCGATGGCCCGCCCCGCGAGGCAGTCCTCGAGCAATGCGGCAGCCTCGCTGCCACCGGCCAGTGCCAGCAGGCGGTTGGCCACCACCGCCTCGACCAGCGGCACCGGAGCGAGCGCGCGCCCAGCCTGCTCGGCCGCCAGCAGCGCGTGCATCAGGCTCATGCCGCTGCCGCCCTGGTCCTCGGGAACCCGCAGCGCCGGAATACCCAGGTCCACGAGGATGTCCCAGAGTTCGCGATCGAAGCCGACCGGTTCGGCGGCACGGATGCGCGCGCCGCTGCTGTGCTCCTGGAACACGCGCTCGAGGCTGGATTCGAGCAGCAGCTGCTCGGCGGACAGTTGCAGGTTCATGCCGCCCTTCCCGCCTCAGACGATGCGTGAGCCGGCATTGCCCCAGTAGCGGTCCCTTAGGATGCGCTTGTAGAGCTTGCCGGTGGGCAGACGCGGCAGCTCGTCGACGAAGTCGATGCTGCGCGGACACTTGTAATGCGCCAGGTGCTCGCGGGCATAGCCGATGAGCTCGGCCGCCAGCGCATCGCCCGGCGTGGCGCCCGGCGCCGCCTGCACCACCGCCTTCACCGCCTCGCCCATCTCGGGATCCGGCACGCCGAACACGGCCACGTCGGCGACGGCGGGATGCAGGACCAGCCGGTCCTCGATCTCCTGCGGATAGATATTGACCCCGCCGGAAATGATCATGAAGGTGGCGCGGTCGGTGAGGTAGAGGAAGCCGTCCGCATCCACGTGGCCGACGTCGCCGAGCGCGCTCCAGTTGCCATGCTGCGGATGGCGCGCCGAGCGGGTCTTGTCGGCGTCCTTGTGGTACTCGAACGGATTGCCGGACTGCTCGAAGTAGACCAGCCCGGACTCGCCCGGCGGCAGCTCGCGCCCCTCTTCGTCGCAGACGTGCAGGATGCCCATCACGGCCTTGCCGACCGTGCCGGGATGCGCCAGCCACTCCCGGGAGTCGCAGTGGGTGAGCCCATGCAGTTCGCTGCCCGAGTAGTACTCGTAGAGGATGGGCCCCCACCATTCGATCATCTGCTGCTTGACGACCACCGGGCAGGGCGCGGCGCCATGCACGGCGACCCGGTGCGAGGACAGGTCGAAGCCGCTGCGCTCCGCCAGCGGGCGCTTGAGCAGGCGCACGAACATCGTCGGCACCCACTGGCTGTGGGTGATGCGGAACCTCTCGATGGCGCGCAGCGCCTCGATCTCCTCGAAGCGCGGCATCACGACCACCGTGCCGCCCTGCACCGTGGCCGCCACGCCGAAGCCCGTCGGCGCCGAGTGGTACAGCGGTGCGGTGGAGAGGAACACGGTGTCCTCGTCGAAGCCCCAGAGCGTGCGCTGTGGCCCCGCGAGCTGGGCCGCACCCTCGCTGATGGGCAGCCCCGACAGCGGGCGCAGGATGCCCTTCGGCCGCCCGGTGGTGCCCGAGCTGTAGAGCATGAAGCGGCCCTCCGGCTCCGCCGCCAGCGGCTGCGCCGGCTGGGCCGCCAGCTGCGCCTCGTAGTCCTCGTAGCCCTCGATCGCCCCGTTGATCGCCAGCCAGGTATGGCAACGCGGCGCCAGGCGCGGCAGCTCACGCGCCACGCCGGCCAGCGTGCCCGACGCCACCAGCAGCTGCGCCTCGCAGTCATTGAGTATGTAGGCCGCCTCCTCCGCCGTGAGGTAGCGGTTGATCGGCGTGACATAGAGCCCCGAGCGCAGCGCCGCCCAGATCCCCTCGAAAAAGCGCAGGTCATTCTCCATGAACAGCGCCACATGCCCGCCCGGCCGCAGGCCCCGCTGCCACATCAGCTGCGCCAGGCGATTCGAGCGCGCATCGAACTCGCCATAACTCACCGTCGCGCCGCTCGCCGCATCGATGAACGCCGCCTTCTGCGGAAACTTGCGGGCCCAGATGCCTGGATACATCGCCGATCCTCCTGTCGGGTGCCGGGCTTACGGTTACGGAAACCTTATATTCGCCCGGCAAGCCATCATCTTCACCGGGCGCGGGGGTTGCAAGGGTTGTGGGGTGAGTGGGGGGGGGTGTGAGGATCCGCGGGGCGTGGAGGGCCGCAGTCCGATTGACGGGCTCGCTTGCAATCGGTGGAGGATGAAACAAGAATCGGTTGGGCCTTGCCCGGCCGGGGAGCTGGCGGGCCGCGATTATGGGGACCGTGAACCGGTGAAATCGATGCAGGCCAATCTACACGGTGCAGAAGGCCGGGTAATGGCTGGTGGCCGCTTCGCGGAGCGCATCGATGCACCTGGCCAGCGTCTCGGCGTTGCCTATCTCACCGGACATTTCGGCCACCTATCACTCGACGGTGGCAAGCGAATCAGACAATTGCTGCTGACTCCAGCGTCATATCCGGCGCGATCGACGTGTTTCAGCTGGCCGTTTAGGCCTTCTACATATAGTTGGGCGCCCCGAATGTGGCACGTTCGCTGTCGTACCGTAAGGAGATCGCACGCGCTAGGAATGGTGCTTGCCGGCCACGTGGGTGGAATGGCGATGAACCTCGCCATCCGGGTCGTGACGCAAATTCCGGGGAGGCAATCATGATCTTGACCGACGCGTCAACTCCGATCGGCCAGCCGGAAGGGATCCAGGCCGACTCGCGAGTCCGGCGATGAGTACGGAAGTTCGATCGACTTGCGCCGAACGCTGGCGAGAGCGAGTGGCCCGTGGTCGCGAGGGATATGCCACGGTCCTCACCTGGGATCTCTGGGACGGGTGGGAGAAGGAAGTGGAGCCCGACGATCGCGCGTTTGGCCAGTTCTGCTTCGGCCTGGAGACCCTTTGCGGGGGCGAGGAGGCCATGGCCCGCGCCTACTTCGCGCGTGCGCTGGAGGTCTGCGAGCGCGGAGAGAGGGAGAAGCCGTGGTCGGAGTCGCCCCACTACGGCTTTCCGCTCAATCGTGCGAGACTGCGGCGCGTGCGGGCGCACTGCCTGGGGCTCCTCACGGGTCCGCCGGCGACCGAAGCGCTGAAAGCAGATCTTCGGGCCGCGTCCGTAGACTATCAGACCTGGTGCGCCGGCCTGACGGCGAGTGAATGGGATCCCCAGGGGCAGGCGTACTACCTCGCGGCCGTACGGCTGGCCCAGCTGGTGAACGAAACCGAGCGCGCGAGGGAGCTGCTGAAATCCCGGCGCAGCCTCAGGTACCACACCGAGGAACGTGCGCTCTTGGTCGCGATGGCTTCGGGTGCGACGGATTCCTCGTTCCATGTGCAATATGCGTCATTCTTCGACAGGATACGGGAGCCCATGTACAAGCCCCCGTTCTTCTTTGAACTGCACTTGGTGCGCCTCGAGCTTGCGCTGCTGTACGACTCGTTCTGCGGCGACGGCCCGGCGCTCGACTGGCGGTCCGCAGCCCTCAAGACCGCGGCATAGCTAACGAGAACCGGTGATTCGATCATGGAACATTCACGCGGTCGCCTTCGCGATGAACTTCTTCCTCGGCCAGGACAACATGGCCATTCACGAAATCAGGGATTCTCGCGGATGGAATTCCCGAGCCGCGCGTCGAGATCGTGAGTACACGGAAGCTGGAGGCCCCATGATCGAGTTGCCCGGCATCGTCGGATTTGAGATCGTGAAACGCCAAGGTGGCGCTGCGGAGATTGCCGTTGGGCCGGAGATAGGCGAGGCGGAATTCCTGCGCCTGCTGCGATGGTTGCCCAAGGCACATGAGCTTTCATTCTATGACCAGTACTTCCAAGGTACGCCTAACGATCCAGGCGCCTACGTCAGCGTGCAGCGGCAAGATGATCTGTTCCAGTACCGCCTGGCCAACCATGGGTGGTTTCGCGATTGGTCCTACGAGAGCCCGGAGCAGTTAGCGGCTTTGATGGCGCTCAATCTGGGACCGTGCCCGAACAACCCTGATCCTCTCAAGTCGGTGCGTATCACCGCGGGCGCGCGCCTTCCGATGGCATTCGCGCGCAGATGAAGGCCACCGTGGACATCGGCGCCCAACAAATCGTTGCACCCGACCTGCTACAGCGGGCTTCGCCCGCTTCCGCAGGCGGGTGAACTCAAACGTTAGGTTGCAAGGAGAGATCGTGGAGGCTGACGAGAAGATTCAAAAGCTCCGAGAGTACAAGGACAAACTGCACCAATGGCAACGGAACCATGATGCAGAAACGCGCTCGTGGATTAATGAGAACACCCCTTGGGTGCGTCGTGAGACAATCGAGGCCGGTTGCTTCTTCACAATGACCATCTCGCCGCCACCCGCTGTCGGTGGCTTGGTCATGCAAAACGTTGATCCATTCGCAATGATGTTTAGCCCTCCGTACCTCATGAATCTCATGGGGCACGTCGTCGATATGATTGACAAGACTATCGGAGTACTAAAAGAACCGCCGCGTGAACCAAAGCCAGCCAAGGCAATTGCGGCGCCTGATCCCATGCAGAAGGGCTATGCGTTCATTGCAATGCCAATAGACCCCTCTGACACACAACTTGAGGATGTACTTGACGCGATTAAGGAGGCGGCCAAACGCTGTGGCGTACAAGCCGAGCGCATCGACGAACCACACTCCAACGAAAGAATTACTGACAGAATTCTGGAGTCAATTCGCAAAGCCGAGTACGTGATCGTTGACCTCACAGGCTCACGCCCTAACGTCTTCTATGAAGCTGGATATGCCCAGGGATTGCGTAAAACGCCTATATACATAGCCCGCGAGGGTACGCGCTTGGAGTTCGACCTTAAGGACTACCCGGTAATATTCTTCAAGAGCATGAAAGAATTGAAAGATCTCTTGGAGCGCAGGTTGCGCGGGTTGGCTGAGTCGCGTGCAACCTAACAATTCGTTCAAGCCGAAACTGCTTCGCTCCGGCAACGGCGTGGCAGTGAAAGCTTGCCACGCCGTTGCCTGCGCTACGCAGTTCGGCTTAACTCAGGTGTTAGAGCCGCGGGATCGGTCGACTTGCAGTCGCTACGTTTCGTAGCTACAATCAGTCGATGTTCGTCTGGGACGAGGCGAAGCGGCGAGAGAACCTGCGGAAGCACAAGATCGACTTTGCGGATGTAGAAATGATCTTCCGGGGCCTCACGTTCACGGTCGAGGATGATCGCGAGGCGTATGGCGAACAGCGGTTTCTCACCCTTGGCTTGCTTGAAGACCAGGTGGTATCGGTAACGCATACCGATCGCGGTGAGGAGATTCGGATCATTTCCATTCGCAAGGCTACGAAACATGAAGCGCGCTTCTACTTCTCGCAAATCACGTACTGATCTGAAGACACTGCGTCGAATGAAAGATGCAGACATCGTCCGTGATGGTGACGCTCCGGAATGGGATCCGACCATGTTTGCACGAGCTGTGGCCCGGAAGGGCCTCAAGCCGGTTCCGAAGAAAGCTCTGCTGTCGCTGCGCGTCGACGCTGATGTAATCGAGTGGTTTCGGTCGCAAGGGCCTGGTTACCAGTCGCGAATGAACGCCTTGTTGAGGGCGTACATGGAAGCGCATCAGTGAGGGCTCTTACCAGTCGCTCCTTCGGTCGCCTGACGCGTCTGTCACGCGGCTTGCATTCGCAACCCGCGCGCCAGCCGCTATGCGCCGGTGAGCTCAAACGTTAGGTCGCATACAACACGCCGCTTCCGCCATGTCCGAACGGAACAAGTCACTCGTCCGAGCATTCGTCGAGGCAATCAACGCGCAAGACTGGCAGCGAGTGCTTGGTCTCCTTGCAAGCGACTTCCAGCGCTACAGCACGGCTGCAGGAGAGCCCGTAGTCAATTCGGCTAAGGACCTTGTGACATTCCTACAGGCGGAGTTCGTCACGTTCCCCGATGCCTCCGAAACACTGCTCGACCTTGTGGCCGAGGGAAACAAGGTGGCCGCGCGGCACCACTTTCGGGGCACGCAGTTCGGGCCAATGGGGAGCTTTCCACCTAGTGGCAAGGTCCTCGAAGCTACGTACATCGCAATCTATCGTGTGGAGAACCAGCGCATCGCCGAGGCTTGGGCAGAGTGGGACAACTTGGCCGTTCTCAAGCAGTTGGGCCACACGAGTGCGGCCTGACCCTTCGCTCGAGCGGACCTCCACCGGCAAGGCCCTTGAGCGGATGAAGGCTGATCCGCTGGACTGGCGGATCGAAAGCTTGAAGTTCGTAGCCGCGTCGTGCGGTCTGTTATGCCGGCCACCCGGTGGCAGCCATGTCATTTTCAGGCATCCCAACGGCACCATGCTCAGTGTGCCAGCGCGCCGACCAATCAAGCCTGTGTACGTAAAGAATGGTTCGTTCGTCTCGCTGAAGACGGAGTAGCTGAATGAAGACTCCCAAGATTGATTATCCGTTTGAGAATCACCCTTTGTCGAAGGATGAGGGAGGCGGTTATGCCATTACGTATCCGGATCTTCCTGGGTGCCGCTCAGACCGAGCCACACCGGAGGAGACCATGAAGAATGGCCGAGATGCCTTTCAGTCCTGGCTCGCCGTAGCGCAGGAGTCCGGCGACAAGGTGCCCGGTCCGTTCGCTGCGGTCAGTGGTCGCTTCGTGCAGCGAGTTCCCCGCTCGGCTCAGCGTAGTCGTTGAGTCACTGCGGCAACGCATCGCCATTCCGACCGTTACGGGCTCACCCATTTGCTGACCCTGAGTCCGCGGGATTCCAGCGTATCAGCACCGCGAAATGAGATTAGCGGGCTCGCGATCGGAAGCGCCCGACGCCAGGAGTGACTTCACCAGTAGATCCCGCGACACGGTCGGGTCAGCTGCTTCCAGCTTCGCTACGCATGACAGACTGGAGCGCACCGGGCCCTCCCTTCCACAGCAGACTCCCAGCCTAAGGTATCGTATGCCCCGGAGCACAGGACGCAACGCAGACCTTCCCGCTGCCATCCGACTGGAGTCGCCATGAGCAAGCTTTCCGAGACCCTGAAAGAAGAGTTGCATGCGCTGCTACCGCCCACGATATTTTTCTTCATTGCGCTGCATCTCGTGGCTCTCATTCGCGCCCTGATGCTGGAAGGGACCGGGATCGCAGTCAGCACCTCGCTCTCCGTGACGCTCGCTGCGCTGATCATTGCCAAGGCGGTTCTGCTCGCCGATCTGCTGCCGTTCATCAACCGCTATCCCCACAAGCCGCTCATATACAATATCGCCTGGAAGACGCTGATCTACTTTCTGGTCGCATCGCTGGTCCACTACCTGGAACGGCTCGTGGACTTCTGGCGCGAGACGGGCGGGCTGGTCGCAGGCAACGCCAGGCTGCTGGCCGAGATCGTGTGGCCGCACTTCTGGGCCATCCAGATCTTTCTCCTGGTGCTGATCCTGATGTACTGCACCATGCGGGAACTGGCTCGCGAGATCGGGGAAGAGAGGATTCGCCGGATCTTCTTCGGCCCGGGGCCTGGCGTCCGGGCGACATCGGGGAGATGAAGTGACGTGCTGAAAACCTACACCGGCAGCTGCCACTGCGGCGCCGTCCGCTTCGAGGCGGACCTCGACCTCGCGCAAAGCTCCTTCCGCTGCAACTGTTCCATCTGCCGCCGCAACCGTTTCTGGCCGGCCATCGCCACGCCCGATCACTTCAGGCTTCTGGCCGGCCAGGAGCTGCTCACCGAGTACCGCTTCCACAGCCGGAAGAACCAGCACTTCTTCTGCAGGATCTGCGGTGTCCGCGCCTTCGGCGTCGGCAACGACACGCCGATCGGCCAGATGGTCGGGGTGAACATCGGCTGCCTCGAAGGCCTGACCGAGGAAGAGCTATCCCGGATTCCCATCACCTACGTGGACGGGATGAATGACAACTGGCAGCAGCCGCCGAAGTACTTCGCGCACCTCTAGCCGGGCCTGAACCGGGAGACTCGTCATGGATGATCGCCAGAACCCCGCCACGGGCACCGGCCACCGGATCTTCCTCGGGGCATTCGGCCTGTTGCTGCTGGGCACAGGCCTCTATGCGCTGCTCTTCTCTGCCGCCGGACCACTGCTGAGGTTCGGGGCCGGCATCGCACTGGTCGTGCTGGGCGCCAACGCGGTTTACGCGGCCTGCACCGCCAGGCAGGCCTGGCTGTCGAGGATCGGCCCGCTGCCCTGAGGCTTCGAAGATCAGCTGCGCTGGGTGGCGATCGCCAGCGCGGCCCTTTCACCGGACTCCATTGCTGCTTCCATGCCGGAAGCAAGGTCGGCCGTGTGCTCGCCGGCGAACAGCAGCCGGCCAACCGGCTGCGACAGGATGTTGCCGAAGCGGCGAATCTGCCCGGGCGCGCGGTGGGCGTAGGTCCCGAGGACCAGCGGGTCGCGGGTAAAGCTGCGTATGGCAGCCACCGAGACGCGACCGGCCGTGCTTGGCCGGATCCGTTTCAGCTCCTGCAGGACATACTCGCCGGTTTCCGCGTCCGTCCACCCGCGTGCGGCAAGGTCGGCGGCACCGGTGCTGAATATCCACAGATGGTGGCCCTCGCCGACAGGCGACGGGTTGAGGAACCCGCGCTGCAGCGGCGAATCGGTCCAGAGGTTCGGCGGCAGGCCATCGGCTTCCCAGTAGGGCTGCTCCACGTGCAGCACCACGCTGGTCGCCGCGCCATAGGGAATGGTCGCGACAGCCTCGCCCACGAGCGCCGGCAGTGGTGGATCGAAGGCGACCTGGCGCAGCACGGGCAGCGGTATCGTGCAGACGGCAAATGCGGCGCGTACGGTCGTGCCGGAGGCCGTGCGCACCGTGACGCCCCGGGCATCCTGCCCGATGGCGACGACGCGCTGGTTCAGTCGGACCACGCCCTCCTGCAGCGAGCCGGCCATGGCCTCCGGCAGGCGCGCCAGGCCGCCCGGGACGTAACGGCGCGCCGGCTGCCGGGCCTGCATCGCCGCTGCCATGCCGAGGGCACCGATCTTGCTGTTGCGCAACCGCCAGAGCGCTGATTCCGCATCCAGCGTCGCCAGCTGCTGGCCGACGCCGATCAGCGGCAGCGCCGCCGCAGGCGCCCCGGCCTCGGCGAGGTACTTCCCGTAGGGGATATCGAGCGCCGCGAATTCCTCCTGCAGCCAGGCGCCGGCATCGGGCAGCGGGTTGGGTTGCGGCGCAAACCGCTGGCCGAGCGCGGATGGCGCCACGTTGCGCAGCTCGTTGGCGAACGGATTGATGTCAAGCGTTGGCCACTCGGCCGCGGTGAACGTGCGCCCGGCGTAGTGGTAGCTATAAGCCGACGGAAGTTGCGGCCAGGCTGCGAGCTCGATCTGCAGGCTCGCGGCGGTGTCCAGCACGCGCGCATAGAGGGCGCCGATGTCGGCGGCACCAAGTTCGGGTGAGCCCGGGGCGTCCTTGCGCGTATCGACACGCCCACCGATGCGCGGACCTGCTTCGAGCACGATGACCCGTGCACCGGTGGCCTCGAGCAGCCGGGCCGCATTCAGGCCGGCCAGGCCCGCACCGATGACCACGACGTCACTGCGTTCCTCGCGCGGCCCGCAACCGGCGAGAGCCAGGGCACCTGCGGCGCCGAGGAATGAGCGTCGATCAAGCATGGAGAATCAGCTTCCGGTCCAGGGCAGCGTCCCGCGACACTAGTCGACGCCCCCGCCCATTGGCAATGACCTCGCTCAAGACAGCACGGCCTCGCCTTCGGGCACGGCCCGCCCCGCCTCATGCGCCCCGGACAGCCAGAGATAGACCGCGGGCAGGATCAGCAGCGTGAACAGCGTGCCGATCGCCATCCCGGAGACCAGCACGATGCCGATGCTGTTGCGCGCCGCCGCGCCGGGGCCGCTGACCAGCACCAGCGGCAGGTGGCCGAACACCGTCGCCGCGGTGGTCATCAGCACCGGGCGCAGGCGCTCGAGCGAGGCCTCGCGGATGGCCGCCACGCGCTCCTGGCCGGCCTCGCGCAGCTTGTTGGCGAACTCGACGATGAGGATGCCGTTCTTGGCGATCAGGCCGACCAGTGTGATCAGCCCGACCTGGGTGAAGATGTTGATGGTGGTGAACTCGAGGAAGGTGAACACCAGGGCGCTGGTCAGCGCCAGCGGCACGGAGGCGAGCAGGATCACCAGCGGATCGCGGAAATTGCCGAACTGCGCGGTGAGAACCAGGTAGATCAGCAGCACGGCGAAGGCCAGCGTGCCGCTCAGGGTCGCGCCCTCGCTGCGGATCTGGCGTGACTCGCCGGCGTAGTCGATGGCATAGCCCGGCGGCAGCAACTCGGCCGCGGCCGCCTCGAGCGCCGCCAGCCCCTGCTCCTTGGTCAGCCCCGGGAAGATGCCGCCGTTGATGCGGAACGAATTGCGCTGCTGGAAGCGGTTGAGCGAGCGCGGCGCGGCGTTGCTCTCGACGCGCGCGAAGCTCGACACCGGGATCAGCTGCCCGCCGGGACCCATCACCTTGAGATCCAGCAGCCGGCTGACATCGCGGCGCTCGGCCTCGCCCATCTGCGGGATGACCTTGTAGCTGCGCCCGTCGAGGTTGAAGCGGTTGACGTAGGCGCCCCCGAGGAGCACGCCCAGCTCCTGGCCGACCTGGGTGAGATCGAGCCCGAGGTCGGCCACGCGGTTGCGGTCGATCACCACGCTGGCCTGCGAGATGTCGACCTTCAGGTCGGTGTCGGCGAACATGAACCGGCCGGAGGCGCGCGCCGCCTTCACCAGGCCCTGCGCCACGGGGAGCATGCGCTCGATGTCGTCGGCGGAGGTGACCACCATCTCGACGTCGAACTGCCCCGCTCCCGGCAGCGCCGCCGCCAGCGACACGAAGGCACGCGCGCCGGTGATGTCGCGCACCAGCGCGTAGGCCTGCGGCAGGATCTCCATGGCGCTGCGCTCGCGCTGCGAATAATCCTTGAGCGCCATGCCGCCGAAGCCGATGTTGCGCCGCGACAGCTCCCAGCTGAGGTAGGACTCCGGCAGCTCCAGCAACCGGCGCACGACCTCGGCGGTGCGCTCGGCGGTGTAGCGCACCGAGGCGTCGGGCGCCGACTCGACGAAGAAACTGATCTCGCCCTGGTCCTCGGTGGGTGCGAGTTCCCGCGGTGACAGCAGGAACAGCGGCGCGAGCAGCAGCAGCGCCGCGCCACCGGCCAGCAGCGTGGTATTGCGCTGCGCCAGGGTGGCGTCCAGCACCCGGGCGTAGCGCTCGCGCAGCCGCATGAAGCGCGCCTCGACGAATGCCGCCAGCCGCGGCCGCTCCCGGCGCTCGCGCACCAGCTGCGAGCTCATGACCGGCGACAGTACCAGGGCGACGATGCCGGACATGATCACCGCCATCGCCAGCGTGAAGGCGAACTCCTTGAAGAGCACCCCGGTGAGGCCGGAGAGGAAGCCGATCGGCGCGTAGACCGCGGCCAGCGTGATGGTCATCGACACCAGCGGCGCAAACAGCTGGCGGGCGCTGGCGAGCGCTGCATCGATGCGGCCCATGCCCTGGTCCACCAGCCGCTGCACGTTCTCCACCACGACGATGGCATCGTCGACCACCAGCCCGACCGAGAGCACGATCGCCAGCATGGTCAGCAGGTTCAGCGAGAAGCCCAGCAGGTACATGAAGATGGCAGCGCCGACCAGCGAGATCGGGATAGCGACCAGCGGCACCAGCGCGGTACGCAGCGAGCCGAGGAACAGGAACACCACCAGCGCGACGATGGCCACCGTCTCGGCCAGCGTGGTGAAGATGCCGCGGATGGCGTTGCGCATGTAGAGCGTGCCGTCGTAGCCGACCAGCACGCGCATGCCGGCGGGCAGCGCCGGCTCGAGCTCGGCGAGGCGCTGGTACAGCGCATCGGCCACCTCGAGCTCATTTACCCCCGGCAGCGTCCACACCGCCATGAACACCGTGGGCTCCGCGTTCTCGCGGGTCTCCGAGGCCGCCTCCTCGGCGCCGAGCTCCACCCGGGCGACGTCGCGCAGGCGCAGCGTCGCCCCCGCCTTCTGGCGCACGATGAGGTCGGCGAACTCCTCCGGCGAGCGCAGGTCGGTGTTCGCCAGCAGGTCCACCTGCGTCGACTCCCCCTCGGTGCGGCCGATCGCCGCCAGGTAGTTGTTGCGGCGGAGCGCGTCGTAGACCTCGCGGGCGCTGACACCGAGCGCCGCCATGCGCTCCGGATCCAGCCAGATGCGCATGGCGAGCGGCGTGCCGCCGGCGACGTCGGCGCGCTGCACGCCCGGCACCGTGGACAGCGCCGGCTGCACCGTGCGCGTCAGCCACTCGGTCACCTGCGCGCGGCTCAGGCGGTCGGACTTGTAGCTGATGTAGAAGCTGGCATAGGGACGGTCCGCCCGCTGCACCACGACGGTGGGCGGCTCGGAATCGCCCGGCAGCTCGCCGCGTATCTGGTCGAGCCGCGCACCGACCTCGGTCAGTGCCACGTTGGCATCGGCGTTGAGCTTCAGCCGCACCGTCACCGTCGACAGCCCGGCGATGCTCTGCGACTCGACGTAGTCGATGCCGGTCACCGTGGCGACGGCGCGCTCGACCGGCGTGGTGATGAAGCCGCGCACCACGTCCGCGCTGGCGCCGATGTAGGTGGTCTGGACGATGATCGCCGCGCTCTCGATGCGCGGGAACTGCTGGATGGGCAGGTTCAGCGCCGCGCGCCCGCCGATCAGCAGGATGGCCAGGCTCGCCACCAGGGCGAGCACCGGCTTGCGCACGAAGGCTTCGAGCAGCCGGTTCACGACCCGCGTGGCGCCGCGGCCGCCGGCGCCCCCGCCTGCCCGGCCGCCTCGATGATCTTCACGCGTGACCCCTGGCGCAGCTTGAAGGAGCCCTCGGTCGCCACCCGTTCGCCGGCGGCGAGCCCCTCGAGGATCACCACCTCGCTGTCCAGTGTCGGCCCGGTGCGCACGAAGCGCTGCTCGGCGGTCGGGCCCTTCGCGTCCTGCGCATCCTCGCGGATGACGTAGACATGATCGCCAAAGGCCGCACGGCGTACCGCCGCGATCGGCACCGCCAGCACCTCGCGCGCCGCGGCGGCGGCCACGGTCACGTCTACGAAGGCACCGGGCGTCAGGCCGGCGGCGACCGGCGCCTCGGCACGCACGCGCACGGTGCGCGAGGCCTCGTCGGCACGCGCGTCGATGGCGCGGATCACCGCCGTCGCGCCGGCGGGCAGGCCCGCGCCGCTGAGGTGCAGCTCGGTGCCCGGCGCCAGCTGCGCAGCGACCTCCTGCTGCAGCCTGAAGTCGATGAATACGCTGTCCGCCACGCTCTCGAGCGTCGTCAGCTCGGTGCCCGCGGCCAGGTATTGGCCCGGGTGCACGTCGCGCAGGCCGATGCGGCCGCGAAACGGGGCGCGAAGCGTGCGCCGCTGGATAGTGGTGGCGATCACGTCGCGGCGGGCCTCGGCCTGCGCCAGCTGCGCCTCGGCGCGATCCACCTCCGCCTGGGTGCCGGCGCGCTGCTCGACCAGTTTGCGAGTGCGCTCCGCCGTGAGGCGCGCGAGCGTGATGTCCGCCTCGGCGCTGCGCAACTCGGCGCGCTCGCTGCGCGTGTCGAGTTCGAGCAGCACCTGGCCGGCCTCGACCACCTCGCCGGAGCGGAAGGCGACCCGCGCCACGGTGCCGGGCAGCTCGTTGCTCAGGATGACGAACTCACGGGCCACCACCGTCCCGGGTGCGCTGGCGCCCAGCTGCCAGCGGATCGGGTGCGCCACCGCGACGCTCACCGCCTCGGCCGGATTGGCGAAAGCGGCACCGGCCGCGATCGCCTGGGTCACGCGCCAGTACTTGTAGCCACCGAGCACGGCGACGGTGGCTACCAGGGCAACGGCGATCAGCAGCAAGGCACGTCGGTTCATGTCAGTCGGCAACTCCGGGCGATGCCCGTTTCACGGCAGGTTCAGGGCTCTTTCTTCTTCGCGGCGGTACCGGCTGGCGCCGGCTCCTGCGGCGGCACCAGGAACGCGGACACCACGCCGGGCGTGATGGGTTGCGCGGCGTCCGGCGCCACCGTGGCCGGCCGCGGTGCGAAGTAGATGCGCGTCAGCGTCTGCACGCCCCGCACCATGCCATCGAAGCCGAACAGCAACAGGCTGATCGCGCCCCCCGCAAAAAGGGCGGCCGACAGGTACCTGGCGATACGGGTCCAGGGCAGGGTCATGCGACAGGATCGGGCCGGGACGAAAGCTGCCGGGAGTTTACCCCAAGGGGGCCGGCACGGGCCCGAACGGCACTCCGCAGCCGCCCAGCCCGCAGTAGCCGCCCGGGTTCTTCGCCAGGTACTGCTGGTGGTAGTCCTCGGCGTAGTAGAACTCCGGTGCCGGGAGGATCTCGGTCGTGATCGGCGCATGGCCGGCTTCGCGCAGGGCCGCGGCATAGCGGTCCCGCGAGCGCAGGGCGGCCTCGAGCTGCTCCTCGCCGTAACAGTAGATGCCCGAGCGGTACTGGGTGCCGACGTCGTTGCCCTGGCGCATGCCCTGGGTCGGGTCGTGGGCTTCCCAGAACAGGCGCAGCAGCTCGTCGTAGCCGACCAGCGCCGGATCGAACACCACCAGCACCACCTCGTTGTGGCCGGTGAGTCCGCTACAGACTTCCTCGTAGGTCGGGTTCGGCGTGTAGCCGCCGGCGTAGCCGGCCGCCGTGCTGTACACGCCGGGCTGCTGCCAGAACCTGCGCTCCGCGCCCCAGAAGCAGCCGAGGCCAAACAGTGCCTGCTGCATGCCGGCCGGGAACGGGGGCTGCAGCGGCGTCCCCCTGACGGCATGGCGGGCCGGCACGGGCATACGCGCCGCGCGCCCGGGCAACGCATCCTTCGGGTCCGGCATCAGCGTCCGTTTCTCGCGCCACAGCATGGGTTTCTCCGTCGGCAACCGCAGGCACCATGTTGCGCCTGTCGCTGGCATCCGGCCAATGCCGGCGCGAGTGCTACATTACGGGCCTGTGCCAGCCCCGCTCCCCAGACACCGCCGACCACCGGGAACCCGCAGCCCGGCGCGCTACGCTGCCGGGCTGCTGGCGGTCGCGCTCGCCGCGTCCGGCCAGGTTCCCGGGGACAGTCCGGCCGCGAGCAGCGCGGCGCCACCCGCAGGGCTGGCCACGGACGCGGCCGCCACGCGCAATGCGGCCCAACAGACCTTCCTGCGCCTCATCGACGAAAAGCGCTACGAGGAGGCCATCGGCATCGGCGCGCAGATCGTCGAGCTCACGCGCCGCCTGCACGGCGACGACAGCCTGGAACTGGTGACACCGCTGACCAACCTCGGCACGGCACAGCTGGAACATGGCGACCTGCTGGCTGCCGAAGCGAGCTATCGGCAGGCCGTAGCCATCGTTGAACGGCGCGACGGCGTGGTGTCGCCACGGCTGGTGAACCCGCTGGTCGGCCTCGGCGCCACCTACGCGCGCGGCGGGCTCTACCCCCAGGCGATCGAGGCCTACCAGCGTGCCCTGCACGCCAACCACGCCAGCGAGGGCTTCTTCAACCTCGGGCAGATCCGGATCCGCGACGGCCTGTCCGAAGGCTTCCTCGGCCTCGGCCAGCTGGCCAGGGCCAACGCCCAGCAGCGTATCCAGGTGACGATCAACAGGCGCCACGCACCGGGCGACCGCGCCGCGCAGGCGCAGGCGCTGCAGAAGCTCGGCCGCTGGTACAACCGCACCGGCCAGTACCAGGAGTCGCGGGCGGCGTTCCAGGAATCGCGCCGCATCATCCACGACAGCAGCGGCGACAGTGACCCGGCGCTGGTGGACAGCTACCTCGGCGAGGCCCTGTCCTACGGCAACGAAGGCGCCATCCCCGCGGCTGCCGCGGTGCTCAAGCGCGGCCTCGACCTGGTCGACTCGCAACCCACGGTGGATCACCGCAAGCGCGCCCAGGTGCTGGTGGCCCTGGGCGACCTCTACGGCGCCGCGCGCCAGCCACGGGCGGCGCGGCAGCGCTATGTCGATGCCTGGAGCGAGCTGTCCGGGGACGATACGCTGCTCGAGGACCGCGACCGCTACTTCGCGCAGCCGCTGCGCATCGGTGGCCCGGTGTTGCCCGATGCGGTGGATGCGGATGGCAGGGCGCTCGTCTCCACGAAGCGCGGCACCGGCAGCGAGGGCGTGGTGGTCGCAGCCCTCACCGTCACCGCGGACGGACGTGCCGCCGATGCGCGGATCATCGAGTCCACGCCCCCCGGCCTCATGGACCAGCAGATGCTGCGGATGCTCGATGCCGCGGCGTTCCGTCCGGCGATGGAGGACGGCGTACCCGTGGACCGCGCGGACGTGCAGCTGCGCCATGCGTTCCGCTACCCGATTGCACCAGCCGCCAGCCGCGGTGATGTGCCCCTGCAGGCGCCCGGCACGGGCAAGGGCGGCGAGGACAGGCCGCTGGCCTATCCCGGCTCCAACGGCAAGGACGGCGATGGGCCCTGAGGACAAGACCGGGACCGAGGCCATGCGCTGCATGGTGCTGGACCAGCCGGGTGCGCGCCTGCGGGAGGAACAGCGCGCATTGCCCGCCTGCGTTGGCAGCAGCGTGCTGATCCGCGTCCATGCCTGCGGCGTCTGTCGCACCGACCTGCACCTGCAGGATGGTGACCTGCCGGCGGCCAGCTATCCGCGGGTGCCCGGCCACCAGGCCGTGGGCGAGGTGGTGGCCCGGGGCCCCGACGCCGTCCTGCCGCTGGGTGCCTGGGTCGGCGCCGCCTGGCTCGCCGGTAGCTGTGGCCACTGTGGGTTCTGCCGCAGCGGCCGCGAAAACCTCTGCGACCAGGCAACGTTCCACGGCTGCCACGTGGACGGCGGCTACGCCAGCCACATGCTGGCCGACTCGCGCTACTGCATACCGCTGGAACGGACGCTGGCAGCAGCGGCGGCCACCCCGCTGCTCTGCGCCGGGCTGATCGGCTGGCGCACGCTGCGCATGGCAGGGGATGCCCGCAGCATCGGCATCTACGGCTTCGGTTCGGCCGCCCACCTGGTGACCCAGCTGGCCCGCCACGAGGGTCGCCGGGTGCTGGCATTCACCACGCCGGGCGACACGGCAGCGCAGGACTTCGCCCGTGAACTCGGCGCCGCCTGGGCCGGCGGCTCCGACGAAGCCGCGCCGGAACCGCTGGATGCGGCACTGGTCTTCGCTCCGGTGGGTGCGCTGGTGCCGAAGGCGCTGCGCGACATCAGGAAAGGCGGCACCGTGGTCTGCGGCGGCATCCACATGAGCGACATCCCCTCCTTTCCCTACGCAAGCCTGTGGGGCGAGCGCCAGGTCCGCTCGGTCGCCAACCTGACGCGGCAGGACGGGGTGGATTTCATGCGGGCGGCCGCGGCCGCCCGCATCACGGCGCGGATCAGCTGCTATCCGCTGCCACAGGCCAACGATGCCCTCGACGACCTGCGTGCCGGCAACGTCCATGGCACGGCCGTGCTCCTCTGCAGCGACGCGGCAACCGAAACGCAGCACCGGCCAGGCCGCTGAGCAGGGCATCGCGGAAGGTTTATGCTTGCCGGAGTCGCGCAATGGACGGGGTGACATGCAGCAACAACTGATTGCGGGCCACGGGCCCGGTCAATGGCCTGACCGACTGCCGGGACTGCTGGCGGCGCTGGTCCTCGCGCTGCTGCTGTCAGTGCTGGCTGCGCCGGCCGCGCGGGCCATGGCCCCCGACTACGCGCTGCTGGAGGAAGCCCTGCTGCAGAACGTCCGCGATGGCTACATCGATTACGACGGCCTCGCCGGCAACCCGAAGTTCGCGCGCTTCGTCAGCGACCTGGCTACGGCAGAGGTACCGACGGAACGCAGCGAAGCGCTGGCCTACTACATCAATGCCTACAACGCCTTCGCCATCCAGGCGGTCCTGCAGGGCAAGGCGCCAGATTCGGCCTTCGGCCGGCGACGCTTCTTCAGGTCGCTGAAGTTCACCCTGGGCGGCGGCAGGCTGACGCTCGAGGAAATCGAGCAGCAGCGCCTGCAGCCTTTCGGCGATCCGCGTACCCACCTGGCACTGGCCCGTGCCGCCCTGTCGGGTCCGCGCCTGTCCAGCCATGCCTATCTGCCGGCGACGCTGGACGCGCAGCTCGACGTGGCCGCCAGCCGCTTCGTCAACGACGTCAGTCGCAACCGCTTCGACATTGCGGCCCGGACGGCTTTCCTGTCGCCGCTCTTCGACTGGCACCACGCCGACTTCGAGGCGGCGACCGGCAGCGTGCCCGGCTGGCTGGCGCGCCATGTCGCCGACCCCGCCAGCCGCGCAGCGCTGCTGGAGGGCCGCCTGGCCCTGCGCTACCTGGATTTCGACTGGGACCTGAATGGCAGCTACACGGGCACGGCCCGACCCTAGGCTGCGACAACCAACGGGAGTATCCATGCCATGCTGACCAGGCGCCCCGATGCCATCCGTCCCTCGGAAATCACGCCGGAGTCCGTCTTCCATGGCCGGCGCCACCTGCTGGCGGCAGCGGGCTTCGCCGGCGCCGGCCTGCTGCTCGGCCGCGGCGGCCGCGCAGAAGACATCCCGAAGGATCTCCGGCGCCTGGCCGGCGTGAGGAAGAGCCCGCTCAGCAGCACCGAAGCGGCCAACAGCTTCGAGGACATCAGCCACTACAACAATTTCTACGAGTTCGGCCTGGACAAGTCCGACCCAGCGGACTACTCGGCTGGATTCCGGCCGCGGCCCTGGACCGTCACCATCGACGGCGAGGCCGCGGTCAAGGGCCGGTTCACGCTCGAGGACATCCTGAAGCCACATCCGCTGGAGGAGCGCATCTACCGCTTCCGCTGCGTGGAAGCCTGGTCGATGGTGATTCCCTGGGTCGGTTTCCCGCTGGGCGACCTGATCAGGCGCTTCCGGCCCACGTCGCAGGCGAAGTACGTCGCCTTCGAAACCGTGCTGCGACCGGCCGAGATGCCCGGCCAGCGCAGCCCGGTGCTCGACTGGCCTTACGTCGAGGGCCTGAGCATGGCCGAGGCCATGCATCCGCTCACCATCCTGGCGGTGGGCGTCTATGGCGTCGAGCTGCCCAACCAGAACGGCGCGCCGCTGCGCCTGGTCGTGCCCTGGAAGTACGGCTTCAAGGGCATCAAGTCGATCGTGCGTATCAGCTTCACCGCCAGGCAGCCGCGCACCACCTGGTCGACCTCCGCGCCCGACGAGTACGGCTTCCTCGCCAACGTGAACCCGAAGGTGGATCACCCGCGCTGGAGCCAGGCGACGGAGCGCCGCATCGGCTCGCCGCTGTTCTCGCCCAAGCAGCCGACCCTGCCGTTCAACGGCTACGCCGCGCAGGTCGCCTCGCTCTACACGGGTGTGGACCTGGTACGGAACTTCTGAGCCGGGCACCCGTCGTGCCGACCCTGCGGCAGCTGCGGCTGTACTGGAAGCCAGTGGTGTTCCTGGCGGCATCGTTGCCGCTGCTGCGGCTGGCCGCGGGCACCGTCGGCCTCGCCGGCGTCCGCCTCGGAGCCAACCCGGTGGAGACCATCCAGGACAGCACCGGCCTCTGGGCCCTGCGCCTGCTGCTGGCCACGCTGTGCATGACGCCGCTGCGCCAGATCAGCGGCAAGGCCTGGCCGCTGCAGTTCCGGCGCATGCTCGGGCTGTTCGCCTTCAGCTACGCGGCCCTGCACTTCGCCAATTACCTGTTCCTGGACCGCGCCCTGGATTTCGCCGAGATCACCGGCGACCTGACCCGCCGCCCCTACATCATCGTCGGCGCGACGGCGCTGCTGTCACTGGCCGCGCTCGCTGCGACTTCGACCGCGGGCTGGCGCCGGCGCCTGGGGCAGCGCTGGCTGACGCTGCACCAGCTGGTCTACCCGGCCGGGCTGCTGGTCTGCTGGCACTTCTGGTGGCAGGTGAAGAAGGACGTCACCGAGCCGCTGGTCTACTGCCTGATCCTGCTGGCCCTGCTCGCCTGGCGGGCCTGGTGGGCACGGCGTGCCCGGCGGGCAGCGGCGCTGCCGGCGGCGGGCGCCGCCTGAGCATTGCGGGGTGGCTGGCCGCAGCCAGCCTCAGAGTGCGCCGTCGCCGGTCTCGCCGGTGCGGATGCGCAGGGCCTGCTCCAGGTCGATGACGAAGATCTTGCCGTCGCCCACCTTGCCGGTGCGTGCCGCCGCGGAGATCGCCTCGATGGCGCGTTCGACCAGGTCATCGGCCACCGCCACCTCGACCTTGGCCTTGGGCAGGAAGTCGACCACGTATTCGGCGCCGCGGTAGAGCTCGGTGTGCCCGCGCTGGCGGCCGAAGCCCTTCACCTCGGTGACCGTCATGCCGTTCACGCCAACCTCGGCCAGGGCGTTGCGGACGTCGTCCAGGCGGAACGGCTTGATGATGGCGGTGATCAGTTTCATGCGTAGCCTCTCCCGCTTCCTGTAATGCGCGATCCTTGGGGATTTGCAGGGATTCTAGCAGGTTCCGCCGCGGGCCCGCCCTCAGGGCTGGCGATAGACCCAGCGCAGCAGCGCCTGCTGGGACTCGTCGGCCCAGCCGGTGGAGTTCTGCATCATCGACACCGCGAACTTGCGCCCGCCCGGCGTCTGCACATAGCCGGCCAGGGCGTGGACGTTGTTCAGCGTGCCGGTCTTGAGGTGCATGTGGCCGGTGAACTCGGCCCCGCCGAAGCGGCGCCTTGCGGTGCCGTCCAGCCCGGCCAGCGCCAGCGAGGACTCGAACTCCGAGCCGTAGGGGCCGCGCTCGGCGGCCAGCAGCAGCCGCGTGAGGCTGCGCGCCGAGATGCGCGTGTCGCGGGTGAGGCCGGAGCCGTTGCCGATGGCCAGTTCCGGGAAGGCCAGCCCCAGGCGCTGCAGTTCTTCCTGCACGGCGCGCTGCCCCTTCTCCACCGTGCCCGGTGCGCCGAAGCGCTGGGCGCCCAGCGTCAGCAACAGGTGGCGGGCCATGATGTTGTTGCTGTGCTTGTTGGTCGCGGTGATGACCTCGGTGAGCGGCACCGATTCCAGGGACGCCAGGATGCGCATGCCGGTCGCGGGGGCCGCGGCACGGCGGTAGCGGCCGCGGATGGTGCCGCCGCTCTCCTCCCACAGCGCCCGGAACAGGCCATAGGCGTATTCCGGCGCCTTCATCAGGCTGCGCGTCACCCGGTACTCAGCGCACTGCCGGCTGAAACGGCCGGTGAACGTGGCTTCGTCGTGGCCACCGACGGTCGCCACCGAAAAGTTGATGCGGTTGCGGGTGCCGCCGCAGCTGCCATTGACCAGCTGCACCTGGTTGCGGACCTTCAGGTTGGCGGGCAGCGGGTCGGCGGTGATCTCCACGCGGTTGTGCGCAGCATCGGGGCGGAACATGAAGTTCACCGCCTGGAAGTTCACCATCAGCGCGTCGGGAATGACGTTGTAGGTGCTGTAGGGACGGCCATCGAAGTCGCCGGGGTCGGCATCGCCGACATCGAAATAGCTGTTGTCGATGACCACGTCGCCACGGATTTCGCGTACGCCGCGCAGGCGGATCTCGCGGATCAGCAGCCAGTAGCGCTCCAGCACCAGGTAGGGATCACCCTGGCCCCTGAGGTAGAGGTCACCGTTGAGCACGCCGCCCTGGGGCGCGCTGGACGCCAGCGCAGTGGTCTTCCAGGTGTAGGTCGGCCCCAGCGACTCGAGCGCCAGGTAGGTCGTGACCAGCTTGATGGCGGAGGCCGGGTTGCGCGGCGTATCGGCGTTGAAGGCGAGGATCGGCTTGTCCTGGCCGACCTCCTGCACATACGCGCTGAAGCCCTCCTGCGGAATCCGCGCCCGCGCCAGCGCGGCACTCACCGTGTCGGGCAAGCCCGTGGCCTGGCCGGCCGCAGCAAGCTGTGCAGCAGGCCACAGCAGGAGGGCCATGACCCACAGTAATGTGGAGCGCATGAATCGCGTTGCCTGGGATAAGGACACAACAAAGGCGGTGATTGTGCCGAATCCAGGGCGCAGGGGTCCAGCACGCAGGCGCGGCAGGCACTGCCAGCTGCTCGCGCTGCTGCTGGCCATGGCCGCCCCGTCGGCCATGGCCAGCAGCGATGCCGGCGACAGCGCACGCCTGCCGATGACGGATCGTGGTCCGCTCAACGGCGTGATCGGCGTTCCCGATGGCTGGACCAGCGCAGCGATGCCGGCTGCCGACATCAGCTGGTCTGTGGTCAACAACGCCGTGGGCCAGCAGTCCAGCCATGAATCCCTGCTGTTCGACGGGGAAACCCAGGCGCTGGTGCTGCGCGCCGGGCGACGCTTCGGCAGGCGCCTCAGCCTCGGTCTGGAAGTTCCCTGGCTCAGCCACGGCGGCGGCTTCCTCGACCGCTTCATCGATTCCTGGCACGACGGCCTCGGGCTCGATCCGGGCATCCGGCCCGAGCTTCCCACCGGTGACCTGCACTACAGCTACCTGCGCGACGGCGTGCAGCTGCTGAACCTTCAGCACCAGGCCTCCGGCCTCGGCGACCTGACCACTTCCGCGGCCTGGGCGCTGGCGGGCGTCGATGCGAGCAGCAAGCTGCCGCTCGTCGAACTGACCACCGACATCCAGTGGGGCACCGGCGACGCCGACGACCTCAGCGGCAGCGGCTCCACCGACATCGCCGCCGGCCTGGCCGTCAGAGCACCGGCCGGCGGGCGGCTGGGCTGGTCGCTGCGTGCGGGCCTGCTCTGGCCCGGCGCCGTGGACGCAGCGCTGCCGGCCGTCGCCGGACAGGTCTACTACTACGAGGGTTCGCTGTCCTGGCGCCTGGTGCCGACGCTGGACCTGGTGGTGCAGGTACTGGGCCACAGCGGCACCTGGCAGAGCGACCTGAAGCTGCTCGGCGGCCACTCGCTGCAACTCGGGGCCGGGGGCCACTGGCGCTTCGGCAAGCACTTCGGCCTGCGCTTTGCGGTGTTCGAGGACCTGCGCGTGGACAGCGCGCCTGACTTCGGCCTGGAACTGGCCCTGGCCTACCGGCCCTGAGCCGGCGGTTCAGGCCTTGCGGCGCGGGCGCTCGACGCCAAGCGCGCGCATGCGGTCGGCGAGCGTGGTCGGCTTGATGCCGAGCAGTTCCGCCGCACCACCCTTGCCGGAGATCCGCCCGCCTGCCGCCTCCAGCGCCGCGACGAGGTTGCGCCGCTGCAGGTCGCGCATCTGCTCCTCGGTAATGAAACCGGCGGCGGGCGCCGCGCCCGGCGCCACCTCGGCAACCGCCGGTGCCGGCGCAACCCCGGCCTCCGACAGCGACAGGTCCAGGCGCAGCGTGTCACCGCGGGAGAGGATCACGGCGCGCTCGATCACGTTCTTCAGCTCGCGGACATTGCCCGGCCAGTCGTAGCGCCGCAGGGCTTCCACCTGCCCCTGGGTGAACTGCGGGACCGGCCGGCCGAACTGCCGGCAGACCTGCTCGAGGAAATGGGCGGCCAGCTGGATGACGTCGTCGCCACGCTTGCGCAGCGGTGGCACCTGTACCGGGAAGACGCTGAGGCGGTAGTACAGGTCCTCGCGAAACTCGCCGGCCTCGACCGCCTTCTCGAGGTCCTTGTTGGTGGCCGCGATGACCCGCGCGTCAACCTTGCGCGTGCGGTCGTCGCCAACCCGCTCGAACTCGCGTTCCTGCAGCACGCGCAGCAGCTTGCCCTGCAGGGCGAGCGGGATTTCCCCCACCTCGTCGAGGAAGATGGTGCCGCCATCGGCTAGTTCGAAACGGCCGACGCGGTCGCGGTGGGCGCCGGTGAAGGCGCCGCGCACATGGCCGAAGAACTCGCTTTCGAACAGCTCGTGGGGAATCGCGGCGCAATTGACCTTGACCAGTGGCCCACTGGCGCGCTGGCTGCGGGCATGGATCGCGTGCGCCACCAGTTCCTTGCCGGAGCCGGTCTCGCCGATGATGAGCACGCTGGCCGGGGTGCCGGCCACGGCTTCGATCCGCGCCATCATCGCCGCCAGTGCCGGGCTCTGGCCGACGATGCGGCCGAAGTTCATCGAGACGTTGACTTCCTCGCGCAGGTAGTCGCGCTCGCGCTCGAGTTCCTCCTTGAGCCGCGCGATTTCCCCGTAGGCTTCCCGCAGGCGGGCCTCGCCGCGATTGCGCTCGGTGACGTCCTTGCTGGCCACCAGCAGCCGGATCACCTCTCCCTTCTCGTTGCGTTCCGCCCGGGCCGAGAGCAGCACGTCGATGACATCGCCGTTCTTCGCCACCATCTGCCGGGGCACGTTCTGCACGTCGCCCTGGCTGATCAGTTCGCGCAGCTTGCCGTCGAGCAGCGAGCGCCGCGACTCGTCGGCGATGAACTCGAGGATCGAGCGCCCGATGACTTCGTTGCGCTGGTAGCCGAGCTTGACGAGCCAGTGGTTGCTGACCGCAGTGATGCGGCCCTCGGCATCGATGGTGTGCAGCATCGCCGGCGTGGACTCGTAGAGGTCCAGGTAGCGGCGCTCCAGCCGCTCGCGGTCCGAGGGTTCCTCGAACAGCGACACCGAGTAGCGCAGGCTGCTGCCGTCGGGCGTGTACACCGCCACGGTTGTCGCCAGCAGCGGCAGCGTGCGACCGTCGCTGGTGAAGAACTCGACCGGGACGTGATCCAGGCGCCCGGTACGCCGGAAGCGCGGCAGGTGCTCCTCCAGGATCCGCTTGGCGCTGGATGGCGTCGCCAGGTCGTCCGGGCGCCGGCCCCGCAGCTCGGCGCGCCCGTAGCCCATGCGCCGCTCCCATTCATCGGTGACGTCGAGGAAGCGCCCCTCGCCGTCCAGCAACGCGAGCAGGACCGGCAGGCCGCGAATCAGGGTCGTGTTTTGTTCGTTGGGATCGGTCACGGCACGAGTCTACGGATTTTCGTGGTTTAATGCCACGGTAATTCGTGAATAACGGATTCTCGTAATGGGTGATTTTATCCTAACTGTCTGTTTGATCAACAAATACCGGTTTGGCACGGAATCTGCAATACAAGGGCAGGCCCAAGGGTGGGCCTGAACGAAGCAGGAAAGGCAAGCGTATGGATACCAGGAACGGACACTTCAATTTCTCGGGCGAGCGGATTTCCGCCCTGCTGCTGGCGATCGCGGCCACTGTGATGGTCTTTGCCGCCATCAATGCCGGGTTCGCGCCGCTCGCGGCCCATGCCGCTGGCAGCGCGCTCGGCGCCTAGCCACCGAGTCCGGAACCCCAGCGCAGGAGCATTCCGCAACAGCAAAGTATCTTCAGGGTCGCGCCGCAGTCCCCTCCCCCCCTTCGGCAGCGTGACCTGGAAGTGACGGCAGGAGATGCCGTCCGCCGCAGGCTCCCCTCCCTCCAGGAGCCTGTCGCCAAGGGCTCGCAGCATGCGAGCCCTTTTTTTTGGTGCCTTTTTTGGTGCCGGTGTTACGGTTTCGGTTACTCCACACATAGGCCCGATTCGCTACTCGGCAACGCCGATCGCCTCCGCCAGGATCGGCGGGCAACCCATTCCCGGGAGCAGCGGTGCCACGCCCCTGTCGCATCCATGTCGCCGGCGGCGTCTATCACGCCGTCCTCCGCGGCAACCACCAGCAGGCGATTTTCAACTGCCGTGACGATTACCTGCGCTTCGAGGACATCGTCGCCGCGGCAATGGAACGTTACGCTGCGAGCCTGCTCGCCTACTGCTGGATGACCAATCACGTCCACCTCGCGATCCAGGTCGGCGACGCGCCACTGGGCAGCATGATGCGCGTGATCGCCTCGCGCTACGCCCGCTGGAGGCAACGGGCCGTGCCTACGACGGGCCACCTGTTCGAGCGTCGTTACCGCGCTCGGCTGGTCGATGCCGATCGCTACCTGCTGGCGCTGGTGCGGTACGTGCATCGCAATCCGCTCAGGGCGCACCTCGTAGATGATCTGCGCGACTACCCGTGGAGCAGCCATCATGCTTACCTGGGGGCGCGTCCGCCGGACTGGCTCCGCACCGGGCCGGCTCTCGAACTGCTGGGTTCGACAGCCGCGTCGGCAAGGATGGCCTACCAGCACTTCATGGCGGAGGAGCCGCCGGCACCGGAGCGCGACGCGCTGAGCCTCGCGCATCGCACGGCGTCGTCGTCCCGGCCAGCGCAGCATCGGTCGGCCCTTTCAGCGCCCGCCACTCGCCTGGAGCGCCTTCCGCGTAGCCTGGAGGAAATATCCGCCGAAGTCGCGCTTGAGTTCGGCGTCGGCAGCCGCGAGCTGAAGTCGCGGCGGCGGCATCCAGAGCTGGTGCGGGCACGTGTTGAAATTACGAGGCGTGCGCTACGGGAAGGTGCGGCCAGCCTGTCGCAGGTGGCACAGCATCTCGGGCGAGCACCATCGACGTTGAGCGACCTGCTGCACAGCGGGAGACACGCGCTACCGAAACCGTAACACCGGCACCATTGGCGCCGGCACCATTGGCGGTAACCGTAACCGTAACACCGGCACCGATTCTAGGCGTCGGGTTTTGGTGGGCGTGGCGTGAGGTTGCGGGTTTTTTCCAGCAGTCCGTTGAGCTGCTCCTTGGTCAGGCGTGCCTTCAGCCGCTCGAGCCAGAGCTTGGCCCAGGCGAACTCGAGCGCGAGGATGGCGAGGCCGAGCGGGATCACCACCAGCCCGGGGCCGGGCGTCACCAGCATGATCACGCCCGCGAGCACGACGGTGCCGCCGATCACCGCGATCACGATGCGGCGGGCGAGCTGGTAGCCGCGCTTGCCTAGCTCCGCGAACAACGCTGCATCCCGGGATCAGCGCCGCAGGCGCCGGTGAGCCGCGAATCCGTGCGGCGGCTGTGGCGACCACCATGGCCAGCCGGCGCCGCCATGACCGTCACCGCCTAGCGGAAACGCGACTGGATGGCATCCAGCGCCTTCTGGCCCGGGTTCAGGCGGGCATAGGGCACTTCATTGAGCGGCTGGTCCGGGGTCGCCTGCACCTCGTGCATGTCCGGCTTGCCCTCGTCGATGAACAGCAGGCCGGTGACGATCTCGCCCGCTGCCTGGCGCTGCGAGAGGTAGCCGAAGGCGGCCATGCGGTCGGTCGCATCGTAGTCGGCGCCGACCTTGCGCAGCAGTACGCGGCTGCCATCGTGCAGGGTCACCGACTGCACGGAGCCGGCCGCCTGCCCGCTGCGGATCTCCTGCGCCGGCGGCACGTAATCGGCGTAGATCGCCGCCTGGCGGTGCTTGCGCGTGAAGTCGTAGCTCTTGGTCGAGCCCTCGTGGTCGTTGAAGGTCACGCAGGGCGAAATCACGTCGATCATGGCGAAGCCGCGATGCCTGATGCCGGCCTTGAGCAGCGGCACGAGGTGCTCCTTGTCGCCCGAGAAACTGCGGGCTACGAAGGTGCAGCCGATGGACAGCGCCAGCATGCAGGGGTCGATCGGCGGCTGCTGGTTGACCTCGCCCTTCTTCGCCTTGCTGCCGACATCGGCCGAGGCCGAGAACTGCCCCTTGGTCAGGCCGTACACCCCGTTGTTCTCGATGACGTACAGCATGTCGAGGTTGCGGCGGATCGCATGGCAGAACTGCCCGAGGCCGATGGACAGCGTATCGCCGTCGCCGGAGACACCGATATAGGTGAGCTCGCGGTTGGCCGCATTGGCACCCGTGGCCACCGAGGCCATGCGCCCATGCACCGAGTTGAAGCCATGCGAGGCCGAGGCGAAGTACGCCGGAGTCTTCGACGAGCAGCCGATGCCGGAGAGCTTTGCCATGCGATGCGGCGGTATGGAGAGCTCGAAGGCGGCCTGTACCAGCGCGGCGGTGATGGAATCGTGGCCACAGCCGGCACAGAGGGTGGACATGCCCCCTTCGTAGTCCCGCAGCGACAGGCCGAGTTCATTACGCGGCAGCCCGGGATGGGCGACCTTAGGCTTGGCGATGTAGCTCATGCGGCTTTGCCCCTGGCCATATCCTGGTTGATGCCATCGACGATGCTCGCTGCGGTGACGGGCAGGCCGTCGTAGTGCAGCACGGAAACCAGCTTGTCCTGCCCGACGCGCGTCTCCAGCAGCAGCAGTGCCCGCAGCTGCGCGTCACGGTTCTGCTCGACGACGTAGACGCGGTCGTGGGCATCGAGGAAGTCCTGTACCGCCTTGCCGAACGGGAACGCCTTGACCCGCAGGTAGTTGGTGCCGACGCCCGCCGCGGCGAGCCGGTCGCGCGCCTCGCGTACCGCGCCGTCGCAGCTGCCCACCGAGATGATGCCGGTGCGGTGCCGCTCGGACTGGTCGACCACCGGCTCCGGCACCAGCGTCTTCGCGGTCTCCCACTTCAGGCGCAGCCGGTCCACCACGTGCTGGTATTCCTTCGCGTCCTCGGTGTAGGCGCCGTACATGTTGTGGCCGGAGCCGCGGGTGAAGTACGCACCCTTGGGATGCACGCCC
The DNA here is from genome assembly GCA_014337915.1 of Gammaproteobacteria bacterium. Classification (GTDB taxonomy): domain Bacteria; phylum Pseudomonadota; class Gammaproteobacteria; order Steroidobacterales; genus QUBU01. Next base: position 80,075 of record QUBU01000008.1, read on the forward strand.
GGCAGGCTGCGCCAGGGAATGCCGTCATGGTCGACGTCGAGGTAACGGTGGAACTTCTCGATCGCCTCCAGCTGCGCGGCGCTCATCACCTTGCCGCGGTCGGGCTGGTAGCCGGCATCCCATTTGAGGTCGCGGCACATCCAGTCATTCATGCCGATGTCGAGGTCCGTCAGCACGATCACCGGCGTCTGCAGGCGCTCGGCGAGGTCGAAGGCCACGGCGCTCAGGTAAAAGGCTTCCTCCGGGTTGGCCGGGAACAGCAGCACGTGGCGCGTGTCGCCATGCGAGGCGTAGGCGCAGGCCATGATGTCGGCCTGCTGCGTGCGCGTCGGCATGCCGGTGGAGGGCCCACAGCGCTGCACGTTGACGACAACCGCCGGGATCTCGGTGAAATACGCGTAGCCGAGGAACTCGTTCATCAGCGAGATGCCGGGCCCGCTGGTCGAGGTGAAGGACCTGGCGCCGTTCCAGCTGGCGCCGAGCACCATGCCGATCGCCGCGAGCTCGTCCTCGGCCTGGATGATGGCGACATTGCTGCGCCCGGTCTGCGGGTCCTTGCGCAGCCGCTCCGCGTAGCGCCTGAAGGCATCGATCACCGAGGTCGATGGCGTGATCGGGTACCAGCCGACCACCGTGGCGCCGGCGAACAGCGCGCCCAGCGCGGCGGTGGTGTTACCGTCGATCATGATGTGGCCACTGGTCGCGTCCATCAGCTGCGCGCGGAACGGCAGCGGGCAGCTGAAGTTCTCGATGGCGTAGCGGTAGCCGAGGTCGAACGCGGCCTGGTTGGAATCGAGCAGCTGCGGCTTGGCGCCATAGCTCTCCTGGAGCAGGCTGCGAACCACGTTCATGTCGATGTCGAGCAGGGCCGCCAGCACGCCGACGTAGGCGATGTTCTTCATCAGCACGCGCTCGCGGGCCCGGCTGAAACGCTCGTTGCACATGCGCGCCAGCGGCACACCGAGTACCGTGATGTCATCGCGGGCCAGCTGCCGGTCCCGCGGCCAGGTGGAGTCATAGATCAGGTAGCCACCCGCGGCCACCTCGGCCAGGTCCTTGCGGTAGGTCTGGGCGTTCATCGCCACCATGACGTCGACGCGCCCGGAGCGGCAGATGTAGCCATCCCTGCTGGCACGGATCTCGTACCAGGTGGGCAGCCCCTGGATATTGGACGGGAAGTAGTTTTTGCCGGCGACGGGAATGCCCATGCGGAAGAAGGACTTCATCAGCAGGGTGTTGGCGCTGGCCGATCCGGTGCCGTTGACGTTGGCGATCTTGACGGTGAAGTCGTTGTCTCGGGGTGTCTGGCTCATGGGGCTCGTTGCAGCTCGTTGTCGGGCTCAGCCGGCCACCGCGGCCACCGGCGCGGGCCGGCGGCAGGCACTGGCGGCAGCGGGTTCAGGTTCCGGTCCTGGTCCGGGGCAGGGCCCGGGCGGGCTCATCCTGGGCGTAGGGCACCTTGAGGGTGAATTTCTGCATGTCCCAGGCACCGGTCGGGCAGCGTTCGGCGCAGAGGCTGCAGTGCAGGCACAGGTCCTCATCCTTGACCATCACCCGGCCGGTCTGCGGCAGCGGGCCGGACACGAACAGCGCCTGGTCCAGGTTGGCGGCCGGCGCCGACAGGCGCTGGCGCAGCTCCTCCTCGGGACCGTTGCTGGTGATGGTCAGGCAGCGCGTCGGGCAGATGTCCACGCAGGCGTCGCACTCGATGCAGAGCTTGTCGGTGAACACCGTCTGGTTGTCACAGTTCAGGCAGCGCTCGACTTCCCGGGCAAACTGCTCCTCGGTGAAGCCGAGCTCCACCTCGAGGTCGAGCTTCTGGAAACGCTCCTTCAGCTTCACGTGCGGCATCAGGCGCCGCTCGGCGGCGTCGTAGGCGTTGCTGAAGGCCCACTCGTGCATGCCCATCTTGGAGGTGGTCAGGTTCATGCCGTACGGCGGCCGGCTGGCGATGTCCTCGCCCTGGCAGTAGCGGTGGATGGAAATCGCGGCCTGGTGGCCATGCTCCACCGCCCAGATGATGTTCTTGGGGCCGAAGGCGGAATCACCACCGAAGAACACGCCGGGGCGCGTGCCCTGGTAGGTACCGGCGTCCACCACCGGCACTTCCCATTTGTCGAACTCGATGCCGAGGTCGCGCTCGATCCAGGGGAAGGCGTTCTCCTGGCCGATCGCCAGCACCACGTCGTCGCAGGGGAACAGTTCCTCGCCGATGACCTTCTCGCTGGTGATGCGGCCGCGGGCGTCGAACTCGTAGGCCATCTTCTCGAACAGCATGCCGCTGAGCCTGCCGCCGGTGGTCACGAAGGCCTTCGGCGCGTGGTTGACCACGATCTCGACGGTCTCCTCCTCCGCGTCCTCCAGCTCCCAGGGCGAGGCCTTGAAGAACTGGCGCGGCTTGCGGGCCATGACCTTCACGCTCTTCGCGCCGAGGCGCAGCGAGGTGCGGCAGCAGTCCATGGCGGTGTTGCCGACGCCGATGATCAGCACCTTCTCGCCGATCTTCCCGATGTGCCCGAAGGCCACCGACTCCAGCCACTGGATGCCGATGTGGATGTTGGCCGACGCCTCGTCGCGGCCGGGCAGGCGCAGGTTCTTGCCCTTCGGCGCACCGCTGCCGACGAAGATCGCGTCATAGCCCGCGGCGAGCAGCTGCTTCATGCTCTCGACCGGCGTGCCGAGGCGCAGGTCGGCGCCCATGTCGATGATCATGCCGATCTCCTCGTCCAGCACCTCGGCGGGCAGGCGGAACGAGGGAATATTGCTGCGCATCAGGCCACCCGGTACATCCAGGGCCTCGAAGATCACCACTTCGTAGCCGAGTGGCAGCAGGTCGTTGGCAACCGTCAGCGAAGCGGGCCCGGCGCCCACCAGCGCGACGCGCTTGCCATTCTTCTGCGCCGGCGCCTTCGGCAGCAGCGCGGCGACGTCATCGCGCAGGTCCGCGGCCACGCGCTTGAGGCGGCAGATCGCCACCGGCTTCTCCTCGACGCGGCCGCGGCGGCAGGCCGGTTCGCAGGGCCGGTCGCAGACGCGCCCGAGGATCCCGGGGAACACGTTGGCCTGCCGGTTGAGCATGTAGGCGTCGGTGTAGCGTCCCTGGGCGATGAGCCGGATGTAACCCGGCACGTCCGTGTGGGCGGGACATCCCCATTGGCAATCGACGACTTTGTGGAAATAGTCAGGGTTCTTGGTATCGGTGGGCTGCATGGCGAGGGGATGCGCTTCCCGGTGGTTCCGGGCCCGATGAAAATGCCAGGGTGAAGAGGCGTTGGTGCAGAGTTTCACCGGATTATACATACCGGTCCTGCAAAGCAAATCGCGGCTTGCACCACGTCGGCCGGGGGTGGAAGAATCCGCCGGCGGCAACGCGGCAGTCCCGTCGCATGCCCTGCCTGGGAAGAAACCTTGATGTCAAACAATGTTCCGGTCACGCCGGTTCCGCGTTACGCGGCCCTGGCCCTGCAACTCGCCACCGCCTGCGTCAACGACTGCAGCGATCGCGCCAGCGCCCGCCAGCGCATGGCCGACAGCATCCGCCGCGTCCGCCAGGCCGTCGCCGGCAGCAAGGCCTTCCTGCGCCAGTACAGCGGCATGGATGCCCGCCTGGTGGTACTGCCGGAGTATTTCCTCACCGGGTTCCCCATGGGCGAGTCGGTGGCAGAGTGGCGTGACAAGGCGGCGCTGCAGATCGATGGTCCCGAGTACCAGGCGCTCGGTGCCATTGCCCGGGACCTGGACCTGTACCTGGCCGGCAACGCCTACGAGGTCGATCCGCATTTCCCGGACCTCTACTTCCAGTGCTGCTTCATCATCGAGCCCAGCGGCGCGGTGATCCTGCGCTACCGGCGCCTGGTGTCGCTGAGCGCCCCGACGCCCTACGACGTCTGGGACCGGTACCTGGAAGTCCATGGCATCGACAAGGTGTTCCCGGTAGCGGACACGCCCATCGGCCGGCTCGCGGCCATCGCCTCCGAGGAGATCCAGTACCCCGAGATCGCCCGCTGCCACGTCATGCGCGGCGCCGAGGTCTTCCTGCACCCGACCAGCGAGGTCGGCAGTCCGCTCATGACCGGCAAGGAGATCGCGCGCCGCGCCCGGGCCGCCGAGAACCTCGCTTATGTCATCTCGGCCAACTCGGCAAGGCTCGAGCACATCGCGATCCCCGCCGAATCCTCCACCGGCATGTCGAAGATCATCGACTACAAGGGCGACGTGCTGGCCGAGGCAGCCGCGGGCGGCGAGTCCATGGTCGCCACCGCTACCATCGACATCGAGGCGCTGCGCGCCGCCCGCCGCAAGACCGGCCTCACCAACATGCTGGTGCGCCAGCCCTTCCAGATCTACGCCGACAACTACGCGCGCACCGTGTTCCATCCCGCGAACCTGCTGCTGCGTGACGGCCAGGTGCGCGCCCCGGAGAAGGGCGAAACCGCCCGCTGGCAGCTCGCGGACATCGAGCGGCTCGCGAACAAGGGCCTGATCTGAGCGGGGCAAGGCAGCTGAAGGCACAGCCCGGCCGCGCGGCCGGCACCACGGTGGCGGTGCTGGCGGCCCTGGCGGGCATGGCCGGCGGCTGCGCCCACTGGCCCGCCACGCCGGCCCTGCAGCAGACGAGCCAGGCAGGCTACCGCATCGACAACACACCAGCGGCCACTGGCCGCTCCGACGACATGCTGGTGGTGCTGGCGATCTCCGGTGGCGGCATGCGCGCCGCCGCCCTGGGTTTCGGCGTGCTCGAGGAACTGCGGCGCACCACGATCAGCATCGACGGCCGCCAGCGGCGCCTGCTCGATGAGGTCGATATCATCTCGGCCGTATCCGGCGGCACCCTGCCCTCCACCTACTATGTGTTGCGCGGCGAGCGCGCATTCGACGAATTCCCGCAGCGGGTGCTGGCGCGCAACCTGGAGAGGGAACTGGCGCTGCGCATCTTTTCGCCCGGCAACTGGTTCCGGCTGCCCTCCGCCACCTTCGGCAAGTCCGACCTGTTCGCCGAGCTCTACGACGAGACGGTGTTCGACCACGCCCGCTTCGCGGACCTGCAACAGGCCGGCGGCCCGTTCCTGATCATCAACGGCACCGACGTCACCACCGGCGCCCGCTTCACCTTCACCCAGGACCAGTTCGACGCGCTCTGCGGGGATCTCTCGCAGATCAGCCTCGGCCGCGCCGTCGCCACCTCGACGGCACTGCCACCATTGCTCACGCCGATCAGCTTCGAGAACCGCGGCGGCACCTGCGGTCGCAAGCCGGCACCCTGGGAGCTGGCCGCGGTTGCGGCCGGTGCCGACGCCGAAACGCCCGGCCGCGCCCTGCTGCGCGCGCGTGCCCTGCAGTCCTATGCGGATCCGGATCGCCCCTATGTCCATGTCTTCGATGGCGGGTTGTCGGAGAACCTCGGCCTGGCGGAACTACTGCGCGCCCTGGAACTGCGCAAGGTCGTGCCGGACGGGTCGCTGCTGCCAGCCTTCGGCAAGGCCCACCGGCTGGTAGTCATCGCGGTCAACGCCCTGCGCTATCCGCCGGTGGACTGGGACCGCTCGGCGGCACCACCTGGAACCAGCGCGCTCCAGGACCAGATGTGGTCCATCCCGGTGGATCGCATCTCGCTCGACGCCGTCGAGCAGGTCCGCGATCGCCTGGCGGACTGGCAACGCGAGGCAGCCGCCGATGGCGGGCGGCGCCAGGCCTACTTCGTGCAGGTAACCTTCGATGCCCTGAGGAATCCGGCGGAGCGCCGCTACTTCGAGGGCGTGAAGACCAGCCTCGCGCTGCCGCCCGGGCAGGTCGACAGGCTGCGCGAGGTCGGCGGCCGCCTGCTGCGCGAGGCACCGGCCTTCAGGCGCCTGCTGGCGGAGACCCGGGCGCCCTGAGCCAGGCTGGCATAATCAGGCCATTCCAGTCAGGAGGCCGCCATGCCGAAGCACTCACTGCGCCAGATCGCAACCCAGCCCGATCCCTACGCGCCGTTCCGGATCTCCCAGGCCATCGAGGCAGGTGGCTTCGTGTTCGTGTCCGGGCAGGCGGCGCTCGACCTGCAGGGCAATCTGGTCGGCGGGGATGACTTCGAGGCGCAGGCTGAGCAGGCGTTCACCATGCTCGCTACCGTGCTGCAGACCGCCGGTTCCAGTATGGCCCGCGTGGTCAAGGTGACGATCTACCTGACGGACATGGCGCACTTCCCGAGCATCGTGCGGCTGCGGGAGAAGCATTTCACGCGGCCCTACCCGGCCGATACGATCGTCCAGGTCGGGCAGCTTGCGCTGCCCGACCTGCAGATCGAAATCGACGCGGTGGCCCTCGCCGGTTAGAAGCGGTAGTTCACCTGCGCACCCACCTCGCGGCCGCGGTCGAGCACCACGCCGACGCAGCGCTGGTTGGGGTACGGATTGGGGGACGGCAGGTAGGTGCAGGTGTTGGTGGCGTTGGTCAGGCCTGCGACCGGACTGTTGTTGTCGAACAGGTCGCGCACGAAGGCGGCGAACTCCCACTGCCCGGTGGCGAAGGTGCTGCGCAGGTTGACGCGGGTGATATCCGGGACCTTCGCCAGGTTGGCCTGGTCGGCGTATGAATCCCCGGTGTAGGTGAGGTTGCCGTCGAAGATCAGGTCCCGGCCCGCACCCAGCGGCAGGACGTACTGCGTCGACAGGAATGCGGTCCACTCCGGCAGGTTGACCGAGGTCTTGCCCTCGAAACCCTCGCCATTGAACAGCCGCCGCAGGTTCGCGTCATCCGGGTAGAAGTTGTTCTTGTACTCGTGGGTGGCGTAGCCGATGCCGGCCGCGGCGCTCCAGCGGTCGTCGAACTGGTACGCGCCATCGAGTTCGAAGCCCCAGGCCTCGGACTTGCCGATGTTCTGGTAGGCGGTACGCGGCACCGGCGGGTCCACCGAGGTATCGAGGAATACCACCGAGAACTGCTGGTCCCTGATGTCGAGCATGTAGGCCGCGCCATTGAGCTTCAGGCGGCCGTCCAGCCATTCGGTCTTGGCACCGATCTCGTAGTTGCTCAGCTCCTCCGGCTCGACATAGAGGAAGTTGGTGCTGATGCTGGTGTTGAAGCGTCCCGCCTTGGTGCCCTGCGAGAACAGCGCGTAGAACATCATGTCCGTATTCGGCCGGTACATGGCCGTGATCCGCGGCAGGAAATCGTCATCCTCTTCCGTGGTGGTGCCGGTGCGGGCATTGGAGGCCTGGCAGCGACCCGGCGGGCACTCCTCGAGGCGGTTCTTCTCCCGCTGCAGCCGGCCCTCGAGCTCGACCGACCACTGGTCGGTGAACTTGTAGGTCAGGCCGCCGAACACCGCATAGTTCTCCACTTCCTGCGGGCCGCGGAAGCTGCCCTTGGGGTTGGACGGGCTCTTGATGGTCTGCAGGTAGAACCGCTCCTTCTCGGAGAAGTAGTAGAGGCCGGCCCGCCAGCTGAGCACGTCGCCTTCCGGCGAGAGGATGCGGAACTCGTGGCTCTGGTTGGTGTAGTACTGCTCCTGCGCCGAGAAGAAGCTGGCGTTCTTCGCCAGCGGCGACCCGGAGGGCGGCACCGGGCGGTTGTAGGGGGCGCTGCCGAAGAACGAGTCCGGGCTCGCGCCGCGGAAGTACAGGTCGGAGTTGCTCCAGCGCTGGTCGTCCGCCCAGCCAGCCAGGTAGGTGAGCTGGTAGTCGTTGAGCTTGTAGGTGATGTTGGAGGAGAAGAAGTTCCGGTCACGGTCGACGCCGCACTTGACCGGCCTGCCGGCAATCGAATCGCAGCTGCCGGCCCGGGGCGACGGCGCCACCAGGTCATCCGCGGGCCAGAGCAGGCCGGCATCCGCAGGCGTCACGATGCCGGCGCCACGCTGCACGACATTGAGGCCTGCGGCAGCCCACTCCTGCGGATGCAGCGCCACGGTCAGCGGCGGGCCGTCGCGGTCCTCGCTGATGATACCCCGCAGCCGGATCGACAGGTTTTCGGTGGGTTCGAACAGCAGCGCCGCGGTCAGCGACCGGGTTTCCTCGCGGCCGATATCGACCTCGCGGTAATACTGGTTGGCAGTATTGCGGTTGACGAGCGATCCGCGCTCGGACATCGCGCCCATCACCTTCTTCGTGCCGCCGATTTCCAGCCACAGGCGATCCGCCAGCAGCGGCATCTGCACGCTGCCGGTGAGCTGCCAGTTGTCCTCGTCGGCGCCATCGTTGCCCGAATAGCTCATCTTGGCGACGCCGCTCAGGGTCTCCGTGCGCGGCGACTTCGTGATGTAGTTCAGCGCGCCGGCGTAGGTCTGGCGGCCGAAGGTGGTCGCCTGCGGGCCACGCAGCACCTCGACACGCTGCAACTGGGTCAGGTCCAGGCTCTGGACGGCGCCGCCGACGTAGACCCCGTCGAGGAAGACGCTGACGCCCTGCAGGCGGATGTCGCCGGTGTTTGGCGCCACGCCGCGGATCGCCAGCGTGCTCGGCGATTCCCGGCCCTGGCCGGAGGTGAACACCAGGTTGGGGGTGATTTCCGCCAGCGCCCGCAGCTCGGTGACCCGGGCGTGCTCCAGCTGCGACTCGTTCATCGTCGAGATCGACAGCGGCACTTCCTGCAGGTCCTGCTCGCGCTGCTTGGCGGTGACGATGATTTCCTCGATCGCCTGCGCGGAGAGCGGCAAGGCCGCGGCGATGGCACAGGCCATGATGCTGGCACGGCTGGCGTGGCTATGGCCACGGCGGTTGTTGGCACTCAAGTCGAACCCCCCTCTGTCTGTCGAAGAATCTCTTGCGACTCCGGGCTGGTGGCGCAGGAAAACGGCCACCCCAGAACGACACGAGGCTATATTGACATGACAACAGGATCTGTCCAGCCGGGGCTGGTAGGTATTTTCCGTCCGGCCCCCGCGACAGGCCCGCCGGCCCGCGAGGGGCTCAACGCGCGGCGTGGCACTCCAGGCGTCGCCCCGGAACCTCGCCGGTCAGCGCGCCATCCTCCCAGGCGACCACGCCGTTGACCAGCGTCAGCACCACCCGCGAGCGGAACCGCATGCCCTCGAACGGCGACCAGGCCACCTTATATAGGAGGTCGTCACCGCGGACCTCCTCCCCGTGGTTCAGGTCGACCAGCACCAGGTCGGCCCAGTAGCCCTCGCGGACATAGCCACGGTCGCGGATGCCGAACAGGTCGGCAACCGCATGGCTGGTCTTGCGCACCACGGTCTCGAGGCTGAGCGCAGCGTCGTGGTAGTGCTCCAGCGCCAGCGGCAGCGCATGCTGGGCCAGCGGCAGGCCGGCCGGCGCGCGCAGGTAGGACTGTTCCTTCTCCCGCAGCGGATGCGGCGCATGGTCGGTGGCCACCACGTCGATGCGGTCCTCCCGGAGCGCGGCGACCAGCGCAGCGCGGTCCGCAGCGGTCTTCACCGCCGGGTTGCACTTGATGAGGTTGCCGAGATCCTCGTAGCGGCTGTCGTCGAGGTACAGGTGGTGGACGCAGGCCTCGGCGGTGATGCGCTTGCCCTGCACCGGGCCCGGCGTGAACAGCTCCAGCTCCCGTGCCGTGGTCAGGTGCAGGACGTGCAGGCGCGCATCGTGCCTGCGCGCCAGGCTGACGGCGAGCGACGAGGACTGGTAGCAGGCCTCCGCCGAGCGGATCAGCGGGTGCGCGGCCACCGGCACATCGTCGCCGTACTGCGCGCGCAGGCGCTGCTCGTTGGCGCGGATCACCGCGTTGTCCTCGCAGTGCGTGGCGATCAGCACCGGGCAATCGGCGAAGATGCGTTCCAGCGTCACCGGATCGTCGACCAGCATGTTGCCGGTGGAGGCACCCATGAACACCTTGACGCCGCAGGTCTGCTCGGGCCGCACGGCGCGGATCTCGTCGATGTTGTCGTTGGCGCCGCCGAGGTAGAAGGCGAAATTGGCGCGGGCGCGCCCGGCCGCCGCCAGGTACTTGTCCGCCAGCGCCGTGCGGCTGGTGGTATTGGGGATGGAATTCGGCATGTCCATGAAACTGGTGATGCCGCCGGCCACCGCGGCGCTGGATTCGGTGGCGATGTCGCCCTTGTGCGTCAGGCCCGGCTCGCGGAAGTGCACCTGGTCGTCGATCATGCCCGGCAGCAGGTGGCGGCCCCGGGCGTCGATGATCCGGTCGGCCTGCTGGCCGGTGAAGCCGAAGCCCACCCGCTCGATGTGGCCGTCGCGGACCAGGACGTCACCCTGGGTGATCTGTCCCTCGTTGACGATGTTGGCGTTGACGATGAGCAGGGTCTTGCCGGTCATGATGTTGCGTAGCGGTCCGTCGCTGAGATGAGCTCATGGGTGATGCCGGGTTCGAAGGCCGAGTGTCCGGCATCGGGAACGAGGCGGAAGTCGGCCTCCGGCCAGGCCTGGTGCAGGTCCCAGGCCGTCGTCATCGGGCACACCACGTCATAGCGCCCCTGGACGATGACGCCGGGGATGTGGCGGATGCGTCCGACGTTGCGCAGCAGCTGGTCGGGTGTATCGAAGAAACCAGCGTTGACGAAATAGTGGGCCTCGATGCGCGCCAGCGCCAGGGAAAAATCGTCGCCACCGAAGCGCGCCACCGTGGCCGGCGACTCGAACAGGTGGCTGGTGGCGCCCTCCCAGATCGACCAGGCCCGCGCCGCCGCCTGGGCGACAGCCGGGTCGTCGCCGGTGAGGCGCCGGTGGTAGGCGGCGAGCAGGTTGCCGCGCTCGGCCGGCGGGATCGGCGCCAGGTACTGTTCCCACTGGTCGGGAAACAGTTCGCTCGCGCCCTGCTGGTAGAACCAGGCGAGTTCCGCCGGGCGCAGCATGAAGATGCCGCGCAGCACCAGCTGCGTCACGCGATCCGGATGGGCCTCGGCGTAGGCCAGCGACAGCGTGCTGCCCCAGGAGCCGCCGAACACCAGCCAGCTGCGGATGCCGAGCGCCGCGCGCAGGCGCTCCATGTCCGCGACCAGCGCCGGCGTGGTGTTGTCGCGCAGCTCCGCATGCGGGCGGCTGCGGCCGCAGCCACGCTGGTCGAGGAGCACGATGCGGTAGCGGGCCGGATCGAAGAAGCGCCGCGCGTTGCGGTCGCCGCCGGCGCCCGGGCCACCGTGGACGAAAACCGCGGGCTTGCCCTGCGGATTGCCGCATTCCTCGTAGTAGAGGTCGTGCAGCGGCGAGACGCGCAGGTAACCGGTCCGGTAGGGCTCGATTTCCGGATACAGGCCGCGCCGCGCCGTGCGGCAATCTGCAGCAGCTGGGGACATCGCCGGCAGTATAGCCGCATCCTCCCTGCCAGGGCCGCGGTCCACGGCGGAGTGCCTGCTAGAATCGCCGCCTGTCATCCCCGCCCGAGGCCGCAGCGTCCATGCAGATCATCGCCTCCCGAGTCGTCGCCGTCGCCCTGCTCGCCCTGCTCGGCAGCACTGCCGCCGCCACCGACATCGACATTCCCTACCGCATGCAGGTGCTCGACAACGGCCTCACGGTCATCGTCAACGAGGACCACAAGGCGCCGGTGGTGGCCGTCAACATCTGGTACCACGTGGGCTCGAAGAACGAGGTGCGCGGCCGCACCGGCTTCGCTCACCTGTTCGAGCACCTGATGTTCCAGGGCTCCGAGCACCACGACGGGGAGTTCCTCACCGCGCTCGAGGACCTCGGCGCCACCGACTTCAACGGCACCACCTGGTTCGACCGCACCAACTATTTCCAGACCGTGCCGAAGAACGCGCTCGACGCCATTCTCTGGCTCGAGTCCGACCGCATGGGCCATTTCCTCGGCAGCATTACCCAGGCGAAGCTCGACGAGCAGCGTGGCGTGGTGCAGAACGAAAAGCGCCAGGGCGACAACCAGCCCTACGGGCGCGTCTGGGATTACCTGCAGCCGGCGCTGTTCCCGCCGCAGCACCCGTATTCCTGGGAAACCATCGGCTCGATGGCGGACCTCGAGGCCGCGACGCTCGACAACGTCCGCGACTGGTTCCGGGCCTACTACGGGCCGAACAACGCAGTGCTGGCCATCGCCGGCGACGTCACCGCCGAGGAGGCCTTCGCAAAGGCGAAGCTCTACTTCGGTGACCTGGCGCCGGTGCCGCCGATCACGCGCCCCGGGGTGTGGATCCCGCGGCTGGAGGCGAACCAGCTGATCACCATGCAGGATCGTGTGCCCCAGGCGCGGGTGTACCGCGCCTGGACCGGCCCCAGCTGGGGCACGGCCGATTCGCGTCACCTCGGCCTGGCCGCCGCGGTGCTGGCGGGTGACAAAAATTCGCGGCTCTACCAGCGCCTCGTCTATCGCGACCGGCTCGCCAGCGACGTATCGCTCGAGGTGCTGCCGCTGGAAATGGCCGGCATCACCGACCTCGAGGTCACCGCCCAGCCCGGCGTCGAGCTGGCCAGCATCGAGGCGGCGATCCAGGAAGAACTCGAGGCTTTCATGCGCAAGGGACCGACCCGCAGGGAACTCGAGCGGGTCACTGCGCAGTACCGCGCCGGCTTCCTCCATGGCATCGAGCAGGTCGGCGGCTTCAACGGCAAGGCCGGCATCCTCGCCGAGAGCATGACCCTCGGCGGCAGCCCGGATGCCTGGAAGCAGGACCTCGCGGTGCTCGACAGCGCGCGCCCAGAGGACCTCAGGCGCGTGGCGCAGGACTGGCTCGGCGGCGCCTCGGTCACGCTGCGCGTCCTGCCCTATGGCAAGCCCGCCGCCGACGCCGCCGGTGCCGACCGCAGCAGGCTGCCGGCGCCAGGGCCCGCGCCCGTGGTCGGCTTTCCCGCCGTGGAGCGCACGACACTCGCCAACGGCCTGAAGGTCGAGCTGGTGCCGCGGCCCGGCATCGGCTTCGTCCAGGCCCAGCTGGTGCTCGACGGCGGCTTCGCCGCCGATCCGCCTGGCCACCCGGGCACCGCCAGCCTCGCCATGGCGATGCTCGACGAAGGCACCCGCACGCGCAGCACGCTGCAGATCAGCGAGCAGCTGGCGCTGCTCGGCGCCAGCCTCGGCACGGGCGTCAGCCTCGACAACGCTGCCGTCAGCCTCTCGGCGCTGAGCGACAAACTCGCACCCTCCTTCGACATCTTCGCCGACGTGGTCCTGAATGCGACCTTCCCGCAGTCCGAACTCGAGCGCCTGCGCGCCCTGGCGCTGGCCGGGCTGCGCCAGGAGAAGAACCGCCCCAACGCCATGGCGCTGCGTGTGCTGCCGAAGCTGCTCTACGGTGCCGGGCATCCCTATGCCCAGCCGCTGACCGGCACCGGCACCGAAGCGGCCATCAAGGCCATGACACGCGAGGACCTGGCGGCGTACCGCGACCGCTGGTTCCACCCGAACCACGCCACGCTGGTGGTGGCAGGCGACACCAGCATGGGCGAGCTCAGGCCCCTGCTGGAGCGCCTCTTTGGCCAGTGGCCTGCGGGCAGTGCAGCGCCGCAGCAGATCGCCCCGGCCCAGGGCGCCCCGGACGACGTGCTCTACATCCTCGATCGCCCGGGTGCCGACCAGTCGGTGATCTTCGTCGGCCAGCTCATGCCACCGAAGGCCAACCCGGACGAGTTCGCCATCCAGGCCATGAACAACATCCTCGGTGGCCAGGTCTCGGCGCGGATCAACATGAACCTGCGCGAGGACAAGCACTGGTCCTATGGCGCCTACAGCGTGCTGCGCGATGCCCGCGGCCAGCGGCCGTACTTTGCCTACGCGCCGGTGCAGACCGACAAGACCGCCGAGGCCCTGCAGGAACTGCGCGGTGAACTCAGGGCCATCACCAGCACCCGACCGCCGACGGCCGATGAACTCGAGCGCGTGAAGAACACCGAGGTGCTGCAGTTGCCCGGGCGCTGGGAGACCGCCGACGCGGTGGTCGGTGCGCTGGCGGAGAGCGTGCGCTTCGGCCTGCCGGACGATTACTGGCAGGACTACGCGGCGCAGGTCCGCGCGGTGACCCTCGCCGACGTCGACCGGGCCGCGCGCCAGTACCTGCACCCGGACCGCGAGGTCTGGGTCGTGGTCGGCGACCGGTCGAAGATCGAGCCCGGGCTGTCGAAGCTCGGCTTCAGGGCCATCCGCGCCATCACCGCCGACGGGGATACGCCCTGAGCCCGAGCCGGCCGTTGTTTTACGGCTGGTGGGTCGCCGCCACGGCGGTGGCCATCTATTTCTTCAGCAATGGCCTGACGGTAATGGTGCCGCAGGCCCTGGCGCCGCGGCTGATGGAGTCCTTCACCGCCACCGCGGCCGATGTCAGCCGCAGCTCGCTGATCACCTTCACCGTAGCCGCCTGCCTCGCACCCTTCGCCGGCGCGCTGGTGGACCGCTTCGGCGTGCTGCGGGTGCTGCGCACCGGGCTGCTGGCGCTGGCACTGTCGGTGGCGGCCTATTCATTTGCCGGCAGCCTCCGCCAGCTCTACCTGCTGCATGCCGTATTCGGCGTCGGACTCGCCCTCGCCGGACTGCTGGTGAACGTCGTGCTGCTGTCGCGCTGGTTCGTGGCACGGCGCGGGCTGGTGGTCGGCGTGCTGACCTCGGGGTCGAGCCTGGCGGGCGCGACGCTGCCGCTGGCCATCTCGCCGCTGGTCACGGATCCGGCGCTGGGCTGGCGCTGGGGCTACGGTGCACTGGGCGCGGCGTTCCTGCTGCTGGCGCTGCTGCCGGGGTTCCTCGTGCTGCGCGAGGACCCCGCCCAGGTCGGCCAGCAGCCGGACGGCGCGACCGCCGCAGCCGGCGCGGTCGCCCAGCCACATACTGGCGTGACGCTGCGGCGCGCGCTGCGCTCGCTGACCCTCTGGTGCCTGGCACTGGGATCGGCCTGCCTGTGGTTCGCGATGCAGGCCGTCATCAGCCAGGCGACCATCTTCCTCGAGCAGGAGGCGGATTTCACCCCGGCTGCCGCCACCGCCGTGTTCTCGCTGATGTTCGCCATGAGCTTCGTCGGCAAGCTGCTCTACGGCACGGTGAGCGACTGGTTCGCCAAGCGGCGGGTGATGCTGGCGGCGAGCCTGACGCTGCTCGCCGGCTGCCTGCTGCTGTTCGAGCCGGGCAGCGATGGCCCGGGACTGGTGACGGACCCCAGCCGCCTGCGGCTGTTCGCCGTGGTGTTCGGCCTCGGCTTCGGCGGCAGCTTCACCATGATCCAGCTGACGGTGGTGGAGAGCTTCGGCCAGCGCGACCTCGGCAAGATCCTCGGTGTGGTGACCTTCATCGATGCCATCGGCGCAGGCCTGGGCGCGGCCCTGGCGGGTCAGCTGGCGACCGCGACCGGCTCCTATCTCGCGCCGTTCGCCATGGTCACGCTGGTGGCCCTGCTCGCGGTCGCCAACGTGTTCCTCATCCGCCCGGTGGCGCCGGACTGACCGGCCGCGCGCGGCAGCGAAGCGCCGGGTTCGAGGGGGATACTCGCTACCGCTGCGCCGGCCATCCATGGCCGGCTCCGCTGCATGTCGGGCTCGCTTGCGCTGTCCCTGCGTCGCTCGCCCTCCAAGCCCGCTCGCACCCCCCTCGAACCCGGCGCTTCGCTGCCGACCAGGCGCCTGCGGGGGCTGGCGAACTTTTCTGCGTCCGGCATGGTCAACGGAAATTCGCCGCAGGCCGGCGCGCCCTGGTCGAAGGAACATCGCTTGATTGCCCTCCTGCCCTATGCAAAATACCGGCGCGCCCTGCGGTTGCGGATGCAGCCCGCCTCGCGCCCAGGGTCGGCCGACCGCCGGGCAGGCAAGCCACCAGAGGATCCAGCATGATCAGAGCCGAATCGCTGACGAGGCAGTACGGCCCGCTCACCGCCGTCGACAACATCAGCTTCACCGTGCAGCCCGGCGAGGTCCTCGGCTTCCTCGGCCCCAACGGAGCCGGCAAGACCACCACCATGCGCATGCTTGCCGGTTTCGTCGCGCCCACCAGCGGCCGCGCGGAGATCTGCGGCTTCTCCGTCGAGGATCAGCCGCTGGAGGCCAAGCGCCGCCTCGGCTACCTGCCCGAGGGTGCGCCCTCCTACGGCGAGATGACGCCGCGGCAGTTCCTGGGATTCATCGCCCGGGTGCGCGGCCTCGAGGGCGAGCGGCGCCGCAGCCGCCTCGACGACGTCATCGGGCGGCTGCACCTCGACGGCGTCATGGACCAGCGCATCGAGACGCTCTCCAAGGGCTTCCGCCGCCGCGTCGGGCTGGCACAGGCCATCATCCACGACCCGCCGGTGCTGATCCTCGACGAACCCACCGACGGGCTGGATCCCAACCAGAAGCACGAGGTGCGCGAGCTGATCAACACGATGGCGAAGGACAAGATCATCGTCATCTCCACGCACATCCTCGAGGAGGTCAATGCGGTCTGCACGCGGGCCATCATCATCGCCAGCGGCCGCATCGTCGCCGACGAGACTCCCGACGAGCTGGTGCGCCGCTCGCGCTACCACAATGCGGTGACACTGCGCTTCGAGGCGGCGACGGCCCTGAAGGCCGCCAGCGCCAGCCTGCGCGCGCTGCCGGGCGTGGACCACATCGAGGCCGATGAGGCCGGCCGCAGCATCACCGCCTTCCCGAAGGACGGCACGGTGATCATCACCGCGGTCGCCGACCTCGCCGCCGCGGAGCATTGGGCGCTGGAACAGCTGCACCTGGAGTCCGGTCGCATGGACGAGGTCTTCCGCAGCATCACCGAGCAGGAGGCCGTGCGATGAACGGTGTCAGCACGATCGCGGCGCGGGAGCTGCGCGCCTACTTCGCCACGCCCCTGGCCTATGTGTTCATCGTGATCTTCCTGGCGCTGATGGGCGTCTTCACCTTCTATATCGGCGGCTTCTACGAGGCCGAGCAGGCGGACCTCAGTGCATTCTTCAACTTCCACCCCTGGCTGTACCTGTTCCTGGTGCCGGCGATTTCCATGCGGCTCTGGGCCGAGGAGCGCAAGAGCGGCAGCATCGAGCTGCTGATGACGCTGCCGGTCACCACCGGCCAGGCAGTCATCGGCAAGTACCTCGCCGCCTGGGCCTTCACCGGCGTCGCACTGGCACTCACCTTCCCGATCTGGCTGACGGTGAACTACCTCGGCGACCCGGACAACGGCGTGATCCTCGCCGCCTACATCGGCAGCCTGCTCATGGCCGGCGGCTTCCTTGCCATCGGCTCGTGCATCTCGGCGGCCAACAAGAACCAGGTGGTGGCCTTCATCATCACCGTGGTCATCTGCTTCCTGTTCCTGCTGGCCGGCTTCCCGCTGGTGCTGGACTTCTTCGGCGGCTGGGCGCCCCAGGCGCTGGTGGACACCATCGCCAGCCTGAGCTTCCGCACCCACTTCGAGTCCATCAGCAAGGGCATCATCGACCTGCGCGACGTCGTCTACTTCGCCATGGTGATCGCCGCCTGGCTCTACGCCACGGTGGTGGTCATCGAGCTGAAGAAGGCCGACTAGGAGCACCCATGAGCAGCAAATCGCGAACCGCATTCGGCCACCTGGGGCTGGTGGCCGTGGCAGTGATCTTCCTGGTGGCCGTGCCGCTCGCCAACGTCATCCTGCGCGGCGCGCGCGTGGACCTCACCGAGAACCACCTCTACACGCTGGCGCCCGGGACCCGCCACATCCTCGGCACCATCCCCGAGCCCATCCACCTGTACTTCTTCTTCTCCGCCAGCGCCACGGGAAAGACGCCGTTCTTCCGCAGCTACGCCGGCCGCGTGCGCGACATGCTGCGCGACTTCGCCCAGCAGTCCGGCGGCAGGATCACGTTCACCGAGGTCGACCCGGTGCCGTTCTCGGACGAGGAAGATCGCGCCACGCAGTTCGGCCTGCAGGGCATCCGCCTGGACAACAGCGCGGATCCGCTGTTCATGGGCATCGCCGGCACCAACAGCGTCGGCGACGACCAGGTCATCCCGTTCGTCGACCCGCGCAAGGAAGCATTCCTCGAGTACGACCTGGCCAAGCTGGTGTACTCGCTCGCGCACCCGAAGCATCCGGTGGTCGGCCTGCTGAGCAGCCTGCCGATCAGCGCCGGCTTCGACCCGATGACGCAGCAGGTCCGCCAGCCCTGGGCCATCGTCAACCAGCTGCGCCAGGTGTTCGACATCCGCCAGCTGGAGCCCGGGCTGACGCAGATCGCCGATGACGTGCAGCTGGTCATGCTGGTGCACCCGAAGAACCTCGGCGACCAGGCCCTCTACGCGCTCGACCAGTTCGTGCTGCGCGGTGGTCGCCTCATGGTGTTCGTCGACCCCTGGGCCGAGGCCGACCCGGGCACGGCCGACGCGGCCGACCCGATGGCGGGCCCGGGCCAGCGCAGCTCGAACCTGCAGCGGCTGTTCGACGCCTGGGGCATCAGCGTCACCAGCGACAGCTTCGTGGGCGACAACCGCTACGCGCTGCAGGTCATGGGCCCGGATGGCCGCCCGGTGCGCGACATCGGCCTGCTCGGCGTCAGCCAGGATGGCCTCGACCAGGACGACGTCGTCACCGCCGGGCTGAGCCTGGTCAATATGGGCTATGCCGGCGCGATCAGCGCCCGGGAGAAGGCCGCCGTGACCATCACGCCGCTGGTGCACTCGAGCGACCTCGCGGCACCGCTCGGCACTGCCGGGCTGGCCTTCATGCAGGACCCGACACTGCTGCTCGCCAGCTTCAAGCCCACCGGCCAGCGCTACACGCTGGCGGCGCGACTGTCCGGCAAGGTCCCGACGGCATTTCCGGACGGGCCGCCGCCGGGAATGCCGGCCGGCACCCCGGCCCAGATCAGGGAGGCCAGCGAACCGGTCAACATCGTGGTGGTCGCCGACACCGACCTGCTCAGCGACCGGCTCTGGGTGCAGACGCAGAACTTCTTCGGCCAGCGCGTCGCCAATGCCTTCGCCAACAACGGCGACTTCGTGGTCAACGCCCTGGACAACCTCCTCGGCAGCAATGACCTCATCGGCATCCGCGCCCGGGCCAGCTTCAGCCGGCCCTTCACCCGCGTGCGCGACCTGCGCCGCGACGCCGAGGCACGGTTCCGCGACAGCGAGGAACGCCTGCAGCAGGAGCTGCGCGACACCGAGCAGAAGCTCGCCGAGATCCAGGCCGGGCGCAAGGATGGCAACGCCCTGATCATGACGCCCGAGCAGCAGCAGGAGATCGAGCGCTTCCGCAGCCAGCGCGCCGGCATCCGCAAGGAACTGCGCCAGGTGCAGCGCAACCTCGACCAGGACATCGAGCGGCTTGGTACCGTCCTCAAGGTGATCAACATCGGCCTGGTGCCGCTGCTCATTTCCATTGCCAGCATCATCGTGCTGCTGGTCCGCCGGCATCACCGCAGCGGAGGCCACCCGTCATGAAAAGCCGCACGCTCGTCATCCTGCTGGCCACCCTGGCGGTGCTCGTGGCGCTGGCCATCGCCGTTTCGCTGTCGCAGCAGCCTGGCCGGGCGACCGGCGCCCTGCTGTATCCCGGGCTCACCGAACAGCTCAACACGGTGGACAGCGTGGTGCTGCGCACCGGCGGCAACAAGGTCGTCGCCACGCTGGAGCGGGGCAAGGCGGGCTGGACCGTCAGGGAACGCGATGGCTACCCGGCCGACCTCGGCCGCCTGCGCAAGAATCTGATCGCGCTGGCCGAGGCCACCATCACCGAGGAGAAGACCTCGAACCCGGAGTTCTACGACCGCCTGCGCGTCGACGACATCGAGAAGGACAGCGCCGCGGGCCTGCGCATGGACCTGGGCAGCGCCGGCAAGCCGGTTGCCAGCGTCATCATCGGAAGCACCGCCGTGGCCGGCGCTGACAGCGCCTACGCACGCCGCGCCGGCGAGGCGCAGAGCTGGCTGGTCCGGGGCGCGTTCGACCTGCCGCGCGAAACCGCGGGCTGGCTCGACAAGACCATCACCAACATTCCCGCCAGTCGCATCGCCGCGGTGACCATCACCCATCCCGACGGCAGCAGGTTGAAGATCGACAAGCACCGCGCCGGTGAAGCCGACTTCAGGGTCGAGGGCATCCCAGCCGGCCGCGAGCTGTCCTTTCCCGGTGCCGGAAACAGCATCGGCTCCGCGCTGGCGGACCTCAGCCTCGACGGGGTCGAACCGGCGGCCGGCTTCGCCCCAGGGGCGGTGAAGCCCACGGTGGCGCGCTTCGAGACCTTCGATGGGCTGGTGGTCGAGGTGAGCAGCTGGCAGCTGCCCGCCGGCAACCGGCTGCGCCTCAGCGCCAGGGCCGATGCCGCGCTGGCGGCAGCCCACGCGCCGCCGCCCGGAACGGCGCCGGAAGCCGGGCCGGCCGCCGACGCCCTCGCCAGCGCCGCCCGCAAGGATTTCGCCAGCGTGCAGGCCGAAGCCGATGCGCTCAATGCCCGGCTGGGCGCCTGGGTCTACACCGTGCCGGCGTACAAGGCCGAGCAGCTCAGCCACCACCTCGACGACCTGCTGGCGCCAAAGGCCGGGCCGGCCGCGGCAGCGACGCGCAGGTAGGCCGGCGACGCTACCCCGAAGCGTGGTGCGGGTCACAGATCCGCACGCGGTACGGCGGATGCCGGCGCTTATGTGAATACCCGGCTCGCCGGCCGCAGACTGCGGCTAGACTGCGATCCGCTGACAAGGGCAAACCCGGCGAAAGCCGGGGACGCAAAGCCACCGGTCTAAGGGAGCCTGACTCCACGACAGCGGGGCCGCCGGCGGGACAGGCAACTGTCCGTCACCACGATCGCCCCCTTCCGGGGCCGATCCCGGCGCTCCGTTTCGCGGAACGCTGCCCCTGATCGGTACCACGAGTCAGCCGCCGGCATGCCGCGCCGGTGCGAAACTGCCGTTGCTGCCCAGGGAGGGGTGATTGATGAGCAGGCGAATAACCGTCGCGCTGATGATGTTGTCGATCTGCATCTGCGCGTTGCCGCGGGTACAGGCCGAGGCCACCAACTGGCTGCTGGAAATGGTGATGGTGGGCATTCCCCAGACGCAGATCGTGCGCGACCCGCGGATCAGGTCCCGCTACTACCTGTGCTGGACGGATGGCAGCCAGCGCTACGGCCTGAAGTTCTCGCGAAACGGATTCAACTCGGCGCTGACGGGCATGCAGATGGGCGAGCGCGCCAACCTGGCCGATGTCCTGGAACTGGATCCGGACGGCTGGACCACAGCCGACGAGCAGGTCTGCTGGGGCAAGTGATGCGGCGGGTACCGCGGGCCGGTCAGGCGGCGGGGCCCGCCGCTGGCCGCGCCGCGGCTGCTGCCGGCCGTGCCGGATACAGCGGCACTGCATCGAGGATCCAGCCCTTGTGCTCGCGGCGCGCCGGGCTGGGTATGGCATAGGCCACCTTGCGGGCGTTGCGGTTGACCTCGTCCATGTCGATGCGCCAGCCGCGGGCTTCCCACTGCGCCAGCTTGTCGCGGTACTTGCCGATGGCGGCATCCGAGGGCGTGAAGAATTCCCGGGCGCGGCTTTCCGGCGTGAGCACCGGGCGCAGGTCCTGCAGCACATCGCGGTCCTGGCCGGCCACGACGGCATTGCGCGTCTTCATGCGCTCGTCCTCGGAGGGGTCGATGAGGAAGTTGCGCAGGTTGACGAGGTAGAGGCTGGTCCTGGCCTCATCCACCGGGGCCTCGAACAGGTACTGGTGGATGCTCATCTGCGGGGTCGGGTGGATCAGGGTCCACAGCGACGCCACGCCGTGGTGCCCGGTGCCGCCGCTGATCACGGCATCGGTGGTACGCCCGGAAGCCTCCCGCATCTTCGCATCCGCCAGCGGCGGGGCGCGCCGGCTGCTGAAGAAGCCGGTTACCCACTCGGTGTCGAGCCAGCGGTAGTCCTCGGTGGCGATGCGGATGTCCTCGCGATCGCCGGAAAAGCCGTGGGTCGGGTGTACGAACTCGTTGTGCGCCCCGTCGATGCCGTTCTCGATCGAGCGCTGGAAGTTGAAATCCCACTCGAAGTGCTGGATGGTGGCCGCCCAGCCGGGCGCGATCACGTTGCCCTGGTACTCGGGGATGTCCATGATCGGGCAGCGCTCCGCCTCGGGCAGGTCACCGAGGAAGGCGAACACCAGCCCGTAGCGCTCCTCGGTGGGGTAGGCATCGACACGCACCCGCGCGGGCACCCGCGCGTCCCTGCCGAGCGACGGGATCCGCGTGCAGCGGCCATCGCCCGCGAAGCGCCAGCCGTGGTACGGGCACTGCACCTCGTCCTCGACGATCTTGCCGCCCGCCAGGGCACCACCCCGGTGGCAGCAGGTATTGGCGAGGCAGTGCACCTTGCCGGCCGAGTCGCGCCAGAGCACGAAGTCCTGGCCGAGCATGCGGCGGCGGACCGGCGTAGCGGTGATCCCGGTGCTGAGCCCGGCTGGATACCAGAAATTGATGTACATGGCCTCGTCCTCTCCGGCTGGGCGGCCGCAGCTGCTGCGGCCGCAGGGGCAGGTATGCCCCGAGTATAGGCCCGTAAGCTACCATGCGCCCATGGCCGCTACCCACGACTACCTGCGCGACATCCTCCGCGCCCGGGTCTACGACATCGCGGGGGAAACCCCGCTGGATGCTGCACCACGCCTGTCCGCACGGCTCGGCCAGCGGGTGCTGCTCAAGCGCGAAGACCTGCAGCCGGTGTTCTCCTTCAAGCTGCGCGGCGCCCACAACAAGCTGGCGGGGCTAACGGCTGCCGAGCGCGCCAGGGGCGTCATCTGTAGTTCGGCCGGCAACCACGCCCAGGGCCTGGCTCTGTCAGCACGGCACTTCGGCGTGCGCGCCGTGGTGGTGATGCCGGCGCTCACGGCCGAGATCAAGGTGGAGGCGGTGCGCGCGCTGGGCGCCGAGGTCATCCTCCACGGTAACGCCTACGACGATGCCTACGAGCATGCGCGCGCGCTGGCGGATCAGGAGGGCCTGTGCTTCGTGCACCCCTTCGACGACCCTGCGGTGATCGCCGGGCAGGGAACCGTCGCAGTGGAGATACTGCGCCAGTGCCGCGATCCGATCGATGCCGTGTTCGTACCGGTGGGCGGCGGCGGGCTCGCGAGCGGTGTCGCCCTCTACATCAAGGCCCTGCACCCGCAGGTGCAGGTCATCGGCGTCGAGGCCGCGGAGTCCCCGAGCATGCAGCAGGCGTTTGCCGCGGGCCGGCCGGTGACCCTCGACCATGTCGGCATCTTTGCCGATGGCGTCGCGGTACGGCGCGTCGGCGACGAGACTTTCCGCATCTGCCGCGAGCTGCTCGACGACCTGGTGCTGGTCAGCACCGACGAGATCTGCGCCGCCATCCAGGACATCTTCGAGGACACCCGCAGCATCATGGAGCCGGCCGGCGCCCTGGCCGTGGCGGGGCTGAAGCGCCACGTCGAGGCCGGCGGTGCCGCCAACCGCGTGCTGGTGGCGATCAACAGCGGCGCCAACCTGAACTTCGATCGCCTGCACCACATCGCGGAGCGGGCCGCCGTCGGCGAGCAGCGCGAGGCGCTGTTCGCGGTGGAGATCCCGGAGGTCCCCGGCAGCTTCCTCGCCTTCTGCCAGGCCATCGGCAGCCGCAGCGTCACCGAGTTCAACTATCGCTACGGCGACCACAGCCGCGCGCGTATCTTCGTCGGCCTGGAACTGCGCGGCGGCGCGGCCGAACGGCAGCAGCTCGCCGGGCGCCTCGAGGCCGCCGGCTACGGCGTGCTCGACATGAGCGACGACGAGATGGCGAAGCTGCATGTGCGCCATATGGTCGGTGGCCTGGCGGCGATCGCCGACGAGCGCCTGTGCCGCTTCGAGTTCCCGGAACGGCCGGGCGCCCTGCTGGATTTCCTGCGCGCCATCGGCACGCGCTGGAACATCAGCCTGTTCCACTACCGCAACCATGGCTCCGATTTCGGCCGGGTGCTGGCCGGCGTGCAGGTGCCGGATGCGGCGCTGGCCGAGTTCCACCGCCACCTGGCCGACCTCGGCTACCCCTGGTGGGACGAGTCGGCGAATCCGGCCTACCGGATGTTCCTGGCCGACCGGCCGCGCTGAGCGCGGGCGCGCCTCAGCCCTGGCGCGTCCCCACGCCGGCGCCGGCCCTGGCCTTCACCGCCGGCCGCAGCACCAGCGCCAGCACCGCCAGCGCCAGGCCGAGCACCGACAGCGCCACGAACGCCCGCTGGTAGCCCGGCCCGCCGCCGCCGAAGGATGCGGCGATGGCACCGACGGCCGCGGCGCCGACCAGGCGGCCCACCGAGGTGAAATTGCTGAGCAGGCCCTGCGCTGAACCGCGCTCCCTGGGCTCGCAGTGGTCGAGCACCACGATGCGCAGCGGTGCGCCCATGACGCTGGCCATACCACCACTGCCAATCATGCCGGCGACGATGAACACCGGGATGCTCATCGGCGCGAGCCCGTAGATCAGCAGGCTCAGCACCACCAGCGCCATGCCGCCCAGGATGAGGGTGCGCACGCCCAGCACGTTGACCAGCCGGCCGGCGACCGGTGCGGCGATCGTCGCCAGCACCACACCGGGCAGCAACATCCAGGCGGCCGTGCTCGCCGATACGCCGATCGCCGACACCGCCAGCGCCGGATAGAAACCGGCACCCGACTGGATGGCCCCCGCCCCGGCGCTGATCGTCGCGGCAATCGCCACCGGGCGCGATGCCACGAGGCCCGGCCTGACGATGGGATCCACCGCCCGCTTCTCCAGTATCCAGAACACCGGCACCAGCACGATCACCAGCAGCAGGGACAGCGCGGTAGGCCATTGCGCCAGGCTGCTGCCGAGCGCCTGCACGTCGAGCACGCTGAGGCCGTACACCAGCGCGGCCAGCAGTACCGACAGCGCGATGATGCCGGCGACGTCCAGCGGCTGGCGCTGTGGCTGTGGCGCCGACGGCAGCAGCCGCAGGGCACCGAAACCCAGCACGGCACTGATCGGCAGGTTGATCAGGAACAACCAGTGCCAGCCATAGGGCAGCAGCAGGCCGCCCAGCACCGGACCGAGGAGGAACGCCAGGCCGAACACCGCGCCCAGCGTGCCGAGCGCGGGACCACGCCGCTCGGGCTCGACGGTGATGGCGATGACCGCCGCGGCGACCGGCAGGATGCCGCCGCCGCCGAAGCCCTGCAGTGCCCGGCCGATGTACAGGGTGACCGGGTCATAGGCCACCACCACGACCAGCGAGCCCAGCGCGAAGAAACCGATGGCGACCATGTAGGCCAGCCGCGTCCCGGAGCGGTCGGAGAGTTTCGCCAGCAGCGGCGTACCGATCATCTGCAGCAGGACGTAGGCGTTGAACAGCACCGAGGCCTGGCGATCGTCCATCGCCAGGTCGGCCTTGATCGCCGGCAGCGCCGGACCGACGATCGCCAGATCCAGCGCACCCATCAGGACGCCGACGAACAGCAGGGGCAGCAGGGCTCTGGGCGGGTTCGGGCTCAAGGCAGGATGTCCGGTCGGAAGTTGCAGCGGCGCATCCGCCCGGGCCATGCCGCGGGGCGCGAGCAGGGCCCACCCCACCGCGGTGGCGGGGTGCGGGCTTGCCTGCGGGTGCCGCTACGGGCTCGGCGGGGACGGCTCCTCGTCGCTCACGGGCGCGGCGCCCTCGCCGACGCCGGCCACGGAGCCCGGCTTGCGAAAGCGCAGCGTGAAGCGGTCGCTCTCGCCGATGGCGAGGTACTTCTCCCGGTCCTTGTCACCCTCGCGCAGCGTCGGCGGCAGGGTCCAGACACCGCCCGGGTAGTCCTTGCTGTCCCTGGGGTTGGCATTGACCTCGGAAGCGGCCTCGAACACGAACCCGGCCTGCTCCGCGAGCGCGGTGGCGAAGTCCTGGCGCACGTAACCGGATTTTGCCTTCGGGTCCTGGGGCTGGTCGGTGGCTGCGCGGTGCTCGACCACGCCGAGCACGCCACCCGGCTTGAGCACGCGGTACATCGCCGCAAACATCTCCGGTGCCTTGCCGCTCGCCATCCAGTTGTGGATGTTGCGGAAGGTGACCACCATGTCCACGGACTCGGGCGCCACCATCTCGGTCTTGTCCGGCAACGCCAGCACCACGACCTCGGCCTTGCCGTAGACATCCGGCCGCGCGGCCAGCTTGTCCCTGAAACCCTGCACGCCCTTGCGGAAGAACTCCTGCTTCGCCTCGGGATCCCAGTGGGCGGCGATGTAGCGGCCATGGTCACGCAGGTAAGGCGCCAGAATCTCGGTGTACCAGCCCGCCGCCGGCCAGATCTCCACCACGGCCATGTCCGGCCGGATACCGAAGAATTCCAGCGTCTCGCGCGGGTGGCGAGCTGCGTCGCGTGCCCGGTTTTCCGGGTCACGCCAGTCGCCGGCGATGGCCGCCTGCAGGGCGGCGTCGACCTGCGGCGCGCTGCTGGCCGGCGCGGGAGTGGCGGCGGCTGCCGGTTCCGCCGTGGTGGCAGCGGCGGGTGGATTGCCGCCGCTGCAGGCCGCGGCCAACCCGGCGAGGACCGACACGATCAGCAGACAGGCCCGATGTTTTGCCATGGTCGCGCTCCCGGTGTCTCTGGCAGCCCGGGTCACCGGACCCGGGCCCTGCCCGGTCGCAACTGTAGCAAATCGGCGCCGGGCCCGCGCCTTTCAGGAGGCCAGCACCACCGCGTGGATGTGGCTGACCTTCGCTGGGCGCGGCGCGCGGAAGAACTGCCGCAGTTCGCGCAGCATCGCCCCGGCCGGTGCGCCTGCCGGGTAGCGGGACTGGAGGCTCAGGCAGTAGCGCGCTGCCAGCCCCCAGGCATCCTCGTAGCGGCGCAGCGTCGCCGGCGCCAGTGCCGGGTCGAATGCGGCGCCGGCGAACAGGCGCGGCAGGAGTTGCGCAGCGGAGCCAGCACTGTCGAGCCGGGACAGCAGCAGGCGCGCGCTGGCGTACTTGTCCACTTCGGCCTGCATCTCCAGCTCGAGCAGCGTCACCTGGCATTCCCGGGCCGCATTCCAGGCGACGTAGTTGAAGTGGCTGATGCCCTCGATGGCCGTACAGTAGTCGGCAAGGTTGCGGCCGCAGAGCAGGTCACGCGGTTCCAGTGTGGACAGGCGCTGCAGCAGGGCCGCATCCAGGTACAGGGCGACGCCGAGCTCCTGGCCGCCCTCCTCGATCAGCAGCTCCTCCGGCGCATCCCGGCCCGTGCCGTCCGCCTGCCAGGGCGCGAGCGCACGCCGGTCGGTGACGAGGAAGTCGCGGACGTCGGCTGCCACCTCGATGCCGTAGAGGGCACCGAGCAGGCACTGCAGCTCGCGCGGTTCCACGGCCGGCTCAGTGGGCCCAGGGTGTGCGCGCCTGCTGGCTGGGCTCGATGCCGATCTGCCGCAGCAGCCGCCCCGCCCGCGGGCTGCCGGTGTGCAGCCAGGTTTCGTACAGGCGCAGGATGTCGTGGTCGGTGGCGCCGCGGGCGGAGTCGCGTACCTCGTGGAGCACATCGACCATGGAAATGAACTTGGCGGCCAGCTCGGCGAATATCGCTGCGAGCGCCTGCAGGCGCGGGCTGGCATGGCCGCTGCAGGCCAGGCTGCGGTAAGCGCTGCCACCCATGTTCACGTAGTAATCGAGGCCGACGCTGCGATCGCGCAGGGCCTCGGCGAAAAAGCCGGCGGTGAACAGCGACATGTCCCCCAGCCGCTGCAGGGCCACCGCACGCTCCTCGCTGCCCGGCGCATCCAGTGCGTCGGCGAGCATCAGCGCCAGCGGTCGGTGCCTCGCGCCGTCCCCGGCCGCGTAGCAGGCGTCGGCACGTGCGAACAGGGTCAGCAGGCGCACGACGTAGTGCGAGGTGTCGCGCTCCACGGTCACGTGGTTTGCGGCAAGGGCCGCATCGACGGAGTCGCGGAAGAACTCCTCGAGGCTGGCCACCGGCACGAGGGGCGTGCCACCGGATGCTGGGCGCTGGTTCACTGCGGCCTCCCGCTTCCGAATCTATGCCGCCCTGCCGCTACCTGGCCGTGAAGGGCGTCACGGCTCTCCCGTTGGCAGCCAGCGGCCGCGATTGCCAGCAGCGAGGCCGTGGCTCAGCTGGCCAGCGCCATCCCGGGCTGCCAGCCGAGCTCGGAGCTCGTACAGCCGTCCGCGTCGTGCGCGATCCTGAAGGCGACGAACTCGCCGGGCCGCGCCAGCGCCAGCCCCAGCACGAGCACCAGCCGCGGGCCGGCGCTGCGCGCCGCACCGTTGGTGTCGACGTCGCATTTGACGTAGAACGCCTCCGCGCCATCCGCCGCCGCGAACAGGCCGCGGGACTGCAATGCACCGAGGAATGCGCCGACCTGAGCCCGCAGTTCCTGCCAGAGGGCCGGCGACGGCGCCTCGAAGGCGGCCCATCGCGTGTAGCGCTCGACGCTGCTCAGCACGAACAGCGCGATGCGTCGCCGTCGCAGGCTGTTCCAGGACGTGGCAACACCGCCGCTGCGGGCCATGGTGACCAGACCGGTGAGTTCGATGGCCGCACCTGGCCCCGCGCGCAGCAGCGCATTCACGCCGAGGTTCGCCAGCCGGCGGACTTCGGCGGGTTCCAGCGCCAGGCAGGGCCGCGTGCGACCGAGCGACAGCGCCTGCGGGCCAGACAGTTCCAGTCCCGCCGCGCAGAGCTGGCCGGCAATGGCGCCAGCCGCGCTGAGGTTACCGGCGGGCGCCGCATGGGGCGGGCTTTCCAGGCCGGGGAAGTAGCTGATGGCGTTGGCACTGGCGAAACCACGCTCGCGCTGGGTGCGCACCACGTCGCGCACCTCCTCCCAGGACTGTGGCGGGTCGAGCAGCAGCATCGCCTGGCGCTCGCGGCAGTAGCGGTCGGCAGCGAATAGCGCCACGGGACCCAGGGTGGCGCCGGACACGCCGGGCACCAGGCAGACGAAGTCAATCCAGGGCACCTGTTCCAGGGCGAACAGCCCGGTGCTGTCCTCGCGGGAGCCGATGAGGTCGTAGTCGGTGGGCGTGTTGTCGCCCTGCCAGGTGGCACGGCTGTACACGTAACGCACGCCGGGCCAGCCCTCCTGCGTCGGTGCCGGGCGCGCGGCGGGCGGGTCGGCAGCCAGCCGCACCAGGGATGAGCGGGCGAGCACGTCGCCCACGTAGTCCGCGGCCCGCGGGTCCACGGACAGGCCGGTGAAGCTCTCCTGCTCCTCCACCAGCGGCTGCGAGGGCGCACGGCAGCGGTGGATGACGAGGTTGAAGCGCCGGGGCTCGTCGGTGCCGATGCCCTGGTAATCGACGGCGGCGCGCAGGTACTCCAGCGGCCCCGGGTTCAGCGCGTCGAGCAGCAGCTCGCCTTCCGGGCCGGGCAGCGTGATGCGGTTGCGGTGGCCCGAACGGCAGACCCGCACGACGATGGCGAGCGTGCCGCCGTTCTCGAAGTACTGGTAGAGCAGGAACTCCATGCGGCTCAGGTAGCCCGGCACACCGAAGCGGGCCAGGAATTCCTCGAGGCTGCGGATGGCGATGGGGATGTTGACCGGGCCGCGGGGAGCCGGGCCGATGAAGGCGGTGACGCTCTCGCGGGTGACCGGAATGGCCTGGCCGCGGGCGGGAATCTCGATTACCGAGATGCCGTTACTGCGTGCATCCAAGCGTAGCGCCCCTGCAGGCGGCCGGTGTCACCGGCCAACAGCGTTGTTCACGACCACGGCGTCATCTTAGCAGCGTCGGCGCGGCAACGGACAGGCGCGGGCGCGAATGACGCGCGACGAAGGCGAACAGCGGCGCCATCGCCATGCCAGCGATGAAGCCACCGATATGGGCGCGCAGCGCGACGTTGCCGGCGAGGCCGGGGGCGAGGAACTCGTAGGCAAGCTGCACCGCGAACCAGAACAGCAGCACGACGAATGCCGGCAGTCTCACCAGGTCCACGACGAAGAAGATCGGCACCAGTACGTTGATGCGGGCCCGCGGATGCAGCACGAGGTAGGCGCCGAGCACGCCCGAGACGGCGCCGCTGGCGCCGACGATCACCCCGGACGACCCGGGTGCGGGCAGCGCCTGCGCCAGCGCCGCGGCCATCGCGGCCAGCAGGTAGAAGACGATGAAGCCCGGCTGGCCGAAGGCATCCTCGACGTCATCGCCGAAGATCCAGAGGAACAGCATGTTGCCGCCGAGGTGCAGCCAGCCGCCGTGCAGGAAGGCGTAGGTGATGATGGTGGCGGCGAACGGCGTCCAGGCCCGCATGGGGTCCTGCGTGCCGCCGGCGAAGAAATCCGCCGGCGAGAAGCCCAGCGCCTGCGCGGCCAGCACCCCCCAGGGCCCGGCGAGCCACTGCCAGGCGTAGGCCAGGCAGCAGAGCAGGATGATGGTACGGCTGGCCACCGGCGCGTGGCGCAGCGTCTGGTCGTCGGCAACAGGCAGCATGCCGGGCTGTCAGCAGTGCGGGAAGGCCGTGATCACTGCGCCCCGGCGGGAGCCGTGCCGCCAGCGGCGGGTGCCTGCGCCTCGCTGGCGGCCGCACCGTCCTCGAACCAGTCGTAGCTGACGATGTTATTCACGCGCGGTGCCGCCGCCACCGCGGCCTCCAGGTCCGGTGCACCCGCCATGATGGGCACCGGGATGCCGCGCTGCTCACTGCTCGTATGGGCGACGCGCTCGTAGTCGACTGTGGCGCCCTTCGGCACCCCGGCTTTGGCCAGCTTTTTCTCGATGTCGCGCAACAGCGCCGGGTTGCGCCGCGCCTTGTCTTCCTCGAGCGCCGGATGGGCCTCGAGGAACAGCTCGCCGCCGGCCACACCCACCAGCAACGGCTGATTGACGATGCGCACCGGCAGGCCCACCGGCACCTGCCCGAACAGCCACTCGATGTCGGCCGGATTCATGCGAATGCAGCCATGGCTGACCCGCATGCCGACACCGGCGGGCTTGTTGGTGCCATGGATGAGGTAGTCACCCGGGATCGCCAGGCGCATGGCGTAGGCACCCAGCGGGTTGTCCGGGCCGGGTGGCACCACCGCCGGCAGCGGATCGCCGTTCTCGGCGTGCTCCTTGCGGATGGAAGCTGGCACACGCCAGACCGGGTCCTTCTTCTTCGAGGTGATGCGCGTGAGGCCCAGCGGTGTCGCCCAGCCTTCGCGCCCGATGCTGATCGGGAACGTGTGGACCACCGCCGGTTCGCCCTTCTGCGGCTTCGGGAAATAAAACAGCCGCTTGGTCGGCACATTGAGCACGATGCCCTGGCGCGGCGCGTCGGGCAGCACGAAGCGGCTCGGCAGCACGATCTCCCGGCCCGCGCCGGGCAGCCAGGGATCGACACCCGGATTGGCCTCCACCAGCTCGTCGAAGCCGAGGTGATAGGCCTGGGCCACGTCGATGAAGGTGTCCTTCTCACGCAGCCGCACCACCTGCAGCTCGCCGACCACACTGGTGGCGGCATCGGGCAGCACGAAGCGCGTGGTTTCCAGCGGCGCCTGCAACGGCGGCGGAGCCGGCGGTGGCGGCGGCTCGGGTGCCTGCAGCAGCGTGCAGCCTGGCAGGAGCACGGCCAGCCACAGCGCTGCCAGCCGCAATGCCGCCACCGGGGACTGCCTCAGCGCTGGCACTGCGGGCTCCTGCCGGCGGCACGGGCCTTGTTGTAGAGCGCCAGCGCCTCGGGAAACTGGGCCACCAGGTCATCGATGCGATGCTCCGGTGACGGGTGCGTGGAGAGCATCTCCGGAGGACCGAGCTTGTCCTTCCTCTGCATGTTCTGCCACAGCGCCACGCTCTGGCGCGGGTCGAAGCCGGCAGCTGCCATGTAGCGCAGCCCGACGGTGTCGGCTTCGCTCTCCTCGCCGCGGCTGAAGGGCAGCGACATGCCGAGGCTGGTGGCCATGCCGAGCAGGTCCGCGCCCGCCTGCCCGGTGCCGGTGGCGATCGCCACGCCGACGACGCCGATCCGCGCCGTGGCCTCGCGGTTGTAGCGCTTCAGCGCATGCTCCTGGGTGACATGGGCCACCTCATGGCCGATCACGGTGGCCAGCTCGTCCTGGTTCTCGGCCACCTTGAAGATCCCGGTGAACACGCCGATGTGGCCGCCGGGCAGCGCGAAGGCGTTGATCTGCTCGCTGTCGAAGACCTCGACTTCCCAGTTCTTGTCGGCATACGGCGCCGGCAGCTGGGCGATGATGGCCTGGGCCACGCAGTCGACGTAGGCGCGCTCGGCCGCATCGGTGCTCACCGGGGTGTTGGCGCGAATCTTGCGGAACTCGGCATCGCCCTGGCTGTCGATCTCGCTCTCGCTGGCGAGCGGCAGGGAACAGCCCGCCAGGCTGACCAGCGACAGCAGCAGCGTCGCGACGGCCAGCAGGCGCCTGCATGCGGACAACTTGCGATAACCCACGGGCGCGATTATAGCGGCCCGGTCAGGGCAGCGAGCGTTCCTGCCGGCGCTGGCCGATCCAGAGTTCGGCCTGCTCGGCCGCGGCCCGCACCGCGGCCATGATCTTCTCCGGCAGGCTGTGCCTGGCGCGGTAGCTGACGCGGAACAGGTCGGCGCGCCCGGCCGCGGCCAGCAGGTAGTCGTCGCTGGAGCCGAGTTCGTCCACCAGCCGGAGTTCCAGGGCCCGGGTGCCATACCAGTGCTCGCCGGTGGAGACCGCCTCGATGTCGAGCGCCGGGCGGTTCTGCGCCACCATGGCCTTGAACAGCGCATGCACCTCCTCCAGCTCTTCCCGGAGCTTGGCGCGATCCTCCTCGGTGGTGCGGCCGAACATGGTCACGGTGCGCTTGTAGCGCCCAGCGGTGACCTGTTCGAAATCCACACCGCGCTCGCTGAGGGCGCGGTTGAAGTTCGGGATCTGCGCCACCACGCCGATGGAGCCCACCACGGCAAATGGCGCGGCGATGATGCGGTTGGCCACGCAGGCCATCATGTAGCCGCCGCTGGCCGCCCCCTTGTCGACGATGGCGGTCAGGGGAATGCCCCGGCTGCGCAGCCGCGCCAGCTGGGAGGCCGCCAGCCCGTGCTCGTGCACGGCACCGCCGAAGTTCTCCAGCCGCAGCACCACCTCGTCGCTGGCCGTGGCCACCGCCAGCACCGCAGTTACTTCCTCGCGCAGCGAGGCCACGGCGGTGGCGCGGATGTCGCCCTTGAAGTCCAGAACGAACACCCGCTGGCGCTGCTCGGTGCCGCTGGCGAGCGCCTTCTCCCGCGCCTTGCGTTCCTTCGCTTCCTGCTTCGCGAGTTTCTTCCACCCGGCCTTGCCGAGCACGGCACGGCGCAGCTCGCCGGCAGTTTCGCGAAAGCGGTCGTTGAGCTTCTCGACGGTCAGGCCACCCGGCGCCGCGCCCCTGCGCGACAGGCCGACCACCAGCACGGTGGCCACGGCGGCCGCCAGCACGAACGTGATGGCCTTGGCGAGGAACAGCCCGTACAGGAACAGGAATTCAGCCATGATCTGCAACCGCTCCTACAAGCCGACGTTGTTGCGCTCGAGGGCGCGTTCGGCGCGATAGCTCGAGCGCACCAGCGGGCCGGCCACCACCTCGGCGAAGCCCAGGGCCAGGCCCTGCTCGCGCAGCGCGCTGAATTCCGCGGGCGGCAGGTAGCGCTGCACCGGCAGATGGTTCACGGTCGGGCGCAGGTACTGGCCGAGGGTGAGGATGTCGACGCCGGCGGCGCGCAGGTCATGCATCGCCTGGACGATCTCCTCCGCCTCCTCGCCAAGCCCGAGCATCAGGCTGCTCTTGGTCAGCAGGCCCGGGCGCGCGGCCCTGGCGATGCGCAGCACTTCCAGCGACTGGTCGTAGCCGGCGCGTGGATCGCGCACGCCCGGGGTCAGCCGCCGGACGGTCTCGAGATTGTGGGCGAATACCGCGAGGTCGGCGGCCACCACGGTGCGCACTGCCGCAGCGTCGCCGCGGAAGTCCGGGGTCAGGGCCTCCACCGCCGTCCCGGGATTGCGCTCACGGATGGCGGCGATGCAGGCGGCGTAGTGGGCGGCACCGCCATCGGCGAGGTCGTCGCGGTCCACGGAGGTCAGCACCACGTAGCCCAGCCGCATCAGCTCGACGGTGCGCGCCGCGTTGGCGGGTTCGGCCGGGTCGAGCCAGCCGCGGGGGTTGCCGGTGTCCACGGCGCAGAAGCGGCAGGCGCGGGTGCAGACGGCGCCCATCAGCATGAGGGTGGCGGTGCCACTGCCCCAGCATTCGCCGATGTTGGGGCACATGGATTCTTCGCAGACCGTGGCGAGCCGGTGCTCGCGCACGGTGGCGCGCAGCTCGCCATAGCGGCCGCCGCCCGGCACACGCGCCCGCAGCCACGGCGGCTTGGGCCCGGGGGACGGGCTGATGCCGGGCTGGGCCTCGCGCCCGGCCTGGGCCTTGATGCCATTCTTGATGGCGGTGAAGCCGGCGCCGGTGCGGTATTTCTCGCCGCTTCTCGGGCCGGGTTCGCTGTCGGTGCTGATGCGGCGGGACTCGCTCATGAAGCGGGCATTGTCGCATGGAGCGGATTTGCGCTGCACGGCTAGGGCGGCGCGGCGCAGCGCCCCGGGGCAGCCGGGAGCGGGCCGGCGACAGGGCCCATCGCTGCCGCTGCGCCGGCCTGATGGCTTGAAAGTGATTAACCCCGACACCCTGGCTACGGCTGAGGGTGGCGCCGGGGGAATGGCGGTGATAAGAGTCAGCGGCGATAGCGCCGAAGTGACGGTCATCTCGGAGGGACTGGACGACGTCAGCACCTTTGCGTTCTACCAGGGCAGCGCCTGGGTGGTGGAAAACCAGGGCCGCCACTTCTGGGACCCGGCCCACAGCGGCCCTGACGCCAAGCCGCCTTTC
>QUBU01000034.1 GCA_014337915.1 Gammaproteobacteria bacterium
TGCAGTTGGTGTACTGCGCGTAGTTCGTGCAGCCAGGGCCACCGTCCCAGCGCTGCACGCTCGGCTGGCCGGTGCCGGCACCACTGCGCTGGTTGTGGGCCAGCAGGCGGACCGGGTAGGCCTGCGCCGTCTCGACGAGCACCAGCGCTGCCAGTGCAGTCAGCGAAAATATGATCTTTCTCACGTATGTACCCTCGGAAAAAATGGAAACAGGGTTCAGTTGGCGGTCGCGTTGCAGTTGGTGCGACGCAGGACGACGCGGCGGTTCTGGGCGCGGCCCTCGGCGCTGCCGTTGTCAGCCACCGGGTCGGCCTCGCCCATGCCGATGGCGGACAGCCGGCCGGAGGCGATGCCCTTTTCCTGCAGGTAATCGGCCACGGACTGGGCGCGGCGCTCGGAGAGCCGCTGGTTGTAGGCCTCGTCGCCGACGCTGTCGGTGTAGCCGGTCACCGTGCCTTCGATGAACTTCAGGTTGGCGAGGTTCCTGGCCACTTCGTCCAGCGTCGCCTTGCCCTCGTCGGTGA
Organism: Gammaproteobacteria bacterium; assembly: GCA_014337915.1. Classification (GTDB taxonomy): domain Bacteria; phylum Pseudomonadota; class Gammaproteobacteria; order Steroidobacterales; genus QUBU01. Next base: position 525 of record QUBU01000034.1, read on the forward strand.
GGTCGGCGGAGTTGAAGGCGAACTCGACCTGGCGGCTGACATCGCAGGAGCAGCCCTGCGCGTCGACGCGCTCGCCGCTGCGGGTGTCGGGGCAGAGGTCGGCGCCGTCGGCCACGCCGTCATGGTCGCTGTCCGCCGGCTCGGGCGGCGGGGGCGGAGGCGGGGGCGGAGGCGGCGGAGGCGGGGCGGCCACTGCCGCGGCGGCCGCGACCGGGGCGACCACGGCCGCCTTGCCGAAGAAGTACTCCAGGCCGATGTTGACGCTGTTGAGGTCGCCCACGTCGGCGTCGAACCAGTCGAAATCGAGGCGCACGCCCAGGTTGTCGGCGATCTTCAGCAGCATGCCGGCGCCGGCCACCAGGCCACGCTCGGAGGAGTTGGAAATGTTGCTGCCGTTGAGCACCAGCTCGTCGTTGAAGTCGTAGTAACCGGCCTTGATGTAGGCCTGGAAGTCCTCGATGGTGGTCGGGATGTAGACCAGGCCCTGGGCGGACCAGCCATCGAAGGAGAGCTTGAGCTGGCCGGGCGGCAGCGCGGGGCTCTTCTGCTTGTCCTTGAAATTGTTGGTGTAGTGGTAGGCGCCTTCCACGGCGAACCAGTCGTTCAGCGGGTACTGGCCGTAGACCTTGAAGCCGACCGCATCGTCGTCGATGAACTTGTTGCCGAGCGTACCCGCCGGATTCGCCTCGCCTTCGAAGCGGCCGAAGGCGGCCGCGGCACCGATGCGGGGCTCCAGGGCGCTCTCGGCCGCCTGGGCGGTGAGGCTCGCCAGGGCCAGCAGACCCAACACTGCAGAACGATTCATTGCGAAAGTCTCCTCAATGGAAGTGGAACCGGGGCCTGCCGCCGTGGAGTGCGCGGTTGCGTCAGAAGGCCGGAAACAGCGGGAAAACGAAACGGGCCGCGGGGGCGAACGGGCACCGGGGCGCAGGGCCGTGGCTGGACCTGGCGCTGTGCAATCCGTTCATGAAGCTCAACCCCCTCGGCTGGCCGGCGGGCTCGGGGAATCCGCTGCCTCCCCCGGTCTGCCGCTTATATACGTGTTGGTATCCGGGCGGGTTGCGCCTTCTGGCCTTTGGGACCCCTCGTCCCGCCCCCCGCCGGTGTACCCGGCGAAACTTAGCGCATCGGGGGCCGGGGGACAAGCCGCGAGGGCTGTGACTGTGGCAGTGGCCGTCCACGCGGCGGGGCCGTGGCAGGCTGGATTGTCGGTCCCACGCCACGGCGCTGCTGCGGCTGCTTTGTGATCGCGACAACATGCCGCAGGCGCTCCTTAAGAATATGTTAAGAAGTCCTTTACGCATTTTTGCGGGCGGGTGTAGAGTCGGCCTACCGTGTGAGAAGGAATACGCTCATAACCGAACATACGGCAGGGGGCAAAGAAGGCCTGGGATAGAACGCTCGCACACGCCTGACACGACGCGAGCGAGGGGACGAAGAAACAGGCCACCTTTCCAGACGGCGAACGAAAGATACTTTTAATTAAACGCTAACTCTCGTTTGGAGGACTCATGAAGAAGATTGTAATCGGAGCGGCACTGCTGGCCCTGGCGGGCCAGGCCGGTGCCATCACGCTGGAGCTCGACGCCGTGAACCAGCGCAGCAGCTCGGGCTCGCTGAGCACGCTGCGTTGGGAAGGCTGCACGAACTACGCCGCGCACACGTCCTGTATCAATCCGGCTTCCCCCATGGCTGCCAAGGGCATGACGCCCTCGACCGCGGTGTGGGACTGGGATGCGGGCACCGGCGTGCTGTCGATGACGGGTGCGTTCAACAGCGCTTCGTCGCTTAGCAGCGCCGCGATGGGTCCCATGGTCAACGGTGACAAGGTCACCAACATGACCATCGACACCGTCAACAACACCACCAGCGCCAGCACCTACGAGTGCGTCGAAGGCAACTTCCTCGCCGGCGTGGGCGCCAACGGCTGCCTGAACATCAACCTGGGTGGCGACTTTGCGCTCAACAGCTCGGCGGTCTACAACGTGGGCGGCAACGCCAACTGCGTGAATCGCACCATCGGTGGTGACGACGTCAGCACGGGCAACGTCCGCACGCTGTTCAGCACCGCTGCCGGTGGTGGCTGCGACGCGGGCGACGGCGCCTTCAACCTGTGGACCGTGGTGCAGGACAACCTCGGCTCGGGCGGTACGCTGATCATCTCCAACGGCATTGACCTCGGTGCCGCTGGAACCAGCTACCTGACCTTCTCCGCCGTGCCGGTGCCGGGTGCCGTGTGGCTGTTCGGCTCCGCCGTTGGCCTGCTGGGCCTGGTGCGTCGCCGCATCGCGGCCTAAGTCCGGACTTCCGGGATACTGATCCCCGGGGCGCGCAGGGCAATACCTGCGCGTTCCGGGGGTCGACCGGACCCGAATCGACATATTCAAGTCTGGAGGATTCATGAAAAAGCTAATTCTGGGAGCGGCCCTGCTGGCTCTGTCGAGCCAGGCCGGTGCGATCTCGGTGACGCTGCAGACCCACAACCAGCGCAGTGGTGCCGGCACCGGCCAGCCGAGCGTGCAGCGCTGGGACGGTGGCCCTGGCTGCACGAACTACGCGCAGTACACCAACTGCA
>QUBU01000009.1 GCA_014337915.1 Gammaproteobacteria bacterium
GATCAGCCCCGCGGCGGGCGCCGCGAGGAAGACAATCAACAGCCAGAGCCACCAAGGCACGTCTTACCCTTCGTGCCTGCCGATGATGATGAGCGCCACGGGGGTGTCGCCGATTTTGAAATGCAGAATCTGGTCCTGCTCCGACTCCTCAACACCGGCGGGCGCGCCGGATTCGTCCTTCCAGAAGCTCCACACCAGCGGGTGAGGGGTGCCGGAAGCCTTCTGGCTCAGCACCACAAGTTGCGCGAAGCCAGGTTTTGCGTCCGGTCCGGGGTCGGAGGCCAGCGGCGCAAACAGCAGGAAATCCCGCTGCGGAGCGACGCCCTGATGATCCCCATTGAGCGGGAAAAGGCTGTAACGAAGCGAATAGAGGCCTGGCTTGATTGTCTGTCCGCGGCGGTCGGAGTGGCGGCTCGGGAACCGCGCGACTCCGAACAAGGCTCCCTGCGGAGCGCCGGCGAAACTCGTGTTTTCCTCGGGCCCGCCGCCGGAGGGAACCGCCGGGACAAACCACAGTTCACAAAGGACGCTGCCGTCATCCTTCAGCACCTTAATGCCATCTTTCGAGAGACTTGCAGCGAGCGCTGACGCTTCGGCGGGAGGAGGGCCGGCGGACTCGACCTTCATCCCTGCGGAGAGTGTGCCGGCCGTGGCCAGCGTCAGGGGACTGGCCACCTGCGGCAGGCGCTCGGCCTTGATGGCGTTGAGCGTGTGGTCGCCGCGCAGGGCGAGGGCGACGATGCCGCCGTCGCTGCCATCCACCAGCAGCATCTTCAGGCAGCTGGCGGCCGGCACGCCGAGGAAGGCGCTGACCTCCTCGATGCTGCGCATGCCGGGCGTCGCCACGCTGGCGAGAGCGGCCGCCGGTGCCGGCCGCGGCTTCGCGGGCGGCAGTGCCGGCGCCGCCTCGACGTTGGCGGCATAGCGGTCGCCATCGCAGTAGGCGATAGCATCCTCGCCCGAGTCGGCCAGCACGTGGAATTCCTGGGAACGCGAACCGCCGATCTCCCCGGAGTCCGCCTCGACGGTGCGGAAGCGCAGCCCCAGGCGCGTGAAGATGCGCGCGTAGGCGGTCGCCATGGCCTGGTAGGTCTGCTCCAGCGAGGCCTGGTCCATGTGGAAGGAATAGGCGTCCTTCATGACGAACTCGCGGGCGCGCATCAGGCCGAAGCGTGGCCGGATCTCGTCACGGAACTTGGTCTGGATCTGGTAATAGTTCACCGGCAGCTGGCGGTAGCTGCGCAGTTCGCGGCGCGCCAGGTCGGTGATGATCTCCTCGTGGGTCGGGCCGAAGCAGTAGTCGCGCTTCTGGCGGTCGCGGATCCTGAGCAGCAGGTCGCCGTAGCGGTCCCAGCGGCCGGTTTCCTGCCACAGTTCCGCTGGCTGCACCGCCGGCATCAGCACCTCGATGGCGCCGGCGCGATTCATTTCCTCGCGCACGATCTGCTCCACGCGGCGCAGCACCCGCAGCCCGAGCGGCATCCAGGTGAAGATGCCGGAGGTCAGGCGCCGGATCAGCCCGGCACGCAGCAGCAGCTGGTGGCTGACGACCTCCGCTTCGGCAGGCGTTTCCTTGAGGGTGGTCCACGGAATCTGGCTGAGGCGCATGGGGGGTTCGGTGGGGCTGGAAAAATCCGCGCCATTCTAGCGGCATCAGGCCGTCAAGTCGCTTCGCGCGGCCATCCCGGCCCGCGGGGAACCATGGCAGAATCAGCCGCATGGGCAACCCGATCCTGGACGATCCCGATGGCGCGGCACCACGGCCACGTCGCCGCGGGATTTACGTGCTGCCGAACCTGCTGACCACCGGCAGCCTGTTCGCCGGCTTCTACGGCATCATCGCCAGCATCGACGGCCGCTATGCGCCGGCGGCCATCGCCGTCATCGTTGCCGGGGTGCTGGACGGCCTGGATGGCCGGCTGGCACGCCTCACACATACGGAGTCGGAGTTCGGCCAGCAGTACGACAGCCTTTCAGACATGGTGTCCTTCGGGCTGGCCCCCGCCGTCATCGTCTACCAGTGGGGACTGGTGCGCCTCGCCGACTACGGCTGGATCTGGGCGAAGCTCGGCTGGCTGGCGGCATTCATCTACGCAGTGGCAGGCGCGCTGCGCCTGGCGCGCTTCAACGTGCGGGTTGCCAGCGCGGACCGGCGATTTTTCGAGGGCCTGCCGAGTCCATCGGCGGCCGGTCTGATGATGAGCATGGTGTGGCTGGGCACCGTACTCGGCTGGACCGGTGGTTACACCCTGGCGCTGGCTTTCGTGGTTTCATCCGTGGCGGGCGCGCTCATGATTTCTCCGTTTCCCTATTACAGCTTCAAGGAGATCCATCCGCGCGGGCGCATCTCCTTCACCTACGTGTTCATCGTGCCGCTGGTGTTCGTGCTCATCGCCATGGACCCGCCGGCGGTGCTGTTCAGCATCGGTGTCATCTACGCGCTGTCCGGTCCGCTGCTCGGGCTGTGGCGCCTGCGCCGCCGCTCGCTGCGGCTGCCGCAGCAGGAGCCGACGAGGGAAGGTTGAGCCGATGAGCCCGCGCCCGGCCAGCACGGCCCGCCAGCAGGAAGTCCTGCGCGCGCTTGGCGTCGAGATCTGGCGCCAGCGCGCGCGTGCAGCGGAGCAGTCCCTGGCCGGGTCCGCGACGGCAGCGGCGCCGGCTGCTGCGGCATTGCCGGAGTGGGATGCGCTGCGCGCGGCGGTACGCGACTGTCGTCGCTGCGAGCTGCACCGGAGCCGCACGCAGACCGTCTTCGGGGTGGGCAGCCAGGCGGCCGCCTGGATGATCGTCGGCGAGGCGCCCGGCGGGGAGGAGGATCGCCAGGGCGAGCCCTTCGTCGGCCCTGCCGGCCAGCTGCTCAACGAGATGCTGCGCGCCGTGGGCGTCGGCCGTGAGCAGGTCTTCATCGCCAACATCCTCAAGTGCCGCCCACCCGATAACCGCGATCCGCGACCGGAGGAGGTGGCGGCCTGCGCCGACTACCTGGCCGCCCAGATCCGGCTGCTGGCTCCGCGGCTGATCCTGGCGGTGGGCCGCATCGCCGCGCAGAACCTGCTGGGCCAGGACTTGCCGGTGGGCCGGCTGCGCGGCCGCGTCCATGCCTGGGGAGCGGCAGGCATTCCGCTGGTGGTCACCTTCCACCCGGCCTACCTGCTGCGCTCGCCGCTTGAGAAGCGCAAGGCCTGGGACGACCTGCGCCTGGCGCTCTCGGTGGCAGCGCCTGTGGTGCCATGATCGCCAACCCCAGCGCCCTGGCGCCGGTGATCCGCGAAATGCGCCAGGCGGACCTGCCGCGCGTCGCCGCCATCGAGCGCGAGGCCTATGAGTTTCCCTGGAGCCCGGGCATCTTCCGCGACTGCCTGCTCGCCGGCTACACCAGCCTGGTGATCGAGCATCGCGGGGAGATCCGGGCCTACGCCATCATGTCGGTGGCTGCCGGCGAGGCGCACCTGCTGAACCTCTGTGTCGCCGTGGCCAGCCGCCGCGAGGGCCATGGGCGCCGGCTGCTGGAGGCGGTGCTGGAGCGGGCAACGCGCGCCGGCGCCGACCGCATGCACCTGGAGGTGCGGCCGTCGAACGATGCGGCGATCGCCCTGTACATCCAGAACGGGTTCGAACGCATCGGCGTGCGTCGGCGCTATTACCGCGCCAGTTCCGGCAGCGAGGATGCAGTGCTGCTGGAGCGCAGGCTCGAACGCCGGCCGCGGCGCCAGTGACGCACCCGGCACCGCTCTGGCGCCGGCCGCCGGTGCTCGGCTGGGCCCTGTACGACTGGGCCAATTCGGCTTTCGCCCTCAGTGTCATGACCAGCTTCGTGCCGGTGCTGATGGCCGGGTTCTGGAACGACGGCGCGCCATCCAGCGTCGGCACCTTCCGGCTGGGCATGGCCAACGGCATCTCGAGCCTGCTGGTTGCCCTGGCCACGCCACTCATCGGTGCACTCGCCGATCGCAGCGGCCGGCGCAAGGCCTGGCTGCTGTGGATCACTGCGCTCGGCTGCGCGATGACCGGCGCGCTGTATTTCCTTGCCGCCGGCATGTGGCTGGCAGCGGCGCTGCTCTACGTGGGCGCATCCGCCGCCTTCGCTGCCAGCAATTCGCTCTACGACTCGCTGCTGGTGGATGTCGCCCTTCCCGGGGAGTACGACCGCGTCTCCGCCTACGGCTACGGGCTTGGCTACCTCGGCAGTGCGCTGCTGTTCACGCTCAACGTCGCCATGGTGGCGCGCCCCGCGGCCTTCGGCCTGGCTTCCGCCGACGATGCCATCCGCCTGGCCTTCCTGATGGTGGCGCTGTGGTGGCTGCTGTTCTCGCTGCCGCTGGCGGCCTGGGTGCGCGACGACCCGGCGCGGGAGGGCGGCCCGGGGGCGCTGGTGGCCGGCTTCCGCCAGCTGGCTGCCACCGCCGCCAGGCTGCTGCAGCAGCCGGCCCTGCGGCGGTTCCTGCTGGCCTACTGGCTCTACATCGACGCCGTGTACACCATCATCAAGATGGCCGTGGACTATGGCCTGGCGATCGGCCTGTCGCGGCAGGCGCTGATCCAGGCGATCCTGCTGACGAACTTCGTCGCCTTCCCGGCAGCGCTGGCCTTTGGCGGGATCGCGGCGGTGATTGGCACGCGCGCCGGCATCTACCTCGGACTGGCGGTGTACCTCGCGGCGACGGCGGCCGCCGGCTTCCTCAGCACCGAGCCGCAGTTCTATGCGCTGGCGGTTGCCATCGGCATGGTGCAGGGTGGCGTGCAGAGCCTCAGCCGTTCGTTCTTCGCGCGCCTGGTGCCGGCCGACCAGTCGGCGGAATACTTCGGCTTCTACAACATGCTCGGCAAGTTCGCCGCCATCATCGGGCCGATGCTGACGGGTGTGGTCAGCCTGGTGACCGGCAGCCAGCGGCTGGGCATCGTTTCGCTGCTGCTGCTGTTCATCGCCGGCATCGTGCTGCTCATGCGCGTCCCGGCCGAAACCCGCGCAGCCGCCGGCTGAACTCGCGTTCGCCCTCGGGGTCGATGCCACCGCCGTAGCGCAGCCGCAGGTAGAGCTCGGTCATGGCCTGGACTTCGGCCGCGAGGTCGGGGCGCGCGGCGGCGACGGCGGCCGCATAGTGCTGCGCGGTCTCGCCTGGGGCCGGTGGCCGCAGGCAGGCCGCGAGCCGGCGGCAGAAGCGTTCGTAGAGCCGGGCCATGCGGTCGCGCGGCCGGCGCCCGCGCCGGCGCAGGGCGAAACCGAGGAGCAGCAGGCAGGCGCTGGAGCCGAGCCCGGCCAGCACCGCCAGCTGCATCGTCCTCGGCACTTCGAAGCCCAGCGCGAGCAGCAGGTCGTCCTGGGTCTCCGGCCCGAAGGCGAGGACCCAGCGGTCCCAGGCTGCGTTTGCCGCATCCCAGGAGAGCACCATGCGGTTGACCAGCCGGTTGGAGCGCCACAGCCGGCCGGATGCCACGCCAGAGCGCACCATGGTGTCCTGGATGCCGTTCTCGATGCGCTCCGGCGCCACTGCGGCGGTGGGGTCGATGCGCTGCCAGGCGCCGTCGATCCAGGCTTCGACCCAGGCATGGGCATTGGCCTGGCGCACGATCCAGTAGTCGCCGAAGGGGTTGCGCTCGCCACCCTGGTAGCCGGCCACCACGCGCGCCGGGATGCCGGCGGCGCGCGCCAGCACCGCGAGCGCCGAGGCGTAGTGCTCGCAGAAGCCGCTGCGGGACTCGAACAGGAAGTCATCCACCGCCTGCAGCCCGAGCCGGGGCGGCGTCAGCGAGTAGTAGTACTCGCCGTCGCGGAACCGGTCGAGTGCGCGTCGCAGGTAGTCGCGGTCGTCGCTGGCGACGCTGCGCAACTGCTGGGCCAGCGCCAGCGTGCGCGGATTGCGCCCGGGTGGCAGCCGCAGGTTGGCGGCGAGCAGCTGCGGCGTGGCCGGCGTGGCGACGCTGCCGCTGGTGACTGAACGGCCGTGGTAGGAGAGCCGTTCCCCGAAGGGCTCGGCGCTGAGTAGCTGCATGGCCGGGCTCAGGACCGCGCGCGGCGCCGACCATTGCAATGGTGTTTCCAGCGCCAGCAGCCAGCGCTTGCCCTGCGGCTCCAGCACCAGCTGGTAGCCGTACTCGGGGCCACCCACGGCGGCCGGCGGCGCGACGCCCTGGACCCGGCGCGGGCCCGGCAGCGCGGACCAGCCGCGGCCGTCGAAACGCTCGAGCACCGGGCCACGCCAGTACAGCGCGCCGGTGGCGGGCACCGCGCCTTCGAAGCGCACGCGGAACGCCACCTCATCGGAGAGTCCCAGGGCACTGATGTCGCCGGGCTGGATCTCCTCGGCGAGGCCGGTGCGCCCGGTGGCCTGCGGATCGGGCATGGCCCAGAACGGCCCGGGGATGCGCGGGAACAGCACGAACAGCACGGCAGCCAGCGGCAGGCCCTGCAGCAGCAGGCGGCCGGCGACCAGCGCGGCCCCTGGCAGCGGCAACAGGGGTCCCTGGCGCACCGTCTGGACGAGTGCGGCCGCGATGCCGAGGCAGCCTCCGGCCAGCCAGGCCACGGACCAGATGGCCTGCTCGCGCAGGAACACGGCAAACAGCAGGAACAGGCTGATGAAGACCACGAGGATGCGGTCGCGCTCGGTGCGCGTCTCCAGCAGTTTCATGCCGCCCATCACCAGCAGCAGCGCAGAACCGGCCTCGACGCCGGAGATGCTGTGGTAGGTCATGACCACGGCCAGGAAGGCGATGACGGTGATCGGCACCCGCAGCCACAGCGATGGCAGGCGCCAGCCCCACGCAGCGGCAGCGATGCGCCAGCCGGCGACACCCAGCACCAGCAGCGGCACCCAGGACACGACCGCGAACAGGTGTGGTGCGCCGCCGAAGATCAGCGCGGCGGCGGCCCAGGCCATCTGGCGCCGCTCCCGGGCCGCATCTGGTGGTGGGCAGGGGGGGAGCGCGGTCATCGTTGCGGATCCCCTGGGGATTCCACTGTCGCCAGTGCGGCCAGGCAGCGGTGCAGGTGGTCGCGGCCACGTGCCGGGCCGAGGCGGGTGCCGGGCAGGCGCAGGCCCCAGGCCGCATCGGCTTCGCAGGCATCGATCACCAGCCGCGCCAGCCGCGAGGCGCGCGTGTCGGCATCGCCCGCCACGCGCTCCCAGTCCAGCCACCGGCAGTCCTCAGTGCTGCCGCCGCGATAGTCCTGCACCAGCAGCTCGTCGCTGCGGGCGTAGTGGCGCCAGGCCACGCGCCGGGGTGAGTCCCCGGGCTGGTAGGCACGCAGCCCCGCGAATTCTTCATCGCCGCGGTCGCGCAGGCTGGCGTCGGTCGCCTGCCCGGCGGGCACCCGGCTGCCGGGGCGCGGGTACACCAGCGGCCGCGCATCCAGATGCACCCAGGCCCAGGCGCGCATCAGGCCCAGTGGCGCACGGGTGCTGAGGCGCAGCCGCGGCAGTGGCAGGCTGCCACGGCGGCTGGTGGCGAGCGGCAGGCAGAGGCTGCGTGACTGCCGTGCCGGCAGTCCGCCCGGGACGGCAGCGCTCCCGGTCCAGTCGAGGTAAATCTCCTCGCGGGCCTCGGCGGAATCGTTGACCAGCGAGAAGCGCACCTGCAGCGGGTCGCCGGCAAACACCGGCTCGGCGCCCCGGTAGTGGATGCGCAGGCCGACGAGGATGCGGTGCGTGTGGTAGATGCTGGCCACACCCGCACCGGCCAGCAGGAAGGTCAGCGCGAAGCCGAGGTTGTTGTTGTAGTTCATGGCGCCTGCCAGCATCGTCGCCAGCATCGCGGCGTACAGCAGTCCCGGCACGGTCGGCAGGATATAGATGCGCCCCGAGGCCAGCGTCAGTTGCGGCGGATCGCTGCCCTGGCGACGCAGCACCCAGTCCTGCACGCGCTTGCGCCAACAGTCGCGCCAGCGGTCATGGAGGGAGCGCCAGGGCGAACGCATGTGCATCTCGGGCCGCGGCTGCGGATCAGTCCGGGTTGATCAGGGGATGGCCACTTCGCCGAGCACGGCTTCCGCGGGATTGCCGCTGCTGAAGTCCGCTTCGCCCCGCCGGCGCAATCGATGGCCGGCCACCGCCGGAAAAACCGCCTGCACATCCTCGGGGTAGACACCGCCGTGGCCGGCGATCATCGCCCAGCAGCGTGCCGCCGCCACCAGATCCACGGCGGCACGGGGCGAGAGGCCGAGTTCGAACTGCGGTGCCTCGCGGGTGTAACGGACCAGCGCCTGCACGTAGTCGAGCACTGCGTCGGTGACCTGTACCGCACGGGTGGCTTCGCGCAGCGCGGCGAGTTCCTCCAGGCCCATCACCGGGCGCAGCCCGGCGAGCAGCTGGCGCCGGTCTTCGCCCCGCAGCAGCTTGCGCTCCAGCGGTTCGGCCGGATAGCCGAGGCCGATGCGCAGCAGGAAGCGGTCCAGCTGGCTTTCCGGCAGGGGGAAGGTGCCGATCTGCTGCGCCGGATTCTGCGTGGCGATGACGAAGAACGGTGCGGGCAGCGCATGGCTGACGCCGTCGATGCTGACCTGCTGCTCTTCCATGGCTTCCAGCAGCGCGCTCTGCGCCTTGGGCGTGGCGCGGTTGACTTCGTCGGCAAGGATTACCTGCGCGAACAGCGGGCCCGGCTGGAACAGGAACCGGCCGCTGCTGCGATCGAAGACCGAAGCGCCGGTGATGTCCGCCGGCAGCAGGTCGCTGGTGAACTGGATGCGGCGGAAGCTCAGGCCGAGCACCGCGGCGAGGCTGCGCGCGAGCAGCGTCTTGCCGACGCCGGGGACGTCCTCGATGAGCAGGTGTCCCTGCGCCAGCAGGCAGGTGACGGCGAGGCGGATCTCGTTCTGCTTGCCGAGGATGACCTGGCCGACTTCGCGGATGGCCTGCTCGGCCAGAGCGCGCGCCTGGCCGTGCCGCGAATCAATGGTCAGCGCCGAAAGCCGTTCCGCCATGCTGCTCCGGTCTGCGCACATGAGGCACAGACGCGCTCCCGATCATATCCGGGCATCTTGCCCGAGCACAGCGCCGGACCGGGTTGAACTGCGCCACAGATTGGCCATGGCCACGCCGGCAGCCGTCCAGTCATCGGCCCGGGTACCAGCCCGGGTACCGACACCGGTCCTGATTCAGGGCAGGTCGGTGCTGCCCATCAGGTAGCGGTCTACCTCGCGGGCGGCGGCGCGGCCCTCGTGGATGGCCCAGACGATGAGGCTCTGCCCGCGCCGGCAGTCGCCGGCGGTGAACACGCCCGGGACGCTGGTCAGGTAGGGGCCGGGCTCGGCCCGCACGTTGCCGCGTGCATCGACCGCGACACCCATCTCCTGGAGCAGCGGCTGTTCCGGGCCGAGGAAGCCCATGGCCAGCAGCACCAGCTGGGCCGGGATGGCCTGCTCGCTGCCGGGCCTTTCCCGGGGCACCCGCTGCCCCTGTTCATTGCGCTCCCAGCCGATGTCCACGGTGACCACTTCCCGGACCGCTCCGCTGGCATCGCCGACCAGTCGCTTGATGGTCGTCAGGTAGCGGCGCGGGTCGGCCCCGAACTGGGCCGCGGCCTCCGCCTGGCCGTAGTCCACGCGGTAGATCTGCGGCCACTCCGGCCAGGGATTGTCCGCGGCCCGCTCGGCGGGAGGCTGCGGCATGATCTCCAGCTGGCGGAGCGAGCGGCAGCCCTGGCGCATGGCGGTGGCCACGCAGTCGGTGCCGGTGTCGCCACCACCGATGACGACCACGTCGAGGCCGCGGGCGTGGATCGGCGCCGCGTCCGGTGCTCCCGCCAGCAGCGCCTGGGTGCTGCCCCTGAGGTAGTCCATGGCGAAATGCACGCCGCCGAGGCCGCGCCCCTCGACCGGGAGGTCGCGGGGCTGGGTGGCGCCGGTGCAGATGACGGTGGCGTCGAAATCCTTGAGCAGCAGCATGGCCTCCACGTTCTCGCCAACGTTGGCGTTACAGATGAAGCGGATGCCTTCCTCTTCCATGAGCCGCAGGCGCCGTTCCACGACCTCGCGCTTGTCGAGCTTCATGTTCGGGATGCCGTACATGAGCAGTCCGCCGGGCCGGTCGTCGCGCTCCAGCACCGTCACCAGGTGCCCGGCGCGGTTGAGCTGGGCCGCGGCCGCAAGGCCCGCCGGGCCGGAGCCGATGACCACGACCTTCTTGCCGGTGCGCACTTTCGGCGGCTCGGGCAGGATCCAGCCCTCGTCCCAGCCGCGGTCGCTGATGGCCTGCTCGAGGTTCTTGATGGTCACCGGCGGGGCATTGATGCCGAGCACGCAGGAGCCCTCGCAGGGGGCGGGGCAGACGCGGCCGGTGAACTCGGGGAAGTTGTTGGTGCGGTGCAGGCGCTCCAGCGCTTCTTCCCACAGGCCGCGGTACACCAGGTCGTTCCACTCCGGAATCAGGTTGTTCACCGGGCAACCGGCGGCACCACCATTGATGACGCGGCCGGTCTGGCAGAACGGCACGCCACAGTCCATGCAGCGCGCACCCTGCTGGCGCAGGCGCTTCTCCTCCATGGGGAGGTGGAACTCGGCCCAGTCGCGGCTGCGCTCGCGCGGCGGGCGATCCACCGGCAGTTCGCGCAGGTATTCGAGAAAACCCGTAATCTTGCCCATGATCAGTTACCGCCAACCCGCGCCAGGTCGTGCGCGTTTTCCTCGAAGGCCACCATGATGGCCTCGTCCCCGGTGAGCCCCTGCTCGTGCGCACGACGGATGCAGGAGAGCATGCGCTGGTAGTCGCGCGGCACGACGCGGAGGAACTGCGGCACCCTGGCCTCCCAGGCGTCGAGCACCTCGCGCGCGCGCCTGCTGCCGGTCAGGCTGTGATGGCGCTCGATCAGCGCCTTGAGTGCCGCTATTTCTTCGGCCTCCTCGAGTCCCGAGGTTTCCACCATCTGGCGGTTGATGCGGGCGGAGGCCGTGCCGGCCTCATCCAGCAGGTAGGCGATGCCGCCGGACATGCCGGCGCCGAAGTTGCGCCCCGTAGGGCCGAGGACCACGACCCGGCCGCCGGTCATGTACTCGCAGCCATGGTCGCCCACGGCTTCCACCACCGCATCCACGCCGCTGTTGCGCACGGCGAAGCGCTCGCCGGCCATGCCGCTGATGAAGGCCTCGCCGCTGGTGGCGCCGTAGAGGGCGACGTTGCCGATGATGATGTTCTCCTCGGCGCGGAAGCCGGCCTTCGCGGGTGGATAGACGATGATGCGCCCGCCGGAGAGCCCCTTGCCGCAGTAGTCGTTGGCATCGCCCTCGATGGTGAAGGTCATGCCCTTGGGCATGAAGGCACCGAAGCTCTGGCCGGCGGAACCGCGGAAGTGGATGCGGATCGTGTCGTGCGGCAGGCCCCTGGCGCCCCACCTGCGGGTGATTTCGCTGCCGGTGATGGTGCCGACGACGCGGTTGACGTTGCGGATCGGCAGCTCGGCGCTCACCTGTGCCCCGCGCTCGATGGCCGGGCGGCAGATGTCCAGCAGCTGCGTGACGTCCAGCGACTTGTCCAGTCCGTGGTCCTGCTCGATCTGGTGGAAGCGCCCGACTCCGGGCCCGACGTCGGGATCGTAGAGGATGTTGCTGAAGTCGAAGCCGCGCGCCTTCCAGTGGTTGATGGCCTGCTGCGGCTCCAGGCGGTCGACGCGCCCGACCATCTCCTCGATGGAGCGGAAGCCGAGCTGCGCCATGCGCTCGCGCACGTCCTCGGCGATGAAGCGCATGAAGTTGACGACGTGCTCGGGCTTGCCGGTGAAGCGCTCGCGCAGCCGCGGGTCCTGCGTGGCCACGCCCACCGGGCAGGTGTTGAGGTGGCAGACGCGCATCATCACGCAGCCTACCGCCACCAGCGGCGCGGTCGCGAAGCCGAACTCCTCGGCGCCGAGCAGGGCGGCTACCACCACGTCGCGGCCGGTCTTGAGCTGGCCGTCAGCTTCCACCGTGATGCGGCTGCGCAGCTTGTTGAGCACCAGCGTCTGGTGGGTCTCGGCGAGGCCGAGTTCCCAGGGCAGCCCGGCGTGGGCGATGGAGGTCTGCGGCGAAGCGCCGGTGCCGCCGTCATGGCCGCTGATCAGCACCACGTCCGCATGTGCCTTGGCGACGCCGGCGGCAATGGTGCCGACGCCGACCTCGGCCACCAGCTTCACGCTGATGCGCGCCTCGCGGTTGGCGTTCTTCAGGTCGTGGATCAGCTCCGCCAGGTCCTCGATCGAGTAGATGTCGTGATGCGGCGGTGGCGAGATCAGGCCGACACCGGCCGTGGTGTGCCGGGTCTTGGCGATCCACGGGTACACCTTGGTGCCGGGCAGCTGGCCGCCCTCGCCGGGCTTGGCGCCCTGGGCCATCTTGATCTGGATCTCGCGCGCGCTGACCAGGTACTCGCTGGTGACGCCGAAGCGGCCGGAAGCCACCTGCTTGATGGCCGAGTTCCTCGAATCGCCGTTGGGCAGGGGCTGGTAGCGCTCGGGATCCTCGCCACCCTCGCCGGTATTGGACTTGCCACCGATGCGGTTCATGGCGATGGCCAGCGTCTCGTGGGCCTCCTTGCTGATGGAGCCATAGGACATCGCGCCGGTCTTGAAGCGCTTCATGATGCTCTCGACCGATTCGACCTCGTCGAGCGGCACCGGCTTGCCGGGCGTGAAGGCGAGCAGCCCGCGCAGGGTGCTCTTCTTCTGCGACTGGTCGTCGATCAGTTCCGCATAGGACTTGTAGGTGGCATAGCTGCCGGTGCGCACCGCCTTCTGCAGGCGGTGGATGGATTCGGGATTGAACAGGTGGTGTTCGCCATCCACGCGCCAGCGGTACATGCCGCCGGATGGCAGGCTGTGGCCCTCGACCGCACGGTCGGGGAAGGCGGCATGGTGGCGCATCAGCGTCTCGCGGGCGATGACGTTGATGTCGATGCCGCCGATGCGCGAGGCGGTCCACGTGAAATACTCGTCGATCACGTCCTGGCGCAGGCCCACCGCCTCGAACACCTGGGCGCCGTGATAGCTCTGGATGGCGGAGATGCCCATCTTCGACATCACCTTGACCACGCCCTTGGTGGCCGCCTTGACGAAGTTCTTGCAGGCGGTCTTGTAGTCGATGCCGGTCAGCACGCCTTCCTGGATCATGCCGTCGATGGTCTCGAAGGCCAGGTAGGGGTTGACCGCGCTGCAGCCGTAGCCGATCAGCAGGCTGAAGTGGTGCACCTCGCGCGCCTCGCCGGTTTCCAGCACCAGGCTGGCGCGGGTGCGCAGGCCCTCGCGGATCAGGAAGTGGTGCAGGCCGGAGACCGCCAGCAGCGCCGGAATGGGCGCGTAGTCGCGGTTGACGCCGCGGTCGCTGAGGATCAGGACGTTGATGCCCTCGTCCTCGATCATGCGCCGTGCCCGCTTGCAGATCTCCTTCATGGCCGCAACCATGCTCTTCTCGCCACGAGCGACGCGGAACAGGCTCGGCAGCACGCCGGCGCGGATGCCGGGCAGGTCGAGGCGCCGAACCCTGGCGAACTGCTCGTTGGTGAGGACCGGGCCCGACAGTTCCAGGCGCCGGCAGTCCGCGGGCTGGGGTTCCAGCAGGTTGCCCTCGGAGCCGAGCCAGACCTCGGAGGCGGTGATGATCTCCTCGCGGATGCAGTCGATCGGCGGATTGGTGACCTGGGCGAACAGCTGCTTGAAGTAGTCGTAGAGCAGCCGGGGCCGGTCGGAGAGGGCCGCCAGCGGCGTGTCGTTGCCCATCGAACCCACGGCTTCCACGCCGTCGCGAGCCATCGGCGTGATCAGCGTGCGCTCGTCCTCGAAGCTGTAGCCGAAGGCGACCTGGCGCTGTAGCAGCGTCTCGTGGTCCGGCGCCGGGACCTCCGGTGCCGGCGGCAGCCGGTCGAGGTGCACCAGATGCTCGTCGAGCCACTGCCGGTAGGGGCGCTCGCGGGTGATGCCGCGCTTGATCTCCGCGTCATCGATGATGCGGCCCTGCACGGTGTCCACCAGGAACATGCGGCCCGGCTGCAGGCGTCCCTTGCTGAGGATGTTTTCCGGCGGGATGTCCAGCACCCCGGCCTCGGAGGCCATGATCACCAGGCCGTCGCGGGTGACGTAGTAGCGCGAGGGTCGCAGACCATTGCGGTCGAGGATGGCGCCGATCTGGTGGCCGTCGGTGAAGGCGATGGACGCGGGGCCGTCCCAGGGCTCCATCAGGCTGGAGTGGTACTGGTAGAAGGCGCGCTTGTCGTCATCCATCTCGCCGTGGTTCGACCAGGGCTCCGGGATCATCATCATGATGGCGTGCGGCAACGACCGGCCCGAGAGCACCAGCAGTTCCAGCACGTTGTCGAACATCGCCGAGTCGCTGCCGTTCGGATTGACGATGGGCGGGATGTTCTGCATGTCCTCG
Source organism: Gammaproteobacteria bacterium (assembly GCA_014337915.1). Lineage (GTDB taxonomy): Bacteria > Pseudomonadota > Gammaproteobacteria > Steroidobacterales > QUBU01. Next base: position 14,333 of record QUBU01000009.1, read on the forward strand.
CCGAAAATTGCCGACTCGAAGCGGGCCTCGCGGGCCGTCATCCAGTTGACATTGCCGCGCAGCGTGTTGATCTCGCCGTTGTGGGCGAGGTAGCGGTAGGGGTGGGCACGGTCCCAGCTCGGGAAGGTGTTGGTCGAAAAGCGCGAATGCACCAGCGCCAGCGCCGTCTCCATGTCCGGGTGAGTGAGATCCGGGTAATACTCGGTCAGCTGCTCGGTGAGCAGCATGCCCTTGTAGACCAGCGTCTTGAACGACAGGCTGCAGAGGTACCACTGCTCGGCGCCGTCGAGGGTCGAGGTGCGGATCTCGTTGTAGGCGCGCTTGCGGATGACATAGAGCTTGCGTTCGAAGGCCATTTCGTCCGCGAGCTGCGGGTCGCGGCCGATGAAGGCCTGGCGCACCACCGGCTCCGAGGCCAGCGCGGTCTCGCCCAGCGAGCGGTTGCAGGTGGGCACCGTGCGCCAGCCGAGGAAGGCCTGGCCCTCGGACTGCACGATCTGCTGGAAGCGCTGCTCCAGCTTGCGCCGCTTCGCCAGGCTCTTCGGCATGAAGATAGTGGCGCAGCCATAGTGGCCGGGCTCGGGCAGCGCGATGTGGGCCTGCTCGCAGGCGCCCACCAGGAAGCGGTGCGGCATCTGCAGCAGCACGCCGGCACCATCACCGGTGTTGACCTCCGAGCCGCTGGCGCCGCGGTGGTCGAGGTTGCGCAGCACCTCGATGGCCTGGGCCAGGATGCGGTGCGACTTGCGCCCCTTGATGTCGACGACGAAGCCGACGCCGCAGGCGTCGTGCTCGAATGCCGGGTCGTAAAGGCCCTGGCGCCCGGGGGGGCGGGCCCGCAGGGGGGCGGAGTCAGTCTCTCGTGCCGTCATATGCAGCCTTCGCTGGCGGTCGTCCGGGGGTGCGAATCGAATTCGCGGCGCGCCAGTCTAAGGCGCCGGCGCCCGGCCGGAAAGTCTGATTGCGACTGACGGGGCGGCTGCCGGCGCGCGGCAGCCCGCCGGCTCAGCCCAGCCGGGCCAGCTGCTCGCCCAGCTGGCGGATTTCCTGCTCCACGGCCTGCAGCCGCTCGCGCTCCCGGGCCACCACGGCGGGCGGTGCATGCTCGGCAAACTGGCGGTTGGCCAGCTTGGCCTCGACCCGGCCACGGTCAGCCTCGGCCCGGGTCAGCGCCTTTGCCAGCCGCTCGCGCTCGGCCGCCAGGTCGATCAGCCCGGCCATCGGCACCAGGATCCGGGTGCCGCCGAGCAGCGCCGTGGCGGACACCGGCGGCTCCTCGCCGGAATCGAGCAGGCGCAGGGAATCCAGCCGCGCCAGCTGGCGCAGGAGGTACCAGTGGTCCGCCGCGCGCTGGCGGTCCGCTGCGGCCGCATCCTGCAGCAGCACCGGCAGTGGCTTCGATGGCGGGATGTTCATCTCGCCGCGGATCTGGCGGATGCCGAGCACGAAGCCCTGCACCCAGGCGAGCTCGGCCTCGGCCGCCGCGTCGGCCGGGAAACCGGCGGCCTCCGGGTAGGGCTGCAGCATGACCGAGTCGCCCCCGACCCCGGCCGCCGCGGCCACCTTGCGCCAGAGTTCCTCGGTGATGAAGGGCATCAGCGGGTGCAGGGCGCGCAGCAGCGCCTCGAGGACCTCGATCAGCGTGCGGCGCGTAGCGGCGCGCGTCGCCGCGTCAGCCGCGTCGCCCTGCAGGACCGGCTTGGTGAGTTCCAGGTACCAGTCGCAGTACTCGTTCCAGGTGAACTCGTAGAGCGCCCGCGCCGCCAGGTCGAAGCGATACAGTGCCAGCTGCTCGTGGACGCTGGCGAGCGCCTGGCCGAGGCGCGAGCGGATCCAGCGGTCGGGCAGAGTCGCCGGTGCTCTGCCGGGCGCGGCCAGCGGCTGCCCCTCGACGCTCATCAGCACGTAGCGCGTGGCGTTCCAGAGCTTGTTGCAGAAATTGCGGTAGCCCTCGATGCGGTTGAGGTCGAAGCGGATGTCGCGGCCGGTGCTGGCCAGCGCCGCGAAGGTGAAGCGCAGGGCGTCGGTGCCGAACTCGGGGATGCCGGCGGGGAACTGCCTGCGGGTGGCCTTCTCGATCTGCGGCCTGAGCTGTGGCTGCATCAGCCCGCTGCTGCGCTTGGCGACCAGGGTCTCGAGGTCCACGCCGTCGATGAGGTCCAGCGGGTCGAGGATGTTGCCCTTGGACTTCGACATCTTCTCGCCGTGCTCGTCGCGGATCAGCCCGGTGATGTAGACCTCGCGGAATGGCACCTCGCCGGTGAACTTCAGGCCCATCATGATCATGCGGGCGACCCAGAAGAAGATGATGTCGAAGCCGGTGACCAGCACGCTGGTGGGGTAGAAGGCCGCGAGTTCCGGCGTCTTCTGTGGCCAGCCGAGCGTGGAGAACGGCCAGAGCGCCGAGGAAAACCAGGTGTCGAGCACGTCCTCGTCCTGGCGCAGGCTGACGTTGCTGCCGAGGCCGTGGCGGCTGCGAACCTCGGCCTCGCTGCGCCCGACATAGACCCGGCCGGCCGCGTCGTACCAGGCCGGGATGCGGTGGCCCCACCAGAGCTGGCGGCTGATGCACCAGTCCTGGATGTTGTGCATCCACTGGAAGTAGGTCTTCGCCCAGTTGTCGGGGACGAAGCGGATGCGGCCGTCCTCGACGGCGGCGATGGCCGGTGCCGCCAGCGGTGCGATCTTCACGTACCACTGGTCGGTGAGCCAGGGTTCCAGCACGGCGTTGCTGCGGTCACCACGCGGCACCGGCAGCGAGTGCGCGTCCACTTTCTCCAGCAGGCCGGCATCCTGCATCAGCGCCACCACCTGGTGGCGGGCCTCGAAACGGTCGAGGCCGACCAGCATGGCGGGGATCTCGCCCGCCGGCAGGGCTTTGCCGTCGCAGTCACCGGCGGTGATGCGCGCGTCGCGGTCCATGACGTTGATCAGCGGCAGATCATGGCGGCGGCCGACCTCGTAGTCGTTGAAGTCGTGGCCGGGAGTGATCTTGACGCAACCGGAGCCGAAGGCCGGGTCGACGTAGGCATCGGCGATCACCGGCACCAGCCGGCCGGTGAGCGGCAGGCGGACCTGGCGACCCACCAGATGGCGGTAGCGCTCGTCCTCGGGATTCACGGCCACCGCCGTGTCGCCCAGCAGCGTTTCCGGGCGCGTCGTCGCCACGACCAGGTGGCCGCTGCCGTCGGCCAGCGGGTAGCGGAAGTGCCAGAGCTGGCCCTGCTCGGGCTCGGCGACCACCTCGAGGTCGGACAGCGCCGTGTGCAGCACGGGATCCCAGTTGACCAGGCGCTTGCCGCGGTAGATCAGGCCTTCCTCGTGGAGGGCGACGAAAACCTCGGTCACCGCGGCCGACAGGCCTGCGTCCATGGTGAAGCGCTCGCGGGACCAGTCCACCGAATCGCCGAGGCGGCGCATCTGCCGGCTGATGGTGCCGCCCGACTGCTCCTTCCAGTCCCAGACGCGGGCGATGAATGCCTCGCGGCCGAGGTCGCTGCGGTGCTGGCCGGCGGCATCGAGCTGGCGCTCGACCACCATCTGGGTGGCGATGCCGGCATGGTCGGTGCCCGGCTGCCACAGGGCGCGATGGCCGCGCATGCGGTGGTAGCGGGTGAGCGCGTCCATGAGCGTGTGCTGGAAGGCGTGGCCCATGTGCAGCGTGCCGGTGACGTTCGGCGGTGGGATCATGATGCAGTAGGGCGCACCGTCGCCCGCCGGTGCGAACAGGCCGCGCCGTTCCCATTCCGCGTACAGGCGCTGCTCGATGCTGGCGGGGTGGTAGGTCTTCTCCATGCTCACGCGATGCGCTTCCCTAGCGGCGCCCCGTGCCGGGGCCAAAGTGTTCCTGCAACAGGTCGTCGATCAGGTCGGGCAGCTCGGTGCGCAGGCGGCCAATGACGTCGGCGAACAGGTTGGCTTCCATTTCCCGGAGCGATTCGTGCAGCAGCCGCTCCATCAGCGCATAGCCCTCGGTGGCGATGCGCGCCTGCAGCCCGGCCAGCTCGTCGGCCGTCACCACCAGCGGCGGCGTGGCCGGTGGCGGTTCGCCTGGCATGCCCACGATGTCGGTGAGCACCGGGATCTTCTTCTCGGTCATGGCTCGGCTCCGATGTCGTGGGTCTCGATGGCGCGGCCGGCCTGGCGGTAGCGGCGGAAGCGCTCGCGGCCGAGCTGCCGCCCGGTGCCGGTTTCGTCGATGATCTCCGCCACGCGCGGGAATGCCGCGACGAATTCCGGCAGTTCGTCGGCCAGGTTCACCAGCAGGTCGGCAGCGGGCGGGCTGGTCGGGCCATGCCCGATGGTGACCGGCGAGCTGCCGGTGGCACCGGCAGCGAGGACTTCGTGGGGTACGAAGCTTCCCTGGCGGAAGGTCCAGAGCAGGTCGTCGAGCTGCGCGGCCTGGCCGGCCGATGCGGCGTGCAGGTGCACGCGGTGGCGCAGGCGCCAGGCCTTTTCGGCCAGCCGGCAGGCATAGCGCAGCCGGGCGGCAGCATCCGCCGCCGCCAGCACGTAGAAATCCACGCGACCGGGTTCCGCCAGGCTCATATGTTCCACCGGGCCCGGAGCCGGGCCCGCGGCCGTCATGATACCGCCGTGCGGTTCAGCAGATATTCCACCAGCAGGCCGACCGGCCGGCCGGTGCTGCCTTTCTGCGGCGCGGTGACCCAGGCGGTGCCCGCCACGTCGAGGTGCGCCCAGGGGGTGTCGCCGGCGAAGCGCGAGAGGAACGCCGCGGCCGTGATGGTGCCGGCATCGCGGCCACCGATGTTGGCCACGTCGGCAAACGGGCTCTTCAGCAGTTCCATGTACTCGGAGTCCAGCGGCAGGCGCCAGGCCGGGTCGTCGGCGGCATCGCCGGCGGCGAGCAACGCCGTCGCCAGCGGGTCGGAGTTGCCCATGAGGCCGCTGCGGTGCTTGCCCAGCGCCACGACGCAGGCGCCGGTCAGCGTGGCGATGTCGATCATCGCCGCCGGCTTGAAGCGGGCGCCATAGGTGAGGGCGTCGCAGAGGATCAGCCGGCCCTCGGCGTCGGTGTTGAGGATCTCGATGGTCTGGCCGGACATGGAGCGCACGATGTCGCCGGGCCGCGTCGCCCGTCCGCCGGGCATGTTCTCGCAGCTCGGTACCAGTCCCACGACGTTGACCGGCAGCCCCAGCTCGGCCACCGCCTGCATGACGGCGATCACGGTGCCCGCGCCGCTCATGTCGTACTTCATCTCGTCCATCTGCGGGCCGGGCTTCAGCGAGATGCCGCCGGTATCGAAGGTGATGCCCTTGCCGACGAAGACCACCGGCGCATCGCTCGCGCGGGCACCCTGGTACTGCATGACCACGAAGCGCGCCGGCTGCGCGCTGCCGGCGGTGACCGACAGCAGCGAGCCCATGCCGAGGCGGCGCATCCGTGCTTCGTCGAGCACCTGCACCCGCAGCTTGCGGTGCCGTCCAGCCACTTCGCGGGCGCGCTGCGCCAGCCAGCTGGGCGTGCAGACGTTGGGCGGTTCGTTGCCGAGGTCGCGGGCGAGGCTGATGGCGCGGCCGATGGCATCGCCATGGGCGAGGCCGCGCCGGACGGCAGCCGTATCGCCCGCGGCGGCCAGCGCCAGGCTGCGCAGTTTCGGCGGCTGGTTGCCGGTCTCGCGTGTCTTGTGCGGAAGGAAGCGATAGGCGCTGTCGTGCCAGGACTCGGCGGCGATGCGCGCGCGGCGGTAGGCATCGGTGCCACGCACGTCGACGGTGCCCAGGTACGAGACGGCCGCGGTCACCGGCGCCTTGCCCAGCGCCATGAAGGCGGCGCGCACCGCCTTGCGCAACGCCTTGCGGTCACAGCGCTCGCGCGCGCCCAGGCCGGCGAGCAGCACCCGCGGCGTGGCGAGCCCGGGTAGCTTCGGCAGCAGCAGGGTATCGCCCGCCTCGGCACGGAAGTCGCCCTGGCGCAGGAGCCGGCGGATGAATCCGCCGGCGGCGCGGTCGGCGTCAGCGGTCGCCGTGGGCAGCGCTCCGCCCGCGAAGACCGGCAGGATGAGGCAGCCTGAGCGCTGTCGCGCCACCGGACCGGCCTTGACCACGAACTTCATGCGATTCTCCATGGCGGGGCCCGGTGCCGCGCGCCACCAGCTGTCCGCTGCTTCTTGACGGCTGCGCGGGATGGGCCGGATGATTGCCCGGCGCCGCTACGGGCGCGCTCCCTCTCGTACCTGCTGCGGTAGTCTAACGGATGAAGCCGAAATCTGGGCAAGCGGTACGCGGGTGCGCGATGTCGCCGGGCCATGGCTGCCATCGCTAGCCGCTACATCCTGCGCGAGGCGGCGCAGACCTGGCTGGCGGTGACCGGTGTGCTGCTGCTCATCCTCGTCACCAACCAGTTCGCGAAGGTGCTCGGCGACGCGGCCTCGAACAAGGTTCCCAGGGAAGCGTTGCTGCTGGTGATGGGGCTGACCTCCCTGCAGTATCTGACCATCCTGATCCCGGTCGGCCTGTTCCTCGCGATCCTGCTGGCGCTCGGCCGCCTGTACCGCGACAGCGAGATGTACGCGCTGATGGCCTGTGGCGTGGGTCCCGCGCAGCTCTACCGCCCGGTGATGACGCTCGCCCTGGTGCTGGCGGCGGTGGTGGGCTGGCTGGCGCTGGACGTCTCGCCATCGGCCATCCGCGAAGTACGGCGCATCGGCCAGGAGGCACGCGCGCGTGCCGACCTGAGCATCATGGAGGCCGGCCGGTTCGTGAAGTTCGGCCAGGTCGACGCAGTGGTGTATGCGGAGCGCGTGAGTGCCGACGGGCACCTGCACAATGTATTCGTCCAGCGGCGCCGCGACGGCGTGATCGAGGTGATCGTGGCCGCCGAAGCCCACCAGCAGAACACGCCGGACCCCAATGTCAGGATGCTCACCTTCAGCAACGGGCGGCGCTACGAAGGCGAGCCGGGTGCCGCGCGGTTCAAGGTGGTGGAGTTTGTCGAGCACGGCATCCCGTACTCGTTGCCAGGCCAGGTTGCGGTGAATTTCGGAGCCAAGGGCCGCAGCGTCGCCGCACTGCTGGAGTCGGGCAGCCTGGCCGACGTGGCGGAGCTGCAGTGGCGCGTCTCGGTGCCGGTCATGGTGCTGGTGCTGGCGCTGCTGGCCGTGCCGCTGGGGCGCTCCTCGCCGCGGCAGGGGCGCTATGCGGGACTGATCGTCGGGCTGCTGGTCTATTTCAGTTATTCCAACCTGCTGGGGGTGGCGCGGGTTTGGGTCGAGCGTGGCAAGGTGCCGCCGGTGCTCGGGCTGTGGTGGGTGCATGCCGGTTTCATTGCCGCCGCGCTCCTGCTGCTGGCCATGCGCTACGGCGTCTGGCCGCGCCCGTGGTGGCGGCGCAGGCCGCGGCCGGCATGATCATCATCCGCCGCTACCTTGCCGGTGCGATCCTCGGCACCACGGCCCTGGTGCTCGGCGTGCTGTTGGTGCTCGGTGGCTTCGTCGAGTTCATCGGCCAGCTCGACGACGTGGGCACCGGTGGATTCGGCATCCTCCAGGCGCTGGCCTTCGCGCTGATGCAGCTGCCGGACCTCGCCTTCACCGTACTGCCGATGGCAGTGCTGCTGGGCAGCCTGCTCGGTCTCGGGGCGCTCGCGGGTGGCAGCGAGATCATCGCCCTGCGGGCGGCCGGGGCGTCGCCGGTGGCGCTGGCGCGCGCGGTGCTGGCCACCGGCGCCGGGCTCGCGCTGCTGACGCTGGTCATCGGCCTGTACGTCGCGCCGCCTCTGGAACGCTACGCGCGCCAATACCGCACCTTTGCCATGCAGGGGCCTTCCGGCCTCGCCAGCGCCGAGTCGGCCTGGGTGCGCGATGGTGACGTGATCATGAACCTCAGCCAGCTCGGTGACCCGACGCGGTTCGGCGGCGTGTACCTGTTCCGGCTCGCGCCGCCCGGCCGCCTGGCGAGCGTGGCCCGCGCCGATTCGGCCACCTTCGGTGCTGGCAAGGAGTGGACACTCAACAACTTCGCCGAGTCGCGCTTCGAGGACGGTGGCGTGGCGGTGCGGCGCGAGCGCCGCTTCGCCGAGGTGACCGGCCTGAATCCGGACCTGCTGAGTCTGACGGTGGTGCGTGCCGAGGCGCTGGACGGTTTCGCCCTGTGGCGGTACATCCGCTACCTGCGCAGCAACGAACTCGACTCGCGGCATTTCGAGGTCGAACTGTGGAGCCGCATCGCCTCGTCGGTGGCCGTGGTGCCTATGTGCGTGCTGGCCCTGGCCTTCTGCTTCGGTGCGCTGCGCCGTGCCGGTACCGGTGCCCGCATGGTCATCGGCGTGGTCACGGGCCTCGGCTACTTCCTCGCGAGCCGCGGGATGGCCGATGGCGGCGAGCTCTACCGGTTCGATCCGCTGCTGGTCGGCTGGCTGCCCACGCTGTTGCTGGCAATCGTTACGGCCGTCGCCTTGCTCCGCGCCCGCTAGCCGCGGCCCGCGGCGGCCGGCGTCATCCGCGTGCCGCTGAGCCGGTCATGCCAGCTGCGCGCCTGCGCATCCGCGAGCATCCACCAGAAGCCGACACCCAGGGCCGCCACCGAAAGCACTGCGGCACCGAAGCGCAGCGCAGACCTGGCCAGCGTGAGCCTGCTGCCGTCGGCGCCTTCTACGCGGATGCGCCAGGTGCGCATGCCGGGCGTCTGCCCGCCACGCCACCAGAAGCCGATGAAGTAGGCACCCACCTGGGCCAGGAGGAACAGCCGATAGCCGGAATGTCCGGGTGGAAGCGCCTCACCGCCGCGGGCGATGACGAGGATGAAAGAACTGAGCATGAGGACGCCGGCCAGGATCAGCCAGTCGTACAGGCCGGCAGCCAGCCGGCGGAGCAGGGCTGCAGCGGGAGTGGGTGACGCGGCGATCTCGGGTCCTGTCGGCAGCGGCGGGCTGCCCGTTGGCCGGTGGACGGACTCGCGGCTGCATTGGCGCTCCCTGCGGGAATCGAACCCGCGTTTCAGCCTTGAGAGGGCCGCGTCCTAACCGCTAGACGAAGGGAGCAGGCAGCTGCTTTGGGTGCCCGGGCTGCGGGCGGGCTGCTATTATAGGTACGCATGGCAATCCCACAAGCCGGGCTTTCTGTTGACCGATTCCATACAAGCTGACCATCCCGCGCCCCAGATCATCCCGCGGTCCGAGCACAACATCTCCCGGGCCGACATTTCCCGACACGCACTGAAGGTGCTGTATCGCCTGAAGGATGCTGGCTACCAGGCCTTCCTCGTCGGCGGCAGCGTGCGTGACCTGTTGCTCGGCCGGCACCCTAAGGACTTCGATGTCGCCACCGATGCGCATCCGGAGGACGTGCGCGCGCTGTTCGGCAACAGCCGGCTGATCGGCCGCCGCTTCCGCCTCGCGCATGTGCGTTTCGGCAGCGAGATCATCGAGGTGGCGACCTTTCGCGGCCTCGGCACCGAGGAGGTGGCCAGCGAGCACCGCGAGGTTTCCGCCGAGACCGGCCGCCTGATCCGCGACAATGTCTACGGCAGCATCGAAGAGGATGTCTGGCGCCGCGACTTCACCGCCAACGCCCTCTATTACAACATCGCGGATTTCTCCATCTGGGACTTCACCGGCGGCGTTGCCGACATCCAGGCACGGCGCCTGCGCATCATCGGCGACCCGGAGACGCGCTTCCGCGAGGACCCGGTGCGCATGCTGCGGGCGGCGCGTTTCGCGGCCAAGCTCGGCTTCGAGCTGGATCCCGCATCGGCGCGCATCATTCCGCAGCTGGCCAGCCTGATCGATGGCGTGCCTCCGGCGCGGCTGTTCGACGAATTCATGAAGCTGTTCCAGAGCGGCCATGCGCTGCAGAGTTATCGTCAGCTGCGGCAGTACGGCCTGTTCGAGCATCTGTTCCCGACCACTGCCGCCTGGCTTGGGCCAGGGACGGATGCCCGCGGGCGGTTCCTCGAGGCCGCGCTGGCCAGTACCGACGCGCGTGTGGCCGCGGACCGGCCGGTGACGCCGATGTTCCTGCTCGGTGTGTTTCTCTGGGGCCCGGTGGCTGACCGCGCCGCGGCCCAGGCCGCGCAGGGTATGTCGGATTTCCAGGCGCTCGCCGTGGCTGCCGCCGACCTGACCCGTGAGCAGACCGAGCGCATCGCGGTGCCGCGACGGTTCTCCATCCCGATGCGCGAAATGCTCCAGCTGCAGATCCGCTTCGACAAGACCCGCGGTGCGCGTGCCCTGGCCTTCCTCGAGAGCAAGCGCTTTCGCGCAGCCTATGACCTGCTGTTGCTGCGCGCCGCCGCCGGCAACGCCGATGCCGGCCTGGCGCAGTGGTGGACCACGCTGCAGGGGCTGTCGCCGGAGGAACAGCGCCGCGAACTCGGCCTCGGGCGTGCGGGTCCGGCAGGGCGTCGCCGCCGCGGGCGCGGCGGCCGCCGCGGGCACGGTGCCGATTCCGTCGAGGGCGACCGGCAGCCGGCCTGAGCCGCCAGGCCGGGGCTGTCGGCTGGGGAGATGGTCGCGCCAGTCTGGATGCCGGCCTACGTCGGCATGGGCAGCAACATCGACGATCCCCCGCGGCAGCTCGATCGCGCCACAGCGGCCCTCGCCCGCCTGGAGTCGACGCGGCTGGTGGCGGTTTCCAGCTACTTCCGCAACCCGCCATTCGGGCCGGTCCGGCAACCGGATTTCGTCAATGCCGTGGCGGCCCTGCTGACGCAACTGCCACCCGGTGAACTGCTCGTAGCCCTCAAGCGCATCGAGCGTGAGCATGGCCGGGAACCGTCGCCCGGCCTGCGCTGGGGACCGCGTGTGCTGGATCTCGACCTGCTGGTCTTCGGCGGGCTGCGGCTCACGCAGCCCGGGCTGGTGCTGCCGCATCCGGGCATTGCCCAGCGAAATTTTGTATTGTTGCCGCTGGCGGAAATCGCACCGGGGCTGGATGTACCGGGGCTCGGCCAGGTCAGTGACCTGCTCGGCCGCGTCGACCAGGCAGGCATGGAACGACTTGCCTGACTGCAGGCCCTCGCGCCTGGTCGCGTGGCAGAACAAGAACAAAGCAGCACGAGCGCATGGCGGAACGACGGCACATCGTCATCGAGGGCCCCATCGGTGTGGGCAAGACCAGCCTGGCGCGCCGCCTGGCCGACAGCTTCGACAGCGAGCTGATGCTGGAGGAAGCCGAGGCGAATCCCTTCCTCGAACGCTTCTACCGGGATCCGCGCGGCGCCGCACTGCCGGCCCAGCTGTTCTTCCTGTTCCAGCGTGCCCGGCAGATCGAGCAGCTGCGCCAGCATGAGCTGTTCCATCCGACGCGCATCGCCGATTTCATGATCGAGAAGGACCGCCTGTTCGCCGAGATCAACCTCGACCGGGACGAACTCTCGCTATATGAAAAGGTCTGGGAGTCCCTGGAGATCCAGCCACCGGTGCCGGACCTGGTGGTGTACCTGCAGGCACCGGTGGACACGCTGCTGTTCCGCATCGCCCGCCGTGGCCTGGAGCACGAGCAGCAGATCAACCGGCGCTATCTCGAGAGGCTGGCCGAGGGCTATGCGCGCTTCTTCCATGCCTACGACGCCGCTCCGCTCCTCATCGTCAATGCCGCAACCCTCGATCCGGTTCATAATGACGAGCACTTCGGGATCCTGAGCGAGGCCATCGGCAGGGTCCGCAGCGGCAGGCATTTTTTCAACCCGGTGGCCACCGCGCTCGCCTGAGTGGCGCAGTCCGGTTGGCGGAGAGGTACCTTGGCCTATAAGCAGCTCCAGCAGCGTGGTATGCCCCTGCCACCGGTCACCGTGTCCACCCTGCGCGGCATGAAGGCCGATGGCGAACCGATCGCCTGCCTGACGGCCTATGACGCCAGCTTCGCCGCCATCGTCGATGCGGCCGGTACCGACATGGTGCTGGTGGGTGATTCGCTGGGCATGGTGATCCAGGGGCACGACACCACCGTTCCGGTGACGGTTGCCGACATCATCTACCACTGCCGGGTGGTGGCACGCGGGCTGCGCCGCGCGTTCCTCATGGCGGACATGCCCTTCATGAGCTACACCACGCCGGTGCAGGCGCTGGAGAACGCGGTGCGCATGATGCAGGAGGGCGGGGCGATGATGGTGAAGCTCGAGGGCGGCCTCGGCCAGCTGCGCATCGTCGAGCACCTCGCGCAGCACGACATCCCCGTCTGCGCCCACATCGGCCTGAAGCCGCAATCGGTGCACAAACTGGGCGGCTTCCGGGTTCAGGGCCGCGAGCAGGCGCAGGCACTGCGTATGATCGAGGAAGCCAGCGCGCTGGAGCGGGCCGGCGCGGACGTCATCCTGCTCGAGTGCGTGCCGAGCGAGCTGGGGCAGGCGGTGCGCGATGCGGTGGGCGTGCCGGTGATCGGCATCGGCGCCGGGCCCGGGGTCGACGGGCAGATACTCGTGCTCTATGACATGCTGGGCATTACCCAGGGGCGTTTGCCGCGCTTCGTGCGCAACTTCATGCAGGGTGCCGATTCACTCGCGTCTGCCTGCGAGGCCTACGTGCAGGCGGTGAAGGAAGGCAGCTATCCCGCGCCCGAGCACTGCTTCTCCTGACCGGCGCCAGCACTTGCAGCTCCTGCGCACCACCGCTGCGGTCCGGCGCCTCGTGCATGCCTGGCAGGAGTCGGGCGCCAGCGTCGCGCTCGTGCCCACGCTCGGCAACCTCCATGCGGGCCATGTCAGCCTGGCCGGGATCGCCAGGCGGCGCGCGGACCGGGTGATCGCCAGCATATTCGTCAACCCGACGCAGTTCGGTCCCGGCGAGGACTACGCCAGCTACCCCCGCACCCTGCGGGCCGACACCGCACAGTTACGCGCGGCCGGCGTCGATGCGGTTTTCCTGCCGACGGTGCGCGTCATGTACCCGCGCGGCGACCGGGACAGCGTCACCGTTTCCGTGCCCGGCCTGTCCACCGACCTCTGCGGGGCGCACCGCCCCGGGCATTTCGACGGCGTGGCTTCGGTGGTGCTGCGGCTGTTCAACATCGTCACACCCGATGTCGCGGTGTTCGGTGAAAAGGACTACCAGCAGTTGCTGTTGCTGAAACGGATGGCCCGGGACCTGCACCTGGACCTGGAGATCGTTGGTGCACCGACGGTGCGCGAGGCGGACGGACTGGCGATGAGCTCGCGCAACCAGTACCTGGATGCCGGGCAACGCCGGATCGCCCCGGCGCTGTACGCGACCCTGGGCGAATGCCGGTCGCAGCTGCTGGCCGGCAACCGCGCCTGGGGGCGGATCGAACGCCGTGCGCGGCAGCGCCTCGAGGTCGCCGGCTTGCGCCCGGACTACGTGGCGATCCGCGATGCGCGGGACCTGGCGCCGCCAACTGGCGCGAGCCGCAGCCTGCGGGTCCTGGCAGCCGCCTGGCTCGGCCGTGCAAGGCTCATCGACAACATCGGCGTCCGGCTGCGCTGATCGCCGGCGGCATCAGCCCTGCCCGTGCTGCTGCAGCGCCCAGCGCACGTGTTCCCGCACCAGTTCTGCCGGGTGATCGCGCTGCGTTTCCAGCGCTGCCAGCACCTGCGGTGTCGTCGGCGCATTGCCCAGTGCCACGGCCAGGTTGCGCAGCCAGCCCGTGAATCCAGCGCGCCGGATGGCGCTGCCGGCGGTGCGCTCGAGCCAGGTGGCTTCGCTCCAGAGGAACATCTCCGCCAGTGAAGGGCGGTCGAGCCCGTGGCGCGGCGCGAAGTCCGCTTCGGCGGAGAACCGTGCAAACTTGTTCCAGGGACAGGCCAGCTGGCAGTCGTCGCAGCCAAAGACGCGGTTGCCCAGCGCCCGGCGCAGTGCTTCGGGGATCGGTCCCCTGTTCTCGATGGTCAGGTAGGAGATGCAGCGCCGGGCATCGACCACGTACGGGGCGACGATGGCGCCGGTGGGGCAGGCGGCGAGGCAGGCCGTGCAGCTGCCGCAGTGGTTTTCCGCCGGTGTATCGACAGGCAGTGCGAGGTCGGTGAGCAGTTCGCCCAGCAGGAACCACGAGCCCGCCCCGGCGTTGACCAGGTTGCCATGCTTGCCGATCCAGCCGAGGCCGGCCTGCTGGGCCAGCGGCTTTTCCATGACGGGCCCGCTGTCGACAAAGGCGCGGTAGCCAAACGGTCCGATAGCCTCGCTGATGCGCGTGGCCAGCCGCTGCAGCCGCGGCCGCATGATGCGGTGGTAGTCGCGGCCCAGGGCATAGCGTGCAATCCAGCCGCGATCGGGCTCCGCTGCCAGGCGTGCACCCGGCCAGGCATCCGCGCGCGAGTAGTCCATGCGCACCGAGATCACGCGGACAGTACCGGGCACGGTGGCGGCCGGGCTGCTGCGCAGCCCGGCATGCCTGCGCATCCACTCCATGTCGGCGTGATAGCCCTGGTCCAGCCATTCGTGGAGCCTGGCGCTGGCCCTGGCGAGATCCGGGGCGGCAATGCCAAGTTGCTGGAAACCAAGCTCTGCTGCCCAGGCGCGAATCTGCTGGGCAAGGTCGGCAAGCTCTGCCGTTGACAGCGTCATGGGGCGTTCCGGTCGCGGGCGCTCAATTATAATCGTACGCATGTCGGCGCCTGCGAGCTTTCTCTACACGCCTGCCGCGGTGCGCGAGATCGATCGCATCGCCATCGAAGACATCGGCATTCCGGACTTCGAACTCATGGGTCGCGCGGGCCGGCTGGTCTGGGATACGGCGCGGCAGCTCTATCCCGACTCCAGGCGCTGGCTGCTGTTATGTGGCGCGGGCAACAACGGCGGCGATGGCTATGTCGTCGCCACGCTGGCCCGTGCAGCCGGCCTCGCGGTCACGGTGGCGGCACTCGCCGATCCGCAGCGGTTGCGCGGTGCTGCCGCACGTGCCTGGGAGCAATATCGGAGCGCCGGTGGTGACGTCGTGCAGTTTCGTGATGACCTGCTGGCGGGGACGGACCTGGTCATCGATGCCATTTTCGGCACCGGCCTGGCCCGTGACCTGGATGATGCCTGCCGGCAGGCCGTGGAGGCGGTCAATGCCGCCAGCGTACCCGTGGTGGCTGTCGACCTGCCGAGTGGCCTGGATGGCGCCAGCGGGCGCGTGCTTGGCGCCGCGATGCGGGCCGATGTCACCGTGACCTTCATCGGCCGCAAGCAGGGCCTCTATCTCGGCGCCGGCCCTGACCATGCGGGCAACATCGTCTTCGGGGATCTCGGTGTGCCGCCGGCCCGGGTGGCGCAGGTGGCACCGGGCCTGCGCCTCTTCGATGGCAACGACCTGTCGCGGCTGCTGCCGCGCCGCGCGCGCAGCGCCCATAAGGGAAACTTCGGCCACGTGCTGGTGGTGGGTGGCAACCACGGCATGGCAGGTGCGGTGCGCCTGGCCGGCGAGGCCGCGCTGCGGGCCGGTGCCGGACTGGTGAGCGTGGCGACGCGGCCGGAGAACGTTGCGCCGGTCATCGCGGGGCGCCCGGAGCTGATGTGCCGCGGCGTGCAGGGTCCGGTGGATCTCGAGGACCTGCTCAGGCGCGCCACCGTGATTGCCGTAGGCCCCGGCCTCGGGATGGACGCCTGGGCGCGGAACCTGCTCGCGGCGCTCTTAGACCAGCCGCAACCGCTGGTCGTCGATGCCGATGCGCTGAACCTGCTGGCCGGCCAATCGCGACGGCGTGGAAACTGGGTGCTGACGCCGCATCCCGGGGAGGCGGCACATCTGCTAGGCACGGGTAATGCGCAGGTCCAGTCCGACCGCCTGCAGGCGATGGCTGACATCTGCCAGCGTCATGGCGGCGTTGTGGTGCTGAAGGGACGGGGTACGCTCGTCGGCCGGTCCGGGGACCTGCCGTATCTCATCGATGCCGGCAATCCGGGCATGGCATCCGCCGGCATGGGCGATGTGCTGACCGGCATCATCGCCGGCATCGTTGCCCAGCAGCGTCCAGACCAGTTGCTGGACGCTGCGGCCTGCGCAGCCTTCGTGCATGCCAGCGCGGCCGATGATGCGGCGCGGACCGGTGAACGCGGCCTGATCGCCGGCGACCTTTTCACATCCCTGCGCGCATGGATCAATCCCAAACCCTGATTCTCGCCGATGCCGGGGCGACCGAGCGGTTTGGCCGGCTGTGCGCGGCCGCGCTGCGTGCCACGAAACCCGGCGGGCTCGTCGTATATCTCGAGGGTGAACTCGGCGCGGGCAAGACTACGCTGGTGCGTGGCCTGCTGGCAGGCCTGGGACATGCTGGCAGGGTACCCAGCCCCACCTACACGCTGGTCGAGCCCTACCTGATAGACGGCCAGGTCATCCAGCATGTCGACCTGTACCGGCTGCGCGATCCGCGCGAGCTGGAGGAGATCGGACTCGCCGAGGCGCTCGCGGGTGCCGTGATCGGCCTGATCGAGTGGCCCGATCATGGCGCGGGCCAGCTGCCGGCAGCGGACCTCGTCCTGCGCCTTGAACTCGCCGGGCAGGGCCGGGCAGTGGCCTGGCAGGCGCTGAGTGCCGCGGGCCAGGCCATGGATCAGGTCCTCCGGCAGCAACTGGCTCGTGGCCTTGGCGAGCCGCCAGTTACGACGGGTCGGTGAGCCACGTGATCAGGAATCGCTGGTATCTACTTCATTAGCTGAAGGAATTGCCTTCCAAAAACGCCTGCTCCCGCTATAATCGGGCGCACGGTCCTGGGGAGTGTGGCGTGCGTAGAGCCTGGTGCTGGTTGGGCGTGGTTTTCACTGCGGCTCTGGCGGCCGCGACGGCGTGGGCCGGGCAGGCGTCGGTCGAACGCATGGCGCTCTCGAGCACCGATACCAGGACCACGCTCGTGCTGGACATGACTGCCAGCAGCGAGTACCGGCTGTTCACCCTTCAGGATCCCTACCGGGTCGTCGTCGATCTCCTCTCCGCGCGCCTCACGCGACAGGCTCTGCCGCTCCCGGCCGGCACCGGCAGCGTGCGCCAGTTGCGCGCGGCAAACCGCCCGGATGGCTCACTGCGTGTGGTGCTGGACATGGCCACGGCCGCCAGCCCGGCGGCCGTGCTGCGTGGTCCCAGCGGCACGGCCGGTGCCAGCCTGCTGGTCGAGCTGGATTCTCCGGTCGCGACCCCGGCCCCGGCGGCGGCAAAGACGGCCGCCGCCGTTGCAGCAGTCCCGGAGGCTGCGCCTGCAGCCGCTGCCACACAACCATCGGCGGCAGCTACGGCCCAGCCCACGACGCTGCCGACACCGGCAGAAGCAGCGCCTCCGGCAACGCCGCCAGCTGCAGCACCGCAGCCGGCAGGGACGGGGCGCGACATCATCGTCGCCATCGACGCCGGTCACGGTGGCAAGGATCCGGGGGCGCACGGGCCGCGCGGCGTGCTGGAGAAGGACATCACCCTGCGGCTCGCCCGGCGGCTGGCGGAGGTCGTCAACGCCGAGCCCGGCATGCGCGCGGTGCTCACCCGCGACCAGGACGAATTCATTCCCCTGCGTGGGCGCATGGAGCGGGCGCGCAGGGCATCTGCCGACCTGTTCATCTCGGTGCACGCGGATGCGGTTCGCGACCGTGACGTGCAGGGCAGTTCCGTGTACGTGCTGAACGAGAAGGGCGCCACCGACGAGGCGGCGCGCCGCCTTGCCGCGCGCGAGAACGCCGCGGACCTCATCGGCGGCGTATCGCTGCGCACCAAGGACCCGACGCTGGCCTCGGTGCTGATGGACCTGTCGCAGAACGCATCACTGAGTTCCAGCATCGAGGTGGCCGACGAGATCCTGCGGCAGATGGCCAGGGTCGGGACGGTACGCAAGTCGCAGGTGATGCAGGCGCCATTCATGGTCCTGAAGTCGCCCGACGTACCTTCGGTGCTCATCGAGACCGCCTACATCTCCAATCCGGAGGAAGAGAGGCGGCTCGATAACAACGAGTACCGCGCGCGGCTGGCCGCAGCCATTTTTGCCGGCGTGCGCGACTACTTCTATCGCAACCCGCCGCGCGGCACGCTGGTGGCGGAGCTGAGCCGGCAACGCCTTGCCGAGTCCGTGCAGCACGTGATCCGCCCCGGCGAGACGCTGTCCGGGCTCGCCACGCGCTACAACGTCAGCGTGCGCCGTATCCGCGATGCCAACCAGCTGCGTTCCGACCAGGTGGCGCCCGGGCAGGTGCTGCGCATCCCCGCGGCTCAGGAGACCTGAGTTCCATGCGGCACCGCTGCCTGCGATGACAAGCGGGGGCGGCGTTTGAAACAATCGGCGCATGCCGATTCGTGAACTGCCCCCGCATCTCGTCAACCAGATTGCCGCCGGCGAAGTCGTGGAGCGGCCGGCATCGGTGGCCAAGGAGTTGCTGGAAAACAGCCTGGACGCCGGGGCGCGGCAGATCGCCATCGATGCCGAGGAGGGCGGTATCCGCCTGCTGCGGGTGCGCGATGATGGTGTCGGCATCGCCCGCGATGAACTGGCGCTGGCACTGGCACGCCATGCCACCAGCAAGATCGGCAGCCTGGACGACCTCTCCTGCATCGCCACGCTCGGCTTTCGCGGCGAGGCGTTGCCGAGCATTGCCTCGGTTTCCCGGCTGCAGCTCGCTTCCCGGCCCGCGGACGCCACGATGGCGTACGCGGTAACCAGTGACGGCGGATCCGTCGAGGGACCGGTTCCGGCGGCGCATCCTCCGGGCACGCTGGCCGAGGTCCGGGACCTGTTCTTCAACACGCCGGCGCGACGCCGGTTCCTGCGCTCGGAGCGCACCGAGTTCCAGCACCTGCAGGCCGTCGTCGAACGCATGGCGCTGGGGCGCTTCACCACGTCATTCCGCTTCACCCACAATCGCCGCCAGGTATTCGACCTGCCGGCGGCGACGGACCGTGCCGCGCAGGAACGCCGCCTCGCCCAGCTGGCCGGCGAGGACTTCGTCGCCAGCCTGATGCATCTCGAGCGCGAGGCCGGCGGCCTGCGCCTCGCGGGCTGGATTTCGCGCCCGACCTTTTCACGCAGCCAGCCTGACCGCCAGCACTTCTACATCAATGGGCGCGCCGTGCGCGACAAGCTGGTGGCCAGCGCGGTCCGCCAAGCATACCGGGATGTGCTGTACCACGGGCGCTTCCCGGGATTCGCCCTGTACCTGGAGATGGATCCGGCGCTGGTGGATGTCAACGCGCACCCGGCCAAGCTGGAGGTGCGCTTCCGCGAGCCCGGTGCGATCCACGATTTCATCCGCCGGACGGTCGAGACTGCCCTGTCGGGCACCAGCCCGGGCCGCAGTCCTGCCGTGGTCCGGCCGGCGCCGGTACCAGCTGCACCGGCGCCTGCAGCTACCGGTGCGCTGTTCAGTGGTGCGAGCCAGGCGGCCCATGAATCGCAGGCTGCCTACGCCGCGCTCGCCAGGCCGGCGCCGCCAGCGGGCGTAACCGACGCCGGGACCGCGCCGCTCGGCCATGCGCTGGCGCAACTCGGCGGGGTATACATCCTGGCGGAGACCAGCCGCGGCCTGGCCATCATCGACATGCACGCGGCGCACGAACGCGTTACCTACGAGATGCTGAAGGCACAGTGCGCCACGGCTGGCATTGCCAGCCAGCCCTTGCTGGTGCCGCAGACCCTGGCCGTGAGCATGGCCGAGGCCAGCTGGATCGAGGAACAGGGAGTTGCACTGGCGCAGTATGGTTTCCAGGTCGAGCGTGTCGGGCCGGCGGCAGTGATCGTCAGGGCGGTTCCGGCGCTGCTGGCCGGTGCCGACATCGAGCGGCTGGTGCGCGATCTGCTTGCCGACCTGTGCCTCGACGGCCAGAGTGCGCGGCTGGAGCAGCAGCTGGATGCCGTGCTGTCGACCACGGCCTGCCATGCATCCGTGCGGGCCCATCGCCAGCTGTCGCTGGCGGAGATGAATGCCCTGCTGCGCTCCATGGAGGCCACCGACCGGGCCGACCAGTGCAACCATGGCCGCCCCACATGGACCGAGTTGTCGATGCAGGATCTCGACCGCCTGTTCCGGCGTGGTCGCTGACGAAGGCGGCCGCGCGGTGCCCGCTGGGACGGTCGTCGGCATCATGGGGCCAACCGGCACCGGCAAGACCGCGCTGGCCCTGCAACTGGCGACCCGGTTCGACCTGGAAATCATCAGCGTCGACTCCGCCATGGTCTATCGCGGCATGGACATCGGCACGGCCAAGCCGGATGCGGCGCAGCTGGCGTCCGTGCCGCACCACCTGATCGACATCCGCGATCCCTGGGAGAGCTACTCCGCCGGGGATTTTCGTGCCGACGCACTGCGCGTCATCAGCGAGGTGCAGGCCCGCGGCCGGCTGCCGCTGCTGGTCGGTGGCACCATGCTGTACTTCCGCGCCCTCGAGCGTGGGCTGGCGCCGCTGCCTGGCGCCGATGGCGGCATCCGCGCGGCACTCGACGCGCAGGCGGCCCGCAGCGGCTGGCCCGCGCTGCATGCGCGGCTGGCTGCGGTGGATCCCGCCGCGGCGGCACGCATCAAGCCGGGCGACCGGCAACGCATACAGCGTGCGCTCGAGGTTTTCATGCTGACGGGTGAGCCGCTTTCCATCCTGCAGTCACGACCCGGCCAATCGCGCCTGGAATTGCGCCGCCTGGGCCTGGTGCCCGCTGACCGTGCCGGGCTGCGGCGCCGGCTGGACCAGCGCCTGCGGGCCATGCTGGATGCGGGATTCGTCGAGGAAGTCCGCTGTCTGATGTCCCGGCCGCTTATGTCAGCGGAGCGCCCCGCCATGCGCGCCGTGGGATACCGCCAGCTGTGGGCCTGCCTGGCGGGCCAGCTGACCCTCGAAGAGGCGGTGCGCCAGACGATGGTCGCCACCCACCGCCTGGCCAAGCGGCAACTGACCTGGCTGCGCTCGGAGGCGATCGACCGGATGCTGGACCCGGAAGAACCGGACTGTGCCATGCATGCCATGGCAGCGCTCGAGGCATGGGGGTGTCGCGCTCGGGCGGGCGATGCAATATGATGGAGCGGCTTACAGAACGCCGGGAAAACGGGACATGAGCAGACTATCGCTTCCTTCGAAGAACGCGCCCGCGGAAAAAGCCGACAAGCCAGAACAACACCGGGAGGCCAGGATGTCCAAGGGGCAGATTCTGCAGGACCCGTTCCTGAATGCCTTGCGCAAGGAAAAGATCCCGGTGTCGATCTACCTGGTCAACGGCATCAAGCTGCAGGGAACGATCGAATCGTTCGACCAGTTCGTCGTGCTGCTCAAGAACAGCGTCAGCCAGATGGTCTACAAGCATGCCATCTCGACCGTGGTGCCGTCGCGCAACGTGCGCATGGGTGGCGATGAGGAAGAAGCCGCTGACTGAAGCGCCTGCCATCGACATTGGCCCGGCGGCGCCTGCCGTTTCCCGCATGGGGGGTGGCTGATTGTTCGAGCGCCCCGGGCGCGGCGAGCGTGCCGTGCTGGTGCATGTCGGTTCCGGGCATGCGCCTTCCGCCGAAGAAGTACAGGAGTTCGAAGCGCTGGCGCTGGCCGCGGGAGCGCAGGTCGCCGCGGCCTTGCCGGCGCCATTGCGCGTCATCAATCCGCGCTACCTCATCGGCACTGGCAAGCTCGATGAACTGAAGTCACTGGTCACGTCGGCCGCAGCCGATGTCGTCCTGGTCGACCATCCGCTGTCGCCCGCCCAGGAACGCAACCTCGAGAAGGAGCTGGGCCGGCGGGTCGTGGACCGTGCGGGACTCATCCTCGACATATTCGCGCAGCGTGCGCGCAGCTTCGAGGGTAAGCTGCAGGTCGAACTTGCCCAGCTGCAGCACCTGTCGACGCGACTGGTACGTGGCTGGTCACACCTGGAGCGGCAGAAGGGCGGCATCGGCCTGAGGGGACCGGGCGAGACCCAGCTCGAGACCGACCGCCGGCTGGTGGCCAGGCGCATCCGCCAGCTGCAGGAGCGTCTGCTGCGGGTGGCCCGGCATCGCGACCTGTCGCGCCACCAGCGGCGCCGGCATGAGGTGCCCGTCGTGTCGCTGGTGGGCTACACCAACGCCGGCAAGTCCACCCTGTTCAACCGGCTGACGGATGCCGGGACCTTCGTTGCCGACCAGCTGTTCGCAACGCTGGACCCGACGCTGCGGGCCGTGCGGCTGCCGGACGGCGGGCACATGGTCCTGGCCGACACCGTGGGCTTCGTCCGCGACCTGCCGCACGAACTGGTGGCGGCATTCGAGTCCACGTTGGAGGAGACCCGGGAATCCCGCCTGCTGCTGCATGTGGTGGATGCGGCCGACCCGGCGCACGTCGAGCGCCTCGGCCAGGTGCAACAGGTGCTCGCGACCATCGGCGCCGCGCAGCTGCCGACAATCCAGGTCTACAATAAGGCTGATATACTTGGGGTCGAGCCGCGTGTTGACAGGTCCGAGACCGGCATGCCGGCGCGCGTATGGCTGTCCGCGGCCACCGGAGCGGGCGTTGATTTCCTCCTGTATGCGATCGCCGAGTACCTGCACCGCGACGTGGTGCGGGGAACGGTCAGGTTGAGCGCCGCCCAGGCCCGGTTGCGCGCGCGCCTGTACGAGTGTTCCGGCGTGCGCGGCGAGCGGGTGCTGAGCGATGGCAGCTGGGAAATGGACGTCGAACTGGACCAGGCGGGTTTTCTTGAGTTGCAGCGTTCCGATGGGCTGCGCCTCACCCCGGCCACTGCTGCGGTGAGGCCGGCGACGATTCAATGAAGGGCTTTTGGATACAAATCCTGGGGTACTGGCAAGCCATGGCATGGAACGAATCCGGAAACGGCCGTAATCCCTGGGGTCGTGGTGGCGGGGACCGGCAGCAGGGGCCGCCCGATCTCGACCGCATCATCCGTGACCTGCAGCAGAAGCTGGGCCGGCTGTTTCGCAGTGGCGGTGGCGGCGGTCCGCGGCCGGCTTCCGGTTCCGCCGGCCCGTCTGGCCCGGCGAGCCGCTCGGGCCTGGCCGTGCTCGGTGGCATGGTCCTGGTGGGCTGGCTGCTGACCGGCCTGTATCGCGTCGATGATGCCGAGCAGGGCGTGGTCCTGCGCTTCGGCAAGTACGTCGCCACCACCATGCCTGGCCTGCGCTGGCACCTGCCGTGGCCGGTCGAGCACGTGGAACTGGTGAACGTCAACGAGATCAGCCCGTTCAACAAGCAGACCCGCATGCTCACCGCGGACGAGAACATCGTCGACGTGGACCTGGTCGTGCAGTACCAGAAGGCCGACCCGGTGAAGTACCTCTTCAACGTGCGGGATCCCGAGGGCACGATATCCGACGTCAGCGAGAGCGCCATCCGCGAGGTCATCGGCAAGAGCACCATGGACTTTGCCCTCGGCGAGGGCCGCACGGAGATCGCGCAGCGCACCCAGAAGCTGATCCAGGAGACGCTGGACGAGTACGCCACCGGCGTGCGCATTACCAAGGTCAACCTGCAGGACGTGAATTTCCCGGACCAGGTCGACGCTGCGGTCCAGGACGCCATCAAGGCACGCGAGGACCGCGAGCGCCTGTCCTTCGAGGCCCAGGCCTACGCCAACGACGTGCTGCCGAAGGCCCGTGGCGAGGCGGCGCGTCGCCAGGCGGAAGCCGAGGCCTACAAGGAACGCGTCATTGCTGATGCCCAGGGTGAGGCGGCGCGCTTCGAGGCGTTGCTCAAGGAGTACGAGCTGGCGCCGGGCGTCACCCGCGAGCGGCTCTACATCGATGCCGTCGCCGACATCCTGTCGAGGACCAACAAGGTACTGGTGGATACTTCCGGTAGCGGCAACATGCTGTACCTGCCGCTGGACAAGATCCTGGAGAACCGCGGGATGCTGCCGCCAACCGCCGCCGGCTCGGCAGGCAGCCGGACCACGACGCCGGTGACCTCCGGCGAGTCCGGCAGCGAGGCTGATGTCGGATCGGTCGGCCGGTCCCGCGAAGACCTGCGCACCCGGGGGGCACGCTGATGAAGAAACTCGCACCCGGCCTGCTGGTAACCGCAGTGGTTGCGGTCATCCTGGGCATGATGTCGGTGTTTGCCGTCGACGAGCGTGACCTCGCCGTGAAATTCCGATTCGGCGAAATCGTCGAGACCGGGTTCAGGCCCGGCCTGCATTTCCTGATTCCGTTCGTCAACAACGTCGAGAAGTATCCGCGCCAGATCCTGACGATCAACAACCCGCAGGAACAGTTCCTGACCAAGGAGAAGAAAAACCTGTTGGTGGACTTCTTCGTCAAGTGGCGCATCACGGACGTCGGCGAGTACTACCGCGCAAGCGGCGGCAACGAGTCGCTGGCTTCGCAGCGCCTGCTGGAAATCCTCAAGGACGGCATCCGCGCGGAATTCGCCATTCGCACCGTGCCGCAGGTAGTGGCTGCCGAGCGGCGCGAGCTGCTGGACGCCATGCTTTCCGCAGCCCGCGAGGATGCCACGTCACTGGGCATCGAGATCGTCGACGTGCGCGTGAAGCGCATCGAGTTCTCCGACGAGGTCAGCGAGTCCGTGTTCAACCGTATGCGCCAGGAGCGGGCGCGAACCGCGGCTGAACTGCGTGCGCAGGGTGCCGAGGCCGCCGAGCAGATCCGCGCCGATGCGGATCGCCAGCGCACCGTCATCATCGCCACGGCCTACCGCGATGCCGAGGTGCTGCGCGGCGAGGGCGATGCCGAGTCGGCGAGGATCTACGCCAATGCCTATCGCAAGAACCCGGAATTCTTCGCGTTCTACCGCAGCCTCTCGGCATACAGGCGTTCGCTGGGCCAGCCGAACGACCTCATGCTGCTCGATACCAAGGGTGAGTTCTTCCGGTTCCTGAAACAATCGGAAGGCGGGCGCTGACGCGAAACGCGCCTGGGTCTGCCAGGCGGGGCCGGTGGGAAGCCATGCACTGGGCGGATCTTTTTGCGGCACTGGCCCTCTACCTGGTCA
This sequence comes from Gammaproteobacteria bacterium, assembly GCA_014337915.1. Lineage (GTDB taxonomy): Bacteria > Pseudomonadota > Gammaproteobacteria > Steroidobacterales > QUBU01. Next base: position 39,112 of record QUBU01000009.1, read on the forward strand.
TCGAGGGCCTGCTGCCATTCGCGAGCCCCTCGGCCTGGCGGCGTAGCCTGGAGCTGCTGGCGCGGCTGAGCGATGCGCAGCTGCGGGTCTTCGGGCTGACGGTCGTGGTTTCCGGGCTGACGCTGCTGGTGCTGGTCCGGGGGGTTGGCTGAGGGCATTCAGGGATGTTGCGGGCAGCGGATCAGGGGCTTATGACGGCCAGCAGGGCAGGGCGCAGCGTAATCGTCGTCGGCATCCAGTGGGGTGACGAGGGCAAGGGCAAGATCGTCGACCTGTTGACCGAGCGCGTTGGCGCGGTGGTGCGCTTCCAGGGCGGCCACAATGCCGGCCATACGCTCATCATCGGTGGCGAGAAGACGGTCCTGCACCTGATTCCCTCGGGCATCCTGCGGCCCGATGTCGCCTGCGTGATCGGCAATGGTGTCGTGCTGCACCTGCCATCGCTGTTGCAGGAAATCGATCGGCTGGAATCCCGCGGCGTGCAGGTCACCGGGCGTCTGCGCATCAGCGCCGCCTGCCCGCTGATACTGCCGACGCACATCGAACTCGACCGTGCCCGCGAGAGCGCCGGCGGCGCCAGGGCCATCGGCACCACGGGGCGCGGCATCGGGCCGGCCTACGAGGACAAGGCTGCGCGGCGTTCGCTGCGCATCTCCGATCTCTTCGATCCGGCCCGCCTCGCCGAGCGGCTTGCCGCAGCGGCAGCCCTCCACAACTTCGTGCTCGAGCACTACCACAAGGTGGCGCCGGTGGATGCCGGAGCCATGCTCGAGGAACTGCAGCGGCTCGGCGAGCGCGTCAAGCCGCTGGCCGCAGATACAGCGCTTTTCCTCGATGAGCAGCGGCGTGCCGGCGCGAACCTGCTGTTCGAGGGTGCGCAGGGCGCCATGCTCGATGTGGATCACGGCACCTACCCGTACGTCACCTCGTCGAACACCACGGCGGGATTTGCCGCGACCGGCAGTGGCCTGGGAATCGGTGCATTCGACTACGTGCTCGGGATCGTCAAGGCTTACTCGACCCGCGTCGGTGCCGGCCCGTTTCCCACGGAGCTGTTCGACGACACCGGCAGGCACCTTGCGGAGGTCGGCGTCGAGTTCGGCTCGACCACCGGGCGGCCGCGGCGCTGTGGCTGGTTCGACGCCGTCGCGGCACGGCGTGCCGTGCTGCACAACGGTGTGACGGGCCTCTGCGTCACCAAACTCGATGTGCTGGATGGGCTGGACCGTCTGAAGATCTGCGTGGGCTATCGGCTGCGGGGCCAGGTGGTCGATTCCACGCCAGTGTTTGTCGACCAGTATGCGGACTGCGAACCGGTGTACGAGGAGCTGCCCGGCTGGCATGCCTCCACCGTAGGGATCACCGCGCTTGAGGCTCTGCCCGCAAATGCGCGCCGCTACCTGGAGCGTATCGAGGAAGTGCTCGGCGTTCCGGTCGACATGATATCCACCGGTGCCGATCGCGCGCAGAACATCATCGTCCGCCATCCCTTCGACTAGCGCCCATGCTTGCTGCCGCTGCGCCTGCCACCCAGCCGGCCACGCCGGGGCGGCGCGCGAGCCGGATGTTGCCGGGGCTGGTGCTGCTGCTGGTGGTGCTGCCCGCCTGTAGCACGGGATTCATCTACAACCGCGTGGGCTGGGCGGTTGCCTGGTATGTCGAAGGGCTTGTCAGCCTCGACGGGGCCCAGCAGCAGCTGCTCCGGGATTCGGTGCAGCGGACGCTGGCCTGGCATCGCGAGACCCAGCTGGAGCGCTACGAGGACCTGCTCGAGCGCCTGGCTGCCGCAGCGGCCGGGCCGGTTACGGCAGACGACCTGCGGGGTTACTACGAGGAAGCCGAGCACCTCCTGGCCGACTTCCTCGGTCAGGTTGCGCCAGATGTGGCGCAGTTCCTCGGTTCGCTGGACGCCGCGCAGCGTGCCGAACTCGCCAGGAACCTGGAGGAAGACAATGCGGACCTCCGGCAGGAACGCGCCGGACAGAGTGCAGAAGTGCGCCGCAAGCGGCGCGACAAGTCCGCGATCCGCACCGTCCAGCGGTTCGTGGGACGGCTGGCTCCGGTGCAGCGCCAGCTCGTGGTGGATCGGATGGCGACGATGCAGGACCTGTCCAGCGCCTGGCTGGAGCGACGGCTGGGCTGGCAGCGGCGTTTGCTGGCGCTGCTGGAGTCCGCCGATCGCGGGTCAGCCTTCGGGCAGGCGCTGCGTGAGCTGCTGCTCGATCCCGGGCAGGCCGATGGCGGTGCCTACCAGAGCGCGGCCGAGGCCAATCGGCGCGTGGTGTTCGAGATGCTGGCCGCGCTATCGACAACCCTGTCGCCGGCGCAGCGCGCACAGCTGCAGCGCAAGCTGCACGGCTACGCCAGAGATCTGCGTCGCCTTGCCGATCCGGCCTGAGAAGCGGCTATCAGCCGGCTTTCAGGCCGGTTCCAGGTCATTGATGCCGGCAGGCCGGAGCGGAACGGTGCGATGGACCCAGTTGTGCGGATCGATGCGCCGTAGCGGTGACGGGATCACCAGGGCCTGGTTGCGGCTCTCCACCGCGTAACGCTCGCTGTCGATCTCCCAGCCGCGATTGGCCCAGTGGCGCACCAGCCGCCGGAATGCCACTTCCATGCTGTCGGCCTTCGTCAGGAATTCTTCCGGCAGCGAAGACGGCGTGAGTTGCGGGCGCACCTTCTCGACGATACGCAGGTCCTCGGCGATGGCTTCTTCCAGGCCCTTGATGCGTTCGGCATCGTGTTCCTCGCCGAGCAGGTAGTTGCGCGCTTGCCAGCCGAAGGCACGGGTATGGAACTCGTCGATCGGCGTCCGCGCGGTGAAGTTGATCTGGCTCATGCCCTCGCTGAAGGTCGGCTGGATGCGATGGCAGACGCCGACGATGCTGAACTCCAGCGATACCCGGGTTCGCGTGCGATTCGCCGGTAGCAGCTTGGCCAGTTCGCCGGACTTGGCGCTCGCGTCCGGTGCATGCTTCTCGCGACGTACGCGCGCGCCATGCGGCAGCAGCTCGATGTCGGCGGCGGCCGACTTCGGGTCGACACGCCCCCCGAAACGCCGGTGCACGAAGCTGGTGTGGATGGTGTCGAGCGAGTTCTCCTCCATGCGCACCCAGTTGGCGGCCGCTTCGAAGCGATAGGGCACGAGGCGCCAGTGTTCCGGGTCGTCATACTCCGGCAGCAGGTCTGGAATCGGTGGCCGTTCTTCCGGTGGCAGGTCGCCGAGGAACACCCAGATCCAGCCGTACTTCTCGGTGGTGGGATAGCTGTCGAGCCGCGCCCGCCGCGGCGGCCTGACTTCCGGACCCATCGCCGGGATGAGGACGCATTGCCCGTTGGCATCGAACTGCCAGCCGTGGTATGGGCAGGCCAGGCAGCCGTCCGCGACCCTGCCGTCGCCAAGCGCACCGCCGCGGTGGCAGCAGTTTCCGGGCAGGCAGCTGACGCTGCCGCCGGACCGGAACAGCACGAAGTCCAGCCCGAGCATGCGCACCCCCAGCGGGCGATCACCCGGCAGTTCAGCGGAGGTGGCGGCAACGTACCAGTTGTTGATCAGCATGGGGACTTCCAGCTATGTGGTCCTAAGATCATACTAATATAACAATTGTTCGCGACCACCAGTACCGGATTCCGGGAGGAGAGCAAGCGTGGCTACAGCAGTGGAACTCTTGCGCTGGGAGCGGCGCCGCAAGATGCAGGTGCGCGAGTCCTTCAGCGCTGGTCTGGCGCATTTCCGCAGTGCGGGCGGAGACGCCGAGGCCTTTTATCATGCCTGTATCGACTATCTCGTCCCGGGCCAGCAGCGGCTCATCGACCAGGACCGGCGCCTCGTGGACCTGCTCGCACCACGGGTGCCGGCCGCGCAGCAGGCGGACCACCAGGCCATGCAGGCGCTGCGCGGGCGCCTGGACCTCGGCGCGAAGTCCCTGAAGGAATTTGAGGCTGCTGCAGGCCAGTACCGGCGGGCAGGGCGGACGGGTCGTGCCGATTTCGAGGCAGCGGCCGCGCGCTTCCTCGATGTGCTGGTCAACGTACTCGGTGCACGCAGCCACTCGCTGCGCCATCTCACCTCGACGCTGCTGAGCGATGAGGACTGGCAGCACATCGTCGATTCGACGCCGGCATTCACCGCAGCGGAGGCCGCGGCGTTCGCCGCCGTGACCGCCGCGGCGCCAGCGGGTGCCGCGCCCGAGGACATGGCGGCACAGCCCGGCGCACCTGGCGCCGGGCCGCAGCGGCACGCTACCTGAATCCCGGCTGATGGTGCCAGCGATTGGTGCCCAGGAGAGGACTCGAACCTCCACGGATCGCTCCACTGGTACCTGAAACCAGCGCGTCTACCAATTCCGCCACCTGGGCACGGGGCGCGAGAGTGGCGCGAATTTAATGGCGCCCTGTATGCTTGTCAACGAAATGAGCCGGTTTTCGTTGCACGACATTGGCTAGGCGCCGCACTCCGGCCGGGCGCAGGCCAGCGGCCGCTGGTTCCCGGCCGCGCTATCGGCACCCGGTACCGGACGCCGGCGACATCATCTCGATGTTGCAGGCCGGCGGTGTTCCACAGACCTTCGCCGCGCTGGCTGCAGCGCTCCAGGTAAAGCAGCCTCGCCACCAGGACAGCCTGCGCAAGCGCCTGCAGGACCTGGTCAGCGCGGGCCGCCTGCTGCTCAACCGCCGTGGTGAGTACTGCCTCATCGAGAAGCTCGATGCAGTGACCGGGGTCGTGTCGGCGCATCGCGATGGCTATGGTTTCCTCATCACCAGCGACGGCAGCGGCGATGTCTTCCTGCCGCCCGATGAGATGCGCCAGCTGCTCGATGGAGATCGGGTGGCCGTGCGCCTCACCGGCTCCGGCCCGCGCGGCCGCCGTGCCGGCACGGTCATGGAAATCCTCGAGCGCGGCAAGCAGAGCGTGGTCGGCCGCTACGTGCGCGAGCGGGGAATCGGTTACGTCGTCGAAGGCGGCCGCTCCGCACGCCATTACCTGGTTCCCGATGCGCATCGCGGCGGCGCCACCGACGGGCATTTCGTCAAGATCGAGATCATCAGCTACCCAGGCATCAATCGCGAGGCGCAGGGCAAGGTCGTCCGGCTGCTGGGCAGCCCCGAAGAGGATCCGGCGGTGGCCACCGATGCAGCCCTGGAGATTTATGGGCTGCCCGCGGTTTTTCCCCCCGAAGTCCGCCGGGATGCGGCCGCCCTGGGCGTCGAGGTGAAGGCAGGCGACAAGGCCGGGCGGACGGACCTGCGCGAGCTGCCGCTGGTGACCATCGACGGCGCGGATGCGCGTGACTTCGACGATGCGGTGTATGCCGAGCCCATGGCGGGCGGCTGGCGCCTGCTGGTGGCCATCGCCGATGTTTCCCACTATGTGCGCGCGGGCGAGCCGCTGGACCGGGAGGCCGCCCATCGCAGCACTTCCGCCTACTTCCCGGACCGGGTCGTGCCGATGCTGCCGGAGCAGCTGTCCAACGGCCTGTGTTCCCTCAACCCGGATGTCGACCGCCTGTGCATGGTCTGCGAGATGCGGGTGTCGGCTGCCGGGGAGGTCGGCGATGCGCGCTTCTTCCGTGCCGTCATGCGGTCGCGCCAGCGGCTGGTGTACGAGGACGTGCAGGCGGCCCGCGACGGCAACGTGGGCGTACGCCAGCGCCTGAAGGGCGTGCAGACCCAGCTGGACAACCTCTACGGCGTGTTCGCGAGCCTGGAGCGGGCGCGCCGGCGGCGCGGCGCGCTGGAACTGGAATTGCCCGAGGCGCAGATCACCCTCGGCACCAACGGTCGTATCGCCAGCATCAGCCTGCGCCAGCGCAACGATGCCCATCGGCTGATCGAGGAATGCATGATCGCGGCCAATGTGCAGGCGGCGAAGTTCCTGCAACGTCGCCATCTGCCGACCCTGTATCGGGTGCATGCCGGGCCGGACGAGGAGAAGTTCGAGAACCTGCGGCTGATGCTGCAGGCGCTCGGGGCCAAGGTCACCAGCCAGGCGCGGGCGCGGCCGCGCGAAATCAATCGCATCCTCGCCGCGCTGCGCGACCGGCCGGACTACCCGATGCTGGCGACGGCGGTGCTGCGCACCATGGCGCAGGCGGTGTACCAGCCGGCCAACATCGGGCATTTCGGCCTGGGCCTGGCCACCTACACCCACTTCACCTCGCCCATCCGCCGCTACCCGGACCTGCTGGTGCACCGCGGTATCGGCCACATCCTCGACCACGGCAAGCCAGCCGCCTACCGCTACGACGTGCCGGCCATGGAGTTGCTGGGGCGGCTCACCTCCGAGCGCGAACGCCGCGCTGAGGAAGCGGCCCGCCACGTGGAGGCGCGCTACAAGTGCGCCTACGTCAAGGACCGCATCGGCGAGGTAGCCGATGGCGTCGTCTCGGGCCTGACGCATTTCGGCCTGTTCGTGACCCTGACGGCGCTCAATGTCGACGGGCTGGTACACGTCACCAGCCTGCGCAACGACTACTACCACCTCGAGCAGGGCGGCCTGCGCCTCGCCGGTGAGCGCAGCGGGCGCAGCTATGGCCTGGGCGAGCGCCTGCGGGTGCGCATCTTAAGGGTGGATGTCGACGAGGCGCGCATCGACCTCGCCCTGGAGGATGACGCAGCGACGCCGGCCCAGCGCACCCGGCGGCAGGCCGCGCTGCCGCGGCGGCACTCGCAGAGGCAGCGATGAGCAGCGGCGACCGGCTCACCTATGGCATCCAGGCGGTGCGCAAGGCATTGGCCGCGGGCCGTGCGTCGCGCCTGTACCTGCAGGAGGACCTCGGGCAGAAGCGGCTGGGCCGCCTTGCCGACGACATCACGCGCAGCCGGGTCCCGGTGGAACTCTGCCCGGCCCAGCAGCTCGAGCGCCTGACGGGGACCACCAAGCACCAGGGCATAGCCGCACGGGTGACCGGTGCCGCGAGCCTGTCCGATCGCGAGGCGCTGGCACTGGTCGCGACACTGGCGCCGCCCCTGATCCTGGCCCTGGACGGCATCGAGGACCCACGCAACTTCGGGTCGCTGCTGCGGACGGCCGACGCCGCAGGCGTGGACCTGGTGGTCACCGGCCGGAGCCGCAATGTGGGCGTGACACCGGTCGCGAGCAAGGTGGCGGCGGGTGCCGCCGAGGCCCAGCCGCTGGCCGAGGTGGCGAATCTGGCACGCTTCCTGGAGCAGCTGGCGGAGGCGGGCATCAGGATCGTCGGTACCGACGAGGCCGCCCCAGTCAGCCTGTTCGATGCCGACCTGGCCGGGCCGCTGGCGCTGGTCATGGGGGCCGAGGGCCGGGGCATGCGCCGCCTGACCCGGGAGCGCTGCGACCTGCTCGTCAGGCTGCCCATGCACGGGGTCGTGGAGAGCCTGAATGTCGCCGTGGCGGCCGGCATCTGCCTGTACGAGTGCCAGCGCCAGCGCCTTGCACGGGCCGGACCCGTCCGGTAGGATGCCGCGTCCTGCAGGGTCCGGCTGGCGCCGGATCCGCCTCCTTGCCACACCGCGCAGCGGGTGGCTTTGATCCACAGGGAGCCACAATGCGTCACTACGAGATCGTGTTTCTGGTCCATCCGGACCAGAGCGAGCAGGTCCCCGCGATGGTCGAGCGCTATCGGGGGATCATCACCGGCAGCGGTGGCACGGTGCACCGCCTCGAAGACTGGGGGCGGCGGCAGCTGGCCCACACCATCGCCAAGGTCCACAAGGCACACTATGTGCTCATGAACATCGAGTGCACCAAGCCGGCACTCGATGAGCTCGCTGATGCTTTCCGTTTCAGCGATGCCGTGCTGCGCCACCTGGTCATCCGACGCGACGAGGCTGTGACCGAGCCTTCGTTCCTTGCCCGGTCCGCCGACGAGGACAACCGCGAAGGTTCCGGTCGCGGCGCTGCCCGCGAGCAGGCCCGCGGTAACGAGGAAGGCCCGCCGGCCGAGGCCGAGCAGGCTGCCGGCTAGCGCCGGCCCATGACACAGATTTCCGGAGCAGTGACGTGAGCAGATTTTTCAGGCGCCGCAAGTTCTGCAAGTTCTCCGCCGAAGGGGTCAAGGAGATCGACTACAAGGATCTCGAGACCCTGCGGCAGTTCATCACCGAGACCGGCAAGGTGGTCCCGAGCCGCATCACCGGCACCAGAGCCAACTACCAGCGCCAGCTGGCACTGGCGGTGAAGCGCGCCCGCTTCCTGGCCCTGCTGCCGTACACGGACAAGCATTGATCTGCCACGGCCGGTGCCGCTGAAGCGGCCTCGGCGTGGTGCAGGCAGCGAGCGGCCATGACAGGCTTGCCGGCATGGCTCATGGAGCGTCGGGCGGCACGGGTTGCGCTCCTGGCGCTGCTGTTCCCGCTGCCACTGGCACTGGTGATCAGCGCCGCTATTGCCGTGTTGATCACCAATGTGAAGGGCTGGCGGCCAGCGCTTGCGGACTGCGGGCTCGCCCTGTTGCTGCTGCTGGTCCTGGCCACCATGGCGGGGACGGGCTGGCTGGAACTTGGCGTCGGCGCCGCGTTGACCTGGCTGCTGGCAATTTTTCTTGGCCTGCTGCGCAGCCAGCTGTCACTGACGCTGGCGGTGCAGGCGGCGGTGCTGCTCGGCGTGGCGGCTGCCGTCGGTTTCACGCTGTGGATCCAGGATCCTCAGGCGTATTGGGAACGGGTCCTGACCGACCTGACGCAGCGCGCTGCCAGCGCCGGGCTGGCCGTCGGCCCGGCGGATCTGGTGCCGGGTGCGGCCCAGGTCATGACCGGCATGATGTCTGCCAGTGCGGTGACGAGTTCGGTGGTGGCACTGTTTCTCGGCTCGGCCTGGAGCGGCACCATCGACGGCCGGGAGTTCGGCAGCGATTTCAGGGCGCTGCGGATGGGCCGCATGCTGAGCCTGGCGACGGCCGGGGCGGCGCTGTTGCTGCTCACCGGCCAGCGCGGGATGGCTGACGACCTGCTGCTGGTCTTTGCCAGCGGTTTCGTGCTGCAGGGCCTGTCGGTCATGCACTGGCATGGGACCGAACGCCAGTGGCCAAGGCTGTGGTCGCTGGCGCTGTACCTGCCGATGGCATTGCTGCCGGCGGTCGCGGTGCTGGAACTGCTGGGACTCGCCATCGTTGGCCTGGTCGATAACCTGTACGACCTGCGGCGGAATGGTCGCGAAGTGGTGTAATCTGGTCATTGCCGCCCGCGGGCTGGCACACTGAAAATTAGAGAGAAGGTCATGGAAGTCATACTGCTCGAAAAGGTCGCGAATCTCGGCAACATCGGCGACCGCGTCAAGGTCAAGCCGGGGTTTGGGCGCAATTTCCTGCTGCCCAAGGGCAAGGCAACCCTCGCTACTGAGGCCAACATCGCCAGGTTCGAGGCCCGGCGCGCGGAGCTCGAGAGCAAGCAGGCTGCAGAGCTGGCCGCCGCGCAGGCGCGAGCCGAGCGGCTGGCGCAACTGCAGCTCAGGATTCCGGCAAAGGCCGGCAGCGAGGGCAAGCTCTTCGGTTCCCTCGGCACCATCGACATTGCCGAAGCCTGCACGGCCGCGGGTTGCCCGCTGGAGCGCAGCGAAGTGCGCATGCCGGCGGGTCCGATCCGCACCATCGGCGAGCATCAGGTCGACCTGCACCTGCATGCCGACGTCACCGTGTCCATCACCCTGAATGTCGTGGCGGAGGACGCCGCGTCCGCGTAACGGAGCGACGGGTGCCGCCATGGCCAGCGCTTTTTCCGCTGCAGAGCCATCCGTGGCCGGCATCGACCGCCTCAACCTGCCGCCCAGTTCGGTGCAGGCCGAGCAGGCGTTGCTCGGCGGCCTCATGCTGGACAACGCGGCCTGGGACAGGGTCGCCGATCTGGTTTCCGAAGCCGACTTCTACCGGCCCGACCACCGCCTGATCTTCGGCGCGATCCGCGCGCTTGCCGAAAGGCGCCAGCCCTTCGACGCCATCACGATCTCGGAGTACCTGGAGAGTCGTGCCGAGATTGCCGATGCGGGCGGCCTCGGCTACCTGGCGACACTGGTCCGCGATACCCCGAGTGCGGCGAATGTTGCCGACTATGGGCGCATCATCCGCGACCGTGCCCTGCTGCGCGAGCTGGTACAGACCGGCAACAGCATCGTTGGCAGCGCTTTCCATACCGAGGGACGCCCCGCCGCCGAACTGGTTGATGAGGCCGAGCAGCGCATCCTGGAAATTGCGCGGCGTGGCCAGCGGGGCGGGGCGGGATTCGTGCACCTGCGCGATGTCCTCGGCAAGACCATCGATCGCCTGGACGAGCTGCATCAGGCGGGAGGGGCCATCACCGGGGTGTCCACGGGCTTTTCGCGGTTCGACGAACTCACCTCGGGCCTGCAGAAGGGCGACCTGATCATCGTCGCCGGCCGGCCTTCCATGGGCAAGACCACCCTGGCGCTCAACATCGCCGAGAACGCGGCCTTCGGCTCGCGCCTGCCAGTGGCCGTGTTCAGCATGGAGATGTCGGTGGACCAGCTGGCCTTCCGCATGATTTCCTCGCTGGGCCGCGTGGACCAGGCGCACCTGCGCAATGGTCGCTTTGGCGACGAGGAGTGGCCGCGCATCCACGGTGCGGTGCGCCAGATGGCCGATGCGCGCATCTTCATCGACGATACGCCCGCGCTGACACCGACCGAGGTGCGTTCCCGGGCGCGGCGCCTGCAGAAGGAGCATGGCCTCGAACTCATCGTCCTCGATTACCTGCAGCTGATGCGGGTGGCTGGCAATGCCGAGAACCGGGCGACGGAGATTTCGGAGATTTCGCGTTCGCTGAAGGCACTGGCCCGTGAGCTGAAGGTACCCGTCATTGCGCTGTCGCAGCTGAACCGCAGCGTCGAACAGCGCCAGGACAAGAAGCCGGTGATGTCGGACCTGCGGGAGTCCGGGGCCATCGAGCAGGATGCCGACCTCATCGTCTTCATCTATCGCGAAGAGGTCTACAACCAGAACACGCCGCGCAAGGGAATCGCCGACATCACGATTGCCAAGCAGCGCAACGGCCCCACCGGCGAGTTCCCGCTGACATTCCTCGGCCGGTACACGCGCTTCGAGAATTACGCCCCGGAAATCGAGGTGTTTTCATGACGCAGGCGGCGGTGGCCGTCATCAGTGCCACAGCGCTGCGTCACAACCTGCGGAGGGTCCGGGAACTGGCGCCGGGCTGCCCGGTGCTCGCCGTCATCAAGGCGGATGCCTACGGGCATGGGCTCGTAGCCGTTGCCCGGGCGCTCGGCGATGCCGATGCCTTCGCGGTTGCCCGCCTGGAGGAGGCGGTGCAGCTGCGTGAGGCGGGCATCAGCAGGCGGATCATTGTGCTGGGCGGCTTCATCGGCAACGAGGAGTTGCTGGAGGCCGTCCACCATGGGCTCGAGGTCGTGGTTCACGACCTCGAGCAGGTCCGGGTCCTGGAAGCCGTGCCGGCAGGCATCGACGCCTGGCTGAAGATCGATACGGGCATGGGGCGGCTGGGCATCGCACCGGCAGTCCTGCCTGAAGTTCTGGCAAGGCTGCGCGGCCGGCCAGCGCAATCCGCGGTCCGGCTGATGACCCACCTGGCTGCCGCGGACGACCCGGCTTCGGACCAGACTGCAGGACAGCTGGCGGCCTTCGAAGCGGCCACTCGCGCGGCCAGGAGGCTGGGCTGGGTGGGCGACGTCAGCATGGCGAATTCGGCCGGGATCCTCGGCGGGTTGGCCACCCGTACCGGCGGCGTCCTGCCGACGGGATGCCACAACTGGGTCCGGCCGGGACTGATGCTCTATGGCGCCTCACCGTTGCCGGACCGCACCGCTGCATCTCTTGGCCTGTTGCCGGCCATGTCCTTCCAGAGCCGCTTGCTTGCGGTCCGGCAGCTGCCACGGGGAAGCCGTGTCGGCTACGGAGGAGACTGGCAGGCCACGCGTGACAGCGTGGTCGGCGTGGCCGCGGCCGGCTATGCCGACGGCTACCCCTGGCACTCGTCGCGCGGCACGCCCGTGCTGGTGAACGGCCATGCAGCACCCGTCATTGGCCGGGTGTCCATGGACATGATCAGCATCGACCTGACGGGGATTGCCCCTGCGCGACCGGGTGATCCGGTGATCCTCTGGGGAAACGGCCTGCCGGTGGAGGAGGTTGCCCGCTGCGCGGGCACCATCCCCTATGAGCTCCTCGCCGGCATGGGTCCGCGTGTGCTGCGGCGGGTGACCGATTGAGGCCAGGAGCGCTCAGTCGAGGAAGAAGCCCATCTTGATGCCAACCAGCTCGATGACGTCGTTGTCATTGAGCTTGCGTGCCTGAGAACCGATTGGCTGGCCGTTGACCTTGGGCGGTTCGCGGTTCGGGGCGTTCTCCACCTGCACGAGGTTGTAGCCATCCGCGCGGCGCGTGATCGCTATGACCTGTACGCCCGGCTGGCCCATGGTCGTCAGGGCCTTGTTGAGCGCCACTTCCCGGCCTGCAAAGTTGCCGTTGAGGACCTGGATCTTCGCCGAAACCGCCGCCGGGGCGGCCCGGTCTGCGCCACGGCCCGCGGCCGGCGCGGGGTGCACGCCGCTGGCGGCCATGTCGGACTTGGATAGCACCATGGTCTGGGCGAACTCGTCGTGTTCCTCGCTGTCCGTGGCGCTGTCGACGAAGCGCAGCTGGTGGCGCCCCACCGTGATGAGGTCGCCATTCTGCAATGCATGCTTCTTGATCAGCTTGCCATTGACATAGGTGCCATTGGTGCTGTTCAGGTCTTCGAGGAACGAGTCGTTGAGGATATTGATGATCAGCGAGTGGTGCCCGCTGACCGTGGGATTATCGATGCGCACATCGTTGTCCTGGAGCCGGCCCACGGTGTACCGCTCCTTCATCATGTTGTACTCGGCCAGTACCTGGCCGTCGAGGCTGAGAATGAGGCGTGCCATAGTGAAAGGCTACCCAAAAAGGCTCTTGACCCTGGTGAGCAGGCCGGACCTTGCCGGGAATGGCTCGACCACCTGCGCCAGAATCACCGAGACGTTGTCCTTGCCCCCATGATCATTGCTGAGCTGTATCAGCTGCTGACCAACGATCTCAAGATTAGCATTAAAAGTGCTGATCGTTAAGTGAATGTCTTCATCTTCGACCATATCCGGCAGGCCATCCGAACACATCAGGTAGATATCCCCCGGCAGGGCATGGTCTTCCTGGACCTCGACCTGGACCCCGGGCTCGACCCCGAGCGCCCGGGTGACGTAGTTCCGGTTGGTGGAGCGGGCGGCTTCCTCCTGCGAGTAGTAGCCGCGGTCCACCAGTTCCTGGAGCAGGGAATGGTCCATGGTGAGTTGCTCGAAGCGACCCCGTCGCAGGCGATAGATGCGGGAATCGCCGACATGCGCGATCGATACGCGGTTGTCGTAGAACAGCAGCGCGACGATCGTGGTGCCCATGCCTTCGCACTGCGGCTGGCTCCTGGCGGTCTGGTGGATGATCTTGTTCGCCCGGGCCACGGCGTCCCGCAGGACGATGGACTGGCGCATCATCCGGCTCTCCGGGTCCAGGGCGGCTCGGTCCTCGCGCTGGCAGGCCTCGCCTACGAATTCCAGCACCGTCCGGACGGCAATGCCGCTGGCCACCTCACCCGCGTTATAGCCGCCCATGCCATCGGCGAGCACCAGCAACCCGGTATCGAGGTTGGTACCGATGGCGTCTTCGTTATGCTCACGCACACGGCCAACATCCGTGAGCTGCGCGGCGCGGATTTTGTTTCGCAGGCTCATGACGACCGGGCTGGGGACGTTGAATCCAACCTACTACAACAGTCACGCAACGCCAATGCCATGGCTCGGCCGCTGGGGTAGCGGTCGGAGGGGTCCTTCGCGAGGGCGCGATCCAGTACGCCGTCGATGCAGGCCGGCAGGTCGTCCCGGGCCTCGCGGACCGAAGGGTGCCGCTCGTGGGCAATCTTCTGCATCAGCCTCGGGATGGAATCGGCCCGGAAGGGCGGGTTTCCCGTCAGCAGCTGGAACAGAGTGATGCCGAGGGAAAACAGGTCCGACTGCCCGGTCACGTTCGTTCCCGCCAGTTGCTCGGGTGACATGTAGGAAGGTGTGCCCAGGATGATGCCGGTCTTGGTGCGGCTGCTGTCGGTCAGCCGGGCGATGCCGAAATCCGTGATCTTCAGGCTGTCCGTCTCGCGGTCGTACATGATGTTGGCTGGCTTGATGTCCCGGTGGACGACGTGCTGGCCATGAGCATAGTGCAATGCCTCGGCGGCGCGCGCCATCAGTTCCAGGACGCGGCGTGGCGGCAGGAGGTTGCCAGGCTGGGCATAGTGGCTGAGTGACTTGCCCGGAAAATACTCCATTGCCAGGTAGGCGACCTGGCCGTCTTCGCCGGCGTCGTAGATGCTGATGATGTTGGGGTGGTTCAGCCGCCCGGCAGACTCGGCTTCGCGCAGGAACTGCGTCTTGGCATTGACCAGGTCGGAGTCGGTGAACTCTTCTGCCAGCGCGATCGTCTTGATCGCGACCCGACGGTTGATCTTCGGGTCGCGACCGAGGTAGACGGTGGCCATGGCGCCGCGGCCGATGGCGTCCTCGATCTGGTAGCGGCCGATGGTCTGGCCACTGAGGACCGGCTCGTCCACTACCGGTTTCAGGACCGGGCGCAGCGCTGGCGTCTCGGGCGGCTGGCCCTGCTCACCCTGCAGGCCGCTGCGCATGCCGGCCAGCTTTTTCAGTTTCTCGCCGGCGTGCCGGTAGTCCGGGTCGATCCCGGCAAGGTGCCGTAGTACACGCTCCGCTTTCGCAAGGTCACGCTGGCGGGCATGCTCCAGCGCAACCTCGTACAGGCGCTCCTTGACGTGTGCGCTCGGGGGCTGGTGGCGCAGCACCGAGAACGCCATGTCCAGTTCGTCGCCGGCGCTGGCCTTTTCGGCTGCCGGCGCCGGGGAACCTGCGGCAGCCACAGCCGGCAGCAGTGGTGTGCTGCCGGCGCCGGCAGCCGGATGCGCGAGGCGCACGGTGCCACTGGCCACCACGGCGAACAGCGCAACGGAGCCGAGCTGGGTCCAGAGGCCAGGCCCGAGCAGCAGGTAGGCTTCGATCGCCAGGAGCGCAGCGCCGCCGCACAGGCCGATCATCAGCGTCAGCGCCGTCGGGATGGCGTGTCCCCAGCGCAGGATGGCTATGCCGATGAGCACCATGAGGGAGATTTCCAGCCAGTGCAGCCACGCCGGCCGCACGATGTAGTCTTCCTGCAGGATGTTCGACAGTGCGGTCGCCACCAGCAACGCAGGTGTGGCGCGGTCCTCGATCGGCGTCGCGTAGCCGGTGTCGGTGGCGGCAAGGCTGCCATGGCCGAGGATGACGATGTGGCCGGCAACCCGCCGGGCCTCGGCATTGGATCCCAGCAACTGCCCGGCCGGCACGATATCGAACGCCGGGTGCTGGTTCTGGCCTGGATAGAAGCGCAGCAACGCGCCGGCACCACCCGAGGTGGGAATGCTGCGCTTGTCCCAGCGAATGGCGTCCACTTCCAGCGTCGGTGGCGTGCCGCTGGGGAAGGTCAGTGCCAGGGCCGCGCGCAGGGCTACGGAGGGCAAGCGCCCGCCGGCTGCGCCCACCAGCAGGTCATGGCGCCGGACGATGCCATCGGCGTCCGGCCAGAATTCGGCATGGCCCGCGCCGAGTGCCACCCGGCAGATCGGATCCGGTGGGGCCGCGACTGCGCGTACCTGTCGCATCGGGATCGCCGCAGCATCCGGCGCGGCCGTGACGGCCTCCATGAGGTGCCGGGCGCAACCACCAGTCATGGATGCAGCCGCCGTGCGCGTGCTCTCGTAGGTCGGCATGCTGATGATCGTATTGCGCAGGCTGCCGATCGCGGCAAGGGTTGCCGTGTGCAGCTCGGCGCGGTGGCGCATGGCGGTAAGCCTGCGGGCGAAGGCACTGCCGTCCGGGCCGGCGCCGCCGCGGCGCTCGATCTCGGTGAGCGCCGCGAGTTGTGCGGCATCCGGCAGGGTGTTCGCCATCGGCGGCGGGTCGAGGGCGATCACCAGGCGAGCGCCTGCCTTGCCCAGTGCCCGGAGGACATCCGGAAACCGCGCGGCCTCCCAGAGGCTGCCCGCGCCGTCGTCCAGCTTGCTGGTATCGACGATGACGATCTGCGGGCTGCCGGCGGTGCCTTGCAGCCCCTGGATGAGGTCGTAGAATCCCTGCTCGATCCGGGTCGAGACCGGGGCGAGCGACAGCAAGACGCCGGCCAGCAGGATGCTCAGGCCAGCCGGACCCGGCCGCAGCGAACCGCCCTTGGTGACGCTGTCCCACGCACGCATTTCGACATAGTATCGGCCGCGCCAGTCGCTGACTGAGAACCGGTTGGGATTCTTCCGTGGCTGGTGGTTTTTGCCGCTGGCCCGGCGGCCGCCGATGAGATCAGGATCACATTTTCCATGGCCAGAACGCAGATCGCCTACAGCTGCAGCCAGTGTGGCTCGACCAGCCTGAAATGGCAGGGCCAGTGCCCTGCCTGCGGGGCCTGGAACAGCCTGGAGCCCGAGACGCGCGCCGCGGAGCCGCGCAGCCCGCGGCAACGCGCCGAGGGTGGTCCGACCCGGCTGGCGGATCTGCGGCCGCTGGCAATGGAGCGACGCCCGACGGGCATCGGTGAACTCGACCGGGTACTTGGCGGTGGGCTGGTCCCGGGCTCCATCGTCCTCGTGGGTGGCGCTCCCGGCATCGGCAAGTCGACACTGCTGCTGCAGGTGGCCGGCATCAGCCAGCCTGACTGGCCCACTCTGTACGTCAGCGGCGAGGAGTCGGCCGACCAGGTGGCCCTGCGGGCGCGCCGGCTGGGCCTCGATCCGGCCGCGGTGATGGTGTTGACCACGACCAGCGTGGACGATGTGGTGGATGCCGCCCGGCAGCTGCGCAGCGCATGCCTGATCATCGATTCCATCCAGACGATGGCAGCGGACTCCATGCCAGCGGCACCCGGGTCGCCGAGCCAGCTGCGCGAGTGCACGGCGCGACTGATCCAGCTGGCGAAGACCGCGGGGGTTGCCATCGTGCTGATCGGCCATGTCACCAAGGAGGGGATCATTGCCGGCCCGCGGATGCTCGAGCACATGGTGGATGCGGTCCTGTACTTCGAGGATGAGACCAGCAGTCGTTTTCGCCTGCTGAGGTCGGTCAAGAACCGGTTTGGCGCGGCGAATGAGTTGGGCATCTTCGCCATGAGCGAAGAGGGGCTGCGCGAAGTGCGCAATCCTTCCGCCATCTTCCTGTCACCCTCAGGGGAGCGGGTGGCGGGAGCAGCGGTCACGGTCCTGCACCAGGGTACACGGCCGCTGGTGGTCGAAGTCCAGGCGCTGACCGATCGCGGGGCTGGAGGGCCATCCCGGCGCCTCGCAGTGGGCATGGACCAGAACCGCCTGGTGCTGCTCCTGGCGGCCCTGCATCGCCATGGCGGGCTGGGTACCCACGACGATGACGTTTTCGTGAATGTCGTTGGTGGCGTGCGCATCAGCGAGACGGCGGCGGACCTGGCGCTGCTCGCCGCGGTGATGTCGAGCCATCGCGGGATCGTGCTGCCCGCCGCCACGGTGGTCTTCGGCGAGGTGGGCCTCGGCGGTGAAATCCGGCCGGTCGCTTTCGGCGAGGAGCGGATCCGCGAGGCCGCAAAGCTCGGTTTCACGCACGCGGTGGTCCCACGCGCCAACCTGCCGCGCCGGCCCGTTCCCGGCATCGAGGTTGCCGGTGTGGGGCGCCTCGCCGAGGCGCTGCGCGCCCTTGCCGTGCCGGGCGCCTAGGACTCCGGGGCCAGGTCGGCCGGCGTTTCTGCCGGCTGGCGGATGCGTACGCTGTCTACGACGTTGCCGCTGATCTGCAGGATCTCGATGGCGTAGCCGTTGAGCATGAGCCTGGTGTCCTTGCGCGGAATGCTGCCGAGTTTCTCCAGGATAAGGCCATTGAGGGTCTTGGGCCCGTCGGTTGGCAGGCTCCAGTTCATCATGCGGTTGAGGACCCGGACGTTGGCGCTGGCGTCGACGATGTAGCTGCCGGAAGCCGCGTCATGGCGCGGCACGCTTGGGCCGGCCTCCGCGGGCTCGCTGGTGAAGTCACCGACGATTTCCTCCAGCAGGTCCTCCAGTGTGACGATACCCTGGATGTCGCCATATTCGTCAACCACAAACGCTGTCCGCTGGCGGCTGCGCTGGAACTGGACCAGCTGCTTGTTCAGCGGCGTGGCTTCCGGTACGAAGTATGGTTCGTCCAGCAGGGTTTCGAGAACCGCCGGTGACAGCTTCTCGGAGTAGGGATGGGCGATCAGCCGCTTGACGTGCAGCAGGCCCACCACGTTGTCGATCGCCTCGCGGTAAACCGGCAGGCGCGTGTAACCGCTGCTGCGGATGGTGGTGATGATCCTGTCCCAGTCATCCGTGAGGTCGATACCGACCACCTCGTTCTGGGGGATCATGATGTCCTCGACGGTGATCTCCCCGAGTTCCAGGACGCGCATCATGATCTCGTGCCGCTTGCGTGGCAGGAGCGCGCCTGACTCCGCCAGCATAGTCCGCAGTTCCTCGATGGTGAGGTTGTGGCCAGCACTGTCCTCGGGGCGCATGCCCAGCAGGCGCAGCATGCCGTTCGAAAAGAACGTGATCAACGCGACCGACCAACTGATCGGCAGCAGGAACCGCAGCAGGAAGTGATAGAAATAGGCGCCGGTGAACGCCACGCGTTCTGGGCGCACCGCCGCGTAGGTCTTCGGCGTCACTTCGCCGAATATGAGGATCAGCACGGTGACGACGACCGTGCCGATGGCGGCGGCGGCCGGGCCGCCAAGCTGCAGCGTGGCCACGGTCACGATTCCGGCCAGTGCATTGTTGACCAGGTTGTTGCAGAACAGGATGACACCGATCAGGCGGTCTGGCCGCTTCAGCAGGTTTTCGGCAAAGCGGGCGCCGCGATGCCCGGTGCTGGCGAGATGTCGTAACCGGTAGCGGTTGACCGACATCAATGCTGTCTCGGTGCCGGAGAAAAAGGCAGAGCAGAGCAGCAGGAAGAGCATGGATCCGAACAACATGCCCAGCGGGATTTCTATGCCCAAGGTGAGGAATTCTCCTGATCCGGAAACTGCGGCCATCGTTGCGAATGGCCGCTGCCGGTGTCAAGGAAGCACGCTTGCCCGCCCTGGCCACCTGCGGGACGCTGGCGGTATTTGCCGGTAAAATGCCGTCAGGTTTCGGTAATTCCACTCCATCCACCCACCACGGAGGCCGTGCTTGTTCGCCAATCTGACCGACCGGCTGCGCCAGGTCGTCGACCACGTTCGCGGCCGTGGACGGCTGACGGACGAAAACATCCAGGAAGCGGTGCGCGAGGTGCGGCGGGCGCTCATCGAGGCCGACGTTGCGCTCCCCGTGATCCGTGACCTGATCGCGCGCGTCCAGGAGCGGGCGGTTGGCACCGAGATCAACCGCAGCCTCACGCCCGGCCAGGCATTCATTGCGATTCTCCAGCAGGAAATCACTGCCCAGCTCGGTACCGAACCGGCTGCACTCGACCTGCGCCATCGGCCGCCGGTGCCGATCCTTCTCGTCGGACTCCAGGGTGGTGGCAAGACCACGAGCGCTGGCAAGCTCGCCGTCTACCTGAAGGAGCGCCTGGGGCGCCGCCCAATGCTGGTCAGCCTGGACACCCGGCGCCCGGCGGCGATGCTGCAGCTCGAACGGCTCGCCGCGCAGGCAGGCGTGAGTTGCGCCCCGGCAAGCCCCAGCGAGCAGCCTGCGGACATCGCCCGGCGTGCCATGGACGTGGCGCGGCGCGAGCAGGCGGACGTGCTGATCCTCGATACGGCCGGTCGCACCCGGCTGGATGACGAGCTGCTGGCGGAACTGCGGGAGTTGCATGCGCTCACCGGCCCCGCGGAAACCCTGTTCGTCCTCGACAGCATGGCCGGGCAGGATGCCGTCAATGCCGCCCGCGCGTTCGCCGCGACCCTGCCGGTCACGGGCATCATCCTCACCAAGGCGGACGGTGATGCCCGCGGCGGTGCGGCGCTCTCGGCACGTGCGATCACCGGGCAGCCGATCAAGTTCGTTGGTACGGGCGAGAAACTGCCTGCGCTCGAGGCTTTCGTTCCGGAGCGCATGGCAACCCGTATCCTGGGTATGGGCGACGTCCTCGGCCTGGTCGAGGACATCGGCCAGAAGGTGGACAAGGCCCAGGCGGAGCGGCTTGCGCGCAAGGTGGGCAAGGGCCAGGGGTTCGACCTGGCCGATCTGCGCGAGCAGTTGCAACAGATGATGGGCATGGGTGGCCTGGAGAGCCTGCTGGCCAAGCTGCCGCTGCCGGGCGGGATGTCCGCCGACAAACTGGCCGGCCAGATGGACCCGGCCGCCCTCCGGCGCCAGATCGCGATCATCAATTCGATGACCCCGTCGGAACGGCGTTTTCCCAAGAGTATCAATGGGTCACGACGCCAGCGCATCGCGCGCGGGGCGGGGGTCGGGGTGCCGGACGTCAACCGCCTGCTGAAGCAGCATGAGCAGATGCAGAAGGTGATGAAGCGGTTTTCGAAAGGCGGCCTGCAGAAGGCCATGCGCAACATGCCGGGCGGGGCCGGGCGTTTCACTGGCCATTGAGCCGGGATTTCTTCTTCAGAAGCTGTGCAGCCGGCGCAGGATTCCCGTAAAATCCGACGTTTGCGCGAGCGCCAGGTCCCTGAAGGCAGGCATCACCGGCGCTGCAAGAGCCAGAGGAAACGATCGAGCATGGTGACTATTCGACTCAGCCGCGGCGGGACGACCAAGCGGCCGTTTTATCACATCGTCGCGACTGACCACCGTAACCGGCGGGATGGCCGGTACCTGGAGCGTCTCGGTTTCTTCAATCCGATTGCTGCGGGCCGGGACACGGCGTTGCAAATCGACCTGGCCCGTGTCGAGTACTGGCAGGGCCAGGGAGCGCAGCTCTCGGCGCGGGTCTCCGCCCTGCTGGATGACTATCGCGCGGCGCAACAGCCTGCGACGGGGGCCGCGGCCGCCTGAGCGCGGCGCGGGACTCGCAAAGTTCGCGCGGGGTTCGCGGGTGGACCAGCCGGCGGAGACCGCGAAAGCGCAGGTTCTGGTCGGAAGGATTTCGGGCATCTTCGGGGTCAGGGGCTGGGTCAGGGTCTACTCGTACACCGACCCGCCGGAAAATATCCTGAGGTACGGCCCCTGGCTGGTTGGTGACGACCGGCGTGCAGAGTACGCGGTCCTCGATGGGGCTACGCACGGGCGCGGGATCATCGCCCGCCTGGCAGGCATCGACGACCGTGACCAGGCGCGCGGCTTGATTGGCTCGGACATCCGCGTACCCCGCGGACGCTTCGACAGCACCGCCAGTGGCGAGTATTACTGCTCGGACCTCATCGGGCTGCGGGTCTGCGATAGGGATGGAACCGTACTCGGGCAGGTCGAGGACATCATGGAGACCGGCGCCAACGACGTCCTCGTGGTCCGGGGTGAACGCCGGCGGCTGGTGCCTTACCTGGCAACGGTAGTCAGATCGGTCGATATTGCGGCCGGCACGATGGAAGTCGACTGGGACGCTGATTTCTGAGACGGCGGGCTGGTGGAAATGCGGGTCCGCGTGGTGACGTTGTTTCCCGGCATGGTGAGCGCGGGAATGGGTTTCGGCGTCTGCGGCCGGGCGTTGTCCGCCGGAATTGCCGAAGTCGCTACGGTCAATCCCCGGGATTTTGCCCGGGATCCGCACCGCAGCGTTGACGACCGTCCCTACGGCGGCGGCCCGGGCATGGTGCTGAAGGTCGAGCCCTGGAGGGACGCGATCCGGGCAGCACGCGCGGACCTGCCGGCTGGTTCCAGGGTTGCGTTCCTGGGGCCGCAGGGCAGGCGCTTCGACCAGGCCATGGCGCGCGAGATGTGCAGCTGGCCTGGGCTGGTGCTGGTCAGCGGACGTTACGAGGGTTTTGATGAACGCCTGGTGGAGGCGGAGGCGGACTGCGAGATTTCGCTTGGCGACTTCGTCCTCAGTGGCGGCGAGGTCGCGGCACTCGCGGTGATCGATGCGGTGGTCAGGCTGCTGCCGGGAACGCTCGGTGACGAGGGTTCGGCCCAGGCTGATTCGTTCGGCGGGTACTTGCTGGACTTTCCGCATTACACGCGGCCGGAAGTGCTGGATGATGGCCGCCGGGTGCCGGCAGTGCTGGTGGAAGGCAACCACGAGGCGATCCGGAGGTGGCGCCTGAAGCAGGCCCTGGGACGAACGCAGCTGCGTCGCCCCGACCTGCTGGAGGGCAGGCAGCTGTCGGCCGAGGAACTGGATCTGCTGGGTGAGTTTCTTGCCGAGCGTGGCCAGGTTCCGGGCGACGACTGAGGAGTTTCAACAATGCGCGGCCAAGAGCGGCTGCGCAGAACGACCAAGGTGAAGGACGATGAGCAAGATCATGCAACAGCTTGAAGGCGAACTCACGCAGCGGCAGGTTCCGGAGTTCGCGCCCGGCGACACGGTCGTCGTGCAGGTGCGGGTGAAAGAGGGCGGGCGCGAGCGGCTGCAGGCCTATGAGGGCGTGGTGATCGCTAAGCGCAACCGCGGCGCCAACTCGTCGTTCACGGTGCGCAAGATCTCTCATGGCGAGGGTGTCGAGCGCGTTTTCCCCACCTACAGCCCGGCGGTCGCGGAGATCAAGGTCAAGCGACGTGGCGACGTCCGGCGTGGCAAGCTCTACTTCCTGCGCGAACGCAGCGGCAAGTCGGCACGCATCAAAGAACGGGTCTGACCGCGGCGGTTGTCCGGTGGCCTCGATCCTGCCTGGCTTCGGCCAGGGCCAGCGGTGTCAGCGCCGCGGGCCGGCACGCCTGTGGTTGCCGGCCCTGGCAGCCGCATTGCCCTTCGTGGGCCCGGCTGGCTGCGCAGCGCTGACCGGAGCGGCGACGACGCGGTTCGCGGACGGCCTTTCGCAGGCCATCCTCAACCAGGACGATCCCGAACTGGTGCGCGAGGGCACGCCGGCCTACCTGATCCTGCTGGACGCCCTGGTTCGCAGCGAGCCCGACAACCCGCGCTACCTCGGAGCAGCAGCCCAGCTCTATGCGGCATACGGGATTGCCTTCGTTCAGGATGAGGCGCGTTCCGCATCCCTGACACTGCGGGCGCGCGAGTACGGTACGCGTGCGATCTGCGCGGCCGAGCACCAGGCCTGCCACCTGGATGAGTTGCAGTACGACGCCTACGCGGCCACGGTGGATCAGCTGCGCCCGGGTGATGCCGATGCGTTGTACGGCTATTGCGTCGGATCACTGGCCTTCATTCGTGCCCACAGCGGTGACTGGGCGGCCATCGCCAGCCTGCCCAAGATCGAGCACGCCCTGCAGCGGCTGCTCGCGTTGCCGGGAGCACCGAATCCTGCCGGCGTAAACATGTACCTCGGTATCCTCAACACCCTGCGGCCCGAGGCTCTGGGCGGCCGACCCGAGGTTGGCCGCGGCTATTTCGAGAAGGCAATCGAACTGAGCGGCGGGCGGGACCTGTCGGTCAAGGTGGAGTTCGCGCGCAGCTACGCACGCCTGGTTTATGACCGTGAGCTGCATGACCGACTCCTGCGGGAGGTGATCGATGCATCCCCGCGACAGGAAGGCCTGACGCTCTTCAATACCCTGGCACAGGCACAGGCCCGGGACCTGCTGGCGTCGGCTGATGATTTCTTCTGATGGCGGATCCGGGTTGGCGTAGGAGAGGGTCGATGTCGCGGAATGTTCGTGGTTTCATCGTTGCGGTGCTGGCGGGCCTGCTCTGGTCCGGCATGGCCTGCAGCGCGGAGTTCAAGATTGCCTCGGTCGCTCCCGAAGGTTCGGAGTGGATGCAGGCGATCCGTGCTGCCGCCGCGGACATCAAGGCTCAGACCGGCGGGCGCGTCACCATCAAGCTCTATGGTGGCGGCGTCATGGGCAACGAGAAGCAGGTGCTGCGCAAGATTCGCATCGGCCAGTTGCAGGGCGGTGCCTTCACGGCCAATGGCCTTGCCGAACGGTATCCAGACATAGTTGTTTACGGCCTGCCGCTGACCTTCGAGTCGCTGGCGGAAGTGGACTATGTCCGCCAGCGCATGGACCCGGCCGTCATCAAGGGACTCGAGGAAGCCGGATTTGTTTCTTTTGGCATGGCCGGTGGCGGATTCGCGAGAATCTTCTCCCGTGAGGCAGTCAGCACCACGGCCGACATGCGCGGCCGCAAGATCTGGGTGCCGGAGGGCGATCGGGTGAGTACCGCCGCCATGGAGGCACTGCGTCTGTCGCCGGTGGTATTGCCGGTGACGGATGTGTTGACCGGCCTGCAGACCGGCCTGCTGGATGTGGTGGCCGCGCCGCCCGTAGGCGTCATCGCGTTGCAGTGGCACACGCGGGTGAAGTTCATGACCCGTGTACCCCTGATGTACACCATGGGCCTGATGGCGGTGGATGTCGCGCCGTTCGCGAAGCTCAGCGCCGCCGACCAGGCAGTGTTCCGCAAGGTGATGGGTGACGTCTATCGGCGCCTCGACCAGCAGACGGCCCGCGACGAAGAAGCGGCGATCAAGGCCCTGGTAGCCAGCGGCATCACGATCGTCGACGCCACGCCGGAAGACCTGCGCGCATGGCACGACGCGGTCGCCGGCGCAAACCAGCAGCTTGGCCGGGAAGGCGCGTACCACATTGCCATGCGCTCGCAGGTCAATGAGTACCTGCGTGAATACCGCCAGGCCAGGCCGGCCGGGGCAGGCGTCGCCGGCAAGCAGTGATGCAGCCGCCCCGGGCGTCCTGGCTGGATCGCGCGGCACGCCTTGGCCGGCTGGTCGAGACCACGGCGCTCGCCGGGCTCGTGGCCGCCATGATCGGCCTTGCGGCCGGCCAGATCCTCATGCGCAACATGCTGGGCTCGGGGTTGAGCTGGGCCGACGAGGCCCTGCGCGTCATGGTGCTCTGGGTGACGATGGTGGGGGCGGTGGCGGCCAGCCGTGAACAGCGGCATGTCAGCATCGATGTCCTGTCCCGTTACCTGCCCCGGTCATGGCAGGCCTGGGCCGCCATGGCGACCAATGGCTTCGTGGCGCTTGTCTGTGCCTTGCTTGCATGGGCTTCCTACGGCTTCGTGGCCGGCTCCATGGAGGTCGATGACCGCGTCTTTGGTGGGCAGCTGCCTGCGTGGGCCGTGCAGGCCATCCTCCCGGCCGCCTTTGCGCTGCTGGCCTACCGGTATGCGGTCAACAGCCTCGGGGCCTTGATCGATGGCACCTCGAGCGTCGCGAACGACTGATGATCACGATCCTGTTGCTGCTTCTGACGCTCCTCGGCACGCCGCTGTTCGCGGTCATTGCCGCCGGGGCCATCGCCGGCTTTCACAGCGCAGACATTCCGCTCTCCGCCATTGCCATCGAAGTGCTCGGCCTCGCGGAAACGCCGATCCTGCTGGCGATCCCACTGTTCACCTTTGCCGGCTACGTCCTGGCGGAAAGTCGCGCACCAGCGCGGCTGGTGCGCATCACCACGGCGCTGATGGGCTGGATGCCCGGGGGTGTTGCGATCGTATCGATTGCGGCCTGTGCGCTGTTTACCGCGTTCACTGGCGGGTCGGGAGTGACCATCATCGCCCTGGGTGCTGCCCTGTACCCGGCCCTGGTGCAGGCGGGCTACAGCGAAGACTTCAGCCTCGGCCTGATCACCTCGGCCGGTTGCCTGGGCCTGCTGTTCGCACCATCTTTGCCGCTGATCCTCTATGGCGTCATCACCGAGACATCGATCGATGACATGTTCATTGCCGGTGTCGTGCCTGGGATCCTCATGATCGTTTGCCTTGGCGCCTACTGCCTCTGGGTGAACCGGCACATCCGTGTACCGCTCAGCCAGTTCTCCTGGCGTGAGGTGGGACTCGCGCTGCGCGAGAGCTGGATGGACATGCCGTTGCCGGTGATCGTCCTTGGTGGCATCTACAGCGGCTTTTTTGCGGTTTCCGAGGCCGCGGCAGTCACCGCGGTCTACGTGGTGATTACCGAGGTGGTCATCCGCCGGGATATTGCCGTCAGCCGCCTGCCGCATATCGCGCGCCAGTCGATGATCCTGGTCGGCGCGGTGCTCCTCATTCTCGGAGTATCCATGGCGTCGACCAACGTGATGATCGATGCCGAAGTGCCCGAGAGGCTCGTCGGCTTGGTGACGGAGTACGTTGGCGGACCCCTGGGTTTCATGGCGCTGCTCTTCGTGTTCCTGCTGCTCATCGGTGCCGTCCTCGATATGTTTGCCGCACTGGTGCTGGTGGTGCCGCTGATTGCCCCGGTGGCGTCACGCTATGGCATCGACCCCGTGCACCTGGGCATCCTGTTCGTGGCCAACATGGAGCTCGGGTACCTGGCACCGCCGATGGGTCGCAACCTGGTGGTCGCCGGTTACCGCTTCGACAAGCCGATCCTCGGGGTGTACCGTGCGACGCTGCCGTTTCTCCTGGTGTTGCTGGTGACGGTACTGATCATTACATTCCTGCCAGAGGTCTCGCTGGCGTTGCTGCACCGCTGATCTGGTGGTGAAAGGCAGGTTCCCATGTGCATTCGGCTGCTGACGCTCTGCCTGCTCGCGATCCTGCCGGGCATCGGCATGGCGCGGGAGGAACTTCCGGCGCACCTCCGGCTACCCCCGGGGTTCGTTGCCGAACTGCTGGTCAGGGTGCCTGGGGCACGATCAATGGCCATGGGTCCGGGCGGCACCCTGTTCGTCGGCACCCAGCGCGGCGGCAAGGTGTTCGCGGTCCGTGGTGCGCTGGGGGCTGTGCCCCAGCTGCTGGTGGTGGCTGAAGGACTGAAGATGCCCAATGGCGTCGCTTTCCATGAGGGCGCGCTATATGTGGCCGAACCAGAGCGAATCCTGCGTTTCGATGGCATCGAGGCCCGCCTGGAGCAGCCACCCGCTCCGGTGGTGGTGGGCGACAGCCTGCCCACCAAGGGCATGCTCCATGCCTGGCGCTACATTGCGTTCGGGCCGGATGGCAAGCTGTACGTCGGGCTGGGCTCTCCCTGCAATGTCTGCAACGAGCCCGGCTTCAGTGCCATCCTGCGCATGAACCCGGACGGCAGCGGGCGGGAGTACTTCGCGCGGGGTATCCGCAACTCGGTGGGTTTCACCTGGGATCCCGAGACCGGTGACCTGTGGTTCACCGACAACGGGCGTGACATGCTCGGTGACGATCGACCGGCTGACGAGCTGAACCATGCCACCAGGCCCGGCCTGGACTTTGGCTTCCCGTACTGCCATGCGGGAACGATCAGCGACCC
The DNA here is from genome assembly GCA_014337915.1 of Gammaproteobacteria bacterium. Lineage (GTDB taxonomy): Bacteria > Pseudomonadota > Gammaproteobacteria > Steroidobacterales > QUBU01. Next base: position 66,348 of record QUBU01000009.1, read on the forward strand.
CGAGTTCGGCGGCCTGGGCCACTGCAAGGATGCGGTGGCCCCGGTGCAGCTGCTCGGTCCGCACGTCGCGGCCCTCGGCCTGCGCTTCTATACGGGAATCATGTTTCCAGCCGCATATCGCCACCAGGTTTTCATTGCCGAGCACGGTTCCTGGAATCGCAGCAAGGAAGCGGGGCGTACCGGCTACCGTGTAACACTGGTGCGCCTGAAGCAGGGCAAGGCCGTCAGCTACGAGCCTTTCATCGAGGGCTTCCTCGATGGCGAAGAGGTCCTCGGCCGGCCGGTGGACCTGCTGGTCGCCGCCGATGGGGCCTTGCTGGTGAGCGACGACACGGCGGGTGCGATCTACCGCATCAGCTATCGCAAGACTGAATGAAGGAACTACCGGGGTTTCCGATGGCCAAGCGCAATATCGTCCTGCGTCTCCTGGGCGGCATCTGGCAGGGGCTCAATGCCTTGCGGCGGGTGCTGCACCTGATCCTGCTGCTGGTGATATTCGGCGTACTTCTTGCCGGCGTATCCGGGCCGCCGGTGCAGGTGCCGGATTCGGCGGCGCTGCTGGTGGATCCGCAGGGCGAGCTCGTGGAACAGCTTGCCGGTGATCCCCTGGATCGGCTACTGGGTGAGGTGCAGGGTGACGGTGTGCGCGAGGTGCTTCTGCGGGACCTGGTGGACAGCCTCGAGGCTGCGGCCACCGATGACCGGATCAAGATGGTGGTCCTGCGGCTGGAAGGTCTGGAGGCTGGCGGGCTGCCGGAGCTCAAGGCAGTCGCCAGGGCCATCGGCAAGGTGCGCGCCGCCGGCAAGAAGGTCGTGGCGCTGGGCGATTCCTACGAACAGGGCCAGTACTATCTTGCGGCGCAGGCCGACGAGGTCTACCTCAATGAGTTGGGGATGGTGTACGTGGACGGGTTCGGTTACTACCGTACGTTTCTCAAGTCCGTCCTCGACAAGCTGCGCATCGACATCAACGTGTTCCGGGTGGGCGAGTACAAGTCGTTTGTGGAACCCTTCATCCGTGACGACATGTCCGAGGACGACAAACGCGCAAGCCGCCAGTGGCTGCAGTCGATGTGGAGTGCGTACCAGCGTGACATCGTCGCCGCGCGCAAGCTCGAGCCCGGTGCCCTGGATGACTACGCCAACAATTTTGCGGCCTATCTCCAGGCTGCCGGGGGCTCCGCCTCGCGTGCCGCGAAGGATCGCCACCTGGTGGACGACCTGATGAGCCGCCAGGACTTCCGCGAATACATGATCGGCCAGGTCGGGGAAGGCGACGAGCTGGGCACTGACGGCTACAACAGCATCGACTACCGCCAGTACCTGACCACCCTGCGCCGCAGCCGCCCCGGGCTCGGGCATGAAGACAGCGTCGGTGTCATCGTCGCCTCGGGCCAGATCGTGGACGGCGAGGCGCCACCAGGCGAGGTGGGTGGCGATACGCTGGCTGGGCTCATCCGGGAGGCCAGCGAAGACGACTCCATCAAGGCCGTTGTCCTGCGGGTGGATAGCCCCGGGGGCAGCATGTTCGCCTCCGAGGTGGTGCTGGATGAGTTGCGTGCGCTCAAGGCCACCGGCAAGCCGCTGGTGGTATCGATGGGCGGCCTGGCGGCCTCCGGCGGGTACTACATCTCGATGGCGGCCGATGAGATCTGGGCCGATGAAACGACCATCACCGGCTCCATCGGCGTGGGCGCAGTGGTGCCCACGGTCGATCGCGGACTCGATGCACTGGGTATTCACGTCGATGGCTTCGGCACCACGCGCCTGTCAGGCCAGTTGCGCCCGGATCGGCCATTGGGCACGGAAGCCCGCGATGTCCTGCAGCAGACCGTGCAGGATGCCTACCGGATCTTCATCAACAGCGTTGCCGAGGCCCGCAGGATGGATCCCGAGCGGGTCGATGCCATCGCCCGTGGCCGTGTCTGGATCGGCAGCGATGCCAGGGACCTGGGCCTGGTGGATTCCCTGGGCGACCTGCCCGCGGCCATCGATGCGGCAGCCCGACGGGCTGGCCTGGAGAGCGGGGCCTTTGCCGTGCAGTACGTCGAGCCGGAACTGGCATGGCCGGCGCGGCTGCTGGAGCAGTACTCCGTACGATTGCTCGAGAACGGCAGGCGCATGGGGCTCCGGATCGGCCACCGCGAGGCGGCTGGCCTCGATCGCCTGAAACTGGAGGCGCAGCGTCAGCTTGGGGCGCTCAGCGCATTCAACGACCCACGCGGCATCTACATGCTGTGCTCCTGCGCAGCCAACTGAAGGCAGTGATGTCCGTATCCTGCCCCCGGCGGCGCCCCTCAGTCGCCGCGCAGGCCCTGCAGAGCATGTGCCTTCGGAGAGTCGAACAGGGATAGCCTGGCGCCGGCGCCCAGCCTGGACCAGCTGGTGATTTCAGCTTCGATGACGACCATCCCGCAGGTCGGCACGTTGTCGATCGCGGCACCGGTGAGCTGGTTGGCGAGTTCGGTAATACCCGGGTTGTGGCCGCAGAGCAGGATATCGCTGAAGCTATTGTCCTGGCGGGCGATGACCTGCAGCATCTCCTGCGGCGAAGCGAGGTAGAGGTCTGGTTCGCGCTGCAGGAACTCGAGCGGGTAGCCGATCTCCCGCGCCACCAGCCGTGCGGTCTGCAGCGCCCGTGTTGCGGGGCTGGTGACGATCAGCGACGGGCGGATACCGGCGGCGACCAGCCGGCGGCCCATGCGGGGCGCATCCTGCCTGCCACGGTCATTGAGCGGCCGGTCGCGGTCGGCCACTTCGCCAGCTGGCGGCTGTGCCTTGGCGTGGCGCAGCAGGGTGATGCGCTTGACGGCAGGCATCGGGCAGCTACAACAGGCCGGCCTCGAGGCGCGCTTCCTCCGACATCATGCTCATGCTCCAGGGCGGGTCGAAAACCAGTTCGACGTCCACACTGCCCACGGTCGGCAGCTGGCGGACCTTGTCGCGGACTTCCTCCACCAGGACTTCACCCATGCCACAACCCGGTGCGGTCACCGTCATCTTGATGTGGACCGACCTGCTGTCGGTTTCCGCGGACTTTTCAATCCGGCATTCATAGACGAGGCCAAGGTCGACGATGTTGATTGGGATCTCGGGGTCGTACACCGTGCGCATCTGGTCGAGGACCAGCTGCTCGAACTCGCCATCAGTCGCACCCGGCCGGAGTTCAGGGGGCTGCGCCGGTTCCTTGCCGAGGGCGTCGGCATCGCGGCCCGCCACCCGGTAGAGGTTACCCTCGAAATACACGGTGAAGCTGCCGCCCATGGCCTGGGTGATATAGACCAACGAGTCCTTCGGCAGGCGGTTGGGGATGCCTGCCGGGACGCTCAGGGTGTCCACGTCCCGCCTCAGGACCACGGGTTCATTGTCGTTGCCAAACATGATTGCTTCGTTACTCCGTGCTCACGGGAGACGGTGAGCCTTCCAGCGCGGCACCCAGCGTCCGCCAGGGCAGGGTTGCGCAGCGTACGCGGGCCGGGTAGTTGCGCACCCCGGCCAGGGCCGCCAGGTCGCCAGGCAGGTCCCCATCCGGGCTGTTGAATGCAGCGGCCACCTCGCGTGCCAGCCGCTGGACCTCGGCTGGTGGCAGGCCACGCACGAGGTCGGTCAGCATCGATGACGATGCAAGGGAGATGGCACAGCCGCAGGCGTCGAAGCTGATGTCGGCGACGACACCGTCGGCCTCGCGCAGAAAAAGCGTAACCTGGTCGCCGCACAGCGGATTGTTGCCCGTGGCCTGCCGGTCGGGCCGCTCCATCCGCCGGAAATTGTGCGGCTGACGGCTGTGCTCCAGCACCGTGGCCTGGTAAAGGCGCGCCAGTGGTTCAGCGGGCTTCGGCATCAGGCCAGCATCCTGCGGGCGACCTCGACCGCGGCCACCAGCTGGTCGACTTCGCGGCGGGTGTTGTAGAACGCAAATGACGCCCGCGCCGTGCCGCCAACGCCAAAGAAGTCCATGACCGGCATGGCGCAGTGATGGCCGGCGCGGATGGCGACTCCCTGGTGATCGAGGACGGTGCCCAGGTCATGCGGGTGGATGCCTTCGATGTTGAACGACAGGACACCGGCCTTTTCCTGCGCCTCACCGATGAGCTGCACGCCGGGCAGGGCGGCGATGGCGCGGGTCGCCTGCTCCAGCAGTGCCGCTTCGTGCTGCGCGATGCGATCCATGCCGACCTGTTCCAGGTAGGCGATTGCTGCCCCCAGTCCGACCGCGCCCGCTACGTCCGGCGTGCCGGCCTCGAACTTGTAGGGCAACTCGTTGTACTCGGTGTGATCGAAGGACACCGACAGGATCATGTCGCCACCGCCCTGGAAGGGCGGCAGCCGCTCGAGCCATTCACGCCTGCCGTACAGCACGCCAATACCGGTCGGACCGCACATCTTGTGGCCCGAGAATGCGTAGAAGTCGCAACCGAGGCCCTGGACGTCCACCTTCTGATGGGCGACCGCCTGGGCGCCGTCCAGGAGGACCGGAATGCCCAGGGCGTGGGCCGCGGCGGTGATCTCGGCGACCGGGTTCACCGTGCCGAGCGCATTGGAAACGTGGGCCATGGCGACCAGCCGCGTACGCCGATTGAGCAGGCGGTGGAACTCGTCGAGGCGCAGTTCGCCGCTCCTGGTGATCGGCACCACCCGGAGGCGGGCGCCGGTTCGCTGGCAGGCCAGCTGCCAGGGGACGATGTTCGAGTGATGCTCCATGTGGGAGATCAGGATCTCGTCGCCGGGCTGGAGGGTCTCGCGGAGCGTGTAGGCCACGAGGTTGATCGCTTCCGTGGCGCCGCGCGTGAAGATGATCTCCGCACGTTCCGCGGCGTTCAGGAAGCGTCGGGCTGCTTCACGCCCTGCTTCCTGGGCTTCGGTGGCCCGATGACTCAGGGCATGGACCCCGCGATGCACGTTGGCGTGGTCGTGCTCGTAGTAGTGCCGGATGGCGTCGAGGACACTGCGCGGCCGCTGGTAGGAGGCTGCGTTGTCGAGGTAGGCGAGGGGATAGCCGTTGATTTCCTGGTGCAGGATCGGGAAATCCCGCCGGATGCGCTCGACGTCCAGCAGGTCCCGGGCCGTAACGCCGGCTGGCTGGCTGTAGGCATTCATGGCGCAGTACCGACGTCAGCGAGATCCGGCAGCCGGGAGCCGAGCAGCCCGACGACGTGGTCCACGAGGCTGTCCACCGGCAACTGCCCGATGATTTCGCGGGCGAAGGCGGCAATGAGCATGCGCCTTGCCTCGTCGGCACCGATGCCCCGGGAGCGAAGGTAGAAGATGGAGGCAGGATCCAGCCGGCCGGTGGTCGCACCGTGGGCGCACTTGACGTCGTCGGCGTAGATCTCCAGTTCCGGCTTGGTATCGATTTCCGCCTGCCGTGAAAGCAGGAGATTCTCGTTGCGCAGCACGGCGTCCGCCTTGTCGGCCCCGCGATGCACCAGGATCTTGCCATTGAAGATACCGCGACCGGCGCCATCGGCGATGCCGCGGAAGTGCTCGCTGCAGCGGGTGCGCACCGCCCGGTGATCGACGCGTGTCTGGTTGTCGACGTGCCGCCGGCCATCGGCGAAGAACAGCCCATGGATGTCAGTGCTGGCGCCAGGTCCGTCCAGGGACACCCGCAGGTCGTTCCGCGTGAGCTGCCCGCCGAGGTCGATGCCGAAGAGGCTGGCTTCGGCTCCGGCCTGCAGGCTGATGCGCTGCATGGCCACGTGGAAGGCTGCATCTGCCCCGTCCTGCAGCCTGATATAGGTCAGACGGGAATCCCGTTCACAGATGATGTCGGTCACGGAGTTTGCGGCACTCGCGCCAGTGCCCGCCTGCTGCTCGATGAGAGTACAGCTGCTGCCAGGTCGCAGGCGCAGGACGAGGCGATTGTGCGCCATCCGTTCCGGGCCGGATCCGTGGATGATGAAAAGCGGCCCTGTGGCAGTCACTCCGGCTGCGACTTCGATGGCCAGGCCGTCCGAGAGCATGGCCGCATTCAGGGACGCGAGGGCATTGTCATTCTCCCTGCTGTCGCCTTCCAGGCTGGCCTCCCAGGCCAACCGGCCCTGGGCGCCATCCAGCCTGTGGAGCGTCACTCCGTCGGGTGGCGTGAGCCGCGACACTGCGGGCAACAGCGTCCCGGCGTCAAAGACCGCTACCATGCCCATTCCTGCGGGAACGGGCTGGTCGCCAGCGGTGGGCGGCGGCGAGGGCAGGGCAGATCCGGATTGTGCAGGCGACAGTCGCAGGCTCCGCTCGGCGTACTCGCGCAGATCCGTGTAGCGCCAGTCCTCCAGGCGGAGTGAGGGAATCCCGGCTTGCTGAAAGCGCCGGAGCGCGGCAGCACGCAGGGGCTGCAGCCATTCGGGACCGGGGCGCAGCGCTGCTCCGGCTGCAGCAGCTGCGGCCAGGCCGCTTGCGAGGTCTGGTCTCGCGCTCATGCTGCTTCAGCCGCTGGCGGCCACGAGCCAGTCATAGCCCCGTGCCTCCAGGTCGAGCGCGAGCGAGCGGTCGCCGGTTCGCACGATGCGTCCGCCGGCCAGCACGTGCACGAAGTCCGGCTCGATGTGCGACAGCAGGCGCTGGTAGTGGGTGACCATGACGAAGCTGCGCTGGCCGTCACGAAGGCTGTTGACGCCATTGGCAACCACCTTTAGCGCGTCGATATCCAGGCCGGAGTCCGTCTCGTCCAGCACTGCGAGGGCAGGCTCCAGGATGGTCATCTGGAAAATCTCATTGCGCTTTTTCTCGCCGCCGGAGAAGCCCTCGTTCACCCCCCGGGACATGAACTGCTCCCCCATCTGCATCAGCCGTGCCTTCTCCCTGGCGAGGCGCATGAACTGCAGGGCATCGATCTCGGTCTCGCCGCGGTGCCGGCGCCGCGCATTCAGCGCCGCCCGCAGCAGGTAGATGTTGTTGACACCCGGAATCTCTACCGGGTACTGGAAGCCCAGGAAGAGCCCCTCGCGAGCCCGCTCCTCCGGGCTCATCGCCAGCAGATCCTTGCCGCGGAAAACCACGGTACCGGCGGTGACCTCGAAGCCCTCCCGGCCGGCCAGCACATGGGCCAGGGTGCTTTTGCCGGAACCGTTAGGGCCCATGATGGCGTGGACCTCGCCCGGGCCAACCCGCAGGGACAGGCCCTTGAGGATTGGCGTGCCGGCGGCGGTGGCGTGCAGGTTGTCGACTTCGAGCAGCATGATGCTTTGATTGCCGGGCTGTGGTCAGCCCACGGCTCCCTCCAGGCTGACACTCAACAGGTTCTGGGCCTCGACGGCGAATTCCATGGGCAGTTCGCGGAAGACCTGCTTGCAGAATCCGTTGACGATGAGGTTGACGGCGTCTTCTGCCGAGAGCCCGCGCTGCCGGCAGTAGAACAGCTGATCATCGGAGATCTTCGAGGTGGTCGCTTCGTGCTCGATGATGGCGCCCGGGTTGCGAATTTCCATGTACGGGAACGTGTGCGCCCCGCACAGCTTGCCGATCAGCAGCGAATCACACTGGGTGAAATTGCGGGCACCATCCGCCGACGGGAAGACCTTCACCAGTCCCCGGTAGGACTGCTGGGCACGGCCGGCGGAAATCCCCTTGGAAACGATGGTGCTGCGCGTGTTCCGGCCAATATGGATCATCTTCGTGCCGGTATCGGCCTGCTGCAGGTTGTTCGTCACCGCTACCGAGTAGAACTCGCCGACGGAATTGTCGCCCCGCAGGATGCAGCTCGGGTATTTCCAGGTGATGGCCGAGCCCGCTTCCACCTGGGTCCAGGAGATCTTCGAATCCGCTCCCCGGCAGTCGCCGCGCTTGGTAACGAAGTTGTAGATGCCGCCGTTGCCCTGTTCGTCCCCCGGGTACCAGTTCTGCACGGTCGAGTACTTGATCTCTGCACCGCGCATGGCCACGAGTTCGACGACCGCTGCGTGGAGCTGGTTCTCGTCGCGCTGGGGAGCGGTGCAGCCTTCCAGATAGCTGACGTGGGAGCCTTCTTCGGCAATGATCAGGGTACGCTCGAACTGGCCGGTTTTCGCGGCATTGATGCGGAAGTAGGTAGACAACTCCATGGGGCAGCGCACGCCCTTCGGCACGTAGACGAAGGAGCCGTCGGAGAATACCGCCGAGTTCAGCGTGGCGAAGTAGTTGTCGCGGTAGGGGACCACGCTGCCCAGGTATTCCTCGACAATGGCCGGGTGCCGGCGCACGGCCTCGGAGAACGAACAGAAGATGACGCCAGCCGCCGCCAGCTTCTCCTGGAACGTCGTCGTCACGGAAACGCTGTCGAACACGGCATCCACGGCCACGCCTGCGAGCCGGGCGCGTTCATGGAGCGGGATGCCAAGCTTCTCGTAGGTTGCCAGCAGCTTGGGATCGACCTCCTCGATGCTGCGCGGGCCATCCTTGCGGGCCTTCGGCGCCGAGTAGTAGGAAATGGCCTGATAGTCGATTGGCGGATGATGCAGCTTGGCCCAGGACGGCTCCGCCTGGGTGAGCCAGTAGCGGAATGCCTTCAGGCGCCACTCCAGCAGGAACGCCGGTTCGTTCTTCTTGGCGGAAATCAGCCGGATGACGTCCTCGTCGAGCCCGGGCGGGACGGTGTCCGACTCGATGTCCGTGACAAAGCCATGGCGGTACTTCTGCCCAACCAGTTCCTCGATGGATCCGGGCTTGTTCATCGACCGTACCTCACCAGGGTCCGGGTGATGCCCCGCGTGAGGCCCGCGACCGGCAGGTCACGGGCGGGCCTTGCCAGGTCGGCCAGGCTGATGTCGTCCAGGGCCGAGCGGATAGCCCGGTTGATCTTCTGCCAGGCACCGCCCACCTGGCAGAGCGCCTCGAGCTCGCACTGGCTGTCCTCGTGACTGCACTCGGTGATTGCTACCGGGCCGTCGAGGACGTCGAGGATGTCGGCCGCACTGATCTCGCTGGCGGGCCGGCCGAGGCAGTAGCCTCCGTCCGCGCCCCGGGCCGAAATGACGAGGCCTGAGCGGGTCAGCAGCTTGAGGATCTTCTGTACCGTAGGCAGCGCGACGTGAACGCCGGCAGCGACATCGCTGGCGGAACACAGTTTCCCGCCACGTCCCGCGAGGTGGACGAGGATCATCGTGCCGTAGTCGGTCAGGCGGCTGATACGTAGCATGCAGGCGGTCCGGAAATCATATGGGACTATAATAGTCCTGATTGCCCTGGTCGACAAGCGCAATGCGGTGCGCGGCCCTCGATCAGGTTGATTCTGGTATCCTAGCGGCCCTGCACAAATCAGCGCAGGATCGCGTCATGAGTTGTGTCATCCCGAACAGGCATGCCAAACGCAGTATCCGCAAGAAACATGATCGAAATCGACGACCTGCGGTTCTCCATCGCAGGTCGTCGCATTTTTGATGGCCTGAATCTGCGGATTGCCAGCGGTACGGTGACCGCCATCATGGGTCCGAGCGGGACCGGCAAGACGACGCTGTTGCGCATGATTACGGGACAGCTCCGGCCCGGGAGCGGCAGCGTACGCGTGGATGGTCGCGAGGTTCCGGCTCTCGACCGCGCCGGGCTGTACGACCTGCGCCGCCACATCGGCATGTTGTTCCAGAATTCCGCATTGCTCACCGACGATACGGTCTTCGACAACGTGGCTTTTCCGTTGCGGGAACACACCCGGCTGCCCGAGCGCCTGATCCGTACCGTAGTCCTGACCAAGCTGCACGCGGTCGGATTACGCGGGGCCGCAAGGCTGATGCCCTCCGAGTTGTCCGGTGGCATGGCGCGGAGGGTTGCGCTGGCGCGGGCCATGGCGCTCGATCCCGACCTGCTGCTCTATGACGAGCCCTTCGCGGGCCTGGACCCGATATCCCTCGGCATGATCCTGCGGCTCATCAAGGTCAACAACGATGTCCTGGGTGTCACCAGCGTCGTGGTGTCCCACGATGTCGAGCAGATCAGCCGGATCGCCGACTACTGTTATGTGGTATCAGGGGGCAGGGTGATCGGAGAGGGCACGCCGGAGCAGCTGCGACATTCGGATTCGGCCCTGATTCAGCAGTTCATGAGTGGTGCAGCGGACGGGCCGGTGCCGTTCCACTACCCGGCAAGCCCGTATCGCGACGAGCTGCTCGGCGGGAGGTCCTGAAATGGGTCGTCTGGCGCAGATCGGCCGGCGCCTGGCACAGGCCATCCGCAAGCTCGGATCGGTGGTGCTGTTCCTGCTGACGATGCTGCAGGCAATGCCCTACGCTTTGCGGCGCCCGCGGCTGGTGACCGTCCAGATACACAATGCCGGCGTGCTGTCGCTCGTCATCATCATGACCTCGGGGTTCTTCGTGGGCATGGTGGTGGGCCTGCAGGGGTACGACGCCTTCTCCCGGCTGCGGCAGGAGGACCTGCTGGGTGCCGCCGCGGCACTGTCGCTCATCAAGGAGCTGGGGCCGGTGGTCACGGCCCTGCTCTTTGCCGGCCGCGCAGGAACCGCGTTGACGGCCGAGATTGGCCTCATGAAGGCCACCGACCAGCTGTCCGCCATGGAGGTCATGGCCATCGACCCGATGGGCCGTATCGTCGCGCCACGGTTCCTCGGCGGCCTGATTGCCGTGCCGTTCCTGACGGCGATCTTCAACAGCGTCGGCATTCTCGGCGCATACTTCGTCGGCGTGCAGCTCATGGGCGTGGACAACGGCGCGTTCTGGTCCCAGATGCAGGAGTACGTCGACTCCGGCGACATCCGCGAGGGCATCATCAAGAGCCTGGCCTTCGGCGGCGCTGCGAGCCTCGTCGCGGTCTTCGAGGGCTATACGGCTGACCGGACTGCCGAGGGTGTGGGTCTGGCAACCACGCGCACCGTGGTGGTCACCTCGGTGCTGGTACTGATCCTCGACTACATGATCACGTCATTTCTTCTCTGAGCGGAGACAGGGCCATGGAAAGCACTCCAGCAAGGGAGCTCGGCGCAGGGATGTTTATCCTGCTCGGCTTTGCATCATTGTTTTTCCTCGCGACCCAGACCACCAACGTGGAAAGTTATGTAAACGACAAGGGCTACACGGTGACGGCCAGGTTCGAGGATGTGGCTGGCCTCAAGGAGCGCGCTCCAGTGACCATGGCCGGCGTCACGATTGGCAGGGTAGAACGCATCAGCTTCGATCCGAAGGCCCTGAATGCCGTTGTCAGCATGCGCATCTCCCCGGAGTTCGATGAAATTCCGGATGACTCGGATGCGGCCATCCTCACGGCCGGCCTGCTGGGTAGCAAGTACGTGGGCATCGGCCCCGGCGGCTCGGAAACCTATCTGAAGAACAACAGTCAAATCCAGCTCACGCAGTCCGCCATCGTCCTGGAGAACATCATTGGCAAGCTTCTGTTCAAGCTCGGGATGGAAAATGACAGCTCAAAGCCTGCTGAATAGCCTGGTGCTGGCCCTGCTGGTCGCTGCCGGCAGTGCGACCGCAGCCCCCGCCCCAACGGCCCATGAGGTGGTGGCGGATGCCGTGACCAGGATGGCGCGTCAGCTCGACAGTCGCCGGCAGGAACTCGAGGGCAATCGCAAGGAACTCTACGCTCTCATCGACCATGAGCTGCTGCCGCAGTTCGATACCGACTATGCCGGCCGGCTGGTGCTGGGCAAGTCCTGGCGGAGTGCAACGCCTGAGCAGCGCAAGCGCTTCGTCGACGCATTCTACAATTTCCTGTTGCGCAGCTATTCCTCCGCGGTCCTGAAGTTTGACCAGAACAACTTCAGGATCTTGCCGCCGCGTGCGCCACCACAGGACGGACGTACGGTGGTGGACACCGAAATGCGTATGCCGGACGGCAGCACGGTACCAGTCAGTTATTCGATGCACGAGACGCCTGCCGGCTGGAAGGCCTATGATGTCCGTATTGAAGGTGTGTCCTACGTCCAGAACTACCGCAATCAGTTCAATGCGGAGGTGGCAGCCAAGGGCCTGGATGCGCTCATCAGCCGCCTCGAGCGGGAGACGGCGGACATCGATTCGGGCAAGCGGGATCCGGACAGGCCGGCGGCAGCCGCGGGTGGCGCCTGATGGAGCCTGCGCGGTTCGAGGTTGCCGGTGAAGGCGCATTCCGCGTCACCGGCATGCTCGATTTCACCTCTGTTCCCCAGGTCTGGGCTGCCAGCCAGCCGCTGCTTCAGCAGGCGGGCAGTTCGCCGTCCGTGGACCTCGAGGGCGTGACGCGGGTGGACAGCGCCGGCCTGGCGCTGGTCCTGGAGTGGGTGGCACTCGCCGGGCAGAACAACCAGCGACTGCGCATCCTCAGGGCGCCGGACAAGCTGCTCGCCCTGGCAAGGATCAGCGAGACCGAAGGCTTCCTTGCCGCAGCGGGTACGGGTTCCGACGCCTAGTCTGCGGCGTCATCCTCGTCCTCGGGATAGAGGTCTTCGAGCGGCGGGTTGCCGTCGTAGATCTTGTAGCGGCGATTCTGCAGGTACGCATCCCTCAGGAAGATGTAGGGGTCGAAGGCCTGCCGGAGTTGCTCGTCGGCAGGCAGCAGGCTGTAGCGGCGGTGCACCAGGTACCAGATCATGAGCGCGTTGCGTACGCCGGTGTCGTCGGGCTTCTGGATGATCAGTGACAGCTGTGTACCGGCCAGGTCGCCGACGGCGCTGGACACCGTGTACGGCCCAAATACGGGAACCACGAGATAGGGTCCCTGCGGCAGGCCCCAGACCGCGAATGTCTGGCCGAAGTCCTCGTCGTGGATCTCGAGGCCCGCCGCCGATGCGGGGTCGAACAACCCAAACAGGCCGATGGTGCTGTTGATCGCAAAGCGGGCCAGGTCGCGCCCGCCCTGGGCAACCTTTCCCTGCAGAAAATCGTTGACGATCGTGATCGGATAACTCAGGTTTTCCAGGAAGTTGTTGGCGCCGATGCGGAATATCGTGGGAGTGCCGGCCTCATAGGCCTGTGCCACCGGCCTGGCGAGATAGCGGTCGCCGAGGTCATTGATGTCATACATGACGCGGTTGAAGCGCTCGAAAGGGTCGGGATTTACCGGTTCCTTGCGCGTCGCGCTGGTCCCGGCGCAACCGGCGATACAGGCGATGGCCGCCACCACCAGGCAGGCGCGGGTCATGCGGTATGGCATGCTTTGGGTCATGAGTCGAGTTCCGGGCTACGGGCGGCCTGTGCCCGCCGCTTCTCCGACTGCAGCCGGTTCAGCACCTGCTGAATCTCGTTGAGCCGCGAACTGAAGCGCGCCCGCTGGACGGAGTCGAGCCCGGGGATGCCCAGTGCTACCCGCAGTTCGTCCGCTGCCAGGCTCAGGTCGCCGCCCATCAGGTGATACTCGGCCATGTAGTAGTGCGCATCGCCGGTGTCACCGGCAGCGCTCGCGGCCAGGGCGATCAGCCGCACCTGCTCCGGCGTTGGCGCCACGATGTTCAGCAGGTCGAGCAGCACCTTGTGCGCCTCCCTGGCGCGTCCATGCTGCATCAGCGCCTCGGCGTAGCGCACGGTCAGCGGAACATTGCGCGGGAACAGCCGCATGGCGCGTTCGTAGGTGGCAAATGCCGCCTTCTCGTCGCCGGACGACATCTCTGCCATGGCAAGGCCGGTATGGAAGGCAATGACGCCGGGGTGACCTTCGACGAGACTGGTGAAATCCTCCAGCGCTTGTGCCTGGTCGCCCGTCTGCAGGCGTGCCAGGGCCAGGCCATATTGCGTGCCGATGTCAGCCACGTACCGTGGATCGCTCATGTCGCTTTCGAAGCGGCGCAGCGCGGCCTCCGGCGTGGTGCTGGTCAGTACCCGCAGGCGCGCCCGCGCCAGGCGATATCCGGTCGCGTCCGTGATGTCCTGGTGCGGAAACTGTGCGGCACGTTCACGCGCCTCAGCGATGCGGTTGACGGTGACCGGGTGGGTGCGCAGGAACTCGGGTGCCTGGCTTGCCAGCGGGCCGCTCTGGCGGGCCAGGGTTTCGAAGAAATTCGCCATGCCCGCCGGGTCGAAGCCGGCGCTCGCCATCAGGCCGACACCGACACGGTCTGCCTCGTATTCGTTGCTCCGCGTGAAATTGATCTGCTGCTGGGCTGCGACCCCCTGGGCGGCGGCCACAGCGCCCTGGATCGCTTCGCCCGAGCCGGTGGCCGCTCCCAGCAGGATGGCGCCGAGCAGTGCTGCCATCGTCAGGATGCTGGCCCGCTGGTTGGCGTAGATGGCCCGCGAGATGTGCCGCTGGGTGACATGGGAGATCTCGTGGGCCATCACCCCGGCGAGTTCGCTTTCCGTTGCGGTTGCCATCAGCAGGCCGGAATGTACGCCGATGAAGCCGCCGGGAAGGGCAAAAGCATTGATGGCCGGATCGTCAACCACGAAAAAGCGGAAGCGCTGGCCGTTGTCCGTGGCATTCGCCGCAATCTTCTGGCCTATGTCCTGGATGTACTCCTGGATCTCGGGGTCGGTGATGACCTTCCCGGTGTCGCGCAGGCTTTTGTAGATGGAGCGCCCGATCTGCAGTTCCATGTCGCGCGACAGGACGGTGTCGGCGGGACTGCCGATGTCCGGCAGGTCCTCGTTCGCCGCCAGCACCGGCGCAAAGGCAGTGGCGAGGCTGCAGACCAGGGCGACCAGGCGGCGGAATCTCACGGGCGAACGCCTTGCAGGCCTACAGGGCCTTGACCGCCGCGAGAACAGCCTCCACATGGCCGTCCACCTTCACCTTGCGCCACTCCTGGCGGAGGACACCCTTGCTGTCGATCAGGAAGGTGCTGCGCTCCACGCCCATCACCTTCCGGCCATACATGTTCTTTTCGCGCATGACATCGAACAGCCTGCAGAGCTGTTCGTTGGCGTCGGACAGCAGGTCGAAGGGAAACTCGTACCTGGCCTTGAACTTCTCGTGGGCGGTCATGGAGTCGCGCGAAACGCCGAGCACGACTGCGCCAAGCTTGCGGAATGACCCATGATGGTCGCGAAAGCCGCAGCCCTCCGTGGTGCATCCCGGCGTGTCATCCTTTGGATAGAAATACAGCACTACCGGGCTGCCGCGCAGGCCCGCCAGGCTGACGGCCTTGCCACCGGTTGCCGGCAGGGTGAAATCCGGGACTGGTTTGCCCGGCACGATGGTGGTCATTGCGGGTCGTCTCCGCGTCAAGGGCGGTCAAATCAGCGTTGCGCCGGTTCCATGATGGCGTCAAGGTTGTGTTCATCGCAGAAGTCGAGGAACTCCTCGCGCAGCGTTGCCACATGGACGCTGGCCGGAAGGTTCACTGTCATCTGTACGGAAAACATTGCGGCACCGGTATGCGGTGCATTGTATCGCCGGGTGTTCAGCTCGGCGATCTCCAGGTTCCGGTTGGCGAAGAAGCTGGAAAGCCGCAGCACGATGCCTTCCTGGTCCAGTGCCACGACGTCCACGTTGTAGGGTGCCGCAGGCTCGGCTGTCCGCGGTTCGGTGTCGCGCACAGTGATGGTCAGGGCGCTCTCGCGCTGCAACTGTGTCAGACGGTCACGGATCTTGTTGACGGTGTGCCAGTTGCCGGCAATCAGCATCAGTACGGCAAACTCCGAGCCAAGGGCGATCATCCGGCTCTCGCGGATGCTGCCGCCGGAACCGGCAACCGCCTGGCTGAGGTCGCGGATCAGGCCGGCGCGGTCGGGGCCGATCGCCGTGATGGCCAGCAGCTTGTCCATGGGAGGTACCGTGGGGTCCGGGGAAAGCTCGGCAGTGTACCGGGAAAACCCCCTGCATCAAGCAGCCCTTGCGGGGGGGCAGGGGCCGAAAGTACCATCGCAGGCCCGCGTCTTTTCCCGGTCCGTTTCCGATGTTCAGAGGCAGCCTGGTCGCCCTCGTCACGCCCATGAGTCCTGATGGGGCCGTGGATTACGCCTGCCTCGAGCGGCTCGTGGACTGGCACCTCGCTGCGGGCACCGACGGCCTGGTCATTGCCGGCACCACCGGTGAGTCGGCAACGCTCACCAAGGCGGAGCACGTGGAGGTGATCAGGGTTGCGGTGGCGCGGGTCGCTGGACGGATCCCCGTGATTGCCGGTACCGGCTCGAATTCGACCGCGCAGACCGTAGACCTCTCCCGGGCCGTTGGTGCGCTGCCCATCGACGCGTACCTGGTCGTGGTGCCGTACTACAACAAGCCGACGCAGGAAGGCATGTACCGGCACTTCTGTGCGGTGGCCGATGCAGTCGACAAGCCCGTCATGCTCTACAACGTTCCCGGGCGTACCGTGGCGGACCTGCTGCCGCCCACCGTCGGCCGGCTGGCGCAGCATCCGCGCATTTTCGGCATCAAGGAAGCAACCGGCGACCTGGCCCGGATCGCGCAGATCAGGGCCGCCGCCGGGACCGCCTTTGCGCTATACAGCGGTGACGACGCCAGCGCCCGCGAATTCATCGGCCTGGGTGGCCAGGGCGTGGTTTCGGTCACCGCCAACGTGGCTCCGGCCGAAATGGCGCAGATGTGCCGTGCTGCGCTGGCAGGGCGCGCGGAGGAGGCGGCGCAACTGGACCGCCGCCTCGCGTCGCTGCATCGCGACCTGTTCCTCGAGTCGAACCCCATCCCCGTGAAGTGGGTTCTGGAGCGCATGGGCAGGATTCCATCGGGTATCCGTTTGCCGTTGACGCCGCTTTCGCCGGCGAGCAGGCCGGCGCTGGAAGCAGCCATGCGCCAGGCGGGGCTGCTGTGAGGATGCTTGGGCTGCTGCCTGCGCGGGGCGTTCTGTTGGCCTGCGTACTGCTGCCGCTGGCCGCTTGCTCCTGGTGGGGCAGTGATGAAGATCCCTGTGTTTCGGCCGAGGAGTACCAGCAGGCGCAGGACGTTCCAGACCTCACGGTGCCAGCCGGACTGGACAAACCGGACGCCAGTGGCCGTTTGCATGTGCCGCCTGGTCCGCCAGCGGCAGAGCCGCTGTCGCAGTCGGCCGGCTGCCTGCCGCGCCCACCAAGCTATTTCGACAAGCCGCTCAAAGAGGCCGGCAAGTGAGTCAGTTTGCCCGGGTCCGGCTCCTCAGTTAACCTGCGCGGCGCGAATGATTTCGATCCAGGAGAGGTGGCCGAGTGGCTGAAGGCGCACGCTTGGAAAGCGTGTTTACGGTAACCCCGTAACGTGGGTTCGAATCCCACCCTCTCCGCCATACACGTACATGGTGACTGGCGGCCTGCAAGGCCGGCCGGGCGCAGGCGGGTGAACATATGATGATTCGTTCCGGACTGATTGCCCTGGCCTTGATGCTGCCGCTCGCTGCGGCCCCCAGTATTGCTGCGCCGCCAGTACCCGCTCTGGATGCCGGCCAGTTCCGCCAGGTGCTCAGGGAGCAGCAGGGCCAGGTCGTGCTGGTCAATTTCTGGGCTACATGGTGCCGGGCCTGCCTCAAGGAAATCCCGGCGCTGCTCGACCTCGAGCGTCAGTATCACGATCGGGGCTTCAGGCTGGTAGCGGTGTCACTGGATGAGCCAGGTGACTATGCGGGGGTGGTTGCGCCCTTCCTCGACAAGTGGTTTCCGACGCTCGCGACCTACCGCCGGGCGACTGCCGACATGGATGGACTGGTCAGCGTCCTGGACCCGGCATGGAACGAGTTGTTGCCGACGAGCTATGTGCTGGATCGCGCCGGTGCCGTCCGCGCCCGTATCCAGGGCGGCAAACCGGTCGAAGAGTTTGCCGCGGCCATCCGGCCCTGGCTCGACCAGGAGCCGGCACCCGCTGCGGCGTACAGGCCCTGAGCAGCGCTCGCAGCAGGGTGTGGTGTTGATCCCTGGGAGCTTCCAGCCTGGTGGCGTGACCTAGCGGATCAGGCCGACGCGCTGCAGCTGACCGGCTATGGCGCGCGTGACATTGGCCACGACATCGTCCCGATCTTCGCGAAACTTGGCCGTGGTCGTCACGACATAGGCGAGACGATCGCCCTGGCGCATGTCATAAAGCGAGCTCTCGAGGATTGCGGTGGACCTGGCGCTGAGTTCGCCGGGGTCCTCGTATTCGTTGTACTCGAGACTGAACAGTTCGACGAGCCCCGGGCCACTGCCGAGCCGCGTTGGCTGCTGCGCCTTGACGCCGTAGCGGGTTTCCGACTCCCTGGCGGAAACCTTGCGCGCGGCCAGTCGCGTGACCAGGACGCCATCGGCGCCTATCGCGCGCGCCATGGCCGTGATGCCCTCCGGCGTGGGAGTCGTGGTGCCGTCGCCGACCTGGATGGCGGCGGTGGCCTGGACCCCCCTGGCGCGGACCAGGTCGGCGAGCGCGATCTCGAAGCTGCGCCGCATGCGCGAGTTGGCGGAGATGCCGACGATGAGCAGGTGGTCGAAGCTGGTGCTGGTCCGGTCGCCCTGCCATTCGCCGGTGACGGTGGTTGCCGTGCTGCAGGCCGTGAGCAATGCCAGCAGCAATGCCTGGCAGGTCCTATTCATGGAACATTTCCGATGGCCGGATGCATGCGATTATTTCATCGCCGGATTTTCTGCTGCAAGCATGCCAGCCCGGCGGTTGCAAGTCCTTGCCGAATCCGGGGTGGGCGCATAACCTTGGCCCGGGTCCGCGTCGGTCTCCCCGCGGCGGCTAGTCGTAAACCCCGTCAGGCCCGGAAGGGAGCAGCGGCAGCGGTGATGCCGGGCGCCGGGGCCGGGCTGGCGCGGACTCACTGAATTCCCGGCACGGCAGCCGAGGCCCGGCAGAATCGAACCGCAATGACCTACCTGGCGCTGGCGCGGAAATGGCGTCCCCGAACCTTCGAGGATGTCGTCGGACAACCGCATATCGTGCGTGCGCTGAGCAACGCGCTCGCCTCGGGGCGGGTGCACCACGCGTTCCTGTTTGCCGGGACTCGCGGCGTGGGCAAGACCACGGTGGCGCGCATCCTGGCCAGGTGCCTGAACTGCGAGCAGGGCGTCACGGCGACCCCTTGCGGCAGTTGCCCGTCCTGCATCGCCATCGAGGAAGGGCGGTTTGTCGACCTGATCGAGGTGGATGCGGCCTCACGCACCGGCATCGACGATATCCGCGAGCTGCTCGACAACGTCCAGTACACGCCCGGTGCCGGCCGGTACAAGGTGTACCTGGTCGACGAGGTCCACATGCTCAGCAAGGCGGCGTTCAACGCGCTGCTGAAGACCCTCGAGGAACCTCCGCCGCACGTCAAGTTCCTGTTTGCGACCACGGATCCGCAGAAGCTGCCGGTGACCGTGCTGTCGCGCTGCCTGCAGTTCAACCTCAAGCGCTTGTCCGGTACGCAGATTGCGGACCGGATGGCACGGATCTGCGAGGCGGAAGGGGTCACCATCGAGCGCGGTGCGCTCCTGCGGCTGGCGCGTGCGGCTTCCGGCAGCATGCGCGACGGCCTCAGCCTGCTGGACCAGGCGCTGGCTTTCGGCAACGAACGGCTCGCGGAAGGCGATGTCGCTGAAATGCTCGGCAGCCTGGACCGCTCCCGTGTGCTGTCGCTGCTCGAAGTGCTCGCGGGAGGCGATGGACCGGCGCTGCTGGCCAGGCTGCGTGAGGTCGATGCTTTGGTGCCGGACTACGCCGGGCTGCTGGATGACATCGCGGCCATGCTGCAGCAACTGGCAGTGCTGCAGTTGACGGGAGTCATCCCGGAGGACGACGACACCAGAGATGGCCAGGCACTCCAGGCACTGGCAGGCGCCATGGATCCCGAGTCGGTCCAGTTGTACTACCAGATCGCTATCCTCGGCCGGCGCGACCTGGGTCTGGCGCCGGAGCCACGCATCGGTTTCGAGATGACTTTGCTGCGCATGCTGGCTTTCCGCCCGGACGGACGTGCTGCTGCGGTGCCGGAGCCAGCGAGCACCGGCCGTGCGGTGCCTGCCGGCGCTTCGCGCCAGGCCGTACCGGCAACCGCGAAGGCCCCGGCAACGGCGGGGGTGTCACCAGGTGAACCTGGCGACTGGCCGACATTCGTGCAATCCCTGCGTGTCGATGGCGCGGCACGCCAGCTGGCCATGCACACGCAGCTGATGGCACGCACGCCTTCCGGGTTGCAGCTGAGCGTCGATCGTTCCAACGCCCACCTGCTCACGGACCAGCTCCGGTCCCGGTTGTCGGCGGCCATCAACGAACGGCTTGGGAACACGGTCACCATCAAGTACGAAATCCTGGATACCGTGCCAGACACGGCCGCAGTGCGCTCCGGGGTTGCGCAGGATGCGGCGCTGGAGCGGGCGCGCCAGGCGATCGAGGCTGATCCCAACGTGCGGGCGCTGAGCGACCTGTTTGGTGCCGAGCTGGTGACCGCTTCGATCCGCCCGGCCGGCCAGGGTACCGGTGACCAGCAATAGGCGGCATGTGGTCGCGTACCGACCCATCGAAAGGACGACGGCATGAAGGGCGACATCGGTCAACTGCTCAAGCAGGCGCAGCGGGTCCAGGCCGAAATGCAGAAGGCGCAGGCAGAGCTTGCCGGCGTGGAGGTCCAGGGGGAGGCTGGTGGCGGGATGGTGGCCATCACCATGAACTGCGCGCAACATGTCAAGTCGATCCGCATCGATCCGGCCCTGCTGTCAGGCGACAGGGAAATGCTCGAGGATGTGCTGGTCGCCGCATTCAACGATGCGCTGCGCAAGGTCGAGCACACGGTGCAGGAGCGCTATTCGGGCATGACCGCCGGCCTGGGGCTGCCTGGCGGCCTGCGCTTCCCGTCCTGACCGGGCGGACAGCCAATGCAGTTTTCCCCGCGTCTTCAACAGCTGCTGCAGGCGTTTCGCCGCCTGCCGGGCGTTGGTGGCAAGACCGCTCAGCGGCTGGCGTTCCACGTCCTGGAGCATGACCGGGATGGGGCCAGGGCGCTGGCCGAGGCTTTGCAGGCGGCGCTGCGGGACGTGGTGCGGTGTTCCCGCTGCCGCATGTTTGCCGAGGCAGAGGTGTGTGGCATCTGCTCTGGGCCGACCCGCGACAGTTCCACGCTCTGCGTGGTCGAATCACCCGCTGATGTCATGGCCATCGAGGACTCCGCGAGTTTCCGTGGCATGTATTTCGTCCTGCACGGCAGGCTGTCACCGCTCGATGGCATCGGGCCGGCTGAAATCGGGGCTGAGCAGTTTGCCAGTGCGATTGCGGCGCCCGCGGTTCGTGAAGTCATCCTGGCCACGAGTGCAACCGTCGAAGGGGAGGCGACTGCCGCCTACCTGGCATCCCTGGTGCGCGAGCAGGGCAAGCGTGCCACACGCATTGCGCACGGTGTGCCCATCGGCGGTGAACTGGAATACGTGGACAGCAGCACCCTGTCCCGCGCCATCGCCGGGCGCGTCACCGTGGAGCAGGCCAGCCGGGATCGCGCCTGAGTGTGGCCTGTCACCTGGCAGGTCGTGGCTCGCCGTCGTCCAGCGTCGCCAGGAGCTGGCAATAGCTGGCATAGCGGCGTGCGGAGATGCTGCCCGCAGCTACGCTTGCCCTGACCGCACAGCCGGGTTCATGGGTATGCCGGCAGTTGCTGAAGCGGCAATCGGCAGCTGGGCCGTACATTTCGCGAAAGCCGCGATACAGGTGCTGGTCACTGCGTACCGACGGCAGGAACTGGCGGACCCCTGGCGTATCGAGCAGGCGGATGCCCGGCTCGCGAGAGTACATGACCACTGCCGTGGTCGTATGGGTGCCGGTCGCAGTGGCAGCCGATAGTTCGCCGACAGCAGCGTCAGTGCCGGCAAACAGCGCGTTGACGAGAGAGGATTTCCCGACACCCGACTGTCCTGCCAGCACCGTGGTCTGTCCGGCGAGCTGGCCGGCCAGTTCGTCGAGCCCATCACCGGTCAGGGTCGAGGTCACCAGCAGCGGGTAGCCCAGCCCGGCGAGCTCGGCAGGGCTCCCGGCAACCTGTCTTTCGAGATCACCCTTGTTCCAGACCAGCGCGAACCGGCAGCCGAGTACTTCGGCGGCGCAGGCATAGCGGTCAAGCAGGAACGGGTCTGGTCCAGGCTGTGGTGCGCAAACGGCGATGAGCTGGCTGATGTTGGCAGCGATCACCTCCTCGCGCCGCGTTCGTGTATGAAGGCGTGCCAGGGCATTGCTGCGGGGCTCGATGGCGGTTACCAGCAGCGCCTCTGAACCGGCCCGGGCCTCGAATCGTACCCGATCACCACAGACGACCCGCAGGCCGCGCCCCTTGAGAATGAACGGGTGCCGCCGTCCATCAGCTTCCAGGACACCGCGCCGCCCGTGGGCGGCCACCACCAGTCCGGGACGATCCTTCATCTGCTCGCGTGGCACATGCGGGTGCGATGGCCGGGAAGTGCTCCGCGGTCCTTTGCTAGACTTCCGGGAAGGGCAGGATGGCAGGGAAGACGACGCATGGGCCAGGCGGCTGGAAAGCTCATATGGATCGATCTCGAGATGACCGGGCTCGATTCGCAACGGGACTCCATCATTGAAATTGCCACGATCGTGACCGACTCCGAGCTGGAGATCGTCGCCGAGGGTCCGGTGATCGCCATCCACCAGCCGGCTGAAATCCTGGCGGCAATGGACGAGTGGAACACACGCCAGCACGGCAGTTCAGGATTGCTGGATCGGGTTCGTGCCAGCCGCTGTTCCCTGGCGGAGGCGGAGGACATGACACTGGCGTTCCTCTCCCGGCACCTGGTTGCAAACACGTCACCGATGTGCGGCAACAGCATATGCCAGGACCGGCGTTTCCTGGCGCGGCTGATGCCGCGACTGGAGGCATTTTTCCACTACCGAAACCTCGATGTCAGCACCCTCAAGATACTCGCTGGCCTGTGGGCCCCGGAGGTGCTGGCGGGCGTCGTCAAGGAGTCGACGCACCTGGCGCTCGCGGACATCCGCGACTCGATCGCCGAACTGCGGCACTATCGTGCGGCGTTGTTGCGGCCGCCGCCGGCTCCATCGCCGACCTCATCGGCCCGTTAGTTCCGCTTCCTTCGCGTTCTCGACCGGTGCGGCGAGGTACAGCCAGGTTTCCAGGACGGTATCCGGATTGAGCGAGACGCTGTCGATCCCCTGGTCGACCAGCCAGCGCGCGAAGTCGGCGTGGTCCGATGGGCCCTGGCCGCAGATGCCGATGTACTTCCCCTTGTTCCGGCAGGCCTTGATGGCCATGCCGAGCAGTGCCTTGACTGCGGCGTCACGTTCATCGAACAGGCCGGCAACCAGTCCGGAGTCCCGATCCAGTCCCAGCGTCAGCTGTGTCATGTCGTTCGAGCCGATCGACATGCCATCGAAGTATTCCAGGTACTGTTCAGCCAGAAGTGCATTGGTGGGGACTTCGCACATCATGATCACCCGCAGGCCATCCTTGCCTCGCTGCAGGCCGTTGGCCGCCAGCAGTTCGGTTACAGCACGCGCTTCGTCGACCGTGCGGATGAAGGGGACCATGATCTCGACGTTGCTCAGCCCCATGTCGTTCCGTACGCGCTTCAGCGCGCGGCATTCGAGTTCGAAGCAGGGACGGAAGGACTCGGCGAGGTAACGGGATGCCCCGCGGAACCCCAGCATGGGATTCTCCTCATCGGGCTCGTACTGCTGTCCGCCAAGCAGGTGTGCGTACTCGTTGCTCTTGAAGTCCGAGAGCCGGACGATGACTGGACTGGGGGCAAAAGCGGCCGCGATGCAGGCGATGCCCTCGGTGAGGCGGCTGACGAAAAATTCGACAGGATCCTCGTGGCCCGCCATATGGTCACGGATCGATTCCCGCAGATCGGGGCGCAGGCGCGGGAACTCGAGCAACGCCCGCGGATGCACGCCAATCATGCGGTTGATGATGAACTCCAGGCGCGCCAGGCCAACACCATGGTTCGGGATCGCGGCGAAGTCGAAGGCGCGATCCGGGTTGCCAACGTTCATCATGATCTTCACGGGCGGGTGGGGCAGGTGGTCGAGCTCGATCCGCTGCTCGTCGAAATCGAGGATGCCTTCATAGACGAAGCCCTCGTCACCCTCGGCGCAGGAAGCCGTTACCGGGACGCCATTGCCGATGACTTCCGTGGCGTTGCCGCAGCCCACCACCGCTGGAATGCCCAGTTCACGTGCAATGATGGCCGCGTGGCAGGTGCGACCGCCGCGATTGGTGACGATGGCGGCAGCCCGCTTCATCACGGGCTCCCAGTCCGGATCCGTCATGTCCGCCACCAGCACGTCACCCGGCCGGATGCGGTGCATGTCGGCGACGTCCCGAATGACACGTGCGGTGCCGGAGCCGATGCGATGCCCGATGCTGCGCCCCCTGGCAAGGACGGAGGAGCGCTTGCGCAGCCGGTAGCGCTGGATGGTCTGCCCCTTGCGGCTCTGTACCGTTTCCGGCCGTGCCTGGACCAGGAAGATCTCGCCGGTGATGCCGTCCTTTGCCCATTCGACGTCCATGGGCCGCCCATAGTGCTGCTCGACGAGCAGCGCATAGCGCCCAAGGGTCTCGAGGTCGGCATCGCTGACGCAGAAGCGCCGCGCGTCCGCCACGGCGACCGGAACGGTGCTGACGCGCTCGCCGCTGCCGGGTTCCGCATACACCATGCGGATGGCCTTTGAGCCCAGTTTCCTGCGGATGACGGCGCGCTTACCGGTGCGCAGGGCGGGCTTGTAGACGTAGAACTCGTCGGGGTTGACTGCACCCTGGACCACGGTCTCGCCGAGGCCATAGGCGGCGGTGATGAACACGACATCCGGAAACCCTGATTCGGTATCCAGGGTGAACAGGACGCCGCTGGTGCCGAGATCACTGCGTACCATGTGCTGGACGCCCACCGACAGGGCCACGGCTTCATGGGCAAAGCCCTGGTGGCTGCGGTAGGCAATGGCGCGGTCGTTGTACAGGGATGCGTAGACGTTGTGCACCGCAGTGATCACGCCATCGAGGCCATGCACGTTCAGGTAGGTCTCCTGCTGGCCGGCGAACGATGCATCGGGGAGGTCTTCGGCAGTGGCGGATGAGCGCACGGCGACCGTGCGTGCGTCGGCGGCTCCGCCACCCATGCCATGCCATGCGGATTCAATCTCGGCCAGCAGCCGCTGCGGCAGCGGGGTGTCGATGATCCATTGGCGTATCAGCGATCCGGTTCGCGTCAGGCTGTCGATGTCATCGACGTCCAGCTGGGCGAGAGTTGCCTGGATACGCTGGTCGAGGCCCTGCTGTGCCAGGAAGTCTCGGTAAGCCTGTGCGGTGGTGGCAAAGCCTCCCGGAACACGGACGCCGAGGCTGGCCAGGTTGCGGATCATCTCTCCCAGGGACGCGTTCTTGCCGCCGACCAGACCGATATCGCCGATCCCCAGCCGTTCCAGGGGAATAACGTAAGGTTCCAAGCCAGACTCCCTTGTGTTGCCTGAGGGGGTAAGTGGACAATCGTGACGAATGGGTTACGTATCGCGGCGGAATATGTCAGGCAAGCGGACTGTTTTTTTTGTCTCGGACCAGACCGGCGTCACTGCGGAAACGCTCGGTCGCAGCTTGCTGACACAATTCGAGGCGCATGATTTCGATCAGGTGACTGTGCCATTTATCGATTCTGTTGACAAGGCGGACGAAGTCGTCAGGCGCATCAATGCGGTGGCTACGGCGGAAGGGCTACGTCCCATAGTCTTCAGTACCCTGGTGCAGGACGAGCTGCGTGAGCGATTCAGCCGGGTTTCCGGGCTGTTCCTCGACTTCTTCGATGCATTTCTTTCACCGCTGGAACGCGAATTGCAGACCAGGTCGTCGCATACCATCGGTCGTGCGCATGGCATGCGGGATTCCGGGGCCTACGACCGGCGGATCGAGGCGACTAACTTCGCGCTCAGCAACGATGACGGCTCGAGTACCGCGGACTACGCCTCAGCTGACGTCATCCTCATCGGCGTCTCCCGTACCGGTAAAACGCCGACCTGCCTGTACCTGGCGCTGGCCTATGGCGTGTTCGCTGCCAACTACCCGCTGGCGGAGGATGAACTGGAATCGGGCATCCTGCCAAAAGTCCTCGCGCCCTGCAGGACAAAGCTGTATGGCCTGACCATCTCGCCCGAGCGCCTCCAGCAGATCCGGCGCGAGCGTCGTCCGCTCGGTCGTTATGCGAGCGCAGAGCAGGTGGGGTTCGAACTGCGCAGCGCTGAGGCGCTATTCAGGCGCTACCAGATTCCATTTGTCGACACGACTTCGTTCTCGATCGAGGAGATTGCCAGCACCATCCTCAGCGGTACTGGCATCGAGCGTCGCACCCGCCCTTGAGCACGACCTGGACTGCTTCGTCCCGGAGTCAGACGACCAGGGTGGGCTGCGTGAGTCCAGCGTGGGCCTCGATGGCTGCCAGGTGCGCCGCGAGTTTGCCGAGCGGCCTGAGCGCTTCGTCCGGACTGCAATCGAGCATTGCGGGATTGTCCTCGAATTTCTCGAGATAGATCCGCAGCGTCGCGCCGCTGGTGCCGGTGCCGGACAGCCGGTAGACGAGGCGGGCTCCGCCATCCAGGACGATGCGGATGCCCTGATGCGGTGACTCACTGCCGTCGACCGGGTCGTGATAGTGGAAGTCATCGGCCAGGTCCACGCGGGCGATGCCAAGGTCGGATCCGGGCAGGCTGCCGAGCCGGCTGCGCAGGTCCTCCATCAGGTCCGTGCCATGGGCCGCATCGGCAATCTCGTAGTCGTGGCGCTGGAAATAGTGCCTGCCATAGCGACGCCAGTGTGCGGCGACGACCTCGGGCAGGGGCTCACTCCGCACCGCCAGCAGGTTGATCCAGAACAGGACCGCCCACAGGCCATCCTTTTCCCGCGCATGTGACGAGCCCGTGCCAAAGCTTTCCTCGCCACAGAGGCCGATGCGGCCTGCCTCGAGCAGGTTGCAGAAGAAGCGCCAGCCGGTTGGTGTCTCGAAGCAGGGGATGCGGAGGTCTGCGGCGACTCGGTCGACGGCGCGACTGGTCGGCATCGAACGCGCCACGCCGGGCACACCCTGACGGTAACCCGGGATCAGGGCCGCACCGGCCAGCATGATTGCGAGGCTGTCTCCGGGGGAAACCGGGCATGCAGGACCGAGGATCATGTTGCGGTCGCCATCGCCGTCGGAGGCGGCGGCCAGGGCTGGCGCGGCCGCGCCGGCGCACAGCTCGACCAGGTGGCGGCCCTCAACCGGGTTGGGGTCAGGGTGCAGTCCGCCAAAATCCGGTAGCGGATTCGTGTGCAGGAGATCCGCCATGGCGCAGCCAAGCGTGTCGGCGAGGATGCGGCGCGCGTACGGCCCCGTGATTCCGTGGAAAGCATCGAACACCACGCGATTGCCTGCCTTCACCCAGTCCGCCATGCGGCCGAAATCGAACAGGCGTTCCATCAGCTGCTGGTAATCCGCCACCGGGTCGACGATTTCCACGCGCAGTGGTCCATGCTGCTGGGTGCCGCAGCGGGAAAGATCGATGACCGGCAGCTCCGCAATGCGATAGCCGCGCAGCGCCTGCGACGCGCGGAACACCGCGTCGGTTATGGCTTGCGGTGCCTGCCCGCCATTGGCCATGTTGAACTTGATGCCGAAATCACCGTCGGGGCCGCCGGGGTTGTGACTGGCGGTGAGCAGGAATCCGCCGTGCGCCTTGCGCATGCGGATGAGGTTCGATGCCGCAGGTGTCGACAGCAGGCCATCCTGGCCGACGACGAGGTGGCGGACACCAGCCGCTGCGGTCATGCGTATCAGTGTCTGCAGCGCCTCGCGGTTGAAGTAGCGCCCATCACCGCCCAGCACCAGCGTCGAACCAGGAGGCAGTTGCAGCGTATCGAGCACTGCCTGGAGAAAGGTCTCGAGATAGTGCGGCTGCTGGAACACGCGAACTTTCTTGCGCAGTCCGGCGGTACCCATGCGCTGGTCCGTGAACGGTGCGCAGCTGATGGCGCGAACGGGCATCACATTGTTGTCAATACGCATGACTGGGGACGCTGCCTCCAACTGTGACGGCTGCCCTTCCGGCATGGGGCCAAAAACGGCTGTGCTATATTCGAATCATGATCGCAGATAGCTACATCGTACCCGAGTGCCTGGTGCGTCCGGGATCCCTGGGCAGCCTGATCTCGTTATACGAGGGCAATTACCTCAAGCTCAGCGCGCTGCTCGGCGATCCCGCGCGGCCGATTGGGCCAGCCGTATCGCGGGTACCGCGGGACGGGGACCTGCATCTGCTGGTCGAGGAGGGATCGCGCTACACGCGGCTGCTGCGCCTGAGCTATCTCTTCGACGAACCGGCCGGGCCGGTGGCCGAGCCGGACGTGGCAGTGCGCCTGTACCTCGACGCCCGCGTGGCCGCAGTGACCGCCTGGGCGGGATTCCAGCGCCACCCACGTCTGGCCGGGCTGGCCACTGAATATGCGGGTGAAATCGACAGGCGCTGGGCCTGCAACATGGCTTTTGGCAAGTGGCTGGATTTCCTGCTGGAAAATGGCCACTCCTATGGCCTGAAGCCGTAACGCGGGCGGGCAGGGAACTGTCGACTGCTTCAAGGTCTCGCGGCCGGCCGGCCGTTAGACTTAATCCCGACTCCCATGGGCACGGCCACCACACCGTTGTTGCAGCGCAGGCAGGAGCCTGACGAGGAGCAGCTGCTGAAGCTGTTCTGGAATCGTGCCGAGCTCAAGAAGGAACTGGCCAGGCTCCGGCGGGAAAAAGACAAGCTGATCGACCAGGTGCGGCAGCAGGAAGCGATCAACCTGCGCGCGCAGCAGCGCCTGGAGCAGCTGGAGGGCCTGCTCGCCGATCCGGTCCAGGCCGTCAATGCCGTCGTCTATTACCAGCTCCGTGGCGTCTGGCAGCAGTGTCGCAAGCGCCTGGTGCGCCTGGCACGGGAACTGGCCGAGCGCCAGCAGGACCGCGAGGAACGCCTTGCCCAGCAGCAGTGCGAGACCGTGCGCGATGCGGACCTGGCGCTGATCGACAACCGGATCGCCGATGTCGAGCGTCGCGCCCGTATGGTGCAGGCAGACCTCGATGCCGTCGAAACGCGGCTCGGTGAACTACGTGCATTCTGGCACTACTTCAGGCGCCGCGCCTTGCGTGACCAGAGGGCTGCGATCCAGGCCGCACTCGACGGGCTGCAGCGGCAGGGAGAGCGCATCCGGGAGGAGCGCCGGTCGCGGGAGGCCGAGCCGGGCCTGCCTTTCGCTGGCCTGAGCGTGGAGGGCCGGCGGAACATCAATCTCGCCCTGATCGCCATGGCGCAGGAGCTTTTGATCCAGTTCAGCGAGAATGACGTGGCTGCGCTGGCACGCGAGGCTTCCATCCGCAGCCTTGCCGATGTCAGTTACGGGGATGTGGCACAGTGCCAGAAGCTGGGGCGGAGCATCGAGGCCGTGGTAAGCCAGGCGGAAACCGCTGAGCGTATGGCCGGACTGATCCGCCGGCGCGCCGAGTTCCTCAGGCAGACGGCCCAGTACCGCCGTGACATCGACACTATTCCCGTGGCCGGGTCTTTCGCCACAGTGCCCGTCACCATCCAGGAAAGCGGCGCGGCGAAGCCTGCCGGTTCCCGCGTTATCCCCATCAACGTCCTTGCGGAAGAGTACTGGGACGTCTACAGCATCCTGCTCAACTGACCGCGAGCAATGGCGGACAACGTCGTTGCGGTTCAATGCACCACATTGTTCCGCGCCAGTGCCTTGCCTGCCTGGTCCAGTGCCACGTAGTCGCTGAGAACCTGCGTCGCCTGCTTCAGCAGGACGTCCGGCAGCTCCTCGGGCTTGATCTTGTCCAGTGACTCGACGGCGGTGAGGCCCTCGGCCGTACGTCGCGCGTTCTCCCTTGCCAGCTGCTCCTTCTTCTGGCGCTCGCGCTCATCGAGGCGCTTTTTCAGGTTCAGCGTCACGGTTTTCTGCGAGCGCAGTTCGGCAACCGCCTCGATGTCAGCCAGCAGGTAGTGCACATCCGGGTCGGACTGCATGCGCTCCACCTCATGCTGCGTCAGGTAAGCAATGGCGGAATCCAGTGGTCCGGCGGCCCGGAAGCGGGTTGCATTGATCTGGTCCCATGGCAAGGCACCCTCGCGACTGTTCTCGCCGACCTCGTCAGGATCAACGCCCGAGGGCAGCGCGATGTCGGGGACGACTCCCTTGTTCTGGGTACTGCCACCGGTCACCCGGTAGAACTTGCCGATCGTCAGCGTCAACTGCCCGAGGCCGGGCTCAGTCTGCCGCCGCGCATACTGGTCGAGGGGATAAAGGTTCTGCACCGTTCCCTTGCCGAATGTCTGCTGGCCAATGACGATGCCACGGTGGTAGTCCTGGATCGCCGCCGTGAAGATCTCCGAGGCGGATGCACTGAAGCGGTCCACCAGCACGACCAGCGGGCCGGCGTAGGCGACCGAGGGCACGGGATCGGGCAGGACCTCGACCCGGCCGCTGGTATCACGTAGCTGCACGACCGGGCCCGTGTCGATGAACAGCCCGGTCAGGCCTGTGGCCTCAGTCAGGTGGCCGCCGCCATTGCCGCGCAGGTCCATCACCAGGCCCTCGATTCCCTGCTTGTTCAGCTGTTCCAGCAGGCGGCGAACATCGCGGGTGGTGCTGACATAGTCCTCATCGCCGCGGCTACGGGCGTCGAAGTCCTGGTAAAAACTCGGCACCGTGATGATTCCGACCTTGATCGTCCGCCCGTCGCGCTTGATTTCGCGGACTTCGCTCCTTGCGGCCTGCTCCTCCAGCTTGACCTTGTCGCGGACCAGGCTGAGCACCTGCTCCTGGCTTCCGGGTGGTGCATTTGCCGGCAAGATCTGCAGGCGCACGGTCGTGCCCTGTGGCCCGCGGATGAGCTGCACGACATCGTCGAGTTGCCAGCCGACCACGTCGACCATCTCGCCGCTGGTTCCCTGGCCGACGCCGGTAATGCGGTCGCTGGCCTTGAGCCGGCCGTCAATGGCAGCCGGGCCACCCGGGATGATGTTGAGGATCTTGACGATGTCGTCGTCAAGCTGCAGGGACGCGCCGATGCCCTGGTAGGAGAGGCTCATCTGGATGCGGTATTCCTCCGACTGGCGCGGTGACAGGTAGCTGGAATGCGGGTCCAGCGTTCGCGCGAAGGCGTTCATGAAGGTTTCAAACACCTCGTCGCTGTCGAGGTCGTTGATGCGCTTCAGGACTCGCTCGTAGCGCTTGTGCAGGATGCCGGCCGCCTCGGGCCAGGTCTTGTCGGCCATCAGCAGGCTGACGGCATCGTTCTTGACGCGGCGGCGCCAGTTGTCCTGCATGTCCTGCGGAGTAGCGATCCAGGGCGCCTTTTCGCGATCGAACCGGAAGTCCTCGTCGATGGTGAAATCGGGCTGCTTGTCCAGCTGGGATATTGCAAAAGCGAGATGCTGCTGCGCGCGCAGCCGGTAAAGACGAAAGATGTCAAACACGGGCTCGACATCGCCAGTCTCGAGGACGTCGTCCAGGCTGTGGCGGTAGCGGGAAAAGTAGGCTATGTCCGATTCGAGGAAATACTGGCGGTTGCCATCGAGCGCCTGCAGATAATTGTTCAGGATCTGCTCCGACATGCGATCGTCGATGGTCTGCCGCCCGTAGTGGAAGCGCTCCACGAAGCGCGTGGTCATGCGCGCGACCTGGCGTTGCCGGTCGGTTGCCTGCAGCACGCCTGGCGCGTCCACTGCCGGAGCGGCGTGGCTGGGCGGTGCGGCGACTGCTGGCCACTGCAGGGCGGCGGCTGCGACCAGCAGGCCGCTTGCGATGAGGGCACACCATTGCCGCCGGGGGCTGTTGTTTGCGCTGTCGGACATTTTCCGGTTCAATCTGGCCACAGTCATATCCTGAAAATCATAGCAAGCCTTTGTCGTCGCCGTCGGCGTTGGCAACCCGCGGCGGCCGGATCATGCGCGCATGCACCCGTTTACCGCGATCCTTGGTTTTGTGGCAGGCAGCCTGGTCTCGCTGGCATTCGGGCTCGGCGTGGTCCTGTTCGTATTCTGGTGGCTGCAGAACGAGCATCCGCGGTTTGCGGCCGAGCTGCCCGAGGTCATCCGTGCCTTCAGCATGTTCCTGATCCTCGCGGTGCTGGCGGCGACGGGCTTTGCAGGGACCTTGCGTAACCGTCCATGGCGCTACCTGCCGTTGGCATTGACCTGGATCGGCCTGCTGCTGGTGGCATACGTCTACTGGCCCGCCTGAACCCGCGTACGGGGTCATCTGGTTTTCCTTCCGCCGCTCTTCAGGGGCCCCGGTCTGCGGGCTTGGCGGCTTGTGCTTCGTAGACTATAGGGCGTGGCGGCACCGTCGCTGCACCCGAGCGACATAACTTCTGCAATAACTGCAGAAGTGCTTGATAAGGAAAATATTTAGTTTACTGTCGTGAGCTGTCCGGGTCCGCTCCAGTCACCAGGCGTTGCAGGGTCCAGCGGCGCAGCTTCCAGATGGCGACGACCAGCACCGGGCCAGTGACCATGACCAGCGCCAATAGGGAACCGCTGGCGGCATCGCTGTAGATGTTGCCGATGAATGTGGCCAGGCCGCGTGGACCGGCATACGGTCCCACCACGCGGCCCCCGGCCCAATATGCGGCCACGGGGAAGACTACGGAACCCGACAGGGCCAGGGCCAGCAGGGCCAGTAGGCGGGAGGCTTTCACGGAGGGTCATGCCCAAAGTCGCCCGGAGAGGGGCACCATGATGCATTCTCGCACCAGTCTGCTATCCGGGGGAGTCGGGAGACAGGGCAGGACCCTGCCGACGGCGTCGGCGCGCAGCGGCAATGCCGGTCGCGGCGCGAAGCAGTGCCACCCCGGCCAGCGCCAGATAGGGCAGGTACCAGCTGGTATCAGGCAGATATAGCCCGCCCAGAAGCGCGGCGCTTCCCGTGCCGAGGTATAGCCATGGCAGCGCAGCATAGATCCCGTCTGGCAACCACACGGGCTTCAGGAGCAGCCCAGCGAGGATCCGGCAAGCGGCATGGACGCGACCGCACCGGTCGCGAACGGACGGGCGTTCGAGCTCCATACCATTGATTCTGGCGGCAGGATTGACCGCTGTCTGTGCGAAACCTCACAGGGGCCGGTCAGGCCAGCGGCAGCCGTTCAGCTGCCGACTTCTGGTCCGTGGATGAATTGGCGCAGCTGCTGCGCCATGTCCCTGCATGCTGCGGACTGCGTACGGGCAATCAGGGGAACTGGAATGATCAGCGCCGGGATCATCGAGGTCCCGTGGACGTCGGCGCTGACCGAGCCCGCATTGCTCTGCCGCCGCAGGTCCCAGACGGCCGCGTCGTAGGATGCATCGTCTTCCCACCAGGTGAGCCCGAAGCAGCCACCGCCGCCGGGGCCAACGGCGCAGCTCAGGCTGCCGCCGCCGCTGGTTTTCTCGGTCGTGCCGTCGAGCCAGACGAGATAGCGGACACCCTGCGCCTCGATCCGCTCTGCCACGCCTGGCCGGGCCAGGAGTTCTGGCAGCGCGTCTGCGGATTGCGGTGCAGTTCGCGGCTCGAACCACGGAAACAGCGCATCGATGAATTGCTGCTGGGGCGTTACGCGCACTTTGCCGTCCCCGGACTGGACTGCGTCATTGACGCAGGAAACGAAGTCTTCCTCGGTGGCCTTGCCCCGGTGATAGCTGGTGGCCAGGATCACGACGGACTCCCCGGGCGCGAGGCCGGTGGCCGCATTTTTTGATTCCTCGACGCGCGAGGTCATGCAGCCGGTGACCAGGGCAGCGCTGATTGCAGCCCACAGGCAACGTAGCAGCAGCCTGCCGACGGCCGGTTCAATGCCCATCGCTCGTCGACTCCCTTAGCAGGATCTCTCGAACCTTCGGCTGCCGGGCGAAGCCGACGGCAATGGCCGCGGCAGCGTCCCGCAGCGCCAGGACCGTGGCCCGCTCCATGGATTCTGCGTCGCTCATGCCACCCGTTCCGGCCTGCCCGTAGGCGGCAATCGGCCAGCGGACGATGAGCGTGCCATCCGGTGCCAGGACGTCGAGATTGTAGCGTATCCAAACTGCGAACTGGTCGGTCCCGGAGAGCGCCGGCGACGACAGTTCAAAGGCGTCGACGGCCGGGGAGAGGATGGCGTCGACCGGCGGCTGCAGGGCGCGGGCTTCATCCAGGCTTCCAGCATGGACCACCTCCCTGAAGAGGGCCGCAAAGACAGCGTTGAACATGCGCAGATTCGCCGTGCCGAGACGGACGGTCCATTCCTGTTGCGCTGCATCCTCTTCGTGGTAGGTAAAGTCCGACAGGCCGGGCGGATACCAGACGGCGACTCGCAGTGGCAGTTGCTCTACCAGCGGCGCCGGAAAGGCATGCTGGACCTGCACTGACCCGCTGCAGGACACCAGCGCCATGGCAAGTATCGATACGACAAGCGCCCGCAGCATGCAGCGGCACCTGCTGTGGCTGGGTATGAAAGGAATCGCAGTGCCCCCCGGGTAGCGCCAGCATCGGCAGTTGCATTGCTGCCGCATCCTGGCTTGGCCTGCTGCAATCTAAGCCGTGGTGCGAACGTCGGCAAGGAGGTGGACACAGGGGAGATTGCATGCTGCTGTCCCGTATCGCTACCCTGCGCAGGAAGGAGCTGCAACCATGACCAGCATCGACGACTTCTGGGCCCGGTGTCGTGCGCACCTCGCGGCCAACGACCCTGGCAGCAAGTACCGGGTAAGACGCATCGGCAACGCGCAGAAACTCAGCGAAAGCCTGCTCGGCCTCATCACTTCGGGCGAGAAGACGGGGCTGTTCTCCAATCCTGACGAGATCCAGCCGCGGCCGGCGACCGGTGACATCTTCGTCTTTACAGATTTCGAGGGACGGCCGCGCTGCGCGGTGCAGCTGCGGGAGGCCCGGCTGATCCGGTTCGCGGATGTCGGACCGGCCGAAACAGCCTGCGAGAGTCCGGCGGCGCGGGATGTGGCGGCCTGGCGCGACATCCACGGGCGGTACTGGCAGCGTATCCGGGAAGCCGAGGGTGGCACCTTCAGCGAGGAGATGCCACTGCTGTTCCAGCGGTTCGAGGTGATCTATGCGGAGCCGCCGCCAGCCGGCTGAGGTCGTCGGTTTTCAGGTGGCGGTGTTGCCGGATTCGGCGTTGCCATCCCGGGTTTCGAAGGGATCCCTGGCCTCGGCAATCCCGAGGGGATCCGGGTGGATGATGATCTCGCAGCCGGGGTACTCGCGCTGGATGCTGCTTTCCACCTCATCGAGGATTTCGTGGCTGCGCCAGAGGGAGATGTGCTGCGGCAGGTCCAGGTGGAACTGCACGATGTAGTGTGCACCACCGTGGCGCGTGCGCATGTCGTGCAGGCCCAGCACGTCCGGGTGGGCGAGGGCAATCTGTTGCAGGCGGTAGCGGTCGGTATCCGGAATTTCCCGGTCGAGCAGGATGTCGAACGCCTGGGCGACCATCTTCACGGAACTCAGCAGGACATAACCGCCAATTGCCAACCCCACCAGCGGGTCCAGCAGGAGCCAGCCGGTGCGGGCTGATACATACAGTGCTGCGCCAACGCCGATGTTCACCAGTAGGTCCGCGGAGTAGTGCATGGCGTCGGCGCCAATGGCGACAGAGCCGGTGCGCCGGCCTACGAAACGCTGGTAGGCCACCAGCAGAAACGTGGCTGCGGTCGCACCGCTGATTACCAGCAGGCCTGCTTCGGTCTGTTCGATCTGCCGCGGCGCCACCAGGCGGGCGACGGCCTCGCCACAGACGAACAGCCCCGAGCCGCTGATGATCAGGCCCTGGATCAGCGCTGCAAGGCCCTCGGACTTGCCATGGCCAAACCGGTGTTCCGCATCCGCCGGTGACATCGAGTAGCGCACCGCCCAGAATGTCAGGCCGGATGCCAGGCAGTCGAGCAGCGAGTCTGCGAGCGACGACAGCATGGAGACCGACCCCGTCGCCTGCCAGGCCCAGGCCTTAGCAATCACCAGGCAGACGGCGACGGTCACCGAGGCGTAGGTGGCCGAGCGCAGCAGGCGTGCACGCCGGGCCGGATCCATGGACGGGATGCGCTGCATCGGGCGGACTACTCGACGGGACAGCCGCCAATGCTAGCCGCAGGCGGGCGGAAGCGCATCTCCGGACGACCGCATATGGCTGCGACAGGTATCCGTGGTCTTGGCCGTTGACAGGCCACTGGCGCTCAATGTGGCCCGCGTTGCTGGAGCGTTGCAGGGTGCATGGTGGTTTCCGGGCGGCCGGCGCTGCATGCGCGCTGCAGGAGCCAGGTGCTTGCTATGAACGGTGCTGTCAGGGACGGCAGGCCCGCCAGCTGGAAGCCGCGGGTCAGCGCGATGCTGAGCGGAATTGCAGCAAGCAGCAGCCACCAGCGGCGGCCGGCCTGGGGCCGAATTGCTTCAACTGTCAGGACCGCGTTGAAGCCATAGAGGCCCAGTCCTGTCAGGTCCAGAGGCAGGCGCAACAGGAATGCACAGGCCAGCGCCAGTGCTGCAGCGAGCAACGCGCTGGCGGCAACCCGCAGGCTGGACAGGGCAAGCCCCGCTGCACAGAGGGCAGCGGCCCATGGCAGGTCCAGGAAAATTACCTGCCCGATACCGCGCAAGACGGCGTCTGCCGGATATCCCCAGGATACGGCAACGATTGCGGACCCGTCCGCCACGGGCAGGCCAAGCGGGCCAGCCACTGCCATCAATGACCAGGTCACCAGCACGAACGGTGCGGTATAGGGCGGCAGCGACAGGCGTTCGCGCCAGGCCTGAGCGAGCCAGGTGGCCACCAGGGCCATGAGCAGCACCAGGCACCAGGCAAGAGCACCCGGCTTCAGCACTACCATGACGCCAAGGCCTGCCAGGGCGCCGTTGAATCCCTGGATGCCATCGTCGAGCGTTCCGCGATCGGCAAATGCATGCCCCAGCAGTGTCGCCGTGATTGCTCCCAGCAAACAGGCAATGGCCATGTTTACCGATTGCAGGGCCAGCGCAGCCAGGCAGGCCAGTCCGCACCAGGCACTGCGCTGGAGATAAATCTGCCCGACTCCACGCAATACCGTGCGCAGGAAGCGCGTGGCGATCGTATGTATCGCAACAGGGCTGGTTTGCTTTACTGACATGAACATAACCTGCCTGGCCAGTGAAGAACCCGCAACAGCGCGTTACTGCAGGGTGCTTGCGGTTGTGAAATGAAAAGGGCCAGGAGAACACTCCTGGCCCTGGTTGGATGGTGGAGGCGGCGGGAATCGAACCCGCGTCCGCAAGCCCTACGCCATGAGCTCTACATGCTTAGACCGCCTTTGATCTCGCTGGCGGCTACCCGACGG
>QUBU01000010.1 GCA_014337915.1 Gammaproteobacteria bacterium
GCCGCGGCGCCCGCCGGCTCAGGCCGCGGCCTGCCGGCGCCAGGCGCCGGCACCGGGCAAGCCGGGCGGGCAAGGGCCGCGCCCGGCCCGCGCCATCCAGAGGTGACACAGAGCCGTGAGGCGCGGGCCGGTCACGTCCCTTGCGTGCCCTGGCCGATAAGGAGCTCCTTATCCGACCTTGCCCTGGCCGGCCCCCGCCTTGGGTCGGCGCTGCGCGCCGACCTTGACAGAACGTGCGTTCTGTCAACTTGGGCCGGGCTGCACCGAGGCGACACGAGGCGCTGTACCTCCGACGGGAAGCGCCCGCCTCCGGACCTTTTGCTCGCTCAACCTTGGTTGCTCTGCGCAGGCTGGCGCCGGCCGCCCGTCCGCCCCCCTGAAGGGGGGCTCCCCCAGAGAGAAGAAGGCGCGGCCCGCGCTGCGCGCGCGCCGCGCGAAGAGGCCGGCTCCGGCGGCCTGACGGCCGCCTCCGCCGCCCGAGCGACGCGCGAGGTTGCGCCAGGAGAAGAGATCGCGACCCGGCCCGATCCCCAGTACCCCCTCGACGCGACCTCCAAGCTCGACGACATCGCCTCTCCTTTAGTCGCCGGCCGCGCCACGGCTAAAGGAAGAGCCCGCCTCAACACCCCTCTGCAGCCGAAAACTCGCGTCTGGGATTTTGACCTGCCGATCGAGGGGGGTGACCGGAAGCTCCGGTGGTAAGCTCTGGATCGCGGCTGGGAAAGTCCCAGGCGTACGACGGGAAGGCGTCGGGCTGAGGAGTAGTCCCAAAGTGGACCGTCGCTCACCTACGACGGGTCCGAACTCGTTTTCAGGGATGCTGAGGGTGGCGACATCGGCGGATGGCCAGCGAGCTCCGGGCTCCCGGGTACGACACCTGCGGACCAGAACATCGTAGATGTAGGTCCCATCCCCGAGGGTCCGTGGCAAGTCGACCCAGGCAAGATTGACCGCTTCCGCTGGTACGACCCCCGAGACTGGGATTGGTGGGGGATCGGAAAGGGAAGCCTCGCGCGCGACGCGTGGGGCGACTGGCGGGTCCCGATCGATCGCGCTCCAGGCAACTCGATCACCGATCGCGGTGGATTCTTCATCCACGGCGGGCGAACTCCCGGTTCGGCAGGCTGCATCGACCTCTGCAGACTGGATCGGAGCTTCTTCCCGGTGCTTGAGCGGTATCGCGGTGGAGGGCCGATTCCACTGACTGTCGACTACCCGGGGTACCCGTAATGCGTGCGGGAAACTTCGCGCTGCTGCTCGTCGTGATGGTCGCTCTCCTTGCTTCCGGACTCGCCTGTCGCGAAACAGACGACGTGTCGTCACTGGTGAATACGGCGCGAGATGGACGGAGTGTGAAGGTTCGCCAAGAGGCCTGTATCCAGCTCGCTGAAGTCCCGGGAGATGTGGCTTCCGACGCCCTGATTGGGTTCCTTGCCGACGACGAACTCTGGTACTGCGCAGCTCACGGTCTTGGCGAGCGCAAGGAGCCTCGGGCAGTTGAGCCGCTAATAGAGCGCCTCGACCCTCGCAGCCGGCACGCGCACAAGTTCGTCTGGGCATTAGGCGAGATCGGGGACCCTTCGGCTCTGCAGGCTCTTGAAGAGATGCGGGGTAAGATCGATGCAACTACAGAGGAGGGTCGTCGTTTGGCGAAGGAGCTAGACGAGGCCATTCTCAAGCTTCGGGGAGCGAATTCGTAGTCCCATGGGCAATCCATCGCACCTGGAGACAACGGTCGGCTGCTGACCGGCAATGAGATCTCGGCCGCACAGACCGTCTGGGTACAACGCACTGCTTGACAGCATCTCCGGCTCGCCACTCAATGATGATGGCGTCCTCACTCTTGCCGAGGCGAACTACCACTTCAGGCATGGTGGCGGCCAACCCGTAACCGCGGATCTCTCGATGATTGACTTCTCGAACCTGAGTGAGGCTGACTTCGGCGAGATCGGCTCTTCCCGGTACCTGAGCCCGGCGTATCCAGACCGTCTTGTCTACGGGAGCATCCGACTGACGCTAGGCCCAGACCAGACAGTCACAAGCCGGTACGACGTCTACGACTTCGATATCCAAGGCTTCCAGGGAAGCTGGACGTCGCGCGCGGGCCTGGCGCTGAATGCGAGGACGCTCGGTAGAAACACACTGACGGTACTCGGCAGCGGCGTGGCGGGATCGGGCACTCCCTACCGAATCAACTTCATTGGCGTGGGCAGAATTGGGCCTTGACCATGAGTTTCGTACGAGTTGCGATCGTGTTCCTATCTGTCGCCATCGCAGGAATTGGCTGCGGAGGCGAGATCTCCGAAGACGTAGCAAGGCGGATCGCGGAGGATCGATTCACGAGCTACTGCAAGGACTTCTCGATCGATGTAAATCTACTCGAGGGACCGCGTCGGATCCGTGCCTCTGATCCGGGTTACGTATTCGAGTGGGTCGCCTCCGCCGAGGCTGGGCCGGTGGCGATCGAAGTTTGGGTGTCCGACTCCGGAAGAGCTGAAGTTGGCGTCGGTCCTGGAATCGATCGATTGGAGGGAACGCAGCAACGGGACACACAAGAGGAGTAGTCCCAGAGTGGTCAGCCTGAGCGGCCGCAAGAGCAGGAGGAGTCGGCCGATCCGATTTGCAACGCGTCAGGCCTGGGCGGCGGTGGCCGGACCCTAAGTCAGCGAGCGGACCTGGCTCGTCTCCAGGCACTCGGCGGTGTAGTGGGAGGCGCCTTTCTCGGTCGCCTGCCTGGGGCTGTCCTCGGCTATGCCGCCGCGATCGGCTACAACGCATACGGTTTACGTGCGGGCGGTGCATTGGTACAGGGCGGGAGTCAGCAGGGAAACTTAGCGTACGGTGCAGTCGCCCAAGGTCTTGGAATTCCGTTCCCGGTGGCACAAAGGTTTGCAGGCTTCTACGAGCAGTACGGGAATTTTCAGTGGGGACAGTTTACTCAATTGATTCGAGATGCCGGCGAAGCGCAGGAGGGCGTCTGCTGACCATCGAATCAATTGAGTAAACTGTCCCCACTGAAACACCGCACCGACTGAGGAGTTCTTCTACGACAGTCTGGGGCGGCTCGATTACTCCCAGTGCGCCGGGGCGCAGCCGCTGTGATGCGGCCCGCCAAGAGACGGCGGAAACTGCCCGAGTAGGCGAGGCCACTGCTCCTGCCGCCAGTGCGAAAATGCGCCGGAATGGGCGGAGTGGGCCGGATGCAGCTGGTCCAAGCCCTCGCGATGCAGCCGATCCGCGAGGCGGATCACAGAATCCCCGGGGGCCTGGGAATTATGCTCGATGACGCGTTGGCGGCCGCATTTGCGGCCGCGGTTGTGTCGAGCCTTGACGGACGCCGAGACCGCTGCCGCAGCCGCGACCCCGGCCATGGGGACCGACCCTGGCCCGGTGCCGGAGCGCATCGGCAAGTACGTCATCGTCAACGAGGTCGGCCGCGGCAGTACCGGCACGGTGTACCTGTCGCACGACCCGTTCTTCAAGCGCGACGTCGCCATCAAGGTCTACAACATCGTCACCGACGAGGATCCCGAGCGCGCGAAGATCGCCCGCAAGATGTTCTTCAACGAGGCGCGCATGGTCGGGATGCTGCAGCATCCGAACATCCTGCCGATCTACGACGCGGGCGAGGAGGGCGGGCGCTACTACGTCGTCATGGAACACGTGCAGGGCGCGCGCACGCTGGCGGCCTACTGCCGGCCGGACAACTTGCTGCGGGTCGACGATGTCGTCAAGATCGTCTACAAGTGCGCGCGTGCGCTGCAGTACGCCCACAAGCGCGGCGTCATCCACCGCGACATCAAGCCGAGCAACATCATGCTGATGCGCGACAACGACGTGCGCATCATCGACTTCGGCATCGCCCTGCTGCGCGATGCGGATGTATCGCGGATCGAGGGCATCGCCGGCTCGCCGAGCTACATGTCGCCGGAGCAGGTGGAGTCCGCCGAGATTACGCCGGCCTCCGACATCTACTCCCTGGGCGCGGTGATGTACGAACTGCTGACCGGGTTCCGGCCGTTCCGCGCCAGCACCCTGTCGCGGCTGCTCAACCAGATCGTCTACGCCACGCCGCCGCCGCTGCACACGCTGCGCGAGGGCATCCCCGACGAACTGGAGCAGGCGGTGATGGCAGTGCTGGCCAAGGCCCCGGCGACACGCATCAATGGCGCGGAACTCGCCGCGCGCCTCACGCGGATCTACCAGCAGCTGCGCCAGGAGTACGCCAAGGTCGACAACCAGGAACACTTCGACCAGCTGCGGCGCCTGAGCTTCTTCCACGACTTCTCCGGCTCCGAGATCTGGGAACTGCTGCGCGCCAGCGAGTGGCGCGAGTACAGCGGCGGCGACGAGATCGTCCGCGAGGGGGAGATGGACGACCGCTTTTACGTCATCGTCGCCGGCGGTGTCCGCGTCGAGATGAACGGCCAGGCGGTGGGCGTGCTGGGCGAGGGCGACTGCTTCGGCGAAAGCAGCTACGTGGGCGGCGTGAAGCGCAATTCGACGATCCGCGCCGAGGAGCCCGTCACCGTGCTGAGCGTCAGCGCCACGCTGCTGGAGCAGGTGTCCACCGACTGCCAGCTGCGCTTCAACAAGGTGTTCCTGCGCTCGCTGATCCGCCGCCTGCAGGGATCCAACGGTACCCGCACCTGAGCCGCAGCTTCCGGCGCGCTTCAGTCGTCCTGGTCTTCGTCCGGTTCTGCTTCCGGCTCGCGCCCGGCCAGGGTCTCCGGGTCCAGGTCGCGCAGTTCGTTGCCCATCAGCAGCTGCACGCGCTGCTCCGCATCCTGCAGCGCGGCCTGGCAGTCGCGGCTGAGGCGTACACCGCGCTCGAACTGCTTCAGTGATTTCTCCAGCGGCAGGTCCGCGGCTTCCAGCTGCTCGACGATGTCCTCGAGTTCGGCGAGGGACTTCTCGAGATCGATGCGTGGTCGTCGGGAATCCGTCATGGCGATCGGGCCTTGCTGCAGACGCCGGCTAACTTCGCACAGGGGTCCAGGCCGGTCAATCGCCGCGCAGCCGCGTGTATAGTGGGCCACCCGATTTGACAGCCCGGTCCCGGGCTGCCTATATTTGGATCAATTCTAATTTCTAGTTTTTCCGGCCCGCATGGGCCAGTCCAGCCAGTCGAGGAGATGACCAGTGAAGCTCAAGGGAAGCAAGACCGAGCAGAACCTGAAGGACGCGTTTTCCGGCGAGTCCCAGGCCAACCGCCGCTACCTGTATTTCGCACTGAAGGCCGACGTCGAGGGCCACAACGACGTCGCCGCGGTGTTCCGTTCCACGGCCGAGGGCGA
This sequence comes from Gammaproteobacteria bacterium, assembly GCA_014337915.1. Taxonomy (GTDB): domain Bacteria; phylum Pseudomonadota; class Gammaproteobacteria; order Steroidobacterales; genus QUBU01. The sequence continues at coordinate 5,298 of QUBU01000010.1, forward strand.
GACCGGCCATGCCCATGGCCACCTCGAGTACCTCGAGGCCGTCGGTGATCCGGCCACCGGCCTGCCGATCGGCGAGACCAGCGCCAACCTCAAGGCCGCCATCGCCGGCGAGACCCACGAATACACCGACATGTACCCGGGCATGGCCAAGGCCGCCCGTGACGAGGGTTTCGGGGAGATCGCCGACTGGTTCGAGACGCTGGCCAAGGCCGAGCGTTCCCACGCCAACCGCTTCCAGAAGGCACTGGATACCCTGGGCCGTTAGTCCCTGACCGATCCCCCGGCTGCGGTGCCGCCCGGCACCGCGGCTGGCGGGGTTCCCCTGCACTGGCCGGACGCGAGCCGGCGCCCGGCGCCGGAGAGATGCATGGCGGACAAGCCCCATCGCGAGGGCAGCCTCGAGGCTGCGAAGCGCCACCCGCTCGACTGGCAGAGCGAGGCCTTCTACGACCCCACCGCGCTCGACGCCGAGCTGGAGCGCGTGTTCGAGATCTGCCATGGCTGCCGGCGCTGCTTCAGCCTGTGCAACGCCTTCCCGACGCTGTTCGACGCCATCGATGCCACCGACAGCGGTGAGCTCGAGGGCGTGCCGAAGCCGGTGTACTGGGAGGTCGTCGACCACTGCTACCTCTGCGACCTCTGCTTCATGACCAAGTGCCCCTACGTGCCACCGCACCCGTGGAACGTGGACTTTCCGCATCTGATGCTGCGCGCCAAGGCCAAGCGCTTCCGCGACGCGGGTGCCCCGCTGCGTGACCGCGTGCTGGCTGCGACGGACGCGGTCGGCAACCTGGCGGGCATCCCGGTGGTCGCCGAAGTGGTCAATGCCGTCAATTCGACCGCCATCGGCCGCGCGGCCCTGCAGGCGACGCTCGGCGTGGCGCGCGACGCGCCGCTGCCGCGCTACGAATCGAAGACCGCCCGCCAGCGCCTCGGCCAGGAGCGGCCCGCACCGGCGACCGCCACCGGGGAGGCGGGCGGCACCAGCGGGCGCGTGGTCCTGTTCACCACCTGTTACGGCAACCGCAACCTGCCGTCGATGTGCGAGGACCTGGTGGCTGTCTACGAGCACAACGGCATCGAGGTGCAGCTCGCCGGCCGTGAGACCTGCTGCGGCATGCCGCGGCTGGAACTCGGCGACCTGCAGTCGGTGGCCCGTGCCAGGGAGGTCAATGTGCCGGAACTGGCGGCCTGGGTGCGCAAGGGCTACGACATCGTCGCGCCGATTCCCTCCTGCGTGCTGATGTTCCGCCAGGAGCTGCCGCTGATGTTTCCCGACGACGCGGAGGTGCGCCTGGTGGCCGATGCGTTCCGCGATCCCTTCGAATACCTGGTGCTGCGGCAGAAGGCCGGGAAGCTGCGCATGGATTTCAGCACCGCGCTCGGCAAGGTCGCCTACCACGTGCCCTGCCACCAGCGGGTGCAGAACGTCGGGCCGAAGACCCGCGAGGTCCTCGAGTGGATACCGGGCACGGAACTGCTGTCGGTCGAGCGCTGCTCGGGACATGACGGTACCTACGGTGTCAAGCAGCGCTTCCGCGCCGCCTCCCTGAAGATCGCCGCGCCAGTGGTCAACCGGGTGAAGGATGCCGATGCCGTAGCGTTCACCAGCGACTGCCCGATGGCGGGCGCGCAGATCGCCGGGCAGCTACCCGAGGACAACTACGCCCATCCCTTCACGCTGCTGCGCCGGGCCTACGGGATCTGAAGCCATGCACCAGCTCGCCATCACCGACCTCTACGGCCTCGAGGAATACTCGCGGCTGCGCAACGAGTTCCGCGCGCGGGTCATGGAGCACAAGCGCCACCGCCGGCTGCACCTCGGCCCGCATTTCACGCTGTGCTTCGAGGACCGCCTGACGATGCAGTACCAGGTGCAGGAGATGCTGCGGGCCGAGCGCATCTTCGAGGCCGATGCCATCAGCGAGGAACTGGCCACCTACAACCCGCTGATCCCCGACGGCAGCAACTGGAAGGCGACGCTGCTCATCGAGTACCCGGACCCGGCCGAGCGCGCGCGGGCGCTGGAGCGGCTGGTCGGCGTCGAGCACCGGCTCTGGCTGCGCGTGGAGGGACAGCCGCCGGTCAACGGCATCGCCGACGAGGACCTGGAGCGCAGCACCGACACCAAGACTTCCTCGGTGCATTTCCTGCGTTTCGAACTTTCGGCGGCGATGGTGGCAGCACTCAAGGATGGTGCCGGCCTGGCCGCCGGCGTCGATCATCCGGCGTATACCGAGCAAATCGAATCGGTGCCCGAGGTGGTGCGCGAGTCCCTGGTCGCCGACCTGGACTGAGCCGCACTGGCCAGATTCCGGATTACCGGCGAGACATTCGGGCGGATCCCTGGCCAGCATTCCGGGCAACGCCCCGGGTTTGCCGCGACCCGCCGCGCACACTACTATTCGCGCCTGTTGTGCGCGCATTCCGGGTGTTCCGGCTGCCAGAGAGCCGGGGTTCGTGGCCCATGGGGCCGGCAGGGTTTCGCCAGCGGTTGCCGGCGCCCTGGTCCGTGGGAATCGCGCACGCCTGCGCAGCTGAACCCGCGAGCCTGAACCCACGATGAGCAGCAAGTACGACTCCACCGCAATCGAGGTCCTGAGCGGCCTCGATCCGGTCCGCCGCCGGCCCGGCATGTACACCGACACCTCGAGGCCGAATCACCTCGCCCACGAGGTGATCGACAACAGCGTCGACGAGGCGCTGGCCGGGCACTGCAGCCGCATCGAAGTCACGCTGTTCAGGGACGGCTCGCTGCAGGTGGCCGACGATGGCCGCGGCATGCCGGTGGATGTGCATCCGCAGGAGAAGGTCCCGGGGGTGGAGCTGATCCTGACCCGGCTGCACTCCGGGGCGAAATTCTCCAACCGCAGCTACCAGTTCTCCGGCGGCCTGCACGGCGTGGGCGTCTCGGTGGTCAACGCGCTGTCGAAGAACCTCGAGGTCTGGGTGCGCCGCGACGGCCACGAGTACAACATGAGTTTCCGCGGCGGCAACCGGGCCAGCCCGCTGGAGACCGTGGGCAAGGTCGGCAAGGCCAACACCGGCACCACCATCCGCTTCTGGCCGGACCCGAAGTATTTCGACTCCGACAAGTTCTCCGTGCCGCCGCTGCGCCATGCGCTGCAGGCCAAGGCGGTGCTCTGCCCGGGGCTGAAGATCGTCTTCGAGATCGAGCATCCCCAGCAGCGTTTCGAGTGGGAGTACCGCGACGGGCTCGGCCAGTACCTCGTGGAGTCGGTGGGCGCTGCCCCGACGCTGCCGGCGCAGCCGTTCATCGGCGAGGCCAGGGGCCAGCACGAGGAACTGCAGTGGGCGCTGTTCTGGGTGGACGGCGAGGGGCAGCCGCCGGGAGAGTCCTACGTGAACCTGATTCCGACCGCACAGGGCGGCACCCATGTCAGTGGCCTGCGCACCGGTCTGACCGAGGCGCTGCGCGAGTACTGCGAGTTCCGCAGCCTGGTGCCGCGGGGCATCCGCCTGGCGCCGGAGGACGTCTGGGACCGCCTGGCCTACGTGCTCTCGGTGAAGCTCGAGGATCCGCAGTTCTCCGGCCAGACCAAGGAGCGCCTGTCTTCGCGCGAGTGCACGGCCTTCGTCTCCGGAGTCGTCAAGGATGCCTTCGCGCTCTGGCTCAACCAGCACCCGGAGACCGGCGACCAGATCGCCCAGCGGGCCATCGCGGCCGCGCAGAGCCGCCTCAAGGCCACCAAGGTGGTGGCACGCAAGAAGATCGTCGCGGGACCGGCGCTGCCGGGCAAGCTGGCCGACTGCACCCAGGACGACCCGGAAGTCTGCGAACTGTTCCTGGTCGAGGGTGACTCGGCCGGCGGTTCTGCCAAGCAGGCCCGTGACCGGCGTACCCAGGCGGTTCTGCCCCTGCGCGGAAAGATCCTCAACGCCTGGGAGGTGGAGCAGGCCGAACTGCTGGCCTCCCAGGAGGTGCATAACATCAGCCTCGCCATCGGCGTGGATCCCGGCAGCACGGATCTCTCGGGCCTGCGCTACCACAAGGTCTGCATCCTGGCCGATGCGGATTCCGACGGCCAGCACATCTCCACCCTGATCTGCGCGCTGTTCCTGCGGCACTTCCCGCAGCTGGTGCACGCCGGCCATGTCTACGTGGCGATGCCGCCGCTGTTCCGCATCGACGTCGGCCGCGAGGTCTTCTACGCGCTGGACGACAACGAGCGCCAGGGGGTGCTCGACCGCGTCGAGGCGGAAAAGCTCAAGGGCAAGGTCAGCATCACGCGCTTCAAGGGGCTGGGGGAAATGAGTCCGGCGCAGCTGCGCGAGACCACCATGGCGGCGGACACGCGCCGCCTGGTGCAGCTGACGGTCGAGGCGCAGGACCAGGCCGAGCAGCTACTCGACATGCTGCTCGCCAAGAAGCGCGCCGGCGACCGGCGCATCTGGATCGAGACCAAGGGCAACCTGGCCCAGGTCCAGGTCTGAAGCGGGGCTGGCCATGGGCAAGCAGGACAAGCTGGATTTCGAAGGCATCGAGCGGCTGCCGCTGCGCGAGTTCGCCGAGCGCGCCTACCTCGACTACTCGATGTACGTGATCCTCGACCGCGCGTTACCGCACATCGCCGACGGCCTGAAGCCGGTGCAGCGCCGCATCATCTACGCCATGAGCGAGCTGGGGCTGGCCGCCGGATCCAAGCACAAGAAGTCCGCGCGTACGGTCGGCGATGTCATCGGCAAGTTCCATCCCCATGGCGACAGCGCCTGCTACGAGGCCATGGTGCACATGGCCCAGGACTTCTCCTACCGCTACCCGATCATCGACGGCCAGGGCAACTGGGGCTCCGCCGACGATCCGAAGTCCTTCGCGGCCATGCGCTATACCGAGGCGCGGCTGCGGCCCTATGCCAGCGTGCTGCTCGCCGAGCTGGAGCAGGGCACCGTGGACTGGGTGCCGAATTTCGACGGTACCCTGCGCGAGCCCGCGCTGCTGCCGGCGCAGCTGCCGAACCTGCTGCTGAACGGTGCCACCGGCATCGCCGTGGGCATGTCCACCGACGTGCCACCGCACAACCTGCGCGAGGTCGCGGCCGGCCTTCTGAAGCTCATCGACGACCCGGATATCTCGGTGCGCCAGCTCACCCGCAGCATCAAGGGGCCGGATTTCCCCACCGGCGGCGAGATCGTCTCCAGTCGCGACGAGATCGTCGACATCTACGCGAAAGGCACCGGCACGCTGCGGGTGCGGGCCACCTACAGCGTCGAGGACGACAGCAACATCGTCATCGACAGCCTGCCGTACCAGGCCTCCGGCGCCCGGGTGCTCGAGCAGATCGCCAGCCAGATGCGCGCGAAAAAGCTGCCTATGGTTGAGGATCTGCGCGACGAGTCCGACGAGGAAGAGCCCACGCGCCTGGTGATCAGCGTGCGTTCCGGCCGCGTGGACATCGAGGCGCTGATGCTGCACCTGTTCGCCACCACCGACCTCGAGCGCACGCTGCGCGTCAACCTCAATGTCATCGGCACCGACGGCAAGCCGGCGGTGCGCGACCTGCGCACGCTGCTCACGGACTGGCTGGGATTCCGGCTGGAGACGGTGAAGAAACGCCTGAGGTTCCGCCTCGACAGGGTCGAGGAGCGGCTGCACATCCTCGATGGCCTGCTGGTCGCCTACCTCAACATCGACGAGGTGATCCGCATCATCCGCCGCGAGGACGAGCCCAAGCCGGTGCTGATGAAAAAATTCCGGCTGAGCGATGTCCAGGCCGAGGCGATCCTCAACCTGCGCCTGCGCTACCTGGCGAAGCTCGAGGAGATGAAGATCCGCGGCGAGCAGCAGGAGCTGGCGCAGGAGCGCGAGCGGCTGGACAAGGTGCTGCGCAGCCCGGCGAAGCTGCGCGCCCTGGTGCGCGGCGAGATCGAGCAGCTCGCTACCGAATTCGGCGACGAGCGCCGCACTGTGCTGGTGGAGCGCGCCGCGGCGCAGGCGATGGCCGAGGAAGACCTGGTGACCGCCGAGCCGGTGACGGTGGTGCTGTCGCAGCGGGGCTGGGTGCGGGCTGCCAAGGGACATGACATCGATCCCGCATCCCTCAGCTTCAAGACCGGCGACGGCTTCCTCTGCGCGGTGCGCGGCCGCAGCACGCAGCTCGCGGTGTTCGTCGATTCCACCGGGCGCGCCTACAGCCTGCCGGCCCACTCCCTGCCTTCGGCGCGCGGCCAGGGCGAGCCGCTCTCCGGCCGCCTGAACCCGCCGGACGGCGCCAGCTTCCGCGGCGCCATGATCGGCGAGCCCGAGGCCCGCTGGCTGGTGGCGAGCAGCGCCGGCTACGGCTTTTTCGTGAAGCTCGGGGAGCTGCATGGCCGCAACCGCGCCGGCAAGGCGGCATTGCGGCTCAAGGAAGGCTGGGACGTCGTCATCCCTGCGGTGGCCCCGCCCGGGGAGTTTCCCGGCCCGGCACGGGTGGCGGCGGTCAGCTCGGCCGGGCACCTGCTGGTGTTCCCAGCCGCCGACCTGCCGGAACTGCCGCGGGGCAAGGGCAACCGTATCCTGGGCATCCCGGCCGCGAAGCTGAAATCAGGCGAGGAGCGTCTGGTGGCGGTGGCCGTCCTCGGGCCGTCGGATGACCTGCTGGTGCACAGCGGCCAGCGGCAGATGACCCTGAAGCCCGCCGACCTCGCGCATTACGCCGGCGAGCGGGGCCATCGCGGCCTGGTGTTGCCGCGTGGCTGGCGTGGGGTGGACGGCCTCGGGGTGGTTCGCGCCAGCGCCTGAGTCGGGACTGGCTCAGCGGCGACGGGGCAGCTGGTCGGTGCCGGTGCGCACCATCGTGTCCTCGACATTGCCCTCGTCGAGCAGACGATTCAGCTTCTTGCGGTCGACGACCTGGCTGGCGGTGAGTTCGTCCTCATAGTCGCTTTCCAGCAGGTTGAGCGCGTCCCGCAGGGTCTGCGAGATGGCGTCGTCACCCGCGCGCTGCGACAGGGTCTGCAGGTCCATGTTCTCGACGGTTTCGGCGGTGTTGCCGGCCGTGTCGATGACCGGCTGCGGCACCGTTGTCAGGCTGGTGTCGTCCCCAAGCCAGCCGATGTCCTGGTCGACGGTGGCATCGCTGTTGGCCGCGCTCAGGTCCAGGTCCAGGTCCTCGGCCGAGGGCAATGCATCCACCGCGGCCTCGAAGAGCGGCAGGTCCGGCTCGCTGAACAGGCTGGCGAGGTCACGGTCGGCGGCGGCCGGAATCTCGGCCGTCGTTTCCACCCGCGCTGGCTGCTCGACGGTTACGGCATCGTCGGTCCGGGCCAGGGGGTCGTGTTCGAATTCCTCGTGGTGGTGTTCCTCCACCACCATAGTCGGCTCGGGTGCCTGCAGTGGCCGGGTAACGCGAGGCGTGACAGCTGCCTCGGGCACCGCGGCCGCTGCACTGGCGATGGGCTCGATGACCGGCTGGCGCGGCTTCAGCAGGCCGGCCAGTGCGCCGGTCAGCCGGTCGCGCAGCAGCGCGAGGCTCACGGCTGCGCCGATCAGTACGCCAATCAGGGCAGCGAGCCACGGCGGTGCGCCGTTGCGTTGCACGGCCGCTGGCGGCGCAGCGGCCATCACCGGGGATTCGGTCGCTGCCTGTGGCTCCGGGGCCTGCTCGTCGGCAAATACCGGGGCTTCGGCTTCCGTGCCTTCGACCGCAACAGCAGCCGTTGGGATATCCGCCGTGGTCGCCGGATCTGCGCTGGTCGTTGCAGTCGATACGGGCGCCTGCGGTGCATCCGGAACGGAATTTTCCGTGACGGTTGCAACGGCCGGTGGGGCAGTGGCCGGTGCCGCCGCCGCGGCTGCATCTGGCGCGGCTGACATCGCAGCCCCGGCGGCCGGGGAGGCGTCCGCGGCGGGGGCCGGGATGACGATCTCGCTGCCGAGTTTGATCAGGTCCGGGTTGCCGCCGATGAAGGCGGCGGGATTGGCCGCGAAGATCTGGTCGGCCAGGCGCCAGACGCCGTGGCCGCCGCCGACCCGGGCGGCGATGGTGGAGAGGGTGTCACCGGCCACCACGCGATAGCGGCTGCCGGACGGGATCGCCGCAGCGGTTGGAGGCTGCGGCCGCGGGCGTGGCGCGCGATTGCTGCGGGCAATGGGGGCGGCTGGCAGCTCTACCGTGGTGCCGGCGGTGGCCGCTGCCTGCGGCAGCGGCTCGGCGGCCGCCGGCGAGACGGCTGCCGGCAGCGTGCCCGGCAGGTCCAGCATGAGCACGTACTGGCGCACCAGCAACGGCGTGCCGGCGCAGCGCAGCTGCACCTGCAGCTCGTACATCGGTTCGTAAAGCGGCTGCGTGGTAGTGACGTGCAGGCTGATGCTGCCACCAGTTGCCTCGGGCACCGTGACCTGCGGCTGTGGCAGGGCGCTGAGGTCGGATCGCGCCGGCGTGGGAATGCTGACGCAGGCGGAGCCGAGCATTTCCCCGGGGCCGAGCTGCACCGGGATGCGCGCGCTCAGCGGCTGGCCGAGTGCGGATTGCAGCGAGACATCGCCGAGGGTGACTGCCTGCGCCGGCGTGAACAGCGAGGCGGCGAAGCCGCCCATCGCCAGCGCACCCGCGGCCAGGCCGCACCGGCCCGGTGCCGGAACGCCAGCTGCATTCTTCGACGACTCTTTCCGGCTGGTTGACCACCGGCGATGCCCGCGGGCCATAGGATCTCGCTCCGAACCTCAGGTTGCTTCGACCCTGCCTGCTCGCAGGATCTCCGCTGCACAGGAGACCATTTGTCAATAAGCCCGTAAACGAATCCGGTCTCGTTTCCGCTGCCGGCGCGGCATTTTGCGGTCCCGGAACGCGGATCTGTGACCTGCGTCACCCGTCGTGGCGATCAGCCGGTGGCTCGGTTCTCGTGGCCCGGGGCGCTCTCCAGCACCACGCCGCGGGTCTGCACGAAATTGCCCTGGAAATAAGCGATACCGAGCTGCCAGAGCACGGCCATGGTCTTGGCGTCTTCGACGCGTTCGGCGACGGTACGGATGCCGAGCTTCTTCGCCACCTGGGACAGCTGGGTGACACGGCGCTGCTGGTCGGGATCGCGGTTGAGGCCCTGCATCAGGCTGCCGTCGATCTTCATGAACTGCATCGGGATGTGGTGCAGCAGCTGGGCAGAGTCGCGGCCGGTGCCGATATGGTCCACGGCGAACAGGAAACCGCCCGCGGCCAGCCGGGTCGACAGGTCCCGGGTCTGCTTGAGGTGCGCGCCGGCAACTTCCTCGCTGACCTGGAAGCAGAGCCGCTGCGCTGGCACCTTCAGGCTTTGCAGGCGAGCCAGCAGCCAATCCGGCAGGGTCTCGTCGAGCACCGAATCCCGCGACAGGCGCACGAACACCAGCGTCGGCTGCCTGGTGGCGCAGAACGACAGCGACGCGCCAATGACCCAGCGATCGACGTTCTTGATCAGTCCGGCGCGCTCGGCCGGGGGCACGAACTCGCCCGGAAGCACCTGGTTGCCATCCTCGTCAACCATGCGCACCAGCGTGTCGAACATGCCCTGCACCTCCTCGGTGAGGCTGGCGATCGGCTGGTGCAGCAGGCGGAAGCGGTTCTGCATCAGCGCGGCGCGGATGCGCGGCACCCAGGTGGCGTCACTGAGCCTTACCTTCTGGGTGGCCGAGGTGGAATCGCAGAGTTCGATGCGGTTGCCGCCGGCATCGCGGCCGCTGCGGCAGGCCTTTTCGGCCACGGTGAGGATCTCGGCCAGCGAGGTGGATTCGCTGCCGATCTCGGTGAGTCCGACGGTGCAGGTCAGGCTGGTGGACTGGCGATCGACTTCGAAAACGCGGCCGGCGACGGCTTTGCGCACCTGCTCTGCCCATGCCTCGATGTCGGTCATGGTGCCGCGCTCGAGCAGCATCGCGAAGATGGTGCCGCCGAAGCGGCCGCAGATGTCGTTGGGCTGGAGCATCTCGCGCAGCTGTTCGGCGAGGCGCATGATCAACGCCTCGGTGCCGAGCAGGCCGACGTCGCGGTGCACGCGCGAGAAGTGGTCGGGGCGGAAGTAGGCCATGGCCCGCACGCCCGCCGCCACCGGCGAACGCAGCCGGTCCTCGACCTGTTCCAGGAAGTGGTGGCGCAGCAGGAAGCCGGTGGAGGGATCCTTGCACAGCGCCTGCTCGACCAGGTCCTCGGCGGGACCGGTGGCGGGGCGCTCGGCCGGAACGATGACGCGCACCGCTGCCTCGCCATCCACACTGACCTGCTCGAGGCGCAGTTCCAGGCCGAGCATGCTGCCGTCGCGGCGCTGGCCGGTGACCTGCAGGCTGGCATTGGTCCACTTGCCCTTGAGGCAGGCCTGCATGGCACCCTTGATGCTCGGCAGGTCCTTGTCGCCGAACTGGTCCATGAACGGCTGGCCGAGCAGGTCCTGCTCCGCGTCGAGGCCGAACAGGCCGAGCCAGGCCGGGTTGGCGGCGATGACGATGCCTTCCTGTACGTCGGCGATGGCCTCCGTGGCGCCCTGCATCAGGTTGCGCAGTTCCTGCTGGTACTGGCTGGCCGACGACAGCACGCCATCCAGTGCCGACTGCAGGCGGCGCGCGCGCAGCTCACGTTCCACCACGGCCTGCAGACGGCCACGGAAGGCCAGCGACACCACGTCGCGGGCGCCGGCGGCGATGGCCTCGGCGATAGCGCGCTCGCTGACCTGCTGGCGCACGATGATCACGGGTATCGGCGGATTGCGCCGGAAGATGGCGCCGGAGAGGCCGGTGAGGTCGAGGTCGGGCTCGTCGGCGAAGATCAGCACCAGTTCGGGCTGCTGCTCGGCGACCGCCTCCTCCAGTGCGGCAGGCTCGTCCACGCGGGTGCAATGCACCGCATGCCCGGCCTCGCGCAGCACGGTATTGATGGCAGCAAGGTTGTCGTCATGGCGGCTGACGACGATCAGAGGCACACCTACGGCGTCGCGCAAGACACGCATCCCACGGCACAACACGGACGGGCAGGGATTCTGCAGGCCGCTTTGCGCGGATTATGTGACCCGTGTCTGGTTATGTGACCTGTCGGCGATTATGTAGCGTCGGCGGAAGGATATCCTTGGCCGGCGCGCCCGGACGCTCGCGCGCGAGCCTTGGCACCAGGTAACCGGGCAGCAGCGCCGCGACGGCACCAAGGATGCGGCGCGCGCGGCGCTCGCCGACGCGGAAATGCGCCGCGCCGCGCACCGGGTCGAGCAGGTGCAGGTAATAGGGCAGGACACCGAGTTCGAACAGCCGCTGGCTGAGCGCGGCCAGCGTCCCGGCCTCGTCATTGATGCCGCGCAGGAGCACCGACTGGTTGAGCAGCGTGGCGCCGGCTCCTGCCAGGGCAGCGGCAGCCCGTGCCACGCTGTCATCGAGTTCGTTCGCGTGGTTGGCATGCAGCACCACCACCAGCGGCTGCGACGCCTGCCCCAGTGCGCCGAGCAGCCCCGCATCGACGCGTTCCGGGAGCACCACCGGCAGCCGCGTGTGGATGCGGATGCGCTTCACCTGTGGCATGCGGCCGATTGCGCCCAGCAGCGCTGCCAGGCGCTGGTCGCTCAGCGCCAGCGGATCCCCGCCACTGAGGATGACTTCCTCGATGCCGGCATCGGCGGCCAGGGCCTGCAGCACGGGCGCGAGCGTCCGCGGTGTGACACTGGCCTCGGCGTAGGGGAACTCGCGCCGGAAGCAGTAGCGGCAGTTGATGGCGCAGGCGCCGCTGGCGACCAGCAGCGCCCGGCCATGGTACTTCTGCAGCAGCCCCGGCGGCTGCATCTGCCCGAGCTCCTGCAGCGGATCAGCGCCGTAGCCGGCAACCGGCGCCAGCTCCTGCGCCAGCGGCAGGACCTGCAGCAGCAACGGGTCACGCGGGTCGCCCGGGCGCATGCGCGCGACGAAGCCCCGCGGCACGCGCAGCGCGAAGCGGGCGCTGGCGTCCGCGGCGCCAGCGAGGCTCGCGGCCGGCAGGCCCAGTGCCGCGGCCAGCTCCCCCGGGCTGGTGATGGCGCGCGCGAGTTCGCGCTGCCATGCGGAGGCGGCGGCCAGGACCGGGGTGGGGCTTGCGGTGCTCACGGCAGATGTCGGGCAGAGGCAGGTCAAAGTCTATAGAATGGCGCCGCCCCGCAGGGGCTCGACCGTCCGGGCGGCGCATCAGCGGGGCTGCCGGGCGATTGTACGGAACAATCCCGCGCCTTGTCGCAGCACACCATGGCCAGTTACAGCACCAACGAATTCAAGTCCGGCGTCAAGATCCTGCTCGACGGGGATCCCTACGTGATCCTCGAGAACGAGTACGTCAAGCCCGGCAAGGGCCAGGCCTTCAACCGCGTCCGCGTGCGCAACCTGAAAACCGGGCGCACGGTAGAGAAGACCTTCAAGTCGGGGGACACCGCCGAGGCGGCCGACGTCATGACCACACCCATGCAGTACCTCTACAACGATGGTGACATCTGGTACTTCATGGAGCCGGAGACTTTCGAGCAGCACGGTGCAGGCAGCGCGGCGGTGGGCGAAGCCCGGCCCTGGCTCAAGGAACAGATGCTCTGCAACATCACGCTGTGGAACGGCCAGCCGCTGGTGGTGGAACCGCCGGCGCATGTCGAACTGAAGATCGTGCAGACTGATCCCGGCATCCGCGGCGATACGGCCACCGGTGGCATGAAGCCGGCGACGCTGGAGACCGGCGCCGTCGTCAAGGTGCCGCTGTTCATCAACGAAGGCGAGATCATCAAGGTCGACACGCGCACCAGGGAGTACATCTCCCGGGTGCGTTGAGCACCGCCCGCGGCCTCAGGCGTCCTCCGGGGCGGAGAAGGCCAGCACCGCGGCGATGTCCTGCAGCCCGAGGCAGGCCATCAGCAGCCGGTCGAATCCCAGGGCCACGCCACAGCAGTCGGGCAGGCCCGCTTCCAGGGCCGCCAGCAACGCTTCGTCCGGCTCCGTGTCAGGCAATCCCAGCGCGCCCCGTTCGGCACGGTCGGCCGCGAAGCGCCGCCGCTGCTCACCGGCATCCGCCAGTTCGTGGTAACCGTTGGCCAGCTCCAGCCCGTCGAGATACACCTCGAAGCGCTCGGCAACGCGTGGATCGCCCGGATGCAGGCGTGCGAGTGCGGCCTGGGTCGCCGGGTACTGGCTGACCACCACCAGCCCGGCGCCGCGCAGTGCCGGCTCCACCACCTGCACCAGCACCAGGTCGAGCCAGGCCTGGCGACGTTCGCCGAGGCTCGCGACCAGGCCGGGCGACAGGCTTCCGGGCAGCAGGGCAGCAGCCCAGGTGCGGATCTCGGCCAGCCCGGCCTCGAGCGGATCGAAACCGGCGTGCTCGATGAACAGTTCGCGGTAGCTGGCATGCCGCGGCGGCGGCAGGCTGCGGTCGAGCCGGGCGGCAACCGTGGCGATGAGATCACAGGTTTCCGCCATGCAGGCGTCCAGGTCCTGGCCGCGCCGGTACCACTCGACCAGCGTGAATTCAGGCCGGTGGCGCGCCCCGAGTTCGCCATCGCGGAACACCTTGCCGAGCTGGTAGATGTCGGGAGCGCCGGCGGCGAGCAGGCGCTTCATGTGGTATTCGGGCGAGGTGTGCAGGTAGCAGGGCAGGCCGGGGCGTACGCCGAGCGCGCTCGGCAGGTTGGCGAGCTGCGGATCGCTGACCGGATGGCGGACCAGCAGCGGTGTTTCGACTTCCAGCACGCCGCGGGTGCCGAAGAACTCACGCACGGTGGCCAAGGCCACGGCCCGGCGCCGCAGCGTGTCCAGGCTCGCCGTCGGGCGCCATGCGGCGGCGTAGCGGCTCATGACCGGCTCATGGCGCGGGGGGCGCCAGCAATCGCCCCAGGGACTCGCCGACCCGCACACAGTCGCCGACGGCAAGGCCCCTGCGCCACTGTGCGACTCCGGGTGGCAGCAGCAGCACCACGGTGGAGCCCATGTTGAACTGGCCGAGGGTAGCGCCACGCCCGAGCCGCGTGGCGGCGACCTCCGGCGGGTAGTCCCAGTGGCTGCCACTGCCGGGGCGGGGCAGGACCTCGCCGGCCCATGCGGTGGAGATGCTGCCGACGTTGAGTGCGCCCACCAGCACCACGGCGAATGGCCCCCAGGGCGCGCTGCAGTGGCAGACGAGGCGCTCGTTGCGGGCGAACAGCCGGGGCACGCGGGCCGCGGTCGTGGCATTGACCGACCAGAGTTCGCCGGGTACATGGCTCATGCGCTCGACGCGGCCGCCGAGCGGCATATGCACCCGATGGTAGTTCCAGGGGGCCAGGTAGATGGTGACGAAGCAGCCGTCGTGGTAGCGGCCGGCGCGCCCGGCGTCGCCGCCGAGCAATTCGGTGCTGCTGTAGTACTGGCCCTTGACCTGCAGGATCTCGTCGCCGCGCAGGATGCCGATCTGCTGGATCGTGCCGTCCGCAGGGCTGAGCACCGCCTGCGGGTCGGCATCCAGCGGGCGCGCGCCGGGGCGCAGCTCGCGCGTGAAGAACGCGTTGAAGCTGGCGTAGCCGGACGGGACCGGGGCATCGGCTTCGCTGCTGTCCACCGCGTAGAGGCGTACGAAGCCGCGGATCAGCAGGTCCTTGAACCAGGGCCGCTGGCTGCGCGTGGCGCGGTAAACCAGCCAGGCCAGCAGCCGCGCCGGCAGCACGTACTGCAGGGCCATGAACAGCGATTCGCGCACAGCTGTGGACACGCTCGGGGAGGCTCGCTCGCAAGGCCGCGTTACACTGGGAGGCGGCCATTCTACACAGGCGGTGTGCCGCCCCCCCCCGCGCCCGGCGCGGGGCCCGGGACCACAGGCGAGACCACAGGCGAGACCATGAGCAACATGCCGCGCAAGCCCGCTGCGGAAATCACCGTGGACCAGCTGCTGGCGCGCGGGGCGCGCGCGCTGCAGCGTGCCGGCGTGCAATGCCTGCAGGGGACTGCCGATTTCCGGGACGAGGCGGCCATGATCATCTGGCACGAGCTGGGCCTCGACCACGATGATCCCGGCGCCGGCCAGCAGCCGGTCACTGCCGCCGCACAGGCGCGTTGCGAAGCGCTGCTGCAGCGGCGCGCCGCCGAGCGCATCCCGGCTGCCTATCTGCTGGGCGAGGCCTGGTTCTGCGGGCTGCCATTCCACGTGGACCAGCGCGTGCTGATTCCGCGCTCGCCGTTCGCGGAACTGGTCGAGGCACGGTTCGCTCCCTGGGCGGATCCCGGGCCCGCGCCGCGTATCCTCGAGATCGGCACCGGCAGCGGCTGCATCGCCATCGCCTGCGCCCTGGCGTTTCCCGGGGCCGAAGTGCTGGCGACCGACATTTCCGCCGACGCCCTGGCCGTGGCGGCGGCCAACGTGGCACGCCATGGCGTGGGCGCGCGCCTGCGGCTGCTGCAGGCGGACCTCTACGACGGCGTCGAGGGCCGCTTCGACCTCATTGTTTCCAACCCGCCCTATGTGCCGGAATCCGACCTCCAGGTCATGCCGCCCGAGCTGGCCTGGGAGCCGCGCTCGGCCCTGGCGGGTGGCGGTGCGGATGGCCTCGATCTCGTGCGGCGCATCATCGCCGGCGCGCCAACCCACCTGCGACCCGGCGGCTGGCTGGCGGTGGAGGTGGGGGCGGGGATGGCGGCACTGGAGCGGGCGTTCCCGCAGCTGGCATTCGTCTGGCCGGAGTTCGAGCGCGGCGGGGACGGCATTGCCCTGGTGGCGGCTGGCGACCTGCCGGAGGACAATGACGCCCCGGGAGCGACGGCCCCCGGGCATTAGCGTTTCATCGGGATCGGCAGCATGTCAGGCAACAGCATCGGCAGGGCGTTCAGCGTCACCACCTTCGGCGAAAGCCATGGGCCCGCGCTCGGCTGCATCGTCGACGGTTGCCCGCCTGGCCTGGTGCTCACCGAGGAGGACATCCAGCAGGACCTGGAGCGGCGCCGCCCCGGCCGCTCGCGCTTCACCACGCAACGCAAAGAGCCGGACCGCGTGCGCATCCTCTCGGGCGTGTTCGAGGGCGTCACCACCGGCACGCCCATTGGCCTGCTGGTCGAGAACGTCGACCAGCGATCGAAGGACTACAGCAAGATCAAGGACATGTTCCGCCCCGGCCATGCGGACTACAGCTACGAGCAGAAGTACGGCATCCGTGACTATCGTGGCGGCGGCCGTTCCTCCGCCCGCGAGACAGTCATGCGCGTGGCCGCCGGCGCCATCGCCCGCAAGTACCTGCGCGAGCGCCTCGGCGTGGAGATCCGTGCCTGGCTGGCCCAGCTCGGCCCGATCCGCCTCGGCTACACCGACCCGGCCGCGATCGACGACAACCCGTTCTTCTGTGCCGAGCCGGGTCGCGTGCCCGAGCTCGAGGCCTACATGGATGCGCTGCGCGTGCAGGGCGACTCCATCGGCGCGCGCATCAACGTGATCGCCACCGGCGTACCCGCCGGCCTGGGCGAGCCGGTGTTCGACAAGCTCGATGCCGCCATCGCCCACGCCATGATGGGCATCAATGCGGTGAAGGGCGTGGAACTCGGCGATGGCTTTGCCGTGGTGGAGCAGCAGGGCTCGCAGCACCGCGACGAGATCCGGCCCGCGGGCTTCCTCAAGAATTCCGCGGGCGGCACCCTGGGCGGCATCTCCTCGGGGCAGGACATCGTGGTGAGCATCGCCCTCAAGCCGACCTCCAGCATCCGGCTGCCCGGAGAGACCGTGGACCGCGGTGGCGCCGCCACGGAAGTCGTCACCACGGGGAGGCACGATCCCTGCGTCGGCCTGCGGGCGGCCCCGATCGCCGAGGCCATGCTGGCGCTGGTGCTGATGGACCATTACCTGCGCCACCGCGGGCAGAATGCCGACGTGCGCTCGGAGGTGCCGCCGATCGCGGCCCGGACCAGGCCCTGAGGCACTTGTAATCAGGCGGTGTTTGCCTATCCTGCGCGCTCGGCCACGGCGGCCGGGATGAGTCGGGAGTGAGTCGATGAGCAAGGGTTACAGCGTTGCGGTCCTCGGTGCCACCGGCCTGGTGGGCGAGACCCTGATCCGCATCCTCGAGGAACGCGATTTCCCGGTGTCACGCTTCGTGCCGCTGGCGAGCGAGCGCTCGGCCGGCAAAAAGGTGCGTTTCCGTGGCGAGGACTTCCCGGTCCAGGACGTGGCCCATTTCGACTTCAGGGACGTGCAGATCGGCCTGTTTTCCGCCGGGGCCAGCGTCTCGGCAGTGCATGCGCCGCGTGCCGGTGCCGCCGGCTGCGTGGTCATCGACAACACCTCGAAGTTCCGCTACGACGCCGACATCCCGCTGGTGGTGCCGGAGGTCAATCCGGAAGCCATCGCCGGCTATCCGCCGCGCAACATCATCGCCAACCCGAACTGCTCGACCATCCAGATGGTGGTGGCGCTCAAGCCGATCCACGACGCCGCCGGCATCACCCGCATCAACGTCGCGACCTACCAGTCGGTCTCCGGTGCCGGCCGTCGCTCGGTGGAGACGCTGCGGCGCCAGGCGGGCGAATCGCTGGCCGAGCGTCCGGTGCAGACCGAGGGTGCGGCCAAGCCCATCGCCTTCAACGTCATTCCTCATATAGATGAGTTTCAGCCGAACGGCTATACGAAGGAAGAGATGAAGATGGTCTGGGAGACCCGCAAGATCCTCGGCGACGAGTCGATCCAGGTGAATCCGACGGCGGTGCGCGTGCCGGTGTACTACGGTCATTCCGAAGCCGTGCACATCGAGACCCGCAAGCCGATTTCCGCGGCTGCGGTGCGCGAGCTGCTGGCGAAGGCGCCGGGGGTGACCGTGCTCGACGAGGCCCGCCTCGGCGGCTACCCGACTGCTGTCACCGAGGGTGCGCATCGCGACGCTGTCTTCGTCGGCCGTATCCGCCAGGATATCTCCTGCGAACGGGGCATCGATCTTTGGGTGGTGGCCGACAACATCCGCAAGGGAGCCGCCCTGAACAGCATCCAGATTGCCGAGATTTTGGTGCGCGATTATTTTTAGGCTATAGTGGCCCCGGCATTTCAGGGGTTTGCGAGCGTTTGTTGCGCCTTCGGTTCCGAGCGGCAAGCCGTTGCGGTAGCGAAGCTAATTTCGGGGTCCGCTAATGTCACGTATTCCCGCATCCGCAGGTGTGGCGCTGGTCGGGCTGCTGCCATTGTGTGCGGCCGCCCTGGGACTCGGCGAGATCGAATCCAGGTCGTACCTGAACCAGCCGCTGGCGGCCGAGATTCCGGTATTCGCCGAGGCGACGGGCGAAATGGCCGGCCTCAGCGTCAGCCTCGCCTCGCCAGACACTTTTGCGCAGTACGGGCTCCAGCGGCCCGCCTTCCTCGGCAACCTTTCCTTTGCAGTCACGCCCAACGCCCGGGGTGGCGTGATCCGCATCACCTCCTCGCAGCCGGTAACCGAGCCGTTCCTGACGTTGCTGCTCGAGGTGCAATGGCCGCAGGGCCGGCTGCTGCGTGAATACACGGTGCTGCTCGATCCTCCGGCCTTCACCGGTGGCGCGGTGCGCCAGCCGGTCCAGGCGCCCGCGGCCGCCGCGCAGGCCCCGGCTGCAACAGCAGCCACGGCCGGCGAGGTCCCCGCAACCTCCCGCCCGGCCGTGTCGGGTGCTGTCGACGGCTCGACCCACGTCGTGGCGCGCAACGAGACGCTCTGGGGCATCGCCAACCGCTACGGCCCGCAGGGCGGGGCGGACATCAACCAGGTGATGATGGCCATCTACCGGGCCAATCCCGAGGCTTTCGCCGGCAACATCAACCGGCTGAACGCCGGGGCCGTGCTGCGCCTGCCGGACCAGGCGACCATCTCTGCCATTGGCCAGGCCGAAGCCGATGCCGAGGTGCGCCGCCAGACCAGCGAGTGGCAGGCAACCGCTCCCGCGGCGGCGCCGGCACGCCTGGAACTCGTACCCCCACCGGCGGAAGCGGCGACGCCGTCCACCGCCGCGACGACTGGCACGGCAGCCGCGAAGCAGGCTGCCGATGCGGAAGAAAGCCGCCGCCTGCTGGCGGTGAAGGACGCGGAACTCCAGGCCTTGCGCAAGCGCGTCGCCGACCTCGAGAAGCAGGCCGGCGAGGTTGCCGTGGAGCAGGAACCACCGGCCCCGGCCACGCAGGCCGAAGCCGCGCCTGCACCAGAGGCCCCCGCAGCGGAGCCTGAAGTCGAGGCCGAGGCGCCGGCAGCCCCTGCTGGCACCGCGGAGGCCGTCGAGCCGGCGCAGCCGGTGCGTGCCCGACCGGCGGCTCCCGCCACCAACCCGCCGGCCGAGAGTCCCGGGCTCATCGGCACCATTGGCCAGTTGTTCACCTCCATCTGGCTGTGGATTGCGGCCGCTGTGGTTCTGGTCGGTGGGCTGCTGCTCGCCCGCCGCCGCTCCACTCGAGAAGAGCCGGCTCGCTGGCAGCCGACCACGGGCCGTGGCCGCAGCCAGGATGCCGCCGAGGCGACCCAGGCACGCAGCGAAGACATGATCGTCATCGAGGAGCGGCCCCAGGCCACGGGCGGCTTCGAGCGTCGCGCAACCGCAAGGGGCGACGAGGAGACGCTGCTCGAAAAGACCATCAGCACCGAGGGGCCGGTCAATCTCGACCAGTCGGATGCCCTGGCCGAGGCGGAGTTCCATGTCGCCTATGGCCTTTACGACCAGGCGGCCGACATCCTCACCGCGGCGATCGCCCGTGAACCGTCGCGGCGGGACCTGCCGCTCAAGCTGCTCGACGTCTATTTCGGCTGGGAGAACCGCGAGGGCTTCCTGAAGGAGGCCCGGACGCTGCGTGAGCGCATCGGCACCGAGGACGATCCCGACTGGAAGCGCGTCTGCATCATGGGCAAGCAGCTGTGCCCGGGCGAAGCGCTGTTCGCTGCCGCCGCAGCACCGGGCGCCGAGGAGATGGATCTGGCTTTCAGCGGTGAAGGCAGCGGCACCGTGGACATGGAACTCGGCGCTGCCGACGCCGGGCTGGACTTCGACCTCAGCGGCATGGAGACAGATGCCGATCCGAACGCGCCGACCAGGCTATCGCGCACCCGGGGCTCGGCCCAGACCCAGGAGATCCCGACCGTCGAGGTTCCGGGTCCCGATGGGGCTCCCACCATGGAGACCCCGACCATCGAGAGCCCGGAGCTGTCGTCGACCATGGAGACGCCAACCATCCAGACCCGGGCCGCGGGCCGCACTATGGAGACACCGACCATCGAGGCCCCCGGCATCGGCGGCACGGCGCGGCTGCAGGGTCTGTCGTCTGGCGACGAGCCCCATGACCAGACCGCGGAGATCGATCTCGAGGACCTCGGCCTCGACCTGACCGGGCTCGACGAAGCGGCCCGGGATATGGCCACCGGTCTGCAGGAAACCCTGCCCTCGGGTGGCGACTCCGGCCTGGATTTCGACCTCAGCGGCGGCGCCAGTGGCAGCGATGGCGAGGAGAGCACCGCCGAGATGACAGGCCGGCCACAGGCCGCGCTGGCCGACGACACGGCCGAGCAACCCGGCATCAGCAGCGGCGACACCATGGCGACGCAGCGCCTGAGCGCCACCAGCGACGAGCTGGAATCTCTGGACATCGACATCGACCTCGGTGGC
The DNA here is from genome assembly GCA_014337915.1 of Gammaproteobacteria bacterium. Taxonomy (GTDB): domain Bacteria; phylum Pseudomonadota; class Gammaproteobacteria; order Steroidobacterales; genus QUBU01. Next base: position 25,807 of record QUBU01000010.1, read on the forward strand.
GTCGAAGCCGGTGCCGACCTGACCTCCACGGGTATCAAGGCCATCAGCAGCGCACGGCGCCCCGAGGACCAGACCATGACCGAGGTGGGCACCAAGCTCGACCTCGCGCGGGCCTACATGGACATGGGCGATCCGGATGGCGCCCGCAGCATCCTCAACGAGGTGCTCGAGGAGGGCGACCAGGGGCAGCGGCAGGAAGCCCGGCAGCTGCTCGACAGCCTCGACAACCAGTAGGCGGGCCCTGGCTGGCCCGCCGCCGGCGGGAACCGGCTCCGAGCTTTCATGCCCCGCCTGGCGATTGGCCTCGAGTACGACGGCACGCCGTTCTGCGGCTGGCAGTACCAACAGCACGCGCGCTCCATCCAGGCGGAGGTGGAGGCGGCCCTGAGCCGTGTCGCCGATGCGCCGGTGGCCGTGGCAGCCGCCGGGCGCACCGATGCGGGTGTTCATGCCCTGGGCCAGGTGGCCCATTTCGACACCGGGGTGCTGCGCGAGGACCGTGCCTGGCTGCTGGGAGCCAACAGCCTGTTGCCACCGGAGATCGCCATCTGCTGGGTGCGCCAGGTGGACGGCACGTTCGATGCACGTTATTCGGCCCGCGCCCGCACCTACCACTACCTGATCCTCGACCGCCCGGCGCGCCCGGCGCTGCGCCGGGACCGCGTGCTCTGGGTGCGCAGCGCGCTGGACGTGGCGGCGATGCAGGCGGCAACCCCGGCGCTGCTCGGCGAGCATGACTTCAGTGCCTTTCGCGCCGCCGGCTGCCAGGCCCGTTCGCCGATGCGCGACCTGCAGAAGCTCGAAGTCAGGCGCGACGGGCCGCTGGTCGTGGTGGAGTGTCGCGCCAATGCGTTCCTGCACCACATGGTGCGCAACATCGTCGGCTCCCTGCTGCGCATCGGGCGTGGCGCCGAAGCACCGGAATGGCTCGCCGGAGTGCTGGCCGGACAGGATCGCCGTGCCGCCGGCATGACGGCTGCCGCCAGGGGACTGTACCTCAGCGAGGTTCACTACCCGGACCACCTGGAAATACCGCGACCGGCCAGCTTCCGGGCCGGTGATCTGTGAGCGCCAGTTGATTATCATGCAGGCCACATGACCTGGTTCGAAAAGCTGATGCCGTCGCGGATCAAGACGGAACGCAAGACGCGTTCCGTCCCCGAGGGCATCTGGATCAAGTGCCCGGAGTGCGGCGCCCAGCTCTACCGGGCCGAACTCGAGCGCAACCTCTATGTCTGCCCGAAGTGCGACCACCACATGCGGCTGTCCGCGCGCAGCCGCCTGGAGGTGTTCCTCGATGCCGATTCCGGACGGGAGATCGCCGAGCGGCTGCTGCCGCAGGATCCACTGAAGTTCCGCGACAGCAAGCGCTATCGCGACCGCCTGAGCCAGGCGCAGAAGGAGACCGGGGAGAACGATGCCCTGGTGGCGATGACTGGCCTGCTCAAGGGCCAGCCGGTAGTGGCCAGCGCCTTCGAATTCCGCTTCATGGGCGGTTCCATGGGTTCGGTAGTTGGCGAGAAGTTCGCCCGCGCCGCTACCTACAGCCGCGACAACAAGATGCCGTTCATCAACTTTTCCGCGAGCGGCGGGGCGCGCATGCAGGAAGCGCTGTTCTCGCTCATGCAGATGGCCAAGACCAGCGCTGCGCTGGCAGCGCTGTCGGCGGCGCGCATTCCGTTCATTTCCGTGCTGACCGACCCCACCACCGGTGGTGTGTCGGCCAGCCTCGGCATGCTTGGGGACATCAACATCGCCGAGCCGAAGGCGCTGATCGGCTTTGCCGGTCCGCGCGTCATCCAGCAGACGGTACGCGAGACGCTGCCCGAGGGTTTCCAGCGCAGCGAGTTCCTGCTGGAGCACGGCGCCGTCGACATGATCGTCGACCGCCGGCGGATGCGCGACGAGATCGCCGCGTTGCTGGCCAAGCTGATGAAGCGCCCGCCCCCCGAGGGCTGAGCGCGTGGCTTCCGGGCGGCGTTCCCTGCAGGAGTGGCTCCGCTGGCAGGAGTCGCTCCATCCGCGGTGGATAGACCTCGACCTCGGCCGGGTACGCACGGTCCACGGACGCCTCGGGATCCCGCGCCCGGCCGGACCCGTCTTCACGGTGGCCGGTACCAACGGCAAGGGCTCGACGGTGGCGCTGCTGGAAGCCTTCCTGCGCGCCGCTGGCCGCCGGCCCGGTGCCTACAGCTCGCCGCATCTCGTCGCCTACAACGAGCGCATCCGGGTGGATGGAGTCGACGCGACCGATGCTGCGCTGCTGGCCGCATTCGAGCGCATCGAGACGGTGCGGGGTGCGGTGCCGCTCACGTTCTTCGAGTTCGGCACGCTGGCCGCGCTGCTGGTGTTCGCTGATGCCGCCTGCGACTGCTGGATCCTCGAGGTGGGCATGGGCGGGCGCCTGGACGCCGTGAACGTCATCGACGCCGATTTCGCCCTGATCACGACTGTCGACCTCGATCACCAGGAGTACCTCGGCGACACGGTGGAGAAGATCGCGGCCGAGAAGGCCGGCATCCTGCGCCGGGGCCGCGCCGCATTCTATGGCGACCAGCCGGTGCCGGCCGCCATCCGCGAGGCAGCCACCCGGCTCGGACTGCAGCTGCGCAGTCCCGGTGCCGGCTTCAGTACGACGGCCACGCGGCCCCACTGGTCCTGGAAGGGCGAACGCCTGGCGCTGGACGGCCTGCACTACCCGCCTGGCGGTACGGTTGCCCAGCTGCGCAACATCAGCCTGGTGCTGGCTGCCCTCGAGCAGCATGATGCCAGGCTCATCGACGGGGCCGCGGCCGTCAACGCCATCATCGCGACCGCCCGCCCGCCAGGGCGCTTCCAGCGGCTGCGCCGCGAGCAGGAGTGGGTGCTGGACGTGGCGCACAATCCGCAGGCGGTGGCCACCCTGCGCGCGCAGCTGGAGACACTGCCACCAACGGCACATACCACGGTGGTGATCGGCCTGCTCGGTGACAAGAGCCTCGAGGCATTCGTCGCATCGCTGGGGGCAATCACCAGCCGCTGGGTGACCTGCAGCGTCGACGATCCGCGTGCCCGGGCAGGCGCCAGCATTGCCGCGCGCCTGCGCGACCTGGGTTGTGCCGAAGTCGTGGCCGCAGGCACGGTCACGGATGCGCTGGAACAGGCACGTGCGCTGGCACCAGCGGGTGGCCGCATCGTGGTCTGCGGTTCCTTTCGCGTGGTCGGGCCCGCGCTGCAGTGGCTTGGCATATACTGACGGCCGGCTTGGGGGCGGGTTTTCATGGAGCGAAAACTGCAGGAGCGGATGATCGGCGCGGCCGTCCTGGTGATTGCCCTCGTGATCATTGGCCCACTGGTACTCGATGGCGGCCAGCAGGGCGACCTGGATGCCGACGCCATTCCCGGCCAGCGCAGTGACGAGCTGCACACACGCACGATCGACCTGCGCGCACCGGCGGCCACTGCTGCGGCTACACCGCCACCGGATGTCGCCCCGATCGCTGCAGCAGACGTTGCTCCGGCTACGGTTGCGCCGGCTGCCGCGACGCCCGGAGCGGAGGTTGAGGCTGCCGCAGCTCCCGAGGTGCCGGACGAAGCAGCGGTCGTGCAGCAGCCGGCGCCTGCACCTGTGAAGCCGCCCGCAGCTGCCAGGCCCGCGGCCAGCGATGCGCCGCCACCTGCGCCGACACCAGCCGCCCGGGCTCCTGCGGGCGGTGGCGCCTGGCTGGTGCAGGTCGGGACCTTCAGTCAGAAGGACAATGCCGAGAAACTGGCCGCGACGCTCAAGGGTCGCGGCTTCTCCCCGACCATCAGTCCCGCGACCAGTGGCGGCCGCAAGCTGTACCGGGTCCGGGTGGGACCGGCCGGCAGCCGCGAGGCGGCCGCCTCGCTCGCCAGGCGCCTCGCTGCAGCGGGCCACCCCGGGACGGTCGTGTCGCAGTAAGGGAAGGCCGACGTGTGACGTACCTGGACTATGCGCTGATCATCGTCGTCGCCGGCTCGGCCGCGGTCGGGCTGTTTCGCGGCCTGTTTCGCGAAGCGATGTCGCTGGCGGTCTGGGTCGCAGCCCTGTGGGCCGCGGGACGCTACTCGGGCTGGCTGGTGCCCTACATGGCCCGCTGGATCGAGAGCCCGGTGCTGGACCTCTGGGCTGCGCGGCTGGCGGTGCTGATTGGCGTGCTGCTGCTGGGCGGTATCCTCACCTGGCTCGTCTCCATGGCGATCCGCGGTGGGCGGCTGGGCGGCGCCGATCGCACGGCCGGTATGGCCTTCGGCATTGCCCGCGGCGTGTTGCTGGCGGCGGTCCTGCTGGTGCTGCTGCGCGTGGCTGGCCTCGACGATGAATCTTGGTGGCGCAGGTCGAAACTGGTACCGTATGCGACTCCGGTGGCCGACGCCCTGCGCGAGGCTGCGGAGCGCGAGATCGGCCAGCCCGGCTCGCTGGCGGCCCCGCTGTCGGGGGGCCGGATTCCCGGCCGGATCGGCACCTAGGAGCGATTCAGCGTGTGTGGCATCGTCGGCATCGTGGCGCAGCGGCCGGTCAATCAGGCGCTGTATGACGCGCTGACGGTGCTCCAGCACCGCGGGCAGGATGCGGCCGGCATCAGCACCGAGCACGCTGGCACCCTCTACAGCCGCAAGGCCCTTGGGCTGGTCCGCGACGTGTTCCAGGAGCGCCACATGCTGCGCCTCAAAGGCAACATGGGCATCGGCCACACGCGCTACCCGACCGCCGGCTGCTCCAGTTCCTCGGAAGCCCAGCCGTTCTACGTGAATTCACCGTACGGCATCTGCCTGGCCCACAACGGCAACCTCACCAACGCGACCGAGCTCAAGGAGCTGCTGGTAAACCACGACCGGCGCCACCTGAACACCGGTTCGGATACCGAGGCGCTGCTCAACGTGTTTGCCGACGAGCTGCAGCGGCAGGACGGTGCGGAACTGACGCCGCGGGGAGTATTCGCAGCCGTGGCCGGTGTCCACCGGCGCTGCCGTGGCGGCTATGCCGTGGTGGCCATGATCCTCGGCCATGGCATCGTCGCCTTCCGCGATCCGAACGGCATCCGGCCGGTCTGCCTGGGCCAGCGGGAGGGCGCGGAGGGGACCGAGTACATGGTCGCCTCCGAGAGCGTGGCCATGGATGCACTGGATTTCCGCCTGGTGGGTGACATCGCCCCTGGCGAGGCGGTGTACATCGAGGCCAGCGGCAGGCTGCACCGCCAGCAGTGCGGCGGACCCCGCAGCTACACACCCTGCATCTTCGAGTTCGTGTACTTCGCCAGGCCCGATTCCATCATCGACCGCATTTCGGTGTACAAGTCCCGGCTGCGCATGGGCGAGCGCCTGGCGGAGAAGATCCTGCGCGAGCGTCCGCAACATGACATCGACGTGGTCATTCCGATCCCGGATTCCAGTCGTACCAGCGCGCTCGAGGTGGCCCACCGCCTCGGCGTGAAATATCGCGAGGGGTTCATCAAGAACCGCTACATCGGCCGCACCTTCATCATGCCCGGCCAGGCGCTGCGCCGGCAGTCGGTGCGTCGCAAGCTCAACGCTATCGACCTGGAGTTCCGCGACAAGAACGTGCTGCTGGTCGACGACTCCATTGTGCGCGGCACCACCTCACGGCAGATCATCGAGATGGCACGCGAGGCCGGTGCGCGGCGGGTGTACTTCGCCTCGGCGTCGCCACCGGTACGCTTCCCCAATGTCTACGGCATCGACATGCCGGTGACGGGCGAACTGGTGGCCTCCGGACGCACGGATGCCGAGGTGGCAGGCTTCATCGGTGCCGACTGGCTCGTCTACCAGGACCTCGACGACCTGGTGCGCGCGGTGCGCTACGACAACGGCGACATTGCCGAGTTCGACACCTCGTGCTTTTCCGGCCACTACGTGACCGGTGATGTCACCCCGGCCTACCTGGCACGCCTCGAGTCCGAGCGCTGTGACGCTGCCCGGGCGCAGCGCGAGCCTGTCGTCGATGACAGCCATGACGATGACAGCGCCGGCGTCGACGAGTTTCCCTCGCGCCCGCGCGCCGGTGTGGCCTGAAACCCGGCTGATGCGCAGCCGGGCGGGCGACGGAAGCTGAGCCGGCCATGGCCGCGCCACGCATTTTCATCATCGACGATCATGCCGATTTCCGGCGCCTGCTGGGGCATCACATTTCGGCGCGCTGGCCGGCAGCGGAACTGCAGTATTACGATCCGGTGATCTCCGGGCGCCTGCCGCTGGCATTCTCCGGCGCCGGCAGCGACGTCGTGCTCCTCGGCCACCCGGCGGCACATGGGGATGCCCTGGAGTGGCTGCGGCAGCTGCGCCGCGTGGCGCGCTTCCCGCCGGTGATCTTCCTCGGCAATGGCGACGAGCGCCAGGTTGTCGCCGCCATCAAGGCGGGTGCCGAGGACTACATCGCCAAGCCAACGCTAAGCCACTCGCGCCTGGTGGAAGCGCTGGAGGCGGTGCTGTCGGGTGGTGCGGCCAGCGAGGCGGGCAAGCCGCGCATGCCGGCAGCGGCACCGGGAACGATTCCCGGGCTGCCCGGCTATGAGCTGATCCGCAGCCTGAGCGAGGGCGACATCTCCTCCGTGTACCTTGGCCGGGAGCGTGCCGGCGGCCGCACTGCCGTGCTGAAGGTGCTGCGCCAGGTGCCGGACTCCGGCACCGACAAGCACTTCGATCGTTTCCTGCAGGAGTACGAACTCATTGCGCGCATCGACCACCCCAATGTCGTGCGCATTTTCGATCTCGGTGTGGCCGACGATCATGCCTACATCGCCATGGAGTACTGCAGCCGCGGCAGCCTGAAGCGGCGCATTACCGCGGGCATGAGCAGCGAACAGGCCTTTGCCTGGATGCGCGTCATCGCCGGTGCGCTCGCCGCGTTGCACGCCGTGGGCATATATCACCGCGACCTGAAGCCCACCAATGTCATGTTCCGTGAGGATGACAGCCTGGTGCTGATCGACTTCGGCCTCGCCAAGCAGGCGCAGTTCAAGGCGGGCATCACCGGCACCGGCGCGATTTTCGGCACGCCGTACTACATGAGCCCGGAGCAGGGCAACGGCAGCATCGTCGATCAGCGCAGCGACATCTACAGCCTGGGCGTGGTGTTCTATGAAATGCTGACGGGTAGCAAGCCCTTCGATGGTGAAGCCGCGATGGCGGTCATCATCCAGCACCGTGAGGCGCCGGTACCGCGGCTGCCGGGCAACCTCGCGCGGTTCCAGCCGGCCATCGATCGTATGCTGGCCAAGCAGCCCGAGGACCGCTTTCAGTCCGCGGAGGAGGTCCTCGAATGGCGCCCCGGGAGCCTGGCCGCGGTCTCAGCCGAAGGCGCGTGAGCGCAGCTCCGGGCCGGTCGCCGACCAGGCGAGTACGCTGCCCTGATCGTACCAGTCCCCCAGCACCGCGCGGATCGCCTGCTGGCCATCGAGCGCGAAGCGGTGGATGCCTGGCCGGTGCGTGTGGCCGTGGACCAGCCGGCGTACGCCGGCCTGGCGCATGGCAGCGGCGACCGCTTCGGCATTCACGTCCATGTATGCCGCCGGTCGGCCGGCGGAATAGCGCCGGCTGCGCCGCCGGCCCTCGGCCCCGGCCGCACGCCGCCAGGACCGCGGCAGCGCACGGAACAGTCGCTGCAGGCGTGGATCGTTGACACGTTTCCGGTAGCGCTGATAGGCATGGTCGTCGGTGCACAGCAGGTCGCCATGCGTCAGCAGGACGGACTCGCCGCCGATGTCCACTACGCTGGGATCGGTGAGCAGCCGCGCGCCGGTCAAGTCGGCAAAACGCGGCCCGAGGAGGAAGTCGCGATTGCCGCGCATCACGCTGCAGGCATTGCCGCCGCGGGTGTAGTCGGCAAGTGCCGCGGTCACCTCGCGCGCCAGCGGCTGATCGTCGTCGTCACCGATCCAGAATTCGAACAGGTCACCGAGGATGTAGAGGTGGCTGGCGCCCCGGGCCTCGCCGGCCAGGAACTCGCGGAAGGCTGCCGTGGCGCGCGGCCGGCCGGCATCGAGGTGCAGGTCCGAGACGAACAGCGTGGTGGTCACGAGCCCGGGTCCGGGAGCACCACCACCTTGCGGATGACGACCGGCTGGACGGGCACGTCGGCCAGGTCATTGCGCGACGTCGTCGCGCGGTGGCCGATTTCGTCGACCACGTCCATGCCCTCGACCACGGTGCCGAATACCGCGTAGCCCCAGCGGGTGGGCTTGGGATCCAGCGCCACGTTGTCCGCCAGGTTGAAGTAGAACTGGGCGTCGGCGGAGTGCGGATCGGCGCTGCGTGCCATGGCAATGGTGCCGCGGTGGTTTGCCAGGCCGTTGCCGGATTCGTTGGCGACGGGTGCCCGCGCCGGCTTCAGGGACAGGTCTTCCTGGTAGCCGCCACCCTGGATGATGAAGCCCGTGACGACGCGGTGGAAGATGGTGCCCGCGTAGAAGCCATCCGCGGCGTACTGCAGGAAGTTCTTCACGGAAAGCGGCGCCCGTTCGGCATCGAGCTGCACCACGATGTTGCCGGCGCTGGTCTCGATGCGCACCCGCGGCGGCGCGGCCACGGCGACTCCGGCCAGCAGCATCGCCGCCAGCCAGGCTGCAATGCGCAGCCGGCGAGGTCCCATCAGGCCACCCCGGCGCGGCTGCCCGGGGCCACGTCCAGCAGGTGGGTGCCGGCAATGGCGGCGTTCAGCGTGTTCTGCAGCAGGGTTGCCACGGTCATCGGGCCCACTCCGCCGGGCACCGGGGTAATCCACGAAGCGCGTTCACTGGCAGCGGCGAAATCCACGTCTCCCGCCAGCTTGCCGTCGGGCAGGCGGGTGATGCCGATGTCCAGTACCACGGCGCCGGGCCGGACCCATTCCCCGGGGATCAGCCGCGGCTTGCCGACGGCCACGGCGAGGATGTCGGCGCTCGCCACGCAGGCCGCCAGGTCCCGCGTGAAGCGATGGGCAACCGTGGTCGTGGCGCCGGCCAGCAGGAACTCCAGCGCCAGCGGGCGGCCGACGTGGTTGGACGCGCCGACCACCACCGCATGCTGGCCCTTCGGATCCACGCCGATACGCCGCAGCAGGGTCATGACGCCAAATGGCGTGCAGGGACGCAGCATGGGGATGCGCTGGGCGAGGCGCCCGACGGTGTAGGGGTGGAAGCCGTCGACATCCTTGACCGGATTGATGTGCTCGATAACCGCAGGCTCATTGATGTGTGCGGGCAGCGGAAACTGCACGAGGATGCCGTCGATGTCCGGATCGTCGTTGAGCCGCGCGATGAGGGCAAGGAGCTCGGCTTCGCTGGTATCGGCCGGCAGGTCGTAGTCACGCGAGGCAATGCCCACCTCCTCGCAGGCGGTGCGCTTGTTGCGCACGTAGATGCGCGAAGCCGGATCACTGCCCACCAGGATCACCGCCAGGCCGGGCGCGCGGTGGCCCGCGGCACGGCGCGCCGCGATGCGGTCGCGGACTTCCGCGCGGATCTCCTGGGAGATCGCACGTCCGTCGATGAGTCGGGCTGTCATTGCGCTTGGCCCTGGGCTTCCTGCGGCCGGGTATCCGGGTTCGGCGCACACCATACCAGACACGGCTGGCGCCACAAGGCAAGGCCGCGGAGGCGCAGGAGATTTGACGGGGTCGGGGCACCTCCTTATGATCCTGCCGCCCGAGAGCGGGGCCGCTATAATGGGCGGGCACGAGATCCGGCGAGCCGGCGAATCGGGGCATGGCGCAGTCTGGTAGCGCATCTGCTTTGGGAGCAGAGGGTCGGCGGTTCGAATCCGTCTGCCCCGACCACTTTCAGGCCTGCAGCGCTCCTGGTGAGTGTGCAGGCGGGCCGCGGCTGGAGCGGGGCGCCTGTAGCTCAACGGATAGAGCACCGGCCTTCTAAGCCGGGGGTTGCAGGTTCGATTCCTGCCAGGCGCGCCATTTGCCGCGTGCGGGCCGGGATGGTTTGCGATGGTGGACGTAGCTCAGTTGGTAGAGCCCCGGATTGTGATTCCGGCCGTCGTGGGTTCGAGTCCCATCGTCCACCCCAGTTCGATGAGATGGCCGCTGCAATGGCGGCAGCGAAGAATGCAAGGTGTGGGTCGTTAGCTCAATTGGTAGAGCAGCGGACTCTTAATCCGTTGGTTGTAGGTTCGATTCCTACACGGCCCACCAGTCCCGCATCACGTCATGGCCAGACCTGTGTGACAGGCCTGCGCAGCCGAGCGGGCTAGAGATCCAGGGTCCTGACCAGCCTGCGCAGTTCCACCACCAGCTGTTTCTCGAACCACGGGTTCTGCGCCAGCCAGGGCTGGTTGCGTGGGGAGGGATGCGCCAGCGGCAGGTAGCCGAGTGGCAGGTATTCCTTCCAGGCGCGGACGGTCTTGCCCAGAGTGGCCTTGCGCCGGGATCCCAGGTAGTAGGCCTGCGCGTAGTGGCCGACCAGCAGGGTCAGGCGGATGTCCGGCAACTGGGGATTCAGCCGGCCATGCCAGCGCGGGGTACACTCCGGTCGCGGCGGCAGGTCACCAGACTCGGCCTTGCCCGGGTAACAGAAGCCCATCGGCAGGATCGCGACCTTCCGCGGGTCGTAGAACTGCTCCCTCGTCAGGCCCAGCCAGTCACGCAGCCGGTCACCGGATGGATCGTTCCAGGGGATCCCGGTCTCATGCACCTTGCGGCCCGGCGCCTGGCCGATGATGCGCAGGCGCGCCTCGCGCTGCGCCTGCAGCACGGGGCGCGGCCCATGGGGCAGGGCAGGCGCGCAATGCGTGCATGCGTGGATCCGGGCCAGCAGCTGCTGAAGGTTTTCCGGCATGACCGCCTAGAGCAGGCTGGCCTGCTCCGGTGGATAGGTGATGACCGTGCCCTCGACCCGCGCGAACGACGTCAGCTGGTGATTGCGGTAGCTGGACGCAGACAGGATCTCGACGACCGGTACGCCGTGTACGCCAAGCGCATCGGCCACCAGTGAGCGATGGCAGCGCCAGGGCACGGCCTCCGCGCACATGATGGCAACCCGTTGCAGCTGGCTTGCGGCAATCAACGCTTCAAGCGCCTGATGAAACGCCGCGGTCTGCATGTAGTCCGCATAGCCCCGGAAGCTCCTGTTCCGCCAGCCGGTGTTGGGTGAATCCTTGCGCGTATGCCGCAGGCCACCCAGGGCCGGCATCGGCACATAGTCGATGGACGCGGCCCGCAGGTTCGTGGCCAGGGCAGCGCTATTGAACTGCGGGTTATGCCGCGAGCGCGGTACCGTGCGGATGTCGGCCAGGCATTCGATGCCATAGGCCTGCAGCATGGCGATGAACTGCCCGATCGGCAGTGTGGAATGGCCGACCGTGAAGACAGTGCCTGTCCGCCAGCGTTCCTGCTGTGGTGGTGGCCGCTTCATGCCCACCGCCATGACCGGTGATGGTTTCGCATCGATAACAACGCAATTTAGCGCATCGTGTCTGCTGTAGCGCAACGTGCCGCCGATGTGTTCAGGGTGTTGTTGAAATTCTTCAGCTCCGCCATCATCCAATGCGGGGCGTGGGTGGGATCAATGCTGGGGAGGTCTGGAGCATCGACAGTTGTCGGAGGTGATGGGCCATGATCAGGGAAGCAAGTTTTCAGCCGGGGGACGGACCGCTGGTTCCTGCCCTGTCCCGCTGGGAATGGGAGGGCGGAAGCCTGGAATCTGACGCGGAGCGCCCCAGCTTGCCGGCGCCAGAAGATCCAATGGTGGCTGGTGGTCTGCGTGAACCGGTCACGAGCGTCCCAAGCAGCCCCGGCGCTGGCCAGCGCCGGGGCTGATGCAGGGGGATGCGCCCGCTGCAGCGGGCAAGGCTGCTACGGCAGGCTAGGGCTTGCCAATGCCGACATCGTTGGGCCGGCGGTTATCGACCATGGCGCCGATCATCCAGCGGTCGTCCTTGCGCACCATCAGGTACACCTCGACGAACGAGTCGGTCTTCTTTTCCGCCTTGTCCGACCGTTCGGTCACGGTCGTGACCCGGGTCCAGACCGTGGCGATATCCCCCTCTGCACGGCTGTCGAGGATTTCGGCCTTGCGGCTGTAGACCTTGGTGGCGGAGATCAGCACCGAACCGACCATCATCCAGTGGCTGCGCAGTTCCGAAGTCAGGCTGTCGGCTGGTGCGCCACCGGTTCCGGGATGGGACGGGCGCAGCGTGAACTGCACGCTGCCAGGAGCGAAATAGCTGGCGGCCTTCTCGAGATCACGCCCGGTCACCGCGGCGTTGAAGGCGGTGACCACGGCCGCCGCCTCGGTCGCTTCCTTGCCGCCGGTGGCGGACCAGGCGGCGGGTGCGAGCAGGACGGTACCAATGACGGCGATTGTGGCCAGGCGAATCCAGGGGGTCATCAGGTCTCTCCATTGTGGGTTGAGCAATCAGTTCCTGCCGCGCTGCTGGCGGATGGCATCGAGGAAGGCCTCATCCACGGTGCACAGGCCTTGCTGGCGGGCGGCGGCAATGATGCGTTCCAGGACCGCCTGCAGGAAGGGGCGCGGCACGTCGGTGAGGCGACGGCAGGCCGCGTCGCTGAATCGTACCTTCTCGTCGAGCCGGTTGGCCAGGTAGATCACGGCCTGCAGCTCATTGCCCGGCACCGTGGGTGCGGCGGTTGCAAAGGGCCTGGCGTGCTCGGCGAACCAGAATTCACCCCGGGCGCGGAAGCCGTAGAAGATGGGCAGGCTTGGGAAGTCACAGCCTGCTTCGACGCCATTGCGGAACTGCGACTTCAGCAGTATGTCATCGATGCGGAGCACGAATTTGCCAGTTCCGGGACTCGCTGGTGATGCTGGCCCCAAGTCGACCGGCAGCGTATCGTCCCATGTGCATTCGAACACCTGCACGGCTTCGTCGATGATCTGTGGGCGCTCCGTAGTGCCGCGGTTCGCTGCCAGCGGCGAGGGGCGCAGCGTGAACGGATTGGCCTTGCGCTTGGCCTCGGGCGCGTGGCCCCGATAGCCGAGGCGCACGAAGTCGCCCGGCCGGTATTCTTCCCTGTCGTCCATGAGGCCTCCTGCTGCGATGGCCGTTCAATAGCACATTGATTAATGCCGATGCCTGATCTGGGTCAGGCCGGTAGCAGGGGGCGATGCGGCAGGCGAAATCAAATCATGAAAGTTGTTTAAGATGTTGTTATAAAAGACATAATTATCTGTACCATGGTAATGCATGTGAGGTAGCGGCTGGTTGGGCCGCGCGCAGCATGCCTGCGCAGTCCGGCACGCCGGTGGCGGGCATTGAAGATGTGCCGCGTCCCGGAGTCGCTGGGGCTCTTGGCTATAATGGCGGCTGCCGCCGGAGATCGCGGCCGACGCGCGAAAGTGGCGGAACTGGTAGACGCGCAGGATTTAGGTTCCTGTGGGGCAACCCGTGAGAGTTCGAGTCTCTCCTTTCGCACCACGCGAGCAGTCGGTCCCGTTTCCCGCGTGTGACAAACAATCTGACAAGGAACGAACTTTGACGGACGTGCAGGTTTCACTGGAGACGGGGGCGGGGCTGGAACGGCGGCTGCGGGTGCAGGTGCCGGCGTCTCGCGTGGAGCAGGAACTGGAGGCGCGGTTCCGCTCGGCCGCGCGGACGGTGCGGCTCAAGGGCTTCCGGCCGGGCAAGGTGCCCGATGGCGTGGTGCGGCAGCGCTTCGGGCCGCAGATCCGCCAGGAAGTGATCCAGGAGGTGGTCCAGTCCAGCTATTCCGAGGCCATTGCGCGGGAGAAGCTGCGGCCGGTGGGCAGCCCGCGCATCGAGAGCGAGCCCGAGGTCCCGGGCGAGGGCATCGCGTACACGGCGATCTTCGAGGTTTATCCCGAATTCAGCGTGGCCGGGCTCGACGCCATGGTGGTCGAGAAGGCCGAAGTCAGCGTCACCGAGGCCGATATCGACCAGACCATCGAACGGCTGCGCAAGCAGCGTGGCCAGTGGCAGCCGGCGGGGCGCGCGGCCGTCGCCGGGGATCGCGTGGTTCTGGATTTCGCCGGCACGCTCGGGGGCGAGCCGGTCGAGGGTGGGAAGGCGGAGCGCTTCGCCGTCGTGATCGGTGAGGGCCGCATGCTGCCCGGATTCGAGTCCGCACTGGTCGGCACCACCGACGGCGCGGACAAGAGCTTCGACGTGACTTTTCCCGCTGACTACTACGAGGAAAAGCTACGTGGCCAGACGGTGACCTTCCAGGTGCACGTCCACGAGGTGACGGCGCTGGAACTGCCCGCGGTGGACGCGGAATTCATCCGCCGCTTCGACGTGGCCAGCGGCGATCTGGCGGAATTCCGCAGGCTGGTGCGCGAGAACCTCGAGCGCGAAGCGCTGGCCAAGGTGCAGGCGGAGATGCGTCGCCAGGTCATCGAGCAGCTGCTGGCGGCCAATCCGGTGGACGTGCCCGCCGTCATGGTGTCCCGCGAGGCGGCCAGCCTGCAGGCCGAGGCCGCGCGCAGTGCCGGCACGGCGCAGGGCCAGGCTGCCGGTGCCTACGACGAAGTTGCGCGGCGGCGAGTGCGCATCGGGCTGATCCTCGGTGAGCTGGTCAGGGCGCAGTCCATCACCGCCGACCAGGGCCGGATCGAGCTCAAGCTCGACGAGCTCTGCCGGACCTATGACCGGCCCGACGAGGTGCGCCGGATCTACCAGCAGAACCCCGACCTGATGTCCCAGGTTGAAAATTCCGTGATTGAGGAGCAGGTCATGACCTGGCTGATGGAAAGGGCCAGGATCACGACCCGGAGCGTCGCCTTCGGGCAGCTGATGGGCGTATAGAAAGGAAAGCATGAACCGCATGGATACCCAGGCACTGAACCTCGTTCCGATCGTGGTCGAGCAGACCGCGCGCGGCGAGCGCTCCTATGACATCTACTCGCGCCTCCTCAAGGAGCGTGTGGTGTTCATGGTCGGGCCGGTAGAGGACTACACCGCTAACGTCGTGGTTGCGCAGCTGCTGTACCTCGAGTCGGAGAATCCTGACAAGGACATCCACCTCTACATCAATTCGCCCGGCGGTTCGGTGAGCGCCGGCCTCTCCATCTATGACACCATGCAGTTCATCAAGCCGGATGTCGGCACCATCTGCGTGGGACAGGCGGCCAGCATGGGAGCGGTGCTGCTGGCTGGCGGCGCCAGGGGCAAGCGCCACTGCCTGCCGCATTCCCGCGTGATGATCCACCAGCCCCTTGGCGGCTTTCAGGGCCAGGCGGAGGACTTTGACCGCTATGCCAAGGAAATCCTCCAGACCCGCTCGCGGCTCAATGACA
Organism: Gammaproteobacteria bacterium; assembly: GCA_014337915.1. Lineage (GTDB taxonomy): Bacteria > Pseudomonadota > Gammaproteobacteria > Steroidobacterales > QUBU01. The sequence goes on from QUBU01000010.1 coordinate 41,025, forward strand.
TCCTCGCCAGGCACACCGGCCAGGCGCTGGAGCGCATCGAAAAGGACACCGACAGGGACTACTTCATGAGCGGCGAGGAAGCAGCGGCCTACGGCATCATCGACACGGTGCTGGCGCGGCGCGCCACGGTCGAAGCGCCCGGTGGCGGTCCGGCCTGAGGGTATTGTCCGGAAACGCGACCTGCGTGCTTTGCGCCGGTTGCTCGGTGCGTGATATATACCGGCAGGAAGCCGGGGCGTTTGCGCCAGCCTGCTGACTGGCTGGTGGCACTGGAACCGAGGGTGATATGTCGAACGAGACTCGTGGACGAAATGACGACGGAAAGCTGCTCTACTGCTCGTTCTGCGGCAAGAGCCAGCATGAGGTCCGCAAGCTCATCGCGGGTCCGTCGGTATTCATCTGCGACGAATGCGTCGAACTCTGCAATGACATCATCCGGGAGGAGCTCGAGGACCGCACGGAGCAGCGCGGCACGAAGCTGCCGAAGCCGCACGAGATCAAGGCAGTTCTCGACGAGTACGTCATCGGTCAGGAACGTGCGAAGAAGGTGCTGTCGGTTGCGGTCTACAACCACTACAAGCGCCTGGAGAGCCGCGGTGGCGAGGGCGGCAAGAAAGACGTCGAGATCTCCAAGAGCAACATCCTGCTGATCGGCCCGACGGGTTGCGGCAAGACGCTGCTGGCCGAGACCCTGGCCCGGCTGCTGAACGTGCCGTTCACCATCGCCGATGCCACGACGCTGACCGAGGCCGGGTATGTCGGCGAGGATGTCGAGAACATCATCCAGAAGCTTTTGCAGAAGTGCGATTACGATGTCGAAAAGGCCCAGACGGGCATCGTCTATATCGACGAAATCGACAAGATTTCGCGCAAGTCCGACAACCCGTCGATCACCCGGGATGTCTCGGGTGAGGGCGTGCAGCAGGCCCTGCTGAAGCTGATCGAGGGCACGGTTGCGTCCGTGCCGCCCCAGGGTGGCCGCAAGCATCCGCAGCAGGAATTCCTGCAGGTCGATACCACCAACATCCTGTTCATCGTCGGCGGTGCGTTTGCGGGCCTGGAGAAGATCATCCGCAAGCGCTCCCAGACCGGTGGCATAGGCTTCGTGGCGGAGATCAAGAGCAGTGCCGACGAGCCCAACATCGGCCAGTTGCTGACCGACGTCGAGCCCGAGGACCTGATCAAGTACGGGCTGATCCCTGAGTTCGTCGGCCGGCTGCCCGTGGTGGCGACGCTCGACGAACTGGACGAAAAGGCACTGGTCAGCATCCTGGTCGATCCGCGCAATGCACTCACCAAGCAATACCACAAGCTGTTCGAGATGGAAGGCTGTGAGCTGGAGTTTCGCGATGATGCGCTGCGCGCCGTGGCGCAGAAGGCGATGCAGCGCAAGACCGGCGCCCGCGGCCTGCGCACCATTCTCGAAAGCGTGCTGCTCGACACCATGTACGAACTGCCTTCCATGACCAACGCCCGCAAGGTCGTGGTCGACGAGGCCGTCATCCTCGGCGAGACCCGGCCGTACGTGATCTACGAGTCCGACGAGGTTGCAGCACCGCGGCAGGCCATCGAGGACGAGCGCCTGCGCACCGGGTCCGGCCGGTCCTGAGCCACCCGGCGGATTCCGCCATGACGGCGGAACAGCGCAGTTTCCAGGGACGATGGAGAGGCAGATGACCGAGGACCAGTCGCAGTTCCGCAAGGGCGTGCCGATTCTTCCGCTGCGCGATGTCGTGGTCTATCCGCACATGGTGATCCCGCTGTTCGTGGGCCGGCAGAAGTCCATTCTCGCCCTGGACGTGGCCATGAACGCTGGCAAGCAGATCCTGCTGGTCGCGCAGAAGCAGGCAGATGTCGATGATCCCGGTCTCGGTGACATCTATTCGGTGGGCACGCTGGCGACGATCCTGCAGCTGCTCAAGCTGCCCGATGGCACGGTCAAGGTGCTGGTGGAGGGCGGCTCGCGAGCGCGCCTGCTGGAATGCTATGCCGGCGAACATTTCGCCGCCGATATCGAGCTGGTTGCCGACGACGGCAGCATCGAGGCCCGGGAGCTCGACGTGCTCCGGCGCTCGATCGTTTCCCAGTTCGAGAACTACGTAAAGCTCAACAAGAAGGTGCCGCCGGAGATCCTCACCTCGCTGGCCGGCATCGACCAGCCTGGCCGCCTCGCCGACACCGTGGTGGCCCATATGTCGCTGAAGCTCGAGGCCAAGCAGAAGGTCCTCGAGATAAGCGCCGTCCGCGAGCGCCTCGAGCATGTGCTCGGCCTGGTGGATACCGAGATCGACATGCTGCAGATCGAGAAGCGCATCCGCGGGCGCGTCAAGCAGCAGATGGAGAAGAGCCAGCGGGAGTACTACCTGAACGAGCAGATGAAGGCGATCCAGAAGGAACTCGGCGACATGGAAGATGCGCCGAACGAGATCGCTGAGCTGGAGCAGAAGATCGGCCGCGCCGGCATGTCGCAGGAGGCCCGCGAAAAGGCTACCTCGGAGCTCAACAAGCTGAAGATGATGTCGCCCATGTCGGCTGAGGCCACTGTGGTGCGCAACTACATTGACTGGCTGGTCAAGTCACCCTGGCGCAGCCGGACCAAGATCAACCGCGACCTGCGCCATGCCGAGACTGTGCTGGAAGCCGATCACTACGGCCTGGAGAAGGTCAAGGAACGCATCCTCGAGTACCTGGCCGTCCAGCAGCGCGTCAGGAAGACCAAGGGTCCGATCCTCTGCCTGGTCGGGCCGCCCGGTGTCGGCAAGACCTCGCTCGGGCAGAGTATTGCCAGGGCAACGAACCGCAAGTTCATCCGCATGTCGCTGGGTGGCGTCCGCGACGAGGCGGAGATCCGCGGCCACCGTCGGACCTACATCGGATCCATGCCAGGCAAGATCATCCAGAACCTGGCGAAGACCGGCGTGCGCAATCCGCTGTTCCTGCTGGACGAGGTCGACAAGATGTCGACGGATTTCCGCGGTGATCCATCCTCCGCGCTGCTCGAGGTGCTGGATCCGGAGCAGAATGCGACCTTCAACGACCATTACCTGGAAGTCGATTTCGACCTTTCGGATGTCATGTTCGTGTGCACGGCCAACACGCTCAATATCCCGGCGCCGCTGCTCGACCGCATGGAAGTCATCCGCATCCCGGGATACACCGAGGACGAGAAGCTCAACATTGCCCGTAATTACCTGATCCCCAAACAGATGAAGGCCAACGGGCTGAAGGACCGGGAGCTGGTCATCGGTGATGCGGCGATTCGCGACGTGATTCGCTACTACACGCGCGAGTCCGGCGTGCGCAACCTCGAGAGGGAGATCGCCAAGATCTGCCGCAAGGTCGTCAAGAGCCTGCTGCTCAAGCCGCGCGAAGGCCAGATCCAGGTTGGCCCGCGAGGCCTGGACAAGCATCTGGGCGTGCGGCGCTTTCGCTACGGCCGTGCCGAAGAGACCGACCAGGTCGGCCAGGTCACCGGCCTCGCCTGGACCGAGGTCGGCGGTGAGTTGCTCACCATCGAGGCTGCCGTGGTGCCCGGCAAGGGCAAGCTCATCCACACCGGCCAGCTCGGCGATGTCATGCAGGAATCGATCCAGGCGGCCACCACCGTGGTGCGCAGCCGGGCCCGGGTGCTCGGCATCGATGAGGATTTCCACCAGCGCTTCGACCTGCACGTGCACGTGCCGGAAGGTGCAACCCCGAAGGATGGCCCGAGCGCTGGCGTCGGCATGTGCACCGCGCTGGTCTCGGCGCTGACCGGCATCCCCGTGCGCTCCGACGTCGCCATGACCGGCGAGATCACGCTGCGTGGCGAAGTGCTGCCGATCGGTGGCCTGAAGGAGAAACTGCTGGCCGCACACCGTGGTGGCATCACCACTGCACTGATCCCGAAGGACAACGAAAAGGACCTCGCGGAAATCCCGAAAAACATCAAGGACAAGCTGCGGATTGTTCCGGTTCGATGGATGGACGAGGTGCTGCAGCTGTCGCTGCAACGGCTGCCGCTGCCAAAGGCCGGTGACGTCGCAGCATCGGAAGAGGCACCGGCGAAGAGCGAAGCGGGCTCCGGCGAGGTGCGTGCGCATTGACGCTGGCCGGCGGCCGTTTATTGACAGTGGTTTTTCGGCCTTGGTATAACGTCGCGGACCTCGCCGGTCATGACGCTGCCAGCCGGCAGCGTGTCTCCTGCCAAGAATCCGCGTTGCCTGGACATACGCGAAGGAATCGGCATCGGCCGGTGAGCGCATTCGGGGGACGTCGCCGTAACCGGTGGCGTGCGGTTCCAGCGTAATCGTCGCGTTTCGCTTAAGGATATTTCCATGAACAAGGGTGATCTGATCGATGCCGTTTCCGGTGAGGCTGGGCTGTCCAAGGCCGATGCCTCGCGGGCTGTCGAGTCCATGATTGCGGCCATCACCAGGGCATTGAAGGACGGCAATCAGGTCTCCCTGGTCGGCTTCGGCACCTTTACCGTGAAGACGCGTGCCGCCCGTACCGGACGCAACCCCCGCACCGGGGATGCCATCGAGATCCGGGCCAGCCGGATTCCTGGCTTCCGCGCTGGCAAGGCCCTGAAGGATGCCGTAAACTAACGCGCCTTTTTCGGGTACTGCCGGGTTTGCTGATGACCCGACAGGTTCCGGAGGCGGGTGTGTGACCGTGCCAGAGCTGGGGCGGCGGTTTCCTGCGGCGGCAAGCCTCCCGGGCGTTCGAACGTCATGGACGGGTGCTTAGCTCAGCTGGAAGAGCGTCGCCCTTACAAGGCGAAGGTCGGGGGTTCGAGACCCTCAGCACCCACCAGTTCCGTGGAGTGGTAGTTCAGCTGGTTAGAATACCGGCCTGTCACGCCGGGGGTCGCGGGTTCGAGTCCCGTCCACTCCGCCAGCTCCAGGAAAGGCGGGCGCCACCAGTGGCGCCCGTTCTTTTTTCCAACTGTAGAATGCGCGTTTCGGCCGACAGGCCCGTCCGCGGGGGCGCGAGTTCCACGGGCGCAGATCGCACAAACTGGAGTCACCATGCTGCAGAACATTCGTGACCGCTTCACCGGCGTCATGGCGCTGATCATCATCGGGGGCATCGGTGTGGCGATGGTCATCGGCCTGGTGAACACCGACACCGGCATGCAGGGACGCGAGTCCGCTGCCTCCGTCAACGGCGAGGACATTGCGCTCACCGACTACCGCGAGGTGGTGCAGCAGCAGGTGCTGCAGCAGGAACAGCTGACCAAGTCGGATATTCCGGCGGCCGAGAGGGCGCAGATCGACCGCAATGTTCTCGAGGGCATGGTCCGCAACCGCGTCGTTGCCCAGTACGTGAAGGCCCAGGGTTTCCGGGTCAGCGACGCCAGTGTTGCCGAGCAGATCCGCACGCTGCCGGTCTTCCAGGTGGGCGGCAAGTTCTCCCCGGATGGCTACCAGGCGGCCCTGGCGAGTCAGGGCATCTCGCCGGCGGTATTCGAGGAAGAGCGGCGTGTCGCCATGGAGATCGGGCAGCTGCAGGACGGGCTGCTGGAGAGCGCGTTTTACACGCCAGCGGAGTTTCGCCGCTTCGTCGTCCTCGAGGGTGAACGCCGCCAGGCGGCCTACGCGATCCTCGACGTCAAGGCCCTTGCCGCCGCCGTGACGGTCACCGATCCCGAAGTCAAGGCGTACTACGATGCGCATCCGGACCGCTTCGAATCCCGCGAGAGCGTCTCGATCGACTACGTCGAGGCCAGGCCATCCGAGGTCGCGCCGGCGGGTGAGCCCACCGAGGCGGAACTGCGCGCCAGCTACGAATCCAACCCGGACCGGTTTCAGAGCGCCGAGCAGCGCCGTGCGCGGCACATCCTGGTTGCTACGGGCAAGGATGCTGACGACAAGGCTGCCGCCAGCAAGGCGGCGGACATCCGCGCCCGCCTGGAAAAGGGCGAAGATTTTGCTGCACTGGCACGCCAGTACTCGGATGACACGGGCTCGGCCGCCAACGGTGGCGAACTCGGCTGGGCAGGCAAGGGGACCTATGTGGGACCGTTCGAGGACGCGCTGTTCGCGGCCCGGCCCGGCGAGATCACGCAGCCAGTCAAGACCGAGTTCGGCTACCACATCATCCAGCTCGAGGAAGTGCGCCCCGGGATCCGCCGGTCATTCGACGAGGTGCGCCCGGAACTGGTGGAGGAAGCGCGGCACAAGGGCTCCCAGGACCGGTTCTTCGAACTGACCGAGAAGATGGATGACGCCGCCTTGCAGAACCCGGGCAGCCTGGAAGCCGTGGCTAAGGCCAGTGGGCTGCCGATCAGGCACGTGGCCGAGTTTACCCGCAGCGCCGGCGGCGAACCCTTTGGCGCCAACCGGGCGGTCATCGATGCCGCATTCAGTGCGCGCGTGCTGGAAGCGGGCGAGAACAGTGCGCTGGTGGAGATCGGCGATGGCAGCGCGGTGATCCTGCGGGTCACCGAGCACCGGCCGGCGAAGCTGCGGCCGCTGGAGGAAGTCAGGGTGCAGGCAGAGTCCGATGCCCGCGCCGAGAAGGCTGCCATGCTGGCGGCCGAGCGTGGCCAGAAGATCGTGCAGGACGCGCGTGCGGGCACCGACTTTCGCACGCTGGTGGCAGCAGCGGGTGCGACGCTGGTTGCGCCGCCGGAGCCGCTGGTGCGCAACAGCCCGGGCGTGCCCACGGAGGTCCTGGCAGCGATTTTCCGTGCGCCGCGGCCTGCGGCTGCGGCCAGTAGTGCCGGCTCCACCGGGCGCAACAGCTTCGACGGTCTGGCCCTGCAGGATGGCAGCTATGCGGTCCTGCGCGTGGATGCCGTGATTCCTGGCAAGCCCGACGAGATTCCCCGCGAGCAGCGTGATGCCCGGAAAGCCGCCCTGGCGCGCCAGACCGGGGTCGGTGAGGTCACCGGCGTGGCAGTCGACCTGCGCAAGGCCGCCAAGGTCGTGGTGGCGCCTGGCCTGTTCGACCAGCAGGACAATCCCTGACCCGCGCCTACGTCCAGCCGGGGCATCCATGGCGCTTCCGGGATTGCACTGGCGCATCGCCCTGGCCATGGGCCTTGGCGTGCTGCTCGGAAGCTGGTTGCAGCAGGGCGCCGGGCCTACGGCAATGCCCCTGGCTGCGCTGCTGGACTTCATCGGCACGCTGTTCATCAGTGCGCTGAAGATGGTGATGCTGCCGCTGGTGATTGCGGCGCTCATCGTCGGCGTTGCCAGCGCCGGCTCGGGGCGCCGGCTTGGTCGTCTTGGCCTGCGCACCGTCACTTTCTTCCTGCTGACTACCATCGCGGCCATCATCACGGGCATGGTCCTCGCGAACCTGCTCATGCCGGGCATGGTCGACGGCCGGCCGGCCAGCGACGTGCTTGCGCTGGAGGCGTCGAGTGCCGACATGCCAGGTGAACTCGCCGACAAGGGCCTCGGCGATGTCTTCAACGTGCTCGTCGGCATCGTTCCGGGCAACGTGTTCAGTGCCGCGGCCAGTGACGACATGATCGGTGTGATCGTCTTCTCGATTCTCTTCGGATCGTTCATGCTGCGGATCAGGCAGGAGCTTGCCGCAACGCTGTCGCGCTTCTGGAATGGCGTTCACCAGGTGATGCTGGGCATCACCGGCTGGATCATGCAGTTCGCACCGCTGGGCGTTTTCTGCCTGGCGGCCCAGGCCAGCGCCAAGTCCGGACTGGCTACTGCCGCCCCGCTACTGGCGTTCTCCGGCGTGGTGCTGGCCGCGCTGGCGGCCCACGCACTGCTGACCCTGCCGCTGCTGCTGCGCCTGTTCGCCGGTACCGGGCCGCTGGCGTTCTACCGTGCCATGATGCCTGCCGTGCTGACCGGGCTGGCCACGGCCTCGTCGCCGGTGACGCTGCCGGTGACCATGCAATGCGCCGTGGAGCGTGCCGCCATTCCGAACCGGGTCGCCAGCCTGGTCCTGCCGCTGGGTGCGGCGATCAACCTCAACGGTACCGCGCTGTACCAGGCCGTTGCGGCCGTATTCCTCGCGCAGGCCTATGGTATCGACCTCAGCCTGTCGATGCAGTTTGTCATCCTGGCCATAGCAGTGGCGGCATCCGTGGCCACACCGGGCATCCCCTATGGATCACTGGTGGCGATTTCGGTGATCCTGTCGACGATCGGCCTGCCGACGGAGGCGGTCGGCGTGCTGCTGGTGGTCGACCGGTTTCTCGAGATGGCACGCACCAGCGTCGATGTGCTCGGCGATGCCATCTGCGCTGCCATCATTGCCCGCCACGACGGCGGCCTTGCGGCCGGCACATCACCCGCGGAGCCGGCCTCCGGCTGACGGGTAGCGCTACTCGGGACTCATGCCGATGACGTGGTACCCGCCGTCGACATACAGCGTCTGTCCGGTGATGCCTGCTGCGAGGTCGGAGCAGAGGAAGGCACCGGCATTGCCCACTTCCTCGATGGTGACGCAGCGGCGCAGCGGTGCGGTCTTGCCCATGTAGTTGAGCATGATGCGCATGCCGCCGATGCCGGCGGCGGCCAGCGTCTTGATCGGCCCGGCTGATATGCAGTTGACGCGGATGCCAGACGGGCCGAGGTCCGACGCCATGAAGCGCACGTTCGCCTCCAGGCTCGCCTTGGCGGGACCCATGACGTTGTAGTTCGGGATAGTGCGCACGGCCGCCAGGTAGCTCATGGTCAGCAGTGCACTACCTGGCCGCAGCATCGGCCGGCCGGCCTTGGCCAGGGCGACGAAGCTATAGCTGCTGATGTCCTGGGCGAGCCGGAAGCCTTCACGGGTCACCGTGTCCACGTAGCTTCCGGACAGCTGCTCGCGCGGCGCGAAGGCCACCGAGTGCACGATGATGTCCAGCTGCTGCCACTCACGCCGCAGCGTGGTGAAAGCCGCATCGATCTGCGAATCTTCCGCCACGTCCAGTGGCAGTACCAGCCGTGAGCCGGTGGCACTGGCCAGTTCCTCGACCCGTTCCCTGAGCTTGTCGTTCTGGTAGGTGTAGGCCAGCTCGGCCCCTTCCCTTGCCATGGCCTCGGCGATGCCCCAGGCGATCGAACGGTCACTGGCGACACCGACGATGAGCGCGCGTTTTCCCGTCAAGAAACCCATAAACCTGCTCTTGCCCCCTGAAGCCGGCGCTGATTGTAAGCCGGAGGCCGGCGATTCGTCACAGGAGTCTGGCTCCCCCCACCTCCGTTATCATAGGCTGTAGCAAGGGTTTCCGCATGGTCGGGTACCGCCATGGTCGCGGATGGCCGGCCTCGAGGCGCATGACACAGATCCCCGGGTGGTTGAATACGCTCACCGGCCGCAATCTCCTGCGCGAGGAGGTACGGCAGGTCCGGCGCGCACTGGACAACATATTTGGCGACCAGCTGGTGCAGCTGGGCACCTGGGGCGAGCCCGGCATGTTCCGCCGCCTGGCCCGGACGCGTCGGGCCGCGGTAATCAGCGATCAGCCGACACCAGGCGTGGATGCCGTCTGTGCTTCCGATGCACTGGCCGTCACCAGCGCCTCGGTGGACGCGGTGCTGCTGCCACATACACTGGAACTGGTGGATGACCCGCATGCGGTATTGCGCGAAGTCGACCGCATCCTGCGCCCGGACGGGCAGCTGGTGGTGCTGGGCTTCAATCCCTGGGGCTGGTGGGGGCTGCGCCATGCATTGTCCCGCCAGGGCTTTCCATCCGGTTCCCAGCGCATGATCTCCGACGGCCGTCTGTGCGACTGGCTGCAGCTGCTCGAGTTCAAGGTCCATCACTCGGCCGTGTACTACTTCGTGCCGCCGATACTGCGGGGCGCGCTGCCGCGACAGGGCCGGCCGCAGCGTTCCGAGGAGAGCGGGGTACAGCCCGATTCCCCGGTGCGCCAGGCCGGCCGCCGGTCGCGTCAGGCCTCGCTGCTCAGGCGGATCCCGGCATTTGCGGCCTGCTATGTCCTGGTGGCGCGCAAGCAGACCTGCATCGTCACGCCGATCCGCCTGGCCTGGCGGCGCCGGCCGGGGCTGGTCGGTGGCCTGGTAAACCCAACCACCCGCAACGTCGCATGACCGAGGTGGAGATCCATACCGATGGCGCCTGTCGCGGCAACCCAGGACCCGGCGGCTGGGGTGCCATCCTGCGCTGGGGGACTCGCGAGAAGGAGATCTGGGGCGGCGAACCGGCCACGACCAACAACCGCATGGAGCTCACCGCGGCCATTCGTGCGCTGGAAGCACTGCGCATGCCCTGTACCGTTCGAGCGTATACCGATTCGGAGTACCTGCGCCGGGGCATCACCGAGTGGCTGGAGCAGTGGAAGCGCCGTGGCTGGAAGACGGCAGGACGCAAGCCAGTCAAGAACGAGGACCTGTGGCAGCGCCTGGATGAACTTTCGACCCGGCATGCCGTGACCTGGCACTGGGTGCGGGGCCATACCGGGCATCCCGACAACGAGCGTGCGGACGCGCTGGCCAACCGTGGGGTCGACGAGGTGCTCGGTCTGGTCCCGGCCGGTGCTGCGGCCAGGGGGCCTGGCAGCACGGCGTGCCCGGGAGGACCGGCAGCATGAGGCAGGTCGTCCTCGATACCGAGACCACGGGACTGGAGGTCGAACAGGGCCATCGCATCATCGAGATCGGCTGTGTCGAGATGGTCAACCGGCGGCGGACCGGCAACACCTTCCACCAGTACCTGCGCCCGGATCGTGACATCGACAGCGGCGCGGAGCAGGTCCATGGCATCAGCAACGAAGCGCTGCAGGGCAAGCCACGTTTCGCCGAGATCGTCGGTGAACTCCTGGAGTTCATCGCTGGTGCCGAGCTGATCATCCACAATGCCGAATTCGACGTCGGCTTCCTGGACAACGAGCTGCGCCTGGCTGGCCGTGATGGCGACAGCGTCCGCGGCCATTGCCAGGTGCTCGACACTCTGCTGCTGGCGCGTCGCCTGCACCCCGGCCAGCGCAACGGCCTGGATGCGCTGTGCCGGCGCTACGGCATCGACAACTCCGCCCGTGACTACCACGGCGCGCTGCTGGATGCGCAGCTGCTGGCCGATGTCTATCTCGCCATGACCGGCGGCCAGGCGGCGCTGTCGCTGGACATCGTGCCCGCCACCGAGGTCGCCGGAGCGGTGGCGCCGCGCTTCGACCGTGCTGGCCTGTCGCTGGTGGTGCGGCACGCGAGCGCGGAAGAGCTGGCAGCGCACGAACGCCAGCTGGACCTGCTGGAGAAGGCCTGCCCGCAGGGGGCTGCATGGCGCCGGCGGGACGGTTGAGGAACCTCCTTTACATATGCCAGTTCCGGTGGCCCGGTCGTCTGGTGCCGGCTTCGCTGCGGACTGTGAAGGCTGTGCTGGCGACAGCCGGGTTACATCGCCAGAATATCGTCCTCCGGGCGAGTGTCCCGGGCTGCCCGCGAACAACGATAACCAAGCGTGCAGCCTCCCGGCCCCTGAAAAGTGAATGAGAACACATGCTGGACCTGGACAAGATTGACCAAACCCGTGTCGCCATCATTGGCCTCGGCTACGTCGGGCTGCCGCTGGCCGTCGAGTACGGCCGCCACTACGACACCGTGGGCTTCGACATCAATGCGGCACGCGTGGCCGAGTTGCAGTCGGGTAGGGACTCGACCCTGGAGGCGAGCCCCGAGGAACTGGCGGCGGCTCGCCGGCTGCGCTACACGACGGACCTCGAGCAGCTGCGCGATCGCGATGTCTTCATCGTCACCGTGCCAACCCCCATCGACGATGCCAAGCGGCCTGACCTCGGTGCGCTGATCAGCGCCAGCCGGACGGTCGGCAAGGCGCTGAAGAAGGGCGCCGTGGTCGTGTTCGAGTCCACCGTATACCCCGGTGCGACCGAGGAGGACTGTGCACCGATCATCGAGCAGGTATCGGGCCTCAAGGCGAACCGTGACTTCTTCCTCGGCTACAGCCCGGAGCGCATCAATCCCGGCGACAAGGAGCACAGGCTGACGACCATCCGCAAGATCACCGCCGGCTCGACGCCGGAGGCGGCCGCATTCATCGACAGGCTGTACGCCAGCATCATCAAGGCCGGAACCTACCGGGCGTCCAGCATCAAGGTGGCGGAGGCCGCCAAGGTCATCGAGAACACCCAGCGCGATGTCAACATCGCGCTGATCAATGAGCTGGCACTGATCTTCAACCGCATGGGGCTCGACACCCTGGAGGTGCTGGAGGCCGCCGGCACGAAATGGAACTTCCTGCCATTCCGCCCCGGGCTGGTGGGCGGCCACTGCATCGGTGTCGATCCGTACTACCTGACGCACAAGTCACAGCAGATCGGCTACCATCCGGAAATGATCCTGGCCGGCCGGCGCATCAACGACAACATGGGCCTGTATGTTGCTTCGGAGGTGGTCAAGCTGATGGTGCGGCGAGGCAAGAGCCTGCCGCGCTCCCGCATCCTGGTGCTGGGCTTCACCTTCAAGGAGAACTGCCCGGATGTGCGCAACACCCGGGTCGTCGATGTCGTCCGGGAACTGCGCAGTTACGGCGCAGCCGTGGACATCTATGATCCCTGGGCCGATGCCGCCGCGGTGCACGAGGAATACGGCATCGATCTGCTGCAGGCGGCGCCGCGGCCGGGCAGCTACGATGCCATGGTGCTGGCGGTGGCCCACCGCCAGTTCCATGACCTGGGCGTGAATGCCATCCGTGCCCTGGGTGTGGGTGACGCCGTGCTCTACGACATCAAGAGCATGTTGCCCGCAGACCAGGTGGACGCACGCCTGTGACGGCTTCCAGACGAGTAAACGCATCATGAAGATACTGGTCACCGGCGCCGCCGGATTCATCGGCATGTTCGTCTCCCGCATCCTGCTGGAGCGCGGTGACGAGGTCGTCGGCATCGACAACCTCAACGAATACTACGACGTCAACCTCAAGCACCATCGCCTGGCGTTGCTCAGCAAGCTGCCGGGTTTCAGCTTCGTGAAACTCGACCTGGCCGATCGCGCCGGCATGGAGGCCCTGTTCCGCGAGCAGCGCTTCCAGCGCGTAGTGCACCTGGCGGCGCAGGCCGGAGTGCGCTATTCACTCATCAATCCCCATGCCTACATCGACAGCAACCTGGTGGGCAGCTTCCATGTCATGGAGGGCTGTCGCGCCAACGGCGTGGAGCACCTGGTGTATGCCTCCACCAGTTCGGTGTACGGCGCCAACACGCACATGCCGTTTTCCACCCATCGGGCCGCGGACCACCCGATCTCGCTGTACGCCGCGACCAAGAAGGCCAACGAGATGATGGCGCACAGCTATTCGATGCTGCATCGCCTGCCGACGACGGGGCTGCGCTTCTTCACGGTGTACGGGCCCTACGGCCGCCCCGACATGGCATTGTTCCAGTTCACGCGCAATATCCTCGAGGGCAGGCCGATCGATGTCTTCAACTTCGGCCGGCATCGCCGCGACTTCACCTACGTCGACGACATTGCCCAGGGCGTGGTGCGCGCCCTGGACCGGGTCGCGGAGCCTGATCCGCAGTGGGACGCCGACAGTCCCGATCCCGCCCGCAGCTCGGCGCCTTACCGGCTCTACAACATCGGCAACAGCCGTCCCGTCGAGCTGATGCACTACATCAAGGTGATCGAGGAGGTCCTGGGCCGCAAGGCCGAGAAGAACCTGCTGCCCCTGCAGGCTGGTGACGTGCCTGACACCTTTGCCGACGTCGAGGACCTCATCACCGAGGTTGGCTACCGCCCGGCTACCCCGGTAGAGGTCGGTGTGGCACGCTTCGTCGAGTGGTACCTCGAGTACTACGGGATCCGGCTCAACCAGTAGCAGCGGGTCGGGTGGGGTCGCCGGCGGCCGCTTCCGGCCGCCCGGGGTTTGCGGTGCATAACGGCTGAAAAGAATCAGGACATCATGCGCGTAACAGTTCACGGCACCGGGTATGTCGGCCTGGTCACTGGCACCTGCCTGGCAGAGGTCGGCAACCACGTCACCTGTGTCGATATCGACGAGTCCAAGGTTGCAGCGCTGCGGCGCGGGCAGGTGCCGATCTACGAGCCTGGTCTGGAAGAACTGGTGCGCCGCAACTTCCAGGCGGGCCGCCTGGCTTTCACCACGGACGTTGCCGTCGGCGTACGCCACGGGCCATTCCAGTTCATTGCCGTGGGTACACCCAAGGACGAGGATGGGTCCGCCGACCTGAGCCACGTGCTGACAGTGGCGCGTGCCATCGCCGCGGGAATGGACGATTACAAGGTGATCGTCACCAAGTCCACGGTGCCGGTCGGCACGGCCGACAAGGTGCGCGAGGCGGTTGCCACGGTGCTGGGCCAGCGGCAGGCGCCGCCGTCGTTCGATGTAGTGTCGAATCCGGAATTCCTGAAGGAGGGAGCCGCAGTCGGTGACTTCATGAAGCCCGACCGCATCATCATCGGCTCGGAGAGCGCCCGGGCCACGGAACTGCTGCGTGCCCTGTACGATCCGTTCAGCCGCAACCATGACAAGCTCATTGTCATGGATGTGCGCTCGGCGGAACTCACCAAGTATGCGGCCAATGCCATGCTGGCGACCAAGATCAGCTTCATGAACGAGCTGGCCAACCTCGCCGAGATCTGCGGTGCCGACATCGAGCAGGTCCGGGTGGGCATCGGCTCGGACCCGCGCATCGGCTTCGAGTTCATCTATCCGGGATGCGGATATGGCGGCTCGTGCTTTCCCAAGGACGTGAGTGCCCTGATCCGCTCCGCCGAGGAGCACCGCTTCGACATGCAACTGGTCAGGGCGGTGGAGGAGGTCAACGACCGGCAGAAGCGGGTGCTGTTCGCGAAGATCGAGCGGTTCTTCGACGGCAAGCTCCGGGGGCGTACGGTGGCCCTGTGGGGCCTGGCCTTCAAGCCCAATACGGATGACATGCGCGAGGCTTCCAGCAGCGTGCTCATGCAGCAGCTCTGGGCGGCCGGAGCGCGGGTCCGTGCCTATGATCCCAAGGCCCAGGACGAAGCACGCCGCATCCACGGTGAGCGGCCTGACCTGACCTACTGCCAGTCGGCCTATGAGGCAGTGGAAGGTGCCGACGTGCTGGCCGTGGTCACCGAGTGGCAGGAGTTCCGCAGCCCCGACTTCGAACGCCTGCGCGACAGACTTGCGGCAGGCGCCATTTTCGATGGCCGCAACATCTACGATCCGGCAATGGTCCAGCGCATGGGCCTGCGTTACTTCGGCATCGGTCGCAGCACGCCTGCCACCTGAGCGCGACATCACCCGGCCGCCGCATGCAGATCGTTCCCGTCATCCTCTGCGGCGGATCCGGTACCCGGCTCTGGCCCCTGTCGCGGGCACTGTTGCCCAAGCAGCTGCTGGCGCTGCAGGGCACGGGCACCCTGCTGCAGGAGACATTCGGCAGGGTGCAGGGCCTCGGTCCCGGCTGCGAGGCGCCGCTGGTGCTCTGCAACGAGGCCCATCGGTTCCTGGTGGATGCGCAGCTGCGCCAGGCCGGCGCCTGCCCACGGCTGATCCTGGAGCCGGTCGGCCGTAACACGGCGCCGGCCGTGGCTGTCGCCGCGCTGCGGGCGAGGGCAGAGCAGGCTGACGATCCACTGTTGCTGGTGCTGCCATCTGACCACGTGGTTGCCGATGGTGGTGCCTTCCAGGCGGCGGTGCGCGCCGCGTTGCCGGCTGCCAGGGCCGGCGAACTGGTGGCCTTCGGCGTGGTGCCCGAGCGCCCCGAGACCGGCTATGGCTACATTCGTGGGGCAGCCGGTGGCGCCGGTCCGCGACGCATCGAGGAGTTCGTCGAGAAGCCGGACCTCGACACGGCCCGCGGGTTTCTCGCCAGCGGCCGGCACTTCTGGAACAGTGGCATGTTCCTCTTCAGCGCCAGTGCGTACCTGCGCGAACTGCGGAATTTTGCACCGGACATCCTTGCGGCCTGCGAGGCGGCGGTTGCCGCCGGGCATGTCGAAGCCACGACCCTGCGGCTCGACGATGCGGCATTCCGCGCCTGCCGCTCGCAGTCCATCGACTACGCGGTGATGGAGGAGACCAGCCGCGGCAGCGTGGTGCCGCTTGGCGCCGGCTGGAGCGACGTCGGCTCCTGGGCAGCCCTGCACGAGGTCTCGGGCCGGGATGCGGCCGGCAACGTCATTTCCGGTGACGTGGTTGCCGTCGATTGCCGGAATTCCTACCTGCGCGCCGAGAGCCGCCTGGTCGGCGTGGTGGGCCTCGAGGGCTGTGTCGTCGTCGAAACCAGGGACGCCGTGCTGGTGGCGCCGCAGGCGCGGGCACAGGACGTGAAGCTGCTGGTGGAGGCGCTGGCAGGAGCGGGCCGCGCCGAGACCAGGCAGGGCCGCGAGGTGTTTCGACCCTGGGGCAGCTATGACAGCCTGGAGGCGCGGCCCGGTTTCCAGGTCAAGCGCCTCGCGGTGCTGCCTGGTGCCATACTGTCCCTGCAGCTGCACCAGCAGCGCGCCGAGCATTGGGTGGTGGTGTCGGGAATCGCACGCATCACCCGCAATGAGGAAGTCTTCGAGTTGCGCCGCAACGAGCACACATTCATCCCCCTGGGGGCGCGCCATCGCATCGAGAATCCCGGCACTGAACTGCTGGAGATCATCGAGGTGCAGGTGGGTGACTATCTCGGCGAGGATGACATCGTCCGCCTGGAGGATCGTTACGGCCGCCAGGGCCGCAGGGACTGAGTCCCGCCACCTTCGGTTCCGGAAGAGCGCCAATGACCGAGCCGCTGACCTGCTTCAAGGCCTACGACATCCGCGGGCGCATTCCCGGCGAGATCAACGAGGACGTTGCCTGCCGCATCGGCAGGGCATTCGGCGAGTTCCTTGCGGCAGGTGAGGTCGTTGTGGGCCACGACATCCGGCTCTCGGGGCCGGTACTGTCCGCAGCGCTGGCGCGCGGACTGAATGCCGTCGGCGTCGACGTCATCGATATTGGCCTCTGCGGCACCGAGGAGGTCTACTTTGCCACCTCGCACCTGGGCGCCGGCGGCGGGATCATGGTCACGGCCAGCCACAACCCGGCCGACTACAACGGCATGAAGCTGGTGCGCGCGGGTTCGCGCCCCGTCAGCGGCGACACCGGCCTCCTCGAGATCCGCCGGCGTGCCGAGGAGCTGGCCGGTGCTGCAATCCGCGGGATGCCGCACCAGGGCGGCGTGCGCCGGGCCGATCCCCGGCAGGACTACGTGCGTCACCTGCTCGGCTACGTGGACCGCGACCGCCTCAAGCCACTGCACCTGGTCATGAATGCCGGCAATGGCAGCGCCGGGCCGGTGGTGGATGCGCTGGAACGCGAACTGCCGTTCCGGCTGACGAAAGTCCAGCACCAGCCCGATGGCCGCTTCCCCAACGGCGTGCCGAATCCGCTGCTGCCGGAAAATCGCGAGGCAACCAGCCGTGCCATCCGCAGCGTGGGCGCCGACTTCGGCGTCGCATGGGACGGTGATTTCGACCGCTGCTTCCTGTTCGACGAACGCGGCGAGTTCATCGAGGGCTACTATGTGGTCGGTCTGCTGGCGGAGGCAATGCTGGCGGCGCATCCGGGAGCGCGCATCATCCATGACCCACGGCTGGTGTGGAATACCGAGGACATCGTCCGTAAGCAGGGCGGCATTGCGGTACAGAGCAAGACCGGGCATGCCTTCATCAAGGAGCGCATGCGCCACGAAGATGCCGTCTACGGTGGCGAGATGAGCGCGCATCATTATTTTCGCGACTTTGCCTACTGTGACAGCGGCATGATCCCCTGGCTGCTGGTGGCTGGCCTGGTCAGCAGTGGAGGGCGGCCACTGTCCGCGCTGGTGGCCGACCGCATCCGTCGCTTTCCGGTCAGCGGCGAGATCAACCGCCAGCTCGCGGATCCGGCAGCGGCGCTGGCCCGGGTCCGCGCGCGCTATGCGCCCGGGGCCGAGGTGATCGACGAGACCGATGGCCTTGGCATCGCCTTCCAAGACTGGCGTTTCAACCTGCGGGCCTCCAACACCGAACCGGTCATCCGGCTCAACGTCGAGAGCCGTGGTGACGTGGGGTTGATGCAGGCAAAGACGGCCGAGATCCTGGCGCTGCTATCCCGGCATTGAGCCGGCGCCTGGTGCCGGCGGGCGTGGATCCGGCGTGGGCGCCCCCGGGTATCCAGGCCGATCACGAGGCTACTGCGTCACCTTGCCCTGCACGAAATGCACCAGGGAGCCGAAGGTGGCGAAGGTGTCGGCTGAAATCTCGTCATCGTGCACCACGATCCCGAACTGGTCTTCCAGGGCGGTGATGACCTCCACCACTGCCATGGAATCGAGCTCCGGCAGGGCGCCGAGCAGCGCCGAGTCCGCTTCCAGGCGGGCGGCCCGTTCACCCAGTTGCAGGGCATCCCTCAGGATCGCGCGCAGCTGCTGATCCAGCATGTCGTGAGTACTCCGGTTTTCCTGTGCCGGGAGTGCTGGGGGTGCCTGGACGGACTCCACGGTTGCGGGAATTTTATAGTAAAAACAGTGTTTCGCCCAACAAACGCCAGTATGCTGTGCCCCGCAGCCGTCCGTCCGGGCGGCGCCCAGCACCAGCGTCCAGGCCGCAGGCCAATGACCGAACTCCTGCATGAACTCATTATGTCGTCCGCCCGGCGCCATGGCGCACGGCCTGCAGTGACCGACGCGGCACGCACGGTGACCTACGAGCAGCTCGCGCTCGGGATCGAGCGCCTGGCCGCTGGTCTTGCCGATGCCGGCATGCACCGCGGGACGCGCGTGGCGGTATACCTGCCGAAGTGCCTGGAAGCCGTCGAGGCCATGTTTGCCGTCGCCATGGGTGGCGGCATTTTCGTTCCGGTCAACCCGCTGCTCAGGCCGGCTCAGGTGGCCTACATCCTGCAGGACTCCGGAGCTGGTTTGCTGCTCACTTCCGCGGAGCGCCTCGCAGTACTCGCGACCGAACTCGACGCCTGTTCCGAGCTGCGGACCGTGGTCACCGTGGAGGCAACGGATGCGTCCCGGCAGGCAGCCTTGCGGGTCGTATCGATGACGGCACTGCGCGACGAGGCGCCAGCCCTGGCGGCACCCTGCGTCATCGACGAGGATGTCGCATCCATTTTCTACACCTCTGGCAGCACCGGCCGTCCCAAGGGCGTGGTGCTCAGCCACCGCAACATGGTCGCCGGCGCGCACAGCGTGGCGAGCTACCTGGAAAACCGGCTGGAAGACAGCATCCTGGCCGTGCTGCCGCTGAGCTTCGACTATGGCTTCAGCCAGCTGACCACCGCGTTCCACAGCGCGGCGCGGGTGGTCCTGCTGAACTACCTGCTGCCGAACGACGTTCTGCGCGCACTGGAGCGCGAGCACATCACCGGGCTTGCCGGCGTGCCGCCGCTATGGATCCAGCTCGCCGCGCTGGACTGGCCAGAGGCGGCCGGTGCGCGGTTGCGCTACATCACCAGTTCCGGCGGCAAGCTGCCGCTCACCACGGTCCGGAGGCTGCGGCAGAAACTGCCGGCCACGCGCCTGTACCTGATGTACGGCCTGACCGAGGCCTTCCGCTCGACCTACCTGCCCCCGGAACTGGTGGATCAGCGGCCGACGTCCATCGGCAAGGCGATTCCCAACGCGGAGGTCCTCGTGGTTCGTCCCGATGGCACCGAGTGCGGGGTGGATGAGCCTGGCGAACTGGTGCACCGGGGGGCGCTGGTAGCCAGGGGCTACTGGCGGGATCCGGAGCGCAGCCGCGAGCGCTTCCGGCCGGCACCCGGCCAGCTGCCGGGCCTGCCGCTCCCGGAGATCGCCGTCTGGTCCGGGGATACCGTGCAGCGCGATGCCGAGGGCTTCCTGTATTTTGTGGGTCGCCATGACGAGACGATCAAGACCTCGGGCTATCGCGTCAGCCCCACCGAGGTGGAGGAGGTGCTGTACGCGACCCAGATGGTGGCCGGCGCGGTGGCCTTCGGTGTCTACCATGCCAGCCTCGGGCAGAGCATCGCCGTGGCAGTGGAAGCCGCTGGCGGACAGCTGCCTGATACCGGGCGCCTGCTGGCCGAGTGCCGCAAGGCGCTGCCGCCGTTCATGGTGCCGGCGACCGTGATCTGGGAGGCCGAGCTGCCGCGCAATCCCAATGGCAAGCTGGACCGTAGCGCCATCATCGGCCGCCTGCGGCCGCAACTCGAGGCTGCCCATGCGTCCGACCAGTGAAACGCTGCGCCACGCGGCGCTGGACCAGCTGCAATCGCGTGACGGGCAGTTGCTGATCGGCGGCGAGAGCGTGTCTGCCATCCTCGAGCGCGTTGGCCGCACGCCGTTCTATGCCTATGATCGCCAGGCCATCGCCACGCGGGTGGCGCAGCTGCGCGCGGCATTGCCGGAAGGCATGCGCCTGCACTACGCGATCAAGGCCAACCCCATGCCGGCCCTGGTGGCCCACATGGCCGGCCTCGTGGATGGCTTCGACGTTGCATCTGCTGGTGAGCTCCGCATCGCGCTGGCGGCCGGGATGGCGCCGGGTTGCATCGGCTTCGCCGGCCCCGGCAAGTCGGTGCCGGAACTGCAGGCAGCAGTGGCCGCCGGGATCACGATACATGCCGAGTCGGAGCGGGAGATTGCCATCCTGCACGACCTCGGCAGCCGGGACCGGCGGCCGCGCCTTGCCATCCGCGTCAATCCCGCGTTCGAGCTGAAGACGGCCGGTATGAAGATGGGTGGCGGGGCCTCCCAGTTCGGTATCGACGCCGAGCGTGTACCCGCGCTCCTGCGCAGCCTCGACACGGCACGCGTGGAGTTCCGGGGTTTCCATGTCTTTGCCGGGTCGCAGAACCTCTCTGCGACGGCCATCAGCGAGGCGCAGTCGCAGACGCTGCTGCTCGTGGAGCAGCTGGCAGCCGACGCTCCGGGACCGGTTGCGGAACTCAATATCGGTGGTGGCCTGGGAATCCCCTATTTCCCGGGCGAGCGGCCGGTGGACCTCGCTGCCGTCGGTACGGCCCTGGCCCAGCTGGCCGCGCGGGCCCGGCGCACCCTGCCGGGAACCCGGCTCATCATCGAGCTCGGACGCTACCTGGTGGGGGAGGCTGGCTACTACGTCTGTCGCATCATCGACCGCAAGCTGTCCCGCGGCCGGGTGTTCCTGGTGACTGACGGCGGGCTGCACCATCATCTGGCCGCCAGCGGTAACTTCGGCCAGGTGGTCAGGAAGAACTATCCGGTCGTGATTGCCAGCCGGCTGGACCAGCCACCGGCGGAGATCGCTTCGGTGGTCGGGCCGTTGTGCACGCCACTCGATCTGCTGGCTGATGCCATGCTGTTTCCGCAGGCTGGCCCTGGTGACCTCGTGGCCGTGCTGCAGTCCGGCGCCTATGGTTGCAGCGCCAGCCCGCACGGGTTCCTCGGCCACCCGGAGCCGCTGGAAATCCTGGTCTAGAGCTGCGAATCCGCAGCGTCGCCGGCCGGGCCCGCCAGCGAGCGGTTATGTGGCTTGTCGGGCCCGCCGAATGAGACGTATTCGCTGGTTTGCGGATTGCAGCAAGCCTATAATTTCCGGCGATTTGTCTCTCCGGGCGTCCCGCAAGCGGGCGCATGCCCGAAAACGAGCCAACGAGAACAAGGGCCTGAACAACAATCCTTCGCTGACCGGTCATTTTGCGTGAACCCGATCCGCCGCCTGACACAGCGCCTGTCCAACCCCTTGCTGGTCCTCCTGCCGGCGGATGCGCTGGTGGCCTTCGCTGCGCTGTTTGCCGGTGCGTGGATCCGCTTCGGCCTGGACCTGGCGAGCGCGACGCAGAGCATCGGCCCGCTGTTCCCGCGTGCGGTCAGCTTTGCCGCCTGCATCGTGATCGGCCTGACGACCATGGGCCTGTATCGTGCCCGCCAGCGGCCGACCGTCAGCGAGAGCATCGCCCGTGTCCTCGTGGGTGTCGGCATTGGTGGGTTCGGCCACATCCTCTTTTTCTACCTTTTTCCCGAGCACAACACCGGCCGGCTCACCCTGGCCATCGCCATGGTGCTCAGCTTCGTTGCCATTTGCCTGGTCCGCGGGCTGCTGCTGCGGTTCCTGGACCACAATCCGGCCAAGCGCCGGGTGCTGCTCATGGGTTCGGGGCGGGTGGCGGCCAAGGTGGGCCTGTTGCGCCGGCGCTCGGACCGCCGCCGCTTCGAGGTCGTGGGTTTCGTGCCGGGCAGCGCCGCGGAGCGTGAGTTTGCCGAGCGCAATGGCATGGGACCGCTGATCGGCCCGGACGTAGATCTCCGACAGCTGCGTTTCGACGAGGTGGTCGTTGCGCTCGATGATCGTCGTGGCATGTTTCCCACCGCGCAGCTGCTGCGGCATCGCTACATCGGCATCCCGGTGCGCGATATCGTCGATTTCCTCGAGCAGGAGACCGGCAAGATCGACCTCGACGTACTGCATCCCGGCTGGCTGATCTTTGCCAGCAGCGGGCACAGCCGCTGGGGTTTCCGGGTGATGAAGCGCCTGGTGGACGTCGGCATCGGTACGGTCATGCTGGTCCTGACTTCGCCGCTGCTGTTGCTCGCCGTAGCGGCCATTCGCATCGAGGAAGGCCGTGCTGCGCCGCTGATGTACCGCCAGCGCCGGATTGGCCGCGGTGGCCGGCTGTTCGATCTGCTCAAGTTCCGCAGCATGCGCCTGGATGCGGAGAAGGGCGGGCCGATGTGGGCTTCCAGGCAGGGAGATGACCGTGTCACCCGTACCGGTGCGCTGCTGCGCCGCTTCCGTATCGATGAGCTGCCGCAGCTGATCAATGTCATCCGTGGCGAAATGAGCATCGTCGGACCGCGGCCGGAGCGCCCGGAATTCGTCGGCAAGCTCAGCCAGCACTTGCCGCTTTACGACTACCGCCACTGCGTGCGGCCGGGCCTCACCGGCTGGGCGCAGCTCAATTTCCCCTACGGCGCGTCCATCGAGGACGCGAACGAGAAGCTGAAGTACGACCTGTTCTACATCAAGAACACCAGCACCCTGTTCGACCTCGTCATCCTCATGCAGACGCTCGAGGTCGTCATCTGGGGGCGTGGCACCAGCATGGCCGGACCCCGCAGCAGCGAGGCGCGAAGCGGCGAGCCGTCCCAGAGCCCGGCCCAGATGCGCCTGTTCACCACACGCAAGAGCGATGCGGCCTGAGGGGAGGGCTCGCCGCCATCAGGCGGGTGGTGCGGGCCAGGCCAGGACAGGCCAGGGTTGAAGTTCAGGACGGCAGCTTGAGGATGCCGGTCTTGCGCTGGCGGGCCGTGTGCTCGCTGTCATCCTGGGCTTCCGGCAGCGCCAGGGTCTTCCCGGTGTCGCTGGCCGGTGCATCCGGTACGGCAACCAGAGACGGTGCGGGCGCATCACGGCCTGCAGCCGCACGATCGCTGTAGAACACCACGTCGACCTGGCCGAAGCTGATGACGTCCCCGGAACGCAGCAATGCCCGGGGGCGGCGCTTGCGGTTCACCAGGATGCCGTTCTTGCTGTTGAGGTCCTCGACGACGTAGATGCCGCCAATGCAGTCGACCAGTGCATGGCGGCGGCTGACCTCCTTGTCGATGACCACCAGGTCGTTGGCATTGCTGCGGCCGATCACGAAGGGAAACTTGGCCGCCTGCACCTGTTCGACGAACTGGCCTTCCTTGTAGACCATCAGCATGACCCGGTTCGGGCGCCCCCCGCGGGAGGCGGGTCCTGCCTGCGGTTCCGGTGCCGCGCTGGAGTGGCTGCCCTGGCGTTCCTCGAACCACTGCCAGCGCAGTTCGTGCACCACCTCGTCGATGATGTCGAGGGTGACCTTTGGCAGGTTCTCCACCATGCAGGCCGTCAGCGCGGTGTCGCACAGCGTGTTGATCAGCCGCGGAATGCCCTGGGTCAGGCGATGCACGTCCTTCACCGCTTCGGGTTCGAAGATGGCATCCAGCTCGCCGCCGGCGATGGCGAGGCGATGGCGCAGGTACTCCAGCGTCTCATCCTCGTTGAGCGGCTCTAGCCGCTGGCGCAGTCGAGCCCGCTGGCGCAGCTGGGTGAGGCCCGGTGCATCCAGTACGTCGTCCAGGTTGGGCTGGCCCGTCAGTACGATGCTGATGATCTTGCGGTCGGCCGTGTCGATGCAGGACAGCAGGCGCAGTTCCTCAAGCGCCGGACCGCTGAGGTTCTGGGCTTCGTCGACGATGATGACGACATGCTTGCCCTCCTCGTGCTTCTTCAGGAAGAAGGCGCGCAGCGTGTCGAGCAGCAGGACCTTCTTCTTCTTGTAGATCGGCATGCCGAACTCGGACAGCAGCGCCTGCAGGAGCTCGATATGCGAGAGGGTGGTATGGGTCAGCTTGGCGGTGACGAAATCCGGCCCCAGTTCCTCCAGCACCGTGTTGAGGATGGTGGTCTTGCCGATGCCGATTTCGCCGGTGATGATCACGAAGCTGTCGCGGTTCATCAGGGCGAACTTCATGTTGGCCACGGCACGGGCATGCTGGGCGGTCATGAAAATGAAGCGCGGGTCTGGCGCCAGGTCGAACGGCCTGCAGGTCAGTCCGAAATGCTGTTCGTACATGGGGCCGGGACTCTCGCTGGGCTCAGGCGGCTGAGCGGAATATGTTATTACAACCGGCCGCTTCCGGCGCGCACGCAGTTCGCTTATTATGTCGCTCCTTGCGGAGCCGGGCAGCGCAGCAACTGCGGGCCGGCGCACGCGCGGCAACGGGCGATTAGCTCAGCGGGAGAGCGCTCCCTTCACACGGGAGAGGTCGAAGGTTCGATCCCTTCATCGCCCACCACTCCACTGCCGGATTCCGCAGCGCCGACTCTCGGGCGCTGGCCAGTCAATGGCTGCCAAGGCCGGTGTACTGGACGTAGAGGTAGAGCCGGTGGTTCGAGACGGAGTAGGTGAAACCCTGCGTCTGCTCGTCATCGGTGAAGGTGTATTGGGCGCGCAGCGACCAGGTCCGGTTCAGGCGTCGGGTCAGCGCTGCATCCACCGAGTAATAATTCCGGTTGAAGCGGTTCGACAGCGCACCGCCACGGCTGACGACAGCATCCTGCTGCGAGTAGCGGGCGCCCAGGCGGGCCGAGAGCAGGGGCGAGAAATCCTTGGTCAGGAAAGCGCTGAGCTGGTCGAGTGTGACCTGCGAACCGTCGGAATTGGGTTCGATGGAGCGCGACAACCGGAACTCAGTGGTGATGGATTCACCGGCGCGTTGCCGGTAAAAGACCTGTCCCAGGAAGTTGTCGTCGGTGCCCTCCATGGTGCAGAGGACGAATGTGTTCTGCACCGGGTCGAGGCAGGGCAGGGGGCCGATGGGCGTGGTGATGAACGGCAGGCCCTTGATCTTGACCTCGCTGCGGGATGCGCCCCCGGTCAGTCCCAGGGTGGCAGCAGGCGTGAGGGCGAACTCATAACCGGCAGACAGGCCGTAGGTCAGCGTGTCGTTCTCGACCGGGCTGCCGGGGCGCGTGGCTTCGAAGCTGCTGACGTTGGCACTGAGGCTGACGGTGCTCTGGCGGCTGAGTGACCGGTCCCATGACAATTCGGCTGAGCTGGCGATGTAATCAGTGCGGAAGCTGAACTCCGCCTCGGTGTAGGTGACGTCGTCGTAGTTGATGCTGATGCCGACGATGTCTTTGGGGGTCACCTGGTAGCGGAACGAGGGTGCGAGGTACCAGCGTTCCTGATATTCCGTGCGCCGGTTGGTGGTGTCGATGCCGGGCCGCGGTGGATTGTTCGGGTCAAGGCCGACGACGATGCTGTCGCGCGTGGAGATGCGCGAGTAGCCACCGCTGAAGCTGCCGAGCGCACGCTGCCAGGACTCCGACACGCTGACCGGCAGGATGTAGTTGAGGTAGCTGTCGTCGCGGTATTGATCCTCGGTGCCCGAATAGATGGCTCCCTGCAGTTCCGGCCTGGAACTGATGCGCGTGGTTCCGGTCTCGCCGGTGATGTTCAGGGCAGCGGTGCCGCTGGTGACGTAGCCATCGTCCTCCAGGTCACTGCTGGAGGTTCCGCCGGGATTGGTCTCGTAGCCGGCGCCCGCTGACAGCGATGGCACGTAGTCCCAGGTGACCGCCGGGACCGAAGCCGGCAGCAGCGCCAGCACCGCAGCCTGCAGCCAGGCGTCAGCGCGGCCGGCGCGCGAACCAGGCTTGGATTCGAAGTATCTGGCCATCAGCTGGGCGACTCGCTATGCCGGACCGGGCCTGTAGCAGCGGCGAGGCCGGGATGCTTCTGGTGTCAGGGCACGACCACCGTGTCGCCTGCGCGCAGCACGATGTTCTGGTCGAGCTTGCGGCCTTCCTGGACTTCGCTGTAGTGGAACGGAATGGCGATCTGCGCGCCGTCCGTGCCACGGCGCAGGATCCTGACGTCATCCTGCTTGGCGAACGGCGTGGTGCCGCCCGCCATGCTGATGGCCTGCATCACGTCCACGGCCCGGGTGATGACGAAGTCGCCAGGTCGGGCCACCTGGCCCAGCACGTAGATCTTGTTGCCTTCCAGCTTCAGGGTGCTGACCGTGACGACCACGTCCGGGATCAGCTTGCCCAGCTTGGCCGTGAGTTCCTGGCGGACTTCCTCCACGGTCTTGCCCTCGGCGGCGATGTCGCCGGCCAGCGGGAAGGCGAAGTGGCCGTCGGGATTGACCAGCAACTGGAGTTGCAGGTCCGGTTCCTTCCAGACCGAAACCTGGAGGATGTCGCCCGGATTGATCCGGTAGGGGTCCCGGACCGGCGGGGCGTCGGCTGCGGCGGCGCCGAGGGTCGTGGCCAGCAGCACGAACAGTGTCACGGCTTGCAGCAGCCGGGTGAGCGTCGTCTTGTCGACCATGCAGAAACTCCCGATTTTCGTGATCCAGGATGCCGTTGAAACGGCCGCCGGCCCAGTCGCTGGTGATCATGCCGGGGTGGCCGGACAAAATGCCGCGATTTCTTAAGCCAGAGTTAAGGCAGGCGCGGAACCATCTTGTCCGGGAGGCAAGCCACGGCATCAGCCCCCCGTCTTGCGACATATTCTGGCGCCGCCGTCCGGTGAAGGGCCGTGCGCCACATCGCAGAACAGCAGGATATCATTAACCGATACTTCAGTTTCAGATACAACGTTTTACGGCTGCATCTACAGAATCACAACGAGCCGGACGACCGGACGCCAACATGACCGACTTCCTGGCCACCGCCTTGGGCTGCGCCCTGACTGCGGCACTCATCTTTGTGCTGCGGCCGGTGGCCATGAGCGTCGGCCTGGTGGACGTACCGGATGCGCGCAAGAGCCATCAGGGGCCCATACCGCTGGTCGGCGGGCTCGCCATCTTTGCCAGCGTGCTCGCCGGCTGCCTGGTCCCCGGCCTCACTGGCCTTTCCATTGCCGTTCCCGAGGTCCTGAGCTTCGTGCTGGCCGGCATGATCCTGGTTGGCGTCGGGCTGGTGGACGACTTCGTCGAACTCTCCCCGACATCGCGCTTCCTGGCACAGGCGCTGGCAACGCTGGCCATGGTTTTTGGCGCCAGGGTGGTGCTGGCGGATCTTGGGGCGATGACGCCCTCGGGTGCACCGCTGGAGCTCGGGCTGGCAGCGATACCGTTCACCCTGTTCGCGACCGTGGGCGTGATCAACGCCCTGAACATGTGCGACGGCCTCGATGGGCTGAGCGGCAGCCAGGCGCTGGTGTCGCTGGGTGGCTTCGCGCTGGCACTGGCGCTGTGGGGTGCAGATGGCAATGCCGGCCTGCTGACGGTCCTCGGCGGCGGTGTCGTCGGTTTCCTGCTGTTCAACCTGCGCCTGCCGGGCCGTGCCCGTGCGTCGATTTTCCTCGGCGATGCCGGCAGCATGTTCCTGGGCTTCGCGCTCACCTGGTTCGCCATCTCCCTTTCCCAGGGTCCCGACCGGGTCATCAAGCCGGCCGCCGCGCTCTGGTTCATCATGGTTCCCGTCATGGACGCCGTGGCCATGATGCTGCGCCGGGTGGTGCGCGGCCGCTCGCCGTTCTCGCCGGATCGCGAGCATCTGCACCACATCTTCCTGCTGGCCGGCTTCAGCGTGAACCAGACCGTGGGCATCATGGCGCTGCTGAGTGCCACTGGCGTGGCGGTGGGGCTGGTCGGCACCTGGCTGAACGTGCCGGACCTGCTGCTGGCCGGAGCCTTCCTGCTGGCAGGCATGCTCTATTTCTGGATGATCATGCATTCCTGGCGCGTCATGCGGTTCCTGCGGCGCTCGATCTGCCGCCGGCGCAGCATGATCACGGACCGGCGCTCCAATATCGACCGCCGCCAGGCCAGCGGGCATGGCTATGCCGGACCGGAGCGCAGGTCCGGCGTGGAACGCCGCCAGGCTATGCCACGCCGCGCTGGCGACGCCGAGCGCGGCCGCGCCTGCGAGCCGCCACAGCGCAAGGCGCCGCCCGCGCGGTTGCCGCAGCAGGCGGCTGCGGCGCGGGCCGGATTGCTGAGGCGTTCAGGAGTCCGCTGAAGCTGGCTGTCCCGCTGCTGCCTCGATCCATACGGCGGTCGCTACCAGGCCGGCCAGGTGCCTGATGCGGCCCTGCAGGGCCGCCGCCAGCGGTACCGGGCAGTTGCTGCCATGGGCCTGTACGCTGAAGCCGACGCCATCCGCATGCAGCAGGATGGCTACCTCCTGGAAATCGATGAAGCGACCCAGCAGTGGCCAGAGCGCCTTGTAGACCGCCTCCTTGGCGCTGAAGACCAGCAGCGCTCCGGCAGCGGCGTCCGCACTGCCCGAGCGCAGCCGTCGGGCTTCCTCGGGCCGGCACACCGTGTCGATCAGTCCCGGTTCGAGGGCTGCCGCGGCCTCTATGTCCAGGCCGAGGGCAGCAAAGCTGCGCCTGTGGGCCACAGCAGCCACGGCCATGCCGCCCGCATGGGAGATGCTGCCGACGATGCCAGCTGGCCAGCAGGGCTCGCGCCGGGCACCAACTGCGATGGCCTGGGGCAGCATCCCCAGCCTGGCCAGCGCGCGCCTCGCGCAGGCACGCCCCAGCTGGAACTCCGCCAGGCGCGTCGGGGCGAAGCCGGTCGCGGCCGCGGCTTCTTCGGGAAACAGCCTGTCGCCTGGAACCAGACTCTGCGCCACCGCGCAGGCCACGGCAGCCGGGAACAGGCCATCGATAGCCTCGTGCCACGGCGCCTGCAGGTCGTTGCTGCCCATGGACGCGAGTCTGCCAAGCCGCAAGCCGGGCTGCCAACGGCGGGAGGCACTTCGCGGGGGACCCAAGTAGAATCGCGGCCCTGTTCCGACCGGCAGCCGAGCCATGCGCGTCAAGACCCGATTTGCCCCCAGCCCGACCGGTTACCTCCACATCGGCGGCGTCCGCACGGCGCTGTTCTCCTGGCTGTACGCCCGCCACCACGGTGGCTCGTTTGTCCTGCGTATCGAGGACACCGATCGCGAGCGCTCCACCGAGGCCTCGATCCAGGCCATCCTCACCGGCATGGCCTGGGTCGGGCTCGACTACGACGAAGGGCCGTTCCGCCAGACCGAACGCTTCGAGCGCTACACGACCGTGGCCGCGGAGATGCTGGCCCGCGGTACGGCTTATCGCTGCTACTGCTCGCGGGACGAGCTCGAGGCCATGCGGGCGGAGCAGGTGGCCCGTGGCGAGAATCCACGCTACGACGGCCGCTGCCGCGACCGCCAGGCTCCGGTAGCCGGCGTCAACCCCGTGATCCGCCTGCGCAGCCCGCGCGAGGGCAGTGTCACCGTGCACGACCTGGTGCGCGGTGATGTCAGCTTCAGCAACGCGGACCTGGACGACGTCATCCTCATGCGTTCCGACGGCGTGCCCACCTTCCACTTTGGCGTGGTGGTGGACGATGCCGACATGGGGATCACCCATGTCATCCGCGGGGACGACCACCTGAACAACACGCCGCGGCACATCCACATCCAGCAGGCCCTCGGCGTGCCCGTCCCGGTCTATGCACACCTGCCGATGATCCTCGGCGCGGACGGTACGCGCCTGTCCAAGCGCCATGGCGCGGTCAACGTCCTCGAGTACCGTGAGCGCGGCTATCTCCCGGATGCACTGCTCAACTACCTGGTGCGCCTGGGCTGGTCCCATGGCGACCAGGAAGTGTTCAGCCGCGAGGAAATGATCGAGCTGTTCGACATCGCTGCCGTGAACGCCGCGGCCTCGCGCTTCAACCCCGACAAGCTCGGCTGGCTCAACCAGCAGTACATCCTCGCGCGTGACCGCTCGCAGCTCGCCGCCGAGTTCGGCGCCTTCATGGACCTGCGCGGACTGGAGCACGACCAGGGCCCGCCGCTGGAACAGGTGGTGGATGCCTACCGCGAGCGGGCAGTGACCCTGGAGGACATGGCCCAGGCGAGCACCTATGTCTTCCACGATTTCGCGGCCATCGACGCCAAGGCGGCACGCCAGCACCTGAAGGCGGGCACGGTGCCGGTGCTGTCCCAGGTGATCGAACGCCTCGAGGCGCTCCCCGGCTGGCAGCGCGAGGTCATCCACGACGTGCTGCAGGCGGTCGCGGCCGCGCTTGGCATCGGCTTCGGCAAGGTGGGCCAGCCGGTGCGCGTGGCGATCACCGGGGGCACGGTGTCGCCGCCCATCGACGTGACGCTGCAGCTGATCGGCCGCGAGCGTGTGCTGCACCGGCTGCGCCAGGCACTGCAGCTGGCCCAGGCGCAGCCGCCGGTTTCTTGACAGGCCTCAGGGGCTTGCGTACAGTCCGCCCCCGCGTGGGGCTATAGCTCAGCTGGGAGAGCGCTTGCATGGCATGCAAGAGGTCGGCGGTTCGATCCCGCCTAGCTCCACCAGGCTCCCGCACCCGCTCCTGAACACGAGTCCCCATCGTCTAGAGGCCTAGGACATCGCCCTTTCACGGCGGTAACCGGGGTTCGAATCCCCGTGGGGACGCCAGACCTGTCGGATGGTTGACCTGATGACTCCCATGCGTCCCGGTCTCACGGTTTTCTTGCTCGCCCTGCTGCTCGGCGCCTGCTCGAGTCTCATTGGCAGGGATCCGCTGAAGGTGGCGGTTGCCGGCATCGAGCCGGTGGCAGGCGCAGGCATGGAGATGCGCCTGGCCGTGAAGCTGCGGATCCAGAATCCCAATGACGAACCCGTGCAGTTCACGGGTGCGGCCCTGACCATGGACGTGAACGGCAGGGAACTTGCCAGTGGTGTGAGCAGCGACAGCGGTGTGGTGCCACGTTACGGAGAGACGGTGCTGACGGTCCCGGTCACCATCTCGGCCTTCAGCATGCTGCGGCAGGCCCTGGGCGTGATGGGTGGCGATGACCTGAAGGACCTGCCCTACAGGGTCGAGGGCAAGCTCGAAGGCGGCAGGTTCGGGACGCACCGCTTCAGCGCCGAGGGTCGGTTCGACCTGCCCGGATCCGCTCCCGGGTCCCGGTAGCAGCAGTCGCCGCCAGCACGAGCCCTGCCTGCGGGTGTCGACATCCGCGCTGGCGGCTGCCAAAACGTCACGGCTGCGGGCGCCAGCCGTGAGGCCGGTCTTGGACGGTCCTTCACGCATTCATTTATGATTCAGCGGGTTGTTGTGTCGCGGCCCGGCGGATCGCCGGGACCGTCCGGACGAGGATGCGCGCTTGTCCCTGGTGCTGAACCAGTCCTGGAGTTACTGGGCCACTGGCGTTGCCTATGCGCTGCTGCTGGCCTACATCCTGGTGGCGGGTGGACGCGGCCTGCTGCGCTGGCACCTGCTGGCCGTGGCTGCGGCGGGCATGGCCTGGGGCGGTTTCCTGGCCGAGCGGGCGGGCCAGCCCTTCGCTCCTTACCTGGATCCGCTTGCCTTCCTTGTCGAGATGGCCTGCCTCGGCAGCTGGTTCCTGCTACTCAACCGCCTGCTGCGTGGGCCTTACAGGCGCTCGATGCCGGAACTGGTGCGGCGGGGGCTGGTGCTGCTCTGGCTGCTGCTGGCGGTGCTGGGAGCCCTGGCCTGCTGGAACTGGTACGCGCGCGCTGACGAGGGCTGGACCTCCGGCATCTTCAGCGGTGTCGTCCTGGCCGGTGCCCTGGCCTGCCTGGCGCTGGCAGCGCAGCTCAGCCGCGATGCGCCTGTGGAAGGCCGGCCGGCGCTGGGCATGCTCGTGGCGGCGGCGGCGCTGGCCGCCGGCGCGCAGGCGGTGGCCATGGCCCTGGCCATGCTCGGCTCCTACACCCCACCAGAGATCCAGCTGGCGCGTGCGCTGGCCATGACCGGGGCCGCGGTGCTGCTCGCCCGTGCGGTGCACCTGCAGCCGCAGTGGTCGCTGGCGATCTTCGTGTCGCCCCAGGCCCGCAGCTACCTGCCGCGCCTGATGGCGATGGCGGGCGTGCTGGCAATCCTGCTGGCCGTGCTGCCCTACAGCCGCTCGCTGGAGCCCGGCGCAGCGCATCCGCTGGGGTTGCTGCTGATCGGCCTCACGGGCTCACCCGTCGTGGCACTGCTGTTCTCGCAGAGCCTCAGTGCCCGGGCCCGCGTGTTCCTCAGCAAGCATTTCCTGCCGTTCCGCTATGACTACCGCGAGGAATGGCTGCGCCTCATCGATACGCTGGCGTCACCGGACCAGCCACTGCCGCTGCCTGAGAGGTCCATCAAGGCGGTGGCGCAGATCGTGGGCAGCCCGGCCGGACTCCTGTGGATGCGGCGGGAGGCCGAAGGGCCCTTCGTCTGTGTGGCCGGCTGGAACACCAGGATGTGGTCGGACGAGCGGGTGCCCGCCGACAGCCCGGTCATCAGCTTCATGTTCGAGCGCCAGTGGATCCTCGACACCGCGGAACTGGCCCGCAGCCCGGCCATGTACAACGGGCTGCAGCGCCCCGCCTGGCTGGAACAGTTCCCGGATGCGTTGCTGCTGGTGCCGTTGATCAGCAACCAGCTGCTGATCGGCTTCATGCTGCTGCTGCAGTCCAGTTCCGCCTTCCGCCTGACCTTCGAGGAGATTGACCTGCTGCGTACCTCTGGGCGCCAGGTGGCGGCACACCTTGCGCAGTACGAAGCCGACCAGCGGCTCGCCGAGGCCAGGCAGTTCGAGGCCTTCAACCGCCTCACGGCATTCCTGATGCACGACCTGAAGAACCTGATCGCGCAGCAGTCGCTGGTGGTGAAGAATGCGGCGCGCCACAAGGGCAACCCGGCCTTCGTGGAGGACGCCATCGCCACCATCGACAATTCGGTGGCCCGCATGAGCAAGCTGTTGCAGCAGTTGCAGAGTGGCGAAGCGGGTGGCAGGCGCAGCCGCGTGCGCATTGCCAGCGCGCTGCAGGATGCCGTCGAGCGCTGTCGCGTGCGCAGTCCCGAGCCGCTGATCACCGAGGCGGACGAGCGCCTGCATGCGCAGATCGACCGCGACCGTTTCACCATGGTGGCGGCGCACCTGATCCGCAACGCGCAGGAGGCCACCGGCGACCAGGGCAGGGTTGAATTGCGCGTCATCCGCAGCGCCGGCCAGGTGGTCATCAGCATCCGCGATGACGGCTGTGGCATGGACCAGGAGTTCATCCGCACGCGCCTGTTCCGGCCCTTCGACTCGACCAAGGGCAGCAAGGGCATGGGGATCGGTGCCTACCAGGCGCGCAGCCTGGTGGTGGATTCCGGCGGTACGCTGGATGTCGAGTCCGAGCCCGGGAAGGGCACGTGTATTACCATCCGGCTGCCGCTGGCCGAGCCGGTCGAGGCCCAGGGCTGAAGGGACAGGGAGCGCGGTGAGCGAACAACGACGGCGGTTGCTGGTGGTAGAGGACGACAGGGGCCTGCAAAGCCAGCTGCGCTGGTGCTTCGAGGACTACGAGGTGCTGGTGGCCGAGGACCGCGAGTCGGCCCTCGCGCAGCTGCGCCGGCACGAGCCGGCCGTGGTGCTGCAGGACCTCGGCCTGCCGCCGGACGCGGAGGGCGTCTCCGAGGGCTTTGCCACCCTGGAGCAGATCCTCGCCCTGGCGCCGGCGACCAAGGTCATCGTCGTCACCGGGCACGGCGACCAGCACAATGCCGTGAAAGCGGTCGGGCTGGGCGCCTACGATTTCTACCAGAAGCCGGTCGATACCGAAGTCCTGCAGCTGATCGTCAACCGCGCCTACCAGATCCACGAGCTGGAGCTGGAGAACCAGCGCCTGGCGCGGCAGCAGGGCGCCTCGCCACTGGATGGTATCGTTGCCGGCAGCGAGAAGATGCTGCAGGTCTGCAAGGTCATCGAGAAGGTGGCGCCGACCAGTGCCACCACCCTGGTGCTGGGGGAGAGTGGCACCGGCAAGGAGCTGATGGCGCGTGCCGTCCATGCACTGAGTCCGCGGGCCCGCAAGGCTTTCGTCGCCATCAACTGCGCGGCCATCCCGGAGACGCTGCTGGAGAGCGAGCTATTCGGCTACGAGAAGGGCGCCTTCACCGGCGCGGTGAAGCAGACACCGGGCAAGATCGAGACCGCCGACGGCGGTACCCTTTTCCTCGACGAGATCGGCGACATGCCGCTGTCGCTGCAGGCCAAGCTGCTGCGGTTCCTGCAGGAGCGGGTGGTGGAGCGCGTCGGCGGGCGCGAGGAGATCCCGGTGGATGTGCGCGTGGTCTGCGCCACCAACCAGGACCTCGATGCCGGCATCCGCGAAAGCCGCTTCCGTCAGGACCTCTATTACCGCATCAGCGAGATCACCATCCGCCTGCCGCCGCTGCGCGAGCGGGAGGCCGGGAAGCTGGTGCTGGCGCGCATCCTGCTGGAGAAGGCGGCGGCCCAGCATGGCCGGCGGATCAGCGGCTTCAGCGCCGATGCGCAGCATGCCATCGAAAGATATCCCTGGCCGGGCAACGTGCGCGAGCTGGAGAACAAGATCAAGGGCGCGGTGATCATGGCCGAGGGCAAGCAGGTCACCGCGGCCGACCTCGGCCTGGAAGCCATCGATGCCAGTGCCCCGAACCTCAACCTGCGCGAGGTGCGGCGCGAGGCCGAGACCCGTGCCATCCGTCGTGCCATGGCGCTGTGCGATGCCAACGTGTCGCAGGCGGCCAGGCTGCTGGGCATCACCCGGCCGACACTCTACGACCTGCTGCAGAAATACGGTATCCAGGCCGCCACCGAACGGCCCGAGGGACCGGCCGGCAGCTAGCTGGCTGGCGTCACCAGCAGGCGCTGTTCCCAGGCGAGCGCGCTGTGCACGATGACGTCGATGTCGTCGTATGCGGGCTGCCAGCCGAGCGTCGAGCGGATCCGCTCGGCGACAGCTACCAGCACCGGAGGATCACCGGGCCGCCGCGGCTCCTCGCGTACTGCAAGCCGGTGGCCGCAGGCCCGCTCGACGGCGGCAAGGAGCTCGCGCACGCTGTAGCCATGGCCGTAGCCGCAGTTGAGCGTGATGGAGTCGCCGCCTGCGCGCAGATAGTCGAGGGATCTGATGTGGGCCGAGGCCAGGTCCTCCACATGGATGTAGTCGCGCACGCCGGTGCCGTCGGGCGTGTCATAGTCGGTGCCGAAGACCGAGACGTACGGCCGCTTGCCCACGGCCACCTCGCAGGCCACCTTGGTGAGCAGCGTCGCATTGCGCGTCGACTGGCCGATGACGCCGCCGGGATGGGCGCCGGCGACGTTGAAATAGCGCAGCGTGACGTGGCGCATCGCCGAGGCCCGTGACAGGTCGCGCAGCATCCACTCGGTCATCAGCTTGGAGGAGCCGTAGGGATTGATGGGTGAGGTGGGACTGTCCTCCGCGGCCCTGCCACCTGGCGGCATGCCATACACCGCCGCGGTGGAGGAAAAGATCACGTGGGCAACGCCATGCTGGCTGGCGCAGGCCAGCAGTCGCTGGCTGGAGCAGGTGTTGTTGCTGTAGTACTTGAGCGGGTTGCTGACCGATTCGGGAACCACCGTGTGGGCCGCGAAGTGCATGACGGTGTCGACGTCGAAGTCGCGCAGCAGGCGCGCGACGAGTGCCGAATCGCCCGTGTCGCCTTCCACCAGCGTGCCATGGGTCACGGCCGAGCGGAAACCGGTGGACAGGTTGTCCAGTACCACGACGCGTTCGCCGGCGACGCCGAGCTGACGCACCACGTGGCTACCGATATAGCCCGCGCCACCGGTGACGAGAATGCCCTTGCCCTGCATATGTATGGCCCTGGAGCCGGTGCTTTCCGGAAATGGACGGCAATTATAGGGTGCCGGGCGACGGCCGCGCCCGGTCCTGTCTCACAGCTTGACCCCCGGCCGGACGCTGGGCCACCATCCGCCGCGCCGCATCTTTGCCGGTGACGACACAGGGGCAGGCCAATGGCGATGGCTGCAGGCAAGCAGATTTCCGTGGCGCCCATGATGGACGTCACGGACCGCCATTGCCGCTATTTCCTGCGGCAGATTTCGCCGCATGTCCGGCTGTATACCGAGATGATCACCGCTGAGGCGATCCTGCACGGCGACCAGGAGCGGTTGCTCGCCTTCGATCCCGTCGAGCACCCGCTGGCGGTGCAGCTCGGCGGCCATGACCCGGTGCAGCTGGCCGCCGCAGCCCGCATCGCTGCCGCCCGGGGCTACGACGAGATCAACCTCAATGTCGGCTGCCCCAGCGACCGCGTGCGCGACGGCCGCTTCGGCGCCTGCCTGATGCTCGATGCGGAACGGGTGGCGCGCTGCGTCGCTGCCATGGCGGAAGCGGTGCATGTCCCGGTGACCGTCAAGACGCGCATTGGCGTCGATGACCAGGACAGTTACGAGTTCCTCGCCGCTTTCGTAGAGCGGGTGGCCCGTGCCGGCTGTGGAACCTTCATCGTGCACGCGCGCAAGGCGATCCTCCAGGGGTTGTCGCCGCGGGAGAATCGCGAGGTTCCGCCGCTGCTGCCGGAGCGGGTGCACCGCCTGAAGCGCGAGTTCCCCGCGCTGCGCATCATCATCAACGGCGGAATCGCCAGCCTCGAGCGCATCGACGCCGAACTCGCGCTGCTCGACGGGGTCATGCTCGGCCGCAAGGTGGCCGGGGATCCCAGCTTCCTTGCCGCGGTGGAAGCGCGATTCTTCGCGTCCGGAGATAATCACCAAGCCTTCGACCGCGACCATGTGGTACGCCGCATGTGCGAGTATGCGCAGCGCCAGGCCGGCAGCGGCCTGCGCCTGCACCAGGTGACGCGGCACATGCTGGGGCTCTACCACGGCCAGCCCGGTGCGCGTGGCTGGCGCCGGCTGCTGTCGGAGCAGGCCGGGCGCCCCGGCGCGCAGCCGCAGCTGCTGCTGGAGTCCCTGGATGCCATGAGCATGAGCAACCAGGCCTGATTCTGGGCCAGCCTGGCGCCCGCGGCGCCTGCCGGCCTGTATTCAAGACGAAAGGATCACGAGTGGCGAAGCAGAAGACCAGCGGCGCGGCACGCAGCGGCAAGCGCCGTCCCCCGACGATGGCTGAGCGTGCCGATCGCATGGTGCTCTACGAGCGTGCCGTGCACGATCCGGCCACCGAGGTAGACTTCCTCCAACGCGCTTTCCGAGATGCGCGCAAGCGCCTGCCGCGTAGTTTCCGCGAGGATTTCTCCGGCGCCGCCAGTGCCGCCTGCGAATGGGCCCGACGCGGCCCGCAGCGCCGTGCCATTGGCGTGGACATCGAGCCGGCGGTACTGGAGTGGGGCCGGCGCAAGCGCCTGTCGCGCCTGACGCCCGCGGCGCGCCGCCGCGTCAGCCTCGTCAATGCCGACGTGCTGACGGTGCGCACCCGGCCGGTCGAGGTGATCGCGGCACTGAACTTCAGCTACTGGGTCTTCAAGGAGCGCGAGCAGCTGCTGCGCTATTTCCGCAATGCCCATGCTGGCCTGACCCGCGACGGCATCCTGGTGCTCGATGCCTTCGGCGGCTACGAGGCCTGCCGGGAGATGCGTGAGCGGACCGAACACCGGGGCTTCACTTATGTCTGGCACCAGGCCCGTTACCAGCCGGTGACCGGGCACCTGCTCTGCCACATCCATTTCCGCTTCCCGGACGGCTCGCGCATGGACCGGGCGTTCAGCTACGACTGGCGGCTGTGGACCCTGCCGGAACTGCGGGAGATTCTCCTGCAGGCGGGCTTCCGGCGCGTGACCGTGTACTGGGAGGGGGACGACGGCGAGGGCGGGGGCAATGGCGAATTTTCGCCGTCGACGACGGGCGAGGCCGACGGTGGCTGGATCGCCTATGTCGTGGCGGAGAAGTAACCCGGGGCCATGATGGGGCGGGGTGCTGACGCGACCCGGGCACTCTTGCCGCGTGGATCCTTGCCGTATAATGCCAACAGTGGTGTTTGACATATTCCGGTAGCGGGGGTGACGTGGCTGACGGAGTAGGGAAGGAAGTCGCCATCCTGTTCGCCGACGTGGTCGGCAGCACGCACCTTTACGAAGCCATGGGCGACGACCGCGCCCGCGAAACGGTGCAGCAGTGCCTGAAGGTCATGCGGGACGCTACCGAGCAGTTCGGCGGCGCCGTCATCAAGACCATGGGTGACGAGATCATGGCGACCTTCCCGTCGGCCGACGACGCCATGAGCGCCGCCAGCCAGATGCAGAAGCGCATCACCAGCAGCACCCGTCTTGCCGACGGGACCCATGTCGCCATCCGCATCGGCTGCCACTATGGCCCGGTGGTGGCCGAGGACCGCGACATCTTCGGCCAGGCGGTGCACACCGCCAATCGCATGACCTCGCAGGCCAAGGCGGGGCAGATCCTCACCACCGCGGTCACGGTGGAGCAGCTCACCGGCGAGTGGCGGGCGCTTGCCCGCCAGATCGACATCGCCACCGTGAAGGGCTACTCCAGTGAGATGGCCCTGTTCGAGGTGGTCTGGCAGCCCGAGGAAGCGACCAGCATGCTGCCGTCGATCAAGTGGACGGCACCCGAGCCGGCGGCTCCCGGTCGCCTGCGGCTGCGCTTCCGCGGCCACGAACTCGTGCTCGGCGAGGGCGGCAAGGCCGAGGCCAGCATGGGCCGGGCCGACGAGAACGACGTGGTCATCAAGGGCAACCTGATTTCACGCGTACACGCGCGCATCGACATGCGCAAGAACCGCTTCGTGCTCGTGGACGAGAGCACCAACGGGACTTTCATCCAGCCCGACGGTGGCGAGGAAGTCTACGTGCGACGGGACTCGGCCGAACTCGCCGGCAGCGGTGTCATCGGCATGGGCCGGGTGGCGGCGCGCGGCACGCCACTCGCCATCGAGTACAGCTGCGAGCAATAGCCGCCGCCCGTCGGGGCGGCGGCCTGCAAGAACCTCAGCCGAGACGCTTGCTGACCCTGGCGTGCTCCTCGAGCAGGGCCGGCGGCACACGGTCGCCGAACTCGCCGAAGTAGCTGGCGATGCCGGCCAGTTCCTCGCGCCAGCTGGCCGCGTCCACCGCCAGCAGCGAATCCAGCACCTGGCGGTCGATGTCGAGCCCGTCGAGGTCGATGTCCCCGGGCTGCGGCAGGAAGCCGATCGGCGTCTCGCGGGCGCCGGCGCGGCCTTCGCAGCGATCGATGATCCAGCGCAGCACGCGCAGGTTGTCACCGAAACCCGGCCACATGAACTTGCCGTTCCTGTCCTGACGGAACCAGTTGACGTGGAAGATCTGCGGCAGGCGATCCGACTTGCCGGCGAAACCCAGCCAGTGGCCCCAGTAATCGGCGAAGTTGTAGCCGCAGAAGGGCTTCATGGCCATCGGGTCACGGCGCACCACACCCACCTGGCCGGTGGCGGCCGCGGTGGTTTCCGAAGCTACCGACGCCCCGATCAGCACGCCGTGGCGCCAGTCGCGGGCCTGGTAGACCAGCGGCGCCAGCTCGCGGCGCCGGCCACCGAAGATGATGGCACTGATGGGCACGCCGGCCGGATCGTCCGCCAGAGGCGAGTAGCTCGGGTTCTGCCTGGCGGCAACCGTGAAGCGCGAATTCGGGTGCGCGGCGGCAGCACCACCCTTCTTCCAGGGGTTGCCGCGCCAGTCGGTGACCGGTTCCTGCTTGTCCTTGTCTTCCCACCAGGGCTCGTTGTCGGCGGTGACAGCCACGTTGGTGAAGATGGTGTCGTGGGTGATCATGTCGAAGGCATTGCGGTTGGTCTTCGGGTTGGTGCCGGGAACCACACCGAAATAGCCGGACTCCGGATTGATGGCGCGCAGGCGGCCTTCGGCATCCAGGTGCAGCCAGGCGATGTCGTCGCCGATGGTGCGCACCTTCCAGCCGGCCTGCGAGGCGGGCGGGATCAGCATCGCCAGGTTGGTCTTGCCGCAGGCGGACGGGAATGCAGCCGCCAGGTAGTGGCGCTCGCCCTGCGGGCTCTCGATCTCGACGATGAGCATGTGCTCGGCGAGCCAGCCCTCGCTGCGCGCCTGCCAGCTGGCGATACGCAGCGCGTGGCACTTCTTGCCGAGCAGCGCATTGCCGCCGTAGCCGGAGCCGATGCTCTGGATCAGCAGTTCGTGCGGGAAATGCATGATGAAGCGGCGCTCCGGATTGAGGTCGCCGGTGGAATGCAGGCCACGCACGAACTTGCCTTCGCGCTCGATGCGCTGCAGGGCTGGCTTGCCCATGCGCGTCATGAGCTTCATGTTGGCGACCACGTAGGGGCTGTCCGTGATCTCCACGCCGCAGCGTGCGTAGGGCGAGTCCACCGGACCCATGCAGTAGGGGATCACGTAGAGGGTGCGCCCGCGCATGCAGCCCTCGAACAGGCCGGCCATCTTGCGATGGGCCTCGGCTGGTGCCATCCAGTTGTTGTTGGGGCCGACTTCATCGCGGTCAGGCGTACAGACGAAGGTCAGGTGCTCGACGCGGGCGACATCGCTGGGGTCGGAGCGGTGCAGGTAGCAGTTCGGATAGGTCTTGTCGTTCAGGGCAAGCAGGTCGCCGCGCCCGAGCATCAGTTCGACCAGCGACCGGTATTCGGCCTCGCTGCCATCGCACCAGTGGATGTGATCCGGTTTCGTGAGCGCGGCCGTTTCCGCCACCCAGTCCTGCAGGGCCTTGTTGGTTGTCGTCATCGTCGATCCTTAGAAAAAGAACGGGGCACAAGCGAGCCGGCTGGTCGCCGGCTCGTGGTCCATAAAATTGCCTATTATACAGACCACGACCAAGGGGTCAGCCGACACCCGGGAACCACGCGGCCATGACTGGCCCTGGATGAACCAGGGTCCGGTCATGCGCCATGATGCGCCAGTGCCAGACCGTCTCGACAGTTTCTTCCTTGCCGACAGCCCGCTGCGCAGCGCACTCGCCGGTTTTGCCCCACGGCCCGAGCAGCTGCAGATGGCACGGCTGGTCAGCGCTGCGATGGCCGATGGACGCCACCTGGCCATCGAGGCCGGCGCCGGCACCGGCAAGACGCTGGCCTACCTGGTTCCGGCGCTCATGTCCGGCCAGCAGGTAATAATCGCCACTGGCACCCGCACGCTGCAGGACCAGCTCTACCACCGCGACCTGCCGGTCGTCACGGCGGCACTGGGCCGGCCGGCCGTGGTGGCGCAGCTCAAGGGGCGCGCGAACTACCTGTGCCGCTACCGCCTGGCGCGTGCCCAGGGCGCTGCTGGCGCGGTGGGCAGCCAGTCCCGGCGTGACCTGCAGCGCATCGGCGCGTGGGCGCAGCGCACGCATTCCGGCGACATTGCCGAGGTTGCCGGCGTGCCGGAGGATTCACCGCTGTGGCCACAGCTGACATCCACGGCCGACAACTGCCTGGGCAGCCGCTGTCCCGACATCGAAGGCTGCCACGTGGTCGCAGCGCGCAGGCGCGCAGCCGCTGCCGATGTCGCCGTCGTCAACCATCACCTGCTGCTGGCCGACATGGCGCTGCAGGACGATGGCTTTGGCCAGCTGCTGCCCGGGGCCGAAGTGGTCATCGTCGACGAGGCCCATCGCTTCCCGGAAACGGCCCAGGCCTGGTTCGACATCACATTGCGATCCCGGCAGCTGGAGGAACTGGTGCGCGACACCGTGGCCGAGGCGCAGGCCGGCGGGATGCTGGACCAGGAGTTGCGCGGCCGCCTGGATGCGCTGCTCGGCGCGGTCCGTGAGGCGCAG
Organism: Gammaproteobacteria bacterium; assembly: GCA_014337915.1. Lineage (GTDB taxonomy): Bacteria > Pseudomonadota > Gammaproteobacteria > Steroidobacterales > QUBU01. The sequence goes on from QUBU01000010.1 coordinate 82,859, forward strand.
GCTGCCGCCCCGGCAGGCGCCGATCCGGTGGCCATGGATGCCGCACCGGCGATGGCCTCCGCGCTGTCGGGACTGGCCGAGTCGCTGGGTGCCCTGAGCGCGCTGCTCGGCGAGCGCGGCGAACAGGGCCCGGGCCTTGGCCGCTGCGCCGAACGTGCCGCGGCGCTGGCAACGGCGGCCGGCCGTATCGCCGACTGGCAGGCCCAGGCCGATCTCTGCTGGGTGCAGGGCGCACGCGAGGCCTTTGCCGTGCACCTGACCCCGGTGGATGCCCCGGGCCAGATGCGCGAGATGCTGGGCAACCAGCACTGCACCTGGATATTCACCTCGGCAACGCTGGCCGTAGGCGAGGATTTCTCGCATTTCTCCCGGCGCCTCGGGCTGGAGCCGCTGGACACGCGGCGCATCGACAGCCCCTTCGACTATGCGCGCTGCGCACGGCTGTTCCTGCCCGCAGGGTTGCCAGCGCCGGAAGCAACCGATTACCTCGAGCGCTGCGTGGCGGCCATCGAGCCGGTGCTCGAGGCCAGCCGCGGGCGCGCGTTCCTGCTGTTCACCAGCCGCCGGGCCCTGCAGCGTGCGGCGGATCTGCTGGCTAGCAGGGCCCATGGCCATACCCTGCTGGTGCAGGGATCGGCGCCGCGTTCGCGCCTGCTGGAGGATTTCGCGCGCACGGACCAGGCGGTGCTGCTCGGGACCGCCACTTTCTGGGAGGGCGTGGACATCCGTGGGCCTGCACTAGTGGTCGTGGCCATCGACCGGCTGCCGTTTGCATCACCGGGTGATCCGTTCCTGCAGGCGCGCCTGGAGCTGGTGCGCCGGGCTGGCGGCGACCCGTTCCGCGACTACCAGCTGCCGCAGGCGGTGCTGGCACTGCGCCAGGGCGTGGGTCGCCTGATCCGCGGCACCACGGACTATGGCATCGTCATCATCTGCGATCCGCGCCTCAGCGGACGCGGCTACGGGCGAGTGTTCCTCGCCAGCCTGCCACCCATGCCCGTGGTGCGCAGTGCTGCGGAGGCCTGTGACTTCCTCCGGCAATGGGAGGCCGGCGAGCCATGACCGACTGCTGTGCACTGGCGCTGGAGGCTTCCAGCGACCGGCTGGGTCTGGCCGCAAGGCGCGGCCAGCAGGTCGAATATTTCGAGGCGCAGCCCGCCAGGACCGCGACTGCGGATGTCTATGCGCATGCGCGCGAGCTACTGGGGCGCCTCGGTGCCGGCTTCGCCGACCTCGACTACGTCGCCTTCGGCCGTGGCCCGGGCAGCTTCACCGGCGTGCGGGTGGCGGCCGCGGTCGCGCAGGCGCTGGCCTATGCGCGCGTCATCCCGGTATGCCGTATATCGAGCCTGGCAGTGCTCGCAGCGGGGGCCGGTCCCGGGCTGCATGCCATCTGTGTCGATGCCCGCATGGGGCGCGTCTACGCGGCGCTGTACCAGGTGACGGGCGACGCGGCACCGCTGGCCCTCATGCCGGAGATGCTGGTGGATCCGGCGACATTCAGATTCCCGGGCGATGCTGCCTGCAGTGCGCTCGGCGATGGCTGGCAGGCCTGGCCGGCGTTGCTCCAGCGGCATCAGTCGCGGCTGGCGGCGCTGCACCCCGGCCTCTTGCCGTCGGCGCTGGATTTGTTGAGCATGGCGGATCGCGATTTCGCCGCTGGCCGGACCGTGGCCGCCGCCGACGCGTTGCCGGAGTACCTGGGTCAGGCGCCGGTATCGTTGCCCGCCAGAACGGAGTAGGACTGCATGCCCTTCGGACCGCGAACCGGCAATTTCCTGGCTGCCCTGGCCTGCGCGGGGCTCATGGGCTATGCGCTCTACTCCCAGCACGTACTGGGCTACGAACCCTGCCCGCTGTGCATCTTCCAGCGGGTCGCGGTGCTCGTGCTCGGCGCGGTCTTCCTGCTGGCCGCGGTCCATGGCCCTGGCGCGCGGGGCCGGCGTGCGTATTCGCTGCTGTTGCTGCTGGCAGCAGCGGGCGGCGCTGGCGTGGCGGGGCGCCACCTCTGGCTGCAGAGCCTGCCGCCCGAGCGCGTACCGGCCTGCGGGCCCGGGCTCGATTACATGCTCGAGGCGTTCCCGTTTACCGAGATGCTGCAGACCGTACTGTCCGGTTCGGGGGAGTGCGCCGAGATCAACTGGCGGTTCCTCGGCCTCGCCATGCCGGGCTGGGTGCTGATCTCGCTGCTGGTGCTTGGCGCGTTTGGCGTCTGGAACAACTGGCGCCGCGCTGCCGGCTAGCCGGCGGGCAGCAGGCGCTCGAGGACGTTGCGGTAGACAGCTTTCAGGCGCTCGATGTCGGCGACTGCGACGCGCTCGTTGACCTTGTGGATCGAGGTATTGACCGGGCCGAACTCCACGACCTGGGTGCCGTAGGGTGCAATGAAGCGGCCATCCGAGGTGCCGCCACCGGTTGATAGCTGCGGTGTCAGGCCGGTCACCGTGCGCACCGCGGCCGTGATGCAATCCGTCAGTTGCCCGACGGGGGTGAGAAACGGCTCGCCCGACAGGTGCCAGTTCAGCTCGAAGTCCAGCCCATGGCGCCGGAGCAGCGCCTCGACATGGGCCTGCAGCTGCTGGTAGGTCCAGACGGTGGAATAGCGGAAATTGAAGCGCGCATGCAGCTTGCCGGGGATGACGTTGGGGGCGCCTTCGCCGGCCTCGAGCTTCACCACCTGGAAGCTCGATGGCGGAAAGAACTCGTTGCCATCGTCGAGCGGTGTCGAATAGAGCTCGGTGATCACCGGGGCGAACAGCGGGATCGGGTTGCGGGCCAGCTGCGGGTAGGCCACATGCCCCTCGATGCCGTTGACTGTGAGCATGCCACTGAGCGAGCCGCGCCGGCCAATGCGCACCGTGTCGCCCAGTGCTTCGTTGCAGGATGGCTCGCCGATCAGACACCAGTCGATCTTCACGCCCCGCGAGGCGAGCTCGGCCATCACCCGCAGCGTGCCGTCGCGTGCCCGGCCTTCCTCGTCGCTGGTGATGAGGAAGGCGATGGAACCCCCGTGCCCGGGCCGCGCGGCGACGAAATCGCAGGCGGCATCGGTCATGGCCGCCAGGCTCGCCTTCATGTCGGCGGCGCCGCGACCGTAGAGGAAGCCGTCGCGGATCTCCGGCGAGAACGGGTCGCTCTGCCACTGGCTGCTGTCCCCGGGCGGCACGACGTCGGTATGGCCGGCAAGGCAGAGCAGCGGGCCGCCACTGCCGCGGCGCGCCCACAGGTTGGTGACCTCGCCATACTGCAGGGTCTCGATGGTGAATCCCGCCTGCCGCAGCCGCGCGGCCATGAGATCCTGGCAGCCGGCGTCCTGCGGCGTCACCGACGGCCGGCGGATCAGTTCCCGGGTAAACTCCAGCGTTGCGTTCATGCGGCGGCGCTCACTCGGCCCGCAGCAGTTCGTTGATGGCGACCTTGGCGCGGGTCTGGGCATCGACGCGCTTGACGATCACCGCGCAGTACAGGCTGCAGCGGCCGCCGGCGGAAGGCATGGAGCCGGGGACCACCACGGCGCCGGCCGGCACCCGGCCGTAGAGTACCTGGTCGTTCTCGCGGTCGTAGATGCGGGTGCTGGCACCGATGTAGACGCCCATGGATATCACCGCGCCTTCCTCGACGATGACGCCCTCGACGATCTCCGAGCGCGCACCGATGAAGCAGTTGTCCTCGATGATGGTCGGGCTGGCCTGCACCGGTTCGAGCACGCCGCCGATGCCGACGCCGCCGGAGAGGTGCACGTTGCGGCCGATCTGTGCGCAGCTGCCGACCGTGGCCCAGGTGTCCACCATGGTGCCGCTGTCCACGTAGGCGCCGATGTTGACGTAGGAGGGCATCAGTACCACGCCGCGCGCGATATAGGCCCCGCGCCGCGCCACCGCCGGGGGCGCGACCCGCACCCCGGCTGCCGCCAGTTCCTCCGCGCTGCTCCCGGCGAACTTCAGCGGCACCTTGTCGAAAAAGGTGGTGAAGCCGGCGTCCATGCGGCGGTTCTGTGACACCGCGAAGGACAGCAGGACGGCCTTCTTCAGCCACTGGTTGACGACCCAGCCCGAGCTGGTCTTCTCGGCGACGCGGGCGGTGCCGGCATCGAGCATCGCGATCGCCTCCTCGATGGCGGCGCGCAGCCGCGGGTCCGGGCGTGCCGGGTCGAGTTCGCGGCGGCGTTCGAAGGCGGCTTCGATGGTGGCTTGCAGTTCGCTCATGGCATTCCTGTGCTGTGGGTAGTGAAACGCTGTCCGGCAGCGGCCGTTTCAGGCCGGCTGGTCGAGTGCCGCCGTCAGTGCCTGCTTCAGCTGTTCGCAGAATTCAGGCTGCAGCGGCTGGCCGTTGCGGTCGGTGACGTAGAAGACGTCCTCGGCACGTTCGCCGAGCGTGACGATCTTCGCCGTGTGGACCGCGACCTGCTGGTCCCGCAGCACCTTGCCCACCTCGCAGAGCAGGCCGGGGCGGTCGCCGGCGATCAGTTCCATCACGGTGCGGTTGTTACGCTCGTCGGTGGCGAAGCTCACCAGCGTGGGGATGGAGAACATGCGCACCTGCCGCGGCGCACGCCGGGTGACCCTGGCAGGCTCGCCGTCGGTCCGGGCCAGGGCGCGCTCCATGTGCCGCCGGATCTGCTCGTGGCGGCGGGTGTCGGCGATGTGCTCGCCGGTCTGCTCCAGCACCACGTAGGTGGAGATGCTACGACCGTTGTCCAGCGGAATGATGCGCGCATCGGCGATGGTGAGCCCGAGCTCGTCGAGCACCGCCGTGGCCAGCGCGAAGGTGTGCTGTTCCTGCGGGGTGTAGAGGAATATCTCGGTGCCGCCGCTGGTCGAGGCGCCGTGGACGCCGATCAGCACCGGCTGCCGCGCCGGCTCGTAGCCGGCGAGCTGCTGCGTGTGCCAGGCGATGGTTTCCGGCCGGCAGCGCAGGAAGTAGTCCTCGGTGAGCTGTTGCCAGACGCGCGCCACGGCCTCGCGGTCGACCCCGGCGGCATCCAGCAGCTGCTGCGCGGCGGCCTGCCTTTCGGCCAGCAGCTCGTCCTTGTCCACCGGCGTCTCCAGGCCGCGGCGCAGTGCGCGCTTGGTGACACCGTAGAGTTCCTCGAACAGCTGCGCCTTCCAGGAATTCCACAACTTGGGGTTGGTGGCGCGCACGTCGGCCACCGTCAGCAGGTAGAGGTAGTCCAGGTGCGTCTCGTCGCCGACCTGCGCGGCGAATTCGCGGATGACCGCCGGGTCGGTGATATCGCGGCGCTGTGCGGTCATCGACAGCGTCAGGTGGTGGCGGACCAGCCAGGCCACCAGGCGCGCCTCGTAGCGGCTCATGCCGTGCTCGAGGCAGAACGCCTCGGCATCCACCGCGCCCAGCACCGAGTGGTCGCCGCCACGGCCCTTGGCGATGTCGTGGAACAGCCCGGCCAGGTAGGCAATCTCCGGCGCCGGCAGTTCGCGCATGATCTCCGAACAGCGTGGGAACTCGTGGTCGTAGCGCGCCAGCGCGAAGCGACGCAGGTTGCTCACCACGAACAGCGTGTGGGCGTCCACGGTGTAGGCGTGAAACAGGTCGTACTGCATGCGACCGACGATGCGGCCGAAGGACGGGATGTAGCGGCCGAGGACGCCGTAGAGGTTCATGCGCCGCAGCTCGTGGGTGACACCTTCCGGCGCCCGCAGGATCTGCAGGAACAGGCGGTGGTTGCGCGGATCCTGGCGGAACTCGTCGTCGATGAGGTAGAGGCTGCGCTGGAGCAGGTCCACGGTGGTGGCGCTGACGCCCTTGAGCTGTGGCTGCTGCTGCAGCAGCAGGAACAGCTCGAGGATCGCCGAGGGCTGGCGCTCGAAAACCGTATCGTCCACCACCTGCAGGAAGCCGTTCTTGACCTGGAAGCGGTCATTGAGCGGCTCGGCCTCCACCCCGGGATTCATCAGGATCGCTTCCTGGAAGAGCTGCAACAGCATCTCGTTCAGGCGGCTGAGGTCCATCACGGTGCGGTAGTAGCGCTGCATGAGCTGCTCGACCGCCAGCATGTAGGTTGCGTCCTGGTAGCCGAAGAGGCGGGCGATTCGCGCCTGGTAGTCGAACAGCAGCCGGTCCTCCTTGCGGCCGGTGAGCGCATGCAGCGCGAAGCGCACGCGCCAGATGAAGTCGCGTCCCTGGCGCAGCACGCGCAGCTGGCCCGCTGTCAGGAACCGGTGCGATACCAGCGTCTCGAGGTCGCCGGTGCCGAAATGGCGGCGCGCCACCCAGACGATCATGTTGATGTCGCGCAGGCCGCCCGGGCTGCCTTTGATGTTCGGCTCGAGGTTGTAGGCGGTGTCGTCGTAGCGGCTGTGGCGGGCCTGCTGCTCCTTGAGCTTGGCCTCGAAGAAGCTGCGCGCGGGCCAGACATCCGGCGGCGCGCAGGCCGCCTCCATCTGCTGGAAGAGTTCCTCCGGGCCCAGCAGGCAGCGCGCCTCCATCAGCGTCGTGGCTGTGGTGAGGTCGCGGCGGCTCTCGTCGCGGCACTCCACCACAGTGCGGGTGCTATGGCCGACCTGCAGGCCGATGTCCCAGAGCAGGGCGAGGAATGCCGAAACGGGTTCGCGTACGTCACGCTGCTTCTGGTCCGGCAGCAGCACCAGCAGGTCCACGTCGGAGAACGGGTGGAGTTCCGCGCGCCCGTAGCCACCTACGGCGGCCAGTACCACATCGGGCAACTGCGGCCCGCAGCTCTGCTCCCAGGCGGTGCGGATCACGCGGTCGACGACCGCCGTCTGGTCCGCCACCAGTTGCGTGGCGGCTTCGCCGGCGAGGAAGCGGTTGATCAGCGCCCCGTTGGCGTCGCGCAGGATCTCGCGGATGCCGGCCACGGTGCCGTTGGCCGCGGCCAGGCTGGCGTCGATGCGCGCCCAGTCGAGGCTGTTGCCGCTGGCCGTGAGGAACCGGCTGCCTGCGGCAGCAGCCGCAGCCAGCTGCGGCGGGATCGCGTCGGCTTCGGTCGCAGCGCGGGCCGGCGTGCTCATGGCCGGTCCGCAGCTCCCAGGGTCAGTACCTCGCAGCCGGTCGCGGTCACCAGCACGGTGTGCTCCCACTGCGCCGACAGCGAGTGGTCCCGGGTGACCACCGTCCAGCCGTCGGGTAGCAGGCGCACGCCACGTTCGCCGGCGTTGACCATGGGTTCGATGGTGAAAGTCATGCCCTCGCGCAGTTCCATCCCCGTGCCGGGCCGGCCGTAGTGCAGCACCTGCGGATCCTCGTGGAAGCCGCGGCCGATGCCGTGGCCACAGTACTCGCGGACCACCGAACAGCCCTGTGACTCTGTGCAGGCCTGCACGGCGTGGCCGATGTCGCCGAGGCGGGCGCCCGGGCGCACCATGCGGATGCCGGCCCACATGGCGTCGAAGGCCACCTGCGTGACGCGGGCACCCTGCACCGTCGGCTTGCCCACGAAGAACATGCGGCTGCTGTCGCCGTGGAAGCCATCCTTGATGACCGTGATGTCGATGTTGACGATGTCGCCCTGGCGCAGCTTGCGGTCACCGGGGATGCCATGGCAGACGACGTGGTTCACGGAGGTGCAGATCGACTTCGGGAAGCCCCGGTAGTTGAGCGGCGCGGGAATCGCCTGCTGTACGCCAACGATGAAGTCGTGGCAGATGCGGTCGAGTTCCTCGGTGCTGACCCCCGGCTGGACCTGCGGACCGATCATGTCGAGAACGTCGGCGGTGAGGCGCCCGGCAATGCGCATCAGCTGCTGCTCGGCGGGGGTCTTGATGCTTGCGTTCATCGGGACATTTCCTGGGCCGCGTGGCGCCAGCGGCGGCGCCATGGCCGGGTGCTGGCTGGCGGGATCTGGGCGTTTCATGGCAGGGGCCGCTCCGGGTGGCCACGGGGCTGGGGCCGCCGGCTGGCGGCTGGTGCCGGGCAGCAGCGCCCGGCGCGTTGTTGCTGGATGGCGGTTATGGTATAAAGCGCGCGCCTTGCAGGCAACGAAATCCACACATGTGTCGACACGTACGGCCGGGTGCCTTGCTCAGCAATGAGCGGGTTGCCGCTACGGGGCACATGGAGGCCAAACCCGACCAAGGAGCAAACGTGGCAGAAGTCAGCATGCGCCAGATGCTGGAGGCCGGTGTTCACTTCGGACACCAGACCCGGTACTGGAACCCCAAGATGGCGCCCTTCATTTTCGGCGCCCGCAACAACATCCACATCATCAACCTCGAGCACACCGTCCCGCTGTTCCACAAGGCCTGTGCCTTCGCGAGGAACCTGGCGGCCGACGGTGGCACCATCCTGTTCGTCGGCACCAAGCGCTCGGCGCGGGATTCGGTCAAGGCCCAGGCCGAGCGCTGCGGCATGCCTTACGTCAGCCATCGCTGGCTGGGTGGCATGCTCACCAACTTCAAGACCATCAAGCAGTCGATCAAGCGCCTGGAGGAACTGCAGCAGATGCAGGCCGACGGCTCGATCGAGCGGCTGACCAAGAAGGAGGTGCTGACGCTGAAGCGCGAACAGGCCAAGCTCGAGCGCAGCCTCGGCGGCATCAAGACCCTGGCCAGCCTGCCCGACGCGATCTTCGTCATCGATGTCGGCCACGAGGGCATCGCCGTGCACGAGGCCCGTGTCCTCGGTATCCCGGTGATCGGTGTCGTCGACACCAACTGCTCGCCCGACGAGGTCGACTACGTGATTCCCGGCAACGACGATGCCATGCGCGCCGCCGAGCTCTACGCCGTCGGCCTGGCCGATGCGGTGCTCGACGGCCGCGTGTCCGTGCCGGCGCTGCCGGCCGGCGAGGACGAGTTCGTCGAGCTGGATGCCGAAGGCAAGCCGAAGTCCCAGCCCGGCAGCCGGCGCGCTGCACCGGCGCGCAAGGCGACCCGCGGCACCAGGTCAGCCGATGCGGCGAAGGGCGCGCGGCGTCCCCGAGCCAAGGCGGCACCCGCGGCGGCTGCGGACGCTGGCGAGGAAAAGGAATAGGCCCGGCCACCGGCCGCCAGCGGCGGCCGGTGGCGAGCGAGCTGGAGGAATGGCATGAGCATTGCGGCGAGCACCGTCAAGGAACTGCGCGAGCGCACCGGCGCCGGCATGATGGAGTGCAAGAGCGCCCTGGTCGAGGCCAAGGGTGACATCGAGGCGGCCCTGGAGATCCTGCGCACCCGTGGCCAGGCCAAGGCCGACAAGAAGGCGAGCCGCGTCGCGGCCGAGGGACGCATCGAGCTGGCGCTCGCCGCCGATGGGCGCAGCGGCGTCATCATGGAAGTCAACTGCGAGACCGACTTCGTGGCCCGTGACGCGAGCTTCCTGGCTTTTGCCAGCGAGGCTGCGGCGCTGGCCCTGGCGCGTTCTCCGGCCGATGTCGAAGCCCTGATGCAGCTGCCGCGTGCCGCCGGTGGTTCGCTCGAGGACCTGCGCAAGGAACTGGTGGCGAAGATCGGCGAGAACATCGCCGTGCGGCGCTTCGAACGCCTGGCCGCGACCGGGCAGCTCGGCACCTACCTGCACGGTACCCGTATCGGCGTGCTGGTGGATGTCGTGGGCGGCGATGAGGAGTTGCGCCGCGACCTGGCGATGCATGTCGCCGCCAGCCGGCCCCAGTGCGTATCCCCCGAGGACGTGCCGGCAGAGGCGCTGGAGCGCGAGCGGCGCATCCTCTCGGAACAGGCCGCGCAGGAGGGCAAGCCGCCGGCCATCGTCGCGATGATGGTGGAAGGGCGCCTGCGCAAGTTCTTCAATGAGATCACCCTGCTTGGCCAGCCCTTCGTCAAGGACCCCGACATCAGCGTCGAAAAGCTGGTGCAGGCACGCAAGGCCTCGGTCAGGCGCTTCGTCCGCCTGGAGGTGGGCGAGGGCATCGAAAAGAAGGCGGCGAACTTCGCCGACGAAGTGCGCGCACAGCTTGAAGCTCATGCCTGAGGACGGGCGGGGCGGAGTGACGGCCGCCCTGCGGCCGGGGCCGGGGCGGGGCAGCCGCTACGGCCACCAGGAAGTATCCATGACCCCGCCTGTGCGGGGTTCTTTTTGTGTAACGTACCGGCAGGCACCATGACCGAACCGCAGAGGAAATTCGACCGCATTCTCCTGAAGCTGAGCGGCGAGGCGCTGCTTGGCGACGAAGACTACGGCATCGACCCGCGCATGCTCGCGCGCATCGCCGGCGAGATCGCCGAGCTGTTGCGCATGGGTGTACAGCTCGGCGTCGTGATCGGTGGCGGCAACATCTTCCGCGGTGCGGGCCTGGCCCGCGCCGGCATGGACCGGGTCACCGGCGACCACATGGGAATGCTGGCCACGGTCATCAACGCGCTTGCCCTGCAGGATGCGCTGGAGCGCGCCGGCGCCTACGCCAGGGTCATGTCGGCGTTGCAGATCCACGAGGTCTGCGAGGACTACATCCGCCGCCGCGCCATCCGCCACCTGGAGAAGGGCCGCGTGGTCATCCTTGCGGCCGGCACCGGCAACCCGTTTTTCACGACGGATACCGCCGCGGCGCTGCGGGCCATCGAGATCGGTGCCGATGTGCTCATCAAGGCAACCAAGGTGGATGGCATCTATACTGCAGACCCGATGAAGGACCGCAGCGCGACGCGCTACGAAAAGCTCTCCTACGACAAGGTGCTGGCCGACCGGCTCGATGTCATGGACACCACAGCGGTGGTCATGTGCCGCGACAATCACCTGCCGATCCGGGTGTTCGACCTCAACGTCCCGGGTGCGCTGCTGCGCGTGGTCCGCGGTGAATCGGTGGGTACGCTGGTCAGCGAGGGCTGAAGCCGCGCCACAGGGGGCCGCAACGAAGGGAAGCGATGATGATTGCAGATATCAGGAAAGATGCCGAGCAACGCATGGCCAAGGCTGTCGCCGCGTTTGGCCAGGTGCTGAAGAAGCTGCGTACCGGACGCGCCCATACCAGCCTGCTGGAGCATATCCAGGTCGACTACTATGGCAGCCATGTGCCGCTGAACCAGGCGGCCAACGTGGCGGTGGAAGACGCCCGTACCCTCAGCGTGACGCCCTGGGAACCGAAGATGGTGCAGGTCATCGAGAAGGCGATCATGAACTCCGACCTCGGCCTCAATCCGGTCACGGCGGGCACCGTCATCCGCGTGCCGCTGCCGGCCCTGACGGAAGAGCGCCGGCGCGACCTCGCCAAGCACATCAGCCGCGAGGCCGAGCAGGCCCGGGTGGCGGTGCGCAACGTACGCCGGGATGTCATGGCCGATCTCAAGGAGTTGCTCAAGGATCGCGAGATTACCGAGGACGAGGACCGCAAGGCCCAGCAGTCCATCCAGGAACTCACCGATCGCCATGTGGGCCAGATCGACAAGATTTCAGAGGACAAACAGAAAGAAATCATGCAAGTATAGGACTTTCTGCGAGTTCTGAATCAGATCCGGATGAGCCCTCAAGCGACAACAGGCGGCGAGCTGCCGCATGGCCCGCCCCGCCACGTTGCCCTCATCATGGATGGCAACGGGCGCTGGGCCTCGGCCCACAGCAAGCCGCGCCATGCCGGTCATCGGGCCGGCGTCCGCGCCGCCCGCGCGGTGACCAGGGCCTGCGCGGAAGCCGGGGTGGAAGTGCTGACCCTGTTCGCCTTCAGCAGCGAGAACTGGCACCGGCCGCCTGATGAGGTCAACAGCCTGATGCGGCTGTTCATCGAAGTCCTGCAGCGCGAGGTGGACGAGCTGCACGCCAACGGTTTCCAGCTGCGCTTCATCGGAGCGCGCGAGCAGCTGCCCGAGATCCTGCGCAAGCGGGTCGCCGACGCCGAGGCGAAGACGGCAGGCAATTCCCGCATGACGCTGGTGCTCGCCGTTTCCTATGGCGGCCGCTGGGACATCGTGCAGGCGGCGCGCCGTATCGCCGCCAAGGTCCGGTCGGGCGACATCGACCCGCAGGACATCGACGAGGCACTGCTGGGCCGCCACCTGTCGCTCGCGGGGCTGCCGCCGCCCGATCTGCTGATTCGGACCGGTGGCGAGCAGCGCGTCAGCAACTTCCTGCTCTGGGACCTGGCCTACACGGAGATCTACTTTACCGACTTGCTGTGGCCCGACTTTGGTCCGGCCGAGCTGGCCCGGGCCATGGACTTCTTCCGGCAGCGGCAGCGCCGCTTCGGCCGCACCGGCGGCCAGCTCGAGGCGCTGGCGGACTGACGCAGTCTGCTGGCCCGTGGTCCGGTTGCAGTCACGATGGCGCTGAACTCCCTGGCGCAACGTGTTGTTACAGCCGGCACGCTGGTTGCCGTGTTATTGCCGGCGTTTCTGCTGCTGCCCAAGACATTCGGGCTGGTGCTGATCGGCCTGTTCGTGCTGGGGGCGGCCTGGGAATGGTCGGGATTCCTCGGCCTCGGCTCGATGCGGCCGCGGCTCGCCTGCGTTGCACTGGTTGCGATGCTGCTGGCGGCCTCCCGGCTGATGACTGCGGTGCTGCCGGTGTCGGTGATCGCCGCCTGCGCCATGCTCTGGTGGGCGCTGGCATTCCTGCTGATCCTGCGCTTCCCGGTGCCGATCCGGCGCCCGGTTGCCGCCCTCTGCGGATTGCTGGTGCTGCTGCCGGCCTGGCTCTGCCTCGCTGCGCTCCTGTACACGGATATCGATGGTCGAGCCCTGCTGCTGCTGGCGTTGGCCATCGTCTGGGCCGCGGATGTCGGTGCCTATTTCGCGGGCCGGCGCCTGGGCCGGGTCAAGCTCGCGCCCCAGGTCAGCCCCGGCAAGACCTGGGAGGGCGTCTTCGGTGGCCTGGCCTGCGCCGCCGTGACGGCAGTAGCTGGTGCGGCCATCCTCGGCCATCCGCCGGTGCCCGCCATGGCACTGGGTCTCAGCGTCGGCGCCATTTCCATCGTCGGCGATCTCACCGTGAGCATGTTCAAGCGCAATGCCGGCCTGAAGGACAGCGGCAACCTGTTCCCGGGCCATGGCGGGATCCTCGACCGCATCGACAGCGTAACCGCGGCGGCGCCCCTGTTCCTGCTCGAGGCGGGCTGGCTGGGCTGGCTCGGGGCATGAGTCCGCCGCCGGTTGCAACCGGGTTGCCGGGCTTGAGATCATGGCATGCCGCTGCAGCTGCGGCCGACGCATGCGTCAGGCCGCGGCGCTGTCATGCGGCAGGCTATTCGGGTGCGCTGGCAGGCCTATGAGCATTTTCACATCGGCGATTTCCTTCCTGGTCGCGATCGGCATCCTCGTCGCCGTCCACGAGTTCGGCCACTTCATTGCCGCCAGGATGCTCGGTGTGCGCGTGCTGCGCTTCTCCGTCGGTTTCGGCCGTCCCGTCTGGCTGCGCCGGGCCGGCGCCGATCGCACCGAGTATTGCCTGTCCGCCATCCCCTTCGGCGGCTACGTGAAGCTGCTCGACGAGCGTGATTGCCCGGTGACGCTGGCGGAGCAGCCGCGCGCCTTCAATCGCCAGCCCGTGGCTTCGCGGATCGTGATCCTCGCTGCCGGTCCCGCGCTCAATTTCATCTTCGCCGTCGTCGCCTACTGGGCGATGTTCATGATCGGCGTGCCCGGCTTGCGGCCGGTCGTGGGCGAGATCACCCCGGATTCCATCGCCGCGCGGGCCGGGCTGGAGGCTGGGGACGAAATCCTCCAGGTCGGCGGCGAGCCGACGGCCACCTGGGAGGGCGCGGTGGTGGCGATGCTCGACGGCCTGCTCGACGGGGGCCGCATCAGCCTGCGGGTGCGCCATGAGTCGGGCGGCGAGCGCCTGATCAACCTCGATGCGGCAGGCCGTTCGGCGGAACTGACCGAACCGGGACGGCTGTTCCCGGGGCTCGGCTTCAGCGCCTGGGCGCCAACGCTGCCGCCGGTGATCGGCGAGACGCTGCCAGGGGGTACTGCCGAGCGTGCCGGCCTGCGCGCCGGAGACCGGATTCTCAGTGCCGACGGCCAGGCCATCGGCAGCTGGCCGGAGTGGGTCGAATATGTACGTGCGCGCCCGGGCAGGTCGATCCTCGCCGAAGTGCGCCGCGATGGCGCCACGCTCGAACTGCACCTCGAGGTGGCAGAGGCGGAAACGGCGGAAGGCGCGGTGGGGCGCATCGGCGCATCGCCGCAGGTGCCGCCGGGTCTCTACGATGGCATGCGCTCGGTGGAGCGCTACGGGCCGGTGGCGGCCGCTGGCGCCGCGCTGGCGCGTACCTGGGAGATGTCCAGCCTGACCCTGCGGATGATCCTGCGGATGCTCACGGGCGATGTCTCGGTGAAGAACATCAGCGGTCCGATCAACATCGCGCAGTACGCCGGCTACAGCGCCAGCATCGGCCTGTCACCCTTCCTCGGATTCCTGGCGGTGGTGAGCCTGAGCCTCGGCATCCTCAACCTGTTGCCGGTGCCGATGCTGGACGGCGGCCAGATCGCCTACCAGCTGGTCGAGTTCGCCAAGGGCTCGCCGCTCTCCGAGCGTTCGCAGGTCATTGGCCAGCAGCTGGGAATCTTCCTGCTACTGGTGCTGATGAGCTTCGCTTTCTATAACGATATTTCGCGCTTGCTCGGCTGATTCCGTGACCATGCCCGCCGATGGACTCCGCCAGCCCGGCCGCGTGCGCCGGTGGTTTGCCTGCCTGCTGCTGCTGGCTGCAGCGTTTACCGCTGCCGCGGCCGACATGGTGGTGAAGGACATCCGCGTCGAGGGCCTGCAGCGCATCTCCGAGGGCACAGTGTTCAACTACCTGCCGGTCAACATCGGCGACAGGCTGGACCGGCAACGCATGCAGGAGGCATTGCGCGCGGTCTACGCCACCGGGTTCTTCAGGGACGTGGAGCTGCGCTGGGACAATGGAACCCTGGTCATTGCGGTGGCTGAACGGCCGTCCATCGAGAGCTTCAGCATCACCGGCAACAAGGACATCAAGACCGAGGACCTGACCGAGTCTTTGGCGAAGATCGGCCTGAAGGCAGGGCGCATATTCAACCGCTCGGTGCTCGACGAGGTGGAGCAGTCGCTGACCGACCAGTACTTCAGCCAGGGCAAGTATGCAGCCCGGGTGACCACCGAGGTCGAGGACCTGCCTGACAACAAGGTCAAGATCGCCATCAAGATCGTCGAAGGCGACCGGGCCCGCATCCGGCAGATCAACATCGTCGGCAACCACAGCTTCGACGACGACGAGATCCTCGAGCAGTTCCAGCTGAAGATGCCCAACTGGCTGTCCTTCATCCGCCAGGACGATCGCTATTCCCGGGAGGCACTGCAGGGTGACCTGGAGACGCTGCGCTCCTTCTACATGGACCAGGGTTTTGCCGATTTCCGCACCGAATCCACCCAGGTTGCGCTGTCGCCGGACAAAAAAGACATCTTCATCACCGTCAACATCGTCGAGGGCGAGCGCTACAAGGTCTCCGAGGTCAAGCTGGCGGGCGAGCTGATCCTGCAGGAGCAGGAACTCAACCCCTATGTGCTGGTCAAGCCCGGACAGATCTACTCCCAGCGCACCATTACGCAGAGCGCCGACCTGATCCGCCTGCGCCTGGGAGAGGAGGGCTATGCCTTCGCCAGCGTCGAGCCGGTGCCGGAACTCAACAAGGCCGACAAGACGGCAGCGATCACGCTGTACGTGGAACCGAAAAACCGCGTCTATGTGCGGCGCGTGAACTTCACCGGTACCAGCAGCATCAACGACGAGGTGCTGCGCCGCGAGGTGCGCCAGTTCGAGAGCGGCTACCTGTCCAACAGCCGGCTGGAGCGCTCCAAGGTGCGCCTGCAGCGCCTGCCGTACATAGAAAAGGTCGAGTCGAGCACCAATCCGGTTCCCGGCACGCCCGACCTGGTGGACATTGACTTCAACATCAAGGAGGGCCTGCCCGGCAGTTTTGGCGGCGGCGTCGGCTATTCCGGCTCCCAGGGCTTCATGCTCAACGGCAACTTCGTGCACTCCAATGTGTTCGGCACCGGTAATCGCGTCTCGGCCGACGTGAGCACCGGCAAGTATCGGACCATCTACGGGCTGTCGCATACGGATCCGTACACCACCATCGACGAAGTGAGCCGGACCATCAGCCTCACCTACCGGGACATCACCCAGTACACCTCTGGCGCGTCGGACTTCTCCACCGAGACCGCGGCACTGTCGGTGGAATATGGCTATCCGATCACCGAGTTCCAGCGGCTGATCTTTGGCTTCAGCTGGCAGGAATCGAACCTGCTGGCCGATTCCTACAGCAGCGCCCAGGCCAAGGAATGGGTGCAGAACAACGGCAGCAGCTTCGCCGAGAAAGTCAGCGGCGGCGCAGAGGTCTATGGCACCAACTTCATGACCTTCGACCTGGTCGCCGGCTGGGTCTACGACAGCCGCAACCGCGCGCTGTTCGCCGACCGCGGGGCGCGCCACCGGCTGACGCTGTCGGGCACCGTGCCAGGTGCCGATGTCGAGTACTACACGCTCAACTACAACGGCGTGCAGTATTTTCCCCTGAGCCAGTACTTCACGCTGTCAGTAAGCGTTGACCTCGGCTACGGCGACAGCTTCGGCGACACCACTGCCATCGTGCCGTTCAAGAACTTCTTCGCCGGCGGCCCGGATACCGTGCGTGGCTACCGTGAAAACTACCTTGGTCCCCGCGACAGCTTCGGCAATCCCTATGGCGGCAACATGCTGGTCGCCGCCCAGACCGAGCTGATCCTGCCGATCCCCGAGAAGTGGCGCTCGCGCTCGCGCCTGACCCTGTTCTACGACGTCGGCAACGTCTTCTCCAGTGGGGACGTGACCTTCACTGCACCCTACCCGAACAACACGGTACCGATCGATTACAATTTCGACCTGGGCAACCTGAAGCAGTCGGTGGGAATTTCCGCGCAGTGGCTGGCGCCACTGGGCCTGTTCCGCTTCAGTTACGGCTTCCCGCTCAACAGCAAGGACCCGACCGCATTCTCCTACGGGGACGACACCGAACAGTTCCAGTTCTCGATCGGTGGCGCATTCTAGGATTCGCAAGCAAGAGGATCAGCACCAATGACACGATGCTCAACCCCATTCCGGGCTCTGCTGGCCATGGCGCTGCTGGTGCCGGGCCTGGCAGCGGGCCAGGCGGCACCAGCCCTGAAGGTCGGCGTGGTGGATTTCGCCCGCCTGATCAAGGAATCGCCGCAGGCCCAGGCAACACTCAAGGCGCTGGAAGACGAGTTTGCTCCGCGGCAGCGCGACCTCGTGGCCAAGCAGAATGAGCTGAAGGACCGGCAGGCCAAGCTGCAGAAGGATGCCGCGGTGATGGGCGCCGAGGAGCGGCGCAATGCCGAAAGCAAGTTCCGCGACGACGAGCGCGAGCTGGGCCGGCGCTTCAACGCCTTCCAGGAAGACCTCAACGTGCGCCGCAACGAGGAGCTGGGCAAGCTGCAGCGCGACCTGCTGCAGGAAGTGCAGTCCTTTGCCCGGCAGCGTGGCTACGACCTGATCGTCGGCGAAGGGGTGATCTACGCGGCCCAGAACCTCGACCTGACCAGCCAGATCCTCAGCAGCGTGCAGGCGGCCTACAAGGGCAAGCCCGGCGCGTCGGCCAAGCCCTGAGGCGCGGGTGGCGCGGCAGCCCAGTGGGTGACCGGGTGCCAACGGAGCTGACATGGGCATGACCCTGGCGGCACTGGCAGTGCGGCACGGCTGTGAGCTGCATGGCGATCCCGACGTCACCGTGGATCATGTAGCGACGCTGGCTGCAGCCGGGCCGGGGGCGCTCGCTTTCCTTGCCAACCCCCGGTACCGCCCGCAGCTGGCCGGTACGCGGGCCAGCGCGGTGGTGCTCGATGCGGAATCGGCCGCCGACTGCCCGACGGCCTGCCTGGTCAGCAGCAATCCCTACCTCACCTACGCCCGGCTGGCGGCCGAGCTGCATCCGCTGCCGCCGCCACGCCCGGGAATCGCCGCTGGTGCCAGCATCGCGGCATCGGCAAGCCTCGGCGCGCACAGCCAGGTTGACGTCGGCGCGGTGATCGGCGAGGGTGCGGTGATCGGCGCCCGCGTGATCATCGCTGCCAATGCCGTGATCGGTGCGCACTGTGTCGTCGGCGATGACACGCGCATCATGGCGGGGGTGGTACTCTGCGAGCGGGTCCGCGTCGGTCGCCGCTGCCTGGTGCATCCCGGCGCAGTCATCGGCTCGGACGGCTTCGGCAATGCCCGCGGCCCGGGCGGCGCCTGGACCCGGGTGCCGCAGCTGGGCAGCGTGGTGATCGGTGACGATGTCAGCATCGGTGCCTGCACCACCATCGACCGCGGCGCCATCGAGGATACGCTGGTCGGCGATGGTGTCAGGCTCGACAACCACATCCAGGTAGGGCACAACGTCAGCATCGGCAACCACACGGCAATCGCCGCCATGACCGGTATCTCGGGCAGCACGCGCATCGGCGCGCGCTGCATCATCGGGGGCCATTGCGGCTTTGCCGGGCACATCGTCGTGGCCGATGACGTCGTCATCAGCGGCGGCGCCAAGGTCACCAACTCGATTTCCAGGCCGGGCCTCTACAGCGGCGCAATTCCCGCGGACGAGGCGCGCCAGTGGCGTAAGAACGCCGTGCGTTTCGGTCAGCTGGATGCCCTGGCGCGACGCCTTCGGGAACTGGAAGCCGCCTTCCGCAGGCAGGGCCCTCGATGATCCACGCCACCGCCATCGTTTCCCCGGATGCCGAGCTGGCGCCCGATGTCAGCGTCGGCCCCTACAGCATCATCGGCCCGCAGGTGCGCATCGGCGCCGGCACGGTGATCGGCCCCCATGTGGTGATCAGGGGGCCGACGACCCTCGGCGCCGGCAACCGCATCTTCCAGTTCGCGTCCATCGGCGACGATCCGCAGGACAAGAAGTTCGGCGGCGAGGCAACGCGGCTGGAGATCGGCGACCGCAACACCATCCGCGAGTACTGCTCGATCAACCGCGGCACCGCCCAGGACGCCGGTGTGACCCGCGTCGGCAACGACAACTGGCTGATGGCCTACACCCACATCGCGCACGACTGCCAGGTCGGCAATGGCGTGATCATGTCGAACAACGCGACGCTCGCCGGCCATGTCCATGTCGAGGACCAGGTGATCCTCAGCGGCTTCTGCGCCGTGCACCAGTTCTGTCGAATCGGCGCCCATGCCTTCGTTGGCGGCCTGTCGGGCGTGACCCGCGACGTGCTGCCATTCATGATGGTGGCCGGCCACCCGCCCGAGCCGCGCGGCATCAACCAGGAAGGCCTGAAGCGCCGTGGTTTCGGGCCGGAGCAGCTGCGCAATCTCAAGGAGGCCTACCGCATCCTCTACCGCTCCGGCCTGCGGCTGGTGGAGGCCCGCGAGCAGCTCGCCGCGCTGGCGGTGAACCAGCCCGAGGTGCGCGCCATCGTCGAATTCCTCGACCGCTCGGAACGCAGCATTGTCCGCTAGCCCGTGGACCGGCAGCGCCGGCCGCCATGCGCATCGTCCTGGTTGCCGGTGAAGCCTCGGGCGACCAGCTGGGCGCCGGGCTGATCGGCGCCTTGCGCCGCCTGTGTCCGCAGGCGCGCTTCGCCGGAGTTGCCGGCCCGGCGATGCGCGCCGCGGGCTGCGAGGCCTGGTTTGCCGCCGATGAACTCGCGGTGATGGGCCTGGCCGAGGTGCTGCGGCACCTGCCGCGGCTGGCGGGACTGAGGCGCACGCTGCTGCGCCGCCTGCTCGCCGAGCCACCGGATGTCTACGTCGGCATCGACGCTCCGGATTTCAACCTGCGGATCGAACCGGTCCTGCGGCGCGCTGGCGTGCGCACCGTGCACTACGTCTCGCCCAGTGTCTGGGCCTGGCGCCGTGGCCGGGTGCGGCTGCTGCGCGCGGCCTGCGACCGGGTGCTGTGCCTGCTGCCGTTCGAGGCGCCGTTCCTCGAGGCGGCAGGGGTGCCCGCGACTTTCGTCGGCCATCCGCTGGCCGACCTGATCCCCATGGAGAACGACCGCGATGCGGCACGCCGCGCCCTCGGGCTCGGTGCCGGGCCGGTGGTGGGCCTGTTGCCGGGAAGCCGGCTCGGCGAGGTGACGCGCCTCGGCGCGCCATTCCTCGAAGCGGCCGCCATTCTCGCGCGCGACTGGCCGGACATGCAGTTCATGGCGCCGATGGCCAGCCGGGAAGTGCGCGCTGCCTTCGAAGCCGGACTCGCACGCCATCCGGGTACGCCGCCCCTGCGGCTGGTGGATGGGCGTGCCCGCGAAGTCATGGCCGCGAGCGATGGCCTGCTGCTGGCTTCGGGCACTGCCACGCTGGAAGCGGCGCTGGTCGGCAGGCCGATGGTGGTTGCCTACCGCTTCGCGCCGCTCACCTACTGGCTGGCGCGGACCCTGCGGCTGGTGGACGTCAAGTTCTTTTCGCTGCCCAACCTGCTGGCCGACGCGGCCCTGGTGCCGGAACTGCTGCAGTCGGAGGTCACCGGCCCGCGCCTGGCTGCGGAGCTGGCGGCGATCCTGCGCTCGCCGCAGCGGCAGGCGACACTGGCCGCGCGCTTTGCCGAACTGCATCGGGCGTTGCGCCAGGATGCCAGTGCCACGGCTGCCCGCGCCACGCTGGAGGTGGCCGGCCGTCCCTGAGGTTGCGGGCGGGGTTCGTCCCTATAATCCGCTTCCATGATCCCGCGTCGCGATGTTCCCGCTGCCACGCTGCCGGTACCAGCCGGCATCGGCGGGGTGGATGAAGCGGGCCGCGGCCCGCTGGCCGGGGCCGTCGTGGCCGCGGTGGTGGTGCTGGCGCCGGGCCAGGCCATCGAAGGCGTACGGGATTCCAAGCTGCTGTCGGCAGCGCAGCGTCAACGCGTCGCCGGGCGTATCCATGCCGAAGCCCTGGCCTGGGCGCTGGGCCGGGCCACGGTGGCGGAGATCGACCGCCTGAACATCCTCAACGCGACGTTCCTCGCCATGCAGCGCGCGGTGGCGGGCCTCGCCGTGGTACCGCAGGAGCTGGCCGTGGACGGCAACCGTGCCCCGCGCTTCGCCGGCTTCGCCGGCCCGGTGCGCGCCGTGGTCGGTGGTGACCGCTCCTGCCCGGCGATCGCCGCCGCTTCCATCCTCGCGAAGCTGGCGCGCGATGCCGAGATGCTCGAACTGGAGGCCGCCCACCCGGGATACGGCTTCGCCCGCCACAAGGGTTATCCCACGGCCGAGCACCGCGCGGCACTGCTGCGCCTCGGTCCCTGCGCGGCCCATCGGCTGAGCTACGCACCGGTGCGCGCGGTCGCTGCTTGCGGTGTCCGCGCGTGAGCCGCGCCTTCGTCCACCTGCACCTGCACAGCGAGTACTCGCTGGCGGACAGCGTGGTGCGCATTCCCGAACTGCTGGCGGCGGTGCGCGCTGCCGGCATGCCGGCGGTGGCCCTGACCGACCAGGGCAACCTGTTCGCCATGGTGATGTTCTACAAGGCCGCGCTGGCGGCCGGCGTGAAGCCCATCATCGGCGCCGATGTCTGGCTGCGACTGGCCGACGACGGCCGCCCTGCCACGCGCCTGGTCCTGCTGTGCCGGGATGCCACCGGTTACGCCAACCTGGCGCGGCTGGTGTCGCGCTCTTACCTGGAGGGCCTGGAGGCCGGGCTGCCGGTGCTGCATGCCGCCTGGCTGGAGGCCGGTGGCGCGGCGGGCCTCATTGCGCTGTCGGGTGGACGCCAGGGCGTCCTCGGCGCGGCGCTGGCCGCCGACCGCATGGACGAGGCACGTGGCATCCTCGGGCGCCTGCAGCAGTTGTTCGACGGTGACTTCTACATCGAGCTGGTGCGCACCGGGCGCCCCGGCGAGGAGGAACACCTGGCGGCTGCCGTGCGTCTCGCGGCGCAGGCGGCCTGCCCGGTGGTGGCGACCAACGACGTGCGCTTCCTCGCCGCGGCTGACTTCGAGGCCCACGAGGCGCGGGTGTGCATCCAG